>CAWDAW010000045.1:67500-320444 GCA_963800345.1 uncultured Prolixibacteraceae bacterium | reverse complement strand
ATTAAATATGAAGTATATGGGCGGCAGATTGCACTGCTTGAAAAAGGAGAAAACTTCAGTTTCTCAGCAGAAACTGCTGCACAACAAAAAGTAGTCACGGGAAAAGTAACCGATACCGCTGGTCAACCGTTGCCTGGAGTATCATTTTAGTGAAAGGCACAATGCAGGGGGTAGTAACTGATGTAAACGGGAACTATTCAATCTCAAATGTACCTGATGATGCTACTTTGCAGTTCACGTTTCTAGGGATGAAGATGCAGGAGTTTGTTGTATCTGGAAAGCAAATCATAAACGTAACGATGGAAGAGGAAACACTTGGATTGGATGAAGTAATTGTTATTGCTTACGGAACCGCAAAACGACAGGATTTTACAGGTTCAGTAGGTTCCTTAAAAATGGAAAACTCTGCAGTGTCATTACTTCCTAACACTAATGTTTTGGAATCTTTAAAAGGAAATATTTCCGGATTAAATATTGGAGCCTCCAATTCCGCAGGCAGCGAACCAAGCATGATGATCCGTGGACAAAATTCAATCAATGGTAACAACGATCCATTAATTGTTTTAGATGGAGTAATTTATATGGGTAGCTTGAACGATATCAACCCCAATGATATTGCAAGTTTCGATATTTTGAAAGATGCGGTTTCTGCCGCTGCCTATGGTTCAAGGTCGGCAAATGGGGTTATTGCAATTACGACTAAAAGGGGTACTTCTGCGAAACCATTGATTACTTTTAATGCTTCGTCAGGTGTTCAAACCTGGCAGAATCGACCGGATATGATGAAAGGACAGCAGTGGATTACTGTTGTTAACGCACGTAATCAATACCCTGAAGGCACAACAACGTGGATGAAAACAGGAGAATTAGAAAATCTTGCTGCAGGTAGGGAAACCAACTGGCTGGATGAAGCAACCCGCACTGGTATTATTCAAGATTATCAATTAGCGGTTTCGGGTGCTGGAAAAGGTATTAACTATTACTTGTCATCTTCATATAACAATAATAAAGGAGTTGTAATTGGAGATGAGTTTGATCGCATTTCAATTTTAGGAAAAATTAATACAGATATTACAAGCTGGTTAAAAGTTGGAGTTGATGCTGGATATTCCAGACGGGATTACTCAGGTTTTGCAGCAAATATAGGCACTGCACAAGTGATGTCTCCTTACGGAGTAATGTTTCGTGATGATGCAGGCAATTTGGAAAAGTACCCCTATACCCAATCTGGCACAAATCCTTTATGGGGAGTTGATGACAACACACGCGACAACTTGGATAACCGACAAAATTTCAGGTTAAATTCATATGCTGTAGTTGATGTCCCATGGATCAAAGGGTTAAATTATAGGATTAACTTCTTAACCAACCTTGACAAAAACAATTCGGGGAATTTCTATTATGAAGACTATTATGTTGCGGAGGGGGAAGGTTTGTACAGATACGAACCTTCAGTTTTGGTAGGTTTCCTGACTAATGCAAACGGTAACCTCGACAATAACACCACTTACAGTTATGTTTTCGACAATATATTAAACTTCAAAAATACCTTCGGTAAACACAGTATTGAAGCGACTTTAGTTGCTACCCGTGATTATATGAAATATGAGGATATAAATTCAACCGGCAGTGACTTTGCCGCTAACGGCAGTACAACTTTGGGAATGTGGGGACTTCATAAATCTACTGTACAGAAAGTGAACTTAAATTCCTGGGAAAGGGCCAATATTGGATACCTTGGAAGATTGAATTATTCTTATAACGAGAAATACTACATTACTGGTTCTTACAGGCGTGATGGTGCTTCTGTTTTTGGTGCAAAAAACAAATGGGCCAATTTTGCAGCAGCCGGAGCTGCCTGGAAAATATCCAAAGAAAGCTTTATGTCAAATATTGAAGTTTTAGATGATTTGAAATTGAAATTATCCTGGGGGCAAAACGGAAACCAGGGTATCGGACCATACACAACCTTGTCGCAAGTTGCCAACGGATCATCAGGTGGAATACGGTATGAATTTTCGGACAGAAATGGAATTATTCAGTATGGATTGATTCAAAGTACGCTCGGAAACCAGGAACTCGGTTGGGAAAGCACAAATTCATTGAATACAGGATTTGAATCGGCCTGGCTTAAAAATCGTTTGTTTGTGGATGTTGATTTTTATCACTCAAAAACTACAGACCAAATCTTCACAAGGAACATCCCGGTTATGACAGGTTTCAAAACTGTATTTGCCTCAATGGGACAAATAAACAACACGGGGATTGAAGCAACTATCCGCAGTATAAACATTCGGAATAACGATCTTACATGGACCACTATGGTTACTTTCTGGAAAAACAACAATAAATTAGTTGAACTTTATGGAGAAGATAATGATGGTGATGGAAACGAAGATGACGACATAGCAAACAGTTTATTTATCGGAAAATCACTGGGGGCCATATACGGATATAAACAAATCGGCATTGTTCAGGAAAGTGATACGGAGTACATTGAATTGACAGGTGCAGCACCCGGATCTCCAAAATATCAGGATTTGGATGATGTGCCAGGAATTACCGCCGACGATCGGGAGATTTTAGGCTACACTAAGGAAAACTTCAGATTGAACATGAGCAACACCGTGTCATACAAAAACTTCGAACTGTATGCAATGGTCAGTGGAATTTTTGGTGGAAATGATTATTATCTGCAAAACAACACTCAGGCATACTTAACTTCAGGTACCGGATTGTTCAACGCCAATATGACTTATAAACCATATTGGACCCCGGAAAACAAAAGCAGTGAGTTTCCATCAGCTACATTTGCAGGCGACGGACGCTTTCGAGGACTTCAATCGAGAGGATTTGTCAGGATACAGGATCTTACGCTTTCTTACACATTAGATCAACCATGGGTAAAAGAGGCTAAAATCAGCACTTTTAAATTGTTTATCGCCGCTCAAAATCTGGCTACAATAACTTCATGGGATGGCGGTGATCCTGAAACCGGGGCAACTTATATGTCGAATACTTTTCCGGTTGTATCAACCTATTCAATTGGTGCAACCATTAGCTTTTAATTGAATCACTTAAAAGAATTAGATTATGAAAAAAGTAAAATATATTCGGATAGCATTTCTGGTGATATTCATTAGCCTTATTGGCTGTGAATCCGATGATGCGTTTTTAAAAGAGGAACCAATTACCTTTTACACCACCGACAATGCATTCTCTACATCTGCCCAGGTGGATCAAGTGCTTGTTTCAATTTATTCACACATCAGGGATTTATGGGTAAATCCAACGGAACAGCGCTGGATCTTTGATTTCAGAGGCAAAGGAACTGATATGTATGATGTACCTGTTATTAGAAGGGGGAACACCTTTAGTGATTACAGCATCATCAACCCAGACAACGACACCTTTTATCAGATTTACACTACCTGGTATTATGTGATTTCAAGGGCAAATTTAGCTATATATGCCGCAGAGTTGCCCGAAATATCATGGGGTTCAGATGCGGAAAAAGCTTATGTTTTGGCACAGGCAAAATTCTTCCGGGCATTCGCCTATCGCAATTTGGCCGAATTATTTGGCGGAGTGCCAATCGTTACTGATATTTCCACCACTCCAAGGTATGATTTCGAACCTGCATCCCGTGTTGAAACTTACCAGTTTGCTATTGATGAATTGGAAGCTATTGAGAACAGCTTGCCTGAAACAACTGTTTCCGGAGGAAGATTAGTTCGCGCTGCTGCACAACACAACCTCTGTGAATTATACCTGGCTTTAGGAACACAACTGGTTGAAGATGGTCAATCGGGTGATGCAGCATTTCAAAAATCAGTAAGTTATGGAGATAAAGTAATCGATGGTGGTTTATACAAACTTATCGATTCACGTTTTGGCACAAGAAAAAATCTGGAAACAGTAGTAATCGATATTTATAAAAAGGGTGTATTTAGTGCAAGCGAAAAAATCGATACGCTTCAATTATCTCCGAATTATTATTGGGATTTATTTCAGGAAGGAAATGTTAATTACCAAAATGGAAATTCTGAATGCATATGGGCACTTCAAGTTGACTATGCTGCTTATAAGGCAGAAGATGCTAAATCAAAATTACCGTATTCCCGCACTTATGGCCCTGTTTTCCGTGATATCGCCGGTGCTCACCTTACCGGAACACTTGAAAATGTAGGCGGAAGGGGAATTTCACAAGCGAATATTACATTATATGCCCGAGATATAGTGTATGAAGACAAATGGGGATCAGACATGCGAAATTCGGAAATAGTTCTTCGCCGAAGATATAAAGGCAATGTCGAAACTTCTCCCTACTACAAACAAATAGTGCCTTGGGATGTAATGTATGGCATTGGTAAAGATGCCGTAACTGTAATGAACAATATGAGCGAAATATATCCGGTTTCCTGTAAAATTGCTACCGATAGCTATACTGGTGTTGCTGATGGGGAAAACCGCAGCAATCTTTTCCGGGATGAGTATGTTATACGGCTATCTGAAACAATCCTTCTCAGGGCAGAGGCTAAACAGCGACTTGGGAACAAAGCCGGAGCAGCTGCAGACGTAAATTTATTAAGGGATCGTGCACAATGTACATACAAAGTTACCGCTGCTGACATGGACGATAAATTTAAAACTATTCTTGATGAACGTGCCCGCGAACTTGTTTATGAAGAATGCCGTTGGAACACCCTGCTACGTATGGGAGGAACAATTGCAGTTGAACGTATCCGGCAATATGCCCACTGGCCAGAAACAAAGGCTACTTTGACTTTTGATTACAATTTGTGGCCAATTCCACAAACAGTAATTGATTCAAACAAAGACATTAAAATCGATCAAAATCCGGGTTGGGAAAACCGGTAGTTCTAAAGAATAAATTAAATGTTATCTTGGACAGTCAAGCGTTAAAGCCTGTTTGAGATAACATTTTTTTTTGAAACCATATTTGCAAATCGAAATCCAATTTGACTAAAAACATGAAATCAATCATCTTCTCAATCTTATCCTTTCTGTTACTTTTCACCTCCTGTTCCAATCCAAAAGGAATAGTAGCTGAACAATCCCCTGAAATTGATTACCAAAGTCTGAAGAATAATTTTCAATCCCCGCCTCAGGAATATGGCGTAAACTGCTGGTGGTGGTGGCTGAATGGAAATGTAAATAAAGCCGCGATTACAAAAGATTTGGAGGCCATGAAATCAAGGGATTTCCAGGGCGCGATGATTTTTGATGCTGGTGGACATAACCAACGCGGAAATAAAGACATTCCCCAGGGACCAATGTTCGGCTCTGATGAATGGAACGAGTTATTTGTTTTTGCCCTGGATGAAGCAAAACGATTGGACTTACAAATTGGATTTAATATACAAAGTGGCTGGAATTTAGGCGGGCCCCGCGTTACACCGGAATTTGCAGCAAAACAAATCACGTTTTCTGAATTAAAAATTACAGGGAATAAAAGCGTAAGTGTTAAGTTGGAACAACCCTCTACTAGAAATGATTTTTACCGTGATATTGCGGTTTTGGCATTGCCCATAATCGAAAAGAATAAAACAAATGAGATAATCACTGATTTGGATTTAAAACTCGGCTATCATGAACTTGGCGGTTCAGCGCCCGACACGCGTTTTTTATTGACCAACAAACCTCTTCAAAATAAACCAGATGGTAACAAAACTACTTTCATTCTCAAAAAAGACGACATTCTTGATGTTAC
Organism: uncultured Prolixibacteraceae bacterium; assembly: GCA_963800345.1. Lineage (GTDB taxonomy): Bacteria > Bacteroidota > Bacteroidia > Bacteroidales > Prolixibacteraceae > Draconibacterium. Next base: position 314,710 of record CAWDAW010000045.1, on the reverse strand, counting down.
TTCCAAAATGGACAGTGATGGAAATTTCACATGGGATGCGCCCGAAGGAGAATGGAGCATTTTACGTTTTGGTTATACAAACACAAGCTCAGAGGTTTCAACGTCGAGTGGCGACTGGCAGGGAAATGTGTTGGATTACATGAGCAAAGACGCTTTTGATTTTTACTGGAACGATGTAGTGGAACCAATTTTCAAAGCCGCCGGCGAACATGTTGGAACGACTTTGAAATACATGGAAACCGATAGCTGGGAATGTGGAGGGATGAATTGGACTGATAATTTCTCTGAAGAATTTAAAAACTATCGTGGATATAATTTGCAAAACTATTTGCCTGTTATAGCGGGCTATGTGGTCAACGATGTTCAAACCACGAACGCATTTCTTGCCGATTTCCGAAAAACACTGGGCGATTTGGTTGCTTACAATCACTACGCACGTTTTGCTGAATATGCCCACAAATACAACATGGGAATTCAGCCCGAATCAGCCGGTCCGCATGCCGGCCCCATGGACGGTATAAAGAATTATGGATTTAGCGACATTGTGATGAGCGAATTCTGGTCGCCATCCCCTCATCGCCCAATGCCGGAAAATAGATTTTTCCTGAAACAAGCCTCATCCGCAGCACACATTTATGGAAAAAAAATTGTGGGAGCCGAATCATTTACAACCATTGGCCCCCACTGGAACGACGAACTTTGGCACGACCAAAAATCGGCATTCGACCATGAAATTTGTGCGGGTTTGAATCGATTATATTTTCACACGTTTACCAGTTCTCCACCCGAAATGGGTTTGCCCGGTCAGGAATATTTTGCCGGAACACACGTAAACCCGCAAGTTACCTGGTGGAAATATTCCGGGGCATTTATCGATTATATGCACCGCACCCAATCGATTGTCCAAAACGGAAATTTTATAGCCGATGTGCTGTATTATTATGGTGACCATGTGCCCAACGTATTTCCTTTTAAACATTGGGATCCGGCAGGTACAATGCCCGGTTTTGATTATGATGTAACCGATGAAACCATTTTCCTGCAGCTAAAGGTGGAAGACGGAAAAATTGTTGTTCCCGGAGGTGTTGAGTACAGGGTTTTGGTTTTGCCTGATCATAGAGTTCTCTCGATGCCCGTGCTTGAAAAGCTGGAAAAATTATTGCAACAGGGCGCAGCTGTGATTGGATATAAACCCAAAAATTTGGTTAGCCTGGTTGGCGGTGAAAAAGAACAAATACAATTTCACGAATTGGCCAATAAAATCTGGGGAGAAGAAAACAATGGAAAAGGCGGTAAAAAATATGGGAAAGGCTCTGTATCCTGGGGAGTTTCCGCCAGGGAATACCTTATCGAAAAAGGAATCCCTTCCGATTTCAATGTACCTGGAAATGACAGTAAAACCGATTTCGATTACATCCACTATAAAATTGCGGAAAGAGATGTTTACTTTGTTTCCAATCAATCCGAAGAAAGAAAAACCTTCAAGGTTCAATTCCGCGTTGCCGGATTGCAACCTGAATTATGGGATGCTTTAACCGGTGAGATTCGGGAAGCACAGGCTTTCTCACAAAACGAAGGTCAGACAACCGTGCCGCTAACGCTGGAACCTTTTGGATCGATATTCGTTGTTTTCAACTCTTCAATCGATGAAAACAAACAAGGGACGGCATTGCGGAATTTTCCTGATTTCAATACAATAAAAAATATTAACGGAGAGTGGACAATCCACTTCGATCCCAAATGGGGCGGTCCGGAGTCTGTTGTTTTCCCTGAGCTGATGGATTGGACCTTACATCCTGATGCAGGGATTAAATACTATTCTGGTTCAGCTATTTATAACAAAACTTTCAATCTCGATTTTGATCCTCAAAACGATAAACACTACTTTCTGCAACTGGAAAATGTACAGGATGTAGGTATTGCTGCGGTAAAAATCAACGGAATGGATAAAGGCATTCTATGGACGAAACCATTCAGGGTTGAGATTGGCAATGAACTTCGGCATGGTGAAAATACGCTTGAAATCGAAATCATAAATTCGTGGTACAACAGGGTTGCGGGCGACCAAACTTTTCCAAATAAAAAACAATATACCAGAACGAATATAGATTTACACCACGATTTCAGGGGAAGACCAATTGACGACATTCCTTTGGAACCTTCAGGATTATTAGGTCCGGTTACAATTGAAGAGGCAGTGTCGAAGTAAATGTTTAAAAATAAAAATCTGTCAAAATGAATTCAAGAGAACGCGTACTCAAAGCTTTCAAAATCATGCCGGGATTGCCCGATCGTGTACCAATTCAATTCGATTTGTGCCGTCAGTTGTACGACCATTTTGGAAAAGAACTGGGTGTTCCGGTAAATTATACAGAGAATTTATACGAAGATGTAACTTACCGAATCAGCGCCAACGAAGTACGTGTTGCAATGGGCAGTGATATTGTAATAACAGGGGCTTCTGTTTCAGATGATTTTAAAATCGAAAAGAACAAAAACGAACAATGGTATAACGAGTATAAAATGTTGATGCGCCAGGGTGATATTTATGTTGAGGTGGTGGATTATCCCCTGGCCCATGCCGAAACAAAAGCAGATATTGAAAACTATGTTTTCCCTGAAGTTGATGCGCCGGGCCGTTTTCGCGATGCAGAAGCTTTGGTTAAAAAATACCACGATCGATTCCTTGTATTTGGCGACATCGAGGTTACAGTTTTCTCATTGGCCCACCAGTTGGCGGGTATGGAAAAGTTGCTTGTCGACATGATGATGGAAGCCGAATATGTTGTTCCTCTCTTTGCGGCCTGTGCCGAATTTCAAACCCAAATCGGGTTGCGATTGATTGAAAAAGGTGTTGATGCCATTTGGTTTGGTGATGATTTCGGAACCCAGCAAAGCCTGATTATGGCTCCTGAAACTTTTCGTGACCAACTGAAACCACTATATACAAAGATGATTCGGCGTTTCAAAGCTGCTAATCCAAATATAATTCCTGTTCTGCATTGCGATGGTGCAGTTGCTCCATTGTTGAATGACATCCACGAAATGGGGTTTACAGTATTTAACCCCGTTCAACCTGATGTGCCGGGACATTTACCCAAAGACATGAAAGATAATTTTGGTCAGCAGTTTTCTTTTTGGGGTGCCATCGACCAACAGAATTTACTGCCTAACGGAACAGATGAAGATTTGGAAAATGATATTATCGGGAAAATCTCTGTTTTGGGCAAAGATGGCGGATACATGATTTCCCCGGCACACATCATACAAAATGATGTTTCACCCCAACGGGTATTGAAGTTCATCGAATTGTGCAAAAAACATGGACGGTATGCAACATGATGTCCCAAGAACAAGTATTGAAGAAAACAAAAGGGGAAGGATTGGCATTTCTATTTTAATCCGTTTTTCAACCCAACCCGTTAACAAATACCTCATAAAACTGCGATTGATTTCTTTTTTTAGCGGCTTGAAAGTTTTATAATTGAGGTCACAAAATTTATTAATTGATATTGAATGGCGTCGAATAACCGTTTCACGGAAGAATATATAAAAAGGCACATTAACTTTTACACATCAGCCGCTGTGTCGAGCAAGGGAAAGAGCTTGTATAATTCCGGGAGGGTGTTTTTTAAAGAATACATCGACAGGACAGATACATGGAAGTTTGTAGTCCAGGGTTCAACCGAATACCAGGTTATTGTAAAAGGGGCAAACAGCCAGAACATCGCAACAAGTTGCACTTGTCCGTTCGACTGGGGGAACATTTGTAAACATTCAGTTGCGGCATTGCTATTTGTTTCCGATAACCTTGATAACCAGTTCAATTTGCTCCATAAACAACAAACCCAACAAATTGTGGCGCCCCCCAGCAAGCGGAACGGTCAAAAGTTGGGCTTCGAAATCCCCAATTATCAAAAACTTGACCTTGATTTTGTGCGGAAAAATGTATCCGTACGCGTTTTAAACCAGTTAATGTACACCCAGTTTCAGTTTGAAAAAATTGAGATAACGACCGATTTGATAACTTTTGTGGCACCGAATCCAACTGGCAATGTAAGTTTTTATCTGGAGGACAATAAGGTGTATATTACCTCGCCACTTGCTGTTTCAAACCTCACACAATTAACAGTTAATGAAGCCTGTTGCATAAAATTGATTGCCAATTCGCCACTCCCTGGTTTTTTGATTGAAGTGTTTAACGGAAACATAAAGAATCGGGAAAAGGAAATGCTGAAAGATTACGGTTTATCGGAAAACGCCAATTTCAACGAATACTTTTTTTATGGTTTTGATGAGAAAACAGGTTTGAAGTACTATTTGACAACAAAATCACATGGCTTGATACCAGTAGTCAACAGCAAGGGCAACTATTTTCTTGGTTTACTGGAAAAGCTGAACTCCGATGACCTGGAGTTAGACAAACTCACAAAAAAAAACGAACACGTCGAATTGGGTTTTGTTATCAGAAAAAGCCTGCCGTACGATTACCGTTACCGCAATTATTACGACGATTTTGATGACGACAACCAAAATGAACATTATGAAATTGTAGCAATAGTAGGCAAAACCCGAAAAAATGATACATCGGCGCTGGCAACACATATTAAGGAATACGAAGATGGAATGGATGACAAGTTTGTTATCCAGAAATCGGAAAACGCTGAAAAATTGTTGAAGTTGATTGATAAATTGGATGATGACCGAGATAATTTCCAATTGTTGAAAAACGCGTTTGAACTTTTGCAAAACGAAAAGTTTGTGTACGGACTGGCAAAAGGGGCGGATAAAGTCAGGAAAAAAGATTTGCTTGACATCACACTTTCGCCCGAACCTGTTGACATTGTTTTTGAAGTAGCGAAAACAAAGGATTTTCTGACCCTCGCGCTAAAATTAAAAATCGGCGGCAACCTGCTGAACCGAAAAAGCAAGCCAACAAAAACTGCCGACAATTATTTTTATGCGACTGACAACACTTACCATTTGGCAAAAAGCGAGAAAGTGGCGCAAATGATTGCCGAATTCCCCGAAAACATTAGGATGGTAGCCGCTTACAAAGAGGAATTTTTCAAAAATGTGGTGGAACCCATTTCAAAGAATTTTGAAGTTCGGTACAAAAACGGCACTTTCAAAAGCGAAACAATTGAACTTGATTTCAACAAAAAACAGCTTTTCCTTTCGGAACAAAATGAATATGTGGTTTTTACCCCACGCGTGGAATACGATCACAACGTTTCGGCAGTTTTATATACAACGGGAAATATACTTGTGAAAAATGGCGATGAAATTACAGAATACCGCCGCAACTTCGAACTGGAAGACGATTTTCTGGATACATTAGCCGAACTGCACCCCGATTTTGAAACCCAAAAAAGCCGAAAACTGTTTTACCTGCATTATAATGATTTCACAAAAAATATGTGGTTCTATAAATTTTTCGACCAACTGCAGAGCAACAACATCGAGGTTTTTGGTTTGAAAGATTTGAAGAACTTTAAATATTCGCCTTATAAAGGAAAAATCAGCACCTCGGTTTCGTCGGGGCAAGACTGGTTTGAAGTGGATATTTCAATCAGTTTTGGCGATATGCAAGTCACTTTGAACGACATCAAAAAAGCGGTACTGAACCAACAACGCTACATTCAGTTAAAAGACGGGTCGGTGGGTATATTGCCTTCGGAGTGGTTGCACAAGCTCGAAAAATATTTCAGGAACGGCGAAATAAAAAAGGACAAATTGGAGATTTCGAAGTTGCGCTTTTCGGTTATCGATGAGTTATTTGACAACATTGACGACACAACAATTTTGCAGGAAATTACCGAAAAAAGGCAGCGATTGAAAAATTTCACAAACATTGAAAATACAGAAGTACCCAAACAAATTACGGCCAATCTGCGGCACTACCAAAAAGAAGGATTGAACTGGTTGAATTTTCTGGACGAAATGCAATGGGGCGGAATCCTTGCCGATGACATGGGATTGGGAAAAACCCTGCAAATATTGGCGTTTTTGCAACTTCAAACCAACAAAAAAATGGGGACAAACCTCATTGTTGTGCCAACCACACTGCTTTTCAACTGGCAAAACGAACTGAACAAATTTGCCCCAAAATTGAAAGCATTCTTCTATTATGGGGTTGACCGTGAAAAATCCACAAACGATTTTAAAAAGTACGACCTGGTAATTACCACCTACGGAATTTTGCTCCGCGACATTGAAACGCTCGGCAAATTCCAGTTCAATTATGCCATTCTCGATGAATCTCAGGCCATAAAAAACCCGCTGTCGCACCGCTACAAAGCAGCATCGCTTATAAATGCCCGCAACAAAATCGCCCTCACGGGAACGCCTATTGAAAATGGCACTTTCGATTTATTTTCGCAAATGAGTTTTGCCAACCGCGGATTTTTTGGCGGCGCGCAAAAGTTCAGGGAGAACTACTCCACCCCAATCGACAAGGACGGGAACGAAATAATCGCCAACGAACTCAACAAAATTATCAACCCCTTTGTGTTGCGCCGCACAAAAGAAAACGTTGCTTCGGAACTGCCCGACAAAACCGAGGACATTATTTATTGCGAAATGGAAACCGGCCAGCGCCGTGTTTACGATGCCTACCGCAACGAATACCGCAACCAGTTGCTCAACAAAATTGAAACCGAAGGGCTTGGAAAATCAAAAATGATGGTGTTGGAAGCCTTGACCCGTTTGCGCCAGATTTGCGATTCGCCGGTGCTGTTGAATTCAGATGAAGTGGCCGAAACCCAGTCGGTAAAAATCAAGGAAATTGTGCGGCACATTACAAACAAAACAGGCAAACACAAAATTCTTGTGTTTTCGCAATTTGTGAAAATGCTGGGATTGATAAAAGACGAACTGGCAAAACTGAATATCGAATATGAATACCTTGACGGTCAGTGCAGCAGCCAGCAACGCGAGCAATCGGTAAATAATTTTCAGGAAAATGAGAATTTGCGCGTGTTCCTCATCAGTTTAAAAGCTGGCGGAACGGGATTGAATTTAACCGCCGCCGACTATGTTTACATTGTTGACCCCTGGTGGAACCCCGCTGTTGAAAACCAGGCCATCGACCGTTGTTACCGAATTGGGCAAGACAAAAAAGTGTTTGCCTACCGCATGATTTGTACAAATACAGTGGAAGAGAAAATTGTCGCCCTTCAAAATAAAAAGAAAAAAATTGCCGGCGACATCATCCAAACCGATGAAAATATTTTGCAAAAATTCGACAAAAACGATATTGCGGAGTTGTTTTCGTGAGTTGACATATAAAATCGAAATAATCTTGAATCCCGATATAAGCAAATCTTCTATTAATTACTTTATCACGGTAACTCCACAATCCTCAAATTCCTGAAATGAATTTCAGCCCCTTCTGATTCGAGGCAGATGTAACCTGACTTTTTTGAGGATTTGCTGATGCCGTTCACAAACTTTCCATTTACTGAAAGTTTGATAGTGCCATCCACACAAACCACATCATAGGTGTTCCACTCGCCTTTACCGAGGCAGCGATTTTCTATTGATTTGCTGCGTTCGCCGCGCGGATTATCGGGAACAGTTGTTACGCCGCCAACACCAAACAATTCGCCATGTACATATGCAATCGGGGGTGTTTCGCCATTGCGTTTGTTCAGGTTTACCCAGTCGAGTTCAAGCATTTGCACTTCCACCCCATTGGGCAGCCGGTTGGTTTCGTCGGCATTGGCATCACTCCAGACAAAAGTGCCTGAATTGCCGCCCGGTTCAATATGTTTCCATTCCACATGAAGGATGAAATTTTCATATTTCTTTTCAGAACGTACAACTCCTATTGGGTGTCCATGGCAAATCAACAAATCTTTTTGAACCTCCCACGTTGTGTCACGGGTATTCACCTGAAACCATTGAAGGGATTCGCTTTTAACTTTTTTACCGGTAAGTACACTTTCATAATTAACATTTTCGCCAAATCCGAAAAGTGGGTTCTGTGAATTTGCTAACCCAACGACTAATAACATTACAATAAAACTACCCAATGCTTTCATATGTAAACAATTTATTATGAAATATTTAACTTGAAAAAGAAACTATCTTACCATGGATTCCATCTTTAAAGATGAAATAAAAATGAAAATTAAATGAATTTGTTAAAACCAATTTGAAATTTTAACTCTCTTACGCTTCCGGAGTATTTGCAACCCCAACTACCGGAACTACTTCGGGTACTCCTTCAACCTGACCAAAAGTGTAGGTTTTTGGTCCAAGATATAAATCCGAATTCATCATTTCTTCCCAAGTCACTTCTTTTCCTGTGTAGGCTGAAATTCTCCCCATAATGGTTATCAAAGTTGAATTGACCTGTGCTTCAGCGTCACTTATTGGTTTTCCGTTTCGAATTGCTGTAACCAGATTAATGTGTTCCTGCACATATGGATTTGTAACTTTCCAGGGAGATGTTGTGTCACCTTCTTCAGGTTTTGGATATTTCCAAATTTCGTTGCCTTTTAAATCATACAAAATTCCGGCAGCATCAGCATATCCTTTAGTTCCGTTAATCTGTTCAACTTTTCGGTTAGAACAACCGTTAATTTGCCGGGCGGCACAATGCGCCCTCATCCCATTTTCGTATACATATTCAATACTAAAAAAATCGTACTGGTCGCCGGATATCCGTCTTTGCCTTCCACCCCAACCTATTGCACGAACTGGATTTTGACCCATGTACCAGTTCATCACGTCAATCTCATGAATAAACTGCTCGGTAATATGGTCGCCTGAGAGCCAGCAAAAATTTACCCAGTTGCGCAACATATATTCCATGTCGGTCCACTGGGGCTGACGATTTCTGTACCACAAAGCGCCACCGTTACGGATAATATTTGCACCTGTTATTTCGCCAATTCCGCCGTTTGCAACCTGCCGCCACGTTTCCATATAATCTTTTTGCACGCGCCTAATGGTGCCACTTACCATGCACAATCCTATTGCTTCAGCTTTTTTAGCTGATGCCATCACCGATCGTGCTCCAATTGGATCAACGGCAATCGGTTTTTCCATAAAAACGTGTTTTCGTGCATTAACAGCGGCTTCAACATGGGCAGGGCGAAAATGTGGCGGAGTGCAAAGCAAAACAACATCAACACCTGAATCGATTACTTTTTCAAAAGCATCAAAACCAATAAAACAATTTTCATCAGCAATTTCAATGTCTTTTTGGGCTTTTAATTCAGCCCGGCAATTGTCAATTTTATCCTGAAAAACATCGCCAAGTGCAGTAATTTGCAGATTCGGCCCGGCATCCAAAAAGTTGATTGCAGCACCTGTACCCCGCCCTCCACAACCAATTAAACCGGCTTTTAGTACTTTACCGTCGGGAGCCTGATCGAGCAATTCCGGGAGTTGTATTTCTTCCTTTTTTATTTTTCCGGTTGAACAGGCACCAATTATACCGGCAACACCAATAGTACCAATGGCTGTTTTCGAGATGAAATTACGGCGATCTAAATTAGTTTTATTCATTTTTAAAGAATTTAAATGAGTTGAATAAGAACAACAAGGCTCTAATTTACCAAATTTATTTCTATAAAAATGAAACTATGTGAAGCCAATTATTTATGAAATATATCAGGATTAAAAATGTCATTTTATTTAATCCCAATAAATTCCTTTTAAATGAAAAAACCATACTTTCAGATTTTGAACCAAATAACTGGTGCAAAAAAGTCAGATTAAAGCGTAAGGCCTCTCTATTTCTGGTCGCTCATTATTTTTTGTTTATCTCCGGTAATACTTAGTTTAAGAGGATCAATTTCTTCACCCCAATAAATTGTTTGGTGTGGGAATGGAATTTCGATTTTATGTTCATCAAAAACCTCTTTCAGTCTCTTTCTGTACTCCCGTCCAACAGTCCACTGCTGGCTGGGTTTGGTTTTGATGCGTCCTTTAACAATTAACGCACTGTCACCAAAACTATCGAGACCAAAAATTTCCATGGGTTCCAAAATTTGCAATTTAAATCCTTCTTCTTCCATCATTTTATCGGCAACTTGTTTCATCAGTTGCATTACTTGTGTCAAATCTTCTTTATATGCTACTCCAATATCGAAAACCATTGCCGACCATCCTTTTGTCATATTGGAAACAGTGTTTATTTTTCCGTTTTGAAATATATGTACAACACCCGACAAATCGCGAAGCGTTATGGTACGCAGTTCAATCTTTTCAACCAGACCACCGGTTCCATTAATTACTGCCACATCGCCCGTTCTGATTTGATTTTCCAACAGGATAAAAAAGCCGGTTATTAAATCCCTTACCAGCTCCTGGGCGCCAAATCCCACAGCTAAACCAACAATTCCGGCACCAGCCAGCATAGGTGCAATGTTAATGTTAATTTTCATAAGGAAAATCATAATGAAAATTGCCCAAATAATTACAGAAACTATTTTTTTGACGATTCCCATCAAAGTGTTCAGCCGTTTTTCTATTTCGAGATCCGGGTCTTCATTATGGTGTGCCATCCGGTTCAACAAAACTTTTTTCAGTTTAATTATTAAAACAAAACTGACACGCAATGTTACTATAAACAGTACAATCAAAATCAACAAGGCAGGCAATTCAGTTATCAGCCAACCAGAAAGTTTAGTAGCAAAGGTTTCCCAAAAGTCGGTAGTCAAATATTTATTCATGTTATTAAGTATTAAATTTTTGAGATTATTGTGAAAAAAAACCGTGTGTGAAATACCACGTGCAACTTTTCTGCATGCACGTCAGTACTAATGTTTCAAGACGGGTAATGACGAGCCTTTTCTAAAATGGAAATCTTCCGCGGTTTACAACGTCATACACTTCCTTGACGTAAATTTCAGTGTGGACTTGTATTTACTCTAACTTATCATACTGTTTATTCTGCGCAAAATCTGATATTGTGCTCATCAAAATAAGCATGGTAAACAGGGTTTTTGCCATGTTTTTAATTTTGTTTTTTAAATTCATGATAACTCACTTTTTTAATTATTTTTTCTGTTACGTCACAAATGAACCTGGTTCGAAAATAATAATAAACTTTCTAAAACATAAAAATAATAGTGCCAAACAGAAAATAACTGAAGCACATAATTAGTAATTTACTTACTATTAGCATGTTCATTGGTTTTATCACTCGCCATAAATTCTTTTGTTAATGTTACCCAAAACAGAAAACGTTTTTGAGGGTAAAATTAAAATCTCTTATATTTAGTCAAAATACAAATGGAAATTATTGCATTTTAGCTGACTTGCATTTCTACTCATTAAAAAGACAGTAAATTATGTTTTGTACTGAAAATAAAAATATGCTTTGTAAACTCTCACACGTTGGATTAATCGTTTTATTTCTTTTTTCTTTTATTTACGGGCAGACCTCAGCAATCGATATTAAAAATAATTCCGTTGACAAAACAGTCGTCTTTGGCAACAGCAATATTTCTCTTACGCTTGATTACAACGGAAAATGTTCGATTTCAGAATTAATTGTAAACGGACAGCCAGTTGTTACCGGGCAAAACTGTATTTATTCGGAAATCGTTACATCAACAGGATCATACTCTACCCTCAAATTAATGTCTGAACCTGCTATAAATATTGGAAAAAACTCGGTGAATATCAGCAATATTACCTATGGTGGAAATGATGAAATTGTTAACGAAAACTGGAAATTCATCATTACCGAAAACGATGTTAAGTTTGATATAGAACGGAATTTTCCAAAATCAATTATTATCGAAGAAGCAGCATTTCCATCTTTTACCTTCAATAGTATAAATACATGGAACGGCGCATTTCTTGAATATGGCGGACTGGCCTGGTTTTATCTTTTTAACAGTAAGTTGTGTACATATGGAGTGCATTCCAATTCATCGGTTTTCTGGAACAGCACAACAGGAAATGCTTTAAAAATTTCTGTTGAAGCGCCTGAAAAAAAAGTGGCAATGAAATACAGCCGCACCAGTGACGACAAGTTGAATTACACCATATCAGTATCTGACAGCGAACTCACCTGCCGCTATGAAAAGGAAAAAAGGAGCCGGTTTATTCGGGGAAAAACAGATGTTTGGGATCGATTCACATGCTGTTTCAGGAAAATATGTGCAATCCATTACCATGTCTTATGTAAACTATAATGAAGCTTATGACAGGGGTAGTTTTGCCGGCGAAAACGGCAAACAAATTACAGCATTATTGAATACAATTGCACGAATCGGAGTTATCGATGCAAAGCATTTTGGAGGTAACAGCTGGCATACCCCATATGGTCCAATATGTTTGCACGAACAATATATTGCGCAGTTTGCCATTGGCATTAACGACGAAAGTTACACTGAAGGCTACAAAGATTGTCTGGATTTTTATCGCGACAATGCGGTGCAGCCCGATGGAAGAGTAATTGCAAGGTGGGCCTACCTGGACGAAGATGCCATACCCGGTACAGTTACAGATGAAGGATTTTACGAAGCACAATGGGGTTACCTTATGGATTCAAATCCCGATTTTGTTTCCAACGTTTCACAGGTCTATCAACTAACCGGCGATTTAAACTGGGTAGCAAAACACAAAATCAGCTGCGAAAAGGCACTTGACTTCATGTTGCAAAGAGATTCAAATGGAAACCATTTGGTTGAAATGATGACTGATTCCCATTTGGAAAAAAAAGGCAGCGACTGGATTGATATTATTTGGGCTGCTTATGAAAATGCTTTTGTTAATGCCAAATTGTATTATGCCCTTACCTTATGGGCCGATGTTGAAAAGCAATTAAATGATCCTGAAAAAGCAGGTTATTATTCAAACTATGCTGCCGAACTGAAAAAAAGTTTTAACAAATCAACTGCTGATGGTGGTTTTTGGAATCCTGCAAACAAATGGTATGTGCACTGGCTTGATAAAGATCATTCGGTTCATGGCGATAATCTTGTGGTTCCGGTAAATCTGATGGCGATTGTATACGGCATTTGCAACGACACCACCCGGCAAAAAGCCATACTTGATAAAATTGAAGAACAAACCAATACGGAAAATCTTTTCTTTTGGCCCATTTGCCTTTATCCTTATGCTGTTGGCGAGGGAAACGACTGGCAATTCCCTTTCCCGAATTATGAAAATGGTGATATCTTTCTTTCGTGGGGAAGCATTGCTGTTGAAGCTTACGCCGGTTACAAACCTGAACTTGCACTTAAATATATTGACAATGTGCTTGAACGTTACGAGAAAGACGGTCTGGCCTTTCAACGATATGGCAGGGTAAATCAGGAAGGATTGGGTGACGACATTTTATCAGGAAATAGTTTGGCATTGATTGGACTTTACAAAGCTATTTACGGAATTAATCCACTATATAACAGGCTTTATCTGAATCCACATATTACCGACAAATTATCAGGGACTCAATTGATTTATAATTTCAGAAACAACAAATTGAGAATTGAACTTGCTAACTAATGCTTATTCAATTTCAAATGAACAGTTTAAAGTTACTTCAAACAACGATTTTGGATTTTTTTCTGAAAAAAATGAACTAACCTGGTTTAACAGAAACGATGATCTCTACGCGCTAAAGGCCAATACACCTTCAACGCTTTCACTCAAAATCGTAAAATGGGATGCAGGTGAATACATCTGGAGGCAGTCGTCAACAAATGAGCAAGGGAAAATTTCCTATAACATTACATGTTTCTGAAGCCAACAGAAATTATAACATGAATGTTGAAAATCATGATTTAAAAATCAAAAGTGATAAAAACGGAAATTTAAAATTTGAACTGACGGCAGGCGACAAAATGATTACAATAAAATAATTCTCATAAAAATCACTGAGATGATTTTACAATGTCAAATTCGCCGAGAAAAATATTCCAAACCTGCTTTTTGTTTGGTCAATGTAATTATATCGCCAAACACCATCAACACGAATAAATTTGAAAATATTTTCAACACCCAGTGAAAATTCAGTGTATGGTTTTTTACCAAGTCCTTTCATGTCATTTGGAAGTTGTATGCTGTTGTGGCTTTCTGTATTGAAATCGCCCCAAAGAAGCCGGGTTCCAACAATTTCGCGCCACTTCAGCTTACGGAAAAGTGGAATTTTGTTCAGGAAAAAACCGGCAAAATGATGTTCCCAGAAAATACTCGCATAAGTGTCGCTCACAAATTCCTGATAATTCATCAAATTAAACGCATAAATATCGTAGGCATAAGTTTCATTTCCTTCATGTATTTTCAGCAATGGAAACGGTACATCGCCCCATATTTTCCCAGCCTGAATGTAATATTTGCTAAATCCGACAGGGTTTATGTTTAGTTTATCGTAAAGTCCGGCATGGAGCTTATAATAATCATATTCGCCACCCAAAATACCATCAAACCCTTTTGTAATTTTTAAATTGAAGGTAGGCTTGAAATTCGATAAAACATTCCTTTCAAATTTATCGCGCACAATTTCTTCCCCCGGAGCGTAACGCAGTCCCAGCATTATTTCGGTGCTTTTAATGGCAGGAACAATAACTCCATCAGCATTTACAAAAGGCACAAATGGTGAAGTTTGAATTTTTGATGACGACAATTTTAATTCGTTGAGTAAACCTTTCCGCCACTCTTTTTTTGCCTGAACTTCGAATTTATCGACCATGTTGAACTTCGAATTTGGACGCTTGGCCAGCAAAGTAGTTGTTATGTTTTGCTCCGAAAATGCCTTGTCACTTTTACCAAGCATTTCCAAATCATGTTGCATTTGAAACGAAAACATACTCAAGGGTTTTACTGAGAAATAATACTCGAAACCTCCGCCATATTTGAATTCCCTGTCGCGTGTACCATACGCGCCAAATCCATTCAACCGTATGTTTTTGTCAAATTTATAAGTAGTGCGCGCACCTATGCGAAATCTAGATCCTTCCAGTTTGTTTGCACTGTAAATATAGTAATACGGACCAAGTTCAATTTTCCCCAAATCACGGTATCCGTAGGCGAACATGTATAAATTATCGGCTACTGTGCGGTAAAGCTTTACATCTTTAATTGAATCGACCATCAGATAAATATTGCGTTCGCGTTGCTGCAACTCAACCGGTCGATTTTCTATCCAAAAGTCATCGCTTTTGCCCATTATATTGTCGGCAAGAACAATCGGATCTTTCAGTTTCCTAACAATTTCGCTTACATTTTCAAACCTGAAATTCTCGTATATATTTGTTTTACGGGCTATAATACCCATCTTTTCCGAATCCTTGTTTTTCCTGATGTCAATGTCTACCACCACCGATTCTGTTTTTGGCACCCATCTGCCATCATTCTTTTTGTATTCGATTGTATATTGCAAATTATTGATAAAGTTCACATTTGCTTGTTCCGAAAGTTGCATTTCGAGCTTTGTGAGTGCAAAACTCCCATCTTCAACCCAAAACTTTCCTTTAAAAACAGGCTCTTGCGGCAGTTTTGGCCGAAACGAAAGTTCATATATTTTCTGCCCATCAACCGTTGCACTGTCAACCAGATAGTATTTGTAAAACTGAAGTCCGAGGTTGTTTACCGGCGACACAAAACCAATATCGGAAAAAGTCATGTAGTTCTGGTAAATTTTAATGTTTTCATACATTTTACCTGTAAACTGCGAATAAACATCCGACTTTGTACCCGAAACTTTGTTGGCTAAAATTTCTTCACGCTCTTTGTTCAATTCGCTGTCGTGGTAATAGTTCGAAACAGTTTCATTTAAAAACACGGGCAGGAAAGTTTTCCCTTCGTTATCGAGCGAATCGAGATAATTAAAAACGAAATCGAATTGCTCCATCAGTTTTTTATCTCGAAGTGAGCTTTTCACGTTTTTTAAATCTATTTCGGTTTTTGCATAAATCCGGCTTTGCCACGACGGAAAATTGGCGGGGTCGTTCACACTTTTGTTTTCCACTATTTTCCTAAAGATTATGTTGGCAGGATTTTCACCGGGGCGAATATCAATTTCGCCCAAATTGAAAACCTCTTCCTCCATCTGAAAATCGATCTGATTTTTTTGGTTGATTTTAATGGGCGCATATTGCCGTAGGTAACCAATCGAAGAAACTTCAATCTCAACACCCGGTTTGGAAGTTTTGAGGTTGTAACTTCCGTTGATATCCGACATTGTGCCAATTGAAGTTCCCCTGAAAACTATGTTGGCATATGGAATCGGCTGGCCTGTAGACTTTTCGGTAATTTTACCCGATATCTCAGTTGGTTGCGCCCAAAGCTGAAAAGTTGCCAATACCATTAAAAAAGGCAATATCAAAAGTCGCATCATCTTTTCTGTTCTCGTGCGAATTGGTAAATTTCCAATCCTTATTGTTTTCTGTTTCTGTGGATAAAACTAAAAATTACTGTAAAGTTACAATCAGTTTTAAACCCATTTCTGCAATTAAAATCTTAAAACATAATATTCCATTGAAAGTTGAAACGAAAGGCCTTTTTTAATGAGTCAATGAACAAAGGATTTCTATAAAAGTTGACTTGATTTTATAAATACTGCTATAACGCACTTTCAAAAGCAATAACCGATTGTCAATATTCCAAATAAACGCGCGTTATTTCCTTCCATTTATTTAGTTTTGCTAACTAAATCAAAAAAATATAAGAATAATGAAAACGAAATCCATTTTAAAAGTCAGTCTTGTTATGGCTATCATTTTTCAGTTTTCCTGTGCAACAAAAAATCCCATTGAGCTCACGCAAACAGCATTCATACCAAAACCTGTTTCAGTAACAGCAACTAAAGGTTATTTTGAAATAAGCGGTTCGACTGTAATTTATGTTCAGGATGGGTTGCAACAAACCGGGGAATATTTGTCAAATGCCATCGAGGGTATTTCAGGTTTTGCCCCCGAAATTATTGCAACAGATGAAGCAGCGGAAAGTGGTATTTATATTTCAATTTCGGAAACTGCCAACGATTTGGGAAACGAAGGATACGAAATGAAAATCGACAAAAATTTAATCACCATTTCGGCTACTTCCCGGGCAGGTTGTTTTAATGGTATTCAAACATTGCTGCAAACCATGCCGGTAAAAGCTGCGGCCCGCGAAAAACTGCATATTCCGACGGGCGAAATTCGTGATTTTCCTGAATATGCCTACCGGGGTGCAATGCTGGATGTAGGCCGTCATTTTTTCAGTGTTGACGAAGTAAAACAATTTATTGATTTCATGGCCATGTATAAAATGAACGCCCTGCACTTGGGTTTAACCAACGATCAAGGTTGGCGAATCGAAATTAAATCGTGGCCAAAACTTACCGAAATAGGCGGCAGCACAGAAGTTGGCGGCGGTCCGGGAGGATTTTACACGCAGGAACAATATACCGAATTGGTAAATTATGCACAGGATCGCAACATTACAATCATCCCCGAAATTGATATGCCCGGCCACACCAACGCAGCTTTGGCATCATACGCCGAACTAAACTGTGATGGCAAAGCCCGCGATTTATATACAGGTATTGAGGTAGGATTCAGCACACTTTGCACCGATAAAGAAATTACTTATCAATTTATAGACGATGTTTTTGGCGAACTGGCGGCAATTACGCCAGGTGCATACATTCACATTGGCGGCGATGAATCGCACTCCACTCCTTTGGAAGATTATATTCCTTTTGTAAACAGGGTGCAGCAAATTGTGCTGAAACATGGCAAAAAGGTGATTGGCTGGGACGAAATTGCCAACGCAACATTGGTCGAAAATTCGGCAGTGCAGTTCTGGGATAATGTTAAAAACACAACAATGGCGCTTGATCAAGGTGCAAAAGTGATTCTTTCTCCTGCGAAAAAAGCTTACCTGGACATGCAGTATGATTCTACATCAACTTATGGTTTGCACTGGGCAGGCTATGTTGAGGTTGACATGGGATACAACTGGGAACCTCTGGAACAAGTTCCGGGAATTAAAAAAGATCAAATTATGGGAATTGAAGCCGCATTGTGGACAGAAACCGTTTCGAATATTGACGAGGTTGAATATTTGGTGTTCCCCCGTTTGCCCGGTTATGCCGAAATTGGTTGGGCAGCACCGGAAACAAGAAGCTGGGATGAATACAAAACCCGGCTTGCAAAGCAAGGTAAAAGATTTGATGCGCTGGGAATTGACTATTTTCCTTCAACAAGAGTAGCCTGGGAAGAATAACAACAAGATAAAATAATTCCCATAAAACGGGTTGTTCTGAATTGAGCAACCCGTTTTTTTATGATTTTTGACGTTGTCTGACGTTGTCAGGTTCTGTGAACGCCGACAAGTCATTGCTGCCAACAAACCTGACAGCGTTTGACAAAAAGAAGAAATTATTAAATCCTCAAAGTTTGCTTACCATACAGTTTTTCACTTTTTTTATATGAACTTTGAAAGAATAAATATTTTAAAATGAGAAACATCAATTTCCCTGAAACAATAAAAAGCGAACCTTATATTCAGAAAAGAGGTTTTCCTTACCCAGATTATTTGTTGTTTTTTCTGATTCTTATTTTTCCTTTTCAATTTACTTCAGCTCAAAAAAAAGATGGAACCAGTAAATCGAAACCCAATATTCTGTTAATAGTTTCCGATGATTTGAATACCCGAATCGGTCCTTTTATGGGGATTGACAACCATACACCTGAACTCGACAAACTGGCCAAAGCTGGTGTTCGATTTACCCGAACTTATAGCCAGTTTCCGCTTTGCGGTCCATCGCGGGCTTCGTTTATGAGCGGGTTATATCCTGAAACCAATGGTGTTTTGGGTAATAAAGACACACCCGGAAGTTATAAACTGGAAACTCCGGAATTGGTGAATCATCCTTCAATGGCTGGTTTTTTTCGTGAACAGGGATATTTTACTGCACGGGTTTCAAAGATTTACCACATGGGCGTACCTGGAGGAATTGAAAGGGGAGAACCCGGCGGTGATGAGCCTGAATCCTGGGATTACGCCTACAATGTTATGGCTCCCGAAACCATGAGTCAGGGAAAGCTTGAACTGCTTTCACCTAAAAATCCACATTATGGTTCTAATTTTTCGCGGATGATTTTAGCTGATGGAACAGAAAAGACACAAGCCGACTACCTCGCAGCAAACCAGGCAATAGCGATTTTGGAAAACCGGGCCGGGAAAGTACCGGTAAACGGAACCAATAAACAACGTATTAAAAAAGATGCCCCGTTTTTTCTGGCAGTCGGATTTGTAAGACCCCACGTTCCGTTGATAGCACCAAAAAATTGTTTTGATCCTTATCCCGAAAATGAAGTTGCTTTACCACCCTTCAGAATTGGGGAAAATGTGCCGGAAGAAGCAATACTTCGGCAAAATTATAAGATTTGGGGAATGAACGAACTTCAGCAAAGACAGGCAATAAGCAGCTACATGGCGAGTGTAAGATTTATGGATCAGCAGGTTGGTCGAGTGTTGGATGCTCTCGATCGGTTAAAATTGAGGAATGAAACAATCGTGATTTTTATGTCGGACCATGGTTTTAATTTGGGCGAACACGATTGCTGGGGAAAAGTGAGTTTATGGGAAGGCAGCATCCGCGCGCCTCTGATTATTTCTGTGCCGGGGTATGAAAACAATTACGGAACTTCTTGCAGCACAATCACTGAATTGCTCGATCTCTATCCTACCCTCATTGATATTTGCGGATATTCAGACCAAAAACCCAAAATTTTGCAAGGGAAAAGTTTAATTGCTTATTTGAAAGATAATAAACCAGCGGATAAAAATGCATTTGCATATACCATTTCCTATGGAGGTAAAAATGCGTCGCTGAGAACTGACAAATTCAGATATACACGCTGGGGAGATAATACTGAAAAGGGAAACGAAGAACTTTACGACCACGAAAGCGATCCTGAAGAACAATTCAACCTTGCAGATAAAGAAGAATATGATGATATTCTTAAAGATATGCGTGTTAAATTTGAGAAATCACAGCTTAGGGCAAGAACAGGTTTGGAAAACCTAAAAAATGAAAAAATTTCTAAATTGAAACGGCCATGAACAAATTTCAAACCACCTACAAAAACAAACAGTTATAATCATATGGAAAATAAAGTTCGAATCGGGTTATTTGGTATTGGCCTCGATACCTATTGGAACCAGTTTGACGGGTTGCTCGACAACCTGAAAAGATATCAGTCACAAATAAATGAAAAAATCAAAAGTTTTGGCGCCGAAGTTTTTGATGCAGGAATGGTTGACAACCCTGTAAAAGCCAACGATGCAGCCACATTTTTGAAAGCTGCCGATGTGGAAATCGTATTTCTGTATATTTCCACCTACGCACTTTCTTCAACTGTTTTACCAATTGCACAAAAATTGAAAGTCCCGGTTATTTTGCTGAACCTGCAACCTGTCGCCCAATTGGATTATGAAAAATTTAATCAACTCGGCGACCGTGGAAAAATGACAGGATTGTGGCTCGAACACTGCCAGGCCTGCTCAGTTCCCGAAATTGCAAGTGTTTTTAACCGCATCGGAATACCATATAATATTGTAACCGGATATTTAAAAGATGACAGATGCCTGGCGTGAACTAAAAAATTGGGTTGATGCAGCCCGTGTAGCGGCGAAATTGAGAAACAACAGAATGGGAATTTTAGGCAACTATTATGGCGGCATGCTTGATGTTTACACCGACCTCACCCGGCAAAGTGCCGCGTTTGGCACTCATTTCGAAATACTTGAAATGTGTGAACTTGACAAATTGCGCAAAGCTGTTTCTGATGAACAACTGGAATCAAAAATTGCAGAAATTCATTCAACTTTCGAGGTTTCAACTGAATGTGAAACAGCAGAGATTCAACGGGCTGCAAAAACATCTGTTGCCCTCGATGAATTGATTAAAGAACACAATCTCGGTTCGCTCGCTTATTATTATGAAGGACAATCAGGCAATGAATATGAGAATATTGTAACTTCAGTAATTGCGGGAAACACTTTGCTCACAGGAAAAAACATACCTGTAGCCGGAGAGTGTGAAGTAAAAAACGCACATGCCATGAAAATTATGGCTGAATTGGGTGCAGGCGGTTCATTTTCAGAATTCTATTTAATGGACTTTACCGACGATGTGGTTTATTTGGGACACGACGGTCCAGCCCATTTTGCCATTGCTGAAGGTAAGGTTAAACTTGTACCACTTCCAATTTACCATGGAAAACCGGGGAAAGGGTTATCTATTCAAATGACTGTAAAAAACGGTCCGGTTACATTGCTTTCGGTTGTGGAAGGGAAAAATGGGGTTTTTTTGTTGGTAGCAGAAGGCGAATCTGTTCCGGGGCCTGTACTTCAAATTGGTAACACAAACAGCCGTTACCGATTTACGGTTGGTGTAAAAGAATTTATCGATCGATGGTCGAAACAGGGACCTGCACACCATTGCGCTATTGGCATTGGTCACATTGCTGGGAAAATTGAAAAACTTGGACAGATTTTAGACCTGGAAGTGGTGAAGATTGGGCAATAAATGTGGAAAGCAAAAATTGAACCTGATAAAATTCAAAACATAATGCTGATAAACGAAAGCTTGAAACAACGACAACTGTACCTGTTATCATTGACTTTGATTAACTATGATTTTGCAAAACTTTTTCTTTGCTTTGGCTGTTTACCTTCTAAATTTGTATTTTCATCGACTTAAAAATGTGACTATTTTTAAATTTCACATCGTAAAAAAACTTTAAAATTAAATACGCTTAAAACTTAACTACATGACCATTATAATCATTTCAATATTTATTTTAGGTTATATTGCAATTGCCACCGAACATTTCATTAAAGTCAACAAAGCCGCTTCGGCACTGTTAACAGGGGTTTTAACATGGACAGTTTATATCATGTTTACTCCCGACAAACATTTGGTTGGGGAAGAATTAGTGCTTCATTTGGGTGAACTTTCGGGTATTTTGTTTTTTCTGATGGGTGCAATGACAATAGTTGAACTTGTTGATGCACACGATGGGTTCGACATTATTACAGGAAGAATAAACCAAACCGACAAACGCAAATTACTTTGGATAATTGCTTTTATAACTTTTTTCCTTTCTGCAACCTTAGACAATCTTACTACAACAATTGTCATTGTTTCATTGCTTCGCAAATTAATAAAGGGCGAAAAAGAGCGTCTCTTTTTTGTAGGAATTGTAGTAGTTGCAGCAAATGCAGGTGGCGCATGGAGTCCCATTGGCGATGTTACTACAACTATGCTTTGGATTGGAAATCAAATCACCGCGTCCAATATCGTAATTAAAGTTTTTATTCCCAGTGTTGTTTGTTTAGCTGTCCCTCTTGTCTATCTTTCTTACAAACTTAGGGGCGAAGTACAGAGACCGGCGTTAAAATCATCGGATAAAAAACGAGCGCTTTCCTATAAAAATCAAAAAACTGTTCTTATTGCAGGGGTTTCGGGGCTTGTTTTTGTTCCAATATTTAAAACATTGACACATTTGCCACCTTTCATGGGAATCCTGTTTAGTCTGGCGGTACTTTGGGTTATTGTAGAAATAATGCACAAAGGGAAAGAAGATGAGCACAAAAACAAATATTCAGTTGTACAGGCACTTCGGAAAATTGATGTCCCCAGCATACTCTTTTTCCTGGGCATTCTGGTGAGCATTGCTGCCCTTGAATCTATTGGTTCACTCGTTCTTCTTGCAGGCTGGTTAGACAAAACCTTGAACAACGAAAATATTATTGTCATGGCAATTGGGTTGCTGTCGTCCATTATCGATAATGTACCATTGGTTGCTGCTGCGCAGGGTATGTATGATCTTTCAGTATTTCCAACCGACCATTCATTTTGGGAATTCCTTGCTTATTGTGCCGGAACAGGTGGCAGTGCATTAATAATTGGATCTGCCGCCGGCGTTGCCGCAATGGGAATGGAAAAAATAAGCTTTTTTTGGTATATGAAAAAAATAAGTTTGCTTGCATTGCTTGGTTATTTTTCAGGCGCTGCAATATACATTTTGCAGATGTATATTTTTGAGTAATAAAGCCTGTTCTAACCTCTAATTTGGAGAGAAATAGAAAAAAGCCAAAAACGAATTAAATTTTCAATTCGAATTAATTTCCAGTTTCATTTCGGAATTAAAGAAAGTGCGTTATTTTTGATTGAAATCAAAATCATATCATTTTTTTGAATGGAAAAATTTTCAAATTCAGTAATTCTTCCCGAAGATTTACCCGAAATAAAACAGGAATTGTTTCATGCATTGGATAAAAATTATCTGAAAATTTTACTTTTCCGCACCTTACTTTTTGCTCTTATTTTAATTGCCGCATTTGTTGCATTTTTAATTTTATCAGAAGATGAAATTCCAACTTTTGTTTTAGCAATAATCATCATTGTAATTGGATTGCTGATCATTTATTCAACTGTAATTTCAGTTTTAGGATTTCCACGAAAAGGATATTTGGTGCGTGAAAACGACGTTTCATTTAAAAAAGGACTCATCGCCTATAAACAAACATCGGTGCCTTTTAACCGTATCCAGCATGTGGAAGTGAACCAGGGTATTCTTGCAAAAATCTTCAAACTTTCATCAGTAAAAATCTATACTGCCGGCGGAACTGCAAGCGATTTATCCATTCCAGGATTACCCGTTGATACAGCGCAAAAACTTAAAGCTTTTTTATCAGAAAAAATTAGCGGGTATGAGTAAAATAGATGTTACAACACCTGCAAGACAATCCATAAAAGGATTGGTTTTTATATTCATAGTTTCTTTCCAGCAAGGAATACGCATGTTTTGGGCTTTAATAGCTGTTCTGGTATTGCAACGCAATATTTTTGATAATAAAATGATTATTGGATCTGTTGTGGCTGTCATATTAATTTTGCTTGTGGTGCATTCTGTTTTGTATTACCTCAATTTCTACTTTTATATTTCGGGTGGCGAATTCATATTAAAAAAAGGCTATTTGCGTAAAAAAGTGTTGGCAATTCCTTTAGATCGGATTCAAAGTGTAAACACAAAACAAAATCTCATCCAACAAATTCTAAATGTAGTTTCACTTGAGATTGACACAGCCGGAACTGTTGGAAAGGAGCTAAAAATACACGCACTCGAAAAGTCGTTTGCCAGCGAATTGGAAAATCAAATCAGGTTAAATAAAAAGCTGTTAACCACCAGTGAAAATGCCGAAGAAAGTGAAATCGAGGAAATACCTGAGAAGTTGATTTTAAAGCTCACACCGCCAGATTTGTTGAAAATCGGGATCAGTCAGAATCATCTTAGAACCGCTCTGATAATTATTGCATTCGGATTTCAGATTTTTCAGCAAGTACAGGATCTGTTTTCTGAAAAAGCAGAAGAATATTCAAATGAATTTTTGGATTTTATGTCAAATTCAAATTGGGCATTGATTACTTTTCTTGTTATTTTCTTTTTGGCGGTTTCAATTGCTTATTCACTTTTTAGCACTGTTTTTAAATATTTCGATTTCAAATTGTTGAAAAAGGAAGATGCTTACCGCATTGAGTCCGGACTATTAAACAAACGGAACGTGGTGATCCCAATCAACAAAGTGCAGGAATTAAACTGGGAAACCGGTCCCATCAAACAACTATTCAGCATTTATAATTTGGTTTTCAAACAGGCAGTGAGTGGACAAAACCGCAGGCAACAGGTTGTTGACGCTCCTGGTTGTTTAAGCAAGCATTTGGAGCTCTTAAAAACCGATTTGTTTGGAGAGGACATTCTTTCTGAAAATTCAAAATATTATACAAACAACTACTATTTCAGGCGTTTGTGGATTTTTTTCGGGTGGTTGCCTGTGGTTTTGGCAACTCCTTTTTTTTATGCCAAATGGCAATTTTGGGTAGGCGCGTTTTTGTGGCTTTTACTTTCAGCCGGATATTGCCGGCTTGTTTTGAAAAAGCGCTACTTCAGGATAAACAACGAGCAAATCCGCATTTCGAGTGGTGCCATTTCACATAAATGGAAACAAATGGAACTGTATAAAATACAGGCGGTTGAATTTCACCAAACGATATTTCAGAAACACCGGAAACTGGCAAGTTTAAATATAATGAATGCCTCCGGTTCAATGACTATTCCTTTTATCGATGAAAATCTGGCAAAACGTATTTATGATTATTTGCTTTATCACACCGAGGTTTCGGAGAAGAAGTGGATGTAATCGAGTAATTTTTCAACTAATCGGTTTGGCTTACTTCATACAACTCTCCCTGAAAATCATCCTCAAAATTTACTTTGAATCCTTTGTTTTGAAGTTCATTTCCAGAAGCGGATATTAGTAATTTCCCTGTAGTGGCCTGTGTTACCTTGTATTTTTTCTCAGGATCAAGATAATTGACAGTTATCCAATGTTCCTTTACGGGCGAAAACTGTTTAAAAACTCCAACAATTCCGCCTGATTGTGTTTCGGTATTAATACGTTGAAATCCATCCCAGCTCCCATGTTCAGGTTCGCCAAAACCGGGAAGATCCTGTCTGAAAAGCATAATCTGATGTTTGTTCTCCATGGCACGCATCCAATTTGCCAGTTGTTTAAACTGTTGCTGTTTTTCCTTATCCATTTTCCGCGGGTCGCCCAACATAATCGGCAACGAACCGCAAAGTGACTTAAATGAATAAAGTGCGTCTTCATCATCGAGCGATTGATTGCCAATTACCAACGCAGTTGCAGGAATTACCGGCGATCGCCACCAGCTCATTTGCCGCACACGGGCACTTCCCAATGGCGCTACTTCTTCGAAATTGGACAACCAGTTACCTTCGGCATGTTTGCACATATCAAAATCTATCAACTGAAGTTTACCCATGGTTTCAAAGGTGCAATCGATAAATAAATCCGGTGCTGCAGCGTGCAGTTCGTCATACATAAGCCATGCGGCGCGGTAAATTTCGAGGTATGATTCTTCGCGGTCTTTATGCGCGTGGTTTTCTGCAAAACAACCTGAAACATCGGCATCAAAACGGTAGGCGCTGGTTAAAATAGCAAAATCGAGTTTTACATATTCAAGACCATGTTCAGTTACAAGCTTTAATATTTTATCGCGAATATAATTTTTCCAGCCTGTTGTAAAACAAGCTGAAAAACGGTCGGTTCCGCCATCGTGTAAATTCACAAAATTTCCGTCTTTGTATTTCGCGAACCATTCGGGGTGCTGCTGAAAAACCTTGCTGTCTGTTGAAGCTGCTCCCATACTCAACCAAAGCCCGGGTTTCATCCCCTTTGATTTTATATGGTCGAAAACAGGTTTCAAACCGTTTGGAAATTTTTCATAATCAATCTCCCAGTCGCCAAAACCAACCTGCCAGCCATCATCAATAATGAACTCTTCAACACCGCATTCAGCAGCCGCATCTGCCAGTTCAAATATTAGTTTCTCATTCACATCTCGCCGAAATGGTTTCCATGTGTTATAAACAAAAGTTGGTTTTTCAGGAATTTCTGCCAGACGGATTCCCATAAATTTGCGAACGAATTCACTCACTTCACCATCAACAATTTCGCGGGGATTTTCTTTTCCTGAATATAAAGCTGTAAAAACCCATGTACTTTCCCAGGTTTCATTTGGGTTTAGCCAAAGCCTGAAAGCGAAATCCTGCCCGGCATGTGTCAGCCCGGCCGATAAAGTTCGTCCGTCCAAACAAACCGATGTCCGTTTTAAAACTCCCGGGGCTTCGTTTCCCATCACAATTCCATGACTAAAAACTGGATCGTGTGAAATTACCAATGGGTCGTTCCAATCTCCAACATACGGGCCAATTGTTTTATATCTGCCATAATTCTGATAAACAACATTGTGTGTATTTCCCCACGGTACATTCAGACTTTCAATGTCAGGCGATTCAATTTTTATATCTTCGGAACCCGTGTTTTTAATTTCTATTTTTTTACGGATTACCGGAAGATTTTGATATGAAATATAGCTGAGCGAAATTTCCACATCCCTGTTTAATTCTGTAGTTCCGCGCAAAACAATTTCATTGGTTTCAATTTCTCCTTCGGTATTTGACTTTGCATTTACAAATTGCCACCCCGTTTTACCCGGTAATTTTTTGCCCGTTTATCAAAAAGGAGAATTCTTCGGGATTTGGCCCATTGTGTCTTCTGAATTCAGAAATATTACCAACGCCTTGCTGATTAAATGCTTCCGGCTCTTCCTTTTCAATTGATACAAAATTATATGGATATTTATTTAACCTGTAACTTTGGGTTGAAAACTCACCGTTATCCAAAACCATAATTCGGGTTACATTTTCATTTTGAATAAGCAACTGTTTTCCGTTCCAGTTTTTTTGAGCAATAACAGAAATATTTGTAAAGACAAGTAAAAGGAAAAAGTTAATACGGCTCATATTTGCAGATTTAGTTATTTCCAAATCTAACAATTGAATTTTTCAATTGAAGATTTTTTAGAATAAAAATCATGTGACAGTATTAATTTCCAAGATTGAATATAATCAATGAACAAATATTTTTCGGCTGAGCTTTGCTGAGTTTGTTTTTGCATAAACAATTACAATCTGGCTTCTTAATTTTACATCCAATTTGTAAATGCCATTACCGTTGAAATTCTTTTTCAAAATTGTTCGTCCAAGCACATCTGCAACTATAACATCAGTAAGTTCGTCAACGAAAGTTAAATCAATAACCAATTGGCCACCACTTGTATAAATATTGGCAGGAAGCTCCATGTTTGCATTTGTAGAAATTGCTCCAAAATGAATGATAAACCGGTTTTCATTGTCCTTTATCGATGCTCTGAACCTGTAATCGGGTTCTAAAGTCAGGTCTGTAAATCCTCCTGTCAGCCGGTCTTCCAGTATGGCTTTATCAAAATCATAGGCATCGAAATCGAAATTAATTGTATAGTAACCATCACTTCCAGCTTTAAACATAAGTGGTACATGCGGATTAGCGATTGTATCAGTCAAATACCTGATTGTAAAATTCGCTTTGCCCTCAGGAAGATAAAGACTTGGCGCTGTTGTAACCGGGCTAAATAATTTGGCGGCACCTGCTTTATTTTCAGGATATCCAAACAACAATCTCACTTCATCAAAAGTATTGTCGGTTTCTGAATGGACCACTGCAATAAAACGATTTGTTTCAATTTGGCCACTTTTCCATAATGTAGTTGCATCATGTATGCGCACGTCATTTGTTGTTTCCAGGTTTCCGGCACTCTGGGCCCTAACAAAGAAACCTTGCATTGCTGGAATATACCGGCCAACTGCGTTTGTGCCCACTCCGCTTGCATCAGCCGAATTATAAACACCATAGTTTTCGGCATCGGGATTCCAAATCCACATATCATACCCACCAGCGCTGGTAAGCAAATTATCGCGTGTCCATCCTTTTGATTCTTTCCAGTCGATAGAAGATGGGTATGGATTACCAACCAAATTAAAGCCCTGCAAGGTTAAATCTGAGGTGCAATCAATAGTAAGTCCGTATGAAACGCTGCCATTATTCAAAATCCCAGTAAACTCATTTGTTGTGTTAACTGCCTGTACCGAATACAAATAACCCCTACCGGGAACAAAATTGGCAGCTGGATGAACTGCCGGCCAATTGGGAACCACAGTTGTATTTAACTGATATACCCAGCATGGTGTTGGCTCGTCCCAAACATATAAATCATATCCTGTCCCGTTTCCATAAGTTCCCGAAGGTACCCATGACGAACTGGCAATTGCCTGATTAGAAACAGGCGATGAAAGGAAATGCCAGTTTTCCGCAGCCCCTCCTATGTATCTTTCCACAGTAGCAGCAACGCCATTTGTATTGTGGAGAAACGAAGCTGAACCTGATGAATTGGATAATAATGTTAATCCGTTGTTTCCTCCATTGTTTATTATGTTGCCGCTGACGGTTAATTTATTCTCAGCCGCAATTTCAATTTTTTTACCTGCATTGATTTGAAGTGTACCCAATATTTTTGTAAGCTGATTCATATCCAGCAAAACGGTGTTGGCATTGTCAATTGTGAGATTGTTAAATTCAGTTGCAATACTGCCGCTTATGGTCTGCAAAGTTGAACCCGACATTTGTAATGTATTTCCGGTTGTAATAACATTTGCGTCGATGGATAAATCTCCAAAAATATTTAAGGCAGATGCAGGAAAAGTTTTGGTTCCTGCAGAAGACAGGATGAGATTATAATAACCGGGGGTTGCACCATTGGGATTAATAACAGTTTGTGGATCATTTCCGTTAAAGTTTATCGTATTATCGTTAGCACTGAAATCAAGAATACTTCCCGAACCCGCACTGAGCGTTCCACCAATTCCGATAACACCTCCTGTTGCAGGTTGTACTTTGGTATTGTCCCCTATAGTTAAATTGTAAAAATTAGTAGCCCCAGCAATAGTTGCAGTGTTTGAAGTACTGCCATTATTAAAAACAACTGTGCCGGTGCCGGCAACAAAAGTCCCGTTATTGACCCAGGCATTTGTACTACCGGAGATTATTAAATTGAAAGTGTTAGCATTTATCGATGCCCCGGTTTCAATTTCAAGTGTTTTTACATTGGTTGGAGTTATTTCCGACAAGAGATTACGGAATGGATAGACAGTTGAAAGTCCGGCAGGAATTAACACGTCATCCGTTGCCGTTGGTACACCACCCAACCAGTTACCAGGCAAACTCCAATCTCCAAAGTAAGAAACTGAACCCAATCCTGTCCAGGTAATTTTTGAAACATTGGTATAACCCAAGCCATATTCTTTGGCAAAAGCAGTAGATGAATTAGCAATTTGATTAATAGCCATACCTAACAATTCCACCCAATTGTCGCTTGTATTATTAGTGGTTTTCCCAAGAGATACAGTATTGCTTCCGGTACTTAGTCCATCCTTATCGGTGTACATAATTATTTTACTCTCATCGGTTTCAGAGGCATCTAATTCAGAATCAAGATAATGTAATTTCACATAGGTGCGGTCACTTCCATCAGCTTGAAGAAAACTATATATTCTTTTCACATTTGAGGTTCTCCATTCAGGGGCAGTACCTATTTCAATTTTACAGCTAACCCAGGTTGGTTTTGTGCTACCAGGTACGCCCAAAAAATTGAATGTTGTAAATTGATTTCCAAAACTGTAATCGACACCATTTGAAAATGCATGTTCGCGTTTTACAATTCCGGTTACATCGCCAATGCCAATTGTTGTGGCCAATTCACCCATGTTCAGGATATTGCTTCCGGTATGTAAAATTCCCTGAGAACCAGAAGGATTGGCATGATTCAGATTTAAAACACCACTAATTGAAATATCGGCATCAGTTGTACCTCCGCCCGCACCACTCATTACTAGATTGTTATAAGCACCCTGAACCACAGTTTGTGCAGTACTTCCGTTGTATTCAATATTCCCGGCCCAGTTTTTTCCTGCCGGTAAAGGCGTGGCGCTTGTATTGGCAGTTTTTATGGTTCCACTGTTGATGATTCCACCATTAAAAGTTCCGGCCAATACAGAAGAACTCATATCCAATGTAACTCCCGGTTCCACTTTAAAACTTCCAATTACTGTTAAATTGCCCGATGTAGTTTTGCTACCTCCACCACTGAATCTCACATTCCAAAAAGTAAAAGGATCAATACTTTGATCACCACTTCCATTAATATCGATTGTATTATTTGTAATTATAAAGTTTGCATTGGTAGCCGATACCGTACTGTGACCTGCGATTCCAATTGTATCATCCACCAAAGTGATAATACCACCGCCCCTGTTTCCCGACACAAGCACATTGTAATAGTTAAATGCGGGTACGGTTTGCGATCCTGTACCATTGGAATTCATGGTGGAGCCGGTAACAATGTAATCTGTTAAAGTTTTATCCGGATCAAAAATTCCCGAAACACCAATTATTCCTGAATTTGAAAGTGTCACAGTGCGGGTGCCATTCGGACTGATAAGGAGATTTCCATAGTCGGCAGCACATACGGTTTGATTGCCAGCCCCATTGTAGTCCACAGTAAGATTGGTTAAATTTTTCGTGAGGCCAGGATATTGGGTGCAGAAACTATTTATAGCAGCAAGCCCGGTTACTTTAACCATCCCGCTACCGGTAAGCGTACCGGTTCCGCCCACTGTATAAGTGGTTCCGGGATCCAAAATTACTCCACTGTTTACTGTTAGCGTACCACTAGCTGTTATGTCAATTGTAGTAACAGTTGCCGCAGCCGCGTTTGAAAGGGTAAGATTTTCAAAATTAACAGCATAATCTCCTGCTATCTCATTCGGGTTGCCAGTACCATTATTTTTAAAAATAACTTCCCCTGTAATTGAGAGGCCTGATTTGTTGTTTATTAAATCACCTGTTATATGAAGTGATGATTCAAAGGTTTTTGGTCCTCCGCTAATGATTAAGTCTTCATATCCAACGTCGGTTCCAGGGCCAATTGGGTCAATTACCAACTGAGTGGTTGTTCCATTGTATTCGATTGAATTTTCGGTAGCCGTCAAATCGAGGATGGAACCCGGAGTTTGTGTAAGTGCTCCCGCTATTTTAATAACATCGCCACCGGAGGGTTGAAAATAAACATTGCTGCCAAGGGTAAGATTATAAAAACTAAGATAGGAGGAGCCTGATATGGTGACAACATCTGAAATGTTGTCATGTAAAAAAGTTACAGTTCCAGTTCCGTGATTAAACGTTCCGTTATTTACCCATGCACTGGTTGCACCTGAGATATCTATATTATATGAATTGGCAATGATTGACGCGCCGGTTTCTATTTCAATTGTTTGAGCTACTGCGCCGGAAGTTGCTGTTAGAACAGGATAATTGTTTGACCCTGCACTTGTATTCGGTATTAAAACATCTTCGGTGCTCAATGGCACATGTCCGGCGGTCCAGTTGGCTACCACATCCCATTGTGTATCTTCAGATCCGGTCCAGGTATTTTTAACTAATATCGAATTACAAATTGTAAATTGTTTGTTGTCAAGAGTTGCTTGTGCAATGTAAGCAATTGTTAAACCTGATAATTCCACCCAATTACTTGACTCATTGTTATTCGATTTGCCGTGTTCTTCCACATAACCAAAGACAGGGCCACCATGGGCATCCCATAAAACCATATTTGACTCATTATTTGAATTTATTTCGGTGTCGAGATAATGTAATTTCAAAATGACCTTATCATTGTAGGTACCGTCTTGAGCAAAGCTATAAAACCTCTCGACTGCACTGTTCCTCCAGTTTGGTGCAGTTCCAATAACTATCTTACAACTTACCCAGCCAGGTTTGGTTCCGGTATTAATAAAGGTGATTGAGGTATATTGATTTCCAAAAGTATAGTCAACATTTCCGGCAAAATTACCTGTTCTTTTCACGATTCCGGTAACATCCCCTGTGCCGGTAGTGGTTCCGGTCAACCCCATTTCCAAAGTGTAAGTTGACATATCCAAACTTCCATGCGTGGCATCGGGATTGGCAACGCTAAGATTTAAAATTCCATAAACAGCTTGATTTGCTGCTGAAGTTACTCCTGCCGTATTACTTATAGTCAGGTTATTGAATGTTGATGCAGGCAGTGTTTGTGCTGCTGAGCCGTCAAAAACAACTGTTCCGCCCCAGGTAAGTCCGCCGGTAAAAGGAGTTGCTGTTGTATTTTGAGTTCTTAAAATTCCCGAATGCAAAATATTTGTTGCCGTCAGGGTATTTGTTCCCATATTTATTGTTCCGCCAGCAGTTGAATTAAATGTTGTTGCCGAAATATCGCCGCTTGCCGTTTGGGTACCACTTGTATTGTTCATGGATAAAATACTATAGTTTCCGGCTATTACGTTTTGTCCGCCTGCCAGAGCATTATATTGAATTGTACCGTTCCATGTTTTACCCGAAGGTATTGGTGCAGCACTTGTATTTTGGGTTTGAATGATACCGCCATTGCTAATGGTTGACAAAGTGCCAAGAAGTTGGTTGGCAGCCAAGTTCAGCAAACCACCGGAAGTCGTAATTAAAGTTCCGTTAACCGTTACATTACCAGTAGCAGTTTGGGTGCCGCTTGTATTGCTAAATGTGAGATTATTAAACGTACCCAACACCACTGTTTGATTGCCAGAACTATTATAATACTGTACTGTACCTCCCCAGGTTTTACCTGATGGTAATGGTGAAACGCTTACTGAGGCAGTTTTTACTGTTCCGATATTTGTAACCGATCCTGTAACTGCAAGTGTAGTGCTTGTCATATCAAACTCTCCGGAGTTTGTAAAATTGCCGGAGCAGGTCAAATTTACCAGGGAGGTAACCGGGCTTGTAACATTGGAAATGGTCAGATTATTTAATGCTGGCGATGTTGATCCGCTAATACTTTGTGCTGCCGATCCGTTTATTGTAAGTGTATTGCCGGTTGCAGATACTGCTGCATTTGTAGTAAGGTTACCATATATTTTTAGCTCATCTGAGGAGAGTGTTTTAGTGCCACTGCCGCTAAATACCAGGTGATAATAACCAGCTGTAGTTTCGGCGGGTTGATTGGCCACATTTTGTGCAGCAGAACCATTGTATTCCACGGTATTTATATTGCTGGTAAAATCTAATTTACTATCAATTTCAGATTCAAAAGCACCCCCTATTCTTGTTATGCTTCCTGAAGTAGCCTGCAAAAATGTTTTATTGACTACCCTAAGATTATTGAAATTGGTTGTCCCATTTAGGTTTACAACCGCATCCACATCTCCGTGATTAAAGATTACCGTACCACTACCGGGTGTAAAAGTTCCATTATTTATCCATGCATTACCTGACCCTGAAACAGTAATGTCATAAGCATTTGAATTTAAAACTGCTCCTGATTCTATTTCAATGGATTGCGCCTTTGCGGGAGAAATGACAGGAAGTAGATTACGATAGGGATAACCTGAATTTCCACTTGGCAAAATAGCAGGAATCAATACATCGTTCCCTTCGTCTGGCACCCCTCCTTCCCAATGGCCAGGCAAACTCCAATCCCCGGGATATGAAACAGAACCAAGACCGATCCATTTGTGTATGCTGACATTAGTATAACTTAAACCCCATTGTTTAACATCCAAAGTGGCAGATGTTGCAAGGTAATTTATGGCAGGGCCAACAAGCTCAACCCAATTGTTGCTTGCATCGTTACCATTATGATTCCGGGGGTATTTCGAAAGAAAATTATTTGGTGTTAAAGCAGGATCGTATGCGTCCCAATACACAAGTTGTGTTTCATCGGTTTCGGTGCCGTGTAATTCACTATCAAGGTAATGCAACTTTACAATCATTCTGTCATTCCCGCCCGATTGCGCAAAACTGTAATACCGATTAATAGCCTCATTTCTCCATGTTGGTGCAGTTCCGATTTCAATTTTGCAACTTATCCATGTTGGTTTTGTGCTACCTGTTACACCCAGGAAATTCAGATTTGTATATTGATTTCCAAAAGTATATTCCACGCCATCAGTAAAAATATGTTGCCGCTTTACAATACCGGTAACATCGCCTGCACCAACAGTGGTCGCATTTACCCCCATATTGAGCGTAAAGCTGCCCATATCAAGACTTCCTTTAAAGGCGGTGGGATTGGAACTTTGCAAGTTGAGGACTTTGTTCAATGCAATATCAGCCCCGGCCGTAATTCCACCTGCACCACTTACAGTCAAATTATTGATATTTCCGGTAATAATAGATGACGGGATTGTAATTGCCACGTTATTTGCAAATTCCAAAGTTGCACTCACATTACTTGCATTTATGTTTCCTGTTACCAGGGTTGGAGCGCTGCCTGCAATGGTTAAAGTGTTTGCTGCCAGATTCAGCGTTCCGGCCTGTAAATTCAGCACACCATTTACCCTAAAACTTTGATTACCCAGAGTAAGCCCACCTGAACGATTAATGGTTAAGTTATTAACAGAAGGCGTTGAACTGAACAGGTTGTTATTTAGTGTTATTGCAGATGTTCCACCAAAACTAAGACTTGAGGCAGTGCTTACCTGTATAGCCCCTGATGGATTACTGATTGTTCCGTTTATGCCTAAGGTTGTGTTTCCAACTATTATATTTCCACCATTTAACAATAATACGTTATTCACACTTATGTCGGCAGCCTGGGTTACGTTAAGTAAATTATTTATGGTTAGATTATTAAAACCGATTGATGAAGTACCTGATATGGTTTGTGCTGTTGTGCCATTAAAAGTAATGGTACCGCCCGATGTAGCTGTAAATGTTCCATTATTTTCAAAATTGCCTGCCAGCAAATGGTTGAAATTTCCTGTGGCAAAAGTACTACCGCTATTAATCAATGTGTTTCCAGATACAATTAAAGCTGCAGCAGCAGTTGCACTTGCAGTTCCTGAAATGCTAAAACTTCCTGCAACATTCATTTGTGTGTTAGGCATTGTTTTAGTGCCACTTCCGCTCAAAACTAAATTATAGTATCCACTATTTCCTGCAATTCCATTGGGATTTACAATGTTTTGATTTGCACCATTCCATACTACGGTGTTATCTACAGTGGAAAAATCTACTACACTCGTCATATCTGCAATTCCTGCACCTGCTATTCGCATATAATTACCCGGAACAGGTTGCAAAGTTGTGCTTGGCCCAACTTCAATATTATAGAAATCTGTATTTCCAGCAATGGTACGCAATTTCGGAAGGTATGCCATGATTAAAAAGTACTTTCCCTGTTCCGGCATTGAATGTACCTATATTATTCCAGGCTCCACTTGAACCATTCACTGTAAGTTGACTATTAGCTCCGGCATTTAAGATTCCACCCAACTGAATGCTAAGTGTTTTTATGTTACTGGTGCTGTTTGCAGTTATTAATGGGTCGTTGGGAGTGGTTGCGGCATCAGGAATAATGGCTGTTTTTATTATTGAAGGAATAAAAGCAGGAGTCCAGTTGTTAGGATCAAACCAATCTGTACTTTCGCTTCCATCCCAGGTGATAACATCAGATGTTGACACCCCAAAACCATGCTCAATCACCCCAAAAGCCGAGGGGAGATTACCAAAATCCGCATTGCTCAGCGTAAGCCAATTTTCGGTGGCATTTAATTCTGTAAGCCCGCGGTCTAACATAGTTAAAGAGGGAAAAATATAACCAAAGAAACTTAAGTTAGTTTCAATATTTCCATTTAGCTCGCTGTCTAAATAATGTGATTTAATAATTGCACTTGTACCGCTTCCACCAATTTGACTAATATCGTACACTCGCATAATGCCGTCAGGTTTCCAGCCTGGTGCAGAACCCATACTAACTTTTAGCGTTATTTCCGTAGGCAAAGTACCAATATTTGGGAAAGTGACACTTGAAAATTTATTTCCAAAAGTATATTCAACATTGGGTAAAATGGTGGTTCTTTTTATTTTCCCGGTAACATCACCAATTCCTGAGGTTGTTGCACCCGCACCCATATTCAAGGTGTTATTCCCTGTATCAAAAGTTCCAATATTTGCCGATGGATTTGAACTTTGAAGATTTAAGATACCATTTACCGTAATATCAGAACCTGCGACAACCCCGCCTGTTCGGTTTATGGTAAAATTGTTAATAGATGGCGGTGTAAAAAACAATGATGCTGGCAAAGTTAATGCTGTTGTTCCCCCAAAAGTTAAAGAAGATAATGTGTTTACATTTATAAAACCCGATGTTTTTACTATGCCTCCATTTAGTTTTAAAGTAGTTGTTCCAACATTCAAATTTCCGTTGTAAAGTGTAAGCACATCGTTAACAACTATATCCGTGAATATATCAACACCTGCACTGTTATTTATTGCTAAATTTTCAAAATTTATTCCTGATCCACCATAAATATTTTGCACTGCAGCTCCATTAAGTGTAATTGTTTTCCCGGCAGTTGGGATAAAAGTTCCAGCATCTAAATGTCCTCCAACATCGAAATTCCCTCCAACCATGTGATCGTATGCTCCGGCAGCAAATGTTGCACCACCCAAAATTTCCAATTCATTACCAATGCTTAGTGCTGACTGAGCAGTAGCGGTAAGCGGTCCTTCTAAAAGAAATTCATCAGCAATGGTCATCGCTGTTACAGGCATTGTTTTTATTCCGCTTCCACTGAGAACTAGCTTGTAGTAACCATTGTTTCCGGATGAGTTGATAGGATTAGTTATTATTTGATTCGCGCCGTTGTACTCCACAGTAGTTGCACCCGATTCCTTTGTCCGGAATTCTCCTGAATTCAGACCAACTTTATTTATAGTAATTCCACCAGCTATTTTAATGTAGCTGCTCGCTGTCATGTTTACAGATGTAGTTTCACCAATGAAAACGTTATTAAATGTAGTTGTTCCTGAAATAGTTGTATTTCCGGCATAAATAAAATTAACAGTACTATTTCCCGGGTTAAAGGTTCCACCCGCATTGTTCCAGGTACCTATATTATGATTTAAGGATAATTGTGCATTGTCTCCTGCGTTTAAAATACTACCTGATTTTAATGAAATTGTCATAAGCTCAGTAGTAACTCCGGCTGGCAAAGTTGGATCATTATCCGTTGTTGCTGCATCTGGTATAACTACAAATGAAGCCGGAGTTGGAACAGTGCCAGAGAAAGGTGCTACTGCCCAGTTATTTGGTTTATTCCAATCACTATCAATTCTGCCAGTCCAGGTTTGGTATGAAAGGTTTGATTCATCCATGCTTATTTGAAATACCCCAAAAGTTGAAGGCAAATAATCTAAGTCAAAATCTGAAATTTCTACCCAATTTTCTGTTGCATTAAAATTAGATCTGGCATTATCTACAGGTGCATTAAACGGAAATGTTGCGGCCCAAAAAGAAAGTTCATCTTCTGCATTTCCGTTTAGTTCAGAGTCTAAGTAAAAAGCTCTAAAAGTTGCTAAATAATTATTTCCATTTGCCTGAATTAATTCATAAACCCTTTTTACAGTTCCGGTACCCCAGGGATCATTTCCTATAACCACTTTAAGTTTCATGTAATCAGGGAGACTTGTTGCGCCTGAATAAAATGACAGCCATGTGTTCTTGTTTCCAAAGGTATATGTTTGGTTATCAAGAACAGTAGTTCTTGTAATAATTCCGGTAACATCTCCACCGCCATCATTAGTTGCATCTGCTCCCATTATCAACTCAAAAGGATCGGTCATATCTAAAAGTCCTTTCGTAGGGCTTGGGTTAGCACTTGCCAGATTTAAAATACCATTAAGGGTAATGTTTTCATTAAAAGTAAGACCTCCCGTACCATTAATCGTTAAGTTGGAAATAGCATAACCATTAAAGATTGCAATGGGCAATGTAATTCCATTGGCATTTGAAAAAACAACCAAGCCGTTTGGATCAGCTGAATTAATATTACCATTTGTTCGGGAAATGTTGTTTCCTGCAATTGTTAAGGTGTTGGGGCCGACATTTAATGTTCCAGACGTTAAAGTTAAAAGTCCGTTAACAAGTAAATTGCCACTTAATGAAATGCCATTTGCACGATTTATTGTTAAGTTTTTAAGCGAAACAGAAGGCAAGGATGTGCTTGCCCCGCTGCCACCAATAACAATATTTGATGTGCTTCCACCAAGCAATGTCCCCGAAGTAACTGTAATAGATCCATTAATGGTTAAAGTGTTTGCTCCAATACTATATGCTCCATTGATAATCGAAAGAGCCGTAGATACTGTAATATTGCCGCTCTGGTTTAATCCAAATGAATTATTTAAACGCAATGAATTTATGGAATTGCCAACAAAAATGCCCGAGGAAAGATTTTGGGCAACTGTTCCTTCAAAAATAATTGCCGATGATGCTGAAGTAGCGTCAATTTGATTGGCAGTTGCCGAAGCAATTGAGCCAGTTATGGTTAATTCTTTTCCATTTAAAACCAGCTTTTTTGAACTGGAATTTGTAATTATTTTTAGTTTTCGGTTACTGTCTAAAAAACAATCGTTTGCAGGGGTGGCCGCAAATGAAATATCTGCACCATTCAAAGGAACCGCTCCATTTAACCAGTTCGTTGCAGTAGCAAAATCACTGCTTGTATTTCCCTGCCAAATAAAACCAAGTGATGATTCCAAAGCACCCATTTTGGGAGGATTGTTTCGGGTGATTCCTTCATAATCCAACAATACTCCGGTACCCCAAAAACCAGCCAACGTGCTTGCAGCATAATAATCAGAAAAGATTGTACTACCGGCAACTTTAAAAATAGGATTCACCGCTAAACTGTTTACATCTCCACCTGCTACAATTGGTAATGCAGTTTTATTTGCCCCATAATATCCTAAAACACCTCCTGTGCCCGACACAAAATAATCATTATAATCAATTGTAAAAGTTCCGCCGCTTGCGTTGAAATAAGCTGCATAATGCAAATTTGCCCCAGCAACAGTTGAGCGGGCGTTCATGAAAATATTATTTCTAAAATTTCTGTTGTTTGTAGAAGCATTGCAAAATAATGCATAAGATTTATTAGAGGATCCGGAAACGAGGTTTCCGCTGATATAAACCGTATTAAAATAAATATTATTGTTGTTGCCAGCAGCACCTGTTTCGTATATACCATAAATTGTGGTTTTGCTGTTTCCACCCAAAATGATAATATTATTGGAATAGGTTGTTACGCCCGAAGCTATTTTTACACCATAGATAGACCCCGCAACAGAACTAGCCCCGGTGATAGAAAGACTATGAATAAAATTCTCTGAAACACTATTTGTTCCAGCAGTACTGCCGCCATAATAAACACCGATTACATGCCCCGCAAATGAAGCAAATGTGTTGGACAAATTATAAATTGTATTTCCTGTTATAATTTTAGTTGCCGAAGTTCCAGTTAAAGCTATACCACAAACTGAAGCCGAATTGGTTGAATTTGTGTTGGCATTTGAGATGGTTAAATCGTAAATAATATTATTGGAGATTGTATTTACCCCGTTTAACGAAGTAATTCCATTTATTACTCCCTGTGTTCCAACGGTGGCGTTAGTTGTGCCATTTTTGAGTTTTGAAATGGTGTTATTAGATATTAAAATTGTTCCGGTACCGGCATTATAGACACCATAAACAAGCTGTGCATTTGCAGAACTTACAGAACTTGCGTTAATACTATTTGCTGTAACGGTGCTACCAATAAAGTTATTACTGATTGTTGTCGTACCCGCAGTTGCTGCTTTACTGATACCATAAATATTTCCTGCCAATGCAGCAGCATTGTCAACAGTGATTGAGCCAATTGTATTCTTCTGACAATCAACTGTTCCAGCTCCCAATATATCTATCCCATTCACAGTTTGTCCTGTAGTAGATCCAGTTACGGTTATGGATCCTGTACCTGTTGCGGAACCAATAGTATTACCAGTTGCTGTACCTATATTTACATTCCCTCCTATAATTTCAATACCTTTCCATACAGCATTGGCAGAGTTACCCCAACTAAAATTCTTAATTGTATTATTTTGAATAGAACTGGCTGCGGTTGAACCCACACTGAGGCTTATGGCATTAAATATATTATTGTTTGAATTGGTTTTTGTCCAGGGACTACCTCCACATAAAGCTGTGCTTCCACCAATGTAGTTATTTGCAACAGTAAAGCTATTGCCGGTTGTATTGTTTATATTTATTGCATTGTAAGTTGCTACCGCCGTAGGGACAAAAGAAGTTGTTTCATAAAAACTATTTCCATCAATTGTCCAGGAAGTTGTGTTTGATGAAAGGAAAATTCCATTGGAAGTAGTGCCATGTTTAATAAAATCGTAGATAGCATTATTGCTAATAATGTTTCCACTATTTTCTTTTCCACCGGTTCCCAATGAATAAACTGCATTTACAGGTCTGCTGTTATTGGAAGCATTGGTAATATTGTTATTATCTATGGTATTTGTATTATTTCCTCCGCCGGCATTTGAATCTGAAAAGAACAAAACCCCACTGGTAGCAAGTGTTTCTGAACCTTTAATTGTGCAGTATTTCACCGTGTTGTTTGTGGCACCATTTACAAAACGAATTGTTGAGGAACTTGCCGTATTTGAGTTTATGATATTCAAACTTTTTGTAGTACCAGTTGCGTTTACGCGCCCGTCAATTGTAACATTATCAGCTCCATTCAAATCAATAAGCGCTGCAGCAAGGTCACCGTTAATTGAAATACCGGTAACAGTAGGATATATTTTTACCGAAGCATAGTTGGCACTTCCTGCACCGCTTGCATTTAGCACTGCAGAAGCTGTTTCAGTAGTGCTGTTTTTTATCTTAATGGTTATATTGCCCCGATGAGTTCCATCATTAATTTTATCGAAAGCAGTTTTTAATGTTGGGTAATAAGCCAATAAACTGCCTGATGTAGCATTAAGTTCGATATAAGGGGGAGTGTATTCAATCCATGTGTTATTTGTACCATTTGCAACCTCCTGCCATTTGTTGAAATAACCGCTTACTCCACTATGAATACCTATATCTGCTCCAGCTTGATTAACGTTGTCATCTCCAAATTTCAGTACTATTTTGTTAAGTGTTTCGTAAAAACTAACTTGTGTACTGGCATATTTTTTCGCATTATAATTAATTTCAAGGTTATTGTATTCAATGGTAAATATCCGGTTTGGCGCGGTTCCGGTCACCGAAGATCTAACCCAACCCCCACCATCACCCACTTTTCCGTCGTACACACCCATGCCAATAATTTGGCCCAATTCTGTAGAACCACCTGATAAAGTATAAGCGCTGGCTGCGGAATAGTTTGTACCGGCACTACCATCCAAACGGATAAAACCGTTGGTAGAAAGACTTAAATTATCGGCAGTGGTATAACTATT
The DNA here is from genome assembly GCA_963800345.1 of uncultured Prolixibacteraceae bacterium. Classification (GTDB taxonomy): domain Bacteria; phylum Bacteroidota; class Bacteroidia; order Bacteroidales; family Prolixibacteraceae; genus Draconibacterium. Next base: position 272,926 of record CAWDAW010000045.1, on the reverse strand, counting down.
ATCGTAAAAGTTAAAGTTAAAAGGCCAACTTGTAGTTGCCTGTGCATCATCGCCACTAACAATGTTTGATGATGTACAGTTAATCCAGCTATAAGAAGTTCCCAAATTTCCTGTTAGCGTATTATAATTCCAACTGGCAGCCGGGCCTGTTGGTGGCGTTGGAGTTGATGTTGGTGTGTATTCAATCCAGGCATTGTTGGTTCCGCTTGCTACTTCCTGCCATTTATCAAAATAACCCGAAACACCGCTATGTATACCCATATCAACACCTGCGACATTAATATTATCGGCTCCAAGTTTTAGTACCACTTTATTTGTTGTCTCATAAAAACTGACCTGAACATCGGCATATCTTCCATCATTATATGCAATTTCAATATCATTGTATTCAACTGTTAATATGCGGTTTGGCGCTGAACCAGTTACCAAATATTTAACCCATGAACTTCCTGTCCTTCCAACATAACTGTCATAAACCGAAGTCGCGATAATTTGACCAAGTTCTGTGGAACTGCTCGACAAGGTATAGGAGCTTGCATTATTATAATTTGTACTGGCTGTGCCATCGAGGCGAATAAAACCATTGGTAGTTACGCTTAAACTATTAGCCGTATTATAAATATTGTCGTAAAAACTAAAAGCAAAAGGCCAGGAAAAAGAGCCTTGTTCGTCGTCACCGGAAATAATTGTTGTTCCCGCAGAACAATCAATCCAACTGTAGATAGTTCCCAAATTTCCGGTTTGAGTTGCATAGTTTGAGCTTGCAGCCTGTCCAAAAGCATTCGTTGCCAGTGTACCCACCAGAAAGAAAACTGCAATAATAATATTTAACAAGCTTCTCATTCTTTAGTCGTTAATTTTGGTGATAACAAAATCAAGCCCATCCACAATATCGCCGTCAACCATTTCTTTAATATTCAGGTTGTGTGTTTGTGGCATTGACTTGTAACCTAATTTTTCCAACTGCAATTCGTCAATTCTCACCGTATACTCGCCCGATTTTAAACCCAGATAGCTAAAATATCCATCTGATTCGCTCAATGTTTCGGCAATTAATTCTCCTTCCCGGTTGTAAATCTGCAAAGTAATCCTGCCAATTCCTGTCAATTCATTTTCCGTGTTTTGATAAACCATTCCTGATACTTCACCAACCGAAACAACCGGCACATAAACTTTTTTGTATTGATTGGGATCAACAAGTACCTGGTAAGTTTTATTTTCAAACCTCCACGAGATATTCTCCAAATCGGTATTTGAAAATTCAACCCTGTAATCAACAAAAGCATTCAAATCAGAAACCCTGACAATTGAATCTTTTTCGCTAACAATTGCCTTACCTCCTGAGACTTTCACTTTTGACAGCATTACCATTTGCTCGCCTTTATCAAAAACTCCGTTTTGATTCAAATCAAGGAATGGGTAAAACAAAATACCGCCTTTACCCAAAGCCGAATTATAACCTGCTTTTACAGTTTTATCGCCAAAAGTAAGACTGCCCTGCGCACTTTCGGAAACACTAAACCTCTTGTTATACAATGATGTAGATATACTTGTACGGGCAAAAGGCAGGTCGTATCTTAAACTAAAATATACATTGTTTGAAGCATATTGTACATTTCGTTCATAAGATGCTGACAAAGACATCCTGGCAAATCTTTTTTCCAATTCTATCCGTGTGCGCATCATTTCCTGCGCTGTAATATTATACTGTGCTGACGGGCGAATCATTAATCCATTGCGCATACGATAGGATAAATCAACAGTAACATTCATATAGGGGTCACTGTCCTGGGTCCAGTTGGACGCTATTGTTGTATTGGCTGAAAAGTTTTTATATCGCCCTGAAAAAACTGCATTGAGCTGGTTAAAATTAAAATTATCATATACAAACTTGTTGTAGTTCAACTTCGTATTTCCAGTAATTTTTCTGATTTTATACGGAAAAGAAAAACGTGCTTTCAACTCTTCATTTGTATTGTTAAGTGTGGCTTGCTGACCTTTTGTAAATTTGCTGTAGTCAAGTTCCAAAAAGGCGCTTTTACCAAAAGTATAATTTAACAAACCGTTCATAACTACATTTTGTGCATATTCGAGATTTATCACCATTCTTGAAAAAGGCTGAAACGCCAATTTTGCAAAGGGGATAAATGGATATTCAGGAATGTAGGACAAATACTCAACTCCGCCGCCAATGGTTATAAACCTGTTGACACCATAATTAACTACACCTCGTCCAAACTTACTGTTGAATTCATCTTCCACCATTCCGCCGGTTACATTGTATTCCAATGTTTTGGCAGGCATAAAAGTATAGGGCGTATTCATGGTTCGCTCGTCCATCCGCTCTTCACCCAAAGGCCCGTAGAATTTTAGTTTCAGCGTGGTGTAACCATAAACAATTGGCACTTCAAATATAAATAATCCCGAGGCATCTGCTGCGGTATAGTCCACCAGCGCATCGTTAATATACAATTCCACTGTCCAGTTAGGCCCGGTATATTCGCTTATGAGGTAGGTGCCTGTGGCTTTTCTAATGGTATTTGGCGAATTGTTTACACTTGCACCTACAACAGGAGCTCTTAAATATGCTATCGACTGTGTCCCCACTTTCCCTAACTGGGCTTGTCTGATAACAGTGTTTTCGTTATCAACCCAACGCCAGTTGTAATAAAGCTGGCGTCTGTCGAAATCTGTTTCGCTGTAATAGTTGATGCCAACCCTGGCTTCGCCACCCAACAATTCACTGCCTGCATAAAGACTGAACTTGTTGTTGGTTTTTTGGTCTTGTGCCTGATACGAAGAAACCGACCAGTCGATTACTCCTCCGCTAAATATGTGATAGTTTCTACCAATTGCTGTATCAATGGGAACTTCCGATTGCGACTGAAGTTTGGAAACGTTTTTACGCATTTGTTCCAATCGCGCCTGTTTTGCTGCCGGTAATTCAAAATTGGCATCGAGTTTAATGGAGAGGGAACGAAAATTAAATATTATATTAAATCCAAATGCTTCGGTAATAACTGTTGATTCAACATAAATAGCACCCGATTCCTTCATAAAGCCATTAAGTGCTTTTATTGTTTTTTCTCCGATTACAATTTCACTGGCGTTATAATCGATGTTATATGTTTTACTTTCATTTTCAATAAACCCGGTTAAATTATTCCCCTTGTTTTGCTGAATGCATTTAATACCCAGACTATTAAACAACTCTTCGATGTTAATGTAAACTTTATTGCTTTCTGTAATAATTACATCGATTTCGAACTTCAGATTACCATTCACTACAAAACTTACTGGAACTTCATCAAAAGCAACTACAGGTTCTAATTTTATATCGATTATTTCATTGACTGCGTTAACATGCAACGAAGAGAAAATGATACAGCACACCAATAATCCTGAAAATACCCGTACATTCAAAAATATACTGTTTAAAAACTTTGGATTATAAGATTTTTTGGTGCTCATTATTTCTGGGTAAATGTCATTGGGAAACTTCCGATATAAACACCTGGTACCGGATTTGCAGGGACATTCAGAGTGCCACCTACGCGCAGTACAGTAATAAAATTACAATCATTGTTAACAGGGAATTCCGCCCCATCTCCGCCGTGTTCAGTGGGGCCAATTACAAGTTCGAGATCTCCTCCCATACTTCCTGAAAGCTGAACCGAATAATCATAATCAATGGTAACGGTTCTTCCCTGGCAAAGCTTAATTTCAAAAATGGCGGGGGTAATCGTAGTTTGGTCCAAAGAAAAAACCTGACCGGTAGTAGTAACATTACCGTTGTAATCAACAGTAATGCTTCCGGCGCCGCGTGCATAAAAAGTACCAAAATCAATGGGCTGGGTGGGCAACACAGTTATTTGTCGCTGTGGCAATACAGGTTGGGCAAATGCACTATTTATAAAAAGAAATATTGCTGCTGCGAACAACAACAATCTTAGGACATTATGCTTATTTTTTTTTATACCAACCATGTGTTATATTATTTACCCTGCATTGTTACCGCAGAATTTTACAACTTTAGCTCAGCTTCTGTTAGCAATTTTTTGCTTTCGTTTTGGGTAAAAACCACTTTTAGCGAACCTCCGGAAAAGTTTATATTTTCGGGTTTGTTCAATTTTATTTTCATGTTTCTAAAATCGCCAGGAGTATAAACTCCCACACCTTTCATTTTGGCTACTTCATAAACTTTACCGTTAGCCGCTGTGTAGTTGATGCTGAAATCGCCATACACCGACATGTTCCCGCTGCGGTTGAACATGAATTTTATTGCATCTTCTTCTCCACTGGTTGCTTTTAAAAACTCCAGGTTCGAAATGGATACTGAGGTATTGTTGTCTCCCATGCGGATGATGCAGGCAATGGAAATACCAAAAATGGGTTCGAGCTTTACCGATATGGTAGAGTCCTTTGTTTGTTTAGTTTGGCCAAGGGGTGTGTTATTTTTTTCCGCCCTGAAATAAAGGTGCGAACGATATTCGCCATCTGTAAGGTTTTGGGGTTTGTAAAGCTGCACTTTTACAGTTTGTGCTTCTCCGGGTGCCAGGGTAACTACACGTGGAAATACTCTAACATAAGGAGAAGCAAAATGAATACCTTCTTCCGGTTCGGTGATGGATTTCATCTCTCCGTTTTCATTATTTGTATTCTATAAACGAAATATTGTAAACAGCAGTTTCATTACCAGTGTTTGACAACACCAGTTTTTCAACTTTTTTCCTGCCTTCAAACACCACGCGTTTGGGGTAAATCATTAAATTGCCTTGTGCCACTCCTGGACTAGCAAAAGCAGTAAGAAAAATAAAAACATAATCAATTTTAAACAATGTGTATTGGAAAACCGAGATTTACTCTATTTTATTCATAACAGAAATAGAGTATCTAATAATTTTTTTGAAAATATCTATATACAAATAAACCTCAAGCACCTGTTTTTCTAAAAATACTTAGGTTTATTTGAAAAGTACATTAGTTGTAAGCCACAGTTACTTCAAAATGTCCTTGATAAACACCTGGTTCTTGAGCACCTACTAAATTCAATGTCCCGCCAACTAAAAGACATCTTGCCAGTTCCACCAAAGGGTGCCATTAGACTCCAGATATTATTACCGATATGAAGTTACTTGCATTACATCATTAGCATTTCCATGCGTAAGCGTAATATCTGAAGTTGGAATAGTTATTGCATAGGGTACCATATCAGCTGATCACCAGTAACAATGAATGCTGCAGCAGTAACTGTTGCCTTGAGTAGCTGCTGGACATGCAGCTTACCGTCTGTAAGTTCTAACACTGGCAGTTGTAATTTAACACGATCCCGTCAGTACCAGTGTAACTATATCACCAAATTCCAATGGATCTGCAACTGTTTGGTAATTGCTCTTAGAATGTGAGCAATTGTAGCCGTCAGTTGGATTGCTGCATCCGAATGACAGTCTGCGCCATCACCTTGTTTGAAAAACTTGCCACCGTTATGATGGCGAAAAAAACTAAAATTAATTTTCTCATAATTCTATCCTTTTAATTAATTTAAAAAAATCTCATTTTTGCATTTAAAACAGATGCCCGACAATATATCTATTGCCTCGCAAATCGGGGTTCAATGCTTTACCCCTGGTTTTTTTGTTTCATTGATTTTCTTCAAATTTTTTGTCCCATATAACTTTTTTTTGTATTTCTATTTTAATTGATTTGTATTTGATCTTTATCTTCAAGGGCAAGTAATTTGCTTACTACGGTTGAAACTTCTTCAAAGTCGTCAACTTTTGAGAAAAAATAATCAGCACCTAAGCGGATTGCTTTTTCCCTAAAGTATTTTGATGCGTAAAATGTAAGTACAATGAATATTGTACCGTTGTTTTCCTTCTTGATGGCCTCCAGAACCTGCAACCCTGTGAGTTTTGGCATATTAATATCAATAATTACCAAATCAGGTTTTAGGGTTTTTATGAGCTCAAGAGAATCTAAGCCGTTTTTTAATGCCGCTACAATTTCGGCTCCTTTAAAATCGCTTAACATCTCTTGAAGTCTCTCCAAAATTAATGGAGAATCGTCCGCGATTAGTATTTTCATTAATGGGTTTGTAAATAATCACTGCAATCTTACATCCTTATAATTACTAATCTTGTAGGAATTTTGATTTTTTATACGTAGGACTTATTCTATTATTTTGTAGGAGATATCTTACGTGCAGCAGATATTCAAAAATTATAAAAGATATGGTTGATCTATGTTTTAAAAGTTTTTATCGTGGTTTGGGATTGATTTCAAAGAAACAATTTTAGCATTTTACCTGTGTTTAATGGGGTTATGTATTACTGCAATAAATTGTTTTCCATACAATATTTTGTAAGCTCTGTATTTTTGCTCATATCCATTTTCGCCATTATCCGGGTTCTATATGTGCTTATCGTTTTATTAGAAACAAAAAGTTCATTCCCAATTTCCAACAACGATTTTCCGTTAGCAAGCATAATCATAACTTCAAATTCGCGCTTGGACAGCTTGTGATGTTTCTGCTCAACAGCTTCATTATCAATATATGATGCCAGATGTTCAGCCATTGACAAGGAGATATATTTTCCACCCGCTGCAATTTTTTTAACGGCAATCAGCAACTCTTCTGAGGCTGTGTCTTTTGTTAAATAACCTGATGCTCCGAGTTTAAGGGCACGAATAGCATATTGTTCCTGTGGGTGCATACTCAAAATAAGAACATTTATGTGTTGCCAGTTTGCTTTAATCACTTGAAGGACTTCAAGCCCGCTGATTCCGGGCAGCGAAATATCAAGCAATACCATATCAAAATTCTTGTTTCTCAATATCGAAATGGCATGATTTCCATTTTCAGCTTCTTCAATTTCATTTAATTCAGGCATTTGTTCAAGTAAATGCCTTATTCCCACCCGCACAATTTTATGGTCATCACAAATAAGAACTTTCATACACTAATTTTTATCCTTTAAAAACATGAGCTGCAACGAGGTTCCACCTTCACTGTTTTTAATTATTGACAATCTGCCGTTAACCGATTCGGCTCTCTCTTTCATCCCGATAATTCCGAATGATGTTTTTGAGTTTAACTGATTTTCTGAAATTCCTATTCCATTATCCTTAACAACAAAAATAACATTTTCAGCATTTTCATTCAAGAGAATATCGATTTTTGTAGCTTTTGCATGCCTTGAAACATTTGTAAGCGATTCCTGCATAATTCTGTAAATAACAAGAGATATTTCATTCGAAATAACTATATCCGGTTTTATATACAGTTTAACTTCAATTTCGTTTCTTTCCGAAAATTCGGTTGCGTACCATTCTATACCTGCTTCGAGTCCTAAATCATCGATAATTGCTGGCCTCAGCTGAAAGGTAATTCTTTGAACGGTTTTAATGGTTTCACCAACAAGTTCACTTATTTTAATAATCTTTTGAACTATTTTCTCATCTGAAGTATTTTGCCGGACAATTCCCAAATCTATTTTTACTGCTGTTAATGACTGCCCCAAATCATCATGAAGTTCACGTGCTATAGTCACCCGCTCTTCTTCCTTTACTTTTTGAACATGCTGCGTAAGCCGATGAAGTTCTTCCAACGAATTTTTCAATTCTTCCTCTGCCATCTTACGTTCGCCTACAGCTATAATTATTCTTGAAATTGACAACAAAAATTCAATGTCATTGGTTTCCCATTTACGTTGTTTGCTACAATCACTAAAACTTATAAATCCAGAAAATTTACCCTTAACAAATAAAGGTATGGCCAGAATTGAAAGAACATTTTGCTGCCGAAGAAATTCAACTGTGCTTTTATCCGGTATATCCTCAATATTCGAAAAATTAAAAATCTTTTCCATTTTTAATATAACCATTAAAAATGACATGATTGAAACAGGTATATCCTGCAAAAATTCTTTGTTGGAAGAGACTCCCTTTTTGCACCACACCTGTGTATTTCTAATTGTATCAGTTGTTTCTGAATATTCAAAAATATAAGTACGGCACAAATTAAGTGTCTCTCCGATTACTGTTAAAACTGCTGATGAAAATTGCCCCATATCATTTACAGATACAGCCATTTCTGATATATCAAAAAGAATACTTTCATAGGCAAGCCGGTTATTCAGGGATTTATTAACCTCTTCCAATTCATTTAACTGATTTTCAATTTCGTCTTTTTGATTCTTTATTTGTTGCTTTTGCCGGTATAATTCAAGAAAAACTTCAACTTTACCAAGCAGTATATTTTTTCGAAAAGGTTTATGGATAAAATCAACAGCCCCCATTTTATAAAAATTCTCCAGCTCAATCTCATCCTTAAAATATGCGGTAATAAAAATAATGGGAATTCTCTCCACTCTGCTACTTTGTATTTTCTCCGCCAGTTTTACTCCATCCATCTGCGGCATATGTATATCGAGCATTGCAAGCGCAATTTCCTTGTCTTTTATTTTTATTAAGGCTTCATGACCCGACTGGGCATGAATCAGGTTTATATCAAGGTTTTTCAGGATTGCTTTTAGAAGAAGTAAATTATCAGGCATGTCATCAACTACAAGTATGTTTGGTTTTAAATCTGCTTTTAACTTATTCATACAAATAATTGTATTTTTCTTTTTTATAAGATTCGATTTGTAATATTTCTTAAAAATAATATTTTTTTTTTGCCTTCATTTAAAAGCCAAAGATGGGTACTTGCGAAGTGGGGGAATTACTTCAATGGTTCAGCGTTAAGGCACCGAGCCCGGAATTTGCTGCTCTGAGCCCGGAATTAGGTGCTTCGAACTCAAAGTTTAGCAGTATAAAGAATACCGTGTTAACAGAATTTAGCTGGATTGATATATTTTGCAGGGTTCGTTAAAAATAACCAGTGCTTTTTGTATTTTCGGAAAATATAAAACTAAATCAAATCCAACAATGAAACATGCCACGAGCAAAATACTCCCACTGATAAACCATCATATAGCGGGTTCCATCGCGTACCGTAAAAACTAACAATTATAATAGGATGAAAGTCAACTTCAGGTATTTACTCACCATTTCGCTGGTTACAGCACTGGGCGGCTTACTTTTCGGTTTTGATATTTCAGTAATTTCGGGAACAATCCCATTTTTGCAGGATGTTTTTGGTTTGAATGAAACCATGAAAGGCTGGGTTGTGAGCAGTGCCTTAATAGGTTGTATTTTGGGTGCCAGTTATGCCGGGAGATTGGGTGATATATTTGGCCGTAAAAAAATCCTTTTTGTGGTTAGTGTTTTGTTTGGTATTTCAGCTATCGGCAGTGGAGTTGCCAATTCAATCGCAACCTTTGTTTTTTACCGGATATTGGGTGGACTTGCAGTTGGCGGCGCATCAGTTTTGGCACCAGTGTATATTGCCGAAGTTTCTCCTGCTCACTTGAGAGGAAGAATGGTTTCGCTTAATCAGCTCACAATTGTACTGGGAATTTCAATCGCATATTTTTCAAATTACTTGTTGCTTGGAATCGGCGAAAATGCATGGCGCTGGATGTTTGCCGCTGAAGCTGTTCCCTCACTTTTCTTCTTTTTTGCATTATTTATTGTACCTGAAAGCCCACGCTGGCTTGTTGCCCGACACGATGAAACCAAAGCCCACTTTGTTTTGGAAAAGGTTGCAGGCACCGATTTTGCCAACTTCGAATTGAGTGAAATAAAAACCTCACTTGCCGGAAATGAAAAAAGAGGAACTTTAAAGGATGTGTTCCAAAAGAAATATTCCCTCATCCTGTTCTTCGGAATTTTTCTTGCCGTATTTCAGCAATGGTCGGGCATAAATGTCATATTCTTTTATGCTCCCGATATTTTTGCAAAAGCAAATCTTGGTGTCGATGCAGCACTGTTTCAAACTACATTAATTGGACTGATGAACATTGCTTTCACCATTCTTGCCATGCGGGTAATCGATAAAACAGGTCGAAAAAAATTAATGCTTATCGGCTCAGCGGGCATGGTAATCTGTTATCTCGTTATTGGTTATTTATTCAAAATTGGCAGAACAGATGACTGGATGCTCTTAACTTTTATAATAATAACGCCGGCATTTTTTGCATTCGGTCTGGGGCCAACAGTTTGGGTGGTTTTGTCCGAAATATTTCCCAACAAAATAAGGGGGGCGGCAATGTCGGTCGCCACATTTGCACTTTGGGTGGCAAGCTATATATTAACACTTACTTTTCCCATTTTCGTTGAAATATTCAGCGCTGCAATTACTTTCTGGATATATGGTGTAATCTGTATAATCGGGTTTGCCGTAATTTATAAAATGCTTCCCGAAACAAAAGGAGTATCACTGGAGAAGTTGGAAAAGATGTTGGTAAAGCCCCCTACCCAACCTTCCCCCAAAGGGTGAAGGAGCAAGACCTGAAAAGTAGATTTTTATAATAAAATTAAATCCTTAAAAATGAAAAAAATTCAATTGCTACTAATCGCGATTATCCTTGGATTTACGCTTTCAGCCAAAGAATATCACGTTGCAAAATCAGGGTTCGACAAAAACCCTGGAACTAAAGATAAACCGTTTTTAACAATTCAGGCAGCTGCGGATGTCGCACAACCCGGAGATGTAGTAACTGTCAATGAAGGAACCTACAGAGAACGGATTACTCCTCCACGGGGCGGAGAGTCAGACTCAAAAAGAATTATTTACCAGGCAGCCACAGGTAAGAAAGTAGAAATCAAAGGTTCTGAAATCATTAAAAACTGGGAGAAATTATCCGGAGATGTATGGAAAGTTACAATTCCCAATTCATTCTTCGGAAAATACAATCCTTACAAAGATAAAATTCACGGTGATTGGTTCAATGATTTGGGGCGCGTTCATCACACCGGCGAAGTTTATCTGAACGGAAAATCGCTTTGGGAAATGGCCGATCTTGAACAAGTGAAAAATCCTGTTGCTGTAAAAGAAAACTTCGACCCTGAAGGTTCTACCTACACCTGGTTTTGCGAAAGCGATGATGATTACACAACTATATATGCCAATTTTCATGAAGCGAACCCGAACACAGAACTGGTTGAAATCAACGTAAGGAAAACCTGTTTTTATCCTGATAAAAATAACATCAATTATATCACCATCAGCGGATTTATCATGTGCCAGGCTGCTACCCAGTGGGCACCGCCAACTGCTGAACAAATCGGACTAATAGGAACCAACTGGAGCAAAGGATGGATCATCGAAAACAATATTATCAGCGATTCCAGATGTTCGGGAATTACACTTGGAAAACATGGTGATGAATTTGATAATACCTCAGAAGATTCTGCCGAAGGTTATGTTGAAACCATTCACAGGGCTGAAAAAAAAGGTTGGAGTAAAGAAAATACCGGACATCACATTGTTCGCAACAATTCCATTTTCAATTGCGAACAAACCGGAATTTGTGGAAGTTTGGGAGCTGTTTTCAGTACAATTGAAAACAACAACATTTATAATATCCATATCAAACGACAATTTACGGGAGCAGAAATGGCCGGAATAAAGATTCATGCTGCCATCGATATGCTAATTAAAAATAACCGTGTTGCCAATTGCAACCGTGGACTCTGGCTCGACTGGATGGCACAGGGAACGCATGTTACGGGCAACCTCTTTTATAACAATCTTTCTGAAGACTTATTTGCAGAGGTCAACCACGGTCCCTTTTTGGTGGATAACAACATATTACTTTCGAAAAGATCAATTCTCGACTGCTCTGAAGGGGGCGCTTATATTCATAACCTGATAGCCGGCAATATTGAACTTCACCCACAAGACCGTTTCACCCCATATCACCTGCCACATTCAACAGTAATTGACGGTTTAATACAAACACGTTGTGGTGACGACCGCTATTTCAATAATATTTTTGTGGGCGGCGTGAGTGAAGGTGAACGTAATAAATCGGGATTGGGAATGTACGAAAACGTTGAGCTACCCATGTTTGTTAATGGGAACGTGTATTTAAACGGCGCCCGTAAATTTTCAAAAGAAGAAAATCAACTTGAAATTAAAAGCAATCCTGACATTCAAATAGAGGAAAAAGCCGATGGCGTATATCTGAAAATGAACTTTGATAAAAAAATCCATCCAATAAAAAACTTACTGATTAATACTACAAAATTGGGAAAAGCATTAGTTTCAAATGCAGCTTACGAAAACCCGGATGGTTCTCCAATAACTATTGATACTGATTATTTAGGAAAGAAAAGGGACAAACAAAACCCAACTGCCGGGCCATTTGAAAATCCAGGAACCGGCGAAATCAGTTTAAAGGTCTGGGGAAAATAAATACTGGCAGCAGATTCCGCCACAGGTTTGCCGGGTGCTGGTTACTTGTTACTGGGTGCTGGCTGCTGGCTTCTGAATAAATCGTAACTGATAATTGTATCCGGATTTAAAAGTGGAATCGGGAACTCTAATCTCTGAACCGGGAACTCTGAACTCTGAACTTCATACTCCATTCCTCACTCCATCAGCCACTCCACAATCCTGTTGCTTTTGGGGCTTGAAATTGGTGAAAAAGAATCGACAACCTGCCCGTTTTCGTCAATCAGAAATTTTTGATAATTCCAGGTTACCTTTGATTCCAAAACTCCATTTTCCCTGCTGCTTGTGAGCCATTTATAGAGTGGATGCGGGTTGTCGCCTTTAATCGATATTTTTTCCATTACCGGAAATGTAATGGAGTACTTACTTGTGCAAACTTCTTTAATTTCAACATTATCGCCTGGTTCCTGTTTGCCAAAATCATTGCATGGAAAAGCGATTATTTCAAAATCTTCGCCACCATATTCTTCATACAGCTCCTGCAATTTTTTTAATTGAGGTGCCAAACTACATTCAGTTGCAATATTCACAACCAGTACTTTTTTACCTTTCAATGTTGAAAAATCGAATTCAGTACCATCTATTGATGTTGCTTTAAAATCATAAAATGTTTTTTTCTGACTCATTATTTGAGTTGTAAAAAACAACGAAATGATTAATAAATTTAGTTTTATAGCATTCATATTGACTTTAATAATTTTTACCCTCCTGGGAAAACCAAGTTTTATATAAAACTAAACAATTGTTGTTAATAAAAAAATGGGGTAAAAAAGCTTATTTAATTATCTTTGGACACTTATTGCGAAAAGCTAAAAAATGGAAAACTTTGTTGTTTCGGCACGAAAATACAGGCCCGATACTTTTCAATCGGTAGTTGCACAGGCATCGATTACAAATACTTTGAAAAATGCAATAAAAAGCAGCCAACTGGCTCATGCATATCTGTTTTGCGGACCTCGCGGTGTTGGCAAGACAACCTGCGCACGCATATTCGCCAAAACAATTAACTGCACCAATTTATCACAAGAAACCGAAGCCTGCAACCAATGCGATTCCTGCAAAGCATTCAATACCAGCCGATCTTTTAATATCCATGAATTGGATGCTGCTTCCAATAACTCTGTTGATGATATCCGAAATCTGACAGACCAGGTGCGCATTCCACCACAAATGGGGAGGTACAGCGTTTATATTATTGACGAAGTTCACATGCTTTCATCACAGGCATTTAACGCATTTCTCAAGACTCTGGAAGAGCCGCCAAAACATGCTATTTTTATTTTAGCCACTACTGAAAAACATAAAATTATACCCACAATTTTATCGCGCTGTCAGATTTTCGATTTTAACCGGATTGGCGTGTCAGATATATCTGGCTACCTTGAATTTGTTGCAAAAAGCGAAGGTGTGCAAATTGAAACCGAAGGATTGAACGTAATTGCCCAAAAGGCAGACGGCGCCATGCGCGATGCGCTTTCCATATTCGACCAGATTGTTAGTTTTTCGGGCAAAACAATTACTTACCAGGATATTATAGGAAACCTGAATGTTTTGGATTATGACTACTATTTCAAACTTATCGATCAGTTTCTGAAAAATGACGTACCCCAGGTTTTACTGACTTTCAATGAAATATTAAATAACGGTTTTGACGGGCATCATTTCATTACAGGATTGAGCAACCACCTGCGTGATTTATTGGTTTGTAAAAATGCCGAAACGGTTCAATTGCTTGAAGTTGGCGGCGAAATAAAAGAAAGATACCGCACCCAGGCACAAGCTACTGAAAGCGGTTTTCTGCTTGAAGCACTCAAAATAAGTAACGAATGCGATATGCAGTACAAACAAAGCATGAACAAACGCCTGCTGATTGAGCTTTCACTGATCCGGATAGCCCAGCTGACCTTAAAAAAAAAATAGTTGACCCAACTGATTTAGCAGAAATTCTTGAACCCATTTTTTCGGGGCAACAACCTGAAGAAGAAAAATCTGCTGATATCGAAAAACCACTAATACAAACACTGATAAAACCAGTTGTTCCTTCCGGCTCTCCAACCGTTAAAAAAATAGCCCGCCGAACAATTGGCAACTTAAACACTCCTTCAATCAAAAATGCACTCGAAGGCAAGATGGAAGAAAATCAACTTTCAGCGAAAGAACAACACCAGATTTATTCTAAAGAAGATGAAAAAGAACATTTTACGTTTGAACAACTAAAGGTAAAATGGGATGCTTTTTTAAAGCGGCTTGATGATAGACCAAACCTGCAATCAACACTGTCAAATTTGCCTGAATTGAAAGATGATTATCAGTTGGTTCTTGAAATAGAAAATACCGTACAGGAAGATTTGATAGGTAATATTAAACCTGAATTGGTTTCGTGGCTGCGGATTGAACTTAAAAATTCTTTCATACAACTAAATACAATTATTACTGAAAAGGTAAAGGGAAGGATTATTTATACAGATGCTGAAAAATATGAAGAATTGATAAAAGAAAATCCAGGCCTGGCTCTGCTACGGAAAAAATTTAACCTTGATTTTGGCCAGTAAAATAAATCAAAATTTAAAGCGATAAAAGCCAGATTATTCAGGGTGCCAGGCGTGAAATTATCCAATCTTCCTGCGTTTTTTCAAATAAAATCCTATCGTGCAAGCGACTTTCCCGACCCTGCCAAAATTCAAACTTTACAGGTTTCACCAAAAATCCCCCCCAGTTTTTTGGGCGTTTTATTATTTCGTCTCCAATCATTTCTTTTTTTGAATTAAAACTATTCTGCAGAAATTCCCGTGATTCAATCTTTTCACTTTGGTTTGAAACAATGGCTGCAATCTGGCTCAAAACAGGACGTGATTTAAAATATTTGTCTGAAACCACGGTAGAAGTTTTTTCGGCAAATCCGGAAATTCTGATTTGCCGTTCAAGTTCGGGCCAGAAAAAATGCAACCCAACCTCAGGATTTTTTGCGATTGATTTTCCTTTGTTGCTGTTGTAATTGGTAAAAAAAGTAAATCCATTATTACCGTAATCTTTGAGTAAAACAATCCTCGTATCTGGAAAACCGTCGGCACCAAAAGTAGCTAAGCACATTGCTGTTGGCTCATTTACCTTTGCATTTAGCGCATCGTTTATCCAACGTTCAAATTGATTAAATGGATTTTTTTCAATACTACTTTCAGTTAATTCAGTGTATCTATACTCGGTCCTAATGGAATGTAACTTCATGATTGTAACTTATTCAAATTAGCTTATTTCAGGCTATAAAGTTTAACAGGGTTTGAAACAAATACTTTGATTTACTTGTTCAAATAAAAGAGTTAATTGTATTTATTAATTTAAAGTTTTGGCTATGAAAAAGTTAATGTTTGTTTTTTTTATCACAGTTTCCGTTACAGCTTTTGCAAATGGCAATGTCGGGAAACTAGGAATTGGGGATAAAGCAGTTTTAACCGATGTTAAAATGGAGGATATTTCAGGAGCAAAAATTTCCTTAAACGATGCAAAAAAAGAAAATGGGGTTTTGGTACTTTTTTCATGCAACACATGTCCGTTTGTTATGCAATGGGAAAGCCGCTACACTGATTTAAAAGCATGGGCTGATAAGCACAAAGTTGGAATGGTTGTATTAAACTCAAATCACCAGAAACATGAAAGTGACGAATCAATGGAAGCCATGAAAAAACATGGGAAAGAGAAGGGTTACAATTTCTATTATTTGCTCGACAGCGAAAGCGCAATTGCGAATGCTTTTGGAGGCCAAACCACACCACACGCTTTTTTATTCGATGGCAAAATGAAACTTGCGTACAAAGGAGCAATTGACGACAGCTATAAAAGTGCCGAAGATGTAAAACAACCTTACCTTAAAAATGCTATTGCAGATGTTTCGGGCGGTAAGGAAGTTGCTATATCTGAGACGAAACCTGTTGGCTGCAGCATTAAGCGTAAGATAGAGTAATTTTCTGATTAGTTTTAAAAGGCTCTTGTTTAACAAACAAGGGCTTTTTTATTTTTCAAAAAAGCTGAAATTCACCTTCCCGTATTTTCGGATTTCTTTAAAATACCTGTGCTTTGAAAAGTCATATTCCTTTGGATGTTCAATAATAAACAGACCTTTTTCAGCCAATATTTTTGTTTCCAAAACTGCGTCGGGCACATCGGCAAAATTTTTCAGGTCGAATGGAGGATCAGCAAAAATAAAATCGAAATGCCCCTGATACCTGCTCAAAAAAGCAAATGCATCAGATTTGAAAGCTTTGACATTATTTAAACCAAGTGTTTTTGAAACTTCAACAATAAACCTGTGATGAATAAAATCCTTTTCAACCAAAACGGCTTCCTTGCAACCCCGGCTAATAAACTCGTAACCTATACTTCCTGAACCTGAAAAAACATCAAGAACAGTTTTATTTGAGAAATCATATCGGTTTTCAAGGATGTTGAAAAGCCCTTCTTTTGCAACATCGGTTGTTGGTCGTGCCTTAAAATTTTTGGCTGGTCTGAAAATCCTGCCTTTGTACAAACCGCCTACAATCCTCATGGGTTAATTTTTTGGTTGTAATGTGAATGTTATATTGAATGTGTCCAAATGTCAGAATTTGCAATTAATTCATCTATTTTAAAAATGCTGATTTTATCAAAGTAGGGTTTGAGCAAACTTTCAATCTCAGTTTTTTTATCAATTGCTACTGCAACCAACAGTTCTAATTCATTTCGTGCTATACCCAACTGATGCAATGAGTTTAAAATATTATAAATCAAATCGTTTGGGTGGTGATTTTGAAAACTGCTGGCAAATACAAACTTTCCATTGTCGAAAACAACCAGGTAGTAAAAATTTTTAGTTGAAATTACAAATGACAAGTTTCCTTTATTCCTTTCAATACCAGATTGAATTAAGTTTGTAACCGGGTGAATTATTTGTATGGTTTTAAAAAATTGATTCAAAACATTAATAATATCTTGTGGAAGAGGGAAAAACACAGTTACGCCTAAATCTTCTATTTTATTTTCGATGAAAGTGCCACTTGCTTTTTTATCAAAAAGCACAGATGTCAAATTTCTTTGCCTTTCTCTAACGAAATATTTTTCTGGGACTAAAGTGAAATTTTCGCTATAAAAAAATACGCGGACAGTGTTATATGAGTTTTTTAACAACGCTTCCGATTCGAGCCAATCTTTTAAATGCCTGGCCAGTAAATTTTCATTACTAATTTTTATTGGCGAATTCTTTGAGGCCAGAATCTGCTTTTCATCCGGGTCTACAATCAAAAAAGAAAATCCATCCAGGCAAACCTGAATGGATAATATATAATTTTTTGTTTTTGCGAATTCGAATGAACCTTCTTGAATAAAATCAGACATTTGAATCACTCCCAGTTTCCTGCATTATTAACTGTCTCTGTCAATGAACCAACCAATAGTCCAGGGTATTTTTCGTTTGTCCTTCGCTGATCATTTAAGTTGATTACTAATTGTTCATCAAGCCCGTTCAAAATAATGTTGTTGTGTGCTTTTGCCTGAAATACTGGTACACCAATCCCCGAACCTGTAATAATAACAGTTGCTCCGAGTTGAAATTCTTTTGGCTCGCCCGGAACAGGGATATATTTTAAGTTGTCGGCGTTATATCCAGCGCCAAATACTGCATCCAAGGCACTAACACGGACACTGTCACGTATAATTAGCCCCATTTGCACCGCTTTCTTTTCGCTTATGCCAGCTTCCACCATACTATCGTTCAATTCACCAACTTTACGAATGGTTACGACCGAATCATGTTTAATAAAATTAATTAGCGTATCCCAACTGCCCGTAAACTTTCCATATACATTTTTATAAGCCACTTCTGCTTTTCTTATATCTTTGAGCCTTTCTACTGTAACATCGTAACGCGCTTTTTTCGCTTTTTCGAATTGAATAGGCCGTTGAATGCTCTTATAAATAAAAAAGGAAAGCACAACAGCTACGATAAAAAGTAAAATTTGTAATACGGTTTTCATTTTTATTATTTTAATAGTTTGTTTTTTTTGATTGCATGCAAATTTAAAAAAAAATATAAATTACTTTCCTTTACGCTTAGTTATTTTAATGGTATGATTAAAAATCATTTAAAAACCATATTAACCCAAAATTTGTCATTTACTCCAACTGCTTGTCAATTGCAATTGATTGATACTTTGGCAAGTTACATTTTTTCTGACGAACCTGATCGAATAATGTTAATAAAGGGATACGCAGGTACTGGAAAAACTACAATGCTTTATTCGTTAACACAAGCACTTAACAAACTTAAGATAAGATCTGTTTTACTTGCGCCAACAGGTAGGGCAGCCAAGGTATTAGCCGGGTATACAAAAATGCCGGCTTATACAATACATAAAAAAATTTACAGACAAAAATCAACATCTGATGGATTTGGCCATTTTTCTCTCGATATAAATCTTTTTAAGAATACATATTTTATTGTGGATGAAGCCTCAATGATATCAAATGAAAGCGCAGAGAATACTGTTTTTGGCAGTGGAAGGGTACTTGATGATTTACTTGAATATGTTTATTCTGGAGAAAATTGTCGTTTGGTATTGGTTGGAGACACTGCTCAATTACCGCCAGTAGGTTTAGATATTAGTCCGGCACTCGAAATTAATTCACTTGAAAGTTATGGATTCAGTGTAAAAATGGAAGAATTAACCAACGTGGTGCGGCAAGCAGAAGGCTCAGGAATTTTAAACAACGCTACTCAAATCAGAAATAAGATTGGAGATACAGCAGCTTTCTAAAGGTTTTTTTCCCATTAACCTTAATGACTTTAAGGATATTGAACGCATTTCAGGCGCAGAGTTGATTGAAAGCATTGATTCTTCATACAACAAATATGGAATCTTTGAAACGGCTGTGGTTACCCGCTCAAACAAACGTGCCAATTTATACAACAAGGGAATCCGCGGTTCAATTTTATATCGCGAAAATGAGATTGAAAGGGGTGATTTATTAATGATTGTAAAAAATAACTATTACTGGAATGATGAAGGTGTGACACTCGATTTTATTGCAAATGGCGATATTGCAGAGCTTGTAAAAATTTACACGTACGAAGATTTGTATGGATTTCGGTTCGCCAATGTTTGTCTCAGGTTTGTTGATTACGATGACGTTGAAATAGATTGTAAAATTTTTTTGGAAACATTGAGTATAGAAACAGCTTCATTCCCGTATGAGCAAAACCGCAAACTTTTCGAAGCTGTTTCAGAAGATTATGCTGAAATCCGAAACAAACGCGAGCGATGGAAAAAAGTGAAGGATAACCCATACTTTAATGCACTACAGGTTAAATTTGCCTATGCTATAACCTGTCACAAAGCTCAAGGCGGTCAATGGAAAGCGGTTTATGTTGATCATGGTTTTGTAAATGAGGACATGCTCGACACGGAGTTCTACCGCTGGCTATATACGGCTTTTACACGCCCCACCGAAAAACTTTATCTTGTAAATTTCGATAAGAATTTTTTTCATGACTGGAAGATCAACTTAACAAAGTTGGAATTGTTTTTCGTGTCATTTCAAGTTATTACTTAATTGTAAATCTTTACATTTTAGTGTAAAAACAAAAATAGCGCTACCCAAAATGAATTACTATTGTATTTTTGAAAAATTTTTTAAATCAATATGAACATTTTACAGTCCATCTTTCTCGCCATTATTGAAGGTTTAACCGAGTTTCTGCCGATTTCATCAACCGGGCACATGATTATAGGTTCATCGTTGCTTGGCATTGCTGAAAATGAGTTTGTGAAAAACTACACAGTAATTATCCAGTTTGGCGCTATTCTTTCAGTAGTCGTACTTTATTGGAAACGTTTTTTTAAATCTATTTATTTTTATATCAAACTTTTTGTTGCTTTTATTCCTGCTGCGATAGTTGGATTACTTGCAAGTGAATATATTGACATGCTACTTGAGAATGTTATTGTTGTGGCAATTACACTTTTGATCGGGGGTATAATCCTTCTTTTTGTTGATAAAATATTTGCTGATAACGAGTCAAATCCCGATAAAGAACCAAATGTAAAGAGCTCATTCATCATCGGTGTTTTCCAGGTAATTGCCATGATTCCGGGGGTTTCCCGTTCGGCAGCAACAATAATTGGTGGGCTAACACAGAAACTCACAAGAAAGGCAGCAGCTGAGTTTTCATTCTTTTTAGCTGTGCCTACAATGTTTGCAGCGACCTGTTATAAATTATTGAAAATATATCAATCAGATGCAGGTTTTACGAACCAAGATATTCAAATATTGGCAATAGGAAATATAATTGCATTTGTAGTTGCCATGCTTGCCATAAAATTCTTCATAAATTTTCTTACAAAACACGGGTTCAAAGTTTTTGGCTATTATCGCATAATAGTGGGAATTGCAATTTTAGCAATGTATTTTGCTGGGGTTGATTTAAAGATAGTTTAGCTTGCAAATTACAATAAACCAGGTTCCTAAAGTTCATTAAATCAGTTAGTTTTGAATAATAAATTTTTTAATAACACTTGATTGTGCATTAATTGATTTTAAAAAGTATAATCCGGTAGCGAGTTGACTGACGTCTATTTTATTAGTCGTAGATTCAACGACTTGATTTAAAACTGTTCTTCCTGTATTATCAATTAATAGAATTCTTGTTCCTGCTTCAGGCAAAACTACATAATCCACATTTAAAATCGACTCTGCAGGATTTGGATATAATTTAAAATTATTTGGTTCCAAGGGATTAACAGAATTCTTAAAATATGGATTAATTGTTTTTTTGCCATCATTTACAATTTGTTGTATTATAATGGATTCTTCCTCATTAATATTCTGAATAATAGCATCTTTCAACGAAGTTGTATTTCCTGCATAAGTACAATATATCGAATATTTATAATCAGCTAAACCAGATGTCCCAAAAGTTGATGGCATACCTGCAGACCAGGTTCCCGATGATTGTGCCCGTGCTGGTGTACCGGTTGTATACCTGATTCCCGGATTGCTCTCAAATACCCAAGCCAGCCATACCGACTGACCAGATGTTACAGATACCGGGCTTACCAGTGATACTGTTTGCCATCCAGCGGAAGAACTTACACCCATAGATGGCGTTACACCAAGCTGTGTAAATGGATTGCCTGACTGGTCAGAGTATACACCCAATAATACGTTTCCTGAACCTCCATTGTGATAAAAAGAGATGCTTTGTATTTCACCATCTTCACCAAACGTTACCGGTATGGCACGACGGTTTGCATACGTTGTCGTTGAACCAAATACTACAGTATTGCCCAGATTCGTTTCCGTAATCGTCTGAATCCCTTGAGTAATTGTAACTGTTTGGGCAGCAACTCCTGAGCCCATAATGGTAACTATTGCAACTCTTGGAATCGTTCCCGTATTCGCTGTATTCGCTGTTAACGTTATTGTGCCATTATTTGTGCCTGATAGAGGAGTCACATCAAGCCATGCTGGAATATTTATTATACTCCAGTTGGTATTTGAAGTTATTTCGAATGTTCCATTAGCTCCTAAACCATAACCAAGAGAAACACTTGTCGTTGGCACAGCCAACTCTGGCGCGCCAGCTTCGGTTCTATAAGTACAATATATCGAATATTTATAATCAGCTAAACCAGATGCCCCAAAAGTTGATGGCATACCTGCAGACCAGGTTCCCGATGATTGTGCCCGTGCTGGTGTACCGGTTGTATACCTGATTCCCGGATTGCTCTCAAATACCCAAGCCAGCCATACCGACTGACCAGATGTTACAGACACCGGACTTGCCAGTGACACTGTTTGCCATCCAGCGGAAGAACTTACACCCATAGATGGCGTTACACCAAGTTGTGTAAATGGCTTGCCTGACTGGTCAGAGTATACGCCCAATAATACGTTTCCTGAACCTCCATTGTGATAAAAAGAGATGCTTTGTATTTCACCATCTTCACCAAACGTTACCGGTATGGCACGACGGTTTGCATACGTTGTCGTTGAACCAAATACTACAGTATTGCCCAGATTCGTTTCCGTAATCGTCTGAATCCCTTGAGTAATTGTAACTGTTTGGGCAGCAACTCCTGAGCCCATAATGGTAACTATTGCAACTCTTGGAATCGTTCCCGTATTCGCTGTATTCGCTGTTAACGTTATTGTGCCATTATTTGTGCCTGATAGAGGAGTCACATCAAGCCATGCTGGAATATTTGTTATACTCCAGTTGGTATTTGAAGTTATTTCGAATATTCCATTAGCTCCTAAACCATAACCAAGAGAAACACTTGTCGTTGGCACAGCCAACTCTGGCGCGCCAGCTTCGGTTCTATAAGTACAATATATCGAATATTTATAATCAGCTAAACCAGATGCCCCAAAAGTTGATGGCATACCTGCAGACCAGGTTCCCGATGATTGTGCCCGTGCTGGTGTACCGGTTGTATACCTGATTCCCGGATTGCTCTCAAATACCCAAGCCAGCCATACCGACTGACCAGATGTTACAGACACCGGACTTGCCAGTGACACTGTTTGCCATCCAGCGGAAGAACTTACACCCATAGATGGCGTTACACCAAGTTGTGTAAATGGCTTGCCTGACTGGTCAGAGTATACGCCCAATAATACGTTTCCTGCACCTCCATTGTGATAAATAGAGATGCTTTGTATTTCACCATCTTCACCAAACGTTACCGGTATGGCACGACGGTTTGCATACGTTGTCGTTGAACCAAATACTACAGTATTGCCCAGATTCGTTTCCGTAATCGTCTGAATCCCTTGAGTAATTGTAACTGTTTGGGCAGCAACTCCTGAGCCCATAATGGTAACTATTGCAACTCTTGGAATCGTTCCCGTATTCGCTGTATTTGCTGTTAACATTATTGTGCCATTATTTGTGCCTGATAGAGGAGTCACATCAAGCCATGCTGGAATATTTATTATACTCCAGTTGGTATTTGAAGTTATTTCGAATATTCCACTTATACCTGAACCATAACCCAATGTTATATTTGATGTTGATACTGTTAATTGTTTTTCAGGCAGAGCAGATTGTTCATAAACCCCCATATCAAAAGCTAAACCTTGTTTTGTTGTATTTCCAAAAAAATCCTGAACTCCTGGGTTTATGCTAAAAAATAATTGAAGATCAAGTCCTGCGTCAATAACTGCTGATGTTTCTTGCACTTTGTAATCATCAATCTTTTGCAATGTTGTGGGATCTGTAAGGTTTGAATTTCCTGGATTGATTAACTGAGGATTAGAAAATATACCTATCATATCACTGTTAAACATTTCCTGGTTATTGGCTTGTGCCCATGCGATGAAATTCAAAGAATCTGAATAAGAATCATTTAGTGAAAACCAGCAATTGCCTTGAAAATTCTCACCATTAATACGATTATAAACGCTATTTAATTTTGAAACAAAAATGTTATTTCGAAAATTAAAATTTAAGTTATTATGATCGTAATAAGCCATGGTTGAACCATTGCCATTATATACCACATTGTTATAAAATTCAAAATTTTGAAACTTATTTCTGTTGCCTGTTCCATTCCAAATGAGCATGCTACTTGGGGCAGACACGTTTCCATCATTTTCACTGATACAATATCTAACTGTATTATTGTTCCAATCCGTGGCACCCGGATATTGGAAAATCCCGAATCCTGCCCCGTAATTATTGTATGATAAACAATACTGAATAATAGAATTAGTGGTTCCTCCATCCAAATCAAATCCTAATCCATCTTGTCCCCCGGCAGATGTTTTATTATCATGTGAAATACAATGTTGAATTATAGCATTATCAACTTCTGCCACCCATATTCCTCCAGGTCCGTTGCCAGTTCGGGGCATATCCCAGCCATTGTTTGATGCCTCACAATATTCGATTACAATATTACTTGCATTATATGCAAATATTCCGTTTCCACTGTGGTTGTCAAGGACAGTAGGATCGCCTGGATTATTATCCGCTATGCAGTGACCGATATAAAAATTTGACAAAGAAGTTTTAGTGTCACCAATCAAACAAATTCCGGAATAACCATTACTATGCGTATAAATATTAGAGAAACTATATTTTTCGCCAATACCGTATACTAGTAAACCAGAGTGCTGAAATCCACTGATTTCAAGACTATCAATATAAACATTATAGCATGTGCTCAAAACGATGCCATTACCTGTATTCCCTGTTTCACGTCCATCTCCTATAA
Organism: uncultured Prolixibacteraceae bacterium; assembly: GCA_963800345.1. Classification (GTDB taxonomy): domain Bacteria; phylum Bacteroidota; class Bacteroidia; order Bacteroidales; family Prolixibacteraceae; genus Draconibacterium. The sequence goes on along the minus strand of CAWDAW010000045.1, from coordinate 248,341 downwards.
AATTAAAATTTTTAATGCTGATGTATTTACAATTGCTGGCGACAAGACCAGAACCTGATTGTGAATCTATTGTAGCTCTTCCAGAACCGTACGAACTTAGTATTATACCATCAGATGCTGTGCCTGAATCAAAACTGTCAAATAAAATAGTTCCGTAAAAAGTCTCTCCACCTTCAAAAAGAATGTGATCCCCAGGTTCAAAATCAACATTATTTACTTTTTCAATGGTTTGCCATGCTTCTGCTGGTGAAGTACCTAAGTTGCTATCATCACCCAGGGGGCTTACATAATATTTTCCTAAACCACCTGGTTCATTAATTGTTCCAGCTTTTAATTCTTATTTCTTCAATCCATGTAATTTCGGGTCTTCTGGACTTTCTGTGGTAGATTATGGTGCTATCTCCAATGGTTTCTTCAGAAATAAGAAGGTTCTCAGATTGATAACTAACATCATTACTAACTCCAATTGCACTTGCACTAAAAGAATTTTCCTCGTTCAATTCCGATGCAGGCATTTTGTTAAAACCAACAGCACTAATTCGACTGATAGTAAACAAACACAATATTATACTTACGAAAAATGTTTTGAATAAAATCTTGAAATATTTCATAATTACAAAAAGATGAATGGGTATTTAATTATTCTGTCAAATTTAAATTAAAAGAATGACAATAAAAAGTAGGTCTTGAGACATAAGAAAGCTCTAATTTTTTGTTTTTACACTATTTTGCAACTTTATATGTCTTTCCTTCCATAACAGCTTCTGTATTTTTAAAAACAGTTCTGGCTTCAGTTTCAAATAGTTTTATGTCACTATATCTTGCTGAAAAATGGCCAATCAGCAACTTTCCTGCATTTGCCAGTTTAGCCATATTTGCAGCATCGATAGTGGTTGAATGCATCGTTCTGGTGGCAAATTCACGCATATTTTCCAAAAAAGTTGCCTCATGGTACAAAAGATCCACATTTCTAATTATTTCTATAATAGGATGATGAAATGCCGTATCTGTGCAAAAAGCATACGATCTTGGCTTTGAAGGTTTTATAGTGAGCTTTTCGTTTGAAATAATTTTCCCATCCGATGTTTTAAAATCAGCACCATCCTTTATCTCTTTTATTTTGGCAATTGGAATGTTATATTCCGCAATCATTTCTTTTTTAATATTGGCCAACTTAGGTAATTCACGAAATAGAAATCCACAGGTTGAGATGCTGTGTTTTAAAGGAAATGAGAGTACTTCAACGCGTTTATCAGCAAAAATCTGTTGTGGTTTTTTAAAGTTTAAAGGATGAAAAATCAGGTTCAAACTTAAATCACCTTTTAAAAAATTGAGTTGGGGTTGAAGCAGGCTTTTGATTTCTGAAGGAGCATAAATGTGAATGTCGGTTTTTAAACCAAGTAAATTCAGGGTTGAAATTAACCCGATCAGACCGTAATAATGGTCGCCATGTAAATGCGAAATGAAAATGTGTTTTATTTTACTAAAACCTATTTTATTTCGTCGCAGTTGAATTTGTGTTCCTTCGCCACAATCGATCAAAAAAAACCGCCCAAGTATGTTTAATACCTGGGCGGTTGGATATCTGTCTGAAGTAGGAAGAGCTGAATTACTGCCGAGTATGGTTAATTCAAAAGGCATTTCTTAATTAAGATTTTCCTTTTTTTCAAGTAAATCTTTCGCTTCTTCAACCGTATCTGTTATTAACAAAATGGTATCTAACATTGAAATTTTTACAAGATTTTCCACATCAGGTTGCAATCCACATAAAATAAAGGTTCCAATTGCATCTTCGCACAAACGGTTTGCGACGAGTACCGATCGCAATCCCGAAGAGTCACAATAATTGCAACTGCTTAAATCGAGAACGATGTTTTTTTCACCTTTAGAATTTATTACAACAAGCTCCGATTTTAAATCAGGTGCGTTGTAAGTATCCAGTCTGTCGGAATTTACCTTAATTAAGGTATGATTTCCATTCTGTATTATCTCGAATGCCATGCCTCAATTTACGAAATTCTCATTGAATTGCAAATGCTTGATTACTTTACTTTTTTTTCTTTTTCTTCCATTTGAGCTTTCAACTCTGCCAATTCGCTAATATCGCCCAAAGTAGTTTTCTCGATACTGATAGTTTCAGTAGCTTGTTTTTCTGCTTTTTTAGAGCGGCTTTGCGTTTTTCTTTTTGCACTGTCTTCGGCACGTTTCTCATCTTCGGCAATCCTTGAATGTGAAACAATGATGCGTTTTGCAGATTTATTGAATTCGATTACCTTGAAATCAAGTTTTTCATCTTGTTTTACTGAGGTACCGTCTTCTTTCACTAAATGACGAGGTGTTGCAAATCCTTCAACACCATATGGAAGTGCAATTACAGCACCTTTGTCCATCAATTCAACAACAGTTCCTTCGTGAATTGAATCGGCTGTAAAAATGGTTTCAAAAACATCCCATGGATTTTCTTCAAGTTGTTTGTGCCCTAAACTCAAACGGCGGTTATCTTTGTCAATATCAAGTACCACAACCTGAATTTCTTCACCAATAGCTGTAAATTCTGATGGATGTTTGATTTTTTTCGTCCAACTCAAGTCAGAAATGTGAATTAAACCATCAACTCCTTCAGCAATTTCAACAAAAACACCAAAGTTGGTAAAGTTGCGGACAGTTGCATTGTGTTTGCTTCCAACACCAAATGTAGAATCAATGTTTTCCCATGGATCAGATTTGAGCTGTTTGATACCCAACGACATTTTGCGTTCGTCGCGGTCGAGTGTTAAAATTGCAGCTTCAACTTCATCACCAACTTTCAGGAAGTCCTGAGCGCTACGTAAATGCTGGCTCCAGCTCATTTCTGAAACATGAATTAACCCTTCAACACCAGTTGCAATTTCAACAAATGCACCATAATCGGCAATAACTACAACTTTACCTTTTACTTTGTCACCAATGTTGAGTTTTTCATCTAAATTATCCCATGGGTGTGGAGTTAATTGTTTTAAACCAAGAGCTATACGTTTCTTATCATCATCAAAATCAAGGATAACAACGTTTAATTTCTGATCTAATTCAACTATTTCGCTGGGGTGAGAAATTCTACCCCACGAAAGGTCAGTAATGTGGATAAGACCGTCAACACCGCCAAGATCCATAAATACACCATAAGAAGTGATGTTTTTAACGGTTCCTTCAAGTACCTGTCCTTTTTCCAGTTTACCAATAATATCTTTTTTCTGTTGTTCAAGTTCAGCTTCGATAAGTGCCTTGTGTGAAACAACAACATTTCGGTATTCGTTATTGATTTTAACAACTTTGAATTCCATGGTTTTACCCACAAATACATCGTAATCACGGATTGGTTTTACGTCGATTTGTGAGCCTGGCAAGAAAGCTTCGATTCCAAAAACATCTACAATCATACCGCCTTTGGTGCGGCATTTAATGTAACCTTTGATAATTTCATCCTTGTCGAGAGCTTCGTTAACACGATCCCATGAGCGGGTTGCACGTGCCTGTTTGTGCGAAAGGATCATCTGACCTTTTTTGTCTTCAAGGCTTTCGATGTAAACATCAACTTTATCACCAACTTTCAGCTCGGGATTGTAGCGAAATTCATTCACACTAACAATACCATCTGATTTGTAACCGATATCAACAACAACTTCACGTTTATTCAAAGAAATAACTGTTCCTGTTAAAACTTCTTTTTCAGAAACTGTGTTTAAAGTATCGTTATACAAATTGGACAGTTTGTCTCTCTCTGATTCAGAGTAAGCGTCAAGGCCAACTTCAAGGCTTGACCAGTCAAACTCTTCGGGTTCAGCCGAAGTTTCTTTGGCTTTGGTCTTTGGTTTTTTCTCAGCAGCTACCTCAGTTTTTTCTTCAGCAGCAACTTCTTCATTGGTTTCCGATGCTGTTTCAATTTTTTCTTCAGCAACAATTTCTTCATTTTCTGCCGTTTTTTCTTCGGCTACAATTTCTTCAGTAGTCTCGGTTGCATCCTGGGCATCTTCTTCCACTGTTTCATTTGTTGTTTCAGCTACTTTTTCAGCAGCTTTTTCTGTTTCCTGAACCGGAGTTTCATTTACCTCGTTTTCAAGATTTTCATTTTTCTCTTCAGTCATGTAATTCAAATAAAATTAATGAGTTAGACATTATATATTAATTAAAACGCGCGCAAAAGTATAACTTAATTCATTTATTTCAAAGAGATTGTATATTTATTTCAGACTTGAGCACTTATATTTACATGTGCAAACCTCATTAACTAACTTTGCGTGCTTTGTTTCTTTTGTTAATTTTGAACTTCTAAAATATGACTGGGTAATATTGTCATAATAAAAAACAATTTTTACGATATTAAGTCAAACTTAAAATAAATTCAAATGAAAGGAATTATTCTTGCCGGCGGCTCAGGCACAAGGCTTTACCCAATTACTCGTTCGGTATCAAAACAAATTTTACCGGTGTATGATAAACCCATGATTTACTACCCACTATCAGTATTAATGCTGGCAGGAATAAGGGAGATTCTGGTAATTTCAACTCCTGACGATATAGGGTTATATGAAAATTTACTTGGCGATGGTTCACAGTTGGGAATTCACATTTCATACAAAATTCAACCTTCACCGGATGGTTTGGCACAGGCTTTTATTTTGGGCGAAGAATTTATAGGAGACGATAATGTTTGTTTAATCCTGGGCGACAATATTTTCTACGGGTATAATTTTAGAAGTATTTTAGAAGACGCAGCCGATTTGAAGGATGGGTCAATTGTTTTTGGGTACTATGTAAACGACCCTGACCGTTATGGTGTAGTTGAATTTAATGCCTCAGGAAAAGTAATCAGTATTGAGGAAAAGCCAGAAGTGCCAAAATCAAATTACGCAGTAACAGGTCTGTATTTTTACTCAAACGATGTTGTTCAAAAGGCAAAAAGTTTAAAGCCCTCAAAACGTGGCGAACTTGAAATTACCGATTTAAATCGTTTATATTTAAACGAAAACAGGTTGAATGTAAAACTTCTGGGACGCGGCTTTGCCTGGCTCGATACAGGTACACATGACAGCTTGTTACAAGCATCTAATTTTATTGCAACCATTGAGCAAAGACAGGGATTAAAAGTTTCATGTATCGAAGAAATTGCATTTAAAAAAGGATTTATTAACAAAGATCAATTGCTGGAACTTGCCCGACCTTTAAGCAAAAACCAATACGGCCAATATTTAATTCATTTAACAGAAAGACAAATATTTCCCTTCTAATATATTGAAATGAAAATTACAAAAACGCCACTGCCGGGATTATTAATTATTGAACCCTTCGTGCACACAGATCCACGCGGTTATTTTTTTGAATCATTTCAACAACAACGGTATCAAGAAGCCGGAATTGATTCACATTTTATTCAGGACAACGAATCTAAATCTGAACGCGGTGTAGTGCGTGGTTTGCACTACCAGTTAAATCCTGTTGCTCAGGCAAAATTAGTGCGTGTAGTGCATGGGATAGTTTTTGATGTTGCAGTTGATTTGCGTAAAGGTTCGCCAACATTTGAGCAGTGGTTTGGTATTGAACTTGATAGCACAGACAAAAAGCAATTGTACATTCCACGTGGATTTGCGCACGGATTCTCTGTATTAAGTGAAACAGCCATATTTATTTATAAATGCGACAATATTTATAACCGTGAAAATGAACGTGCCATTAATGCTTTTGATCCAAAATTGGCAATCGATTGGCAACTGAAAGAATCTGAATGGAAAGTTTCTGAAAAAGACAAATTAGCTCCATTGCTTGATAATGCTGATATGAATTTTACTTTTTCAAAATGAAACGAGCAATGAGCAAAATGCTTACTCTTATAAACAACTATTTGCGAGTTCCATTGAATACCTCAAAGAATTAACAATTTTAATGAGATGAAAATTTTAATTACAGGCGCATACGGACAATTGGGAAGCGAGATAAAAGTACTGACAACAAAATATCCCGACTGGCAGTTTTTATTTACTGATGTTGATGAACTTAATATTACAAATGAAAATGAAGTAAAAAACTTCCTGCAAAAACAACAACCTGATTTTATAATTAATTGCGCTGCTTATACAGCAGTTGATAAAGCTGAAATTGATGTAGAAACGGCTGAAAAAGTTAATGCACTTGCTCCAAAAATTCTGGCAAAATTTGCTAAAAAAAATGGTTCAAAACTAATTCATATTTCAACTGATTATGTCTTTGATGGAGAAGCTTACCTTCCTTATTAGGAAGAACACAAGGTAAATCCTCAAGGTGCTTATGGAAAAACCAAATTGCGGGGGGAAATCAATTGTTTTGAAGAAAACCCTGATTCTTTGGTAATCCGAACATCATGGCTTTATTCAACTTTTGGTAACAATTTTGTAAAAACAATGCTGCGACTAGCGGGCGAACGTGACAAATTAAACGTAGTTTTCGACCAGTTGGGGACACCAACAAACGCAGCTGATTTAGCCGGCGCAATTTTATCAATAATCGAAACTTCAGAAAAAGAAAAAGGAGGGTTTGTGCCGGGAATCTACAACTATTCGAATGAAGGAGTTGCAAGTTGGTATGATTTTGCAAAAGCTATTTTCGAAATTTCAGAAGTCAGTTGTACAGTTTCGCCTGTTCTTTCCGATCAATTTCCAACTCCTGCAAAACGACCTAATTATAGTGTATTGAATAAATCGAAAATTAAAAATACATTTGGTATAAAAATTCCATATTGGAAAGAAAGTTTGAAAATCTGTTTGGAAAATTTAAAAAATGAAAATCTAAAATAATGGAAAATCAGCAATTATTACAAGAAGTTCGCGCTAAAGCACAAGAGTGGCTTTCGGAAACATACGATGAGCAAACAAGAAGGGAAGTTAAGAAATTGTTGGACAACCCGGATACAACTGAATTAATTGATTCATTTTACCGCAGCCTTGAATTTGGAACCGGTGGTTTACGTGGAATTATGGGCGTTGGAACCAATCGCATGAACATTTACACTGTGGGTGCTGCAACTCAGGGATTGAGTAATTACCTGAAAAAGAATTTCGCCGGCTTATCGCAAATTAGTGTTGCAATTGGTCACGATTGCCGAAACAACAGCCGCCTTTTTGCCGAAAGCAGTGCAAAAATATTTGCAGCCAACGGAATAAAAGCCTATTTGTTCGAGGATTTGCGCCCAACTCCTGAGTTGTCATTTGCCATTCGTGAGTTGGGTTGTCAGAGCGGAATTATTCTAACCGCTTCACACAACCCTAAAGAATATAACGGTTACAAGGCATATTGGGATGATGGTTCTCAAATTGTTGCTCCACATGATGAAAACATTGTGGATGAAGTGGCTAAAATTAAACCTGAAGACATAAAATTTGACGGGCCTGATGATTTGATTGAAATTATGGGTGAAGAAATGGATAACAAATTTTTGGCAGAAGTAAAAAAAGTTTCTATTTCACCTGAAGTTGTTGCACGGCATAAAGACATTAAAATTATTTACACACCAATTCATGGAACCGGAGTTAAACTAATTCCTGCTGCAATACGAGCTTTTGGTTTTACGAATATTATCAATATTCCCGACCAGGATGTGGTGAGCGGTGAATTCCCAACAGTAGTTTCGCCAAATCCTGAAGAAAAAGCAGCCATGAAAATGGCCATGGAAAAAGCGGCGAAAATTGATGCCGATGTTGCATTGGCATCTGACCCTGATGCCGACAGGATTGGCGTTGCAGTCAAAAACGACAAAGGTGAATTTATTATCATAAATGGCAACCAAACTGCACTGCTTTTCATTTACTATATCATTACAAAAATGAAGGAAGCAGGTGCATTGAAAGGAAATGAGTATGTTGTAAAAACAATTGTCACTACCGAATTGATAGCCAAAATCGCACGTCAGAACAACATAGAATACTTCGATGTTTATACCGGATTTAAATTTATTGCCGAAATTATTCGCGAACTGGAGGGTAAAAAGAAATATATTGGTGGTGGCGAAGAGAGTTTTGGTTTTATGCCGGCTGATTTTGTGCGCGATAAAGACGCCGTTTCATCGTGCGCTTTAATGGCCGAAATAACAGCATGGGCAATCGATCAGGGAAAAACTTTGTATGAGCTGTTGCAGGATGTTTATCTTGAATACGGTTACTCAAAAGAAAAGATGAAATACATAGTGCGCAAAGGAAAATCTGGTGCTGAAGAAATTGAACAGATAATGACAAAATTCCGAAACGATCCGCCAAAAGAGTTGGGTGGTTCTCCAATGGAGTGGGTAAAAGATTACGAAACACTTGCAGCAAAAAACCTGCTGACGGGAGAAAAGATAAACATTAACCAAAAAATCACTGCTAATGTTTTGCAGTTTTTCACACAGGATGGAACAAAAATTTCGGTTCGACCATCGGGTACTGAACCTAAAATTAAATTTTATTTTGAAGTGACAGGAGAATTGAAATCCCGTGCCGGATTTGATGCTGCTGAAGAAAAAGCTGAAGCAAAAATTGATGCGATTATGGATGAATTAGGACTTTAACTTTATATTTAAATCAACTAAAAATTAATTACATGAAGATTCAAATTATCACTACTTCTCTGCTATTGGCAACAGTTGCCGTTATGGCACAAACACCTGAGCCAATGAAAATGAAACCGGAAATGACAGAAATCTGGGATCCGGAAATTGCAGTAATTACACCTGGAGAAACTCCAATAGACGCACCGTCAGATGCAATTGTTTTGTTTGATGGTGTAGATCTTGCAAGCGAATGGACAAACGAACAAGGTGAAAAACCGGAGTGGACTGTTGCTGATGGTTGTGTTACAGTGAAAAAAGGAACTGGAACCATTAAAACAAAACGTGTTTTCGAAGACTACCAGTTACACATTGAATGGCGCACTCCCGCTGAAGTGGTTGGCGAAAGCCAGGGGCGAGGCAACAGTGGCATTTTTATGCAGGGAATTTATGAAGTACAAGTACTAGATAATTACAACAACCGTACTTACAGAAACGGACAAGCCGGCAGTATTTACAAACAACACCCACCACTTGTAAATGCCTGCAAAGCGCCTGGTGTTTGGCAAACCTATGACATAATTTACACTGCACCCCGTTTTAATGAAGATGGAATCACCTATTTCACACCGCCAACAATTACTGTTTTACAAAACGGAGTTTTGGTACAGAATAACGTAAAAATGCGCGGACCAACCGAATATATTGGTATTCCGGAATACACAGTAAAAAAGCATGGCCCCGGAAGCATAGTTTTACAAGACCACGGAAATCCTGTAAGTTTTAGAAATATATGGATAAGGGAATTATAATCAATATTGAAATATATATTTTGAGCCTGGAGAATGTCTTCAGGCTTTTTTTATTTTTCAACAAGATTAAGTTTGTAGTTTTCGAAAAGAATTTATTTAATCCGAAAACCAAGAAATAAACTAATTTGAACCGTATTGATATTGTTGTAGCTAATGGGACTTGTTTCCATAGGTTTCGATACAAAACCCGGATAATAAGCTATTTCAATGGAAGGTTTTATAAAATTATATTTTCGCGCATTGGGCTGAAGTCCGGCTAAAACACCATAGTAAAACAAGGGGAAAAAATCACTCCCGTTTTCGTTTACACGGTTATCATATTCAGGTATTTCAACATTTAACCCATAAATAGATTTTGTTCCTTTTGTTTTTGTGTAAAAGTTTACACCGCCAATTCCACCACCATAAACAAACGCCTCCGTTTTACCTGCTAATTTTGCCTGGTAAAGTACTTTTAAATAACCACTAGCCGACTGGTGTCTCAGTCTGAAATCCTTGCCTTCTATCAGCTATTTCCCTTCATTTTTTCTTCTTTAAAATAATAATAAGCAAGTCCGGGATTAATGCTTAATCTTTTTTTCAACCTGATTTCGACTGGAAATGGTTTTTCAACCGAAAAAGTTGGATAACCTGTAACTGTATGATAATCCGGACTTATACTTGGATCTTCATCAAAAACATACATATATCCAAAACCCGTTTTAAAAGCGGGGCTAATTTGACCGAATCCATAGAAAGCTAACGCTAAAAGCAAAAAAATGACAACTAATGATTTCATACTCAATAAGGAATAGGTTTGTAAGCCAATAAAATTAGTTTTTTATTCGAGATTTTTAATCCAATCTGTTAAAATTTCCAAAACCCCGGGCGAAATAGTTTCCTCAATTCCTGGCAGAAAACATTTGAAAAAACAAAATGCAATACAACTACGGGAAGATAAAATATTGCTTTCATTGCTACTGGTATTAAAGGATGTTTTAAAACTACAAAATTTGTCGCTGAAAACATCGCTGAATTCAGGCAAATAGAAGCACTCACTTTACCAAATTCAATTTCTCCATTTTCCCTTTCTTTTTGTATTTTCGGGAAAATCATTTTTATGCAGCCCGATAAAAAAGAATTGGAAATATTGCTTGTAAATTATTTTCGTAATTGTTACGAAGATTTTCCAAAAGGGCAAATAACCCCTTCTGAATCGCCTGATTTCATTATAAAAATGAAAAACCAGCATGAACTGGGAATTGAACTGACGCGGTTAAATCCTGTAATCAAATCAATTTCAGATGAGAATCAACTGGTGCAAATTCAGATTAGGGATGAACTAATCGGACTATCGAGAGTTTTATTTGAGCAAAATTCTGATTTTAGATTATTTGTAAAATTTCTTTTTTCAGAAGACAAAATAATCAGCAAAGAAAAACAAATGCTGATAGCAGTTCAAACTGCAAACCTTGCCCGGCAGACGGTGAAAAACAAAAGCCGTGATAGCTTTTTCAAAGAATCGGTTGCGGGTAAACAACTTCCTGAAGGTTTGGATGAGATAATGATTATCAATCACCCGGCAATGAATGTTTCAGCGTGGGAACGGGCTAATAACCTGGGTATTTCAAATGATGTGGTTTTCGATATTCGGCATGCTATACATAAAAAAGATGAGAAATTGCGCTTGTACCAAAAACAGCGGCTCAATTACTATTGGCTTTTAATTACTACTGACCGGTTGCGGGGTGTGAGAAAATTTAATTTGCCTGATAAAATTAAGAATCATGAGTTTCAATCGAATTTTCAGCAGGTTTTTCTTTTCGATTTAATTAAGTCTGACATTTATCGTTTAATTTAGCGCAAAACAAATTTCAAATGACAATTGAATATGAGTTTTCAGCTCAAACTAAAAAGTAATAAAGAATAAAAAAAGGCATATTAAAAATTAAGAAACTAAACCAATAAAATTCAATATAATGATAAACAGAAGAAAATTTATTCGCAACACAGCTTTAACAGCTGCCACAATTTCACTTTTAAAATCAAATGCAATCGCATCTCTTGCAGGTGAAAAAGGTTTGAAAGATTTTTTCAAAGACGATTTCCTGATAGGAACAGCAATTGGTGACGGAACATTAAAAGAAAACAATAAAGAATATCTGGAGCTGATTACTAGGGAATTTAATGTGTTAACTCCTGAAAACGCTTTAAAATGGCAACCAGTAAATCCAAAGGAAAACGAATGGAAATTTGAAGCCGGTGATCGTCTTGTAGATTTCGCTCAAGAGCATAATATGGAAATTCAGGGCCATGTTTTGGTTTGGCACAGCCAGGTTCCCAAAGAAATATTCATGGATGAGAATGGTAAACAAATCACAAAAGCGGGTTTGACCAAACGTATGGAAAACCACATTCAAACTCTTGTTGGTCGTTACAAAGGGAAAATACGGTCGTGGGATGTGGTAAACGAATCAATTACACCCGAAGATGGTTACAGAAAAAGCAAGTGGCTTGAAATTATGGGACCTGAATTTATGGAGCGGGCATTTTATCTGGCACACGAAGTTGATCCGGATTGTAAATTGATTTACAATGATTATGGTATGGACGACCCCAAACGTAGGGATTTTGTTGTTGATACTGGTAAATAAATACAAGAAAAAGGGAGTACCCATCCATGGTATCGGGATGCAGGGACATTACAATATTGATTCACCCGATATTGCAAAGATTGAAGCAAGCATCGAAGCTTTTGCATCAACAGGCTTGCCTGTGAGTTTTACGGAGTTGGATATTGACGTTTTACCATACGATTGGGGACGTACCGCTGAAATTTCAACAAATATTGAATACAAGAAAACCCTGAATCCGTATGTTGATGGTTTACCAAAGGAAATCAATGATAAGCTAACAAAACGTTATGAAGATATTTTCAAACTCTTTCTTAAACACCGCGATAAAATTGACAGGATAACTTTTTGGGGCGCGAGCGACGACAATTCATGGAAAAACAATTTCCCGATGCGTGGCCGTACCAATTACCCATTGCTTTTCGACCGGCAACACAAACCCAAAGACGCATATTTTGCTGTTACAGGATTGAAGAAGTGAAATGAAATAACAAAAATACCGGGGGTTTTAACTCCCGGTATTTTCATCATTTACAGTATTTATGATATTGCTGACCAAATTGTGCGAATTCCGAAACACTTTTCTGATTAATTGGTTTTTATAAATTTTTCAAGTATTTCCAGGATTGCATTTTTCTTGATTGGTTTCGATATGTAGTCGTTACAACCAGATGAAATTGCTTTTTCCTTGTCACCGACCAAAGCATAGGCGGTTTGAGCAATGATGATTACATCTTTATTAAATTCCCTTATTCTTCTTGTAGTTTCATAACCGTCAATGCCGTTCATTTTAATATCCATAAGAATGATATCCAGGCCGGGATTGGTTTTACAATGTTCGATTGCTTGTTCCCCATTGCTTACCTGTGTAATATTGTTTACCACATCATTTAAAATTGATTTCAAATATATTACTGAAATTTCTTCATCTTCTACAATCAAGAGATTAATGTTATTTATACATTTTTCTTGTACAAAGGCATTTTCAATTTTAATATCAGCTTTTGTTTCCTGTACTTCGGGTAAAAAAGGAACAGTGAAGTAAAACCGTGAACCTTCATCTTCATCAGATTCAACCCAAATCTTACCACCTATCATTTCAACGTAAGATTTGGCAATGGCAAGTCCAAGCCCTGAACCTTCAAAAACATTTTTGTCTTCAATATCGGCTTGTTCAAAACGGTTAAAAATTGCTTCCTGCCGATGTTTTGGAACTCCAATTCCTGTGTCTTTCACACAAAATTTAATAATCCCGTCAACAATGCTGCAACTCACTTTTATATAGCCTTTGAAAGTATATTTGACAGCATTTTTAATAAGATTGGTAATTATATTTTCAAGCTTTCCTTTATCAGTAAACAAGCTGATATTTGCCAAAGATGGTTCAATATCCGAAAAAAGATCCAGCTCCTTTTGTTGAGCTTGCGGCCTAAAAAATTCGATAATGTTATTTATACTTTCGCTTATCTTTAAAGGGGACTTACTAACTTCCACAATTCCGGCTTCAATTTTTGAGATTTCAACCAAATCGTTTACAGTGTTTAACATGCGTTGCCCGCTTTGATGAATAATCTGAATGTATTCTTCTTTTGTATTAACATCCAGGTCAGATTCCAAAAGCAAGGTCGTAAATCCAAGAATTCCGTTCATTGGAGTTCTTATTTCGTGGCTCATATTGGCCAAAAAAGCTGTTTTTAAACGGTCGCTTTCTTCAGCTTTTTCCTTTGCTAATATTAGCTCCTCAAACATCCTTTTCTTTTCAGTAATATCCTCTTTAATGCCAACAAAATGTGTTACTTCACCATCATTGTTTTTTATAGGTGAAATAATTGCATGTTCCCAAAATATTTCTCCATTTTTCTTCTTATTACACATTTCGCCTTCCCATTTGTTTCCAGTCTTTATGGTTGTCCAAAGCTGCTTGTATACTATTTTATTTTGAACTCCTGAGTTTAAAATGTTTGGATTATTACCTATAAGTTCATTAAAATGATATCCGGTTAATTCAGAAAAGTATGGATTTACATACTCAATCTTACCATTTAAATCAGTAATAACAATACTTATCGGGCTTTGCTCTATTGAAGTAGTTAGTTTTAAAACTTTATCCTCAGCCTGTTTTCGCTCGCTGACATCGTAAACAATAGAATAATGTAAATCATTTCCCGATACACTTATTTTTCCACTGTAAACCTCGACATCTTTTATTTCACCGTTAGCTAGTTTGTGTTTAAAATGGAAATGTTGTTTTGTTTCATTTAGCGATTTTTGCATTTCAACTTTAATTTCTTCTTCCGAAAGAATATTGATTTGGTGAATTTTAAGCGTTCTGATCTGTTGGTAGGAATAACCATAATAATCACATGCCGAATTGTTGGCATCAACAATATAACCTGTTTTGGGATCTACTATAATCATCACCGATTTATTGTCGTAGAAAAGTGATTTATATCTTTTTTCATTTTCCTCGGCAACAATTTTGGCCAACTTAAGTTTTTCCTGATTTTTTATCCTTTCAATTAATAAACCTGCGTTGCTGGCAATTATTTCAAGGGTTTGTAAATCTTCTTCATTATAGGCCTTTTCATCGTTGTAATCCTGAAGCGCAAGCACTCCGATTGCTTCGCCATTTGATGAATCAACGATTGGAACTCCCAGCCAAACAGGAGAAGGCTCTCCAACTAAATTTATATGATACTTTTCTTTTAATTCTTTCTCTGTCTGCTCCGTTACCAACAATCCTTGTTTTGATTCTCTGACGAAATTGGTTAAAGTGTTTTGCAAATCCAATGATGTATCATTATTATAATCATCAAACAAATCGACATGGTACGGAAATGTATATTTATTGGGTAGACTTATCATACAGTGCAACATAAAAATTATCCGCCCGCATAATTTGTTTTAACTCTCTGTGAATTAATTCAAGATAATCTTTTAAGCTTATATTTAAAAATGATTTTTTTGAAAGATTGAGCAACAGTTTTTGTATACTTTCATTCTTTTTTCGTTTCGAAATATCAATGATAAATCCATCGTAAATTATGGTTTTTTGCTTCTCGTCTTTTACTGCGTGTGCTGTCATTAAAACACAGATTGCACTTCCATCCTTTTTTTTGAGTTTTACTTCCAGATTTTTGACTTCTGAATTTATTGCCTTACTGTACTGTTTGATTAGTTTTTTTCCTTCCTCAGCAGAAAAATAAAACTCTGAAATTTTTTTTGAAATTAATTCTTCCCCGTTATTAAAACCTAAAATATTCGCCATTTCACTATTGGCAAGAATAAAATTCCCTTCTCCCGAAATTTGAAAAAAACCTATAGGAGCAAAATCAATAATATTCCGATACTTTCTTTCAGCAATTTTTTGTTTTGTTATATCCCTTAAAGTAACCTGAAAAGCTGGCTTCCTTTTAAAAGATATGTCCACAAAGGAAGCTTCAACATCAATAAATTTACCATCACTCAGTTTTACACTTGATTCATATTTCGTTTGTGTATTTTCTCTCTTTTCCCTTTCCTGGAAAATGGAATAAACCTTTTCCAACTCATCCGGAGAAACAAATTCTGCAAATTTTACACCAACAAGATCTGATAATTTATATCCCGATACATTCAATAAATTCGGGTTGGCATACTGAATTAACCCATCCTGAACAATAAAAATACTATCCGTTGACAAGTCAATCAGAGCTTTTTTAAGCTGAATATCTCCATTTACACCAATACCTTCTGATACATTTTCAGCCTCATTATACAATTCCCTGTCACTCCAAAACGAAACGATTAAATAATCTTTTTCAAAAGTTTGAACGGAAAGATTTCCTGTTGTAAAAGTTTGTGCATTTATTTTGAAACTACAATTATTGTATTCACCAACATTCACTAATTCTTCGTCAATAAAATCGGTAATTTTACATTTTTGTAATGACAGCTCGTTTAATTGTGTTAAAATCAAACCTTTTCTGTTGTAACAAACAATATCAAAATTATTAATATCTGTTAAGTATGTTGGTATTGGGAAAATGTCAATTATTTGTTTGTTTATTTTCATTTCATTTAGCGTCGATTGGTTTGTGTTTATTAATACCAATTTTTAATAGCATTCATGTAATTATTGTTCTATAAGAAAAATCCTTCGTTTTCCGTTATATGAAAGTCTTATAATTACATTGGTCAATTCCATTATTTGCTCAAAGCTATTGTAAAGGTTCGCCTGTGTTGAAACACTTTTGATTTCTTATACAATGAAACACAGCATCACAAGCCAAAACTTAGCTTTAATTCTTTGAGGCAAAAAATTGATAAATTAGGTTTACGTCCAAATGTATTCCTGATATTGTCCGATGCAAATATAAAGGCTTATTTTACTTAAGAACGACTTAGCCAAAATATTTTTTCGGAAATCAAAGTTGAGGCACAATAAAAATACTTTTTAAAGGACTTCGAAGCTAAGCTGATTTGGAATCAATCGAAAGCTGGGTTTTAATTCGAAGTAATGTTTTATTGAACTTTCCAAAGAGAATCTGGTGTTCTTTTCCAAATATCATAGATGAAGGACTAAATATGTTTTCACTAAAAAAACAATTTAAATTTCTTAATGTATGTTATCCATGATTTCCTCTTCTCCGGTTACTTCACCTTTGCAAAAATTTATTGCGGTTTCAATAAGTGCAAGGTGAGAGTACGCCTGTGGGAAATTTCCAAGCATTCTTTTTGTGCTGAAATCCAAATCTTCACTAAATAGACCGAGGTGGTTTGAATATTTCAACAATTCATTGAATTTTGCCAGTGCCTCTTTCCTGTGCCCAATTTTATACAAACTGTTTGAAAGCCAAAACGAACAAATGGTGAAAGCCGAATTGGGTTTGCCAAAATCGTCTTTGTTTTTGTAACGGTACATTAATCCATTATATTCAAGATCTTTCTGAATTCCGAGAACAGTATTTATATAACGCTGGTCGGTGGCAGGCAGAAATCCATATGATTCTATTAAAAGCACCGAAGCATCCAAATCATCGGAACCATAAGCCTGCGAATAGGACATTTTCTTTTCCGACCATGCATTTCTTTCAATATCGATCCTTATTTTTTCACGCAGTTTTGACCAGGGTTTAATGTATAGGTCGCGCTTTAACAGTTGTGCAATTTTTACACCGCGATCCACACCTACCCAACACAGCACTTTGCTAAAAGTAAAATGTTTGTTTTCACTTCGTATTTCCCAAATTCCACGGTCAGGTTTATGCCAGTTGGCTTCCAGTACTTTCAGCATATTCCTCACAATAGTCCACAACTCTTCGCTGTGTTCAACACTAACCGAAAACAAATCAAAATGCTGGTAAATTACATCCAGTAAAATTCCATATATGTCATTTTGTTTTTGTTTGTAAGCTGCGTTTCCAATGCGAACCGGAAAAGAATTTTCGTATCCGGAAAGATGCTCCAATTTGTGTTCAGTGAGTTTCTTTTCGCCACGAATTCCGTACATAATTTGTATTTTTTCGTCTTTATCGGGTAAAATATCAATTATAAAATTTAAATAACTTCGGGCAAGGTTGTGGTGTCCCAGAGATGTCATGATTTTTACAACCATTGATGCGTCTCTAATCCAGCAAAACCTGTAATCCCAATTTCGTTCCTCGCCAATTGTTTCGGGCAGCGAAGTTGTAATGGCGGCCAGAATCGCGCCACTTTTGTCGAAACTCAGCATTTTTAATGTTAATGCACTGCGGACAATTTCTTCCTCAAATCTTTTAAAAGAAGTAGTTTTCTCTGTCCAGTTTAGCCAGTACACTTTGGTACGCTCCATCTTTAAGTTGGCACGCCTAACATCCTGCTCAAGCAATTTTTGGTTATAACTAATCAGGCAAAACTCATCTTTTATCAATTGAATGGAAGATGAGTTTAAAAATGATTTAAGGTTAATGCTTGAATAAAAGTAAAGTGAATCGTACACTCCATTCAATGTTGTCGATTTAATGTAATTCCCTTCAATAATATGCTGTGTTTGAAATTGGGCATATTCGAGACGGGGATTATAATTCATTAAAAATTCAGGTTCACCGTCAATATGCTTAAAATAGCGAATTACGTCAGGGGGTGAATATTTGTTGCCATTGTCCTGGCTATCATAACGTGGCATAAAATCGAGAATTTCAAAAATACCTTCCTCACTTTTAAAACGAGTAACAAGAATATTGGTTCTCGGGATATAAGATTGTTTTATGGTTAGCAGATTTTTAACAGTTATATCAAAACTGCCGCCTTTTTTATCGTCTAAAAGTTTGGCAAAAACTGACGATGAATCAAAAGCAGGCAAACACATCCATTCAATGTTTCCTTTTTCCGAAATCAATGCCGCACTTTTGCAGTTTCCAATAACACCATAATTCAAGTTCTTCATATTTGTTTAATCTTAATTTTTAAAATGAACCGGACAATAAACTTGGCCGGTTTAAAAATAAAACTATATTGAGGTTGAAATAACTTATAGAAACAATAACTGTAATTATTGCCCGGAAAAACTGAATCTGTTTTAACAGATCAACCAAAAGTAACTATTTTAAAAGCATTAAAAAATAGTATCTAAAAATTGAAGTCTTTCGTACATACTAATACACCCTTCAGAAATTGATACTTATTATGAGTATTTCATTAATACATTAAATTGAAAATCAAACAAATAAAATATTATGAGTAAAATACATATTGTTTCGAACCGCTTGCCTTTAAGTATTGAAAGAAATGATGAAGATTTAAAGTTAACACCAAGTATTGGCGGACTTGCCACCGGAATGCGTTCAATTTATAAAGAATTTGGTGGAAAATGGATTGGTTGGTCAGGGATAGAATCTGATGATTTGACCAAAAAAGACATACAGCAAATTGATTTAAAACTGGAAGAAGAAAGTTGTCTGGCTGTTCAACTTACCAAAGAGGAAATAAATCTGTATTACGAAGGGTTTAGCAACAACGTTATATGGCCACTGTTTCATTATTTCTCGCAATTTATTGTATACAATCCTGAATATTGGGATGCCTACAAAGTTGTTAATCAAAAATTTGCCGACAAAACGCTGGAGACACTTGAAGATGGTGACACCATCTGGATTCATGATTACCAGCTTTTACTTGTTCCGGCAATGATAAAAGAAAAAAAACCGGGAGTTACAATTGGCTTCTTCCTGCACATTCCTTTTCCGTCATTCGAAGTTTTCAGAACGTTGCCGTGGCGAAAAGAATTGATTCAAGGAATGTTGGGCGCCGATTTAATTGGTTTTCACACGTATGATTATGAGCGGCATTTTTTCAGTTCGGTACGCAGGTTGCTGGGTTACGAAATTTCGTTCAACCAAATTCACATGGAAGATCGAATAATAATGGGCGATGCTTTCCCGATGGGAATCGATTATAAAAAATTTAATGATAAGGCAACTGAGTTGTTTAAAAAAACCGACAATGAAAAGTCGGAACTGCACCGTGAACTTGAAAAATATTTCCTTGCTTCGCCAGAGCGCAAATTAATTTTATCGATAGACAGGCTTGATTATTCAAAAGGTATCCCAAACAGGTTGCGTGCCTTCGAAATTTTCCTTGACCGACATCCTGAATTTAGAAACAAGGTAACGCTGATAATGCTTGTTGTTCCTTCGCGCGGCCAGGTTGAACAGTATAAATTGCTTAAAAGCGAAGTTGATGAATTAGTTGGCCGGATAAACGGAAAGTTTGGAGGTGTAAATTACACACCAATATGGTATTTTTATCGATCGATGCCATTCGACAATCTCATTGAACTTTATGGTTTATCGGACGTGGCTTTGGTAACACCGGTGCGCGATGGTATGAATTTGGTAGCTAAAGAATATATCGCCTCACGTGTCAACCAAACCGGTGTGATGATTATAAGCGAATTGGCAGGAGTTTCGAAAGAACTGGGCGAAGCCATTTTAATTAATCCAAATAACGAACCCGAAATTGCAGATGCTATTTTGCAGGCGTTAACTATGCCGCTACATGAACAACGGGAGAGAATGAGTTCGTTACAGAAAAGAATTGGCCGATATGATGTTTTTAAATGGGCAGGAGAATTTATTAAAGCATTGCGGAAAATTGAAGGGATTCAGCAAAATTTCCTGGCAAAACTAATAACAATACCAGTAAGAAAGGAAATTGTAGATCAGTTTCAAAAATCAAAAAAACGGGCTTTGTTTTTAGATTACGATGGCACTCTTGTTGGTTTTAAAAACGACCCTAAAGCTGCAAAACCCGATGAAGCATTGTATACATTATTAACCGACCTGGAAAAAGATGAACGGAATAACATTACCGTAATCAGTGGCCGTGACCGGGAAACATTGGAAAACTGGTTGGGAAAACATAAAGTCAACCTGATTTGCGAACATGGTGTTTGGCTTAAAAAGCTGAACGAAGACTGGCAAATGATCGACACCATCAACAGCGATTGGAAACCATTGATTCGGCCAATTATTGAAACATACGTCGACCGTACACCCGGTTCATTTATCGAAGAAAAAAATTATTCGCTGGTTTGGCATTACAGGAAATCGGAACCCGACCAGGGCGTTTTACGTGCAAACGAACTGAAGGATGAATTACGAAACATGATTGCCAACCATAATCTCGAAATTATGGAAGGGAATAAAGTTATTGAAGTTAAGTCAGGTGGAATTAATAAGGGAATTGCTGCAAACCGCTTTCTGAAAGACCAGGATTTTGATTGTATTTTGGCCATTGGCGACGACTGGACCGATGAATACATGTTTCGTGAATTGCCAGAAAGTGCAATTACCATAAAAGTTGGATTGAATAATACAGCAGCCGATTATAAAGTTGAGTCAGTTTCGTCAGTACGTTTCTTGTTGAAAACTTTGGGAGAGTAAGAAAAAAAGACATGCTATCATTTTGGGTGATAGTATGTCTAAAAGAAAGACAAATAATTTCAAATACAAACAAAAGCCAGAAGCTAACTTTCAACCCATAAAAAATAAATACTGTTAGGAAATTGTTTGTTTTGAAATTTTATGTTTTTTCTGAAATTTTTTAATTGCTTTTTGGAATTTGAAATTACTGTTCATAAAATGAAACTTCTCCTGTTTCAATATCATAAAAGCCTCCAACTATAAGAATTTTGCCTCTTTTTTCCATATCGTGGAGAAGCTGGCTTTTTTGACGAACTTGATCTATTGTCAATTGTACATTTATTTCACTGACATTATTCACAAACCTGAGGTTATCTCCGTTTCTTTCAATTTTTGTATAAGTTTCAAGGTCGATTGCAGGTTTTATTTTGCTGAGTAAACCGGTTAAATAACCCCCTGTATAATTACTGCATGCACCAATTATTGCCCCGCATTTGGAATGACCCAAAACAACAATTATTTTTGAATTGGCAACTCCGCAAGCATATTCCATGCTTCCCAAAATATCATCGTTCAATACATTTCCTGCAACCCTGATACTGAAAATATCACCCAACCCCTGGTCGAAAATCAATTCTGCCGAAGTTCTTGAATCAATGCAACTTAATACAGCTGCAAACGGGAATTGCCCCTCCGAAGTTTGATTCACTTGTTGCAAAAGATTTCTGCTAACTTTTAAGTTATTTAAAAACCGGGCATTCCCATCTTTTAAATATTCAAGTGCCATTTGAGGTGTAACTTTTTCCTGCGTCTCTTTTGTATGTGCCCACATTATAATTAATATTTTATTTTGCATTTATATAAAGAAAACAAGCTCAATAAGTTCACCAAAAACGAAAAAAAGTACAAATTTAGAATTGCATCTCTCCCAAAATAAATTTATAGTTTCGCAGTTCTATTTAAAACTGAAATATGCGAATTGTACTCATATTACTATTTTTTTTCCCGGTGTTTGCTTTTTCACAAATCAATCAAACCGATGGAAATGGTTTGCGCCAGGGTTTTTGGCAAAAACAACAATCCAATGGAAGGCTAATGTATCAGGGGAATTTCAAGGATGGCGTACCTGTTGGAGAATGGAAACGCTTCCACCCTGGCGGACAGGTAAAGGCTATAATCAATTACAGGACAGATTCCGATTCAGCAGATGCACAACTTTTTGATGAGTGGGGTAAAAAGGTGGCAGAGGGAATTTATTTAAACGAAAAAAAATCAGGGTTGTGGATTTATTTTTCAGAAAATAAAAAAGTGGCGGACGAAAAATATCATGAAGATAAAAAACAGGGTAAATCACATAAATATTACGAAACAGGTGAAGTTTGGGAAGAAACTGAATGGGTGAAGGGAAATCAGGAAGGAAATTATATCGTTTTCTTTCAATCAGGAGAACCATTTCTTAAATGTAAAATGAGCAACAACCAACGCAATGGATTATGTCTGACCTATTTCGAAAATGGCAGGGTGGAACTTGAAGCAAACTATAAAAACGGTTTACCCAATGGTGAATGGAAATATTTTAACGATAAGGGTGAATACAGGTATTCATTATTTTATAAAGAAGGTGAATTGCTGAATCCAAATGTGCGGGACAGCATATCCAATTTGCAATTGCAAAACATGGAAAAAGGAAAAGACACGATTATTGATCCTGAAAAATACATTCAAAATCCAATGGAATACATGATAAAAAAGAATATCAATAAGTAATATTGGCGGATAATTCATTAATTTGCTATGTAATTTTTTGAAGTTCAAAGTCAGGTGATTATGACAAAATTTTTATTGATAATAATAACTGTTCTTTATTTTCAATCTTTTCAAACCAAGGCACAAAATTATTATTGGGTAGCATTTACAGATAAAAACAATTCTGAATTTTCGCTCTCAACACCCGAAAAATATCTTTCTAATCGAGCTATGGAGCGCCGGATTAAACAACAAATAACCATTGATTCACTCGATTTACCTGTCAATTTTAACTACATATCCGAAGTTTTAAAACCAGGAGTTGAACTTGTGCATGCTTCGAAATGGCTGAACGGGATAACTGTTAAAACAGAAATCGACAGTTTTACATCAAAAATTTTGCAATTGCCCTTTGTAAAGGAAGTGCAACTTACAAAACCTAAAATACAAGTAAAAAGCTCAGTGAATAAGTTCAGTGAATTTGAAAGAAATGAAATTCCTCCAATAGACACTTCCATTTACGGACCATCAGTTTATCAAACATCAATTATGAATGGCCAGTTTTTACATAATCAAAATTATCTGGGTCAGGGAATGCAAATTGCTGTAATTGATGGAGGTTTTTTAAATGTCGATAAATTAGTTGCTTTCGATAGTTTGTGGACTAACAAACAAATTTTAGGTACTAAGGATTTTGTTGACCAAAATTCAAACATATTCAGTACACATGATCATGGTATGAGTGTGCTTTCAAGCATGGGCGGGAATATTCCGGGCCAGTTATTTGGCACAGCTCCCAAAGCTTCATATTGGCTGCTTCGATCGGAAGACACTGACTCTGAATATTTAATTGAGGAAGACAACTGGGTTGCAGCTGCTGAATTTGCCGACAGTGCAGGAGTTGATATAATAAATTCTTCACTGGGATATACAATTTTTTATGATTCCTCAACAAATCATGCTTACGCTGATATGGATGGAAAAACGACAAGGATAACAAAAGGAGCAAATATTGCTGCATCTCGCGGTATGCTTGTCTTTTCAAGTGCCGGCAACGATGGTAATAAAACCTGGATATACATTTCGGCACCTGCCGACGGAGATAAAGTAATTGCTGTTGGCGCGGTAAATAAGGATAGCATTCCAGCACCGTTTTCCTCTCATGGCCCGGCTTTTAGTGGTGAAATAAAACCCAACGTGTGTGCTGTTGGCTGGAATACATATTTAATGTTAAGCAGCGGAAACCTTGGTTTTTCAAATGGCACTTCTTTTTCATCGCCGGTAATGGCAGGAATGGCGGCCTGTTTGTGGCAAGCTTTCCCAAATGCTACTGCTTCAGAAGTAAAATTTGCCCTGGAGTGGAGCGCCAATCTTTTTGAAAACCCAAATTCCATAATGGGGTATGGAATTCCTGATATGCAAAAGGCCTCGGTCTCACTGATGAACTTATCATCTTCGGTTCAAAAAATTAAAACCAATTGGGTTGTCTATCCCAATCCTTTTAGTGGAACTTTATTTATGCGAAAAAATGGTAACCAGACAGAAAATGAAATCAACATTAAAATATATTCCATC
Organism: uncultured Prolixibacteraceae bacterium; assembly: GCA_963800345.1. Classification (GTDB taxonomy): domain Bacteria; phylum Bacteroidota; class Bacteroidia; order Bacteroidales; family Prolixibacteraceae; genus Draconibacterium. Next base: position 224,187 of record CAWDAW010000045.1, on the reverse strand, counting down.
GATGGAAAATTGCTTCGTACATGGGAAAAACCTGATTCCCCGGTAATTGAACTCAGCGATATAAATAATTTGCCAAATGGCATTTTGCTTTTAAAAATAAGTTCGGCAAACTCATCAGAAACCATAAAACTGAGTAAAGTACAGTAAACAATGGAACAGAAACTCACACTCTCGGAGTTAAATGAGAAGGTAAAGGAAACGCTTTTAAAAGCATTCCCATCAACAGTTTGGGTAATTGCCGAGGTGAGCGAGTTAAAAGAAAACCGCAACGGACATTGCTACATTGAATTGATTGAAAAACAAGGCGCCGAAATTATTGCGCGGTCAAGGGCAACAATTTGGTCGTATACATATAGAATGTTAAAACCCTATTTTGAAACCACCACCGGGCAGTTTTTTACACAGGGAATTAAAATACTTGTACAGGTTTCGGTTGAGTATCATCCTTCTTTTGGATTGAGTTTAAATATAAAGGATATCGACCCGATTTATACTGTTGGAGACATGGCCATGCAGCGCAAGGAAATTATTAACCGCTTGCAGGCTGAAGGTATTTTCGAAATGAATAAGGAACTGCAACTTCCACTGGTTCCACAGAAAATTGCAGTAATTTCATCGGCAACGGCAGCAGGATACCAGGATTTTATGAACCAATTGGAAAACAATGAATTCGGTTTTAAATTCTACACCAAACTTTTTCAGGCAACCATGCAGGGGGTAGATGCGGTTCCTTCAATCATAAACACGCTTGAACAGATTTATGAATACGAAGTTTTTTTTGATGCCGTGGTCATTATTCGGGGCGGAGGCGCAACTGCCGATTTGAGTAGTTTTGACAATTATGATTTGGCATTCAATATCACTCAGTTTCCACTTCCTGTAATTACCGGAATCGGCCACGAAAAAGATGATACAATTATTGATTTGGTTGCCCACACACGTATGAAGACACCAACGGCTGTAGCTGAATTCCTGATAAAGGGCATGGAGCGTTTTTATGACAGGATGCTGGAAATGGAAAACGAAATTGTGCAACTTACAAGGGATTTGATTGAATCGCACCAAAAGGAACTTGAACAGGCCGCTGCAAACCTTGAATATGCCGTATCCGGGTTTATCAATAAAAACCAGTCACAGCTTACCAAAAAAGGAAACCAGCTTCAGCGGGCAGTAAAACAATTTTCATTTCAAAAAGAGCATGAATTGAATCGTCTGAAACACAACATTAAGTCGAAGGTTTTATTGAGGCTTGCCGTTTCAAAAACCAGTTTGGTACAAAACAGACGAAATATCAAACATGCTGTAAAAGGTTCAATATTGAAACAACGGTCATTTCTCATTCATTTTAAAGATTTGCTTAAAAGCCAATCGCATAAAATGATTTTCAGGGAACAGGAACGGGTTCATTTCAATGAAAATACTGCCCGATTAATTAATCCTGAAAATATACTAAAACGTGGATATACCCTGACATTGAAAGAAGGCAAAATAATTAAATCGACAAATTTACTTCACATAAATGAAGAGATTGAAACCCGTTTTGCCAATGGTAGCATACAAAGTAAAATCACAAAAAAAGATAACAATGACAACTAAAAAAATGGTTACCTACAACGAAGCTATGGCCGAAGTTGAAGATATTCTTGAGAAAATCGAAAATGAAGAACTTGATGTTGACGATCTTGCCGAAAAGGTAAAACGCGTATCGGTACTTTTGAAAATCTGCAAAGATAAATTACTGAAAACCAACGAACAGGTAGAGCAGATTTTGAAGGAGATGGAGGATTAGGGAATTTAAAAAAACAGCGTTTTAAAATTGTAACTTTGAAACAAAAAACAAATGGGACACGATGCAATTAAATTGGAATTGATTGAATGGCTTACAAAATTAGAGGATGATGAAACTATTCAGTATTTGAAGATTGTTAAGGATTCCAAATCTACTGAACATGATTGGTGGGATGATCTTTCAGAAAATGAAAAAAGAGGGATTGAAAGAGGATTGAAAGATATTGAAGCAGGTCGGGTAGTTTCGCATGAGGAAGTCAAGTCGAGATATGGATTATAAAATAGTTTGGACAAAGGAAGCAATCAACAAACTAGTTGCCAGCATAAATTTTAAATAATATGTACACAAAAAAACAAGTAGCCCACACCATAGATCACGCAGTTTTAAAACCCGAAAACACTGATTTCGATTTGCAACAAAATGCAAAAATGTGTATCGAAAACGGGGTTTTCAGTATGTGTGTAAAACCTTGCGATATTAAAGCTGCCAAAGAATTATTGAAAAAAAGTGACGTAAAAGTGTCGTGTGTGCTGAGTTTTCCGCATGGTGCAGATGCCACGCCTGTTAAAGCTTTTCAGGCAAAACAGGCAATTGAAGACGGCACCGATGAAATTGATATGGTAATGAACATCGGCAAATTCCTGTCGGGCGATTGGGAGTATGTTGTTGATGACATAAAAGCAGTGGTTGACATAGCGCACAGCCACGGGGTTTTGGTAAAAGTAATCCAGGAAAGTGGTTATTTAACGCTTGAACAAGTTGCAAAAGCCTGCGAACTTTCTTATGATGCCGGAGCCGATTTTGTAAAAACGTCAACAGGTTTCGGACCGGGGAAAGCAACACCTGAAATCATTGAGGTGATGGTAAAAACCGTTGGTGACCGGATGATGATAAAGCCATCCGGAGGAATCCGCACTTGGGAAAATGCAATTGCTTTTCTGCAACAAGGCGCTGATAGACTTGGAGTTGGTTCAACAGAAGCGGTTTTAAATGGTGCAAAAGCCAAAGGAACATACTAATTCAATTTTTTTCAGAAAGAATACCAGCACATTAGCAATTCCACAAAGGCGATAAATGTATTTTTTAAACGGTGACAAAACTTATATTAACCCTGAGAATGGTTGCAAAACAATTGAAGACCAGCTAAATAGCTGTCTGTTACAATTAACAAAAATCAATTCAGGAAAGAAAATTTTCAAGCTGAATTTTTTTGTTGATACTGTATCAACTGAAAATTATTTGCACATTCAGCAAAAAATCCATTCGGAAGTTGAAATTATATTATCTCATAAAATTTTATTTAGCGTTATTGCACAGCCTCCATTAACATGTAAAATATTGGTAGAGGTTTGTTTTTATGATCCAGCGGTATGGAAAATGACTTCTATTTTAGAAGATTATAATGGTGCAATTCTATTTCAAAACGAAAAAAGTAAGGTTTTAATTGGAAGTGTCCAGTCATTTTCGTACCCCGGTTGCATGGAGAATTCAAAGCAGGTTTTTGACGATTTATTACAAATTTTCGATACATCCGGATTTCCTGTTCATGCAATAGTAAGACAATGGAATTATATTGAAAACATTCTTGGATTTGACGGTCAGGAACAACGTTACCAGGCATTTAACAATGCGCGGTCATCGGTTTATGGAAATCTTTTTAACGAAAACGGCTACCCAGCCGCAACAGGAATCGGTATGAACCAGGGCGGTGTAATAATTGAATTTATTGCCGTTCAATCCGATGACCTTAAATCACTCGCAATCAATAACCCTTCGCAAACTGAAGCACATACATACAGTAAAAGTGTGCTGGCCGGCGAAGCATGTTTATTAAAAACCACCCCTAAATTTGAACGTGCCCGCTACCTGGAATTATTCGGCAAAAAACTGATTTTCATTTCAGGTACAGCTTCAATTATTGGCGAAAGAACTGTAGGTGTTGGGGAGCCCACGGAACAAACTGAGATTACTATCGAACATTTAAAGCAACTCTATTCAAAGGAAACGCTGAGTAAAATATCCGTTGAATCATTAAAACCCATATACGGCCACGCCCGGGTTTACGTTAAGAACCGCAAAGATTTCCCGGCTATAAAACGGTCTTTTAAAGGTCATTTTGGCAATCTCCCGGTTGTTTATATTATTGCCGACATTTGCCGTAATGATTTGTTGGTTGAAATTGAGGGGAAAGTTATTTTGGAGTAACAGGGAACACTGATAACGCTTCTTGATCAGATAAATTCAGTTAAAAAATCAGTTAAGAATCAGGTAAAGCTGCGTCATCAGTGTTCCTTTTATTTCCCTGGAAATTAATATAAATCAAAATCTAAAATCAACTCCAAACATAAAATTTGTACCGGCTTGTGGAAAATATCCATCCATTTTGTAGCGGTTACCTTCATAAATATAGGAGTACACCCATGCATTTGATTCATACCGTTCGTTAAACAAATTATTAACCATCAACCTGAGCGTGATTTTTTCAAACAGATTTGTATTAAAAGAATATCCAGCATTGATGTTATTTACAAAATACGCATCCAGAATCCTGTCACTATTTGAAGTATTATCGATAAATTGTTTGCCTACAAACGATGAAATGAAGCTCAACTGAAAGTTGTTTACAGGCGAAAAAACTAAATTGCTGTTACCAATAAAATTGGGGGAAAAAGCAAGGTCAGTCGTTCCCAAATCGTTGGCTTCCTGTCCCCAGGTATCCCAATTATCAACATATTCTGTAAAACCTTTTACTTTGTTTATGCTGAATGTTGTATTCCCGTTCCATTGTATTGATGGGGTGATTTTTACGCCAGCCTGCAACTCAACACCGGTTCTGAAACTATTGTCAACATTCACCATAATCGGTGCTCCAACGTCATTTATTTCACCTGTCAAAACCAATTGGTTTTTATAAATCATATAATAATAGTTGGCTGAAAATGAGAATGCTGATGATTTGTAATTGTACCCTAATTCCCAGTCTCGCAGAGTTTCATAAGTAGGCTGTTTTCCGGTGGGATCGGCATCGACGTAATTGTCGCGGTTGGGTTCGCGATTGGCAATTGCAAGCGAAAGGTACAATTCCTGATTTTGCTGAATTTGGTAAAAAGCACCAAATTTTGGATTGAAAAAGTTGAATTTATGTTCCTGCGATATGTCACGCAAATCATCGTCAATCCCGGTAATTTTATAGTCGATATTCCTGTATTGGAGGTCGGCAAACAGGTTTAGTTTATCAGTTAAACTGTAGTTGTATTTTGCAAAAATGTTGAAATCCTTTTTCAAACCGTTGCCACGGTACCATTCATGATCAGGTTTTGCATTTCCTAAAAACTGCGCCCAGATTACCTTTCCAAAATGGTCGCCGTCATAAATGCTGGTTCCACCACCAAAAATAAAGTCGCTTTTTTTCTTTTTATAATTAAAAGAAAATATCATCCCGTAAAAATCATTGTCAAGCCATTTCCGGTTTATTATATCCGAAGTTTCTATTGTTTCATTACCAACCGGAATGTATGGAATCTGATAATCTGCCAGATCCTCATCTTCCTTGTAATTTTCATAATACCCTGCTCCATGTGTGTAATGCAATGATGCATTTACGTTAAAATTCTGGTTAAAACTATGCGTAAAATGAAGCTGAAAATGGTCTTGCTGAAAATCGTCAACCTGGTTTTTGTAATAATTTGTTTTGCCGTTTTCATCCGTGTATTCGCCTGACGGATTGTAAGTACGGTTCGTTTCAAGTAAATCAGAAGGCACACCGTTCCATGCATGATATGTATTTTCGTAACCCGAAAAAACCAACGCTTTTAAAACTGTTTTTTCAGAATAATATCCCGATGATATAAAAAACGATTTCAAATCGGCGCTTGCCCTGTCGATATAACCATCGGATGAAACTTTTGAAAGCCTTGCATCAACAGTGAATTTTCCGTTTATCAATCCTGTTCCGGCCAAAACTGTGTTTTTAAATGTATTGAAAGAGCCAAAACCTGTTTTGTACTCGCCATAAGCATCGGGATTGAAAGTGCTTGTTTGCATGTTAATTGTTGCGCCAAATGCGGCGGCACCATTTGTTGAAGTACCAGCTCCGCGTTGTACCTGCACATTTTCGAGCGAAGAAGCCAGATCGGGTTGGTCGACAAACCATGTCCCGTGCGATTCGGCATCGTTTAATGGAATACCGTTTATCCCAACATTTATGCGGTTCATGTCGGTTCCACGAATCCTGAAATTTGTGTAGCCAACGCCGGCTCCGGCATCGGAAGTTGCTACAAAAGAAGGCGTTAACTGCAACAAATACGGAATGTCCTGTCCCATATTTCGTTTTTCAATCTCCTCGCCTGACAAATTGGTATAAGCCATTGGAGTTTTATTTTTTGCAACCGAAGCCGAAATCATGATTTCATCGGTCAAAATTACACTCGGTTCCAACTGGATCGAAATCTTTTGATCCGACTTCAAATTCACCCTTGTTTCCTTTGTTTCAAACCCGATAAAGGAAACTTTCACGACATAATCGCCGGCGTTTAGATTTTTAAACTCAAACATTCCGTCACTTTGTGTCGAAACACCATACATAGAATTTTCCAGGACAACACTTGCACCTGCAAGCGGTTCATTGTTTCCGGTAACTACACCGGTAAGTTTTATTTGCCCAAATCCGGCAAACACAAACAACTGCATCAGCAGCATTAAAGATAAATTTTTCATTTTAGAAATTTTGGTTAATCAATAACCAATGGAGTGGGACGAATCCCTTGTTTTGCTTTCCCTCCGCCGGCATTATCCGGATCAGGTTTTGTGAGTATAATCTCAGCCCTAATTTTATTAGGCACCCCATTGCATAAATATCGGGGGCAAATGTAAAAGGGATTTTTGAATTGACAAAATCAGATTTCGAAAAAGAAGAGAAATTAATCTTTAATTGAGTTTATCGGAAATATAAGAACCGTTCAAAATTCTCCCTATACTTCACTATTTTACGGGAAGGGCGCATTGTAGCTTTATCGATAAATAAAACTTTCTGTTGTGAAGTAGAGCAAACTTCGCCTTTTGCATTCAAAAAGCGAAATTTAAAATTTGCCGAAACATTGAACATTTCAGAAACCCAAACTTCAATTTGTACTTTATCACTGAGGTAAAAAGGTTTTTTATATTTTATTTCGGTTTCTGTAATTATGGGCAAAATTTCATCATCCTGAGCAAGCTGAGTAATGGAAAGTCCCATCGCCTCAATTAATTTTATTCGTGCATTTTCGAGCCACTGAATGTAAACGATATTGTTTACATGTCCCACAAAATCAATTTGATAAGTATAAATAGGTTCAGTAAAAATCAATTTTTGCATATTAACCGGCATTTAGCTTTTGGGAAAAAAATTCAAATCAGAAAACTTTCGTTTTTTCTGGATGAAAAACTTCCACATGATACTTTTTGAATACACTTCGGAATGTTCTTTAATAACCACAAGCTTTTGTATTTTCCTCCTTTTGCTTATCAGTTTTCCAAGGTTCCTGTAAAATGAAGCATGTGCTTTTACAACTGCCCAGAATTCCCTGAAATTAAGACCTGTAATAAACTTAACTGCAGCCACTCCATCCAAAACCATCCTGATTATAAATATTCTTTTAAACTGGTGTCGCGGCAGGTTTTTAAACAGCATATAAAGGTTATTCCTAAAATTCAAATAGATTTTTTTGGGACTTCCGTATGATAAAGTACCGCCACCCAAGTGATAGACAACACTTTGTGGTACGTAAACTATTTTATAACCCCGGTTTTTAAGCCGCCAGCACAAGTCAATTTCTTCCATGTGTGCCCAAAAATCACCATCAAAACCGCCAGCAGATTTAAACGCACTGTTTCTAATAAACAGGCAGGCTCCCGATGCCCAGAATATCTGTGATTGCTGGTTATATTGTCCAAAATCCGCTTCGATTCGGTTTAATATTCTGCCACGGCAAAATGGGTATCCAAATTTATCAAGAAAACCTCCTGCTGCACCTGCGTATTCAAAATGATCGGGGTTATTAAAACTTAATATTTTAGGTTGAATAGCCACGATTTTTTCATCCTCCTGAAATTTAGAAATACAGCAATCAATCCAGTTTTCAGTAACCTTTATGTCGGAATTTAATAATATAAGAAATTCAGCATCAATACTGTGCAAAGCTTGATTATAACCTTCGGCAAACCCATAATTTGTTTTTAAACTGATTATTTTTACTATAGGATAAAACTGCTTCAGATGCTGAATAGAATTGTCGGTTGAAGCATTATCGGCAACAATTATTTCAATGTTTTCGGAATTTGAATATTTGAGAACAGAAGGCAGGAAAGTATCGAACAACTTTTCACCGTTCCAATTTAGTATGACAATAGCAATTTGCACAGGATTGGCCATGAATATCAATCGGTTAACAATTTAAGAACGATAGAGGCAAGTTTTTCTTTTTCAAGTCCCTCCAACATTTTAGTTATAAGTTCAGATTTGTCGGTATTTTCACTTTTGACTAAAGTTTCGAGTTCGCGCATTTGTTTTCCTGTCAATTCATCGTTTAACAAATCCCAAATTTTTTCTTTTTCCTTTTTTTCAAGCGGCAGACCAAGTGTTTTGAGTTCAGTAATTGCTGCAGTTAATATCTCCTCTGCCTGCATCAGTACGGGATCTTTATCGCTTGTTTTACCGGCTGCCGCAGTGTCGCGCAAATTCCAGCTCGAATAATCATAACCCAAATCCTTGATCATCCTGAGTTTCGAGCTGTCCTTCCCAAAAATTCGTTCCAAAAAAATAATTGTGTGGTTTTTCCAGGCTACCAAATCAAACTTTTTTTCGCCAAGCCTTGCTATTTGTTCCTGTAATAAAGCGATTTCCTTTTCAGCCATGGGTAGTTGTTATTTTTTTTGCAATTTACAAATTATGCTAAAGTTAAATACTTTTTGTACTAAAAACATTTAACGGCTTATACACAAGGGAAATCCGCTAATAAAGAAATTCAAAATTTTAAAAAATCAAAAATAATTCTCAAATTCAGAAAATTCAAATTACAAAAAATATAACACACGAAGTTTTTACGCTCGATGACTTACATTTTACATCCTTAAAGTAGAATCATTTAGCTCCCAAATGCCTGTTGATGACCGAATAAAATTCATCGAAATAATTTCCACTTGCAGCGATTAACTCACCGCCAAACAACCAGTTTTCCCCACCATTGAAATCGGTTACTTTTCCACCAGCCTGTTGCACGATAAACACACCGGCCGCTACGTCCCAAGCATGGAGGGCATGTTCATAAAAAGCATCGAAACGACCTGCTGCAACATACGCCAGGTCAATTGCTGCCGAACCCAATCGTCGCAATCCGCGTGTAGTTTTCATAAGATGTTTCATCGCATCAATATAATCATCAACACGATCGAAATCGTAATAGGGGAATCCTGTGGCTATTAAGGCATGCCCGGGGTTTGAATTGGGAGAAACTTTGATTTCCTTGCCGTTCAAATATGCCGCACTGTCTTTCCAGGCATAAAACATTTCATCGGATTTTACTTCGTAAACCACACCCAATACAATTTTGTCATCTTCTTTAAGTGCAATGCTTACTGAATGTGGCGCAATTCCATGAATAAAATTCGTTGTTCCATCCAATGGATCAATAATCCATGTAAATTTTTCATTGTTTGAACCGGCTGTTCCTTCTTCTGCAACAAAACCCGACTCCGGAATTAGTTTCTTAACCGCAGCCACAATGCGTGCTTCCGCAGTTTTATCCACGTATGTTACAAGGCTTGTCATTCCCTTGTATTCGATATCGCTGACTGTAATTTTCCTGCCTTCTTCGCGAATAAAATTACCTGTTTCGCGGGCTATTTCCTGCACCTGAAAACATAGTTTATTGTAATCCATTTTTCGTATTTATAAGAAAAAAAACAAATTTAAAGGGCAAATTCAACGGCAACATGTCCATTTGAAAGAATAGATTTTAATTCAACTTCTCTCAATTCGTTTACCAGCTTATCCGTGTAAGGTGTTTCAACTTTTATATAATTTGAAGTGAAACCCGACATTGAATCAGAATTATTGTTCGATTCGAACAGAACATTTTGTTGCGTTCCGAGATGCTTTTCATAAAATGCCCGCAGCTTTTTCTCCGAAAGGTTGATATACATTTGTGTCCGTCGTTTCCGATCTTCAATTTCCACCTTCCAGGGTATCTTCAAGGCCTGAGTCCCACTTCTTTCTGAATATGTAAAAGCATGAAGCTGAGATATTTCAAGACTATTTATAAAATCATACGATTCCTGGAAAAGTTCTTCGGTTTCGCCATTTGTACCTGCAATCACATCAACACCGATGAAAGCCTGGGGCACAATTTCGCGTATCCGGTGCACGCGTTTTGCAAATAAATCAGTTGAATATTTGCGTTTCATCAACGATAATATTTCGTCAGAACCAGCTTGTAAAGGGATATGGAAATGAGGCATAATTACTTTAGAGTTGGCGACAAGTTCAATAATTTCATCTTTTAGCAAATTGGGTTCTATTGAACCCAAACGAAGTCGTTTTAAACCCTCCACATTTTCAAGTGCTTTTAAAAGATCAAGGAAATTTTCACCTGTCGATTTTCCAAAATCTCCAATATTTACGCCGGTTAATATCACTTCCTTAAATCCTTTATCCACGGCTTTTTTTGCTTCGGCAGCCGTGTTTTGAATGTTATCGTTGCGGCTTTTGCCACGAGCATACGGAATGGTGCAAAACGAACAGTAATAATCACATCCATCCTGAATTTTGAGAAAACTTCGTGTGCGGTCGCCCCATGAAAAAGCTTTATGGTAGCTTTTGATATCAGCTAATCGGGTTGTTTTTATTTCGGTAGTCACCTTTTTCTCAAGATTTCCCAAAAATGCCGGTATATGGAATTTTTCCTGCGTTCCCAAAACCAAGTCAACACCCTCAATATGACCAACTTCATCGGGTTTTAACTGCGAATAGCAACCCACAACAATTACCATCGCATTGGGGTTTTTACGTGAGGCTTGCCTGATTATATTTCTGCTTGCTTTGTCGCCCTGATTCGTTACCGAACATGTATTAATAACATAAACATCAGCTTTTTCCTCAAAATCAACGCGTTCAAATCCAACTTCCTTAAAAGAACCTGCAATTGTTGAAGTTTCAGAAAAATTGAGTTTGCAACCCAGCGTGTAAAAAGCGGCTTTCTTCCCTTGATAATCCATCTGCACTATTTTGAATAATTCTAAACAGGTGCAAAGTTAGAAAAAATAGCTGCTTATGGCAAATTGGAGAATTATCAGTATCAAGATAAAAATATCATGATGCCGCAACATATATATTAATTTAGTTTTAAAATCTTGATACTTGTTCCTTGCTTCCTGAGTGTTTCTATTCAACTGAAAACTTTAAAGCAGGTTACTTGCCAATTCCGCCAAATAACTTCGTTCACCTTTTACAAGATTAATATGAGCAAATAAATCCTGGTTTTGCATTCTGTCGGTCATAAATGCCAAACCATTTGATTTCATATCGAGGTATGGCGAATCAATTTGCTGTAAATCGCCTGTGAAAACCATTTTTGTTCCTTCACCGGCGCGGGTAATGATGGTTTTTATTTCGTGAGGTGTAAGGTTTTGTGCCTCATCGATGATAAAAAATGCGTTTGATAAACTTCTTCCACGAATAAATGCCAGCGGTGTAATATTTAATCTTTCCTCTTTTATCATATCTTCAATAAGCTGATATTCATTACTTCGCGGATTGAAACTGTGTTTTATAACTGAAAGATTATCGAAAAGAGGCTGCATATACGGACTTATTTTTTCAGATGCATCGCCAGGCAAATATCCAATATCGCGGTTACTTAACGCCACAATCGGGCGGGCCAGCAATATTTGTTCATACATGCGATTTTGTTCGATTGCGGCCGCGAGTGCAAGCAATGTCTTTCCGGTACCTGCCTTTCCGGTAAGTGCAATCAGCTTTATTTCCGGATTCATCAGCATATCCAAGCTAAAAGTTTGTTCTGCATTACGTGGTTTTATTCCATATGCGGGTTTTTTCTCAATTCGGTAAATCCTTTTCGACTTTAAATCAAAACGAGCTAACGCACTTGAAGAGGTTCCTTTAAAAATAAAGCATTCGTTGGCTTCAGGCGCGAAATTGGGTTTTACGTCATCCGTAGAAATAGATCCATGAACATATAATATTTCTATCAGATTATCATTAAAATTTTCGAAAGTTGTTACGGTTTTGTCAAGTACATTTTCATCAGTTACCTGGTCGGTTTTATAATCTTCAGCCTGAATTCCAAGTGATTTGGCTTTCATGCGAAGATTTATATCCTTGCTAACCAAAACAGTTTTCCTTTTCGGATAAGCCAGCGAAATGTATTCTGTTATGGAAAGAATACGATGATCGGGAATATCTTCTTTGAACGAAGTTTTTAATGTGTCGGAAAATGGTTTCCCGGTTTCAATGCGCAACTTCCCCAATCCTTTTCCAAGTGGTTTTCCTCCATTAAACAACTCATCACCAACTATTTCATCCAGCAAACGTGTAAACTCACGTGCTTGAAAATTAATCAAATCATTTCCGCGCTTAAATTTATCCAGTTCTTCAAGAACCGTAATTGGCAGAATAATGTCATTTTCTTCGAATTGGTAGATACAGGTGTGGTCATGTAAAATTACATTTGTGTCGAGAATGAAAATTTTACTTTTAGTCGTTTTGCTTAGCATTTTCACAATTTTTGAGTCTTTAAATGTATCTAAATTGGCAAAACAGAAGTAAAGTGAAACCATAAATTAATTAACCTGTTATAGTTGATAAATATTTTTAGCAGTGAATTACGCAGAAACATTGACTTATCTCTTTGAAAAGTTGCCCATGTTCCACAGGATTGGTCAGGCTGCATACAAAAGTAGTTTGGACAATACTTTGAAGCTGGATGAAATATTTCAACACCCACATCTGAAGTATAAAACAGTACATGTTGCGGGCACAAACGGCAAGGGTTCGGTTTCGCACATGCTGGCGGCGATTTTACAGTCGGCCGGATACAAAACAGGGTTACATACTTCTCCGCATTTAAAAGATTTCAGAGAACGTATAAAAATAAATGGGGAAATGATTTCGGAGGAGGAAGTAATAAAGTGGGTGGAAAAGTATCCGATACAAAATAATTTATGGGAAATGGAACCCTCATTTTTTGAATTAACCGCAACAATGGCTTTTGACTATTTTGCAATAAAAAAAGTGGATATTGCAATTATCGAAGTAGGATTGGGCGGAAGGTTGGATTCGACAAATATTATTACACCGGAAGTGAGTGTTATAACAAATATAGGATTGGATCATACAAATTTACTGGGAGAAACACCTGGAAAAATAGCTGTTGAAAAGGCAGGAATTATAAAACATGGGGTTCCGGCAGTAATTGGAACAACTCAGACTGAAACCAAACAGGTTTTTATCGAAACCGCCAAAACCAGACAAACTTCTATCTTTTTTGCTGATCAGGAATATATATGCTCATATTCAATGTTGGGATTGGATGGTAATCAAATACTGCATATTGAAAAAAATAATAAAATTAGTTTATCCTGAAATCAGATTGGATTTGAGGGGAATTTATCAACTACAAAATGTACCGGCGGTTTTGAAAACAGTCGATATTCTAATTGAAAAAGGATGGAAAATATCAAAACAAAATATTTATGACGGTTTACGAAATACAGTAAAACTTACCGGATTAATGGGACGTTGGCAGATAATTGGAAACAATCCGTTAATTATATGCGACACTGGCCACAACGAGGATGGTATTAAAATGGTAGTAGATCAGTTAAAAAATACAGCTTATAAAAAACTGCACTTTGTTTTTGGTGTGGTTGCCGATAAAAATCAGGATGCAATTCTTCGACTTTTACCCAAAGATGCGGTATATTATTTTACGAAAGCCGACATTCCACGTGCAATGGATGAAAAAGAACTGGCTCAAAAAGCTTTAGGTTTTGGCTTGATTGGGAATAGCTATCCGTCAGTTAACAAGGCATTTAATACAGCAAAACACAATGCAGGTAATAGCGATTTAATCTTTGTTGGCGGAAGCACTTTTGTTGTTGCAGAAATTTTGTAGCTAATTTTTTTAATTTCTTTTGCAGAACTGAAAATACGTTCTATATTTGCAACGCTTTTCTGAAAAAGAGAAGCGCGTTCAGAAACAACAATATATTTTTTTCGATCGAATTGATTAGTTGATTTAGAGCATCCCGCTTGCATCAGGCGAGACGAACGGTTCGAAAAAATAAAAAAGATCAGGGCGATTAGCTCAGCTGGTTCAGAGCATCTGGTTTACACCCAGAGGGTCGGGGGTTCGAATCCCTCATCGCCCACGAATAAATCAAAACCGTAATTGAATATCAATCAGTTACGGTTTTTTATTTTTCCACTTGCACAACATTTGCACAACATGTTTAAAAAATCTTCCTTTTTGCCTTATTCATTAAATATTTAAAATCTCTAAACATTTGGTAAAATTAGAACTGACAAAAAACTAAAGCCTCAAATCTTTAACACGTGAACACATTTTTTCCGATTTGCTCACAATTACCGACTAAAATTGCGAATTATAACCCATTATCAAGCACAGGGGGGACACCCCTTTTTGAAATTTGACAATGCCCCACATCTGACGTCGAGAAATATTTTTTTTATTTTTTTTTGATAGCCAATAATGTTTGATACATCCTTTAATCTTTTATGCAACGTACTGAGCACCACAGTCCATCGGAGTAGTTCCTTTGCTTATAGTCGCATGTTGGTAAAATAAAAATTGTGTCCATAATGTATGACTACCCGCTATTGAAGAACTCCAATAGTTACCATAGGTTTTGAGAGAAACAAAATCTCCATTATGGTCTCGTAATCCACTGGCAACCGCTGTAAATCCAACCTCATTTGTTGCTCCAAAATTTGGATTTAACCAATGTAAAAAACCTGATTCTTTAAGTTTGCCTCCTGCAATATCTACTCCACCCAAAAAATCAATAAGTGTTGTCCATTCAGAATCATTAGGCACATGCCAACCTGTAGGGCATATTTTCTCGTTGTTGACAGCATACCAATTATATAAAGCCCCGTAACCGTCTTTATTGGTTGAAGCATCATTGTCGTACCAGCAATAAGCAGGAGTTTCTATATTTACCCATGCACTATTTACTGTGACCAATGGGATAGAAGTCCCATCATTGTATTTGGTGGCTATGAGACTCTCTTTCATCCAAATTTGTGTGCCAATTGTAACCATGTTATAAATATTGCCCTCAACATCGGTTATTGTCCCTGCAACAAATGAAAAAGTCTCGCCATATACAGTTCCTTTTCTATTTGTGGCATAAGCTCTGGCGTAATATGTAGTTCCTTGCACTAATTCAGTCAATGTATTTGTAAAATCGCCTATTCCAGAACCTTCGATTGTGAATTCATCATTAATCGTAGGCATCTGATTTGTGCTCCAACATATACCTCTCTCAGTAACAGAAGCCCCACCGTCTGAAATTACAGTGCCTTTGGCTGTGGCTGAAAATTCGGAATCATTGATTAATTCATCAGTTGTTACTTCAGGTAAAAGCGCATGATCTTCTATCTTACATGAAATAATTGAAATGATAACAATTGTAATGATTAGAAGCTTTTTCATTTGATTTGGTTTTTTAATAATATTCTATTTCGCGTTCTGTAATTATTTTTGCCTTACCATCTTCAAACTCAACGTTCTTTATCCAGTTTCCAGTTTTGTCGTATTCATATCTGTAAGTCAAATGTTCTTTTTCAGACCCAGCATTATAAATGCTATTAGATGTTTCTTCTATCTTGTTTCCTAAATCATCATTTTTATATATCACTTTATAGGATGAACTTCCATCTTCACTATTGGAATTAACTTCTGTCAAGTTCCCTTTATTATCGTAAATATTTTTTGTTGTCGAGGATAAGCTGCCATCAGAAAAACTTTTCTCCTCTATCTCATTCCCTTTATCATCATATTTATAGGTCTTTACTGGGGATAAACCACCATCTTTTGCAACCTCATACTCACCTGTCAAATTCCCTTTATCATCATATTTGTAAATGTATTTATAGTAGAAAAAGCGGTTTGGATTGAAAATCTCGGTATTTGAGTTTCTCGTTCTAACCTATTCCCCTTATTATCAAATATGAAAATTTCCTTTCTGGTTAAACTGCCGTCGTTACTGTACTCGCTACGCTCTATCACATTATCTTTATCATCCCATTTTAATTTCCATTTAAATAAAAAACTACCATCTTCTCTATAAATACTGTATTCTATCGGATTACCCTTTTCATCATACTTGCAATTCGGATCAGTAGAATGATAAAAATCTTTATCTGAAAAAAGTGAATTACCCTTTTCATCATATTTGTAAACAGATGTATCTTTCAAACTATCTTTTGCAATATTCCCAGACTTTTCAACGGCATAATATTCTCTTTCTGTAATTTTTTTTACTCTACCCTTTATATTTATTTCGGTTAAATCGTTCTTTGTTTTTTCACCTGTACAAGACAATAAAAAAAGAACAGGAATTAAAAATACAATTGATTTCAATACAAAGTTTTTCATAATCTGATTCATTGATAGTATTATATTATGCGTTCAGTAATATATTTTGTAACAATATCATTTTGAGTCTCTTTCTTCCAACGCCAATTACCTTTCTCATCGTATTTATCATACTCAAAATTAGTTTTCAATTTTATTTTGCCACCGAATTCAATCTTCTTGTCATATTCATTTATCATCATACCTGTAAGTTGTTTTTGATTCTATATCATCCGAGTAATATTTTTCCTCTATTACATTTCCAAATTTATCATATATGTAGAATTTTCGATGATCAGAAGCAAAATAGAGTTGCGTTCTCGTCCTGATTTCCTCTGTTTTAAGACCAATATTATTATTTTTAAATAGTATCTTATGTGCCAATTCCCCATTAGAGACGTATGACTTGTGCTCAATCAAATATCCATTATTATCATATATAAATATGTATTTTGAAGATATGCTTCCATCTGATTTATATTCGACCTCTTCAGTTTTAAGACCTTTCTTATCATATTTAAAAAGCCATTTGCCTTGTAAGCTATTGTCTGGATTATACCAATTCTGTTCTATTAAATTACCTTTTTCATCATATTTGAAGTTAAATCTTAGTATCAGACTTTTATCAGTATCGTATTTCAACCAATCTGTAACATTACCTTTATTATCTAATCTGTATTCATTCTTACTAAAAAGATTACCTTTTGTGGCTTCCCGAAATTTTCTTTGGCCAAATACATGTAATCTGTTACAAGACTAATATTTCCCTTAAGTTTTTCATCTTTTAGGGGTACTTTAATTGATATTGCTAAAGTCGGAGTAACTATAAGTATGGCGATAATTGAATATAAAAAAAATACAAGTATTGATTTTTTCATTTGATTTGGTTTTTTTGCTGTTTGAAAAGTTTTAAATTTTGGAATTATAACAAGTCCAAATTTATAAAATCCAATTGATTTAATCATAATATTTTACAACATAATACAACAATGAATTTTCCATATTTTTATATCTGAAGTATTACATTGTTGTATCTTTTAAAAGACAAATTATCTTATAATATTTTACAACGTACTACAACAAAAACACATTTAACCGAAAGTGAATTTTTGCTGAAAAAGGGGCAAAACGTTAGAGGCCGACAGAGAATAAAGCAAAAAACAATATCATATCAATAAAAAAAATAACAATTTAGTATTAACAATCAGATTATCAGATAATTAAATATTTTTTTTGTTAATATAAGTATAAGTAAACGTTAATATTAATACAATTAAAAACTAACTTTAATACAAGTAAACACTAACTTTTTTAATTGAAACAAGCATTATTCCGGTTCACCTACAAAAAGACAATGTATGTAGTCTGGGTGATTGCCAAACCTACATTCATACATATTATCAAGATGGCCGATCAATTTATCAGCAGAGGAATAAGCGGAATTAAATAATCTTAAATATTGGTTATTCGGCAAAACGTTAAGAATTTCAATCATTTCCGTAGTAGCTTTTATTAATCAATTTTGTTTTGTTCGCGATTTCGTTCCAATCCTGAACAGTAAGTTTTTTCTTTTTTTCCATGATGTTTAATTTTAAATGTTCAATTACTATTGTTGTTTCCGTACTGTTTTTATTTCAACCTTTTTTCGGTCTTAACCAATTGATTATCTGTTTATTTGTTTGCTCTGCGGTGAACGTTTAGTAAACTCTTTGATTCTTAATAGTTCACTATTCGTTTACTCATTCGTTTACTCAGTATTTTGTTATCTTATTATATATCAATATATTATATATAATATAATAGTTCAAATAGTAGTTGAAATTAAAAGGCTACGGCTCTGACAAAATTTTAGTAATATTTGATTTACTCGAATTACACAATTTGGCAATAGTAGCTCGGCTAATTCCTGTCTGCTCAATTATTCTGATTTCTTTCTTAAATTCTGACAAATTGACTTTCCGCTGTGGTCGTGTCGTTATGGTTAATGGTAGCTGGACATCCGATAATGGTCTTATTGCTTCATAAGAAAAACCATATCCGAAACGTGAAGTTTCGCCCCTGTTCAATATTGGTACATTCGTTTCCCAACATTCAGAACGTTTTGTTTTCGCATGACACATAAAAAATTGTCCAGTGGTGGTTTTATCTAAAAAACTGATTTCAGGAAAGAAATTTTGAAGAGCTGCACTTCCATAATAACTCGTTGGTGTTATTGCTGTCCGGTGATCGCCTTTTGTGGTATGGCCGATAACCAAAAAACTGCATCCTGTTTTCAGTCTTATCCGCTTTAGAGATTCTATAACTTTGGCAACTTCCTCTGCTTTTAATAGGTCAGGAAGGATTTTAGAAATGTTATCCAAAATAATCAACTTCGCTCTGTGCTTGGTGGCTGCCTGTTCTATCTTGTCTAATAATTCAAAGCCAAAGGAAGGTTTTACAGCGTTATTCTCATGTAGGTACAATAAATTATCTATTCCCTCTGTAAATGTATTAAATGCTTTTGAATGTCTATCAAAAAGAGTTTTAGCATCCATTTCCAAGTCAATAACCAAAACTCTCATCGGCTCACATTCATTTAAGAATACACTGCTCTGATCTAAACTTTGTCCTGTGGCAGCTAAATATCCTGCTTGAAATACTAAAAGACTTTTTCCATAATTAGTCCTACTAAACCAATAGGTGTTTGTATCTTCATAAAGGAAGGAACCAAATATTTTTTTGCGGTCTGGCTCTCTGCTACCATCATCTATAATCTTGCAAAATGTTCGGGATTGGAAATATTCTACTTCCGGCTTCTGTTCTTTCAGATTAATTTTTGTGGCTGTGTTTGCGGAAATAAAATGCATTGAAAACCTTTCTGCTATCTCGCTAGCGGCTCTTTTAAAATCACCATTACATTCTAATAAAGCATAAACCTGAAAAGGACTGTATGCTTTTTCAGATTCAAAAGGGCTTGCATTGCTCGAAAAAACATAAAACCATCCCTGTGCAACTTTTCCGAAAGTAGCGGAAACGCCAGACTTTTTCCCGGTCTTGTCCAAAAGATACTATCTGAACTTTTCCAATCGTTTGCTCTTAAAATGGTTTTTACTTCTTCAAATGAAGAAGAGTCTTTATTGTATTTATCGCCAGGTCTTTCATTATCGGTAATCGTTACCGATTTAATTGGTTCGGGATGGTATTCATTCAAACTTTTACAGATTGATAATAGTGTATTTTTTTCTTCAACACTGATTGTTGGAATACTATCAAAATCACCCTGAATAAATTTATATCCGGGTGTTAGAATGGTTGCAATATATCCGTTATTTTCACGACTCTCAATAAGAGTTTCAGGCCTTTTGGCGTTGTTTAATCGTCTGGCAAACTTTTGGTTGTTTCCGATCTCTGGACATTTAAAAAGTACATGAAATCCACCGCGCTTAAAACCATTTCTTCCAGTTCCTTTTTTGTAGAACTAATCACTTCATAGTGCCAATCTCTCAGATCTTTTATTCCGATTGATACGGTCAGATTTGTTCCTGATTTTAGAATTTCCGTTAACTTCATTTAATTCAATGTTTGTTTCATCTTTCTCCGAATGCTGATCAGTCATTACAGATATTCAATGCACAAATGTATGAAATATATTTCAATAAAATACACTTAACTTGTTGATTTGTAGTTTGTTGTATCTTGTTGCATATTGTTGTATAAAGGGAAAAGAAGAGAAAATGTTGGTGCAAAACAGAAAAAGCTTCAAGAATTCCTTATAATTATTTTTGATTCAATCTTATATTAATCCAGCAAGTTTACCAAATCAATTTTCATTTCTTCATCTATCTCTCTGTAACGAGCAAATGCCCGGCTGCCTTCTTTGTGGCCAGAAAGACTGCCTACAAGATTCGGATCTTTTACTTTTTTGTAAAGATTACCGATAAATGTTCTCCTCGCTAAATGTGACGAAGCAATTTCGTTTAATGGTTGCTTTTCTTCGTTCCCAGTGGTAGGATTAATGATTGTTACCATCCGTGTAAGTCCCGCCAATCCAAACATTTCTTTTATTGCTAAGTTATAATTCTGTTCTGCAATGAATGGTAAAAGGGCATCCCCTTCTTTTTTTGAATATCGGTTAAGTATTTCTTTTGCAGTGGTGTTCAATGGCACACGAACAGTAACTGGGCGACCTTCTTTCGTTTTTCGTGGTACATACTCAATTGCATTGTCTATAACACTGTTTTTCTTCATTCTAAGCAAGTCGCCTATCCGGCAACCAATTAAACAATGGAAATACAAATATATCTCTCTGAATGGCTAATTGTGTTCGTTCTGATAAATCAAAATTATAAAGGTTGTTTCGTTCTTCAATACTGATATAAAAAGGTGTTCCATAAACATCTTGTTCTATATTGAACTTTGGTAATGTAATTATACTGGTCTGCTTTTCTTCCATCGCCCAAAGCACAACAGTTCTAAAATATCGAAATATTTTATTTGTCCGGTTTCGCCCTCTTTGTTTTGGTGGCCTGACTGTCAGGCACTGCAATATAAATATCAGGGTGCTTTTCAAATAATGTATGTTCAATATGGATGAAAGATTTCAATATCTCTCAAAAGTTCTGGATTAATACTTTCAAACGTAAATGCAAACAAAGGAGTAGACTTTTGTTTGAAAAGTTCGTATCGCTGCAATATCCGCTTTACAGATCTATAATGTTGCTTCATTCGTTCAGTTCCACGGTAATTGTCAACAAACATATCATAAATATCAAAAAATGTTTTCGGCTTGTTTTCCTCAACCTGATTGTATTTCTCAGGATGCAAAAGCTGGTCAATTTTCAAATCAAGCGATTCAGAAGTTAATCCTTGTGAATTGTCATAAACTTCACGAATCAATTTTTTGCGGTCTGCAACACCATTATCAAACTTCGTACGCTTATCTTTTGGATAAACTACTTTCGCTTTAATTACTTGATTTTTCACATCAAACATATCCGGTTCAACTTCGATTTCCGATTTGTGGAATAACTGAACATTCCTGCCATCGCTTAACCGAAAACGGACATTTACTTTATCTACTTTTTTTGCTGATGTTCTGATGAACGCTTTAACTGAAGACATATTATTAAAATTAGTTGGTTCGTTGTGCAAAACCGTTGTGCAAATATACCTATTTTGCACAACTAAACCGCAATTCATTGAAATAATATGAAATTTTGTGCAACATTTTCATAAATATAAAATATTGTATATCATTGCACTAATATTGATTTATGTATATATTACTAATGTTTTGAGAAGATGCAATATTGCAAATCTCGAATCCCTCATCGCCCACATAAAAAAAAGGACAACTTTCGTTGTCCTTTTTTTTATTATTAAAGCAATGCCTTATTCAACCCTTACAAATTTTTCAATCCAACAATTTGCCTTGTCATACGTCCAGTCGTATTTTACAGGGAAAATCTGAATTAACGTATCTCCCTTTATTTCCAGATGAAGTTTTAATTTGATTCCTTCATAAGCAGGACTCACATGTACATTAATATCTTCAGTATAATGATTTCCAACCAGACTGTAAGTTCCGTTACCGAATGAACGGCTAACCTGGTTCAGGTTTATAGATTTACCTGCAAAAAGAAAATAATCTTTTGACCATGATTTCAGTTGCTCTCCATTTCCACTGTTTGTTACATTTGTGGTAGAATGACCGTTTTCAATTATTTCCATACTGACTTGTTTCCATGTTCCTACAATCGCAATTTCCTGCGAACGGGTTTGATAAACAAAAAGGAAAGGTAAAAATGAGAAGAGAATTAACTTTTTCATAAATGATTTATTAGATTTTGATTGTTAAATTATAACATTCATAAAAGTAGCATAAACCAATCAACCAATTGAATTTAAACATTATGTTATTGAGCAGGTTTGGTTGGGCGTTTTTTTTTGTAAATACCTGGTGCTTCCTTTTATTTCAAAACTATATCAATAAGATAAATTTAACCGTTAAAAATTAAATTATCAAAAACTTGTTGTTTAGGCAAATTTTATAAATATCACCATTTGATTTGCTCTATCTCTAAATTCATCTTTCGAAAACCTCATAAAAGAACAATTGCTTTTAGCAATAAAATGTACTAACTTGTACATCTAAAAGATTAACAGGTATTTTTATCTCCATTAGATGAAGATTTAAATATTTTGAGTTTTTAAAATAATATGCAGTCTTCCCTCTGCTTATGATTAAAAACACATAAAACTGATAATTTGATATTTACGTAGTTTTAAAAGGCAATATTTATTTTTCAATCTGCTAAAAATGAAGTTAGAGGCACGTCTAAAGGAATTAAAAGAAGAATATAAAAAAGGTCAGGAACGATTATTGGCTTTGGAACAGGAAACTACCAACCTAAGCAATACTATGCTTCGCATAAGTGGCGCTGTTCAAGTATTAGAGGAGTTACTCAGGGATGAAACTCCTGTAAATTCCAATAATGTAAATTCAGATTTTGCAATGACAAAGAATTCTGAAAAATAATTGTGCTTTTTTGGGTTTGATATTAAAATCAAAGGATTATGGCAAATCCTATTTCAAATATTCCCATTTTACTATTTCCACTGAAAATTGAAACGAGGTTTGTAGGTGACGAATTATGGATAAGGGTATTTCCTGATTCTGTTTTTTTACAAAGCCATAATCCGAATCTTTCCGGTGTTGAAAAAGCAGATGCAGTAGCATTTAAATCGCTCAGCTCAACAGCAGAAAAAAAGCAGACATGGGAAGAACTTGTTTCGAAACATGGCGTATATCGTGCCTCCTGGATAGTGCAAATAAGTAGTGAAGAATTAGAGCGTCAGACAAATACAGAATTTAAGGAAGAAGATCCCACTTTTTATTTTAAATGGTTGCCCGACAGACTTAGTTTTTTATTTATACAAAAATGGTGAGCCAAAACCCAAATACAAAGGAGAAGGTTCTGTTATCGACCACGAAGGTTTGACAGTTTTGGGAGAAGGCGATGAATGGCTGCAGGATTTTGACATGGCAATAAAAGCCGGTATGGGGATAAAAGTAAAAATTGATCCGGCTGATACAAAATTTGAAAAAGTAATCGTTAGCGGGTTTCGTTATGACGAAAACCCTACAGTCCCGGCCAAAGGCCTCGTTGATTTGTTCAACAATCATAAATACACACAGGGATTTTCATTTTTAAATTATGGCACACCTACCAACAATACAGAAAATGCAAAAAGCGGGCATTCCGCGAAAGATGAATTTGAAGTTGCCGAGAGTTTTGAATATGCCGTAGAAGGATTAAACCTCGATAATGGTGATGAAAATACACCCGTACCCAAAATCCACATTGCGAAAAATGGCAAGTACCTTGGCAAATGTCTTGGGATTGAAACCATTCATTTAAAACACGTTCAACATGCTGATGAAAAGCCGGCTCAGCTGAACGAATTATTGCAAAAAGCCAGTTGGTTTGCTTTAGGTGCCCAACCTTTATTTATGCTTCTGGGCAACCAGTTAAGCAGCGAAATTCATGAATCCATATGGCAACATTATTCACAATATGTGAAAGCAAGAGGGTTATACTCAGCGCTGAAAATAGGCAGTCAGCCTTATGGTATTCTGCCGGTTATGAATATCAGTAATGTTCTTTTGCCGGAAAATAAAGACATACGTGAAAGTGCCAGATTATCAGACAAAATGATTGTATTTTTCGCTCAATTGATGAAGAGATGGCTTTTAATGACAAAAGATGAAACTCAGGTTCCAAGATTGCGCGGAAATGACACCCCGGAAGAAATTCTAAAAATACTGAGCATGCAGGAATCTTCCGAAACCTGGCAAATCCGCACATTGGAATACAGATCGTTTAAAAGTAAATTATACGAATTTATAGGAAAAACTACTGCATCGTCACTTTCAATAAATTCATTAACAGGAATGGGTGGTGATTTTGAAAATGTTCGTGAAAATATTACTTCACTTGCCGGTTTATTTGATGTAAATGAAAAGGAATTTTCCCGACAAATTGATCAATTCCTGAGAGCTCCTTTATTAAGTTTAAATAATGGAGACACAAATCTTTTGGGGTTTGAAAATGGAAGTTCAATTGTAAAAGATCATGAGGGAAAAAAATTAATAAACGTTGGTGCTGATAGTTTTTCAATTGCGGAAGAAGACCTTGGTAACTTTCAGAATTTTATCAATGAAATTAAGGAGCAAAAAGAGAATGAACTTGTTCAATACAAAGGCGACCTGAGTTTGATGACTGATCTTTTTATAAGAAGCTATATCAATGCTTCTCAGTTATATTTTCGTGAAATCGTTTTTGAGCCTGAACTTGCAAATGAAATCTCAGCCAGCACAAGTTTTAAAGTTTCTGCAATCGAAAATCCTGAAGGCGCCGTTGTTAAAACCGGCAATCCCATAATCAGCATTGTTGGGACAAATTCAAAAACTGTAATCATAAATGCGCCTTTTGACGGAACGATCAAAAAATTACGGGTGAAAGAAAATGAAAATATTTTACCGGGAGATCCACTTTTTACACTATATAATGAAACGAAATTTAATGAGATAAAAACTACATTTATAAATCTGGGTCAGGAAATAATAAATTCGATTCTGGCAATACCGGATGAAAAAGACAGAAAAGAAGCACAAAAGAAAGCCATTGGTGAATCTGTTGATTTAAACAGTTATCGCCTGGATGCATGGATTACTTCACTGGCCGCCAGGCGGATTGAAGAATTGAGAAGCAATCCGGACCATGAAAAAGGCATCTATTTTGGTACATATGGCTGGATTGAAGATTTGGAAAAAGATGCTTTTCCTGTAAATCCTGATTCGCTTACTGATGTTTATCGCGAAGCTGGAGGTATAATTCATACTCCCGGAGTAGCTCAAACTGTTGCTTCATCCGTTTTTAAAAATTCATTTTTATCTCATAAGCAGGAAGAAGAAAGCAATCCATTCACTGTTAACTTAACTTCAGACCGGTTGCAAAAAAGCCTTTTTTTGATGGAAGGTATCCGTCAGGGACAACAGTTAGAGGCACTTTTAGGTTATCAGCTCGAGCGCCATCTTCACGAAAATAACCTGCATCAGGAGATTTATACCCTGCGCGAGGCATTTCCTCTGTATGAGAACATAACAGGAGATTCATCCGGATTTGTGGACTTAAGTGTAATTGATGGTTTAAAAGCAATTAAAAATAAAGAAAACCTCCCCGCCGGGATAAATAACCAGGTAAAAGAGCAGGTGAAAAGACAGATTGAAAAACTGGAAGATACTATGGATGCCAGCCTGGACACTCTTTTTTATGAAGCAGGTTATCATGTGACACAAGGTAATTTAACCCAGGCAGCCGCAGCCATCGATGCTACAAGGGGAGAAATGGAACCTCCGTTTATAGAATCTTTAAAAACAAAAATTCCCGGAACAGGAATCCAACATAAACTGATTATGGTTTTTCAGCAAAATAAAGATCAACTCTCTATTGAAAATACCCGGGCATTTGCAGAACCCAATTTGGAAAAGTGGCTGAAAGAAAACATTGGACCAATGGACAAAATTGCATGCGCTGTAGAACTTCGTAATATTCAAGATGATAGCTTGGCTGATACAGCAGAAGTTACATTGGCGGATTTGAATATTTGCTACCTCGACTTTTTGTATTTAAGTGAAGAACCTGTATCCGATGGCGAAAGTGAATTGGAATTGCGGATCAGGAATGTTGTATGGGAACAAAAAGGAAATCTATCTGAAAAACCCAAATATATTATAAAGAATACAAAAACCACAAATAGCCAATCATTGATTCAGGCGCTTGTGATAGCTCGAACTGCCAAAACACTGCTTGGTAAATGCCGGTATTTAAAATCGGATGATGTAACAATGGAAAGTGAAACAATTGCATATGACACAAAACCATTGGATGAGATAAAAAATAACCGGTTACTGCCAATAGTAAATCGCTTAAAAGATATGGCTGACTCTGATTTAACCCAGATGAGCACATTAAAATTTCTTTCAAATCTGGATTTTGAATCAGCAAAAACAGCCTTCCTGGAAAATACATCTCCCGATACCGGAAAATTGAAAACTGCTATTGAGACAAAA
Organism: uncultured Prolixibacteraceae bacterium; assembly: GCA_963800345.1. GTDB lineage: Bacteria > Bacteroidota > Bacteroidia > Bacteroidales > Prolixibacteraceae > Draconibacterium. The sequence continues at coordinate 197,630 of CAWDAW010000045.1, read as the reverse complement.
ATAACATCTGCCGAAAAATTACTTTCTAAATACAATTCACAAGGTCCATTCTACAGTGCTTTTGAGATTTTACAGCAAATTGCTAAAATTCTTTTCGGTGAGGCATTTATTCTTTTACCACCGGCAAATTTATCCGAAAACTTTAAGGAAGTAATCAATAGTAAAAAGCAGCAGTTTCTTGTTGGGGATTCGGAGGATAATGATTCGGATCAGGTTTGGGGACAGGAACGCATTATAAATTGGGTTCAGGGAATCGCTCAAGTACATGAAAATTCAGAAATATTTGAAGATTGGCTGATGGGCAGTAAAGTATGGAAACAAATTATGGGTTTGCCGCCAATTCATAATTATACAATTGTCCAGGGACCTACTTTGCTGCAATATCCATGGGTAGCATTATCAAAAAAGGAAATCGATCTCCTAATTGCAAAACAATTTAACACTCAATCGATATACAAGGATCCTAACAATGGAGAGGCCTATCCATTGACGGATGGCACATATTATCCGGAAGGTTGTGAAAGTACAGTTATTTATGCACAGGAAAATACAACATTTGAAAATACGGTTTTCGGAGTGGTTATCGAAGAATTTCCAGAGCACATTCCCGGTAAAAATATGAATACAGGTTTAAGTTTTAATTACAACGTCCCCAATAACGAACCACCGCAGGCCCTTTTACTTGCCGTTCATCCAAAGGCCGGACAAGAGAGTAATTTTTTCTGGTCGGAAGACGATCTCAGGGATATTCTTTTCGACACAATGGATTTGTATAAAATTAGAATGGTTGATTTGGAAGCCATTCAGGAATATGGCTATGTTTTGCCAATGACTTATTGGTTTAATATTCCAGGTCATAAATAAAAAGGAGGTATGAGTTTATACCATAAAATAAAGCTGAATCTTTTCCCTGTGGAAAACGGGATGCCGGGTTTTATTCCGCAATTCCGGCTGGAAGGACGATCAAGGGATGGAGATGATGAATCCGGTCTGGAAATGAGAATCGCTGATCCGCTTTGGATGCTGGGAAGACAATGGCAGTTTGGCGAATTTAAAGGAGAAGATAATGGTTCGCCCATTGGTGCCCATGCCAGTTACAGAAAAGAGATGCTTAACTTCTATTCTTTTCTGAATACCGAAAAACATGAGGAAATAGGAAATGTTCCGTTGGAAGCACGGGTTGAGGCAATGGAAATACATCCAAATAATTTAAAGGATAAAGTACGTATCGGACAAAAATTCGAAGAAATCATCAGGGCTGATTTTTCGGCCAGTGATTCTGAAGATTTTACAGGTAAACTAAAATCACAATTCCCTTTGAAGTTAAATGGAAAACCGGATGAAAAATCTTTGAGTTTTTTCAAACTGATGGAAGGAAATGTAATTGACGGAGGAAGTTTATGGGAGAAAATCCAAAATAATTCTTTTCCTGAAGGTGATTTTTTACCTCTTGAACCGGCAATCCAAAAACTTAAAATCTGGTTTCAACAGCTATATTTAACGGCTCAGGGGAAGTCTTCATGGCAGTCAAAAAATCTGGCTCACCAATTCAATGTTCATGGTGAAAAAGATATTGAATTGAACGCTCCGGATTATCAAAGCGGGCATCTGGACTGGTATTCTTTCGACAACGCCAAAATTGGCATTGATCCAAATGAAAACACCGCAGATTCTGATATATTTATTCCAGTGAGGGTGTCCTTCGCCGCCATGCCCGATAAAAGATTGTATGCATTTGAAGATAGTAAAATCGATTTATCAGGTATGCAGGTTGACAGGGCTGATCTTGTTAAATTAATGATCATCGATTTTTCCCTGGTTTCTGATAATGACTGGTTTACCATTCCATTTAAAATGGAACAGGGAGAAATTTGCTGGATCAATAACATCACTGTAAAAGATGTATTTGGAATTACAACTGTTATTAACAACGACAAAAATACAGGTCAGTATCTGGATTCCAATCCGCTGAAAATCTGGGATATGTTTAAAATCCGGCCTTCAGATTTGTTGAGGGAGCGAGGAAGTAACAATCAGGAAATCTTTAAAAAAGAAGAACAATTTCTGTATTTGCCGCCTGTTACAACATTTCGGCAGGAGTCGCGGCCATTGGAAGAAATTCTTTTCCTAAGAGATGAATACGCCAATATGGTTTGGGGAATTGAAAAAACAGTTTGTAACGAATGGGGTAAACCTGTAAATGGCTACGATCTTCATTTGGAATTAAATGGTCCTTTCATGAATACTGAAGAAAGAAAAGGAACAATTCCGCAATTTCGGCTGGCAACTCAGGTACCAACAAACTGGATTCCTTACCTCCCGTTTCATATTGATGACAGCATAACCAATATTGAATTGCGCCGGGCAGTAATGATGCGAAACGAAGCTGATACAGAACCTGTGGATATTGAACCGCTTTCTACCCTGGCCCAAAACGATTTACTGACGGTGAGGGAAGAAGCTATTCCCCGTGCAGGTGTTCGGGTTCAACTGACCAAACAAAGGGTACGGGGAACAGATGGCAAAACTTACATTTGGTTGGGACGAAAAGTACTGGCTGGCAGAGGCGAAGGCAGCAGCGGATTAAAATTTGACCAATTGCTGTTTTGATGATTGAATAAAAACGAAACTTAAGAAGCTGTAATATGGCAAAGAGAATTAATTATTTTCTACCTTACCTGAGACAAGGTTTAACCACCCTGGCAGAGCACGACAAGGTACCCGGAAAGAGAATGATTGTTCCGGTAAAACTTACGGTTACAGCTTCTGATATCCAAAATAATCCGGTTAACACAAGTATTGCAGAGAAGGAAATTACGATTTTTGGTCCGGGCGATGTTTTAGGAATAAACGAAAATGTAATCTCACGTCTGGCTCCTTCTCCAAATACACATAATTTTGAATCTACACTTGTCCCGTTTATTGAATTTTCCGAACCTGATTTATTATGGCGTTTCAGCAGTTTGCAAACTGCCGGTAAAAAAGATTGGATTCCTTGGTTGGCATTGATTGTACTAAAGGCTGAAAATGGTAATGAAACAGGTGAATTCGAAAAAATCCAAAATTCAAACAAAGAACTTCCTCCGCAAATTCAGTTAAAACCAAATGCAGTTTTGCCCGATTTAAAGGAATCGTGGCGATGGGCCCATGTGCACAAAACAGAAATTAACAATGCTTCTCCGGAGCAAGTAGCAAGCAGCATAAAACTGTCACCAAAAAAAGCTGTTTGCCGGTTATTGTGTCCACGAAAATTAAAACCGCAAACAAAATACCATGCTTTTTTGATTCCTGTGTTTAAAATTGGAGCAGAGGCTGCAATGGGCAGTATCAATGAAACCCAGGACAGGACTTTGCTCAGCTGGGAAAATCCGGCAGATGGAGCAGGTAAAATCATTCCTTTTTATTCTGAATGGGAATTTGGTACTGGCACCGGTGGAGATTTTGAGAACCTGGTTCGCAAACTAAAACCAAGGGATCTTAAAAATATGGGTATCCGTTTAATCGATTGCAGTAATCCGGGTTATGGTATGCAAGAAGAAGGTGGATTGGAGTTGCAGATGGAAGCTGCGTTGAAATCATTGGATACAAATTATCAAGCCTGGGGAATGGATAGCAAAGAGAACAGCCCTGATGCTGAGCTTAGCAAAGAAAAACAGGAGGCATTGGCAAAATTATTAAACAAAAGAGAAGAAAAAATAGATAAAGGTAATGGTGTAATTGAAACGAAATTACGCGTTACTCCTCCGGTTTACGGCGAGTGGTATGCATACAGACAAGGGAAAAGCATTAGCGACCCGCTAAACAGATACCTTTGGCTCGAAGAACTAAATCTGGATTTTCGCCACAGGGCTGCGGCAGGACTGGGAGTGCAGTTTGTAAAAGAGAACCAGGAAAACCTGATGAAAGCTGCCTGGGAACAGTTAAGTAAAATTCAAAAAGTAAACCAGGAATTAAATCTGGGAAGATTCGGACGGGAAGTTTCAAGTCAAATGTTCAGGCGTTTGGATAAAATGAATGCGAACAATGCCTTTAAAATTATGTTACCCGTAAAAAACAAAATTGTTTTTGAGTCTGAAAAAACCATTGGTGCCTTTCTAAGTAGCAGCACCATCACCAATAAACTCACCAATGTAAAAGCACAGAAATATCTGTTTAAAGTAAAATCTGCTGAAGTAAAACCCGAATTCAAACCCATAGTAAATTCAAGGTTGGTTAATTTCAGATTTAAAGTGAACGGGCTGAATGATGCGGTGTCAAGGACAAATATTGCCGCGACTCCAGTCACAACAATTGCCGACGAAACAAGCGTAATGTTTACGAAAGTTGTGAATACTGCTATCTCAGCTTTAAATCCAAAAGTTACCATCGAATCCAGGATTAAAAACCGGTTCAGCAATTTCAGAACTATTGAAAAAACCGATGTCAATCAAAACGTTTCAGATGAGGATGAATTGCATCCGGTAAAATGGTACCCTGAGTTTCATCGTCCGATGTATCATTTTTTAAGGGATTTGTCACAGGAACATATTTTACCCGGCCTTGAAAACGTGCCTCAAAATACGGTTGGACTTTTACAAACCAACCGCCGTTTTATTGAAGCGTATATGATGGGTTTAAATCACGAAATGGCATCTGAACTGTTATGGAGGGAATTTCCGACAGACCACAGGGGAAGTTATTTCAGAAGTTTTTGGGATACAAGTATTTATTCAGTTGATGAAAACGAAAAAAATGCGTTTAGAAGTACAGAAACCGGGTTAAAATTACTGAACCAAATTCAGCAGAAATATGGTGATGATTTTAATACAATTCAAAAAATAGAAGCAACCTATGTGCTTGCCGAACCCAATGAAGTTGAAAAGGAAATAGCTTATGCCTATGAAAGTGCAATTGAAAAGTGGTTGCTGACAAGAGACGAAGATAAAGATATTAACAGGCTCTCCAACTGGAAAAAGGAGAATAGATTAGGAGATAATCCTGTTCCAGGCAAATTAAATAATCAGGAGGAAGATCAAAATCAATTGGTTTTGCTTGTAAGAGGAGAACTACTCCAAAAATTTAGCAATACGCTTATTTACCTGGTGAAGAAAATCAATGACAAGCCGGATTTAAGCCAAAATGCTGAACGCACTCACCCGGTTTTTGAAGGTGCATTACCTCCTGATATTGTGTTTCTCGGATTTCCAATCAAAAAAGAAGAAGCCGCTGATTTCTTTGTCATTTTTGAAGAACGGATGACCGAACTGCGGTTTGGGCTGGATGAAACTCCGGAGGGAGAAACTCCGGGAAGTGGAGAAAATGATTTTAGCTGGCAACATTTCCCGGCACTTCCCGAAGAAGGCTATCTGGACGGAATACAACCTGCCATTTTTGAACAGGAATGGAGTAATTCTGCATTTATCAGCAAAGTAATGATGCAAAAACAAGTAAGGGCAGCCGTAGAATTAGAGGCGTTACTGCCCGGATAATTGAAATTGAAAAAGGGATAAACTGATGGCATTAAGTAAAACAGATATATTAAGTGGCCCCATTGTAAGGAGGGTAGCACCCAACGAGGTTTCCATCTGGGTGGTATTAAAATCTGCCGCAAAAATAGAACTGACAGTCTGGAGTGGAGTGATATCCTGCGACAAAAATGGAGAAATCGACCGAACCTCCCGTGGCAGCCATCACACAGGATACTGTTCAAATAGGTAAATCGCTTCACATGGCTGTTGTAAGTCTTTCTTTGACAGAGGACAAACTATTGCACTGGGGACAACTTTATTCATATAACCTAAAATTTACAACGGCAGATAATGATTCAAAGGATTTTAAATCTTTGAATTTATTGGACGTAACAGATGTAAAAACAGGTTTTACAACCTTAAGTTACCAGTCAGATCAATTGCCCGGTTTCGCATTACCTGCCAATGAAATAGAGAATCTGAAAATACTTCATGGATCCTGCAGAAACAATGACAATTTTTTTGAGGATGCATTATCATTTGTTGATGATATTATTAAAGAAAATCTGACAGATCCGGCCAAACGTCCGCAACAATTGTTTTTTTCAGGTGATCAGATATATGCGGATTCTGTAGTTGGTTCATTGTTGCATCACTTGACAGGATTGGGAAATCAACTGCTTGATAATAAAGAAACATTGCCAACAAATTGGGAAGACCCCAACGGAAAAAACCGGTGGACAGCTGATGTCTCCCATTTCCCGGCCTTTCTTCGCAGAAGGTTAATAGATTCTGAAGCCAGGTTCACCACAAGTGACACAGCCAATCATTTAATTTCCTTTGGAGAATTTGTTGGTATGTATTTATCTGTGTGGTCCGATGTTTCCTGGCCGGATGATATCGATGGCATGAAAGACTTTGTGGCAGCATTTAATGATATTAAAACTACTCCCGAAAACTTTGGAGCGATTTTCAGACAAAATTTATTTGATGAAAGAACCGGGAAAAAAGAGGTATTTGATGACGCCGTTATGAAAAACTGCCTCGATTTTCTTTTCGGTATCCAGGACAAGGAGGTTCTTAGAGCCCTACTTTCCGGCAATGGAACCACAGATCAAAAAAATCAGGCAGGTAGTGCTTTGAAAAGTTTTCTTGACAAAGCATCTACATCGGAAGAAAAACAAAAAAATGCTGAGTTTATTTCCTACCTCAAGGATTGGATTGGCCCCTTCTATCCCAAAAAGAACAAGGAAAATGAAGATGAGCCTGACAAAGAAAAAGACAAACTGAAAATCCTGCATCAAACACTTTCAAAAGTGAGAAGGGCGCTGGCCAATATTTCCACATTTATGATTTTTGATGATCATGACGTTACAGATGACTGGAACCTGAATCCGTCCTGGCGCGACAGGGTTTTTACTTCTCCGCTCGGGAAAAGCATTGTCAGGAATGGGATGATGGCGTATGCGCTGTTTCAGGATTGGGGAAACCGTGCAGACAGATATAACAGAAAAGGACATTTTTTTGAATTGGATACGGCTTTGGAGGAAGAACTAAATACTGAGCAGCTAACAGATACACTGAAATCATCTTTTACTGAAAATGGGATTACTCTGGATAGTGAAAAAATCACTGTAAAGTTGTTACATACCGGGGAATGGTTATTGCAAAACACTGAAAATAAAGATGAATTCATCATTAGAAAATATAAAAAGAAGGCTGGTGAGAATGACGAAATTCTAAAAGTTTTAGGAAATCCTCATGCCCACCTGTTGAATCAAATTTCTAAATTATTTACAGGTGAAAATTCCGATGTTACTGCAGTGGAAGATCATATTGACTTTCTTTTTGGACTTGATTTTCAGCACAGAGTAGAGGGAGCGGCCGGTGGCAGGCAGCAATTGCCGGAAAACCGAAGCCCACTGATAAAATGGCATTTCACGTATGAAGGTGTAAAACACAAAATACTTGTAATTGATAACCGAACCCGTCGTTCTTTTGTTGAATTTCACGGGGCGCCGGGTAATTTGTCATTCAACGGAATGAAAGATTTAATTCCTGAAAATCCAGCGCCAAAAGATGATGAAGTTTGCTTTGTAATTGCACCATTACCCGTTCTTGGCCCATCTTTGCTGGACGAACTTGTTGCTCCTTTGGCTTATAAAGCTTTCGATTTAAAAGAATATTTTGCAGGAGGAGAGGAAGTTAAAGCAGGTATGTTGGGAACCAATCCGGATGCAATTGAAGCATGGACCTTCGATCCCGTTTCGCAGGAAGAGTTGCTCAAGCGGCTGGCTCCTTTTAAAAAAATTATCTTTCTGTCCGGAGACGTACATTATGGCTCCAGCCAACGCTTGACATACTGGACCAAAGGAAACACAAAAGCTACAGCATGTTTTGCACAGCTAACATCAAGCGGACTGCGAAATATTATGCCCAGCTATATCCGAAATGCCAGCCAGCATTTTCTTATCGCTCAAAAAATAATACGACAAAACTTAAGGGCTGAACGAATTGGATGGCTTAACCACAAAATAAATCCTGATCCGTTGGTCTTTCCCGATGAATCGAAAGTGTCTTTTCTCAATGATAAATTGAAAAAAAGTCCGGTAATCATACCTGTCAACGGTTGGCCAAACGGCACAACATTTGGCCGCGATCCGGATTGGTCATGGAGAATAGAAAACGTGACAGACATTCGGAAAGAAAGCGACATTCCTTCCCCAACGCGGATAGAAACATTGGTTGAGACAGATGATGTTATGAAAAACCTGCAAAAAATTGCAAGCAGACACATTGCTCAAACCAAAAAGATAAATTACACCCGCCGGATACTGTTCAAATCAAATCTTGGGTTGGTTACATTTGAAAAACCCAATGATAAACCTCTTCATGTCATTCATTCGCTGTTTGCCGCACCCCTTGATGGGAAACCTGGCAACATACAGAAAAATGAAATTTATTCGCTGCACAAAATTCCTTTGGAGGCCTCAGAGGCAGAAAAAGCACCTGCCTTACCGAATAATTTAAGTTGAATATTATGGCTAATGAACCCGGTTTTTTACAATCTGCTATCGGAAAAATAGGTGAGTTCTTTCTTTGGCTAAAAGAAAAGATGGAGGATGATCAGGTTCGTCGTGATACATTGCTGAATTTAGGCCTGAATCCGGATAAGGATGTAAAACTCCAAATTCCCGAAGATTCGGTTAATAATATCAGTGAATATCAAAAATCGGTTAACCCAGATGACTTGGCTTTCAAAAGCGCAGTGAATGACGTCAAAATATTGTATGCTGCCACCAAAGAGTTTATAAAGGCGATCCTTGATAACCCGACAGAAAATCCACAGGGTGTTCATTCATTACTTTGGCGGTTTTTTGAAGTGATGAGTACAAATTATGCCCGGCTTCATCATCCCGGCTTTTATTGGTTTGCTCAGTTATCAGGTTTTCTTGTTGAATCGGGCGTTACAGGTCAAAGTACTGTTGAAGGGCAGGGAACTCCTGATGTTACTTATAATGTCATTACAAAAGGGCCTGTATTTTTGATTGAAAATCTTTGGGAATTAATTACTCATCCGGTGTCATATTTTAAAACTTTACCCGGTAAAATTGGAAAGGTTTATGGTGGTATCAGTAATTTGGATACTTTGGAAGATGCTGAAAACTGGTCAGAACTGATGATAGTGCTGGCAGGATTTTTCACATTTATAGAAAAAGATTTACCAGATCCCAGATTTCTTTATGGTTGGGATATCCCTCCTAAAGAATGGTCAGATGAACATATGAACGAACTGAAAAATTCATTCCAGGGAGACCATTTACTATACAAAATCAGAAAACAACATAAAGATGATTTTCCTATTGATGTTGATAAAATAAAAGCCTGGGAAAAAATTGAAAAGGTAATCACCAATACTTCTCCCACAGATATTGAAAAAAAGATTATCAAATTATTCCAAGATAGCAATCGAACAGTGGAAAAGAGGCAATTGGTCCGACCTTGTTTCCGAGCGGGCCTTTTCTTTTGATCTTAAACTTCCGGAAGAAGAAGGAGATGATTTTGAAAAACGTTTGGGAGGCACGTTATTCTTTGTGTCTGATGAAGAAGTATCAGGTTATTTCAATAAAGACCCGGGTGTAAAAATTGAATCTTTAGGCGGAATATTTATTTCATTAAACGGAGAAGTAAATTACACCTACCCCATAAATGAAAACTGGGATTTCAAAATAAAAACATCGTCAGGCGATGTGTTGGACATGTATTTCAGCAGGCTTCCCGATGCGAATATTTTGGGAGATTTGAAGTTGGAATTAGGCTTGAAAAGAAAAGCAGACACTGAATCAGGAGCTTCCTATAATTTTCCGAACGAATCGGGTACCCGGTTGGCTGTTGGAGAAATTCAAATTTCCGCATTTATAACTAAGGAAGACAGGGGTATTCAGATTGGGCTGAAAGACAATGCTGTGATTTTCTCTGGCGGTGGGGATGATGGTTTTTTGAATGAAATTATGCCAACAGGTGACGTTCCGTTAAAGTTTTCTGTTGCTGCAGGATATACAAAGAAAAAAGGTTTTTTTATCGACCATGACATTGACATTTTAAAGGATATTCTGAACTCAGGAAAAGATGATAATAAAGAAACAAGGTCTGTTTCATTGGCTGCCGGGTCCCCCACACCGGAAGTCAAAAATCCAGAAAGCGAAAACACGGAAAAAGAAAAACAACCCTACCAATTACTGATTCCAATTCACAAGGATTTGGATCTGCTCTATTTTGACAATGTTAAATGGGATTACGGGCCAATTACAGGGAATGATATTTTGGGAGGATATTTAAAGGTACTTTCAACTTTTTCTTCAAAACTGGGTCCGGTTAAGGTTAAGGTTGAAAATACAGGTTTGGGAATAGAAGTATCTACACCAAAACAAGAGGGAGATTTAGGAACAACAGATTTTTCATTTGGTTTTACGCCTCCCAAAGGAGTAGCAATCAGCGTTGATTCCAAGGTCATTACTGGTGGTGGATTCCTGGAACTCGATTTTGATAATCATCGTTATGCAGGAGTGCTGGATTTCAAACTCGATCTCAAAAAAAGAGACATTGGTCTGGTTGCTGTTGGTCTCATAAATACCCGTTTGCCAAATGGGGAAAAAGGATTCTCCATGTTAATCAGCATTGGCATTTTTTTTAATCCATCTGTACCGTTGTTTTTTGGATTTACGCTTGAGGCAGTTGGCGGATTAATCGGTATTCACCGGACCATGAAAGTAGACGTATTGAGAGATCGAATCCAAAATGGAGCAATAAAATCCATCATGTTCCCCGAAAATGTTATCGAAAATGCCTCAAAGATCATCAGTGATTTAAGGGCTGTTTTCCCGCCACAAAAAAAACATTACGTGGTAGCACCCTTCTTTAAGATTGGTTATGGCTCTCCTACCCTGTTTGAAGTAGATATGGGCATTCTGTTTGAATTTCCATTTACCGGAAGGCTTATTTTACTGGGGAGTTTAGGAATCTATTTGCCGAATAAGGATGCAAAGAAGCGCCTGGGAGAAATTCATATCGATATTTTTGGTGATTTTAATTTTGCTGCCTCGTACATTCTGATGGAAGGAAGGTTACGGGATTCGAATATTGTAAAAGTAGTGCTTACCGGTGGTTTTGCCTTTGTGCTTGACTGGGGTAGCAATCCGCAATTTCTTTTATCAGTTGGCGGATATCACCCGCGTTATAAAAAACCCGGTCGGTTTCCCGAAATCCCCAGGGTAACTGCACTTATAAAAAAAGGGGAAGACATCCGTATAACCTGTGAATTTTACCTGGCTGTTACTTCAAATTCCTTTCAGGTAGGTTTTAGTGCCGAATTGGTGATTAAGAAAGGCCATGTGAGGGTTTATGGCTTTTTAGGATTTAATGCCTTGTTTCAGTTCGATCCATTCTATTTTGAAACAGATATTCGAATAAGTGTTGAAGTTTCATACAGAGGGAGATCATTCTTTGGCATCGATCTTGAATTTATGCTCAGCGGCCCTGAACCATGGCGGGCACAGGGATATGCTAAAATTAAAGTGTTGTTCTTCTCACTAAAAGTTAAATTCAATATTAGTTGGGGAGATGAGCAAAAAGTAGTACCCGTGTTTATCAAACCTGATGTTTTACTTGAAAACCTAAGAGTTCAGTTATTACAAACTGGAAACTGGTCGACGAAATTACCTGAAGGGTTTACAGGAGCAGTAAAATTGCGGAATCTTGAAGAGTCTGAAAAGCACGACAAGGTATTTACACATCCCTCCGGTTCATTGGAATTAAGGCAAAACCTGATTCCTTTGAATAAAACCATCGAAAAAATAGGAACCAGTAACATTGAAGCAAAGACAAGTTATCGAATTTCTGAATATGTATTTGGTGCCGGAGAACCAGTAAATACTAATCAGCAGAAACCATTGCAGGACTTTTTTTCACGTGGACATTTTGAAGATTTGTCGGATGATGAAAAATTATCAACACCTGATTTTGACTTGATGACGGCTGGAATTGAAGTTTCACCTGACCAGGTATTTGATATTCCAACGGATATTCAATCCTCGTCAAATGATTTTGAAGACATTATTTTAGGTGAACCCGGAGGTACTCCATCAACAGGGTCAAATAACTGGCAGGGAGAAAGAGTGATGAACATTGGTGGAATTAGAAAGACTGTGGATGTTACCCGGCCGGAAGAATTGTTTGGGATGGTAGATGAAGTGCCTGAACTGAAAGGAAAATCATATAAAATTCTGTCTAAAGAATCTCTTGAATCTCCCGGACAACTGAAGGAGCAGTATTTCAACAGTTACTCCGGTGCGAAGGAATACTTGCAGACGCATTGGCCAAAAAAAGAACAGGGATCCTGGCAAATCTTACAGACAAAGGTTGAAGAAAATGAAGAAGTGTTGATAGTGTAAGTACAATAAAATATTAACCATAAAAAGAACAACGATGATAAACTTTGAAGAATTAAAAATAAAAGACAGCGAATTGTTGAGCAAAGAACAATGGAATGGTTTGTTGGATGATACCCAAAGATATTTCGGGGGCAATGTTGGCCTTGGTGTTGATGCTCCGGTTTCTAAACTATCGTTGGGTCCTTCATTGAATAAAATAAAGCTGGCACTTTATCAGAACGATGAAGGAACATCGTATTACGGAATGGGAGTTACTTCTGGTCATTTTTATTTTAATGTCGGCAATCCACAGGCGAAATACTCATTTCTGGACAGGGCTGGCGACGGTGCCCTGGAGATTTTCACTATCCAGGGAAATGGAAATGTAGGGATTGGAATTGAATCACCATCAGCTAAATTACACGTCAATGGTTCACTCACTTGCGGTGATTTAAAAGCCGGTGTTGTTCAGTTCACACGAATGAAATCAGTAATTGGAGAATTCGGGGCAGTTACATCTGCGGGTGTAACTGTTGGCGGAACGTTGACGGCAAACAGAATAAATACTTCCGGACTTCAAACTACAACCTTAAATGCCAAAAGCCTTAGAAATATTGGAGATAAGAAAAATGTACAATACGATGCAAATACTGGTGAGATAGGCTACGATAATTCAACGCGCAGAGATAAACGTAACATTACTCCTTTAACCGATGATTTTGGCAAGATCATGCAACTGCAACCCCGTAAATACACTCGACCTTCCGAACCGAAAAACTGGGAAATCGGGTACATTGCTGAAGAAGCGAAATCTTTGGGACTGGAGAATTTAATTTATTATGATGAAGATAAAAGGCCTGATGGAATAAACTATCGTAAGTTATGCCTGTATCTTGTTGAAATTCTAAGGGAACATGAACGTAAACTTAACCCTGATTCGCCTTATCTGGAAAAATATGTGGAAAACATCGAACAATAATTCGTGGTAGAAAGCGCAGATAAATATTTTGACCGGAAATTTAATTGTGTATTGGTTCCACCGGTAATCCTGAAAGACATTTACAAAACGCAAAATACTTCAAATACAGCTTTTAGTTCGACCGGAAATCCTTGCGAAATTAAAAACTTGAATAAAGTTGAAACCTGCACTCGCTTCGTACAGAAATCCTTCGAAACGTTATTTTGCTGAACATCTTCCAAATCCCAATGTTCTAATTTTACTTATCTGGTAGATTTTTTTAACTATGGAAAAGGATATACTGATTTGCCATGCGAATCGGTAAATAAAAAAGCAAAAAACGATGACAATTTACATGGATCGCCACGATGTTTCAGAAGCTGTAACTGCCGAAATAGTTGCACAAATTCATCAGGAAGATTTAAAAATTCAGCATAAATATGGCTGTCGCGGATTAACTTATTGGTTTGATGATGTGAGAAAAACAGCTTTCTGTTTGGTTGAGGCACCCAACAAAAAAGCAATTATCGAAATGCATGATCATGCTCATGGTGAAGTTCCCCATCAAATTATTGAAGTGGATGCTGCCATTGTTGAATCGTTTTTGGGCAGAATTGAAGACCCTGAAAAAGCAAAAAATACTGAACTGAACATCATTAACGACCCGGCCTTCCGCACCATCATGGTTATCTCTCTGGAAATTCACTCATTTCAAAAAAGCAATATATCGTTTAAAGAAAATTGTGATGTACAGATAATTTCAGCAATTAAGTTATTTGATGGAAATATTGTACGTCAGGATAAAGATGATTTTTTAGTTTCGTTCAAGTCCATATCCAAAGCTGTTTTGTGCGCTATAAATATTACCGGACATTTTGATTCGCAGGTGTTAAACATGAAAAATGATTCATACTCGTTGAAAATTGCCCTTAACTGCGGCATTCCGGTAACCGAAAAGAAGTCACTTTTTCAGGACACAATTCAATTGGCCGAACGATTGAAAAACTTCTCAAAAGCCAAAATCACAGTTTCCGCAGAAGTAATGGAATTGTACAAAAGCGAAAACCAAAACTCTTTTTTCGAAGATGAAACCGTTCTTGGGCTTGCACGTTCTGATGAACATTTTATCAGCCATTTGATGGAATTTATTGAAAAAGAAGTAAAAAACCCTCAATTAAAAGTGGAGGATTTTTATGCAAATTTGGGATTGAGTAAATCAAAAATGTATAGAAAAATGATACAGCTGGCCGGGAAATCTCCGAATACTTTCCTGGTCGAATACAGGTTAAAAAAATCGCTGTCGCTTTTGCAAAACAAAAATTGCAGCGTTTCAGAAGTTGCCTTCGACAGTGGATTTAACAGTCCTTCCTATTTCACAAAATGTTTTCGTAAAAAATATGGCGCTATGCCAACAGAATATTTGAATTTTTTGCATTCATAGCTTCACTTCTACAAAAAAAATAATTTTTGAACCAATTGTATTAGTGAAAGGTCGGAATGTGATATTTCCTGGCAATTGATTGTTGTAGTTTTGTTATAATTCACTTAATAACAACAACATTATAAAATCAATTGGTACTCTTTTTAAATTTCAAAATTATTAATTATGACAGTAGCAGAAATAAAAAACAAAGCACATGCTTCAACTCTTTATGAAAGATTGGGCGGAAAAGAAGAGATCGCAACTATTGTTGACGATGTAATAGAAGCACATTTTAACAACCCAACAATTAGCGCAATCTTTGCTCCCTACAAAGCACAACCCGAACGATTAGCTATAATAAGGCAACATACAATTGATTTTTTCTCTGCGGGCAGTGGTGGCTCCGTTCAATATAAAGGCAGGGACATGACAACAACGCATACCGGAATGAACATAAACGCAATAGAATACATGGCCGCTGTTGACGATATTATGGAAGTACTTGACAAACATAAAATCGACGATGATTCAAAAAAAGATGTACTGGCCATTCTTTGGTCGTTGAAGGATATGATTATTGGAAAATAAATTAATTTCCTTAATTATCATTCCAATTACTCTTTTCATTCCAAACAGTAAAGGTTTTTCCAGGCGGAACTTCCAAATCTGAGGCATTTGGTACTTTTGTAAGGTTCATAAAAATGCTTGTTTCCCAAATATTTGAATTGAATGGTAAAACTACTTTACTGGTTGCCCGTTTTTAGATCTTGAAAAGGGGACATGAATAAAACCTGCCTGCGACATGGCCATAATCAAAACACCCACAACGGTTATAATACCTCCAATAAGTTGGTGTTGAAGAGGCAAAATACCAAATACCACAAAAGAAACAATCAAAACAACGATTCCTTTTAAACTTTGAATTACTGAGGAACGCGAAGCTTCAATATGTTTGTATGAATAATAAACTGTTAGGATTGCGACAAATTCGAGCAGGCCGCCAATGACAGTATTTTTAATTGCAACGGCAGAAAAAACAACCGATTCTTCCATAACGAAAAACATGACAAGCGAAAACAACAACAACCAAATCGATCGGTTGAGATTGAGCAATTCGGGACTTAATTTTTTTACCTGTGTTTTTACAACAAGTGTTGCGGTTGTGGCAAAAGCAGCATTAAAAAATACAACCCCGGTTCCTTTAATAAACATGGTTTCCAATGTTGAACCGCCGCTGTAGCTGATAACAAATGCACCCGAAAGTGCCAGAAAACCACCAAATATTTCAACAGGTCCAAATTTTTCGTGTAAAATAAAAATGCCGCCCAACATTACCATTACCGGGAACATATTGCCCAAAAATGAAGTTACCGCCGGATCGGGAATAATATGAATTGACAGGAAAAATAAAGTTGTTGTGGCAATTTCCAATCCCCCAAGTGTTAACAAAATGATTATCTGTTTTTTTGTCAACCTGCTGATTTGTCGCAGTTTATTATTAAAAAACGCAGACAGAAAACATGACACAGCAACCACAGCATACCATAAACTACCAAATTGTGCCAACGGTACTTCGTTTAGTGCCGCTTTGCTGAAAATGTAAACATTTGAAAATGTAATTGTTGCAATGAAAGCGAAAGTATATCCTTTTATTGTATCTGATTTCATTCAGCTAAAAATTAGTGTTGGCTAAAGTAGTTAAAAATCCATTTCTTTAGGGGGAAAGATGGAAATCCACAGAGGGAAACAACTACACCAACCAGCTGAAAATCCACGATCTTTATTTATTTAACAAATAACCTTTCACGAACTTTGCCCGGCAATAGTCATATTCCATTATCTTTGCTGAAAGAGTTTTTCATTGTAAAACTTTGAGTGATATTATGTGTAAGAATGAATAAACATTAAAAGATAATTAGATATGTTACCGAAAATTAATCCGATGACCACCAATGCATGGAACAGGCTCGAAGAATACCATTTTGAGTTTGAAGGAAAACACATGAAAGAACTTTTTGCAAACGATGAAAAACGATTTCAAAAATATTCGCTGAAATTCGAAGATATTCTTATCGATTTTTCAAAGAATATTATTGATGACGAAATTCGTGAGGCATTGTTGGAACTTGCCAATGAATGTGAATTACAGGATGCCATTGAAAGCATGTTTACAGGACAAAAAATTAATGCAACAGAAGACCGATCGGTGTTGCACATTGCCCTTCGAAATCGCAGCAATTCGCCAATATTTGTCGATGGCGAAAATGTGATGCCCGAAATAAATGCAGTGCTCGACCAAATGAAAAATTTTTCTGAAAAAGTGATTTCAGGAGCATGGAAAGGTTACACCGGTAAAGCAATTACTGATATTGTGAACATTGGAATCGGCGGTTCCGATCTTGGTCCGCTCATGGTTACCGAAGCCTTGAAACCATATAAAAAAGAAAATATCAACCTGCATTTTGTGTCGAATGTTGATGGAACACACATTGCCGAAACCTTGAAATTGGTAAATCCGGAAACCACTCTTTTTATTGTGGCTTCAAAAACATTTACCACACAGGAAACCATGACAAATGCGAATACAGCACGCGATTGGTTTTTGAAAACAGCCAAGGATGAAGCTCAGGTAAAACATCATTTTGTAGCCGTTTCAACAAATGAAAAAGCAGTTTCTGCATTTGGTATCGACACAAAAAATATGTTCCGTTTCTGGGATTGGGTTGGTGGCCGCTATTCATTGTGGTCGGCCATTGGACTTTCAATTGCGTGTGGGATTGGTTTTGAAAATTATATAGAATTGCTCGAAGGTGCACATGCCATGGACAACCATTTCAGGAACACAAACTTCGACAAAAATATACCTGTAATTCTTGCTTTGATTGGCATTTGGTACAATAATTTTTATGGTGCCGAAACGGAAGCTATCCTTCCCTACGACCAGTATATGCACCGTTTTTCTGCCTACTTTCAGCAGGGAAACATGGAAAGCAACGGGAAATATGTGGACAGAAACGGCGAGCAGGTTGATTACCAAACCGGACCGGTTATCTGGGGCGAACCCGGAACCAACGGGCAACATGCTTTTTACCAGCTCATTCACCAGGGAACAAAATTGATACCCTGCGATTTTATTGCTTCTGCCATCAACCACAACCAAATTGGCGACCACCATGTAAAATTGCTGGCCAACTTTTTTGCCCAAACCGAAGCAATGATGGTGGGAAAAACTGCTGAAAAGGTTGAAGCAGAATTAAAAGCTGCAGGAAAATCACAAGCCGAAATTACTGAACTGTTGCCATTTAAAGTGTTTCTGGGGAATATTCCAACCAACTCGATATTACTTAAAAAACTAACACCGCGCGCATTAGGTTCATTAATTGCCATGTACGAGCATAAAATTTTTGTACAGGGAATTATCTGGAATATTTACAGTTTCGACCAGTGGGGAGTTGAATTAGGCAAGCAGCTTGCTAATGCAATTTTGCCTGAGCTGACTAATGACGAACCGGTGATTGGTCACGATAGTTCAACAAATGGATTAATAAATGCTTTTAAGGAAATGAGATAACTGTGCGGCGAATTCCGGTTCGCCGTTTTAAAAATGCGCGAATCGTAATTCACGTCTCCCGTTTCAATACAACATCCTCGCCCTGATTGTGTGCGGAACTTTTTTCAATTCCTTTAAAATGGAATCACAATCACTGCTTTCGGTATCGATGATAACGTATCCAATGTCAGGATCGGTTTGCAGGAATTGGGATGCAATATTGATTCCCCTGTTTGTAAAAACATAGTTGATATCTTTCAACAAGCCCGGCATGTTTTTATGAATGTGTAAAAACCGTTGTTTGTCGTGGTTTGGGAGCAACGAAACCTGCGGAAAATTAACGGCACCTACAGTAGAACCATTGTCGCTGTAGCGAATTAGTTTTTCAGCCACTTCCAGCCCGATATTTTCCTGCGCCTCCGAAGTGCTTCCACCAATATGCGGTGTAAGTATAACGTTATCAAATTCCTGGAGCACCGAAACAAACGGTTCGTCATTTGAGCTGGGCTCCTTTGGGAATACATCGGCAGCAACACCTGCCAGTTTTCCTGATTTTAATGCTTTGGCAACTGAAACATAATCAACAACCGTACCCCTTGATGCATTTATCAGCAATGCACTTTTTTTCATTAAATCCAATTGCGAGGCAGAAATCATGTTTGCAGTCGATTCGGTTTCAGGAACATGCAGCGTTACAACGTCAGAAATACGCAGTAATTCTTCAAGTGACCGGCAAGCAACCGCTTTCCCCAGGTTAAGTTTCTTTTCTATATCAAAGTAAAAAACGTTCATTCCCATTGCTTCGGCAAGTATTGAAACCTGTGTTCCGATGTGCCCGTATCCAATAATCCCAAGGTTTTTGCCCCTTACTTCAAACGAATTTTTAGCCGCTTTTAACCATTCACCCCGGTGTGCCGCCGCATTTTTAGCCGGGACTTCGCGCATGAGTAAAATAATTTCAGCAATAACAAGCTCGGCAACCGAACGTGTATTTGAAAACGGAGCGTTAAAAACAGGTATCCCCAAATTTTTTGCAGCGTTCAAATCAACCTGGTTTGTACCGATACTGTAACATCCGATGGCAAAGAGTTTTTTTGCTTTTCTAAGGATTTCGGCGCTGAGGTTGGTCCGCGACCTGATTCCGATTACGTGCACATCCTTTATTTTTTGTTCCAGTTCGGCTCCCTCAAGTGCGGTTTTTAAATACTCAACATTTGTGTAACCCGCACTTTGAAAGGCACTTAATGCCGATTGATGGATTCCCTCAAGCAGTAAAATCCGAATCTTATTTTTACCCAGCGAAAATCTATTTGCCATTTATTGTTGTTTATTAGTCGATTCTTTGATTTCTTTCCGCGCCTCTCTTTTTACCAGTTTATATTGTTTTTTGTTTTCCTTCGACATAAAAACAGTTTCTTTTATTCCTTCTAAAACCGAAATAAGAATTATGTTGATAAATGCTTTGTTCATGTCGCGTTCCACATGGTAATTCACAATTCGCGGCGGTAATATGTCGGATGCTGGGTTCGATGAAGTAACTACTGCATTTGCAGCAAAGGAAATTAATACATTTTTCCAGGCTGCTTTATCTTCAAAATTTAAGTCGAACAATAAATCGTGGTAAAGGAATTTCATTGTTCCGTCAGCCTTTTTTTCTTTGGCAACTCCGGCAAATTCAATTTTATCGGCAATTCCATTGTTAACAGACGCCGGAGCAAATGATTGAATTAAAGGATTTAAATCGTGTAAATTGAATTTTGAAAAAGTACCATTAAAATTAAATTCAGGTTTATTGTAATCGAATTCCATATTCAAATTGAAATTTACCTTGTTTTCAAGAAATGCATTGGCTTTTATCAAAAGCGGCTGGTTTGTTTCGACAGTCGCAATATTTTCGATTTTAAAAGTCGCTTTGTTTATATTTGCTTTTCCCCGATTTTTATCAGGTTTGATTTCGTCATATGCTAAATTTACATTCGTGGCCAAAATCTGTTTTATCAAAACGGGCGTTTTTATTGATGATAATAATTGACCCGGATATGCAGGGATATGTTTTATATCCAGGGGTTTTGTTCTATCCTTAAAAATATTTGAATAAACTGAATCCAAGGTAATTTCATCAACGAATATTTTATTTTGAAAAATAAGGGAATCAAAGTTTATTCCGGAAAATTTAACCAATGCAGCGCTTCCCTGAAACTGAGTCGTTTGAAATTTGTGCATTCTTTGAATTGCTTTTTCACTTATGTTGGGAGTAAAAGCAAAGTTTTTAATGGTTACTGATTTGTCGCTATAGGAAAGTTTGATATCCTGAAAAGTAAGATGAAAGATGCTGTCTGCAGTATAAATATCCGCATCATTCAAACCTATTTTAATATCATCGAAATGATATATCAGTGTGTCGATTGATTTTTCCACTTCAAGCGAATTGATAATTAATTCATAATTTTTAATGCTGATTTGCTGTATTGACTCTTTGTGTATTACACCTTCAATTTTACCGATATTTAAATTAAGCAGACTGTAAGAAAACAAATCCTTTCCGGGTTGCTGGTCAAAAAGAATGTCCTTTATCGTAATCTCTACATTTTCTACTGTCAGTTTTCTTTCTTTTGCCAAATTTTCGATTTGCACCGACGCATCGCTCAAAACAAACTTTTTAAGAAAATAAGCATCTATTCCACTTTTACTGTATTGCTCAATGGTGTCGGGTTCAACTGTTGATTCCTTAAAAGGCAAATAAATAGGGTTTTCACCGGCAATTGTTATCGAAACTTCAGGTTTATCGATTTTAATGCTTTCAAGTTTCAATACATTCTGTTTTATAAGAGTTAATATTTCAACATTGGCAAGCAAAATTTCTTTGGTTCTTAGTTCTATCGAACTGTTGATATAAGGATAGCTTTTCAGCGGATTATTTTTTGGAAGTATTTCCACATTTTTAACCCTGATATTCCCCAAAGCAAAGTTGACACTCAAATCATCGAATTTAAGATCATATACATCCGAAATGATACCCGAATTAAAACTCTTTATCAGAGCCTCGGAAAGTAACCTGTTAAAATTCCTGTAAATGAAAATAGCAGAAACAAAAATTATGATAAAAGTTCCCGAAACAATCCATAGCAAAACCCTTCTTCGTGAATATTTACCAGATGTATTATTTTGTTCCGAAACCATAGGATTGGCAGATTAGAGTTCTACCAAAAATAAAAGAATTAACTTAATTTTTCGGTAAGCAGGGCAATCTCTTTTTTAGGAGATTTGTTTTCATACAAAATACCATAAACTGCATCAGTAATAGGCATTTCAACATTATAATTTTTATTTATCTCGAATATACATTTTGAAGAATAATAGCCTTCAGCAATCATATTCAACTCGAGGCGGGCGGCTTTTACAGGGTAACCTTTCCCAATCATGGTGCCAAAGGTGCGATTTCTGCTGAACTGGGAGTAAGCTGTTACAAGCAAATCACCCAAATAGGCCGAGCTTTTTATGTCGCGTGTAATGGGGTGAACTGTATCAACAAACCTTTTAATTTCCTGAATTGCATTTGAAATTAACACGGCATGAAAATTATCGCCATAGCGCAAACCATGGCAAATTCCGGAGGCAATGGCAATAATATTCTTCAAAACCGATGCGTATTCTGTTCCCCAAATGTCATCGGAAACAGTAGTTTTGATATAATTGCATTGGATCAAGCTGGCAAATCCTTTTGCATTTTCTTCATCGAGGCTTGCAACAGTAAGATACGAAAGCCTTTTGAGCGCAACTTCTTCGGCATGACATGGACCGGCAATAACACCCATATTTTCCAGCGGAATACCAAAATGTTTATTCAGGTACTGCACTACCAGCAGGTTTTCTTCTGAAACAATACCTTTAATGCCGGAAAGAATATATTTTTTACTGATATCGGTTTTTGCGCTTGCAAGAACTACCGGAAGATATGCGGAAGGGATTGCCAGGACCAAAATATCCGAATCTTCGGTAATTTTGTTAATGTCGCTGTAAAAACTGATACGTTCAGTCTTAAACTCAACATTTTGCAGATAACGTGGATTACGGCCATTTTCTTCAAAATATTCAATGGTTTCCGGTTTACGAAAATACCAGTTGATATGAGCTACATTTTCTAGTAGCATTTTTGCCAATGCAGTTGCCCAACTTCCACTACCGATAACTGCAACTTTATTTGTTTTTATATCCATATTTATAATTTCAACCTGTAAAATTATAAGTTTTTTTCTGTTTGGCGCAATTGAAGGAATACAGAGCAAAATCTGTTTTGTAAGATTTGTAATATGTAGGCGTTTAACAAAAAATAATCGTAAATTCAGGATTCATTTTTAAACCGAAACTTATGCAAAAATATATCCTTTCTCTCGATGCCGGAACTACAAGTAACAGGGCAATCCTGTTTAATCATTCTGGCGAAATAGTTGCAGTTGCCCAACAGGAATTTGAACAAATTTACCCGCAATCGGGCTGGGTCGAACACAATCCTGAAACCATTTGGCAAACCCAGTTGAAAGTTGCCCGTGAAGTAATTCAAAATGCCGGTATTTTGGCCAGCCAAATAGCCGGAATCGGTATAACCAACCAACGTGAAACAACTGTTATTTGGAACCGTGAAACCGGCTTACCCATTTACAACGCTATTGTTTGGCAAGATCGGCGTACAGCAGGTTTTTGTGATGAACTAAAAGAAAAAGGTTTTGAAAAATTGGTGGCTGAAAAAACCGGATTGGTTGTTGACGCCTATTTTTCGGGAACAAAAATCAAGTGGATACTGGATAATGTTTCAGGCGCACGGGAGTTGGCAAAAGCAGGTAAACTGGCTTTTGGCACTGTAGATACCTGGCTCATCTGGAAACTTACAAATGGAAATCTTCACATTACGGATGTAAGCAATGCAAGCCGGACTTTAATTTACAACATTCATTCATTGAAATGGGATATTGAACTGCTTAAAATATTTGATATTCCTGTTGAAATTCTGCCGGAAGTTAAACCCAGCAGTGAGTTTTACGGAGTAACCAACGCCGAATTTATTGGAACTGAAATCCCAATTGCAGGTATTGCAGGCGACCAGCAGGCAGCACTCTTTGGTCAGATGTGCATCAAACAGGGAATGGTTAAAAACACTTACGGTACGGGCTGTTTTGTTGTAATGAATACGGGCAGCAAACCCATCGTTTCAAAACATAAATTGCTGACAACAATTGGCTGGCAGATTGGAAATGATGTTACTTATGCCATTGAAGGGAGCATTTTTATTGGAGGTGCAGTGGTTCAATGGTTGCGCGATCAACTTGGCATCATAAAATCCTCATCAGAAATTGAGGAATTGGCAAATCAGGTTGAAAACAGCGGCGGGGTATCATTTGTGCAGGGATTTGTTGGTTTGGGAGCACCGCATTGGGATCAATATGCCACCGGAGCTATTATTGGATTACGGCGTGGAACCGGGAAAGCACATATTGCAAGGGCTGCGCTCGAAGCAATCGCTTTTCGTTCGATGGAAGTAATTGAAATAATGGTTGAAGATTCAGGAATAGAATTAAACGAATTGCGCGTTGATGGCGGCGCAGCGGTAAACAACCTGCTGATGCAAATCCAGGCCGATTCCATTCAAACAAAAGTTGTCCGCCCAAAAGTCACAGAAACAACTGCACTTGGTGCTGCATATCTTGCCGGTTTGGCAGTCGGGTTCTGGAAAAACATGGACGAAATAAAACAACAGTGGCAAATAGATAAAACATTTGAACCCAATAAGGATACAATCCAGATTAAAAGAATTATTAAAGACTGGAAAAAGGCAGTGGAAAGAAGTAAAAACTGGTATGAGGAATGAAGAAGTCGGGAGACCGAAGGGACACGGACTTTCCAAGTCCGTGTTTGTGAGAGAAATCAATTTTCAGCAACTATTTCCAATTATGAATTTCCTTTGCCGTTGCGTTTCAGCCAACCAAACAGAATGAAAAATAAAAAACAAAAATCATGAATAGAAAATCAATTCTAAAAAAAATCAAAAAAAAAGATAAAATATGGGATATAATCATCATTGGCGGTGGATCGACAGGATTGGGGTGTGCCGTTGACGCAGCATCACGCGGATACAAAACCTTACTTTTGGAGCAGGTAGATTTTTCGAAAGGAACTTCGAGCCGAAGTACAAAACTTGTACACGGCGGTGTGCGTTATCTCCAGCAAGGTGACGTTTCAATGGTTTTTGAAGCTTTGCAGGAACGCGGATTAATGTTTAAAAATGCGCCTCATTTGGTTACAAACCAGTCGTTTATTATACCTACCTACGATTTTTGGGGTGGCCCGTTTTACACAATCGGACTGAAAGTTTATGATATGATGGCTGGAAAACTGGGGCTGGGCCCTTCAAAACATTTGTCATTGGAAGAAACTGTGGCTGCAATACCAACAGTTGAACAGGAAGGACTGCGGGGCGGTGTGATTTACCAGGACGGCCAGTTTGACGATTCCCGAA
This sequence comes from uncultured Prolixibacteraceae bacterium, assembly GCA_963800345.1. Classification (GTDB taxonomy): domain Bacteria; phylum Bacteroidota; class Bacteroidia; order Bacteroidales; family Prolixibacteraceae; genus Draconibacterium. The sequence continues at coordinate 172,812 of CAWDAW010000045.1, read as the reverse complement.
TGGCAATCAGCCTGGCGCAAACCTGTATTGATTATGGCGGAACGGTTCTGAATTATTGCAGAGTAACTGCATTGCTAAAAGATGAAGACTTAATTAATGGAATTGTGGCTGTTGACGAAGAAACGGGAGAAAGCTTTTCAATAAAGGCAAAAGTAGTTATAAACGCTACAGGAGTTTTTGCAGATGAGGTAATTCAAATGGACGAACCGGAAAAGCGGAATATGATTACGCCCAGCCAGGGCATTCATTTGGTTCTGGAAAAAAATTTCCTGCCCAATAAATATGCGATTATGGTACCGCATACTTCCGATGGGCGGGTAATGTTTGCCGTTCCATGGCACAACCATGTTGTGGTTGGTACAACTGACACGCTCATTGAAAACCACTCCCTTGAACCAGTTGCACTGGAGTCGGAAGTAGATTTCGTTTTGGAAACAGCCGGACAGTATCTTTTAAAACAACCCACACGAAAAGATGTGCTCAGTGTTTTTGCAGGGCTGCGACCATTGGCTAAACCGGAGGATGAAAATAAGGCTACAAAGGAAATTTCCCGCGGTCATAAAATAATCATTTCAGTTTCAGGATTAATTACAATTATCGGGGGGAAATGGACAACTTACCGCAAAATGGCCGAAGATACAATCGAAAAAGCCATAATGCTGGGCGGTTTACCCGAAAGGGAGTGTATAACACGTCATCTTCCGATTCATGGATTTAGAATGGATATTGATCCATACAACGACCCAATGTCGGCATACGGAATTAACAAGGAAGATATTCTTGCCATTGGCGAAGAAGAGGAAAATATGGATGGATATATCAGTGAAAAATTACATATTTTGAAATCGCAGGTTGCCTGGGCAGTGCGAAAAGAGATGGCACGCACCGTTGAAGATGTTTTGGCAAGGCGAACAAGGGCACTGTTTCTTGATGCCCGTGAAAGTATTCGAATCGCTCCTGAAGTTGCTTCGATAATGGCAAAAGAACTAAAACAAGACAACGAATGGATAAATAATCAAATTGTTGCGTTCGAACTTGTAGCAAAAAACTATTACTTTAAAGATTAAACGATAAAACTATGATTGAATATTTTGGAGAATTTCTGGGTACTATGATCCTGATTCTTTTGGGAAATGGTGTTGTTGCCAATGTTAACCTCGATAAAACCCACAGTTTTGGCGCAGGTTGGATAGTAATTACTTTTGGATGGGGCATGGCGGTTTTTGTTGCCGTTTTGGTTACTGCCGATATGAGCGGCGCCCATTTGAATCCGGCAGTTACACTTGGCCTTGCATTCAGTGGGTTATTCGACTGGGTAAAAGTTGCTCCGTTTATTGTCTGTCAGATTTTGGGTGCAATGGCGGGTGCATCAATCGTTTATTTGTTTTTCAAAAATCATTTTAAAATTACCGCAACTCCTGGACTGAAAAAGGCTTGTTTTTGCACCGCTCCTGCAATTCGCGATTTTAAGAGTAACTTTTTCTCTGAAGTTGTTGGTACTTTTATACTGATACTTGCTGTTTTGTTGATCTCTTTGCCACAGTTGGAGTATGTAAGTTTAGGAAGTTCAAAAGTTGGGATGGGTTCATTGGGGGCGTTGCCAGTGGCACTGGTTGTTTTTTCCATAGGTTTGAGTTTGGGCGGAACAACAGGTTACGCGATTAATCCAGCCCGTGATTTAGGCCCGCGAATTGTTCATACATTACTTCCTCTTAAAAATAAAGATAATAACGACTGGCGATATTCCTGGATTCCAATCGCAGGACCTGTGGTTGGCGCTGGTTTAGCGGCAGTTGTTTATTTATTTATCAATTGGATGTTATAGTAGCGGAGAGATTGAAGGGATTGGTTGAGATTGAGGGGGATTGATGAGGATTGATTGAGATTGGTTGAGATTGATGGGGATTGATTGAGATAGATGGGGATTGATTGAAATTCATTGAGATTGATTGAGATTCATTGGGATTGGTTGAGATTGATTGAAATTGATGGGGATTGATGGGGATTGGTTGAGATTGATGGGATTGAAAAAATTAGGTCGAATTAAGATTTCAGATTTATGAAAAGGTCAAAAAAAATATTTGTAACAGTTGGGATTTTTTTAGGGATTATAGTGATAACCTATTTGTTTTTACCCAATTACGCTCAAAAAGCATTAATCTATCTTCAACCGGGTATCGAAGATTACCCAATTTTTGAAAACCGGACTGTTGAGGCAAATGGGGGGCAGGAATGGCAAGTTGATCCATTGTCAGTTGAGCTGAAAATTGATGATGAAACGTTATCAAAAATTGAAGCATTTGAGCCTGTCGCATTTCTTGTAATAAAAAACGGGAAGATCATATACGAAAAATACTGGGAAAATTACGGGCCTGAATCTTTGTCAAATTCATTCAGCATGGCAAAAAGCATTGTGGGTTTGTTAATTGGCGCTGCAATTGACGATGGTTATATAAACAGCGTTGAACAACCCGTTTCGGATTTTATTCCTGAATTCAGAAACGAAAAAAATAAGGATTTGAAAATAAAAGATGTGCTTACCATGAGCTCGGGGTTGAACTGGGATGAAAGTTATTCTTCCCTGTTTAGCACCACAACAAATGCATATTACGGAAATAATATCAGAGATTTGATTTACGGATTGGAAGTAGTGGAAAAGCCGGGTGTCAGTTTTAAATATCTCAGCGGGAATTCACAGGTGCTGGCAATGGTAATTGAAGCTGCAACGGGGAAAAGCATTTCTGAATATACCTCCGAAAAATTCTGGAAACCAATGGGTGCGGTAAATAGTGCGCTTTGGAGTTTGGATAATGAGAATGGCATGGAAAAAGCATATTGCTGCTTTAATTCCAATGCCCGTGATTTTGCACGCTGGGGACAACTCATTCTGAATAACGGAACATGGGGAAATGATACTTTGATTTCTCCTGAATACGTTCAGGCTTCCACGCATCCGGCAAATCTTACTGATGAAACCGGAAATAAAATAAACTATTACGGTTATCAATGGTGGATACATGATGCAAATGGCTGGAAAGTACCTTATATGCGAGGGATTTTAGGGCAATATGTTTTTGCAATACCCGAAGAGAATGCTGTTGTTGTACGTTTGGGTCATAAAAGAAGTACTGAATATATCAACCATCATCCACTTGATACTTATCTGTATTTGGAGACAGCCAAAAAATTACTGGATGAGTACAACAGGTTGGAAATGTAAAACAGGAAGTTCATTTAAACAAAAAAGGCCGGTTCAACATCAATTGAACCGGCCTTTTCTATGGAGGACTATAATCAAATATTAATAAAATTTAGCCCTTAAATCTTCAATATCTGCTTTTTTGCGTTGTGCCTCATAGGCTTGCGAAGTTGCACGGTTTTCCATGCTTTGGGCAAGTCTGGCCTGTTCAGCATCTACACCTTGCTCTGGTCCCTGGTTGACTGAAGTAACCTTAACCACATACACACCATTATTCCCGGCAATTGGTTCTGATATTTTGTCGGTTTCCAGCGCAGTAACCGTACCAACAACTGCTGGTTCCATTCCAATTCCGGGTATTGAAAAAGAATTGAAATTAACGTTGGCTGCATTTTGAACACTTGTATTCAATTGCGATGCAACCGCTTGCAGATCGGATTTTCCATCAAGTGCATCAGATGCTTTTTCAACCAAATATTCGGTTTTCTTTTCTTTTGTAACAGCAAGTTCTACCCTTGTTTTGGCTTCTTCGAAAGTAGATTCCCCTTCTTCGGTTGCTTTTGTTAAAACTGCAATAACAAAGTTATTTCCAAGTTCGAAAATGGGCGAGCCCTGAGTTGTTGCCAAAATATCGCCTTTATCTGCTTCGTATGCAGCACGAATAAGTGTGCGGGCATTTTCAAGACCTGCAATTTCGCGATCATTTTCGCGAACAGATGCTACGCGTTTATTGATTTTTTCAGCAACAATTGCTTCTTCAAATTTTTTGGCATCAGTATTTGAACTTGCAAATTTGCTTGCAAGCGCATAAGTATCCTGATAAGTACGTGTACTTGGCTGCACTTTTCTTACCAAAGTGGCCACACGAACCTGTTGTGTTAATTTCCCCCTGTCGGTGGTTTGTATAATATGAATCCCAAACTGACTGGGGACGATGCTAACTTCATTTTTTGCATTTTTAAATGCTGCTTCTTCAAATGGTTTAACCATTTGTCCCCTGCCAAACCAACCTAAATCGCCTCCATTCATCGCTGAACCCTGATCAGTGGAATATTGCATTGCAAGTGCAGCAAAATTACTTCCCTTTTCGATTGCTGTTTTTAAACTGTCGGCCAAAAGTTGCATCGATGCCAGTTCTTCCTGCGAATTTGGTTTTAGCAAAATATGGCGGGCCTGAACTGAATCGGGCAGCATTGCCATCGAATCAAGTTTTGCAAGTGAGTATGAATCATTTTCAAAATAAGGTCCTAAAACGTCATTTGGAGCAGGATTTTCATCAAAAATCCACGTAGCCACATTCTCCGGTAGCGATTCCTTTTTGTACCACGTACCGTCAAAATTTACATCCGAATTTGAATTTACAAATTGTGCATTGTCTGTAGCATTGGCAAAATCGTCCTTGATTTCATTTATCCATTTTTCGGCATCCTTGTAATCAGCAGCCGAAGGTTTTACATTAAAAGTAATGTATTCTATATCACGGATTTTTTCCTGTTTAAAATCCTCTTTATGTGCGTTGTAATAATCTTTTAAATCACTTTCCGTCACATTTACCGCACTGTCGGCTACTGTGCTCAGATTCAACGAAATGTAATCAAAATTAATTTGTTTTGAAGTAACTGCAATACTTTGTTGAGCTTCATTGGTTGTCACATATAATCCTTTACCAACCATATTTGTATATTTTGCCTGCGTACGCTCGGTTACAATTTGATTTTCAAGATACAACCAATATGCTTTTTGTTCAGGTGCGACGTTTGTGTCCAATTGTTTCAAAAAATTCACAACTGCTCCCCTGTCAACCTGACCTGTATTTGGATTGCGAAACAATTGCTGGATAATCGGATGCAGGTTTGCACCTTGTAACATATCATACAATTCATCAGAACTTACTTCAATGCCCAAATCTTTATAGACATCACTCATTACAATATTTTGAACAGTGGTTTGCCATGTTTGTTCCCTAACTTGAACCCAGCTGTTTTCGTCGAGTTGCGACTGTTGGGTATTTTGCTTATAAATTTCACCAAGTTCTTCAACTTTTCTTTGAAATTCGGGATATTGAATTGATTCACCATTGATTTCACCAATTTTCATATGATTTTTGTTCATAATTGATGAACCACTTTGCAATAAGTCTCCAAGAATAAATGCGGCCAAAGAAATGCCGATTACAATTGCAATTAATAATCCCGCTCTCGTTCTGATCGTTTGTAACGTTGCCATTGAATAACAGTTAATTTTTAAAAATTCTACTTAAAATTTTCGAGCTACGAAGATAACAATTTTAAATATTCTACCTTGAAATTAAATTATTTTTTACCCTAAGCCACCAGGTAATGCTATGTGTTTGATTTTAAATATAATAAAAAATAATTTTCCTGTCAGTTTAGGCTTTACTGATTGTGAGTTTAACCAATTCAATCCTTGTGTTGGTAGCTTTAAGTATTTTGAATTCAAATACTCCGATCTTTATCACAGAATTAATTTTAGGAATGCTTTCATGGTTGAAAAGTATAAATCCGGCCAGCGTTTCAAAATCTTCAGTTTCCGGAAAGTTAATTTGGTATTTTTCATTTAACAAATCAATTTCCGATCGACCTGAAAATACAAATTCAGTTTCACTGATTTTTTTCTCAATTATATCGTTGGTGTCATGTTCGTCTTCAATTTCGCCAAATATTTCTTCAAGAATATCTTCACTTGTTACCATTCCCGATGTACCACCAAATTCGTCAACTACTATTGCAATACTCCTGTGTTCACGAATAAATATGCTTAGCAACTTGTTGGCCGGCATTGTTTCGGGAACAATTAAAACATTATTTATAAAAGGTTTAAATGTTTTGGGTTTCTTGAAAATCACCGATGAATGTACATAACCAACTATATTGTCAATGTTTTCATCGTAGAATATTATCCTTGAATATCCTGTTTCCACAAATTTTTGTCGCAATTCTTCCATCGACGAATTGAGGTCCAGTACTTCAATTTCTGTGCGCGGCACCATAATTTCACGTAGTTTGACTTTAGAGAAGTCAAGGGCATTTTGAAACAATTTTTCTTCCGTTTCTACATATTCCTTTTTTTCGGTTTGGTTGAAGTTATTTTTATGAAAAAACCAATTTGATTCTATTCTGTTCAAACCAGGGTTTAAATCTTTCGGATTTTGTTCAGTTTTGTATAACCGATTTAAAAAGACTTTTGAAATCCATAAAATAAAACTGGTTACAGGATAAAGCAGGAGTAAGACAAACGATATAGAAATAAAAAAAATGTTCAACAATTTAGGCGGCATAAACGGGAAAACAGTTTTGGGTATGAGTTTGCCAAACAACAAAATTACGCATGCTGAGATAATTGTTGTTAATAATATAGTGATGAATTTTGATTGAATATGGTTTTGGAAAACCGGGAACAACAATCCTGTAAAAGCTAAAATGCACAGTGCAAAAGTAATGAAGTTGCCAGCTACAATTGCTGCAATGAATTTTTCAGGATTTAATCTTATCCATTTCTTTAATTTTGAAAGTAATAAATCCGGGCCATTTTCAATTTCCAAATGTACCATCCAAACCGAAAACACAGTAACTTCAGCTCCTGTAAAACAAGCAGATAATAAAGTGGTTATAACAATAATGATGATAAAATGAAAAGGTTCCATTTTAATAATTATTTATTGAACTGCAGTTGACCCTTTGGTGGTTTCTGTAATTGAGAATTATCTTCCGGTACGGGCATGATTGTATCATTTTGCTTACCTTCAGTACTTACACTTATGTATATTGTACCTTTAGGATTTTTGATTTTCCAATTTTGAAGTTTTTGGTCAGAAGTAAATCCAATTCCCGTGATGATTTGATCAGTGCGGATAATTTTAACAAATTCCTCGGTATAAATAATCTCTTTTTTTTCTTCCCATATTAAATGTTCGGTTTTCAGTGTGTCGCCCTGCGCATTTGTGGCAACAACATTGTTTTTAGCTTCCCATTTATTTTCAGCAAGAAATTCCTTTGCATAATTGGCTTTTATGCTTGAAATGATTCTTTTATGATCATCGTATTCTACAAGTTCCACCCCTTCCGGGAACTCTCTGTAATCTCTTCCTTCATCCTGAAACTGAAGTAATTTTGGTGCTTTTAAAAAGTAACGCACCTGGCCTGAATCGGTTAATATGGTCTCGAAATTTGTTGCTTCCAAAACCGGAAGATTTTCAGTTGTATAGAAAGCTTTTATTTGTTCGATGTTGTTTTCGCACCCATAAAAAAGCATTGCAGCCCCTGAAACAAGGACTGCAACACAATATTTTTGAATATTTTGAATTATTTTAGAATCTAACTGTTGTTGTTTCATTTATCCAACCTCCAACTTTGTAGCTTTGTCCTTCTTGTAAACCTTCCATAAATGCATCTTCTTTATTCGGAAAGTATTTTTTATAATCGGACGCTTTGTTTGCTGCATCGGCGGCACAATCATCAACTCTTCTTGCCTTGTTGTAATAATCAACGGCAACCCAAAATATTGCTGATTTTTCAAGGTTTGTTCCATTAAATGAACGACTTGCTGTAGCATAGATATCGCCAATCAACATGTTTGCATCGCATAAATCGGGATCAAGTGATAAAGCTTTACGTGCCATTTCCCGTGCTTCCTGGTATTTACTTTCTTTAATATAGAGCAACAATGCACGCTCGTAATAATAGCTTGCAAGAAGTTTTGAATCGGTTTCCTGGTTGATGGCCTGGTCGTAATATTTTTTTGCATTCACCAGATCATCTTTTCTTAAGTATTCGTGTGCCATGTTAAATGCAGCTTCTGCTGATGGTTCCAATTCATATAATTTGATTGTTGCTCGCTCAGCAAGCTCACTTTCGTCACATTTAGCTTTTCTTAACCTTCGTAACATTGATTTGATAAAATCCGCATTTTCTATATTCTCTTCAAATTGTGGCGTAAAAATGCTAATCAATGCTTCACAATCTGCAGCGCCGGAAATACTGAACAAATTCTCTATGTACGGCTGCACTTCCCTGGCATTTTTCACCCTGTCTTTGTCTGTATCTTTTGCAATAATTTCTGTTAAATATTTGTTTATTTTATCATAATTTGATACTACCGTTTCTTTTGGCAAAGCACCCAATATAAACAACGATCTGGTTGTTTGCATCAGCAGTAAAAGTACCGGAAGCTCGGCTTTTGATTTTTCTTCATTAACCGATTCGTTTAACCATTCATAACCTTTTTGCATAACTTGTTTAAGTTCTTCGCCTTCAATTGGGGTTGTTCTGTTTTCATCCAATTTATATTTCAACCATGCAGTTCCTTTTCTTCCAAGAACAAAACCCTTTTCTCCAAAGTATTTTAATCTTTGGTCGTACGCTTTCATGTATTCGTCAAGGTATTTATCTCTCTCTGCATCGGTTTTGGCATTTTCAATTAAATACTCGTAAATCTTAGCTCCATGTATATAAATGTTGGAAGTTGATTTTGGGTATTTATTAAACAAGGTTTTCCAGTGTGGGTATGCTGAAAGGAAATCGCCTTGTTTGTAAAATTCAGTATAAAGCGATAATTGGTTCATGAATTCCTTGTTCTGTTCCTTTAAAAGTTCTTCGATTGATTCCAGATTAATTTCATCAGATCCAACAGATTCTTCACTTCCAGCAGCTCCGGGAATTTTTCCTGTAAATGCGAAATCTATTTCACTTCCCGATTTTTCATCCAAATCCAATTTTTTAGATTCGCCCGTAGCCATCAGCGTAAATTTAATGTACTTTGATTTTGAGTCAACTGTAACTTCGTATTTACCATCAAAGCTTGTCATCATTGAGCTGCCTTTATGCGCTTCAACAGTAACTCCGGCTGCAGGTTCACCATCCATATAAACAGTACCTTTTATTGTTTTTTGCGCCATCGCACTGTTAACGGTCGCAAAAACAATGAAGGCAAATAAAAATGTTATACGTGAGAAAGTTTTCATAATATTATTAATTAGTTTTTATTTTAATCAAATCGTCTTTTTATAAACCACATATCATATAAATTAACCATTAGGTTTAACCTAAAATAATTTTCGAGCACCAAATTGTTATCTGTAGTTCCTTTTTTACCGAACTCTGCTGCAACATTTATTGTCGATTTCGAACGGTAAACTGGTAAGCCAACTCCAAATGTTATGCCAAAATCGTTAATTTGCTGATTGTTAAAAACCAAATATGTTTGTTCATATTTAAATCCTGCGCGATAGGCTATCCTGCTTGTATAACTTTTTATGGAAAATTTATCAGGAATCCATTCACCACCAAGCGCAAATTTATTCAAATCTGTTAGAAAATTACTTTTTGATCCCAGAAAATTAGCATCGCTCCATGACTGATGATAATAATCGGCATTTATTTCAAGCTTGTTTTCTTTAACATATGAAATACCAAACCCATAAGTAACAGGAAATTCGATTATACCTTTTTCTTCTTTAGCATAAAACAAGGTATCCTGATCAACCACCGAACCTGAACCCAGATTCTTTTGGGTAATATCGGAATATTTTGCATTATACTTTGGGTTATTTTCAAACACTATTCCCAGAATTAGTTTATTCCTGTTTTCAAGCTGAAATGTTTTCTGTAGTCCAAAATCAAAGCTAAAGTCGCTTACCCTTAAACTTTTATATTGCTGCAAATTATAAAAACCCGCTGCACCTAAAAAAATAACTTCTGTATTTCTGTTTAACATTCCAAAATAATAATTCAGATTTGCCCCTACCGAGAAATTGTTAAAAGGTTCAAAAGCAATTCCAAAATAAGCATTTGAAATTGTACCCGCACCATAATACGTGGTCATCACGGAACCTGTATTTTCAATTTCCTGATCAACAACAACATTATATCCGACATCTGTAAATGGAACCAATCCGAGGCTCGCCCCCATTCGATTACTAATTTGGAAATTCATTGCGAAATACTGGAAATTAACATCAGTATAAGTTGCGTTTCCAACATCGTTTTTAAAGTTTGAAACTTTACCATCAATCGCAAATTCAAACATAAATCCAAGCGAATCAATCGCATCAAATGATGCAGGATTTGCAATGTTGATTTGCTGATTGTTCCTGCTCGCAATTGATGCCCCACCCATCGCAGTTGATCGGCCAAAACTGTATGAATGAAGCTCGCCTATACCATATCGTGAATATGGTGATGAAGTATTGTTATTAAACTGGGCGAACAATAATGCCGGAAACATTACCAATGCGACCAAAAATCCTGCTTTATTGTATCTCCCCATTATATTCTAATATGCGGTTTAAACCCATTGCTATTAAATTAAAGTTCACAAAGAAAGAGTTTTTTAATTTCTTATCAAAAAAATCAGCATCTCCGCCGGTAATAATAACTTTTAAATTTGTATAAAAATCCTTAAAAGTATCAATGGCTTTATCTATCTCAAAAACAACACCATGTTGAACACCTGCTCTTATAGCATCTTCTGTTGTTGTTCCAAAAAGTTTATCGAATTTTTGATGGGTAATCAACGGTAATTTTCCAGTAAACTGATGAAGTGCTTTGTAGCGCATTTCCATGCCGGGAGAAATATTCCCACCCAGATACTGACCTTTGGCATTCAAAATGTCATAAGTAATTGCCGTTCCGGCATCAATTATTAACAAATTAGTGTCAGGGTACAAATCAAAACCACCAACAACTGCAGCAATTCTATCTTTTCCCAATGTTTCAGGTGTTTTGTAAAAATTTTCAATCGGAAGAAGAGTATTAGAATCCAATTCTATAAAACGCTGAAATTTATTTTGAAGAATAGAATTTAATTCCGGGGAATAATTTTTTACTGCTGAAAGGATTACATTTTGCAATTCCGGATAATCATTTTGTAATACATCAATATGTTTGGGTAGAAACTCATTTACCGGAACAGTTATCAATACTTCACCCCGGTTAAAAACCGAAAATTTTGTTCGTGTGTTGCCTATATCAATTACGAGATTCATAATTAATCAATAATTCGTTGGCTGATATCGAGCGCTTTAACTGAATGTGTGAGCGCACCAATTGAAATATAATCAACTCCGGTTGAAGCAACTTTTCTAATCCGTTTTAAAGTCATGTTTCCCGAAGCCTCTATTTTTGCCCTATTGTTAATCAATGCAACTGCTTCTATCATCATTGATGAACTCATATTATCAAGCATAATTATATCTACTTTTGCATCAATTGCCTCCTGAACCTGCTCCAGATTACTGGTCTCAACTTCTATTTTAATGCTTTTCGGAATTTTTTTACGAATTGCCGAAACAGCTGCTTTTATGCCTCCTGCTACCTGTATGTGGTTATCTTTTATCATAACCATGTCGTACAATCCAAACCTGTGGTTCGAAGCGCCTCCCATTCTTACTGCATATTTGTCGAGGTGGCGGTAACCGGGTAAGGTTTTTCTTGTGTCAAGAATTTCAACATCCAGCCCTTGCAATTCCTGCATACAAAGATTTGCATAGGTTGCAATTCCCGACAATCGTTGTAAAAAGTTGAGGGCTTTTCGTTCGCCTGTTAACAAAGCACGGTAATTACCATTAAATTCAACAATTATATCACCCGGAACGACTTTACTTCCGTCTGGTTTTTTCTCATTCCAAACTAAATTGGGATCGAATTTCCTGAAAACCATTTCTGCAACCGGTAATCCTGCGATAACACCTTCTTCTTTTACAACTAAAACGGCTGTTTTGTTTTCGCCCGGCGGAACTAAGTTATTTGTTGTAATATCACCGTCGCCAATATCTTCGGCATAAGCCAAATCGAATAATACTTCGGCTGATTTTAATACTTTGCTTTCCATGTTTCTATTTTCTAACAGGTTCGAAATCGATTTTTTTATTTTTTTGCTGAATGGAGTGGTTTTTGAAATTAGGGTTTTCTTTTTGAAAATCTTCGCGTATGTGTCCTCCCCGGCTCTCTTCGCGAACAAGTGCAGCTTGTGCGATTAATTTACACACTACTGCTGTATTCTTTATTTTGAAAAGATTATATTCATTTTGAAAATCATTAAATCTTGATTCAATTGCTGAAAGTCGCTCAACAGCTTTTTTTATTCCAGTGGCATTACGCACAATTCCAAGGTTTTCCGACATTAATGAAGCAATTTCGTTTTGCATTTCTAAGTATAGAGGTTCATTGTCATTGTCGATATGAATTGGTTCCACATTCACTAATTGGTAATTAGAGTTAGCAAGTGAAGCTGCTTTTTCACTGGCTCGTTTTCCAAAAACCAAACATTCAAGAAGCGAATTGCTTGCCAATCGGTTGGCGCCCATAACACCCGTAGAAGCTGCTTCTCCACACACAAACAACCCCGAAATATTTGTTTCCGCATTCAGGTTTGTGTGAATACCCCCAACCATATAATGTGCTGCCGGCGCAACAGGTAGCAGATCGCTTGTTAAATCGAAGCCATATATCTTTAATTGGTGGTATATGTTTGAAAACCTGTTTATTATTTCCTGTTTATTGAGATGTTTCAATGAAAGGTAAATATGATCGGTTTTTGCCCGTTGCAATTGTTTGAAAATATTGAAAGCCACCACATCGCGGGGTGCCAATTCAGCAAGAGGATGAACTTCTTTCATAAACCTCTCGCCTTTTTCGTTTAACAGCCATGCGCCTTCGCCGCGCACAGCTTCACTGATCAGATACGCTTCTTTTCCAGTCGCATACAGTGCGGTTGGATGAAACTGAATAAATTCCAGATCGGCAATTTTGGCGCCTGCTTCATAAGCCATTGCTATTCCATCGCCTGTTGCAGTGTACGGATTAGTTGAACGCAAAAAAATTCTTGACAAACCACCTGTGGCAATAATAACAGCCTTAGTTTTGAAAATGACATTTTCTCTTGAAACAAAATTATAGGCATGCAGGCCAACGATACAGTTATTTTGTTGAATCAGTTTAATTGCAGTTACGTTTTCAAAAGATTTAACTGTAGGCTGCTCCTTCACTTTTTGAAGCATAAAACTTGTGATTGCTTTCCCTGTTGCATCGCCACCGGCATGAAGAATACGACGATGACTGTGGCCACCTTCCAACCCAAGAACCAACCGACCATCTTTTTTGTCGAATTCCATGCCCAAATCAATCAATTCCAATACCCGCTCTCTGCCCTCATTTACAAGTATTTCAACGGCATCAATATCGCAAAGTCCCCGGCCTGCTTCGCTTGTATCGAGGATATGAAAATCAGTTGAATCATCTTCGCTAATAACAGCTGCAATACCCCCCTGTGCGTAATAAGAGTTACTGATATCAAGTTGAGATTTAGTTACAACAGCAACCTTTCCATACTTGGATGAATGATATGCTGCTGAAAGACCTGCAAGGCCACTTCCAATTACAACCGTTTCAAATTCAAATACTTGCATTAATTTACCCTTTCAGAATCGACCGGCAAAGGTAGCATTTCTTTTAAGCAAATTTGAAGTGGAATTGCGGTTTTTTTTGCGAAATGCCTAATTTTAAGGGAGGTAGTCGTGGCGGATTGGTGAAAATACTTCGAATACAACAGCCTCTTCAAGTATTTCTACCTCATGCTCAACGTTTTCAGGTATGCTCCAGCTGTCGCCAGGTTCTGCAAGTTGCCAGGTTTTGCCGATTCTGAAATTCATTTTCCCTGAAATCAAATGACCGCTTTGTTCATAAGGATGCTGATGGGCTGGGATATGATGCCCTTTTTCAAGTTTGAATTCGCAAAGCAGTGTATTTCTTTCCCAGACCAGGGGTCGCATTGTAACCCCATCAATTAGTGGAAGAAAACTGCGTGTATCTTTTTTTGTGAACATAATATAGGTAAAATCATTTATGTTTTCAATTGTATATCCAATTTCAAATATCCTTCATGATATTTCCTGAAATATGGTACAACGAAATTTCTGCCAGTTTGGTTTGGTACTTTACCGAGATCAATCGCTCTTCAGCATCAAGCAAACTTTTTTGAACTTCGCGCAATGCCAGTCCTGACAATGCGCCAAGACGATATCGTTCCAGGGCGATCTCCAGGTTTTCACGTGCAACGCCGAGATTTTGTTCTTCCATTTGTACTAGGTGTAAGTTGTTCTCATAAGCATAGAACATTGTCAACAGTTCCGCTTTAATATCCTGTTCTACTTCCTGATACCTGTGATTCTGGTTCTCCACCTGAAGCCTAGCATTTGTCTTTTCGCGGCGGCGATTGTTGCCGTCATAAATATCCATCCCCAGGGTAAGTCCGTAATTTAGTGTTCGGGTGTGCTGGTTATTAATTGACACAGCTCCGTATTCACTAATCGTACCTGTTCCGTAACCGCGGTATGCGTAATTGTATCCCGACGACAAGTTGAGATAAGGATAAGCACGTGATGCAATAATTTTGTAATCGAGTTCAGAAATGCGCTGGTTTTTTGAAGCAATTTGCAAGCTAGTATTATAATCAAGTGTTAATCCCAACAATTCATCATAATTTAAATTAGGATCGAAAATAATAGAGGTATCCTGTAAAACAATTTTTTCATCCAGATTTTCCAGCGCCATTAATTTTTTTAGCCGTACGCCAGATTCCAGAATTTGTTTTTCCTGCCCTGCAAGCCGCGTACTATCGGCATTTAAATATACAATCGACTGCAAAAGATCCATCTTGGAAGATGCCCCAAGCAAGTATCGTTCCTCATCTATCCGAACCCTTTCCAGCGAAAGCGATACGGCATATTGCATGTTGTTGTAGAAATTTAGCTGTTCTATATAATAATAATACTCGGCAATTATCTGAGAAACAAGATTCTCCATGGACATTTGGGTGTTAAGTTCTCCCATTTGCTTTAATTCATTTAATTTTTGCCAGGTTGTCTGCACACTAAATCCATTGAACAACGTGAAGTTTGCACTTAATGCTGCCGATCCTGTAGTGTTGTACACGCCCTGAGTATTATTTTGACTTCCATCATTCAAATTTTGTGTAGTGGAATTTACTGTTCCACCAAACCTATTCGTAGTAGTAACGGTAGGAAGAAACCCTGCATTACCTTTTGTATAGTTGTTATTGGAAATTTGTTCATTGTTACGCGCTACTTTAACTGAAAAATTACGTTCAAGCCCAAGTACAACACAACGACTCAAATCATACACTTCCTGTGTTTTTGCAAAGTTTGGGATAAAGATTATCAGAATTGCCGAAATAAAACTTCTAGATATTTTCAGAATATTCGGTTTTGACAGGACTAGTCGTTTCATTATTAATATTTTTTGATTCACTTGAAATAAACAGATAAATACCCGGTATAACATAAAGGGTTAGAAAAGTTGAAAGAGTAAGTCCGCCGACAACAGCAATACCCATTGCAACACGGCTCTGCGCTCCTTCTCCAAATCCAACTGCCAGAGGAAGAATCCCCAGAATAGTTGATAAGCTAGTCATTAGTATAGGACGAAAACGTGCTGCTGAGGCAAAACGGATCGCATCTTTTTTTGACATTCCTGCTTCTTTGCGCTGGTTGGCAAATTCAACAATTAGAATACCATTTTTTGATACGAGCCCAATCAGCATAATAATTCCAATCTGGCTGAAAATATTCATAGTAATGTTAAAATACCACATAAAAATTAAAGCGCCCGTTAGTGCCAAAGGAACAGTCATCATCACAATAATAGGGTCCTTAAAACTTTCAAACTGGGCAGATAACACAAGAAAAATTAATACTATGGCCAAAATAAAAGCAAACATTAAGCTTGAAGAACTTTCCATAAAATCCTTGGAGTCGCCGGCAAGTGCGGTTCGGAATGTATCATCAAGAACTTTTGCAGAAATTTTATCCATTTCGGCAAGTCCTTCGCTTATGGTTCTTCCTTCAGCTAAACCAGCCGAAACAGTTGCGGCGACAAACCTGTTATAGCGGTACAATTGAGGGGGTGCAGTCGATTCCTGAAGGTTTACAAAATTATCAAGCTGAACCATTTCACCGTTATTATTTCTCACGTAAAGTGATTTTAAGTCTAATGGTTTATTTCGATCCTGGCGTGCCAGTTCGCCCAAAATCTGGTATTGTTTCCCATTCATAATAAAATACCCAAATCGTTGTCCGCTTAGTGCCAGTTGAAGTGTTTGCCCTATATTTTGAGTAGATACACCAAGCAGGTTTGCTTTATCGCGGTTAATTACGATTTGCAACTCAGGTTTGGTGAACTTCAGGTCAACATCAGCCATTTCAAAGATAGGGTTGTCGTGAACTTCAGCCATAAATGCAGGTAAAATTTCACGCAGTTTATCAATGCCGGGAGCTTGCAAAACATACTGAATCGGAAGACCCGCGCGTCTCCCGCCAAATGTCGATTGCTGGATAACACTTGACCTTGCTTTTGTCATCTTTCGAAGTTCGCCGGTTAACTGATTCGCAATTTCGTTTTGAGTTCGTTTTCTTTCGGACGGAGGAACCAATACAATTCGCACGAAAGCGCGGCTTCCCCGAACAAATGTTGTAACCTTTTCGCTTTCAGGAACCGTTCTTTTTATTAAAGCAGCTACATCTTCAGTATATGCCTCGTTAAATTCATATGTGGAACCCTCCGGAGTTGACATATTGATACTTAATTGCGAACGATCTTCCAATGGTGCCATTTCTGCAGGTATATTTTTCCAAAGAATATAAATCAGAATCATTGAAATGGCTAAGATAAAAAGTGAGATATAATTTCGGTTTAGAAATGAGTTGAGTGAATTCTGATATGCCCTGTTTAATTTAACAAAAAATTTCTCTGACCAATTAAATGCTTTGCTCCTTTTATGCCTTGTTTTCAGGATTTTTGTTGATAACATAGGTGTCAGTGTCAACGCTACAAATGATGATATGGCAACAGCAGCTGCAATTACAATACTAAATTCGCGGAAAAGCCTACCTGTCATTCCCTCCAAAAATACGATGGGAAAGAAAACAGCAATTAAAGTTATTGTTGTGGCAATAATGGCAAAAAATATTTCGTTGGCTCCCTTTATACCTGCTTCCCGAGGACTCATCCCCTGCTCAATCTTTACATAAATATTTTCCATCATAACAATGGCATCATCAACTACCAACCCAATGGAAAGTACAATGGCTAAAAGTGTTAAAACGTTTATTGTATAACCCGCCACATACATTACAAAAAACGCCCCCACCAATGAAACAGGAATTACAAGAATTGGCAAAATAGTGGTCCTCCAGTCGCGCAGGAAAATAAAAATAATAATTACAACAAGGAGAAAAGCCAGGTAAATGGTGTTTTTAACTTCCATAATTGAAGTGCGGATATATTGAGTGTTGTCGAACCCGACTTCAATAACCACATCATCCGGCAGATCCTTTTTAATATAATCAAGTCGTTGATAAACGTCATCAACAATGTCGATATGGTTAGCTCCCGGTTGAGGGACAATAACTGTTCCCACCATAGGAATCCCGTTCATTTTCATAATTCCGCGGAGATCTTCCGGTCCAAGTTCTGCACGTCCAATATCGCGTACCCGGATTGACTGGTCACCCACCTGTTTTAAAATCAGGTTGTTAAACTCTGCCGGAGTTGTCATCAATCCAAGGGTGCGTATGGTTAATTCAGTTGTATTGCCTTCGATACTGCCTGCCGGAAGTTCAATATTTTCGCGCATAATGGCATTTCGAACATCAAGTGGAGTCATTTGATAACCTGCAAGCTTTGAAGGTTCGAGCCAAATGCGCATTGCATACCGTTTTTCACCCCAAATCATAATCGAACTGACCCCCGAAATGGTTTGCAACTGCTCTTTAAATGTGAGTTCTGCAATTTCCGAAAGCTCAAGCAAGGAACGTTTCGGACTTTTTACTGCTATAAACATAATCGGGCTGGCATCGGCGTCAGCTTTTGAAACGGTTGGTGGATCGCAATCGCGCGGCAAATAACGCTGAGCCTGCGACACTTTATCACGCACATCGTTTGCAGCTGTTTCAAGGTTTACTGACAATTCAAACTCCACAGAAATTTCGCTTCTCCCCTGACTGCTACGGCTGGTTAAAGTACGAATTCCGGGAATTCCATTTATCGATTGTTCCAGAGGCTCTGTTATCTGGGTTTCAATAACATCAGAATTAGCTCCCGGATAAGAAGTACTTACTGAAATGAGTGGCGGATCAACACTTGGGAACTCTCTCACTCCCAGGTATGTCATTCCAATTGCCCCAAACAAAAGAATAACAAGGGAAAATACAGTTGCCAGTACCGGACGTTCTATGCTTGTTGAAGAAAGACTCATGATTTTATTGATCTAATTGTTGGTTTGTAACCAGGGTATCGAGTTGAACCGAAAGACCTTGCCTGAGTTGTAAAATTGCTGTTGTCAGAAGTGTATCTCCAAAATGAAGACCTTCTTTTATCTGAATGTGCGATGCTGTGCGAAGACCGGTTACTACCTGCACCTGCTCCGCTTTGCCATTTTTATAAATGAATACTTTTTCACCTTCCATTTCCGGTATTATTGCTTCCGTTGGAACTGAAACTGCATTTTCAATTTCAGATAAAAGGGCAGTAACACTAACCGAACTACCAGGTTTTAATTCTTCATTTCGGTTGGGATAAAGAGCCCGGACAACGATGGTACGTGTAGCAAGATCGACCATTGGATCAACCGCATATACACGGGCTTCAAATTTTTTCGGCGCACTGTTCGTTACAAAAGAAATTGTAAAACCCGGGGCAACTTGCCCGGCATAACGTTCATTAACTGCAAACTCAATTTTTAACGGGCTAATTTTTACAAGTCGCAAAATTTTCGTTTGTGTATTGGCATATGCACCTTCACTAATCATACGCAATCCTACAGTTCCATCGAACGGAGCGCGCAGTTCCGTTTCAGCAATTCTTGCTTCCAACAGTAAAATATCAGCTTTCAGTGACTGAAGTTCAGTAGCAACCTGATCGTAACTTTCGCGACTTATTGCATCCCGATCAAGCAATTGTTTCGCTCTGAACTCCCTTTCCTGTAAAAGTTTTAACTGAGACTGAAGTTTTAGTAACTGAGCTTGTAAAGGCCTGTCGTTTATTTTTGCAAGAAGTTCTCCTTTTTTTACCCGTGTTCCTTCTTCAAAGAAAATGCCGACCACTTTCCCTGAAGTTTCAAAAGCTAAATCTACTACTTCATCGGGCAACAGTGTCCCAATGCCATTGATTAACTCATTCATTTGAGTTGGTACTATTACATAGCCGCTTGCATATAAAATCTGCTGACTTTCACGTCCGCCTCTTTGTCCGGCCTGTTGCATATTTCCCCCTTCGCTTTTAAGTAAAGGTTTTATTTTAGGATAAAAAATAATACCCGCCAATACCAATATAATTAATATAGTTATAGATACTCTGAAAACTTTTTTTGTCGTCACGGTTGTTGGTTTTATGTAATAATTAATAATAACGGCTGCAAATTTACCGGAATTGTTAGACTTTAATAATTCCTAAAAGTTAAAAGTGAAAAGAAAAAAATTTAACAAAAAATCATTTTGAATTAAAAAAACAGTAGTGATGGGAATTTTTATCTGAAAAAATCAAATGGGTTTAAACCAATCGAATTTTATAAAGTCTTATCCAACATTCAACTAAAATACAAGATTACCAGGATGGTTGATGAGATTGTTATTTTATTTGCCCTTATTTTTTGATTTCAGGTGTTTATTAATTTAAAAAAATAAATTTGTGCCCCTAATCTTCAAACCTGTATAAATGCAAATAGTTAATTCACGCTGAATCAGTATAAAAAATTTAAATAAGAATTAAAGAAAATACCATGAGTTGGAGAAAAGTAACGTTTATTGTAGTTGCGCTAATTATTTTGCTCGGGGGCTCAGCAGCGCTTTCAAAGTTATTTATATCGATGAAACCCGAGCCGCCACGAATGCCGGATATTGAATTAAAAAGGTTCGTAAAAGCGGAAACAGTGAATTATTCAGAAATTGTTTCGCCCTTAATAAGGAAAGGCAGAGTGGTTTCGAGTAGTGAGGTTACACTTGTTGCTGAAGCAGCCGGGAAAATAGAAAGTGGTGAAGTTGCCCTTCGAAAAGGAACCTCTTTCAAAAAAGGCCAGTTATTGACAACCATTTATAAAGACGAAGTAGAATTAGCAATAAAGGCACGGAAAAGTAGTTTTTTAACCACTATAACTACTTTGATTCCAGATGTAAAAGTTGATTATCCCGATCAGTTGGAAGCGTTTACCCGGTTCTTCTCATCCATATCAATGGATAAAAAGCTTCCTGAACTTCCTGAGATTAAAAACGAAAAATTTAAAATATTTCTTGCGAGCCGCAATGTGTTTAATGAATACTACGGGATAATGCAAGATGAAAAAAGATTAAGCAGACATTCGCTTTATGCACCTTTTGACGGTTCTTTCACAGTTGTGAATTCTGAAGTAGGGGGTTATATTAATATTGGAGGTCAAATTGCCAGGATGATTCGCACCGACCAGTTGGAAGTAGAAGTTCCGGTAGAAAATTTTCAAAGCAAATGGATAAAAATAGGCGACAATGTAAAGGTCTTTACCAATGATCAGGAATCGGAAAAACCTGGAGTTGTGGTTCGTAAATCGGATTTCATTGATGCCAATACACAATCAAGAAGCATTTTTGTCAAAGTTCAGAATTCATCAACCGATAAATTATTATCCGGTGAATATTTACTGGTTGAATTTCCCGGACAAAAAATTCAGAAAGCAATGGAACTGCCGCGTGGAGCAGTATTTAATTCAAACGAAGTTTTTACTGTTATAGATGGGAAACTTAAAAAACAGGTTATTGACATTTTAAAGTGGAACGAAACAACCCTAATATTTAATGGGCTCGAAGAAGGAACTAAGGTAGTTTCTGAACCTTTGATAAATGTAAAAGAGAATAGTCCTGTGGGTATTGTTGGTGAAGAAATGCCAAATGTGCCAAAAAGAGGAAACAAAAAAGGTAATTCAAATACAGAAGGTTAAGGATGAAGAAAACTATTGAACTATTTGTAAAATACCCCTTTTATGCCTCCTTAGTAGTTGTTTTTCTTCTCATAGTTGGCGGCATGAGCATGTATTCCATGAAAAAGTCATTTTTCCCTGAGCGACCATCACGAATGTTATCGGTAAGTGTATCTTATCCGGGAGCTTCTCCTGTTGAAATGGAAGAAGGTGTAACCTCCAGAATAGAGGAAGCAGTGAGGGCAATTCCCGGAATTTACGAGATAAACTCAGTTTCGTCAGAGAATATGACACGGGTATCTATCGAAATTATACCAGGTTATGATATTGACGAGGCTTTGATAGAAGTTAAAAATGCTGTCGATGGAATTTCATCGTTTCCAACTGCTGCCGAACGTCCAATCGTTTCTAAACAACGCACTACTTCGCCAGCCATGCGTTTACTGGTCACGGGAGATGTTGATTTACTAACGCTAAAAACATATGCACAAAAAGTCGAGGAAGATTTCCTGTCCTCAGGATTCATAAGCCAGGTATCTATTTCGGGTTATCCTCCGCTCGAAATATCGGTTGAAGCAAACGAGGAAGATTTGTTGCGATATGGAATAACGTTTACAGAATTGCAGAATGCGATCGCACAAAATAATCAGGATGTTTCTGGCGGACAAATCCGTTCAATGAAAGAAGAATTACTTATTCGAATGCGTTCGCGAAGTACCGATCCGAATAAAATAGGAGACATTATCGTACGAGCTAACCTGGATGGAAGCTTCATTAGAGTAAGGGATATTGCGCTGGTAAAGAAAAAATTCTCCGACAGTCCAAACAAATCACTGGAACTGGGAAAACCACTTCTCAGCATGACAGTGATGAAATTAATCAGCGAAGATTTAACCAAAATAGACAAATATATTCGCAATTACGTTGTTGAATTTAACGCCAAAAATCCAGGGGTTGAATTAATTATTACCCGTTCGTATCTCGAAGTTCTTGGAAGCCGGCTTGAATTGCTGTACAGAAATGGTGGCCAGGGACTTTTATTAATAATTATTGTTCTTGGATTGATGTTAAGCACCCGTCTCGCGTTTTGGGTGGCCTGGGGAATTCCAGCTTCGTTTTTGGCCATGTTTATAGTTGCAATGATGATGGGGATTACCATAAATATGATGTCCCTTTTCGGAATGATACTGGTTATTGGAATTCTTGTTGATGATGGAATTGTGATTGGGGAGAATATTTTTCAGCACTTCGAAAAAGGCAAAAGCCCGATGCGGGCAGCTGTTGATGGAACCATTGAAGTAGTCCCAGCAGTTATTACCTCTGTTTTAACAACAGTTTTCGCCTTTATGCCATTGATATTTATTACCGGGCGAATGGAAATGATGTTTGAAATGGCAGTCATAGTTATTTTAAGTCTTACGTTTTCACTTTTCGAATCCTTTTTTGTTTTACCGGCACACATTGGTAATGAAAGAGTTCTAAACAGAAAAATTTTTACAGCAAAGGCAAAAGGTCTGAGAAAATATACTGAACGCTTTTTTTCATGGTTGCGCGACTATGCCTACGATCGTGTTTTAAAACTTGTAATTGAATGGCGATACATAGTAATTGCCGTTCCGGCAGCAATGATGCTAATTACAGGAGGATTAATTGGTGGTCAGTTTATAAAAACAACCTTTTTCCCGCGAATGGAATTCGATTCGTTTAATATAAATGTTGCATTTACACCGGGTTCGGGGGAAAAGCAAACCATGGAATACTTAAACAGATTTGACAGCATTGTTTGGGTGGTGAACGACGAATTAAAGGCAAAGTACAACGATAGTACAGACATTATTGAAAATAGCATCGTTGAACTGGGGTCAGCTTTCGATAGGGCGGAAAGTGGTGCACACACCGGGAGCGTTGATGTATCTCCGCGAAATTCGGAAGAAACCGGTATTAGTTCGTATGAAATTATTGATATGATTCGCGAAAAAATAGGCCCGCTTCCCGAAACTGAAAAATATTCGATAGGTGCACGTGGGCGCTTTGGAGATCCTGTATCCATTGGTTTGCTTTCAAGAAGTACAGAGGAATTGGAAATGGGCCGTGACTATCTTATGGCAAAACTTGCTGAAATGCCACAACTTAAAGACATAGTAAATACAAATGCCCTTGGAAAACAGGAAATTCGATTGGAATTAAAACAGAAAGCTTACATGCTGGGTTTAACAGAAACATCGTTGGCAAACCAGATCCGACAGGCATTTTACGGAGGACAGGCACAACGTTTACAGGAAGGACGCGATGAACTTCGGATTTGGGTGAGATATCCGGCTGAAGGTCGCGAGAGACTTGGCCAACTTGAAAAAATGAAGATAATTACTCCACAGGGTGAGTATCCGCTTACTGAAATAGCTGATTACGAAATGAAACGTGGTCCGGTAAATATCAATCGGTATAATGGGAGGCGCGAAATCAGGGTTAATGCAGATTTGGTTGATCCCGATGCGTCGGTAACTGAAATACTTGATCAGATTAAAGTTGAAATTCTGCCCGAATTGAATATGCTGTATCCGGGAATTAGTATAGTGTTTCAGGGGCAACAAAAGGAAAGCGAAAGAAATATGAGTGACCTTATGATTCTTTTCCCCTTGGCGTTTCTGGGAATTATCTTCGTACTAATGATTAACTTTAAATCGTTCGAGCAACCGTTTATAATCTTGGTTTTGGTCCCGATTTCAATACTTGGAGCAATTTGGGGTCACGGTATACATGGAAAACCCCTTTCCATTTTGAGCTTTTTTGGAATCATTGCCCTTACCGGAGTAGTTGTTAACGATGCCGTAGTATATCTGGATAAATTTAATGCACTTATTGTTGAAGGCTGGAAAGTAAAGAAGGCCGTTATTGAAGCAGGGAAATCGAGATTACGGCCAATTATTTTAACGACATTAACAACCTCGCTCGGATTGTATCCCATTGTTCTTGAAAAAAGTTTTCAGGCACAATTTCTGATACCAATGGCTATTTCACTGGTATATGGGGTGGCATTCGGCACTATGTTTATCCTGTTGTTTTTTCCGGCACTTATTGTTGTTTTAAATGATATCCGAAGAACAGTTCGAAAAATGTGGCATGGAAGAGAGTTTGAGCCTGAAGAGGTTGAAATTGCCTGGTTACATGCACAACGAAAATTCGATGATGAGATTCACCCATTTACTGAAGAAGAGGAAAAATGAAAACACTAAATATTTTCGCCCTGTTATTGTTTTATATTTCAGCGGCTGTGGCACAAGAACCACTGACACTTAACGATGCTGTTGCAAAAGCCCTCGAAAATAATTACGGAATAATTATAATGCGACAAAGCCAGCGTATTTCTGAAATACGCAACAACTGGGGAACTGCCGGCAGATATCCGTATATCAACCTTTCAGCGGGCGACGAAAATTCATACAACATCAACAAAACAGAAAATTATGCAAACAACCGGTTGTCTGCGGGTGCAAGTCTCAACTGGACAATTTTCGATGGATTTATAGTAAGCATCAACAAACAAAGATACGAAGAGCTTGAACAGCTTTCAAAACAGAACACGGCTGTAATGGTGGAAGGTACTATACAGGCAGTTGTTTTAGCATATTACGATGTTCTTCTTCAAAAAGAAAAACTTAAAAACTGGGACGAGATAAGGCAACTTTCCGAAGACCGGTATAACCAGGCCGAAGATCGAAAGGCATTTGGTACATATGTAACTTATGATGTTTTGCAAGCTAAAAATGCATACCTAACCGACCGTTCGGGATATCTTTTGCAGGAAGTGAATTACAAAAACTCATTGCGCGATCTGAATTATTTAATGGCGGAAAAAAGCCATGTAAATTATGTTTTAACAGAAAGTTTTAATGCAATACCTGTAGATTATTCCATAGAAGATTTACAAGCGCAAATGGTAGAGAACAATAAAACTTTGCAAAACCAGTATGTGAACCAACTTTTGCTCGAAAATGCCGTGGCAGCTGCAAAAAGTAGTTTTTCCCCAACTTTTGACTTTAGGGGAGGAGTTACTGGCACAGCCAACCGGAACAATTATGCCGACCGCGGCGAAAGCTGGGGAAACTCTGCCAATTTTTACGGGAATTTTACTTTGAGCTACAACCTTTTCAGCGGAGGAAACCGCAAACGCGCAGTTGAAATTGCACAAATCGATGAAACCATCGGAACTGTTGAAATCGACCAGGTAACACACGAATTAAACAACAGTCTGGCCAATTTATATGAATTTTATGTTGTTCGAAAAGAGTTGCTCGCTCTGGCTTTCGAAAACCTTGAAGCGGCAAAATTAAACCTGCAACTTTCAAAAGAGAGGTTTGAATCGGGTTCAATCAATTCGTTTAACTACCGCGATGTGCAGATTTCATATATCACAATTTCGCAACGGCAATTGGAAGCGGTTTATAATTTGATTGATTCACAAACTTCACTTCTCAGATTAACAGGAACAATTATTCAGGAGTATGAATAAAAACTACACCGATTTCCAAACCCGCTGTTTGTTTTTCACTTCTTTTTCAAGGAATGCCGATTCCAAATCAATTCCTTTGCGGTTGGCTATTGCACAGAGATAAATGAAAATGTCAGTAAGTTCATCGCCGATTTCAGTAAAATTTGAATTGGTATCCACTGCCAAACCTTCCGATTTACGTACTGCTTTAAACAATTCACCCACTTCTTCGCCCAACAAAAGGCATTTGTCGATGGTGGTTTGATGTGCAAAACCGCGTTCAGTTTCCAGTTCAGCAACGTAATCCTGAAATTCTTTAAGGGTTGGATTATTGGTTAAGTTGGGCATATTATCATTATATGTAATGAGTATCAGTTTAATGTATTAACACCAAAGGTGTTTTATTTTCATAACCTTAGGTCAACGACCTAAGGCAATTGAACCAGCCAAAACAACTGCCTGAAAGGCAGAACCATATTAATCTTTCAGAAATCTTTAGCCAAAGCTTTCCTCACATTCTCCAGTAATACCGGCACTTTCTGATAAGGATCGCCGGCGCCTAAAGTTTCCAGTGGTAAATAGCCGCGGTAGCCGCCATCTTTTATTATTTTGAAAAGCTTAGGAAAATCAGTTGGTACTTCCTTTTCATCAATCCAAACATTTTCCTTTATTTGCCAGGTAACAGCGTATTTCATGTTAAGCTGTATTGCTTCGTACGGATCTTCCAAACGGTAACTGCCAATATCGAGGTTCAATCCCAACCAATCTGAATCGACCATCCCGAATATTTTATCAACATCAGCAGCGGTTTTCAGAAAATCATTGTGGTTTTGTATCGCGATAATAACTCCAAATTTCTTTCCATATTCACAGCACTCTTTCACATCTTTTGCCATCCATTCAAAAACCTTGTCGCGCGAAAAACCCTCGTGTGAATTTGTACCGGCAAAAATACGGAGGTTTGGGATTCCCATTTTGGCAGCAGCTTCAATCCATTTTTTAACCAGTTCAATATCTGCTTTTCGGGCGGCTGCATCCGGATTGGCAAAATCGTTGCGAACACCGGTGCCACTAATATCAAGACCAAGTAAAAAAGCCTGCTTTTTAAATTTCATCATAAATTCATCAGTCGGAACTTCAGGGTAACCAGGGAAATAATATCCGGTTGGGTCGATGGCATCAAAATTATATTCAGCACAAAAATCGAGTACATTAAATAAATCGATTTTACCTTCCATCAAAAGCGAATTAAACGAATACAGATTTAAGCTGATTTTCAGCTTATGCCCAAACTTTTTGCTGACTGCGGCAATTTCTGACGGAAGAGCATTAAAACCAGAAGCGACAAAAGGCACTGCCAGCATCGACTTCATAAAATTACGGCGGGAATTGTTTTGTTTCATTGATTTAATTTTTTCTCTAAAATAGAAAGAAAAAAAGAAAATCCTGAAATAGTTTTTCTGTTTGTTTTGAATTGTACAAACCACATAGGCACATAGGGCACAATAGAATTTATAATAATTTAAATGTTATTTCCCTTATATGATCTATGTGCCTATTGTGGTAAAAAATTGTTTAACCCTTTACTTCCAACCAAAACCCGCTTCCATGAATGTTTTTGATTTCGATATTTGGATCGTCAGACAGAAATTTGCGCAATTTGGTAACAAAAACGTCCATGCTGCGGGCTGTAAAATAACCGTCGTCGCCCCAAATTTTGCGCAATGCGGTTTCGCGTGGCAGCAGTTGGTTTTGGTTCTGACAAAGCAATTTCAGCAAATCAGCTTCCTTTGGCGAAAGTTTTTGCACTGTTTCACCCCGTTGAATTTGCCGAAGTTTTGAATCGAAATGATACGACCCAATTGTAAAGGTCACTTCTTCCATTGCAGGATTTGTAGTTTGCCTTTTAATGATAGCACTGATTTTACAAAGCAAAACTTCAGTGTCGAATGGTTTTGTGATATAATCGTCTGCACCTACATTATATCCTTTCAAAACATCTTCCTTTAATGATTTTGCAGTTAGAAAAACAATTGGAATGTCTTTGTCGATACTTCGGATTTGACTTCCAACTGAAAATCCATCAATGTTTGGCAACATTACATCGAGAATACAGATATGATATTTACCGTTTCTGAATTTGTCGAATCGCATATTTACCATCGTCAATCCATGTTACCGAATAATCGTTCAGCTCGAGGTAAGATTTTAATACCGCCCCAAAACTGAGGTCGTCTTCCAGGAGAAATATGTGATAATTTTTGTTCATTTTAAGTTTTTTAATTCCATATCTTTACATTTAGTCGCGTTAACGTTGTCAGGAGCTTCGCACGCTGACAAGTCACTTACAACTTCTAAAATGGTTTCTTATTTCTTATTTGTTTTAAAATCTAAAATATCGAATAGCAAAATAAGTAATCAGAAAGTTGCTTTTGCACACCAGCATTACTGTTTTTGCTCCCTCTCCTTAGGAGAGGTCCGGGGAGAGGCTTCCCTCACAAACGGTAAAAATACATCAAACCTGCTTCCCTTTCCCTGCTCGCTGTGAACCGTAATTGTTCCCCTGTTAGCTTCCAAAACTGCTTTTACATAATTTAATCCGAGTCCAAAGCCTTTTACATTATGAATATTCCCGCTGGTTTGCCGGTAAAACCGTTCAAATATTTTACTTTGAACGGCTTTTGTCATCCCGATACCTTTGTCTTCGACAGATATTAAAATTCCGTTGTTTTTATTTTTTGTTGAAATTTTTATTTGTGGTGATTCAGCAGAATATTTATTAGCATTGTCGAGTAAGTTGTAAATAACATTTGTGCAATGGATTTTATCAGTAGTTATAACCGAATTAGCTGCTGCAAAATTGGTTTCAATTTTTCCATTCCGCTTTTCAATCTGAATTTTAATTCCCTGAATCGCATCATTAACCAATTCGTGCACATCAATAGCTTCCCATTTGAATTCAAAATCTTTCTGATCAAGCCGGGCTATGGTTAAAATGTCTTCTACCTGCCGGTTCATGCGAAGGTTTTCCTTTTTTATCATTCCGGCAAAATAGCGAATCCGCTCAGGGTTGGTTACCACTTTTTCGTTGGTAATTGAATCTGTAGCTACTGAAATAGTAGCAATTGGCGTTTTAAATTCATGGGTCATGTTATTAATGAAATCCGATTTCATTTCCGATATTTTCTTTTGTCTCAGAATGTAAAAAACGCTCAACCCAAATGTCAGCAAAATGATAAGTGAAAACAGAAAAGACGCCAACAGCAACCAATTCAGCGAACGGTAAACAAAACTTTCGCGCCCCGGAAAAAAGAGCGCCAATTGCATATTCTTTTGGAAAATATCATTTGGATATAATTTTACCTGGTATTCAGTCTCCCGTAATTTCAACGAATCGGTAACAGGCTTTTCATTAATAAACGCATTGTCCTGCACAATTGCATATTCAAATGGAATGGGAATATTCCGGTTTAACAGTTCTTCTTCCAAAACCTTATGAAGTTGTTCCTCATCAATTTTACGCACATCCCACGTTTCAAATTCAGTAATTGCCTTATCAGCCAAACGCTTAAGTCGAATGCCTTTCTGTTGTGCGCGTTTTGAGAAATCGGATTGAAAAATTCCAACAGTATCAAGTGAAGTTAACATGGAATCTATTTTTATCTGACTGATTTTGTACAGTGAGTCGATATTTGAACTAATTGTATCTGAATTTACAACAAACACTGCGTTGCCTGAATTATGTAATTTTTCATGGTCTGTATTTTTACCGTCAGTTTTGGTATTGGTTTCGATTTGGTAACTAAAAGTCCCCTTTTTATGAGGTCTGCTGTCAAATTTTATTTCGATACGTGCATTTTTGTCACCCGGTTTTCTTTGATGAATAATACGAACTGGATCTGGTGATGGCGGCATTGAATTGCCTGCAATTGCAGTAGGCGGTGGTGGTGCAACTGATTCAAAATCATCACCCATTTCATTTGCCCATTGTAATGAATCTAGATCAAAAACCATATGGTTTACAACACCAAAATTGTGCAAATCTTCAAGTTTGTCAACCGTGTTGTTGAGCGCTTCATTTACCGATCTGTTAAACAATTCATTTTTAACCTGTATGGCGTTGTTCATCCAAACCAGTTGCACTGCAATGATGCCGAGAATTGAAATTCCCATCAAAACAATGATTCCTGTAAAAAGCTTTTTGTTCATGCCTCAAATATAGCCTTTTATAAATTTGCTGTTTTGATTTTAACTTTTCCTTAACAGGTTTTAACCAGGCTTTAACTGATTGATAGATTGAAGTTAAAGTATATTTGTTGCAGAATTAAAACAAAATTAAAACGAGTTATTATGAAACGCATTTTTTCAATTCTACTTGTGTCGGTATTTTCGGGATTTTTACTCTCTTCATTTTCAATCAGAGAAAATCCACAGGATCCGCCTCGTGGTAAAAAAACAGAGAGACACATTAATTTGGTTAAAGTGGACGATGATGGAAATAAAACAGAATTGGACACAGTAATCTCAGGCGATCAGGTTTTTGTATGGCAAGGTGATACTGTTGGTGGAGAAAATTTAAAATGGATAACGAAAGATCATTTCGAAATGGGCGACATGCACAAAAACCATGAAATGAATTTTGAATATAAAATTGAAGACGACGGCGAAGGCAATTATTTTGTTATAAAACCGGGGAAAAAAGGTGAACATATTATTATGCCACCAATGGCTCCCGAGTTACCAAGGCCGCCACACGCCCCTCATGTTATGATGTTTCGCAGCAACAAAAGCAAAAATGTAATTGATTTGAGTGACCCCGGAATTATATCGTACGACAAAAAATTGCTGAAAAACGGCACTGAAAAAATCACGATTGTCCGGAAACAGGTTGAGGAAAATGAGGAAGAGGAAATGAATTTTAACGAACTTCCGGACGAAGATGTGTTTTGGCACGAAATAGCACCCGCAGGTAAAAAGAAAACAATTAAAGTAATAAAATCTGACGATGGCAGCACCCGTATTTTTGAAGATGATGAATTGATTGAATTGAAGGAAAACAAAGAGGGTAAGGAAAAAAATATTGAAGTAGAAGTGGAAGAAAAAACGGAAAAGGAAAACAATTGAACAATTCAGAATCTGAAATTTCAGGCCAGTTATTGATATAATAATTGGCTTTTTTCTTTGGGTTGAATTTTATTTTTTAATCAATATTTTCTTCACAAAAACCCGGTTATTAATTTCTAGTTTCAAGAAAGCTAATCCTTCGAAATTTGCAGGTAATTCCAACTTTCCTGAATCCAAATCAAGAACTCCTGTTTTTAAAACCTGTCCATTTACTTTATAAAGTGAATAAACAACATCAGTTTTCGGGTTTTGGAAAAAACTAATATTGACAAAATCACCGGCTGGATTTGGCGTAACGCGCATAAATTTATCATCTTTTGCTTCATTGACAGATGAAGTAATTGGCGAGATTTCTATTATTTTATCGTCGTCTGTTTTCGGATTTCCTCTACCATCGCGATTGCTCACTGCAATATAAACTTTTCCATCAGGTGAAATACAAATATCACGCAGCCGGCCAAAAGTGCCTGTGAAAAAATCATTTGTTTTCAATACTTCTGTGCCACTTTCGTTTAGAAGCAATTGAGTAATTCTTCCGGCTTTTAGCGAAGTAACCAAAAGGCTGTTTTTCCATTCAGGAATTAAATCAGAATTATAAAAATCTAACCCGGCGACCGCCAAAGTTGGTGTCCATGTAAAAATGGGTTCAACAACATTGCTGTCATTGCAAAAAGCCATTTCGTTTGTATTGTCACAAAATCCCTCAACTTTAGGCCAGCCATAATTCCTGCCTTTTTGTATAATATTTATTTCATCATCATTACTTGGGCCGTGTTCACTGCTATATAATATTTTGCCATCAGGAGAAAACACCAGGCCCTGCGGGTTTCTGTGTCCCCATGTCCAAACCGGACTTCCCGGCAATGGATTATCTTCCGGCACTGATCCGTCGAGATTTATCCTGAGCATTTTTCCATTTAAACTGTTTATGTTCTGCGAATTGCTTGTGTTTTGTGAATCACCGGTTGAAAAAATTAATTTTTTGTCTGGTGAAATGACCAATCTGCATCCGTTATGGTTGCTGGCACCTGAAATGGTGTTGATTAAAATCAATGGATTATTAGCTTTCCCGGCTACGGGATCAAATGTGTAGCGTACAATTTTTTCACTATATTCATTTCCTGAAGCATTAAAATTATACGCTAAATAAAAATAGTTGTTTGATGAAAAATCGGGATCGAGCACCATTCCAAGGAGTCCACCTTCTCCAACTTCTCTGACATCAGCAATTTGCACCACTTCCGAAACCTCTCCTGTACCCGGATTAACTCTGCTTACTTTTCCCGACCGTTCTGTAAACCAGATAAAATCATCAGGCCCCCAAAGAATTTCCCATGGAGTATCGAGATTGGCAGCAATTGTTTTTGTTTGAAATTCAGTTTGTGCGTTTACGGTTTTGATAACCAACGCAATCAGTGCAATTATTATGACAGTCGTTTTCATGGCAATATTGTTTTTTTGTTCCGGCTAAATACAATTATTATAACCATGAAACAGCAACGATTGTTCCCAACAAAGTGTCAATTCCGACCGGATTTTTTCCCTCTAATAGATTTCTTTTGTTAACCTTTCTGTGGCAGTCATATAGTAACGGGCGAAATTCTCGTCTTTCATGTATTCAATCAGTTGCGACCGCCTGATTTCAACTTCTTCACTCAAATCAACAATTGCAGCTTTGGCAAACTTGTCTTCCGGGTTTTCGCGCTGAGCTTTCACTGCAGGGATAAATTTATCCATCCATTTTTCGTAATGATCCATAAATTCCTGTTGGTCGGTCGTTAACGGAAACTCGGCTTTGCTGTTTAAAACCGTTGCCGAGAGTTTTGTTGATGCTGCAATTGTAGTTCCAACAGTCATTCCTAATTTTGCTAAAAACGCCCTGCGCGATTCTTCATATTCATTCATTGCTGAAAGTCTTAAAATGGTTGTTTTATCAACAATAATTTTGAGGGATTGTTTAAGATGGAAATTTACTTTTTTGAAAATAGTTGTAACCTATAAAATACTTACCATAGTTGAAATACACTTCGCAACCAAGAACCTTTTTCTCAACAATCTTATTCTCGAATCTTTTCCACTTTTAACTAAATAAGTATCCCCTGTTTAATAATAAGTAAGAAAAGAGAAAAACCAAAATACAAATTGAATTCATTGAAGATAACCTTTTCCACTACTTAAAAAAGTTGTTGATCACCAGTTAAAGTACTGATTAAGAATAAACTATATTTATAGAAATAAAAAAATACCACACGCTTTATTCATTTTCAGAGAACACTTCGATGGAAAATGAACTCTATCCTGATAAAAATGTTATTATCTAATCAATTAATTCTGATTGAGGATAATAAATTCAAATAATCACATGATCATGAGGGTAAAAATCCTTGATCTGATTGGCAAATTTCCAAAGAACGTTCAAATCAGCGAATTAGTATCTTATAATTCAATGAATTTGAAATTATGAAAAAGTCAATTGTTGTTTTGATACACACGGGTTTTTGGTTGTGTTACTTTCTTTTAATAACAATCATTTTAGCGGTTTTCTATAGAAGCAGCAGTCATATAATCGATCAGACCGTACGAATTGAGAATGCGTTGAAATCCCTTTCACTGTTTGCCATTTTTCCTTCATTCATAACCTTTTATCTCTATTATTTTCTTTTGTTCCCCAAATACCTTCAGCAAAAAAAGTATCTCCTTTCAATCATTTACGGCATATTAATTTCAACAATAGTAGCTATGGTTGGATATATTCTGATTCGGTTTTTTATCGAAACGGGTCGTATGATTGATATGGACAAGGGTGGCAAAAACGGCAGATCTACCGCTTTTATTGTCATCTTTTTTATGAGTATAATTGCCACAATTTCCGGAGTGGTAGCGTTAGTAATTAAAGGTTTTATTACCTGGTTTAATGAAATTAAACTTAAAGAACTTTTAAAAGAAAAAAACCATGAGATGGAATTAGCGCTCATAAAATCGAAGCTTGACCCGCACCTACTATTTAATACCATCAATAATATTGATACATTAATTCTAAAAGATCCAGTTGAGGCGTCAAACTATTTGAATAAGTTATCAGAGATCATGCGGTTTATGCTATACGAAACAAAGGCGGATAAAATTTTACTTTCCAAGGAAATTGAATACATAGAAAAATACATCGCATTACAAAAAATAAGGACTGCGAACGAAAATTATGCACACTTTTCGGTAACAGGTAACATTGGCAATAAGGAAATTGCGCCAATGGTTTTTATCCCTTTTATCGAAAATGCCTTCAAACATGCTAATAATAAGAAACTCGAAAATGCCATTACGGTCAATATCATTATAAAGGACGAATCAATGCAACTGATTTGTGAAAATAAATTTGATTCGAAGTTGACTACCCAGAAAACTTATGGCGGTTTAGGAAATGAACTGATTCAAAAGCGGCTGAACCTAATTTATGCAGGAAAACATACTCTGGAAATGCATAAAACAGATGATTTGTATAGCGTAAACTTAACAATACACAATGGATAAATATACCTGCATAATCATTGAAGATGAGCCACTAGCTCTTGAAAAAACGAGAGATTTTGTAAACAAGGTTCCTTTTTTGCATTTAAGTGCAACTTTCGATAATGCGCTCACTGGGCTTAATTATTTAAATAATAACAAAGTAGATTTGCTTTTTTTGGATATTAATATGGATGAATTGTCAGGTGTAGAATTACTTGAAAGTTCAAAAATAAAAAGCCAGGTTATCATTACCACAGCCTACCCGGAATATGCTTTAAAGGGTTATGAACTTAAGATAACAGACTATCTTTTAAAGCCATATACATTTAATCGTTTTTTACAAGCTGTAAATAAAGCGCAGGAAAATATAGCCCATCGCAATTCGGATTCTCAACCGGACTTCATTTTCATAAAAACAGAACACCGGTTGGAAAAAATTATGCTTAATGAAATCGTGTATATTGAAGGGATGAGAGATTACCGAAGAATTCATACAGTGAATAAAAGGGTTATGACCTTGCAGAATTTCAGCGAGTTTGAAAAGTTAATCCCTTCAAGTATTGTGTGCAGGGTGCACAAATCATACATGGTCGCAATAAATAAAATCGTATCAATTGAACGAAACAGAATCAAAATTGCAGATCAATTAATCCCTATTTCTGAAACATACAAGGAGGTATTTTTTCAATTCATTCGAAACAAACAATAACCATCCTACCATTTTGCAGACGAAAAATACCAGGTTGCAGACATCCTGGCTTGCTTTGCATATCGGAATTTAAAGACCGAACTCATTCATTTACTTTTGTTTAAGTAATTTAATTTAAATAAAAAGAAATGAATAAAAAGAAACAATTAGGACTCATAGCAGCTATGATTCTCCTGTACGCGAATTCATTTGGTCAAACAAAAGAATTAGAATCAGTAAAAATAAGGGAAGGTAAAAAATCAACCGAAACCTATTTGGACCTTATGATTACTGTCGCGAGTACAAACCTCAATTATGGTAGTTCAAATAGTTCCCTGTCAGATTATAAGGAACCTGATAAGGGGATACATGCCGGGGTGTCATTTCAGGCAGGTATTACACCGAAATTTTCACTTGTATCGGAGTTCTATTATATTAGAAAGGGTGGTGCTTTAAAAGATAATAATCCATTAACCAACCAAAAAACAAACCTTCGGTTAAATACATTAGAATTACCTGTGCTGGCTCGTTTCCATTTTGGTAAATTTTATATGAATGCCGGGCCGTCTATAGCATACAACATTAGTGGAACCCTGAAAATTGAAGATTTGTCGACAGATATTTCATTTGATAATTCAACCGATGCCTTAAAACGATTGGATGCCGGTATTCAAATTGGTGGAGGTTATATGTTTCCGATTAAACAAAAAAGGCTTGCATTGGACATCAGATATTGTTATGGATTGACCAATATCTCATACGACAGGGAAATGTTTAATCGGGGGCTTATTATTACTGTGCATTTTTCTGAACCCTGGAAGAAAAACCCACTTGCAAAAAATAAGAATATCTAAGCTTTCACTTCACCGTTGGTCTATTAACACAATTACAAATAGAACAGGTATAAAATCAGAAAGAAATGAATTCAAACAGAGATATCGCAATCATTGTGGGCGTATTATATATACTTGCAGCCGTAACAGCAATAATAGGTTTTGCTCTTTATCAACCTATATTAACCGATCCTGAATACATTATTAACGGGTTCAGCAAATGAAATGCAGGTAATCTGGGGAGCCTTTAATGAGCTGATACTGGCATTTTCAATTATTGGCATCTCCGTTCTGATGTTTCCAATCATCAATAAGGAAAATGAAAGCCTTGCGGTTGGGTATGTTTGTTTCAGGCTTCTTGAAGCTACTATCATAATTATAGGAATAATCAGCCTTTTATCAATGGTAACTTTAAGTCAGGAGTTTGGAAAAGCAGTAGCTCCAAATGCATCTTCTTATCTAACTGCCGGTAAATTATTAGTGACTATTCATAATTGGACTTTTTTACTTGGTCCAAACCTGGCCTTGGGACCCAGTACCCTGATGATGAGCTATTTTTTGTATGATTTAAAACTGGTTCCACGCTTCATATCTGTCATGGGTCTTGCCGGAGGATTTCTCATCCTTGTTTGTGCTTACCTGGTTATGTTCGACGTATTTTGTCAGGTTTCTATATGGGGGGCAATCCTTGCTGTTCCTGTATTCACTTATGAAATGTCTTTGGCAGTATGGCTTATAGTTAAAGGATTCAACTCATCTGTGGTTTATTCTTCTTTTAGTTCAAAATAATAATTCAAACAAAAACAAAACAATGAAAAAGTTAATATATACATCTTTAATAATTATCATGTTCACTACCATGGCTTTTAGCCAGCAACTTACACAAACTGTGAGGGGTACCGTAATTGATAAGGACAGTCAATTGCCATTAATTGGTGTATCAGTCCGTGTAGTTGGTGATGATAAGTTTAAAGGAGCCGCAACCAATGCAAAGGGTGAGTTTCAGTTGGAAAAAATAGTTGTTGGCAGAATCACACTTCAATTATCGTATGTTGGGTATGAAACTAAAACCATTTCTGACATTGAAGTCAACTCAGGTAAGGAGAAAGTTTTAAATCTTACTATGCAGGAATCAATTCAAAAGCTGAACGAAGTTGTAATTAAAGCAAATAAAAACAAAGGTGAGGCAGTAAATCAGATGTCTCTCATCAGCACGCGTTCAATATCAGCGGCAGAAACAAAGCGCTTTGCAGGTGGCCTGGATGATCCTTCCAAAATACTATCAAATTTTGCCGGAGTAACAGCTTCACAAAATGGAGGTAATGATATTATTGTAAGAGGCAATTCGCCAAAATACATTCAATGGCGTTTGGACGGCGTGGAAATTACAAACCCTACTCATTTTGCCGATCAAAACTCAGTAAGTGGTGGAGTCAGTGCTTTAAACAATAGCTTATTAACTACCTCTGACTTCTCAACCGGTGCGTTTTCGCCAGAGTATGGCGATGTGTTATCAGGAGTATATGATGTAAAACTCAGGACAGGAAATAACCAAAAGTACGAAACTTCATTAGGGGTTGGAGTTCAGGGAACAGATTTAACAGTTGAAGGACCGTTTAAAAAAGGGTATGGCGGTTCATTCCTAATAAATTACAGGTACTCGACGATTTCTCTGCTAAATAATTTAGGTATAATTAAGCTTGATGGAGTGCTTAATTATCAGGATGGAGCGTTTAAAGTTGTACTGCCTACTAAAAAAGCAGGCACATTTTCATTCTTTGGATTGGCAGGCTTAAGTAATGGTTCGCTTAAAGATGTTAGGGCTGACAAGGTTGCTATTCCCGGGAATGAAACCATTACTTCTGATATTACCGAAGATTACGACAAAGATAATTATCTCTCAAACTATGGATTGAACCATACCATAAGTATTAATGATAAGAGCTTTATTAAAACTACGCTTTCGTATTCAACCGATGGTATTTCAGAAGATGTTTATAAGATAAAAACTACAAAAATTTATGATGATCAGGGCGAATTTTTGTATGATTCAATTGGTGCAAGAGTTTTAGATTATCAAAGCAGAATAAAAAATTCAAGATACAGAGCAGCTTTAACCTATAACAACAAACTAAATGCAAAAAACACAATTCAAATAGGATCAAAATATGCGCTCCATGGTTATGATTACAATCAGCGTAATATACAGGATAGTACCAACACGGTTTTTACAATGGCGGATTTCAATGAAAACATGAGTACCCTGAGCAATTTTCTAAGTTGGAAGCACCGTTTCAATGAAAACATTACAATAGTTGCAGGAATTCATAACATGAATGTAATCTACAATAAGAAGAGCACGATTGAACCAAGGATTGCCTTAAGCTGGCATATTAACAGCACAAGTTCGTTTAGTGCAGGATATGGCAAACACAGCACCATGGAAAGTGTACACAACTATTTTGCCAGGGTGAAACAACCCGATGGAAGTGTGACAGAACCCAATAAAAACCTGGATTTATTAAAAGCAGATCATTTCGTAATTGGGTATGAAAAACGTTTCGGTGAAAACATAAGGGTAAAGCTGGAAGCCTATTACCAAAACCTTTACAACTTACCGGTAGAAAACAATGACACAAGCTACTATGCAACCATTAATGAAGGCACTGATTTCAGATATGTTGAATTAGTTAATAAAGGAACCGGGAAAAACTATGGAGTGGAACTTACCTTAGAGCGTTTGTTCAACAAAGGATATTACTATTTAATAAATGCCTCAATTTACAATTCAAAATACAAATCGCTTGAGGGAGTTGAGCGGAATACGGCATATAATAATAACTACCTGGCAAATATTTTATTTGGTAAGGAATTCGCCAACCGTGGGAAAAAGCAAAACCAAACCTTAAATCTAAATGCCAAAGTGTTTTTCGGAGGCGGACAAAGGTACATTCCATTATTAACAGATGCACTGGGAAATTTGGCTGTTGATGCTGCAAGCAATAAATTTTGGGATTACAAAAAAGCGTATTATAAAAAGTTCGAAGATATTTATCAGGTAAATTTATCTGCGAGCTATAAATGGAACAAACCCAAAGTAACGCATGAACTCTTTATTACATTGGATAATATAACAAATAACAAAGGCAAATTATCTGAATATTACGATGAAAAGATTCCCGGTAAAATTGGTTATGTAACACAGTTTGAAATGTTTCCAAACCTGATGTATCGCTTGTATTTTTAATTCCACATGGAAGACATGTTATTCAATGAAATCTATCAATTATGCAAACAACAACAAAACAAAGGATTATATAGCTATTTCAACTGAATAAAAAAACAGTTTCATTCAGTTGAAATTAAAAAGCCTTTCCATTTTTTAACGGAAAGGCTTTTGTTACAATTGATTCACCCTGATTTTAAATCTCAGTGTGATTATATATTAGTTTACTTCACTTCTTCGAAACTAACACGCACTCATTGTCAATTCCTTACAATTTTTTCGTACAAATTTGGTACAAATGAGTGCTTTTCCCAATTTGGTCTTAGTTATGACAATCACACAAATTTAATTAAAGTTTTATCAATCTCATCCCTAAGTTTTAGGTCAACATTTACACTGTTCGCAAAGCTTTTCCATTGGCTAACCGTATTACCTATTTCTTCAATTACCTGTTTTGCTTTTTTATTTTTAATGGATTCCCCAACTTTAAGTAAGTCCTCTTTCGATATATTTTCTCGTTTTCCATTAATGCTGAGTGCATGTTGACTTACCCATCTTGAATCTGGTTTGTATGCATGGCACAAATCATAAGCCGGTGCCAATTCCCAAACACCATCTTTTTTCAATCGAAAAGCAAAATTCTTTGTGTGGTCGTCACAGTTACGGGCGCATACGTTAAATACCATCCTACGAAACATTTGCTCAGCTGCAGGATATGGCACTTTTAGTTCGCGCATGGTCTGAAATAACTGTTCATAGCTAAAGCTTGTTACAAGGTTGAAATCAAAATGCTTTAGTGCGCAGAAGCTTTGGATATGATGTTTGGTGTCGTTCCCTTCGCGGTCGAACCGTTTGGTCATGAAATGAGCCCTGTTGTTTTCTTCGAGTAATTTAGACGGCATCATATCAATTCCACAGGCGGTTGCCATTTTATAATATGCCATCTCAACCCTGCCATATCCTTTGGTTGCGCCCAGCTGTACATCGCTTACTCCGTCTAGTTTAATCAGCCATTGCTCAAAACCTTTGGGAGCTTTTGTTTGTCCCGATTTTACTTCACCACTTTTTTCATTATAAGCAATTACTGCTTTAGGGCGGGCACCTCCAGCAGATGTTCCAATTTTCAGAATTTCCATCATTGCCTTTTCTTCATCCTTCTTCAAATTGGCATTAAATGCTTCCCTTTTTGACAATATTTGTTGAGCGATTTCTACTAAACTATCTATTTCAACTGAAAAAGTTCGTTTATTCTCTTTGATGATGGCTGGTTCAAATTCCAGTGCTCCCATTCCTCTGGAACCTATAAAACAAAGCATTTCCACAGGATTCATGCTGTTCAATGGGCGTCCTTCTTTTGCCAGCCACATGTTTATGAGGTCATTACCATATCTGTCAGGAAGTGCATCGGCAAGTAAGCCTGGCAAACCTTTGAACGTGTCCAATTCAGCATCAGCCTTTTTACGTAATGCAGGAAAACTAAAATCGTTACTCGCCGAATTGATTGGCATTTGTAAGGGAGCTAAATCCCAGTTGCGGTTTTTAAATTTACTATCATATTCAAAATTAGAGTAGCCGGTGTTCTCATCCCAGGCAACTGCTCCGGCTAATTCTCCCCATATTTTAATTAATGCTGTTATTTCCATTTTTACCAATCGCTTTTGTTTTGCTTACTCACCTTCTTTTCGCTTGCTCTTTGTCGTTTAGCTTGTTCCAATTTTGCCAGTTTTAATGGACTTATATGTGTTTGGACATTAAATACTTCCATAATGTGTAATAAATCAAGTACACGAAGTACCCGGATTAGTGAAGGAAGTGTAGTTGATTGTCCCCGT
The DNA here is from genome assembly GCA_963800345.1 of uncultured Prolixibacteraceae bacterium. GTDB lineage: Bacteria > Bacteroidota > Bacteroidia > Bacteroidales > Prolixibacteraceae > Draconibacterium. The sequence continues at coordinate 131,938 of CAWDAW010000045.1, read as the reverse complement.
TCCAGTAAACTCAGGGTTGAGCGACTTATTCCAGCTTCGTTAGCCAGGTTGCTTTGAGTACGATTTTGTTTTAGGCGATGGTGCTTTATGTAGTTGCCAATGTGTTTTTCTAATGTATTATCGCTCATAGCATGCCAGTTTGTGTACGAATTATCAGTCATAAAGCCCTTTTTTTGTAATTAATGAATGAAATATCATACAAATATAAAATTAATTTATTTAATATACTGCATGAAATATCAGTCATTGTTTAGATTATTTGGCATTTACGAATGACATATCATTCACCAATTGCCTTACCTGTCGAACCTAGGCCTCTAATCCGATATTTGTTTTAATGGCATCCCAAACATAAAGATCATACCGCTCTTGTCTACAATCAAACCAGTGTTGTCTGTATTTTGAACTTTCAACCAAATTAGAATTATGCTTTTTTACAATCTTAAAGAATCATAAATTCCTAAAATCTCTTTTTCTCGAATTCCCAGGTACTTTTTTGCAATAGCCATGCTACTGTGACCAAAAAGTTCCATTAATAGGACTATCGATTCGTTGGAATAGTTATTCAACTTTTAGACTCTATTCCCTAATGTTTTTCGAAACATGTGAGATGATATATTACCTTCAAGTTCAATCTTATTCTTCTTAAAGATTCGTTTCAAATTTACATCAATCCAACTTCTATCAATTGGTTTTGTTCCGTAACTATTAATGAAAATAAATTGATTGCTGTCGGCAATTGACATTTTTTCCTTTATCCTCATCAAAATAAATTTTAGGTCCTGATTAATTTTAATCTTTCTGGTCTTTTTTGTTTTCTTTTCTTTTCGATAATGGTAAAAGTTTCACCATTTGCAAATTGACTGAATCGGAGTTGAAGTAAATCACCTATACGAAGCCCTGTAGATACACCGATTGAAATTAATAAACAATACTTGTTTTCACCATCTCGTTCTAACTTTGAGATTAGAGACTTAAACTGTTCCCACTCCATTGATGTAGTTGTAGTTTTTTGACCTTTTAATGACATAGATTTAAATTTTATGGTTTAAAGCCATTCTATAGCGAAAGCTTATACTTTCATGGATACTTAGATAAAAGTAACAGCAAACTTGTTCAAAACACCAAGTACGCGACACAAATCACTGACTAACTGAATAATACGACATAACCCAACTTATACTTTTGACATTAGTATAAGTTGATGGAATCATAATTTAATAAATTTCTGCCATATCATTAAACATACTTCTATTGATAAATATTTGGTTTAAGTCTCATTGATGGTACCATTTAAATAAATAGTGCTTAGTTAAAAAGCAAAATTAGCTGAATGGCTCCCTTGCCAGTTGCAACTTAATTTGGGAAAAATTGGTGTGAACCAACATGGTTTTAAACTGTATGTACAAAATAATTCAATTTTTAATCTCAGCATAAAAATTTGAATTCCTATGATATTACCATTTCAAATTAAGTCCGACTTTCCAAAACCGAACGTCCGACTTCCTAAAAAACGTTGATTTGAGAGGTCTGACTGATGTAATTTTGGTGCGAAGCTAAATCATCAAAATTGAAAGTTATGAAAACAATTAGTACTTTTTTATTGATGGCATGTGCCGAGATAAAAATTGATGCCTGCCCAATGGAAGGATTCGAACCGGAGAAGTACAACGAGATATTGGGTTTTAAACGAAAAAGGATTAAATGCCAACGTAATTGCAACCATTGGTTAACGTGATAAAACAGATAAAACATAGTATTTACCTAAAGTCAGGAAAACACAAGAACTTCTTTTTGCCGATATAAAACAAGTTGTACCTGAGACTGTTATATGATAAAATAATGATTTAATTATGAATATTGAAGTAAATAAAAATGCAAAAGCTTATGCCAAAGAGGAGATGCTTATTCATGCTCCTGTAGAAAAAGTATATGAACTTGTGAGTGATATCGATATATGGACGGAATGGCAACAGTCCGTTACGGAGGCACAACTCAACGGTAAATTTGCAGAATGAACTGGATTTAACTGGAAAGCCAATGGCATGAATATTCATTCAAAACTCCACACCGTTCTGCAAAACGCTAAAATTGGTTGGACAGGAAGAATGTTTTGGATAAAGGCTGTTCATAACTGGTGGTTTACAGCTAAAGGCGAAAGTACGCTTGTAAAGGTTGAAGAAAGCCTCAGCGGTTTTGGCAGTTCGTTAATGAAAAAATCGTTAGCGGAAGGCATGAAGAAAAATCTAATTGAATTAAAAAAACATGCAGAAAAAACTAAAAAATAGAAATTATAAATATACAAATGCCTCGTAAACCAATGAGCCACATATGTTTTTTTATACATTGTTCCTGTTGCATAACTAACCAAAGTGACCATAGTCAATTTATTTGACATACTACAACATACTTTTCTAATTCATTACTTTTTACTGCTATTTACTTAATCTATCAACGTTATTAATGTCCAGGTTGCTCCAAGTGCGTCAATAATTCCAAAGAAAATAATTCTGGGTTTAGCTATTTTGAAGAGTGCTAATCCTAAAAAGCCAAGGAATCCTGCAAGTCGTGCATATACTGATGCCTGGTAAAAACTATAAACTTCGTTGTGAGCAGCGTTTAAATAAAAGTATCCTAGAGAAATAATCATAATTCCGGCAATTCTGGCCCAATGATCTTTCGGGTTCTCTTGCCCACATAGAATGAGTGTTTTGCCTGAAATAAATACCAATAGCAGACCCATTACCAAAACATAAATTCCCCAGATAAAATACTAATCGTAGCGGCGTTCATTTTTTAATTATTTGTCCCGGATTTTCTTTAACCAATCGCTTACAGCAGAAAGATATTCAGGTGATAATATTTGAAAATAGGGGAAGTCTTCATTCAACAAGGTCATGGAATGTGAGGTGTTTTCTAAAGTTATAAGCTGATAGTTTGTTGATTTTGACTTAGCAAGTGCCTTTTCAATAGTTCTGTAACTGTCAAGTGGAATCACTTCATCAGCTAATCCCTGAATCACTAAAACTGGTTGTGTTATTTTCTCAAAATACGGAAGTCCGCTAAAATTTAGTTTGTAATCTTTTTGAATATCAAGGTCAGGAATCCAAACATATTTTAGCCAATCCTCACTACTATTTTCATTTTTCAGTTGCTTTAAAGATTCGTACGAAATATTTCCTGCGAGATAATCATACCCTGCTTTTTGAACTTTTAAGGCTCGATGTATATTCGCTTTTCCAATCTGCTTATAATTCAAATTTTTCCAATGATTTAAATCACTTTCCAAAAGGGTTCCGTCGGGGCAGCTAACCGAAATTCCAAAACCCAATCCGGGCATTTCTGATAAAATATAAGGGATTTTTATACCTCCCTGACTGCTCCCCTTAATACCAATTTCGGATAATGGAATCGCTGAAATTTTTGAGAAAAATTCAATGGCATTTATATCATCAGAACAAAGTTCCTCAATGGTTGCTGCTTGCCAATCCCCTTCCGATTTTCCGGTTCCCCGTTTATCGTAATTAAAAATGGTATAACCTAACCTGGCAAAATAATAAGCTTCTGCATTGTTTCCGCTTCGGTCGTTTCCCTGTGAAGAGGTAACAAAGAACAATCCCTTTTGAATTGATTTTACGGGCTTCCACATTATTCCATAAAGTTGAAGTCCTTTTGATTCAAATGTAAAATCTTCTTTTTCAATTTTATTAATCTCATCAAAATCGTTTCGGATCAAACTAGTTTCAAAAGTGTTTAACAGCTGTTCCGTTTCATTGGAATAGATTTTCAAATTTCCCTTGAAATTTTCATTAAGTTTGAGGAACAGGTACTCATAAGTATAGTAATCGCTTATTACATAAAATTTCAACGTATCTTTTCTCAACGTTGTATTTTGACAGGGAATTTCATATGCATTCATATTAATGCTTGTAAAGAAAGCTTTTGTTTTACCCTCCGTTTCCTTCAAATTCACTTGATATTCAATCATCGATTTTCCGTATTGAAGAGTTCCTGACCAGGTTTGAGCAACTAATTCTCCAAAAGAGAACAGTTGAACGATTGTTAAAAGAAATATATATTTCATGGATTTATTTTTTTAATAGCCAAAATATGCGGCCGTAAGAAATGGCATAATGTAATAACACAATAACACCTAGCACCAGACTCAAGTAATTTGATTGCATATTGTACAATGCCCAGGTGGCAAAACCAAAAAACAAAAATTCAATCCCAAGTCTGACTATTCCTGGAACAGGTACAGGAGCATTGCCCGAACGGCTGGGGTCATTGGCTACGGCAAAGGTTCCCCAAATCGCAGCTGCAATAATCGGCAGGCCAATAGCCAGAACATATTTTTCCCAGTTTTCACTTTGTTTCCAACCCCAAGTTCCTATTACTGCCAGGGAAAAGATTTCAAGTAGAAAACGTACGGCCAGATTTATTGGATTTGAACTCATATCGTTAATTTACAAATCTTTTTAGAAGTCAATTTATTACTGCGCTTAATCCATTTTTACAATTTTAGAATTGTCTTTAAGGTTTTGTTTTTCTATCACACCATTTCCTTTATAATATACATTTGAAGTCCCGTTTGCCGTTACATCCAACTTCTGATGAATGGTTAATGAGATATTGCAACTACCATTTAGGCTGGCTTTTAAGTTTTTGGTTTCAAAATCAAAACCAGTCATTTCAGAAGACCCTGCGGCATTAATATCAAAGGAATCTGAGTTTCCGGAGATATCCAGTTTCGCTGTTCCAATAAGTTTGGCAACTAAATCATCTACTTTAATACTTCCTGAAACTTTAGCGGCATCAGTAATTTCCAAATCGAGCTGAGTTGTTTCCAGGAGATTTTCAAATTCAATTGATGAGGTACGTTCAGCTTTTACCATTGTAAGTGTTGCCGTTTTAATGTAAATATTTAAAACAAGAGCTCCACTTATATTGGTATTCTCATTTAAGCCAATAATTAATTTGTTGCCCGACTGTTTCATTTCTATTAAATGATGAATGTTTTCGTTTGCTTCCACCTGAACAGATTCTTCTGTTTCCGAAAAACTTACGTAAACCTTAAATACATCGGATACATCTAACTGGCTAATGTTTGAAGCCGAAAAGTTGGTTGTTGTAACTTTTGCAGATGGAACTACATAAGAATCATCATTTTCGCAAGAAGTGAAGATGGACCCTAAACCTATAATCGCTAATATAAATAATTTTGTTTTTACCTCATTAAAATTGTTTATTCTTTGAGGTATTCGGTAGAACTCGTTTCCTGGGGTTACATTCTCAATTTGCTTTTTTAATACTCGTTTCATGATATAATATTTAATTGTTTATAAATAAATTGATTATTGTTTTTCATTTTTTAAGAATTAATTTTCGGGAATTAATTTTCAATGCCAATTACCAGCAAAGCTTTAAAGCTATTTATTGACGCACCTCTACCCGTGTTTTTGTTTTATAATGTTACTTAATAGAAAAAGCCAGTAATAATGGAACAAGTACTGAAATAAAAGCAACAATCACTACCACGACATATTTTTTTTCACCTAGTAATTTATACAGTAAATAAGGAGCAATTATCCAATAAAGCAACGCTGTGTAAAAACCAGGTTGATATTGTCCAGTTTCCAAAACCCACACCACATGCCAAATAGCATTACCTAAAACACCTGAGCATATAAAAAAGAAAGCTGGTATCAACAAAAACCGTTTGCCAAAATACATTCCGAGAACATAACCTAGTGTAAAAAGTGCATATGAAGCCATATTGAACCATGTGAAAAGATTGTCATGGTATGGAACACCTCCATAATGAATGCCAAAGAATGAAATAAAACCTGTTCCATGTTCTTCTGCAAAGTGTAAAAACTGTGCTGCTAAGGCAATTAAAAATATAGGTGTAAATTTCTCGGTGTGTGGTAGTGAAATTTGTTTTACGAACATTAATAGGAAAACGCTCCAAGCACAAGCAAGTCCAGGTAGAAATGTCACTAATAGTGATTTCCCATGTGATAGATATGTAAAAAAAGAGCTCATTACAATTGTTATTACAGAGGCAATTATCATGTCTCGTGGAGTAATGTTTCGGTCACCGCTAATTTTTTGTTGTAATTTAAATTCCATGATTGTTTTGTTTATTTGTTTGTGCAAATCACCAACTATTTAGTGAGCTAACATTTATCAAATAGCTCGTCACTCGCCACTTTGTCAAGTGTCAAAAATTGATTACAGAATCGAATAAATTCGGTCATTTTCATTAGTTTATTAATGTGATAATCCAAAGGTAGATCAACCCTCTGAGGGACAGTTGACTCTTTGCGCAAACGATTTGACCAATTGCGTATAAAAATGAAAAAAGATGTTTATTTCTGATTCTTGAACTCTGTTGGTGTGAGCCCGGTCCACTTTTTGAAGTTTCTTGAAAACACGGAGACATCAGAAAATCCGGTAAGGAAAGCAACGTCTGTTACATTGAAGTCTGGTCGAGAAAGCTGTTTGATAGCCATCTCTTTTCGAACGTCGTGGAGAATGTTTTGGAACGATGTACCTTCTTTTTTCAAACCATCCTGCAAGGAGCGAACACTCATGGCCAACTCGCGAGAAACTTCATCAATTCTGGGTATTTCAGCTTTAAGCCTTCTAAATATACTATTTCTAACTGCTCGTGATTGTGCGTTGATCTTATCATGCTCATTCGCGGTATCCTCTAATAAAGGCTCAAAATGTTCCAACATACTTGAATCTGTACCCGTTATTTGATTATCCAGGTCTGACTTATTATAAATCAAGTAAGGGTTATCGCAAGAGAATTTAATTATGGCAGGTGCAAAAATTTCATGGTATCTATCAATATTATGAGGTTGGGCGAAATTGAAACCCACTTCAATAGGATAAATTTCCTTTGAAGTGCAATTTTTTATCAATGTAAAGGCCGATGTGTATATACAATCAATTGTATATCTGAATTCGCTTTGCCAATCTTCCTGCATTTCGCCTTTTATCATTGTGCGATTCCCTTCAATTTGTATTGTATTCAAAACAATTGACATGACTAATTCCTGATAAGTGCAAAACTTCTGCCATGCAACTAAAATAGAGGGAGAGTTCATCATAACATACCCCAAAATACCCATAGATTGAAAGCGGACCTTTAATCCACACTCAAGTCCGATGTTATGAGAACCAGTCTGTTTCACTATCGCTGTCCAAAGATTCATAACTTGTTCCTTGGTAATTCGGGCTTTAGGATTGGCTAAAATTTGTGGTTCAATACAGGCTTCCTTAAGTATTTCATCACGATTGGCGCCCAATGTCTCAGCTACAGCTATACGAAGGTTAATAATGGAGGTGGGAATGTCACGTGCTCTTCTCATTTTTAATACAATTGTTATGCATCGAATTCAATTTACTTTTCTAATATGGTTGGCTAACCAAATTGTACCAATTGAGAATAATAATATACCAACAGTTCTTATAGGAAATAATACTCCAATACCGAACATAGGGACACCAATTATAAGCATCCATATTGGTAACTTTGGAAAGGACTTTGCTTTTAAAGCAGAGATTCCAAAAATCATATAACCAACTGATAAAATTGCTCCGGAAATTACTAGTCCAGAAACTACAAGGGTATCACCGCTTACTAATTCACCCTGTACGTCAAGAAGCCTGGGATTAATTTTAGCTGCCGCTGGCCAAATTATTGTTTCATAATATTGAATACAAGTATACAAGATGAGGCCTGTTGTAGTTACCATCATTCCTATAAATCCTGGAAGTTTGAAACTATTTGAGTACTTTAAATAAAATCCTGGGAATCCCAAAGTCAATAATAAGACTGAACATAATCCGATTACATTAACAAACACCCAGTTGCTATCAAGGATTAAATTCTGAAAATAATCCGCTGCATCAGCAATTGGTAGTAAGATTGGCATTAAGAACCACCATACTAATAATCCTATTCCTCCTATTGAACTTATGGTTGCTTCTATTCTAATAATCGTGGTAATATTCATTTGTTTTATCATGGTGATATTATTTATGATGCATAACTAGTTATTTACATAAAAACGTATGTCAAATATGATATTTGTACAGTAAAAACCTGACTTTTCAATTGCTTTTCTTGCAGCAACATTATCTAATGTAGTTGAACAAATAGGCTTTCTTTTAGCTTTTAAAACTCGGTTTACCTGCATTTGCATTATTTGTGTGGCAATTCCTTTTCCCTGAAAACCGCTGTTTACGATAATTCCTAAATCGGCTATTTCAGGCTTGCGAATCGCTCATTCTACATTCGCTGGTTGCAATAATTACATCCGCTTCTTTCACAACGAATATTTCTTTTCTTGCTACCAGGTTTTCCGTATAGCCAAAAGTGTCGTCCATTCCAACTTGTTCTTTTAAGAACGCTTTAACAGAAGGAATATCATCGATTGTCACTAATTCTATATTCAATGTTGAGGCTATATCATTAGGAATACCGGTATGTTCAAAACAAAAGGTATTTACCTTAATGCTTTTTGATAATGATAAACATGTGTTAAATGAAATCGGTTCATTAGAACTCAAACTTGCTGAAGTAATTAATTCCGAATCGATTAGTGTTGTAATAACATTCTCCATTTTAGAGTTATATTCTTCTAATAGAAATATTTGTAGCAAACACTTTTCGTCATTAATACAACAATACCCAATTGTTTTATTATTATTTTCAATAAGGTAATGTTGGGATGAAGCGATGTAAAGCTGTTCCCACATTGCATCAATAGGAGCTGCTAATTTTCCATATAATTTTGACCTTAAATTATTGATTGTTTCTGTATTATATGTTTTTGTAAACTTCATGACTATGCGTATTTCTTTATTATAAGTTCTTTAATTTGTTTCAACGGGAAATCTTCATAAATCCCCAGGTAGTTTAGTGCAATTCCGTCCAGTTCTGCAATAAACATGTGACTCATCACCAAAGAATCATTGGCATCTATTTTATCAAAAATACTTTTCGTAGCCTCCAATATAAAAGTTGACCGTTCTTTTATCAAGTCATTCAAAATTGCCCTTGAATTTGGTTGAATGATTACATTCATATTAAATTGAAAAAATAGTTTATCTGCTTCCAATTGCAAAAAGAATGATTCCAAAAGTTCGACCAGCTGTTTCTGGGGAGATTGATTTGTTTTGTCGATGGCATTAATCTCAACAATTAACTTTGTCGTTCTCAGGAAAATCTCCCTGAGTAATCCATTCTTTGATTTAAAGTGATGCGAAATCAGCCCTTTTGAAACATTGGCTGTTTCACAAACCAGCGAAAGTGGAGTGTTTTCAAACCCTCTTTCGGAGAATAATTTTGTGGCAATTTCAATAAGTTGTTCTCTATTGTCCATAAATATAAATTGCTTTAATTTCTAAACTGACCGGACGTGCAGTCAGTACAAATTTATGAATTATATTCTAATTTGCAATAGAAGATATTTACTGCAAGAAGATTTGGATAAAGGCTGTTCATAACTGGTGGTTTATGGCTAAAGGCGAAAGTACGCTTGTAAAAGTTGAAGAAAGTCTCAGCGGTTTTGGCAGTTCGTTAATGAAAAAATCGTTAGCGGAAGGTATGACGAAAAATCTTATTGAATTAAAAAAACGCGCAGAAAAAACTAAAAAATAGAAATTTAATGTTCGCAGTAATCTATTCATTCAAAATAAAAGAAGGAGAACAACCTGCTTTTGAAAAGTATTGGGCTGAGGCAACGCATTTTTTTCGAGATAATGCTGGAGGATTGGGTTCAAGGCTTCATAATAAAAGTGAGCAGGAATATATCGCTTATGCTCAATGGCCAAGCCGGGAAATGTGGCAAAATGCCCGGAAAAAATTTCCGGAAAGTGCTTTGTCAGTTCTTCACTCTATGAGAGAAACCTGTGAGAAGATAGAAACGAACTATGAATTGGATGTTGTGGACGATTTTTTTATTGGTAAAAGTTCCCTGATAAAAAGACTTCTTACGCACTTACATTGTATCAGCATTTTTCATTCTGTTGTTAGAACCAGTTTAATTCTACTATTCTGGTATGTTTTTCCTGAACAAAGGTTTGTTGTTATTCCATTTACTATTGATGCAATCTACTTGTTAACCATCTGGATTTTTCTAAAAAGAAAAAAGGAAGAAGCACATACTTTAAGGTGAACTCTTTACATCTTGCCACCATTCCGATTTTTTTAGGAAAATCCACATTTGTCCGCTATTATAATTCCGTACCCAAAGCATGTGATTCAGGACGAAACTCAATTTTTACCGTCTTAATTTTGGTCTTACAAAAGTCGAAAAAACACATAGTGAAATTTACAAAAAAATGGAAGTGTGATTTTCCAGATGGTTAAACGATTAATAAGTAAACAATTAAAACGAGTGGAAAATGAAAACAATCTTTATTACAACAATTGCAGTATGTATTCTTGTATTTACAGGAAATGAAATAGTGTATGCTCAAACGAATGCAGATAGTATTAAAGTGGTAAACGAAGCCCTAATGATGATTCAGTTTCCTGAACCTGAGTTTGGTGAACCATTCCAGGCAAATCTTAGTCCTAAAGCAATTGCTGACATGGGATTTGAACAACCTAACACATCAGAAGTAATTCAATTTAAAATGCGGGATGGTGTTCAAATTCATGGGCAAAAATATGCGCATTCTTCAAACAAAACCGTTCTTCTTTTACATGGAGTTTTAGGAAGTAGCTACACTTTTAATAAAATGGCAGGACTACTCAGGGAATTGTTAAACGCAGAAATTGTTGCTATTGATTTAAGGGGGCACGGACAGTCTGGTGGTGTTCCGGGGGATATTTCAACGCTAAATCAATATGCGGAGGATCTGGAAGATATTATTAAGTCGATAAATGCAGATAACCCTGACCACAAAGTTATTCTTGCTGGTTATTCAATGGGGGGAGGAATTGTTCTTCGTCATGCAGAAACTTTCCCGGAAACCCAGGTGGATGCTTACCTGCTTTTTGCACCAAACCTCGGAAACAATGCTCCTACAACCTCGCAACAAATCGATTTAAAAAACAATTTTCTAAAGGTGCATCTGGCAAGGGGACTGGGACTGCGAATATTGAATGAATACGGTATCCACGATTACGATTCGATGAAAGTAACCTTTTATAACCTGCCGGAACAAATGCCAGTAAAATCATATTCGTATAGAAGTATGGAGGCATGCGTGCCAATGAATTATTGCGAAACCTTAAGGAGTATCGAAAAACCCTTACTGGTGATTGCCGGAAGCAAGGACGAGGCCTTTATTGCCAAAGAATATGCACCTCTTGTAAAAGCTTATTCGCAAGGTGATTGCGTTATAGTAGAAGACGAAACGCATAATGGTATCAGACATAACGAAAAAGCGTTAAAAGCTGTAAATGATTGGGCAGTTAAAAGCAACTTGTAAAAGATGAGTAAAACATATGCAAATAGCACCGATATTGTTGGAATTATTGAAGAGAACAAAAATCTGATATTCAAAGTAGTTAATAGTTATTGCACAAATACTACGGAACAAGAAGATTTAATCCAGGAAATTATTTTTCAGATAATTAAAGGGTACGAAAATTTCGACCATAAAGTAAAGGTAACTACGTGGATGTATAAAGTTGCTTTTAATGTTTCTATCTCGTATTACCGAAAAATTAAAACCCGGCAAAAGTACTTTGTTCCAATGCCCGAAAAACTGGTAAAAGTGGATGAATCGTACGAAACAGAGAAGGATGAAAATCTGAAACGACTACAAGCATTTATAGAAGAATTTGACCCGCTGAACAAGGCAATTCTAATTATGTACCTGGATGGGAACAGTCATTCTGAAATTGCCGCGGCAATGGGAATAAGTGTAAGCAATGTTGGCACAAAAATAGGTAGGATTAAAAATAAGTTAAAGAAAAAATTTAAGCAGAAATAAGATGAAGAATATAAGCATAGAAGACATTTGGAAACAAAACGAATTGGTACTGGAAAACTCCAGAACACTTAACCTTTCGTTATTAAAAGAAGTTAAAACAGATAAGGCAAAATCATCGTTAAAACGATTGCTCTTTTTACCGATTAGCACGATACTCTTTTTTCATATAACAGCTTCGTATGCCATATATTTTAATGTTGAAAACCTCGATAAATGGTATTTTGTATTTTCGGGAAGTATTGTTGTCCTCTTCTCAATTCTGTATGTGGCTTCTTCTTTGATGCAGTTAAAAAGAATCATTTCGGTTGATTACAACGCACCGGTTTTGAAATTACAAGAAGATATTTCGAAGATAAAAACCGCTGTAGTGCGGAATTTAAGAATAGCTGCCTGGCTGTTCCCTTTTGCGCCTTTTATTGGTTTGTTTCTTGCAAAAGCTGTATTCAATTTTGATTTAACTACCCTCTTGAATTATAATATGATTACAACGTTTGGTATTATTACCATATTATTAGAGATTGTGTCGTTGTTATTACTGAAAGCACTGCGTCCAAAAAACATCAATAAAAAATGGCTAAACTGGCTGCTACAGGGAAGCGGTAGTCAGGTTGACGAAGCATTTGGCTTTATAAAACAAATTGAAGAATTTGAAGCGGAAAAATGACATCCTGTATTCTTGTGTATTTATTTAATCAATTCGCGGAGTGCATTTACATCGTTACCGGTTAATATTTTTACCGAACGGGTAATTTTTTCAATGTCCCAGTTCCACCATTTTAGTTGAAGCAGAATTTCAATCTGTTCCTCAGTAAATCGTTTTCGGATGAGCTTTGCCGGATTTCCTCCAACAATGGAATAAGGTTCAACATTTTTTACAACTGTTGAATTGGAAGCAACAATTGCCCCATCGCCAATTTTTACGCCGGGCATAATGGTGGATTTGTGTCCCAGCCAAACATCATTCCCTATTATCGTGTCGCCTTTATAAGGATAGATTTTGTTCTCCATAGCATCTTTCCAATCGCCACCAAAAATGGCGAAAGGATACGCACTTATCGAATTACTCAAATGGTTGCCACCATTCATTATAAAAGTAACATCCGAAGCAATCATACAAAACTTTCCGATTATCAGTTTGTCGCCTATAAAATCAAAATGGTATTTTATATTTTTCTCAAAATTATGTACATCTTCAAAATCGTCATAATATGTGTAATCGTCCACGATGATATTGGGATTGGTGATAATGTTTTTCAGGAAACACAGTCTATTGTAGTGTTCCAGCGGGAATGTTTTGTTTTTATCAGGTATATTCATTTTTTGATTTATTAAATTTTCTTGTTCACCGAGGCATGAAAAAAATCTTCCAGCTGGTGTTTTCCGTATTTTGGAGCCTGCATATCCTTTGCCATTGTACTCATAAAAAATTCGATGGGCCCATACGTTTTTGAGCTGGTAAACGTGCGGATTCCCCAAAGTATAAACCTCCGAATCCAATCGGGCAGATGAATAATCTTAACCGGTTTGGAGTAAGCTTTTAAAGCCAATGCTGCAATGTCGTTTTGTGAAAGTATGTCGGGGCCGCCTATATTGATTTCCTTTTTGTCATCATTAATCGTCTCCAAAATCATTTTCGCCAAATCTTCTCCGTGAATCGGATTTAGTTTGAGTTTTCCATCGCCAAAAAGGTAAACTTTACCTCCTTTTGCCATAGCCAAAAAGTCTTTCATATCCGAGAAAAATCCGTTGGGGCGAATAACACTGTATTCCATCCCCGACTGTTTCAGCTCATCAACAAAATGCTCTTTGGCCTCGCAAATTTTCAGGTTGCGCATGTATTGCCCGTTTAAAACTGAAACGTAAATAAACTTTCGAACACCCGCTTTTTGCGCTTCTTTTAACAGGTTGAGGTTTGCCTGATAATCCACATCCATATACTTTAATCCATCTTTCTGTTGGGTTATTCCCACGGTAGAAATCAATATATCAACACCGTTTAAAATTCCCGAAAGCGTCTCAGGGTTGGTGATTTCCACCTTCACTTTTTGAATTAATTCGCTATCAAATTCGGCCAGTTTATCCAAATTACGAGCAAGGGCAAGTCCCCCAATTTTCTGTTCTACTAATTGTTTTACCAGGTGTTTTCCTAGGTATCCGGTTGAACCGGCAATTGCAATTTTATTCATGGCCGATATGGAAGAAGAAAAACTATTCACTGTGCTAAATCATATCAGCCCAAAATCTCTGGAGGCCGGGAAAGAATTGTTTAACCCAACCTTATATGCCCCTGCAGCACATCTTTTAAACAAATATTTACTTTGCATGTAATAATTTCTGACTTTTCCCACTATCTAAAATAAAACGAGTTGAGTACCGATTTTTACAATACTTCAATTTTACCGTTTGCCGGAATAATCATAAAATTATGTCGGGCATATACTAATTCGCAAGAGGATTTTGAAGATTATTATCAGGAAGTGTGTTTACAAATTTGGAGGAGTAAAGATAACTTTCGTGAGGAATCGCAATGGAGTACCTGGGTTTACCGAATTTCACTGAACGTTTGTTTGACCTTGCTGAAGAAAAATAAAAACAATAGTCAGCATTTTGTATCTGATGCTTTAGCAGCTGAAGAGACAGAAGATAGTTATACATTTTCAGACGAGTCCTTAAATCTTTTATATGCTGCTATTCGGAAACTGTCGGAAATAGACAGAGCCGTTATTATGCTTTACCTGGAAGAAAAATCGTATCAGGAAATCGCAGATATTATAGGAACAAATCCCAATAACATTGGTGTACGTGTCAAAAGAATTAAAATAAGACTAAAAAAAATATTAGATGGAAAAATCAATTGAAAATATTTGGAAAGAAGGCTTCCATAAAGGTGATGACTTAACAGCACCAAAGATAGATAACCTTTACAACCAAAAATCAATTCACATCATTGATAAGTTCAAGAGAATGTTTCGAATTAACCTGATCTCAATTGTAGTCGGAGCATTTGTCTTTCTTATCCTTTCCTGGTTTCTACATATTCCGGTAATGGGAACCATGTTTTTTGTAGCGCTACTGGCACTGGTCTTTATTAATAAAAGGCTATTGAATGAGTTGACAAAGATTGATCGAGGACAAAATAGTTATCAATACCTCAAAGATTTTAGTCAATGGATAAAAAAACAAATAGCCATAAATAAGCGAATCTCCCGATTTTTGTATCCCATTTTCTTTATGTCATTTATTCTGGGCTTTTGGTTTAATGACGCCGAGGGTGTTTATTTAGGCGAACGAATTGTCAAGGAAATACTTAATGGGTTCCCTAACACCTTCCTGTTATTTGGCGTGCCGCTATTTGGGATAATAATTGCTATTTTAATTATGGCCGCACTGGCCTGGTATGGAGATAGAATTTATCTCTGGGATTTAAACGTGATTTACGGAAGGGTATTGAAAAAACTGGATGAATTACTGACTGATATAGAAAGTTTAAGGAGTTGAATACCTCTCGTAAAGGTTCATTTACAAGGCCTTTTAGTTTTTTTTGAAAAAAAGATTGTTTTGTATGTAATATTTATTGCTTTGAGCCACTAAACAGGAAAACATTAAATATTATGACATTACAAGAAGCGTTATAACTTTTTCGAAAGTTTAAAAATTGAAACCACTAAAAAGTCGGAAATCAGGGTTTATGAAAAATTTCTTCATATTCTTATCCGAATTAAAAAACAGAGATTTCTCAACAGATGAAATTCAATCCATTGAAGCAGAACTTGATAGTTTAAATTTAGAATCGAATCCTGAAAACAGGAAAAAATACTTTGGCAAAGCACTCTATAAATTAAATGATTACTTAAAAAATACATTTTCACTTGATTCCCAATTGGCTACTATACCACTATCGGGACAGCTTTTGGAGTAGCCTTTGGACCAGTGCTGGGAGTTCTTTTTGGGTCCTTTTTTGAAAGGTCATTGGGCATTTCAATTGGAATTAGCATCGGCATCATCATAGGATTACTGGTAGGACAATATTTGGATTCTCAGGCAAAAGCTGCAGGAAACGTTCTTTAATCGCCAGTTCTTCAAGCACCTTTCAATTCCAATTATTAACCCTATTTCCTT
The DNA here is from genome assembly GCA_963800345.1 of uncultured Prolixibacteraceae bacterium. GTDB lineage: Bacteria > Bacteroidota > Bacteroidia > Bacteroidales > Prolixibacteraceae > Draconibacterium. The sequence continues at coordinate 115,852 of CAWDAW010000045.1, read as the reverse complement.
AATACAACACAGCAAAATAAAAATTTTGCTGAAACAACGTACACAATAAAAATGACGAATATGAAATCATCATTATTAACAACTATTTTATTAGCAATTTGCATGGCAAACGCTTTTTCTCAAAACATCTCAGGTGTTTGGCATGGAAAGGCAAAAACTCCGGAAAACAAAGAAATTCTTTTTGTATTTCTATTTGAAAACAATGCCAATGGCTTAAATTCAACTATGGCTGTTCCAGCTTTTGACGTTTCAGACATCAAACCAAAAGCAACCACCTTTGAAAATGGGAAATTAAGTATCGATGGATCAAATGTGGGTATGAAATACGAGGGAAAATTAAACGAAACCACCAACCTAATAGAAGGTACTTACACTGAAGGAGCCACTATACTTGCGTTAACCCTAACAAAAGGGAATCCTGAAATGCCAAAGATTAACAGACCTCAGGAACCCGAAAAACCTTATCCCTACTACGAAGAACAAGTTATTTTTGAGAACACTGATGCAGGTATTAAATTGTCGGGGACATTTACAAGACCCAATCAAAAAGGAAAGCATCCGGTAGTTGTTTTAATAAGCGGAAGTGGCCGACATGACAGGGACGGAAGCATGATGACGCACCGGCCTTTTTTGGTATTGTCGGATTATCTTACACGTAAAGGAATCGCGGTGTTACGTTATGATGATCGTGGATTTGGAGAATCTACAGGTGATTTTAGCAAAGCCACAACTGCCGATTTCGCACAAGATGTGATAAGTGCCGTTAATTATTTAAAATCAAGAAGCGACATTAACCCTTATCAAATAGGATTAATCGGGCATAGCGAAGGAGGCATTATTGCTCCACTGGCAGCAAATCAAACTTCAGATATCTCATTTATTGTAGCCTTAGCTGCCACAGGCATTCCGGGTAGTGACGTAGCTGTTATGCAAGCTAAAACTTTAACGCCGTTCCCGGTTCCCGATGAAGATAGATTTGCAGAGAATGTAAGAAAATCGATTAAGATTGCCACTTCAGATGCAGAAATGCCAGCCAAAAGAAGCGCATTAAATGCTCATAATGAAGCGTACTTAAAACCGATATTAAAATCATTTGGTGCAACTGATGAAAACATTTCAGGCTTTATTGAAAAAGAAACGGAAACAGTTTTAAAACCATGGAATACCTATTTCTACAACTATAATCCTTCTAATGAATATGAAAAATTAAGTATTCCTGTACTCTCTTTAAATGGTAGCAAGGATACACAGGTTGATGCAACAATAAATCAAAATGCCATACGAAATGCCTTAATTAAGGGAGAAAATAATAACTATAAAATAGTTGAGTTAGAAAACTTAAACCACTTATTTCAAGAATGTAATACAGGTGACCTTAATGAGTATAAAGATATAAAACAAACAATGTCACCATTAGCATTGAAGGAAATTTCGAATTGGATTTTGAAAATAATTCAAGGATTATAAGAACCCATTTTCCTGTCAAATTTATTAAGCTATTTGGCCAATTAGCTACCAAAATTGCAAAAACGAAATTTAGAGCGAAACTCCTTTGCTACTGCAATTAGAGACTATTAAAAACCAAAATATCCAATTAAGTAACTTGATTCAAGTAAGTGAATTTCATTATAAGATTCTCCTTGCAGAGGAGGATCTTAAAATTGGTAAGTTAATTATATTTCGGAATTGAATAATTTTAGTTCGGCTTTATAATGCCGAACAATTGTGTTTGGCTAATTTCTCATGTAGAAAGGTGCGGAACTATTCCAGTTTTTTTTATTTCTGAGGCTTCGTTCATTTATTTGCTTGTTAACGAAGTCGTAGAAATTCAATTCAGATGCTTTCGCCCATAACTGGGCACGGAGGTTGTTCAATAAATCGCCGGTAGTTATCCTTTTTTCATCCTTTTTCGGGTACCATTTTGGTCTTGGCAACATTAAGGTGTTTGGTTTTTCGGTTGCCCTATGGCTTGCCAGGTGCAACAAGCCATACATGGCCGCGACAAAAGCGGGAAGGCTTTCAACCGAGTTTGGGTTCCTGACCTGGGCCTGACCACATCCAAGCAGGGTCTTTTCCTCACGGAAGTCGACTTCAATTTCCCAGCGCCAGAGGTAAGCCTGTAAAATATCTTTGATGTCCAATCCTGTTTCAGTGCAGATCAGATAAGCCGGCTCCCGGTAAAGCATTCTGGAACCTTTGGATAATCTGTACCCCAATGGGCGGATGACAATAAGTGTAAGGTTTTGAGGCCCTGCCGATCGCCATCTTACATTGCGTATAATTTTAACGTCAAACTTATGAGTTTTGCCCGCGGCCCATGCTTCTACCTGTTGCCACTGATAATGTTCGGATTGTCTTATTTCTTCAGGGGTTGGCAACCGCTGTCCATATACGCGTTTGCGACCCGAACCGGATTGCACTTCGGGCAGTTCGTAAAGTTTGGTGTCTTTTCGGATACGCCCAATCAGGGTTGTTCTTTGTGGCAGGTGTTTCAATACTTCTTTATTGCTATAACTGTTATCCACCCCAACAATCAACTCCTTGTCTTTGTATCCCTGGGCATCCAACGTTTTCCGAAGAAGCGTTATTCTGTCGGCCCCCTGACGGCTTAGCCTGGCAATTTTTTTCTCTTCCTTGTACACTTCCCATTGTTCTTTTTCTGCTGTTTTCCGGGGCTTAACAACTGTGGGGCAATGGTGGAAATCAACAGGAATGGCCCTTGATTGTCCGATTTGCCCTTCACGTGGGAGAGCAAGTGACATTTGGATGAAGCGTTGGCCCCAGATGAAATTGGTATGGAAGTGTGGTCCAAGCGGATCCCTTCTCCAGGCAGTGCCAGGAATGCGCTTCCCCGTTTTTTTGATCACCGTGTCGTCCATGTGGGCAACAATATAAGGAAGGCTGTCGGCTTCTTGTAATACGTTTGACTGCACAACGTTCATTATTTTAGATACGTCAACCCTCTGTTTGCTGAACAACCGGTAAGCTGCGGACCAATCGACAAGTTGGTTGCCACTGGCCGCCAACATGCCCGTAACCGTATGCCGGCCCAGGCAGGTCAGCTCGCCATACATCAACTCCCTGCACCTGGTCCATGACTCATGGTTGGAAAAAGCAGGGTGGCATTCGTTGAAAAGTGAATCAAGCTCATCGGTCAAAGATCCGTTAAAAGTTTTTTTTTGCCCGGCTCTACAGCCTGCTCAGCTCGTTGAAGGGTCATTCGCTGTTTATCTTCAATAACCCATTCTACAACTTCTCCCTTCTGGAATTCCATAGCTTGTGCTACAGCAGATGGAAGATTGACATACCACTGCTCGCTGGCAGTTCTCTTGATTAATTGAATTTTTGTTGGAAATCCCATAGTTTTTGAATTTAAATTGAAACTAGTTATAAAACTAGTTATAAAAATACAAAAAAATAATCAATAGAGTAAATTCTATTGATTATTTTTATCTAGTTAAATCCAAACTCAAGAAAACGCAGCAAGTCAAAGACTTACTGCGTTCTGTTAATTATTGATTATTGTTAATAATCACTATTTACTTTACTTCTTCAAAGTCAACATCTGTAACTTCGCCGTCGTTTTTAGGCTGGCTCTGCGAACCACCGTCTTGTGCGCCTTGTCCGGCATCGGCAGTTGGACCTCCCTGTGCTGATTGCGAAGCATTGTACATTTCCTGTGAAGCCGCCTGGAAAACTGTGTTTAACTCATTCATTGCAGTGTCAATAGCAGCTAAATCTTTGCTTGCGTGTGCTTCTTTCAGCTTTTTCAATGCATCTTCAATTGGGCCTTTTTTGTCAGCCGGAAGCTTGTCACCAAATTCTTTCAGTTGTTTTTCTGTTTGGAAAATCAAGCTATCAGCCTGGTTGATTTTATCAGCCATCTCTTTTGCATTTTTGTCAGCTTCTGCATTGGCTTCTGCCTCATGTTTCATGCGTTTAATTTCATCATCCGATAAACCAGATGAAGCTTCAATACGAATCGACTGAGATTTTCCTGTTGCTTTGTCTTTTGCATGAACGTGAAGTATACCGTTGGCATCAATATCAAACGTTACTTCAATCTGAGGTGTTCCACGTTGTGCCGGCGGAAGCCCATCGAGGTGAAACCTGCCAATTGTTTTATTGCCTGACGCGATTGGCCTTTCCCCTTGCAAAACATGGATTTCAACCGAAGGCTGATTGTCAGCCGCGGTAGTAAATGTTTCCGATTTTTTTGTCGGGATTGTAGTATTTGACTCAATCAGTTTTGTCATCACACCACCCATTGTTTCAATTCCCAAAGAAAGAGGTGTAACATCCAAAAGCAAAACATCTTTTACTTCTCCGGTTAAAACACCACCTTGAATTGCAGCGCCAACAGCAACTACTTCATCGGGATTTACGCCTTTTGACGGGGTTTTCCCAAAGAATTTTTCAACTTTTTCCTGAACTGCGGGAATACGTGTTGAACCTCCGACCAAAATCACTTCGTCGATATCTTTTGCTGTTAAACCTGCATTTTTTAATGCTTTGGCGCAAGGATCGATAGTGGCGTTGATCAATTTATCAGCCAGTTGTTCGAATTTTGCGCGTGTAAGTGTTTTTACAAGGTGTTTTGGAATACCGTCAACCGGCATTATATATGGTAAATTAATTTCAGTTTGTGTTGAACTTGAAAGCTCAATTTTAGCTTTTTCTGCAGCTTCTTTCAAACGCTGCAAGGCCATAGGGTCTCTTTTTAGATCAACACCTTCATCTTTTTTAAATTCTTCTGCCAGCCAGTCAATAATGGTTTGGTCGAAATCGTCGCCACCTAAATGTGTATCGCCGTCAGTTGATTTTACTTCAAAAACGCCATCACCCAGTTCAAGTATTGAGATATCAAAAGTACCGCCACCAAGGTCGAAAACAGCAATTTTCATGTCTTTGTGCATTTTATCCATGCCATAGGCAAGAGATGCAGCTGTAGGCTCGTTTATTATTCGACGAACTTTTAAACCAGCAATTTCACCGGCTTCCTTTGTCGCCTGACGCTGAGAATCGCTAAAATAAGCAGGCACTGTAATTACCGCTTCCGTTACTTCCTGTCCCAGATAATCCTCGGCGGTTTTTTTCATTTTTTGAAGTACCATGGCCGAAATTTCCTGTGGCGAATATTTGCGGTCGTCAATCTGAACGCGCGGTGTGTTGTTGTCGCCTTTAACTACTTTATAAGGTACGCGCGCCACTTCTTTTGTAACTCTGTCGAAAGTTTCGCCCATGAAACGTTTGATAGAAGAAACAGTTTTTGTTGGGTTTGTAATGGCCTGACGTTTTGCAGGATCACCAATTTTACGCTCCCCGTTTTCAATAAATGCAACTATTGAAGGTGTTGTGCGTTTTCCTTCACTGTTAGGAATTACAACCGGTTCGTTGCCTTCCATAACCGAAACACAAGAGTTTGTGGTTCCTAAATCAATTCCAATTATTTTTCCCATAATATTTTTGTTTTTTATATGAATATTTCAGTTTTACGGTAGTGATTTAGCAATGACTGTGCCACCACTATTTTTTATATATCTGACGTAAATCTGACACAGGAATTTTAAATAATTGGGAAATCATTGTCAAATCCGGTGACAAAAAGGCAGAAAAGTGGGATTCAACTTATCAAGATTTGTATAATCAAAGGTAAGATATACAACTTATTTTTTTCAAAAACTTTGCTACATTCGAACTTTCCATAAAAAGTAAAATTATGACAACTAAATCATTAAATCTGGATCCTGAAAAACGATTGCATTCATTAGATGCCCTGCGCGGCTTTGATATGTTCTGGATTACCGGAGGAAGCTACCTTGTAACAGTACTAGCAAAATATACAGGCGCTGCTTGGCTCGAGCCGGTTGTTGAACAGATGGAACATGTGCCATGGAACGGTTTTCATTTTTATGATCTGATTTTTCCGCTTTTCATGTTTATCAGTGGTGTAGCCATTCCGTTTGCATTGGTATCGAAACTTGAAAAAAAAGTACCAAAATCTGCATTGGCAAAAAAAGCAATAAGCCGCGGTCTTATTCTTGTTTTATTAGGCTGGATTTACAACGGCGTGTTTTCAAATGGATTTGAAAACCCAAGATTGCCCAGTGTTTTGGGGCAGATTGGGCTTGCATATATGTTTGCCGCGCTAATAGTTATTTATACAAAATCATTTAAACAAAGACTTTACTGGCTTGGGGGAATTTTAGTTTCTATAGCAATTCTTCAATTACTGGTTCCTGTTCCCGGGTTCGGTGCAGGTGTTTTAACTCCTGAAGGTTGCATTAACGGTTACTTTGACCGCATGCTAGTACCCGGCAGATTACATGGAAAAGTTTTTGACCCTGAAGGTTTGCTTTGCATTGTTTCGGCAGTTACGGTTACCTTGTTAGGTTCGGTTGCAGGGCATTTTCTGCGCGACAAAAAAACGAAGGAAATGGAAAAAATAAAAACACTGTCAATAACAGGTGTTTCATTAATTGGTACAGCCTTGTTGCTCAGTACTTTTTACCCGTTAATTAAAGCTTGCTGGACAGGCAGTTTCAATTTGCTAACCGGAGGAATCGGGTTTTTACTAATAACTTTGTTTTATTGGATTATCGACGTGAAAGGATGGCAAAAATGGTCTTTCTTCTTCAGGGTAATCGGAATGAATTCAATATTCATTTATCTTTTTCACCGTTTTTTTGACACCGACAAAGTCACAAAACTATTCTTTGGCTGGACTGAAATCACGGGCGATATTTATGAAGTAATATTTGTTGCCGGTGAAATAATGTTGGTGTGGTTGCTTCTTTATTACATGTATAAGAAAAAAATATTCCTGCGCGTTTAATAACTGCTGCGATATACAGAAACAGAAATTTCAGGACCGTTGAGCATCAGCTTCTCATCATCCGAAATGCGATAAGCAAGTTTTATGTCAACACGATTTTTCATGTCAATTTGTGTGAAATAACCAATAAACGGAATAAAACCATGGTTTAAAGAACCTGTTTCTCCGGCATCATTCAATGCAACTCCGGGAATATATTTCATGCCAAAATCAAACTGACTTTTGAGTTTTATAAAGTACGACCAACTCATACTGACTTCACCTAAAATCCAGTCCTGCTTTTTATAGGCATTATAATTTGCACCAGCGCTAAAGTTTCGGTTCCATTTTACACTGCAATATTTGGTATGTTCGAATTTAAAGTAAGCACCATAAATAAAATCGGGTTCGCGGTTAAAAACCTTGAAAAATGGGCCAAATTCAATCCTGTTGCCAGTAAACCGGGATAAAAACTCGCCTGTTTTCCACAATTCTTCCAAACTATTTACAGGAATAAGAAACATTTTTTGGTTTAAAAACTCCTGCATTTCTGCAGTTTCAACTTCGGTTTTGTGCCTGGTTTTAATATTCCGCTGGCTTTTTATCCTGCTAATTTCGTTGGCAAATTTCAAAATTTCATCCTGCGAAAAATTTCGTTCACCGTAATATTCATTCAATATATAGTCGGCAATCATGAAATTGTTCATGGGTTTAAACCTGCCGATTCCCCAGCCAGCATGCGCTACAAAACCATATCTGAATCTATTTTCAGTAGTTTCTTCATCAAAATCAGAAACTACGCTATTTGAATCGGTCAAAATCCCGTTTGATTGTTGATTGTATAAATCATACCTGCCCCAGCCGTTGACTTGTACAAGTGTATAATTCTTTTCGTTGTAATAAAACCGGCTCGAGTAACCGGCAGAGACATTTGTCCGCAATCCGAAAATTTTATGATTCGCTTCAACATTTGCTACCGATGAACTGTCAATCCAATTGCCTTTTCCCCAAAGCGGTCCGGCTTCAACATTAAATTCATATTTTTCCTGTTTGTAATCCCTAAAATTCCAAGAACGGTATTGTAACTGAAACTTCACAGCGCCGTTATTCAATTCCTCATATTCGCGCCATAATTCACTCCTTGTATCCTCGCGTTCCGTGTTGACATTGAAATGCAATCCACGGTTAAATTCACGTTTCTGAAAGTCGTAAATTTTAGCATTCTTGAAATAATATTGGGCAAAAACACTTTGTACTGAAACCAACACTACAATAATCACTAGAGTTAAATTCGCAACTGCATTATACATTTTCATTTATCTGGCAACATTTTTATTTTCCAAAGTAAACAAACAAAACAAAACAATAACTACTTGTCTGTTAATATTCATTAATGCCCAACCTAAGTTTTGGCAGATGAAATCCTTTGTATAGCTTTGTGCTTCTAAAATAAAAACAGTTGCAAATGTCGGTTCACAGCGAAATTCGGAAAGTTACCACACACCGTTTAACAGAGATGAAACTCCGTGGCGAAAAAATATCGATGCTCACTTCATACGATTATAGCATGGCTAAATTGGTTGACGAGGCGGGTGTTGATGTTATTTTGGTTGGCGATTCGGCTTCAAATGTAATGGCGGGCAACCAAACTACTTTGCCCATTACTTTGGATCAAATGATTTATCATGGCCGATCTGTAGTAAATGCAGTTCAACGCGCGCTGGTTGTTGTAGATCTTCCTTTTGGTACCTACCAGGGAAATTCAAAAAAAGCTTTGGGTTCGGCCATAAGAATAATGAAAGAAACTGCTGCCGATGCTGTGAAACTGGAAGGCGGCAAAGAAGTAATTGAATCGGTGCACCGGATTTTGTCAGCAGGAATACCTGTAATGGGGCATTTGGGTTTGATGCCTCAGTCGATCAACAAATTTGGAACCTACTCTGTGAGGGCAAAAGAAGATGCCGAAGCAGAAAAATTAATCAGCGATGCTAAATTGCTTGAAGAAGCTGGCTGTTTTGCAGTGGTTTTGGAAAAAATTCCGGCAAAATTAGGTGAAGAAGTTGCCTCATCATTAAATATTCCGGTTATTGGGATAGGTGCTGGCGGAGGCGTTGACGGACAAGTTCTTGTAATCCATGATTTACTTGGAATTACCCAGGAGTTTTCGCCCAGGTTTTTACGTCGATACCATAATTTGGCCGATGAAATAAAAGGGGCAGTTGAGAATTATGTAACAGACGTAAAATCATGTGATTTCCCAAATGAATCGGAGCAATATTAGTTGCAGGTTTAAAGTTCAAAGTCAAAAGCATCAGGTATAAGGAAATAAGAATATAGTATCGCGTATTGAGAATCAGGAATCACAGTTGTAAACTGGAAGCCTTTAGTTCTCAACCCGAAATATTTTAAAATGAGTTTAGTGTGCAGGTAATTTACGAAGACAATCATATAATAGCTATAAACAAAGCAGCCGGCGAGGTTGTGCAAGGCGATAAATCGGGCGATGAAACATTGCTTGACATTGTAAAACAGTATCTGAAAGAAAAATACAATAAACCGGGAAATGTATTTTTGGGATTGCCACACCGTCTCGACAGGCCGACAACCGGCATTGTAGTGTTGGCAAAAACAGGAAAAGTACTCCCCCGTTTAAACAAATTGTTCCAAACCCGCGATGAAGTAAAAAAGACATATTGGGCGGTTGTTGACAAACGACCCGAAAAACATACTGACACACTTACGCACTACCTTGTAAAAAACCAGGAAAGAAACCGCAGTTATGCTTACACTGAAAAACGACCTGCCTCGAAACTGGCAAGTTTAACTTACCGGCATGTGGCAAGCATCGACAATTACCATTTACTTGAGATTGAGCTGCACACGGGCAGGCACCATCAAATCAGGGTTCAACTGCGCCAGCTCAAATTATATATTAAAGGGGATATAAAATACGGATCTCACAGGCCAAACACCGATAAAAGTATTCATTTGCATGCGCGGCGAATTGATTTAAAGCACCCCGTTAGAAACGAAATGCTCACAATTGTAGCCGACCCACCCGATGATGTCGTATGGAATGAATTCATGAAACTGTTCCGCAGCAACAAATTTAGCCCAGTGACACCGGTTTAAAAGCGAAAGGGAGAAGATTATCTGCTCCGTTCAACACCATAATTTTTTCAGCTCCATCTAAAATCAATCGGATTGGATGATTAAACCGTGATTCGGTTTCAACCAATACCTGGCGGCAGGAACCACAGGGTTGTGCCAGACCGGCAATCAAACCATCAGTATTTTTTGCAGTTACAGCCAGGGCTTCAACCGCCACATTCGGGTATGTAGCGTGTGCATAAAACAGTGCAACCCGTTCGGCACACAAACCATCAGTAAAATCAGCATTTTCCTGGTTGTTGCCTTTTATTATTTCGCCATTAGCAAGCAAAACCGCCGCCCCAACAAAAAACCTGGAATATGGTGCATATGCATTTTCTGATGATTCGCGCGCCATTAAAATCAAATTCTGATCAGACTCCGGTAAATCTGCCAACTTTTCATATTCTTCCCAAAAAATCTGATAAACCCTTTTATGCATAGCAGTTTGTTTTTGCCAAATTTACACTTTTATTGGAGATGACAGAAAATTCAAAATGTTCAAACCGAAATTGTATCGTAAATTGTTTTTGGGTTTTGTAATTATACTTGAGTTTTAGTTATTCATTTATTCTTTTTATGATATTTCCGGAAAAATTTCGCCCGCTCAACACAATGAAATTCACATTCATTTGTTTATAAATAAACCTGCAAAACTTTAGGAAGTAGGGTGAACACCATATTTTTGATGATTCTAAGAAAAATGAATTTAACATGAGGTATTTCTTTTTTATATTTATTTCCATTTCAACCTTTTCAACAGCGGTTTCACAAATTTCCAGAGAGGAATACATTGAAAGATACCAGCTATTGGCTATTGAAGAGATGAATCGCAGCGGTATTCCGGCAAGCATCACTATGGCGCAGGCTTGTTTGGAATCAGGAAACGGAAACAGTACTTTATGTACAAAATCAAACAACCATTTTGGAATAAAATGTAAATCAACCTGGACCGGCAAAACCGTACGGCATGATGACGATGAGAGAAATGAATGTTTTAGACAATATAATACGGTAGAAGAATCGTTTATTGACCACTCTAATTTTTTAATGGACAATCCTCGTTATTATTTTCTTTTTCAACTCCCGCCCGAAGATTATGTGGGTTGGGCACATGGTTTAAAACAGGCTGGCTATGCCACCGCACCCGATTACGCTCAAAGGTTACTAAAAATTATTGAGGAAAACCAGCTGTACCGCCTCGACTACAAGATGACAAATGAACAACTGGCTTCTTTAAAACATTCAAAACCACGGAAAAAAGAGGTTTTGAACAAATTGGTTATCAACCCCTACCAGTCGCATCAAATATCCATGCGTAATAATTTAAAAACCGTTGTGGCAAATGAGGGAGATACATACGAGATTTTGGCACAGGAATTAGGAATTAAAGCCTGGGAGTTATACAAATTTAACGACCAGCCTGAAGGTTACAGACCGTTAAAAAACGAAATTATATATATTCAGGCAAAACATCGTAAAGCCGGCAGAAATGGTATGTTGACTCACCGTGTGGAAGCAGGGGAAACTATGCACTATATTTCGCAATTGTATGGCTTAAAGTTGAACCCGCTTTACAAACGCAACAACATGAAAACAGGAGAAGAACCCCATACTGAAGAAATTATATTTCTTCGCAACAACAGACGATAAGTAAATAGTTTGGCAGTTAGTTAAACATGTGAAGTTTCATTTAAAACAGGGCGTATTTTTGAATATCAATGTTAATTTAATTTTCTCAAATCTCTCCCATTGCCGATTTGCGCATAAAATACCTCAGCAAAACTCTGTCGGCAAACAAAATAAAAACCACTAAAATGTTGATACCCAAAATCAACGAAATATGTTGTACAATAAATTCCAACCATTGCCGCCACTCTGCCCCAAACCACATAAACTGAATACCAACCGACACCGCAACAAAACCAAAAATCGCAGCCAGGTAAATTAAAAATTCATTAAAATATAGCTGCCACGCAAAATTGCGACCCATCTTTTCGGCAAGCAAATCGGCAAATTTTTCCGACAACTCAAACTGTGGATCAGTTTTTAATACTTCATCCAATAACTTATCTGTATCAAAATATTTTTCTTTGTTATACATAATCCGTAAAAATATTTGTTTTTTCTGCTTTTACAACTTTATCCAACTTCTCTTTCAAAATTTTTCGTGCCCGCGAGAGGTAACTTTTAATCGTCCCCTCCGGCATCCCGGTTATCTCTTCAATCTCCCTATATGAAAATTCCTCCAAATGAAACAAAGTCAATACCGTTCGGTAATGAACAGGCAACTCCTCAATCAATTCAAGCAGGTATTTCTTTGCCTCCTCTCTTTCAATCCCTTTCTGATTCAGCGTTTCATCACTTTCATTCGCCACAAGTGCAGGGCTTTCGTCATACGACCGTTCATTTTTCATTTGTCGCCTGATGTGCGAAATACTCGTATTGTAGGCAATTTTTGCGATCCATGTCGAAAGCCGCGAATCACCCCTGAAATATTTCAACTTACCATACACTTTCATAAAAACTTCCTGACTGATATCCTCCACATCTTCCCTCCGCTGCACAATCCTGCCAACAATATGTGCAACAAGCCGTTGGTGTTTCGCCACCAAAAACCTGAATGCATTACTGTTACCGTTTAAAATATGCTGTACAAGATCCCCGTCATTCATAACTACCACATTTGACTATGCAACACAAAAAAATGTTGCAACAAGGTACAATTATTTTTTGGGCGGCAGGCGGACGGGCTTTCCGCTATAGTTGTTTCGCAGGTTCCTTTTCCGGCAATGTCCGCCAGTGAGCTTCCTCTGGTCGCTCCTGCCGGTCAGCCGTCAAAGTCACCCGCTTCAACAAGCTGCCGCTTCAATCCCTGCCTGATCTTTTACCACTGTCTTCAATTCTTCCATATTTCTAGTTTTTCTATTTTGTTAATTCTTATTGAAAATTCGTAATTGAATACTTTTGAAGATTATGGATTTAGAAAGCTCACATTCCAGTTAACAACAAAAAAGTTTATTTAACATTTGTTCTGAAATATTTTTTAGAACTTCCCGTTGAAAAACAAGGCATTATTTTTGTTAAATAAAAAACCAATTTTTATCAATCAATTAAAATAAACCATGAACAAAAAATCACTACTGATAAGCGCCATTGTAATCGCCGTTTTACTATTGGCTTTTTTTGTTTTTTCACGGCCAAAGGTCACAAGTACAGCGCTTTCAACAACAGTTTCACGTGGGCCATTCGATGTACTCGTGTATTCAACCGGTCAGCTTGAATCGGAAAACTCCGACAATATTTTAATTCCCGAACGGATGAACGACAGGCAAATCCGTATTTCATCGTTAACAATTACTGATATAGTTGACGAAGGTACCTATGTAAAAGAAGGCGACTACGTGGCGACGCTCGACCACCAGGCTGTTGAAGAGCAAAGAAAACTCGCCCTCGATGATTTGGAGCGGACACTTTCGGAGTATGAAGACAGCAAAATCGATTCGAACTTAACATTGAGCAACCAGCGCGATGTAATTGTAAATGCCAGCTTGGATCTTGAGGAAAAAGAGATTGCTGTCCAGGAATCGGCTTTTGAGGCGCCATCCGTACAAAGAAAAGTGGAAATGGACCTCGACAAAGCCAAACGCAAACTCGAACAGGTAAAAGCCGCTTACGATTTAATCACACAACAGGAAACAAATAAAGTAACACGAAAATTTATCAATTACAAACAGGTGCGCGAAAGGGTGGATGCGCTAAACCAGTTGATTGACGCGCTTATTATTTATTCACCACGCGCCGGGATTATTTCATATTACCAATACCCCTATGGCGGAACTGTAAAAACCGGCTCACGCGTTTCACAGTGGAATCCGATTATTGCAACATTCCCTGATATGAACAACCTTGTAACCAAAACATTCATCAATGAAATAGACATCTCGCTTATCAAAAAAGGCCAGAAAGTAAAAGTCGGAATTGATGCTTTTCCTGAAAAAGAGCTTGCCGGCGAAGTGGTTTCTGTGGCAAACATGGGCCAGTTAATGCCAAACAGCGATGCAAAAGTTTTCGAAATAAAAATAAAAGTGAATGGCTCCGACCCCGAACTTAAACCTGCCATGACAACCAGTAACACCATTCAAACCAATGCTTTTACCGATACACTTTTTGTTCCTATCGAATCGGTATTTACAAACGACAGCCTTTCGTTTGTGTATTTGGCCGATGGAAAAAATACAAAACAAATTATTGAACCCGGCGAGGAAAACGAAAACTTTGTAGTTATCAGGCAAGGTTTAACCGAAAACCAGGAAATATATCTTACAGAACCTGAAAATGCTGAAGAATACGCGTTTGCAGGTATAGAAATCTACAATGACATTAGACGCAAAAACGAAGAAGAAAAAGCAAAAAAAGCAGAGCAAGAGCAAAAGCGTCAATTGGAACAAAAGACAATGGCTTTGCCGGCAGGGGTTCAAATGCCAGGCGGACCGGGCGCAGTAGTTGTTAGTAAATAATCCTTTAACCCGAAATAATATGTTCATTAAAAGATATTTACACGACATTCAAATTGCGGTTGAAGCAATTATTGCTAACCGTGTTAAATCGATACTGACTGCTCTGGGGATTATTTTTGGAGTTGCAGCGGTAATCAGTATGCTCGCCATTGGTAACGGTGCTGAACAGGAAATCCTTGAACAAATAAAATTGGTAGGTGTAAACAATATTGTCATTACACCAAGCACTTTTACAGTTAACGAAAATGCCTCATCAGACAACAGTGACAACAACGGCAAACCCGGAGGCAAGAAATTTTCAAAAGGGCTGACACTTCTTGACGTTCAAGCAATTAAACAGGTGTTGCCCACTATCGAAAAAATATCTCCTGTGATTTCATTCAACTACTCGGCTTTACTCGATGGCATTAGCAAACCGGTTGTTTTAGAGGGGATAGAAAACAGCTATTTCGATTTATTCAACATGCAATTGTCAAGTGGAAATCGCTTTAACGACGTTCAAACAGAAAAAGGATTGCCGGTTTGTGTAGTCGGGAACAACATAAAAACCCAGTTCTTCAGGCAAGATGACCCGATAGGGAAATACATAAAATGCGGCCAAATCTGGCTGAAAATTGTTGGCGTAATTGAACAACGTGATTTTACAGCATCTGCCTCAGATGAGTTGGGGATAAGCAGCTCCGACAATAAAATATTTATTCCGGTGGAAACCATGTTGCTGCGGTTTAAAAACCGATCGCTGCTGCGTGCAGATGAAATTGCAAAAGCCAACCAACGCGGAGGTGGCGGAGGAATGGTAGTTATTTATGGCGGTGCAGAACAAGAGGAAGACAAAGGTGATACCGACCCCAACCTCAATCAATTGGATAAAATAATTGTGCAGGTAACAGAAACTGAGCAACTTGGTAATTCTGCCAACCTGATTAAACGGATGTTACTTCGCCGCCATTCTGAATTGTATGATTTTGAAGTTACGATCCCCGAACTTTTGCTAAAACAACAGCAAAAAACAAAAAATATATTTAACGTGGTATTGGGTGCAATTGCCGGAATTTCGCTGATAGTGGGTGGAATTGGGATCATGAATATCATGTTGGCTTCGGTTATGGAGCGCATACGTGAAATTGGCGTTCGGCAGGCAGTGGGGGCAAAACAAAAGGATATTATTGCGCAGTTTCTTGCCGAATCAACTTTAATAAGTTTAACAGGAGGAATAATTGGTATTATACTTGGCATAATACTTTCCAAAGTAATTACGGCAGTTTTCGATATAAAAACAATCGTTTCATTTTTCAGCATTTTTATTGCTTTTGGAGTTTCAGTAATCGTCGGTATCACTTTTGGCTATCTGCCGGCTAAAAAGGCTTCCGAAAACGACCCCGTAGTTTCTTTGCGTTCATAAACCAAAACAACCAAAATCAAATGAAAAATTTAGTTATCAGTTTTTTAATTATTGCCAGTTTTTCCTTTAAAACAAAAGCACAGGAAAATATTATTTTGGGTTTACCCGATGTCATCGAAATTGCCTCAAAGCAATCAATCGATGCTTTCAGAAATAAAAACATGTACTTGGCCAGTTACTGGGAATACAGGTTTTACCAGGCCGAACGACGTCCTGGCATTTCATTGAGTACCAATCCGCTGGATTATAACCGGTTCCTTAAAAAAGAATACAATTTCGAAACGAATGAAGATGAATTCCGCCTGAGAGAATATCTGAATTCGGATATAGGGATTAATGCATTTCAAAATATTGGATTAACAGGTGGACAACTTTTTGTGCGTTCGGATTTGGAAATGGTTAAAAACCTGGCTGGCGATCAAAACACTTCTTTTTCTGCAACACCTTTTAGTATAGGTTATTCGCAGGAACTGAATGGTTACAACGAACTAAAATGGAAATCGAAAATTGAACCGCTAAAATTTGAAAAAGCAAAAAAAGAATTTATTCAGGATGTTGAAGATTTGCGAATTAAGTCAACTTTCCAGTTTTTTGAACTGATAACTGCACAAATTCAAAAAGGGATTGCCAAAACAAATTATGCAAATGCCGACACGCTTTATAAAATTGGTATGGGTCGTTTTCAGGTGGGGACAGTTACACAGGATGAATTGCTGAAACTTGAGTTGAGTTTACTGAATTCAGAACAGGCACTGAGCATGGCGCAATTGGAAGAAAAAAGGGCACAGGCAAGTTTAAATTCATTTTTGGGTTTTGAAAAAAATGTTGAAATTGAATGTATTGTCCCCAGCGAAATACCTGAACTTCAAATCAATCCGAACTTAGCACTTTCGCAGGCTATTCAAAACAACCCGGAAATGATAAACCACCAGCAATTAAAACTGCAACAAGACCAAAATGTTAAGCGGATAAAATCAGAAACAGGTTTGAACACCTCACTTTTTGCAATGTATGGACGAAGCAAAACGTCAGAGGAATTTGCCGATGTATACAACCAGCCCGATAAAAGTCAGCGGTTTAGCGTTGGTTTGAATGTGCCAATAGTTGACTGGGGACGCACAAAAGGCCGCGTTTCGATGGCCGAATCGAACCGAGAAGTGGCACTTGCAACTATTAAACAGGAACGCATAGATTTTGAAATGGATATTTTCCAAAGTGTGATGGAATTTAATTTACAGGCCAGCCAGGTGAAAAATTCGGCAAAAGCGGATACAGTGGCACAATTGGGTTATAATGTTACATTCCAGCGTTTCTTAATCGGAAAAATTGATGTTATAAAATTGAATATTGCCAGTACCGACCAGGAAACTGCACGAATTTCGTACCTCAACCGATTGCGCGACTACTGGACTTCTTATTTCAGGCTGCGAAGTTTGACGCTTTTTGATTTTGAAAAAAGCACTCCACTACAAGTAAATTATGACAGAATTTTAGAGAAATAAACAATGGTAAAAAGCAAGAAACATATTTTTTTAGGAGGGGCAGTTGTGATAGCAGTTGTTGTTTCAGCAATTGTATATTTTACGGCTTCAACAACGAAAAATCAAAAATATTACGAGGTAAAAAAGGGAAAATTTGAAGCTGTGTTGTCGTGTAAAGGCGAAATAGACGGATTGGTGGCAACAGTGATTCGAGCACCAAAAATTTTAGGCGACAGAGATTTGCGGCTTTGGCAAATGAAGATATTGGATTTGGCACCGGACGGTAAAAATGTTAAAAAAGGCGAATTTATAGTTCAGCTTGATGCAAGCCAGGTCATGTCGGGGATGCGTGAGGAAGAACAAAATATGGAAAAACAGATGGCCGACCTAAACAATGCAAAAATTGACAGCGCCGTTACTTTAACAAATATGCGTGAAGAGATTAAAAATGCACTGCTCGATTTGGAGTACAATAAAATCGACCTTGAACAATCGGTTTACGAATCGGAAGCTTACCAGCGCAAAGCCCAAATGACTTACCAAAAAGCGGAAAACCTAATTGAGAAAAAGCGCCGCGATTACAGATTGGAACAAAACAGGCTGAAAATGCGGGTGCGCCGCTCTGCCGATGATGTTGACAGAAGCACCGAAAGAATTGAAAAATTCAGGGAAGCGATGAAAGCTGCGCGAATTACCGCACCGGAGGATGGAATTGTAATATTTGGAAAAAACTGGGATGGTAAAAAGTACAGCAAAGATGATGATGTTTCAACCTATGAATTCGCACCACCCATTGCTACCCTTCCCGATATGTCGAAAGTGATATCTGAAATATATGTAAAAGAGATTGACATTGCCAAAATAAAAGTTGGCGACAGTGTGAGAGTTTCTTTTGATGCTTTGGAAGGAACTGTAATTAAAGGCAGTATAAATACAATAGCCCGTGTTGGCGAAAGCCACAAGGATTTCGATATGAAAGCATTTAAAGTCATCATTAACCTCGACCACACCGACGAAGGTTTGAAACCGGCAATGACCAGCAACAATGATATTATTCTTGTAAAATCTGATAATGTGATTTCAGTTCCGCTTATTTCTGTTTTTAAAGAAAACGGTTCAAAATATGTATATCTGAATACCCCTGACAGCATTGTAAAACAGGAAATAAAAACCGGATTCGAAAACGAACAATATGTTATGGTTGAAGAAGGATTAAAAGAAGGAGATTTGGTGCTTTTGGAGCAGCCAGAAAAACCGGTGGAAGTGGCGGAGAATAAATAAAGAAGAAAAATATCCAATATCGAACATTCAATAACCAATATTCAACCTCGTCATGTTATCACTTCCCTTAATGGTATGACTAATAAAGCAACACAAAAAAGATATCAAATAATCCCGCCTGACCGGACGGGCAACGAACGTTTCAACACCCAATTTCCAATCTTCTTCAAATGGAAAATTCAAAATTGATTGTTTGATATTGGATATTTAAAAAGTTTCTCGTCATGTTATCACTTCCGGTGATGTATGATTTATAAAGCAACACAAAAAAGATATCCAATACTTCCGCCTGACCGGACGGGCAGGGAACGTTTCAACACCCAATTTCCAAGGATTCTTCAAATTCAGATTAAAAAAAACGGGAGAACTTTTGCTCTCCCGTTTTAATATCATTTGTCGGAATTAATTTCTTAAAAAACCAACCATTTTGGTCTTTCAATATTAATACTTATTCTGAACGATATTAGTGTTAGCGTCAATTTCCCTTTGGGGAATCATGAAAATCCATTTGGGATTAACGCTGGGTTTATCCTGTTTGAAACCGTCCAAATAAAGGTCAGGATCAGCACCTGATCCTGTAAGGTCAAGAGCCTCATCGTTTCTTAACATATCAAACCAGCGATGTCCCTCCAGAAATAACTCAATCCTTCGTTGAACAAGAATTTCATCAACAAGTGCCTGGCCTGTGTTGGTTGATTTTGTGTATCCGGCATCCCTTGCTGAAGCCAAAGTGAATAATACATTCTGAGCCTCTGCATTCTTATTTTGGCGGGCCAAAGCTTCTGCTTCTATCAGGTACATCTCGGCAGCCCTCATGTGAATTACATCCATTGGAGAAGTAGTAGGTCCATCGGACTGTTGCAATTTAATGTGCATATAAGGAAGCATATTATGGCTGCTCCCATTATCGACAATTCCTCTGTAAGTTTTCACTGCTGCGTTATACTCGTCTTTGCTGGCATACCTTCCGGCATTGACTCCTTTGTCCCAGGCATAAAAGGTACTAGGTGCATCCTTTAAGATGAGGTCTTTGCGATAGTCAGTATCAGAAATCAGGTTGTATAAATTATGATTCATAAATTTAGGGTTACTTCTGTTCTGCGAACCATTAAAATTATTCGAAGTATAATAGAAGTATGAATAAAAATATGCAGTTTGATCTGTTATCATTTTAGAGCCCCACATCCATTCCGGATTATTAACTGAATTAAATCCTGATTTGTATTCTGCTTCGCTCATTAAAGTATATCCCTGACGGGCTTCGTTTGCATATTTTGCTGCATTCGGCCAGTCACCTATTGTTAAATACACCCTAGCTGCAATACCTTTTGCCACATCAATGTTCAAATGCGACAAATCTGCCCTTTCCGTAGCATCCGCAAAATGGGTGATAGCATCATTAAGATCAGTTTTAATCTGGACGTATACCTCTTGAACCGTATTGCGCGACAATCCTTCATAAGGAGGTTCAGTAGCCAGCATAATTGGTACACCCAAATCAGAAGATGGGGTGCCAATCATATAAGCTTTGGCAAATAAACGGACAAGGTTAAAATGGGCCCATGCCCTGTAAGTCAAAGCTTGTCCCAATACGTTATGCAATTCGTCTGACATTTGCATTCCCTCGGCGGCATTTATTATATTGTTGGCCGAACCGATTATGTTGTAGTAAAACCACCAGGCAAATTCCACATCTTCCCGGGTGGCACTTGTATGTGTATTCCATTTCAACATAGCATTAAACCAACCGTTACCTGCGGTAGAGTGCAAAGCATCTCCTGCTGCGAATTCTGCCATTGGTATCATATATTCCTGACCGGCATAATTGCTGATTTGTCCATTTTGTGCATACAGGGCCCGGTGCATTCCATTTATGGCCAGCATCATATTATCAGCAGAGCCTAATGCAATTTCAGTAGAAACCGAATCGGTAGGAACGGTTTGCAAGAAATCTTCACTACATGAGCTAAAACCCATGGCAATTGCAAAGATTAAAGAGAATGTTAATAATTTATATTTTGTCTTCATTGTATTATAATTTTTCTAATGATTAAAACTGCAAACTAAAGCCTAAAATGATAGATCTGCTTGGATTGTATGCAAATTCGTCTTGCGTTCCCTGGAAATTAAATGTTGGGTTCATGCCTTTTCGTGCTGTAAACATGTGCAGGTTTTCCCCTGTTACAAATACACTTAACTTTCCTACATCCCATTTTTGCAGCAATTGTTTTGGAAAATCGTAACTTAATGTCACATTTCTGATATTAAAATAGTCAGAAGAAATTAAGAAATAGTCCGATGTCGCATAAAGGTCATTTTTTGAATATTGTAATCTGGGTAGTTCTGTAATGTCTCCTGGGTTCATCCATGAATTTTTTACATCGGGATGGTAAGACTCACCAATAACTGAGGTAAGCATACCCTGATAAATTCCATCCAACATGTAACCACCTAATGAATACGTAAAAAGTGCACTCAAGCTAAATCCTTTATAAGTAAATGTATTTCCAATAGATCCCTGGAATTTAGGGAAAGCTGATTTACCCACGTAACCATAATTTGCTTCATTCATGTCCTTGGTCAATACTGGTTCACCGTTGTCATCATAGGATAAAACTGTTTCACCAGTTGCTTCATCATTTTCATCTAAAACATCTTCCCAAACATGGAATCGTGTAGCACCATCTTCCGGGTCAATATCGTAATATTTTCTTAGCCAGAAATCATAGATTGAATGACCTTCCGACCACTTTTTTGTTCCATTAACGAAAGGTTCCGGAATAGATGTAATCTCGTTTTTAATTGTTGAACCCATAAGGCTCAGGTTCCAGCTAAAATCGCCGATATTTACAACATCTCCTTCCAGGCTAACTTCTAATCCACTGTTTACCATGGCGGCTATATTACGCGGTTGTTCAAGCAGACCCATTGAAAGTGGCAAAGGCATACTGTATAACAAATCATCCGACTTTCTGTTGTACCATTCAACTGTACCACTCAGCCTTTTAAACAATGCAAAATCCAATGCAACATCAAAGGTTTTATTTACTTCCCACGATAATTCTTCATTCCCAACAGTACTCCATTTTATACCTGGGTTCTCTGCATTTGGATAAGTCTCATAAAGTGCCTGGTAACCAAAATCACCGGTATCATCATTCCCAACTTCTCCATAAGAGGCTCTTAATTTTAGGTTATCAATCCAATTAACACTGCTAATAAATTCCTCCTGATCAACTCTCCAACTACCTCCTACAGAGAAAAAATTGCCCCAGCGAACATCTTTATGAAAGGCAGAAGATCCATCTCTACGAAAAGAACCTTCAATATAATATTTATTATCATAGTTATATTTTAACCTTGAAAAATAACCTTCAGTCGTTTTGTTGGTAGTATAACTCGTGTTATCCGAAGTGTTTACAAAATTATTGAGTTCGTAGATTCCATTCACAATAAACTGGTTTTTAAAACCTCTTTGGTAAGTATATTTTCTTGCATATGACTCGTGACCGAACATAGCAGAAAAATTGTGAACTTCATTAAAAGTCCGTTCATAATTCACAAGTTGATTGACATTAACTGTAGTCCTTGTGTACCTCGACTCATCCATTCTTCCGGTTGGGGCACCATCACCAATTTTGGCATTTTCGAAACCTTTATACTGGTAATTCTGAATATCAACACCTGCATTGATGGTAGCTGTAAGTCCTTCCAAAAGTTTAAATGTGGCAAAACTTCTGTCGCCCACATTGTTCCTTTTGTATTCATCACTGTTCCAGTTCAATTCGGCAATAGCATTTCTGCCCACGTTGATAGGCCTTGATTGCGATCCACCATCATCATATTGTTTCTCACCGGCATCATCCAGGATGTACTCCCCTGTTGCCTGATCAACCAGGTAAATAGGATAAATAGGAGGTGTCATCCTGGCATTTCTCCATGGGTTGGCATAAGTAGCTGATTCAGAAGAACCGATATCACTTGTAATAATAGAACCATACATGTTGGTACCAATTTGCAACCAATCTTTAGCATCAAAATTAATGTTTAAGCGGGTATTGAAACGTTCGTAATCCGACTTAATAACATAACCTCTTTCGTCTAGATATCCCAAAGAATAATAATAGCTTGCTTTTTTACTGCCACCACTTAAACTTAAATCATAATTTTGACGGTAACCTTGCTGTTTTGCAGCATCGTACCAATCCAGATCAGGAAAACCGGATTTTGCATTTGGATTGATTTTACCATCGGAGCCTAAAATCTGATCGTTAGGTGTTCCTACAAAAGGATTATACCTTAGTTGAGAGAAGATATTCTGATAAGCATAAGCTCTTGACTCTTGGATTGAGTTGGCGTTGCCCGAAAGGTATCTGGCCTGTGCAAAAGCCTCACCCTGAAGTTCATAATAATCCTTGGCATTAACAGATTCATAGTATGGAAGAGCCTGATTAATTATACCTGCCTGAGCTTTAAGGCTAATCTTCAGATTTTCCTCGCCTTTGGTTCCTCCTTTTGTTGTAATAATAATTACACCGTTTGCAGCACGTGACCCGTAAAGTGCTGTTGACGAAGCATCTTTCAGAATAGTCATAGATGAAATATCGCTGGGATTGATACTGGAAATATTTCCAGAATACTGAATGCCATCTAAAATAATAAGCGGATCGGCAGATGTGTTTAAGGTACCAACACCACGAATACGGATATCCGGAGAACTGCCGGGTTGCCCTGAACCGGCTGTAGTCTGGATCCCTGTTGTAGAACCTGTAAGGATCTGTGCAACAGAAGATACAGAACGAGACTCAATTTTTTCTGCTCCAATTACCGCAGCAGACCCTGTTAATGATTCTTTTTTGGCGGTACCAAAAGCAACAACCATAACTTCATCTAAACCAAGGATGTCTGATTCCATTTGCACATTAACTTGAGAACCCACAATTTGTGCCTCTACTGATTTCATTCCAATAAAGCTGAAAACAAGCGTTTTGGCATCATTCGGAACATTAAGTTCAAAATAACCATTCAGGTTTGTAACAGCACCCAGAGTAGTTCCTTTAACCATTACTGAGACGCCCGGCATAGAATCACCGTCCTCACTATTGGTTACCGTACCTGAAATGCTCTTGGTCTGAGCACTCAACATTTGCAAACCTGCAATAGAAATGCAAATTAAAAACAGCGAAAGTTTTTTCATAGAAAAATTTTTAATAGTTAGAATTAAGAAATTTATTAAAACTATATTCCGACTGACATTGGCTTATAACCAAGGCTAATCGATTCATTGAGTGCGAATGTAATTATTAATTTTAAAATACAATTAAACTTAAAAAATAAGCTGTATTTTACTATTAATATTAATTTTTGTTAAATATATAAGGGTTATTTACGATTATTTCTATATATTTTATAAAACTACCCCTCTTAAAACAGGGGATACCAAATATTTTATAAATAAATAAAATTGATTTTACTGCAAAATGTTTAACATATAAATTAACTTTCTTTGTTTTTAACAAAAAAATAACTTTGTAAATCAATAAAATTGTTTAAAATGTTTATTTGTACCTGATAAAAATCTTTACAATTCATAAAATAATGATTGATCAACATAAAAATATTTACTTTTTTAACCCCACCTGCGAATATGCTGTGGCCAACAATAATGCTAACTGGCAGCCCAATCGCACATTGCAAAAAATGGAAGATGATTTGTCATTACTTCCCATGTATTTTGCGAACAAAAATGATATTATATTAATTGATCGGCTTCCATCGGTTGAATTTATTCACAGTTTAAAACAACTGAATATCGACATCCCCAAGTTTTGCTTAAAAAACAGCATATTATGTAAAACTCATCCTATTAACATACCAATTAACAAATTACTTCCGTGGGGTTGGAGTCCTGTTGCACATAAATTTCTTAGCCAATTCAAACAATTATGCTCTGTTGAATTTAGGCAATCACCTGTTTATTGCTGGAAACCAGCACACCGTGAAATAATATCAAGAAAATTCGCCCTGGAAATTTTAAACCAATTGCAGTCAACAATAAATGCTGACTATATTTTACCAACAGAACAAACACCAATGATATGCATGTTTAAAAATGATTTCGAATGTGCAATAAAAAAATGGGGAAAAGTAATTATAAAAGCGCCCTGGAGCAGTTCAGGACGTGGATTACAGTACATAACAAAAACACCGGTTCACCCCAAAGTTTGGGAAAAGGTAATGGGAATTGTGAAAGAGCAGGGATTTGCAGTTGCAGAGCCTTTGTTAACTAAGGCGCTTGACCTTGCACTTCTTTTTGAAATAAAAAAGGGGAAAGTTGAGCACCTTGGAAACAGTTATTTTTACACCAACAATAAGGGTCAATACGAAGGTAATTATTTGAATGGTCTACCATCTGCTATAGATAATAGGACAGCGGCTTTTGTTAAGACAGTAATTGATAATATACTTCAACCACTTATCAATGCCATTGAAAACAGCACAATGCCGCAACTGTACGAAGGTGCTTTTGGTGTTGATACATTAATTTATACTGATGAAAATAACAATTTAAAAATTAACCCTTGCCTCGAAATAAATGTTCGCCACACTATGGGTATGCTCTCACTTCGGCTTGAAAAATTGATTTCAAAAAATAAAAAAGGGGTTTTCAGCACTTATTTCGTACCCGGAAAAACATTTAGCGATTTCAAAAATGAAATGGAAGTAAAACACCCCTTAAAAATTGCAGATAACAAAATTGAATCAGGCTTTTTTATACTGACAGAAGCACGCGCGGATAGTTTGTTTGGAGCATATATTTTGGTTTGAAATCGCAAAATTGTATTATTCTGTAAAAAGTTCCTTTTAATTGAATTATACAATCTGGAATAATTTTCAGTAACTTTAAAACACTTTTCAAATCGAACTTCATCTGAATATTAAACAATTACATTATGAACGAGCTTGAATCAAATCCGTCGACTCCTCAGAAAATCACAAAAAAGTTCTATAAAAAAGAATTAAAAAAACTTCAACTTGAATTGGTAAAGCTCCAGGAATGGATAAAACAGGAAAAACTTAAAGTTGTTGTAATTTTTGAAGGACGTGATGCCGCCGGCAAAGGAGGTGCAATAAAAAGAATAATACAGGTACTGAACCCTCGTATCTGCAAGGTTGTGGCTTTGGGTACACCAACTGAACGAGAAAAAACGCAATGGTATTTCCAACGCTACGTTGCGCATCTACCTGCTGCAGGTGAAATGGTGCTATTTGACAGGAGCTGGTATAACAGGGCAGGGGTTGAAAAAGTAATGGGCTTTTGTAACGACGATGAATACTGGGATTTTTTACGTGCTTGCCCAAGATTCGAAAGAATGTTAATATATTCAGGAACAATTATAATAAAATACTGGTTTTCGGTGAGTGAAAAAGAACAGGAAAAACGTTTTAAATCGAGAATAAAACATCCGACAAAACGATGGAAACTAAGCCCAATGGATTTGGAATCACGAATGTTGTATGTAGATTTTTCAATGGCCAAAGATGAAATGTTTGCTTATACTGATACAAAAATCTGTCCGTGGTATACAGTAGATGCCGACAATAAAAAACTTTCGCGATTGAACTGCATTCATCATCTTTTATCGATGATTCCATACAAGGACTTAACACCTGCTCCTATTGAATTGCATCCAAGAGCGGACAGTAAAGGATATGTCAGGCCACCTATTGATGAGATTACTTATGTTCCAAACGTATATTAATTTTCATGGGTTTCTGTTAAATTGAAAAGTTGGTTTGCCTGATTACCAATAAAACCTGAAAATAATTTGCGCGTGCCTTCAACTTCTATATAATTTCGTTCTGTAAGTTCTAAATATGCGTAAGTCCAAACCATATTTTCAAAAACTGCTTCATCCTTCACATCTACTTCTTCTTTCGAGGCTAAAGTAGCGGTTTGCCTCAGTGTACTACCGGGATCACCTTCTATGGTATCTTTCATTGGAATTCCTGCGCGGATAAGCGCATTACCGGTGGTTTCCAGATCTGGCCACTCTTCTATATTTTGGTCGTTTACCAAAACTGCGAAATGATTTACAGCATTTCCATGAATTAAAACCCATGCACCAAACTGAGATACATCGTTTATTTTCAGAACATCTTTTTTTAATGGAATATTCCATGGACGGCGAAAATATTGCGCAAGATCTTCGATAAGATAATCCGCCGCTTCATACGGTAAAAACTTATTTTTTTCCAATCTCCCCAATAATTCCAAACTTCTGTCCGACAATAAATAATAGGTGTTATGTACCGTGTCGTTAATTATACTTTGTGCCCAAACAGGCAATTCATTTACCTCGAGTTGGCTGACAAATATTTTCGGTAATGATTCATTGGGATGTTCAAAGTGAGTTGAACTTAAATTATGCTTTGCGAACTTATATTTTTTAACTTGTACATATCCCAAGAAATTCAGAATATGTTTTATCGCTCTGATTCCTTCGGGTTGTTCCCCTGTGTGGGTATTAAATGTTCGAAAGGCGATATGGTCAATCACTACTTTCCCTCCTTTTTCAATCATCAAATCAGCATATTGCCTCGCGTAAGGAACCCTTTCTAAAAACTGTTCCCATAACTTGTTGATCAAAAATTGGGTAATTTCATTTGAAGTTCGTTTCATGATGGTTATTTTACTTACATAAACAGTAAAACGGCCATTATGGTTACCATTCAATCCATGTTTTAGAATATTTTTTAATCGGTAGAAACAGTTATATCAAATTATTCTTGGGTGTAGTTCTCATAAAAGTAAGAACATCCTTTTTATTGAAATATGAAGTTGCGCCACGCCTTGTAGTATTCAGTGCGCCTGAAGCATTTCCAAAATTGAGCGCTTGCTGTATTGATTTCCCATTGAGGTAATAAACAAGAAATCCGGCTGAAAATGCCATACCGGAGCCAATATTATCTTCAACTTTAATATTATAGCCCGGATCATAAAAGGCGCCTTTTATTTGGTGGTATGCAAAAACCCCGTTATGTCCCCGGGTTATTAAAACAATATCTATTTTATATTTCCACGATAGTGCAGTACTAAAAACCTCCAGATTATCAGCTGTTATATTTAATTCTTTGGATAAAAAATCTATTTCTTTCTCTTTAATCCGAACAATATTGGAATTTTCAAGTAGGTTTTCCACCACTTTCACATTAAAAAAATGCTCAAACAATTTTAAATCAAAGAAATGGATCGAATCGGGCGATTCTTTTATTAATTCACGCAGCGTATTTTTTGAGATACCAAAACGTTGTGGTAACAGTCCATAAAAAAGGCAATCGGCATCCCTGACCAATTTTAACGATTCAGCAGAAAACTCGATATGATCAAATGCAACATCGGGGGTAACAGTATAAAGTGATTCAAAATTTTCATCGAAACTGATATGAACTGTCCCGGTTGGAAATTCGTTGTCAACCTGCACGTTTTCATCAGAAATTTTTAATGCTTTTAGTTCATCAAAAGCTTCGTTTCCGAATTCATCATCTCCAACCCGCGAAAGTAAAAACCCCCGCTCGTTAAATGAATTGGAACGAAAAACCATGTTCGATGGTGTTCCTCCCAGTACTTTTCCGTTTGGTAAAATATCCCAAACTACTTCTCCAAATGCCACAATCTTCTTATTCATCAATCCATCTTTCTGAGGGGTCAAAAATAAAAAATATTAAAAACCCATTCAAGTCAACATGGTTTTATAATTTACGAAAATGAAATATTTTTATGTAATATCTCATCTTAAACCAAAACTTTTATAAACATCTGATGTCAACAGATTTAATTCATAATAAAACACTAAAATCCTTATTGAATAATGCCCTTATCAAACAAATTCATTATTAAACCGTTCCTTTTGAAAAGAATTTGGATGAATTATCTGGCGCATCTGTTTTTATCGGGCCCTGACGAACATACAATGGTGGGCAATTTTATTGGCGATTTTGTTAAGGGGAATAGCTGGAACAAATTTCCTGAAAACATAAAAAAGGGAATTTTGATGCACCGCCGGATTGATACGTTTACAGATGCTCACACTAAATTCAGGGAGGCAAAAGTATTGTTTAGAAGTGAATTTGGACTTTACTCCGGAATTGTAATCGATTTATTGTACGATCATTATCTGGCCAAAAATTGGAATGAATATTCGGATTTAACACTGCGAAATTTTACGAAACGAAGCCATGCCGTGCTTTTACAAAACTTCATGCATTTACCTGGCAGGGTGCAAAGTTTCCTTCCTTTTTTAATACAACAAAGGCGATTGGAATCATATGCTTCGGTAAATGGCATAGTGCATACACTTAAAATTATGAGTAATTATTCAACACTTCCGGCGAAATCAGATTTTGTGCTGCAGACTATTCTAACAAACAATGATTTTTTTGAAGGAAATTTCAGAGAATTTATGATTGATTTGTTGAAGTATACAACTGAACTTGAAAATAACGAATGTATAAATTCCAGTTCTTCCCAAATTAATAAAACATAATATAATAAAATATAATTCTGATTAGAATTTCTCGTACCGGCTGGCATCCAACCTGATGAAAATAAACAGCAAAATGGTAAACGACCAAAGTGATGAACCACCATAACTAAAGAAAGGAAGAGGTATTCCTATTACAGGCATTATCCCGATAGTCATCCCGATATTTACAAAAAAATGAAAAAACAGGATAACTGCAACCACATATCCATAAATTCTTGAAAATCCGGATCGCTGACGTTCTGCAAGCCAAACCAAACGCGAAAACAACGCCATAAACAGGCCAATCACAACCAAAGAACCAATAAAGCCCCACTCTTCACCAACTGTGCAAAAAATAAAATCGGTATCCTGTTCCGGCACAAAATTGAACTTGGTTTGTGTACCTTCCAAAAATCCCTTTCCCCAAAATCCTCCTGAACCAATTGCGATTTTACTCTGATTTACATTGTATCCGGCACCAAGCAGATCCGACTCAATACCAAGCAGCTCATTGATACGGGCCTGCTGATGATCGCCGAGAATATTGTAAAAAACATAATCAACAGATATTGTAAACAAAACAGAACCCAGAAAAATCAGAGCAATCGTAGTATAGTTATTCAACTTTTTACGGAGACTGTATCCCAAAATAATGAGCACACCTATTATCGAACCAAAAGTAACTATATCGGAAACCTCATATTTCGAATCAAGAATTAAATTGATAATAAAAAACAAAAGAATGGACGAAATATAAATGGCAGGTATGACCAAAAACTGCTGGTACCTTGGGTTGACTGCGTAAAAGGCAATTAACACACAAGCAAGCAATAAAATCGATAAAGTAAGATTCGAGACAATAAGGGCCAATACAAAAAGCACCACCAATAAAGCGCCAAAAAACAGCACAACTCCTGAAAGTCCTTCACGGTATAAAACCAAAACAAATGAAAAATAAACAAGAGCCGAACCTGTATCATTTTGCAGTAAAATTAAGGCTGCCGGGCCAAGAATTATAAGAGAAACAACAAGCAGCGATTTGAATTTCCGGAGTTTAAACCCGTGGGTATTCATGTAATTGGCAAGTGCCAGACCAGTTGCAAACTTGCAAAACTCGGAAGGTTGGACCCCAAATGAACCAATCATAAACCATGCACGTTGTCCGTTAATTTTAGTTCCGATTATCAGAACCAGGATTAACAGTAAAACAATAAAACCATAAATAAAGTAAGAGAAAAATACATAAAAATTTGAATCAATCCGGAGCAGAAAAAATGCTATTACAAGTGCAGCACCGATCCAAATCAATTGTTTCCCATATCGTTGGGTTGTGTCAAAAATATTTTGATGCTCGAGATTAAAAACCGAAGCATAAATATTTATCCACCCCAAAAGCATCAATATTAGAAATATTGACACCGTAAACCAATCGATGTTTGCCCAAAGGCTGTTTCTTTTTGGCATATTATCTCGCCTTATTCGGATTTAACAAATTGGCTTCCAACATCTTCTCTTCAACTAATTTCTTTTGAACCGAAATGGTATCGTTTAAATACCGTTCTACCATTAAACCAGCCATTGGGGCAGCATATGTCGAGCCAAATCCACTATTTTCGACATAAACAAAAATGGCGATTTTCGGATTTTCCTTTGGGGCAAAAGCTGTAAAGACCGAATGATCGATACCATGATCATTTTGAACTGTGCCGGTTTTCCCGCACATTACAACACCCGGAACGGCAACCCTCGATGACATGTTCCCTTTCACAACCTGTTCCATACCTTCAATTATTGGCACGAAAGTTTCAGTCGAAATTTTGGTATAATGTTTCTCTTTTAAAGATGATGGAACCGTATCATTTTCAATTTCCCTTATTAAATGAGGAGGATAAAAATAACCCCTGTTGGCAACAATAGCAGCAACATTTGCCATTTGAAGCGGCGTGGCGCCCAATTCACCCTGCCCAATCGCCATAGAACGAATTGTTAAAGGGCTCCAGTGGCCTTTCCCATAAATTTTATTGTAGTACGATTCCGTTGGCAAATCTCCCTCCAGCGCATTTGGAAAATCGCTGCTAATTATCTGCCCAATCCCAAAACTTTTAACAAAACTTCGCCATGTATTAAATCCTTCAGCAACAGTTTTCTTATTATACATGATGGCACGAAAAGTATTCCACAAAAACGAGTTGCATGATTCCCTGATTGCATCGACAACATTTGCAGGCGAGACGTGGTTGTGTGTACAGCGAATTGGGCTGGATGCCTTGCCTGCACAGGAAAATCTGGATTGAGTTGTTATTGCACCGGTTTCTAATCCGATTAAAGTATTTATAATTTTAAATGTGGATCCGGGCATATATTTTGCCTGGGTAGCCCTGTTGAACAGCGGCATCAAACTATCCTGCAACAAAATATTATAATTGGTTCCCCTAATCCGGCCCACCAGCAAACTTGGATCGTAAGTTGGCGCGCTAACCAAAGCAAGAACTTCGCCTGTTGAAGGTTCAATGGCAACCATTGCACCTTTTTTATTTCGAAAAAGTTGTTCGGCATAACTTTGCAAATCAGCATCCAAAGTGGAAACAATATTATTCCCGATTTTAGCCGGAATATCTTCTGCTCCGTCAAGGTAACTTCCCTGTTCACGGTTGTGCACATCAACCAATTGCTTTTTAATTCCCTTTATACCGCGAAGTTGCCTTTCGTATGTTTTTTCAATCCCGCTGGCACCAATATAATCTCCTGATTTGTAATAATCATCCTTTTGTATGTCGGCATCATTTACTTCGCTGACATAACCTAATACATGGGCTGCCGAAGGCTGTGCATACTCACGCAAAGTTCTTGACTGTGTGTGAAATCCTTTAAATTTATACAACTGTTCCTGAAGGTATGCAAAACTCTCCGGGGGAATCTGTTTAATTAAAATCGAGGGTTTGTAAGTAGAATAATCACTGGCCTTTTGAATTCCTGCAATCAAATCTTCTTTCGAAATTTCAAGCAAACGGCAAAATGAAAGTGTATCAAATCGCTCAACTTCGCGCGGTGTAACAAGTAAATCATAGGCCGGTTTATTGAATACCATTAAAACGCCATTCCTGTCGTACACCAAACCACGCATCGGATATTGCACAATTTCGCGCAACACATTATTTGTTGCCGACACCTTGTACTTCGAACTTATTACCTGTAATACAAATAACTTCAAAATAAAGATTAGGCCTGCAACAAGAAAGATGGTTGTTACATAATATTTTCTTTTCGAAAAAATGTCAACACTCATTTCTTTAATCTCTAAAAACCAAAAACTGACTTAAAACTATAACAATAATTGAGAAAACAGAACTTAAAATTACCCTGGAAAGCGTATTTAGGAAATTGGCAAATGTGTAGACTTCAAGATAAAAAAGAAGTAAATGGTGTAACAAAACCATGAACGAAACATAACTGGCAAACCAAATAAATTTATTCTGCTGCAACCCCGGATAATCGTTTTTGTCATCTTCTCTGTTAGATATTATTCTGATTATTAAAGGTCTCATGTATGCAATAAATACAGTTGCAGCCGAATGCACCCCTAAACTATTGGAAAATATATCAATAATAAATCCCAGTGCAAAAGCGAGTATTAAAACCAAATACCTGGGTGTTCTTATTGGAAGCAGGATGATAAATAAAACATAAACATAAGGATTCAAAAATCCTCCAAACTGTACCTGGTTAAATATCAGCACCTGCACTAAAACAAGTGACACAAACATTACCACATATTTAAAGAGAATTCGAATCATTTAACTATTCTGTTTTCGAGTGCTTTCAATTCATCCTTTTTCAGGTTTTCAACAATATCTACATAAGAAAGTGCCCTGAAATCTACTGCAAGTTCAACCTGAATTTGATAATAATTATCGCCCGGTGGCATTTCAATTGAATGAACAGTCCCAATCATAACACCTTCGGGAAAAACCGATGAATAACTGCTTGTTACAACAGTATCGCCAACTGCGAGTTTAACATGAAATGGGATCCCGGTAAGATTTGCATACCGTGAATCACTTCCGTCCCAGGCAAGAGGACCAAAAGTTCCACTGCTTTTCAATTTTGCTGAAGCTCCCCAACGCTTGTTTAACACTGAAAATCCCAGTGAAAATGATTCAGAAACGTGGACAACAACACCAACCACCCCATCGGAATTTACAATTCCCTGATCAGGTTTTACACCATGTTTGCGACCTTTGTTCAGCGTTATGTAGTTGTCTTGTTTATCAACCGAATTATTAATCACTTTTGCAGAGATAAACCTATACAAAGAATCTGTTATTTCAGCTTCTGAAACTATTGAATTAGGTGTAATCCGGATAAAAGGCAAATCGGCCAATAACGATTTTAACCGGGAATTTTCCATGGCTAATTTTCGGTTTACCGAAGCCAGATTAAAATAGTTACCAACCGCGCTGAATGAATTATAAATAGTAGCAGTTACTTTGTTTGATGAATTGAGGTACTTTGATTTTTGATAACTATTAAAATTGTAAATAAGCGTAAACGAAATTACTTCTAATATTAAAAAAAGAAGAAACGCATAATTTTTTAATAGAAACCGAAACAGACCTCTCATTGTTTATAAGAGAAAATTCCCGACCATTTATTTGATCAGGAATGAAAAATTATCTACGTTTTTAAGTGCAATCCCGGTTCCACGAACTACCGCCCGTAAAGGATCTTCGGCAATATGAAACGTAATCCCGATTTTGTCTGTCAATCTTTTATCCAATCCTTTTAAAAGTGCACCACCGCCTGCCAGCCAAATTCCTTTTACAACAATGTCGGCATACAATTCGGGCGGAGTTTGTTCCAATGCGCTTAAAACTGCGGTTTCAATTTTCGAAATCGATTTCTCAAGACAGTGCGCAATTTCCTGGTACGAAACAGGTACCTCAATTGGTAAAGCTGTCATTTGGTTTGGTCCTTGCACAACGTAATCTGGCGGCGGTTCTTTTAGTTGCGAAAGTGCTGATCCTACATGGATTTTAATTTCCTCAGCTGTGCGTTCACCAATTTTTATATTGTGCTGATGGCGCATATATTCCATAATATCAGCAGTTAAATCATCACCGGCAATGCGGATTGATTTGTTGGTTACAATACCGCCCAGCGAAATTACTGCAATTTCAGTTGTACCACCACCAATGTCAACAACCATGTTTCCTTCGGGTGCTTCAACATCTAGTCCAATCCCAATGGCTGCGGCAAGGGGTTCATAAATCATATAAACCTCTCTTCCACCGGCATGTTCCGATGAGTCGCGAACCGCACGGATTTCAACTTCGGTGCTGCCTGAAGGAATGCAAATAACCATTTTTAAAGAAGGAGAAAATAATCTTGGTTTGGGATTTATCATTTTTATCATCCCCCTTATCATTTGCTCAGCCGCGTTAAAATCGGCAATCACACCGTCTCGCAATGGCCTGATGGTTTTCAGGTTTGCGTGTGTCTTCCCCTGCATTTGCCTTGCTTTTTCGCCAATTGCCACCATTTTTTCGGTTTTCAAATCAATGGCAACAATCGATGGTTCGTCAACAACAATTTTATCATTATAAATGATAATAGTGTTGGCCGTTCCCAGGTCAATTGCAATCTCCTGTGTTAAAAATGAAAATAGTCCCATTTGAATTTCTGATTATCTGATCTTTAAAAGATGTTCTGTTTTTAATGTTTAAAATGTCTCCTTCCGGTAAATGCCATCGCAATACCAAACTCGTTACAGGCTTCAATAACCTCTTTGTCGCGGATACTGCCACCGGGTTCAACAATGTATTTTACGCCATATTCGTTGGCAGCTTCAATGCTGTCGCGAAAAGGGAAAAATGCATCGGAAATTAATACTGAATTTTCGATTGCCACTCCTTTTTTTGCATTGAATCGCGGCATTGTTAAATGGCGCAAACTGTCCAATCGGTTGGGTTGTCCCATTCCGGCTCCGGTAAGCCAAAACGAACCATTTGCACTTTCGGTAACCACTGCTATGGCGTTACTTTTCAAGTGCTTACAAACAGTAATCCCAAATTTGGCCAAATTCATTTTTGTATCTTCAAATGGTTGTGAAGTTACTGTTTCAAATTGAAGATCCAAACCCTCATCTTCATCTTGAACCAACATACCGCCACTAATTGAACGATACAATTTTTCGCCTGTAATTTCACTTTTCAAAGAAATTTCAAGTAAGCGCAGATTTTTTTTGCCTGCAAAAACCGAAAGAGCTTCATCGGTAAATTTCGGGGCAATTACTATTTCTACGAATTTACTTCCAAACCACTCTGCAACTTCTTTCGTAACTGTATCGGTAAAACAAATAATGCTTCCAAAAGCACTGATTGGATCACCTTCCCACGCCAGTTCGAGCGACTCCAGGATGTTTCCGGTTACTGCCAAACCACATGGATTTAAATGTTTAATAACCGAAACAGCAACTTTGTTTTTGATATGAGTTACTGAATGATATGCATCACTGGCTGATTTCCAGGCAGCATCGGCATCAAGCATATTGTTGTATGACAATGCCTTGCCCTGAATTACACGAGCATCAGACAAAGTAACATCCTGTGGAGTATTTTTGAATTTAAAAAAAGTTGCCTTTTGGTGTGGGTTTTCCCCGTAACGTAATACTTCGCCGTTATTTAAGCTGATGCGCTCAGTGCTTTCATCGGTACCTCCGTTAAAGTAGCTAAAAATTGCAGCATCATAATTTGAAGAAACCGAAAACGCCTTGCCGGCAAACCAACGGCGATCATCTACAGAAAAATTACCTTCTTTTTCATTTAATAAATCAAGCAACGGCAAATATTCCTTTTGTGATGGAACGATTACTACGTCTTTAAAATTTTTGGCTGCTGCGCGTATCAAAGAAATACCGCCAATATCAATTTTTTCAATAATTTCCTCTTCGTCTGCTCCCGATTTAACTGTATCTTCAAAAGGATAAAGATCAACAATTACCAAATCAATTTCAGGAATATCATATTCGGTTAACTGGCTCACATCGCCCTGATTGTCACGGCGGGATAAAATTCCACCAAAAATTTTTGGGTGCAGTGTTTTAACTCTGCCTCCCAAAATTGAAGGATAACCAGTTAAACTTTCAACTGAAGTTACTTCAATACCCAGTGATTCAATAAAACTTTTTGTGCCACCGGTACTTAAAATTTTAACATTCAGAATGTTCAGTTTGTGAATTATACTATCGAGGTTTTCTTTATGATACACTGAGACCAATGCGGTCTTAATTTTTTTATTATCAGCCATTTATTCCCTTTTCTATTTTAGGTCGCAAAGATAAAAAAATCAATGTAGTTTTTATACTAAAAATTGAGGTTTCAAACATTTCTTTGTTAATAAAATCAGATTGAAATGACAGGTTAAAATGACAAAATCCGAAAAGACAATTGGCAAACAGCAAACCCACATGAACGGAAGGATTTGATTTTTGGAAATTGAATTCAGAAAAAATCATTCATTTTCTTTCCGTTACAAATAAATTATGAATATTATATCCTTTCAACTTAATTTTTAAATACAACATTTTGCAAAAGATTAAAAAAACTAATTTTAACTTTACTCACAAATAGGAAATACAAAAAATGCTGCTGATTAGATTAATATACGAAAGTTTTACTTTTGCTTTTAACTCACTAAAAGCAAATAAGTTACGCACTATTTTATCACTACTTGGAATCACCATTGGAATTTTTGCAATCATTTCGGTTTTTACTGTAATCGATTCGCTTGAGAAATTTATACGCCAAAGCCTCGACAGCATGGGAAGCAACATGGTATATATACAAAAATGGCCGTGGATGCCGCCTGAAGGGGAATCAGAATATCCATGGTGGCGATATTTAAACCGCCCTGTGCCAGAATTTGAGGAAACCGAAGAAATTATCAAAAGAGGAAATTCAGTTGAAAATGCAGCATTTTTATTTGGTTTTTCGCGTACTGCCCAGGCTGGAAGCGATAAAATGGAAAATGTTACAATCATGGCCACAACCTATGGTATACTTGATGTCTGGGGTTTAAAAGTTGCTCGTGGCCGGTATTTCACTGAAAATGAAATGCGAAGTGGCACGCCTGTAACAGTTGTTGGTGCTGAAATTGCTGAAAAACTTTTCCCTGGACTAGATCCTGTCAATCGGGACATAAAAATTCAGGGGATAAAATTTCAGATTATTGGAGTTTACGAGAAAAAAGGACAGGACATGTTTGGTACGTCAATGGATAAAAACATCCATATTTCTGCAGTAAAATCCTTTAATATGATTGATGTGCGCAATCGCGATCGCGGCCAAACCCTTTGTGTAAAATCTAAACCAAATATTGAAAGAGATAAGTTTGTTGCCGAACTTGAAGGAATCATGCGAAACCTGCACCGTTTAAAACCTATTGAGGAAAACGATTTCGCGCTAAACGAAGTTAGTTTGATATCGAATCAGTTCGACCAGTTTTTTATTGTATTTAATCTGGCCGGCTGGATAATCGGCGGATTTTCAATTTTTGTAGGTGGATTTGGCATTGCCAATATTATGTTTGTTTCGGTAAAAGAGCGCACAAAAATAATTGGTATCCAAAAATCACTTGGCGCAAAAAGGTATTTTATTTTGCTGCAATTTATTTTTGAAGCTGTTGTACTTTCACTGATAGGTGGAGTGCTTGGACTGATACTGATTTTTGCCGGAACGCTTATCGTTGGTTATGTGAGTGAATTTACGATAGTACTTACCCTTGGAAATATAATCACCGGGCTGATGATTTCGAGTGTTATTGGTTTTATTGCCGGTTTTATGCCTGCCCGCTCCGCTGCCCGGCTCGATCCGGTTGTGGCGATGAATTCTGTTTAGTTAATCGCTGTGGCGCCCGCCTGACAGGACGGTCAGGATTTCTGAATTGCCATTTTGCTTTAAGAACGAATTGGTATGGACAATAACAGTTAATTAATTAAATCCCTTTTAAAATATCCAATACAGAACACTCAATGTTCAAATTCAATTTGAATAAGCATTGGAAATATGATG
The DNA here is from genome assembly GCA_963800345.1 of uncultured Prolixibacteraceae bacterium. Classification (GTDB taxonomy): domain Bacteria; phylum Bacteroidota; class Bacteroidia; order Bacteroidales; family Prolixibacteraceae; genus Draconibacterium. The sequence continues at coordinate 77,610 of CAWDAW010000045.1, read as the reverse complement.
TTGAAAATCCCACACTCCCACACTTTGTAGCATGTCGATTTGTTACTCCGGTTATTGCAAGTTGCCGGGGAAATTTATTCCACAGTTTTCTATATATCCTATTCCTTGTTCTCCCCTTTGGGAAGTTAGTGGGGCTTTCCCGAGGGAATTAAAGTATCCCAAAAAACATATTGCCCGATCATTAAATAAATCAAAAAACCCAAAATGTCGTTCATTGTTGTAATAAACGGACCGGTAGCAAGGGCCGGGTCAATTTTCATTTTGTGTAAAATCAAGGGAATTACTGTCCCAAAAAACGAGGCAAAAATAATGACGATAAACAGCGTGATTGAAACCGTGTAAGTGAGGTTCATGTTGCCACGGCTAAAAAACACGTAAGCAAAAATCAACAACGAAAAAAACAAAGCTGTAATCAGTGCCACTGAAACTTCCTTAATCAAACGCTGCGAAATCGATTCAAGTTCTTTAACCCCGCTGGCGATGCTTTGCACTACTATTGCCGATGATTGTACCCCAACATTCCCGGCCATTGCCGCAATGAGCGGGATAAAAAAGGCAAGTTCGGTTACACGGCTCAGCGACTGTTCGTGCGAACTGAGGACAAGTGAACCAATAATTCCACCCAGCATCCCGATAATCAACCACGGAAAACGGGCGCGCAACAATTCCTTAATTTTGTCGCCCGGTTCAACATCGCCAGTCAAACCCGAAACCATCTGGTAATCCTTTTCAGCTTCTTCGCGGATAAAATCGATAACATCATCGAAAGTGATCCTCCCTTTCAGCCTCCCGATTTCATCGACAACAGGAATGGCAACAAGGTCATATTTATCCATTATCTCGGCAATTTCCTCCTGGCGTACATTTGTGTTTACCATTTTTATGTCGGGGTTGTAAATATTTGAGATCTTTGTATTCGTGTTTGTGATGATGAGTTTTTTTAGCGAAAGTACACCTTTCAGTTTTTCGGCATCGTCGATTACATATATATAGTAAATCTCGTCAACCTCCTGTGCCTGCTTACTGATTTCCTGCAAACAGGTTGCAACAGTCCAGTTTTCGTTCACTTTCACAAGCTCTTTTGCCATAATTCCGCCTGCGGTGTCCTCCTCGTATTCCAGCAGATCAACAATATCACCAGCCTGTTCGAAGTCTTCAATTTCGTTTAAAACTTCAATTTTGCGCTCTTCGTCGAGGTCGGCCATCACGTCGGCTGCATCATCGGAGTCCATAAATTCGAGGAACTTGCTGGCAATTATTTCGGGCGGCAAAACACGTAAGAACCTGCGCCTGTCGTTTTCCGGAATTTCAACAAGCACATCGGAAGCAGTTTCGCCATCGAGCAAAAGGAAAATAAATTTGGCTTCTTCCGACGACAAATCTTCCATCATTTCAGCAATATCAGCCGGGTGCCGCTCTGCTAAAAGCGCCTCTACTTCCTCCGTTTTTTTCTCCTCGATAAGAGCTTCCAACTGCTCTATATATTCACGTGTTAATTCAAACTGCATAATTCCTCCTATCCTTTTTTGAGGTTCCCAATAATTGTTGTCAACTCAATAAAATCTTTTACCGAAAGCTGCTCCGGGCGTTTTTCAGCATACTGTTCGGGCAGATTTTCACAAATTCCTTTTAGTGAATTCCTCAGCATTTTCCGCCGTAGGTTGAAAGCAGCTTTTACAACTTCAACAAATAAAACTTCGCTGCAAGGTAAAGCATTTGTATTGTTCCGTTTCAGCCTGATAACGGCTGATTTAACTTTTGGTGGCGGCAAAAACACATTTTCTGATACTGTAAAAAGATATTCAATATCATAAAAAGCCTGTAAAATTACGCTGAGAATTCCGTAGGTTTTATTGCCATGTTTTGATGCAATCCGCTCGGCAACTTCTTTTTGTATCATTCCAACAACCTCGGGAATACGGTTGCGCATGCCCAGCACTTTGAAAAATATTTGCGATGAAATGTTGTAAGGAAAATTGCCGATGATACTAAAATTACCTTCAAATTTGGATGCAAGGTCCGATTTCAAAAAATCTTCGCTCCAGATATTTTTTAATTGTGTAAAGTTTTCCTGTAGATATGCAACTGAATCCCTGTCGATTTCGATAACATGCAAATTGATTTCAGGACGATTGAGAAGATACTGGGTAAGAACTCCCATTCCGGGGCCTATTTCCAAAACGTCAGCGGTTTCGGAACCCAGACTGTCAACAATTTTTCGGGCGATATTCTGATCGATCAAAAAATGCTGACCCAAACTTTTTTTTGGTTTTACAAAACTCATTACACTCCCCGTCCATTTCTACTGAAACCTTAGTTGTACTTTATGAAATTAACAAAACAAATTTATACTTTTGCCGCTTACGAAAACAGCCGTAGTTAATTTTTTAATTTCGTTTCGCAAAAGTAGGAATAATTTAGCGATATGTTTTTTTGATAAATTTAACACAGCTCTAAAATTTACCTGGTTTGAAAAAAACAGCAATTAAAATCCTTCAATTCTTTGTTTTCTTTACCCTCGGAATATTTATTTTCTGGCTCATTTACAAAGATCAGGACATTGACCGCATAAAATCGGTACTGAAAAATGAGGTCAATTATTTCTGGGTTGTAGTTTCGCTTTTTATCGGATTGATAAGTCATATCAGCCGCACTTTGCGCTGGGGTTTGATGATAGAACCAATTGGCCACAAACCGAGGTTTGCCAATACATTTATCGCTGTGATGGTCGGATATTTAATGAATATGGCTTTCCCGCGAATGGGTGAAGTTTCAAGGTGCGGCGTACTTTCGCGCTACGAAAAAATATCGTTTACAAAACTTTTCGGGACTGTAGTTGCCGAGCGCCTTATTGATGTACTTTCATTGTTGTTGCTGTTGCTTGTTGTCATTATTTCGCAGTTTGGACAAATGCTGAGTTTTATACAACACAATCCAGAAATTAAAGAAAAACTCACGAGCGTTTTCACTTCTCCTTTTCTTTTTATAGGAATATTTGCTTTTGTGGTTTTGGTTTATTTGTTCCGAAATACGTTCAAACAAACCTCTTTATTTAAAAAATTAATTGCCATACTTATCAATTTTAAGGAGGGATTTATTTCCATTCGTTCAATTAAAAGAAAAGGATGGTTTTGGTTCCATTCAGCATTTATTTGGTTTTGCTATTATCTAATGCTATATTCCATTTTCTTTGCCTTTGATTTTACAAGTGATTTGAATCCAATTGCAGGATTAACAACTTTTGTTTTCGCGAGTTTTGGGATGGTAGCTCCGGTACAGGGAGGAATTGGAGCCTGGCATTTTATGGCAATTGAAGCATTGGCATTGTATGGTGTTGCATACGAAAACGGAGTAATATTTGCGTTTGTAGCCCACTCTGCTTCTACTTTGATGATAATTTTAGTTGGTTTGATTTCGATGATGATTCTTCCGTTTATTAACAGGAGAGAAGATGTTGAAGACAACGCAGCTGAAAATCAAAACCAGTCGGTATTGAATAAAATTTAATTCCAAATTGGAATGAACACGGAACTTTTTATTTCGAACAGGCTTTTTTTCGATAAAACAAATCAGCATTTTTTATCGAAGAAAATCATCCGCATCGCGCTTTTCGGCATTGCACTCGGCCTGGCGGTTATGATTATTTCGGTTGCGGTAATCACAGGTTTCAAATCTGAAATAAGAAACAAAGTAATTGGTTTTGGTTCACACATTCAAATTGTGAATTACGAGTCGAGAAATTCATATGAACTGCCACCAATTTCGAAAATACAACCATTTTTAGGAAAACTGGATTCATTGACTGAAGTTAAAAAAATCCAGGTTTTTGCCACAAAACCGGGGATGATCAAAACCGACGAATCAATACAGGGAATCGTTTTTAAAGGTGTTGAACCGGATTACGACTGGACATTTTTTCAGAATAATTTAGTTGAAGGAGAACTTCCTCAATTAAATGATACAAATCGTGTTAACGAAATCCTGCTTTCTGAAAATGTTTCGAAGTTGTTAAAACTGAAAATTGGTGATTTGGCAGTACTTTATTTTATAAATGAAAATGAAGTTACACCGCGAATGCTGCAACTTAAGGTTTGTGGAATTTACCGTACAAGCCTCGAAGAATTTGATAATCTTTTTATCATTGGCGATATCAAGCAGGTTCAGCGGTTAAACGACTGGCAAAGCGACCAGGTAAGTGGATTTGAAATACTTGTTTCCGACTTCGGCAAAATTGATGACATTGAACGAGAAATCAGAAATCTTGTGATTGACTACAGCCAGGAAAACGATGCTATTCTGAGCACGGAAACCATCACCCGGCAATACCCGCAAATATTTGACTGGCTCTCGATACTCGACATGAATGTTTGGGTAATTCTTACCTTAATGGTTTTGGTGGCGGGGTTTAATATGATTTCTGCACTGCTTGTGTTGATATTGGAACGCAGCACAATGATTGGCGTTCTAAAAGCTTTGGGGAGCCCCAGCTGGAGTATCAGAAAAGTTTTTCTGTACCTTTCTGTTTTTCTAACAAGCCGCGGAATGTTGTGGGGAAATGCCATTGGGATTGCATTGATGTTGCTCCAAAAAGTTTTTCACATCATCAGGTTAAATCCTGCAACTTATTACGTTGACGTGGTTCCGGTGAATTTCAATATTGTGCATATATTGCTGTTAAACGTTGGATGTTTGGTCATTACAACATTAATGCTGATAATTCCTAGCTACTTAGTGAGTAAAATTTCGCCCGACAAATCTATAAGATTTGATTAATTTCAATCATGTACTTCAAATAGTTCTGTTTTAATTTCTATTTTTACGGTTCAAAATTTAAAAAAATGTTTTTTGTTGGAGCGACTGGCCAGATTTTAACCCTGATACTTACTGTATGTTTACCGTGTGTATTTTTGTTTTCAGCCGAGCCAAAAGCAAGCCTTTTAAATGAAACGTTGCTTTTTGAAAATATTCAAATCCAACAAGAAATTCTTTCGTTTGAAAACAATTCATTTCAAATCAATTTCAATTCAGTTGAAAATCTTCAGGATGTAAAAATTGCTTTTGAATTTACTTTCATTCAAAAAATACCTGTTACAAAAGATCTGATAAAGTGGAAATCAGTTTGTGCTGAAAGTTCGGGGAATAAAGCCCCACCAAGTTATTATTACATCAGCAGTTAAAACAACCGGGTTAAAACCTGTCTGTTAAACAAAAATTATTTTAAAATTTATTATCGTTTTCAATTGTTCCTGTTGCACATTTTGTGTAACAAACTTTAAAACAATTGGATTATTAACTTAACAATTATCAAAATGTTACGATTCATATATTTCACAGTCATTGTAATGGCGTTATTGATTAATTCTCAAACCATTTCAGCACAAAATACAATTTCAGGAAAAGTAGTTTCACAAGATGGTGAGCCATTGACCGGGGCAAACATAGTTGTCAAAAATACTTCAATAGGAACCGCTTCAAACGGCGAAGGAAATTATTCTCTCCCAAAATTAAAGAATGGCGAATATGTTATCAGGGTGAGCTTTTTTGGATATGAGACCCAGGAAAAACCAATAGCTATTAGCAACAACGATTTAACTGCAGACTTTACTTTAACGCAGACTTCAATTGATTTGAACGCAGTTGTTGTAACCGGAACACGAACCGAAAAAAGTCTTGCAAACACTCCAATCCTGACACAGTCGATCAGCATTCAGGAACTACAAAAAAAGGATGTTACAAACGTTTTGGAGGCTCTGGAATTTAGTGTTCCCGGACTTGAATTTACCAGCCAGGCACAAGGTAAATCATTGACTTTACAAGGTATTGACGCGCAATACATGTTGTTTTTGGTGGATGGAGAACGGCTTGCCGGTGAAACTTATGGTGATGTAGATTACTCCCGTATTAATATGGCCGATGTTGAGCGAATTGAAGTTGTAAAAGGTGCCGGTTCAACCTTATATGGCTCAAATGCTTTGGGCGGTGTTGTGAATATCATTACAAAAAATCCGGTTAAGGATTTGAGTGTTGCAGCTTCAGCGCGTTTTTCGGAATACAACACACAAAACCAAATGTGGAGTTTTGGTACTAAAAAAGGTAAATTTTCAAATCAAACCTCTTTGGTTCTTGACAAAACTGATGGTTATGATCTAATTGAGGGTGATTCTTACCGCACCCAGGAAAAAGAAGATGCAGTAGTCGTGAATGAACACCTGAAATTTACACCTACAGAAAGTTTTGTTTTAGAAGGAAATGCATCGTTTATGTCGAAAAACCGCGACAATACCTCAAAAGATTTGTACGACCGCAGAAACGAGGATTTTACATATGGAGTAAAAGGAACTTATTATATTAATACCAGAAACAACTTAAATTTGAGCTGGAATTCAGATAATTATAAAATAATTGACAAGATAGCGCCCGGCGATTTTCAAACAGTATATGACAACAGATATAATACTGCCAGAGTACTTGGGAGTTTTAAACTTGCCGACTGGAACCATTTAACTGCTGGTTCTGAATACAACGCAGAAAACCTGACAGCATCACGAAACAATATTGAAGATAAAACCAATACTGACTATATTGTATATGCCCAGGAAGATATTCAACTGGGCGAAAATCTTGATATAATTGGTGGAGCGAGGGCACTTAACAATTCACAATACGGATGGCATTTTACACCTCAGGTTTCGGCCATGTATAAAATATGGCATTTGAATCTCCGAGCAAACTACAGTATGGGATACAAAACACCAACTTTAAAAGAAAAATACATGTCATTTAAAATTCCTGCTCCGGGTCCGCCAATGTTTCTTGTCGGCAACCCCGATCTTGAGCCGGAATCATCAAATTACACCTCCCTTTCAGCTGAATATACAAGGCAGGGAGTGTCGTTTTCGGTATCTGCTTACAGAAATAATATAAGCAACATGATATCCGAAAACCTTGATGAATACATTGTTAAGCCAGGAGGAATTATTGAATATGCTTATCAGAACTACGCCGAAGTATTGTTAAAGGGAATTGATATTATGTTGAGGACAAAAATTGTTAAGAGCCTTTATTTTAACGGAGCGATTACATTTTCAAAAAAGTATGACCAACTTGAAAATAAAGAATTTGAAAATGTGCGGAATTTCTCGGGGAAATTTAACCTCGATTACAACGTCTCTTCGGGTAGTTACAGACTCGATGCAAATATCCAAAGCAACATTTACGGTGGGAAAACTATCAATTTAATGGACGAAACTACCCATAAGGTTGAACCAGTTGAACTCGAAACTTTTTCGTTATGGAAGCTTACAACTACGCACACTTTTAATTCTCAATATTATTTCAAACTTGGGATTGACAATATTTTGGATTACATGGACCCGAATGGTGGGTACAACACCGGAACACCCGGAAGAACATTCTTCTTTGGCATTGGGTTGAACATATAAAATAATTTTTGAGTTTGTTTATTTCATAACACCAGAGTTCAAATACCCGTTTCGGCGGGTATTTTTTTTTAATTTTGCCGCATGTTTTTCGATGCTGAAAATATCAAAAAAGCTTTGTCGCAATCGTTGCCGGGTTCAACTTCGCACCGCAGGATGCTGCCCGTGAACAGGGAACTTGTAGCCGCCAGTGACGATCAGTCCCGCCTGAAACACAGCAGCGTTTTGCTTTTGCTTTATCCCGAAAATGATGAATTGAATGTGTGCTTGATAAAACGCCCCGCCCACATGAAACACCACGCAGGGCAAATTGCACTTCCGGGCGGGCGGATTGAAAAAGGCGAAACAGCGCTTGAAACCGCCCTGCGCGAAACCCACGAAGAAATCGGGGTTTTACCTGAACAAATTGAAATACTCGGAACACTCTCAGAATTATATGTACAGGTGAGCCGTTTCCAGATACACCCTTTCGTGGGCTGGCTCAGCAAAAAACCGGAGTTTGTTCTTTGTGAAAACGAGGTGGAAAAAACAATTTCATTCCCGCTGAAAAACATGAAATATATTTTTGAAGAAGTTGAACTTGAAACGATTTTAGGTACACTAAAAGTTCCGTGTTTCCAGTTTGAAGGTGAAATTATTTGGGGCGCAACAGCAATGATTTTATCTGAGTTTTATGATGTTTTGGGTTTGTACAGCTAAATATAGCTATGCTTTTCAGTGTATTTTATCATGGATAACTATCCCGGCATATTAAATATGTTTAATAACATTTTTTTAATCTATCCGGTCAATCAATTGTATTTCAGCCTCATTCATTAACAATGATTTTGGTTATTGCTTTTCAAGTAATAATACAATCCAAAAAACAGAAGATGGAGGTTTGACATGGATATCAATGAATATCGGCATTACAGGTAACATTTCTGGTGGGCTGTTTATAAATAAAGATATTGGATTTATTACAAACATTGGTCAGGCTGGTCAGATTTACATCACTACAAATGGAGGCATAGACTGGGATTTAGAATATACCGTTACAGATGGGGGCTTGTTTGAAATTGGCAGTTCAAATAAAATGGTAGTGGCAGGTGGAAGCAATGGTATAATATGTGTGAGAAATTTGGATGATATAACAATTAATAATGAGTATGAATATTTTAATTCAAAAGAAGTTCTAATATACCCCAATCCTGCAAATAGTTACCTTACTATTCAATACAAAAATAGCCATGCTGTTCAATACCTTTTGACACTAAGAGACATAACAGGGCAGGAGGTTTTATCAGAAAAAGTAGTGTTTAATAATAAAGTGTATAAAATGGATTTAAATAATTTTAAAGGTGGTATTTATTTTCTAACATTGACAAATAGCAAAGAACAAATAGTAACAAAGATACTAATCCAAAAATAAGTGATAAATACTTGCAGAATAACAAATTACGTTTTAGGATATTGTATAAAAGTTTTCAGCTAATAATCAATAACATTTTTATACTGTTTGTAGTTGTTGATTACATTCCTTACAAAATTTGTAGCTTCTTCCCCGCGGCAATAACCAAAACGCACAACTTCATCTTTAAAATATTGCTCCTCGGATTTGTTTTCAAGGTAAACTTCAACGTTGTTTTCCCAAATTAATGGGTTTTTGCCGTATTTTTTGGCCAAGCGCTGTGCGTCGTTTACATGCCCCAAACCAATATTATATGATGCAAGTACAAATTTTACCCTTTGTGTAGAATCGGGTATGCTTTTTACAAATTGGTTGTTCAATGAATTCAGGAGCATGATTCCGCCTTTTACATTTTGCTTTGGGTTTTCAATATTCTCTACGCCAAAAGCCTCGGCAGTAGCAGGCATCAACTGCATCAAGCCATAAGCACCAAGCCACGAACCGGCATCTTCGTTAAACCTCGACTCGTGATAAATAATTGCCGAAATCAAACGCCAATCCCAGTCGTATTCCTTTGCAATTTCCTTTATCATCGCGTCATATTTCGAAATCCTGCTACCCGAAATGCTGTTAAACTCGCTGTTCATCCGGTCGGCCACGCGCGGGCTTTCAAAATATTTATAATATGTGAATTTGAATTTGCGGGTTTCCTTCATGTCAGTCAGCCATTTATCCAAAAATACTTTCCATTCAACCGAGCCTTTGCGAACAGCCCAGGCAATATTTTGAGGTAAACTTACCTGAAGCGAAATATCAAGGTTTGGGTAATAAAATTTATTCAGTTTCCCGATATTTTCATCACAAATGGTGTAATCAATCTCACCTTTGGCAACCCTCGCTATCAATTCTTCGGTACTATGCACCGAGTCTGAAACTATTGCAATATGTCCGCCAATTTCTTCTGATAAGTTCAGTAATCGCTGATGATAGGCTGAATTTTTCTGAACATAGACTCTTTTATTTTCAAGTTCCAACACCGAATTAATGTAACCAGCTTTTCCAGGTTTATTTGATTTCTGGCGCTGTACCAAAATTTGCTGTGTTTGCTGAAGTGGGACAGTAAAATCAATTAATTTGTTTCGCTTACCTGTTATGGTAAGATTTTGGGCGATTATATCGTACCTGCTGTCAATCAGTCCGTTAAATGATTCGCTGATATTATTGTAAACAACAATTTCAAGGTTTACTCCAAGATCTTTACTTAATGCCTGCAACAATTCA
>CAWDAW010000045.1:0-62500 GCA_963800345.1 uncultured Prolixibacteraceae bacterium | reverse complement strand
GGTACTATTTCACTCCCCTGTTCGGGGTGCTTTTCACCTTTCCCTCACGGTACTTGTTCGCTATCGGTCTCTCAGGAGTATTTAGCCTTACCAGATGGTCCTGGCAGATTCAGACAGGGTTTCACGTGCCCCGCCCTACTTAGGGTTCTGCTAAAATGGTATTTCTTACGTGTACGGGACTGTCACCCTCTTTGGTCGGCTTTTCCAAAACCGTTCTACTTCAAAATACTTCTTTATATCGCAGCCCTGCAACCCCGGTCATGCCGAAACAAAACCGGTTTAGGCTGTTCCCTTTTCGCTCGCCACTACTCGGGGAATCACTATTGTTTTATTTTCCTGTGGGTAATGAGATGTTTCAGTTCCCCACGTTCGCCTTCCAGTAAACTGGAATAATCTAATAAATTAGATTGGGTTGCCCCATTCGGGTATCTGCGGATTGATTCGTATTTGCCAATACCCGCAGCTTATCGCAGCTTGTCACGCCCTTCTTCGCCTCTGAGAGCCAAGGCATCCTCCGTACGCCCTTAGTAACTTTCTTTTTGAGAATCCTCGTTATGATTCTTTTTTATACTTTACTTGTGTCATCGTATTTTTTATGATTTGACTCATTAATTATTATGATTTGACTCATAATATTTTCCCAACATGCCAAAGAACTTTAAGGAGCCTCCCCCGGCCCCTCCAAAGGAGGGGAGACAGGAAAGTTTTCCTACGCAGATAATCAAGGAATCGAACCTCTTCATTGCAGCCGGCCTGCTTTACCTTTTTAGTTTAAAGTTGCCGGTTTAATGCTTAAAGTATTCTTCTGCTTTAAACTTTCTACCTTGAACTTTCAACTTTTCAGTCTTTCTGTGAACGTTTTGCCTTTCCAGGCTTTCATATTTCATTTTGAAGCATCTTTATTAGTTGTAGGTTCCGGATTACAGTTTGTTCTTCCAACTCTGAACTTTAAACTCTGAACTTTGAACTATTTTTGTGGAGAATAAGGGAGTCGAACCCTTGACCTCTTGAATGCAAATCAAGCGCTCTAGCCAACTGAGCTAATCCCCCAGATAAATGACTATTTTTTATTGATTATTTATTATTGATTATTTCGCATTACTGTTAATCCTGCGAACCACATTTATAAATAATCATTAATCATTCATAAATCAGTAGTCCCGCCCAGAGTTGAACTGGGGACCTCTACATTATCAGTGTAGCGCTCTAACCAACTGAGCTACGAGACTGTCTTTGTTTATCGCTTCAAGCCTTGTAGCTATCAGCAAACAGCTCTTAAGCTTGTAACTCTTTATTCTAATATTTTAATAAAAAAGCAAGGGCCAAAATTGTCAATGTCTTTCAAGTTTTTTTACTTAAGACCGGCTCCAGAAAGGAGGTGTTCCAGCCACACCTTCCGGTACGGCTACCTTGTTACGACTTAACCCCAGTCACTAGTTTTACCCTAGGCCGCTCCTTGCGGTGGCAGACTTCAGGCACCCCCAGCTCCCATGGTTTGACGGGCGGTGTGTACAAGGCCCGGGAACGTATTCACCGCGCCATGGCTGATGCGCGATTACTAGCGAATCCAACTTCATGGAGTCGGGTTGCAGACTCCAATCCGAACTGGGACCGACTTTAGAGATTAGCATCCGGTCACCCGGTAGCTGCCCTTTGTATCGGCCATTGTAACACGTGTGTAGCCCTGGACATAAGGGCCGTGCTGATTTGACGTCATCCCCACCTTCCTCTCACCTTACGGTGGCAGTCTCGCTAGAGTCCCCGGCTTGACCCGCTGGCAACTAACGATAGGGGTTGCGCTCGTTATGGGACTTAACCCGACACCTCACGGCACGAGCTGACGACAACCATGCAGCACCTTGTAAATAGCCCCGAAGGGAAAACCTATTTCTAAGTTATGCAATCTACATTTAAGCCCAGGTAAGGTTCCTCGCGTATCATCGAATTAAACCACATGTTCCTCCGCTTGTGCGGGCCCCCGTCAATTCCTTTGAGTTTCAACCTTGCGATCGTACTCCCCAGGTGGTTCACTTAATGCTTTCGCTCAGCCGCTTACTGTGTATCGCAAACAGCGAGTGAACATCGTTTACGGCGTGGACTACCAGGGTATCTAATCCTGTTCGCTACCCACGCTTTCGTGCCTCAGCGTCAGTAATGGCTTAGTAAGTTGCCTTCGCAATCGGCGTTCTGTGTCATATCTATGCATTTCACCGCTACACAACACATTCCACCTACCTCAACCATACTCAAGAAACGCAGTATCAATGGCAGTTCTACCGTTAAGCGGCAGTATTTCACCACTGACTTACATTCCCACCTGCGCACCCTTTAAACCCAATGAATCCGGATAACGCTTGCACCCTCCGTATTACCGCGGCTGCTGGCACGGAGTTAGCCGGTGCTTATTCCTGCACTACCGTCAACTGATTACACGTAATCAGGTTTCTTGGCGCAGAAAAGCAGTTTACAACCCATAGGGCCGTCATCCTGCACGCGGGATGGCTGGTTCAGACTTCCGTCCATTGACCAATATTCCTCACTGCTGCCTCCCGTAGGAGTCTGGTCCGTGTCTCAGTACCAGTGTGGGGGGTAATCCTCTCAGAACCCCTACTGATCGTCGGCTTGGTGAGCCGTTACCTCACCAACTACCTAATCAGACGCATGCCCATCTTATACCACCGAAATTTTAACTGATTAATCATGCGATTTATCAGTCCTATAAGATATTAATCCACGTTTCCATGGGCTATCCCTTTGTATAAGGCAGGTTGCATACGCGTTACGCACCCGTGCGCCGCTCTCATGGTATTGCTACCAATCCCGCTCGACTTGCATGTGTTAAGCCTCCCGCTAGCGTTCATCCTGAGCCAGGATCAAACTCTCCGTTGTATATATAAAAAGTTAATTATCTTTCGCTCAGTCTTATTTTATCTCTCAGAAATCAACAAAGTTGGTTAACCTTGCTTCTTTTTTATTTCTTATCCTAAATTTGTGCTTCAAAATGTCAATGAACTTCCCCATAAAAAATCAGCACCTCAATTTCTCCAAATGCTGACCATCATGTCCCTTCAAATAACCCGCTTAATCTTTTTCCCAAACCTCTCCCGGTTTCTTCATTTCCTTACGGGGCGGCAAAGGTAATAACCTTTTTCTCTCTACCAAAACTTTTTTCGGAATTATTATTTTTAATTCTTTACTCAATATTCAATCTCATCTGCTCAAATCGATTTTTATATCAAACAACAATTAAAACCTAAATCCTACCAATGAACTTCGCTATCAAAGCGGGTGCAAAAGTAATCAAGCTTTATAATCCTGCAAATATTTTTATCGAAAACTTCTAAATTTTAGTGCTGAATATTCTCAAATCTCTGTAAATCATATACAATTCAACTTCAATAAAAATTTCAAATTTATAATTACTGTTAAAAAATGACATCTTTCAGGGAATTAATTCCATCATTAGTCTGTATTTTTTGCATTTTTTAGAAATGATTTCAATAATGATTCTTCAATTTGCAATGTTAAGTCATAGTTAACAGATCCATTGTTTAGTAATGCGAAAGATATTTGAAAGTTCAAATGGAAACAATCAAGTAAAAAGACATTTTTTACAATTAGGAATATTTAATACTCTTTTTCGAAATTGGTTAAAATTTATTTAAGTAAACAAGTCCTGTAAGAAATGCTTGCAAATCAATTTTTATAAAAGTCAAAAAAGTGTACTTTCGTTTTATAAATAAAATTATCCACTGTGTCAAAAAATCTGGTAATTATTCCGACGTATAACGAAAAAGAGAATGTGGAAAAAATGGTACGCAAGGTCTTTTCGTTACAAACACCATTTCATTTATTAATTGTAGAAGATAATTCTCCAGACGGAACCGCTGAAATAGTAAAAAGCCTTCAAAAAGAATTCCCTAACCAGTTGCACATCCACGAACGGAAGGGAAAACTGGGTTTGGGAACTGCTTATATTGCAGGTTTCAAATGGGCATTGGAACGAAATTATGAATATATTTTTGAAATGGACTGTGATTTTTCGCACAATCCAGATGATTTGGAAAGGTTGTATGAAGCGGTTGTTAAAGGAGCTGATGTAGCAATCGGGTCAAGATATATTTCGGGTATTAATGTTGTTAACTGGCCATTGGGCAGAGTTCTTATGTCGTATTTTGCATCGATGTATGTTCGTATTGTTACAGGGATGAAAATTATGGATACAACGGCCGGATTTAAATGCTACCGAAAAAATGTTTTGGAAACCATTGATTTTGAGCGCATAAAATTAATTGGGTATGGCTTTCAGGTAGAGATGAAATATACGGCGTGGAAATTTGGTTTTAATATTGTTGAGGTTCCAATTGTATTTACAGACAGAAAAGAGGGTACTTCAAAAATGAGTGGGGGAATTTTTAATGAAGCACTTTGGGGTGTGCTGAAAATGAAAATGAGAAGCTGGTTTAGGAAATATGAGAGAAATGATTAATTATTAATCATTGTTGAGGCTGCAACTTGCGGCCTTTTTTGTTTAAATCAATTTTAAAACATTTCAATTCCTTAACTTTGTGAAAAAGCTGAAATTATGAAGACTTTAATTAAAGATGCAACGATAATTAATGAGGGATTGAAATTTAAAGGCAGTGTTTTAATCAATGGGGAAAAAATCGAAAAGATTTTTCCGCATATGTTGCCAGCAGATTTTGAAACAAAAGCAGTTGAAGTAATTGATGCCAAAGATTTGTATTTAGTGCCTGGCGTTATCGATGATCAGGTACATTTTCGTGAACCTGGTTTGACATATAAAGGTGATCTGACTACTGAAAGCCGCGCTGCTGTTGCCGGTGGTGTAACAACGTATATGGAAATGCCCAACACCAACCCACAAGCAGTTACACAAAAAATTCTTCAAGATAAATATAACAGGGCAGAAGAAGTTTCAGCGGCAAACTACTCTTTTTATATGGGTGCCACCAACAATAACCTGGATGAGGTATTAAATACTGACCCAACAAAAGTTTGCGGTATTAAAGTTTTCATGGGTTCATCAACAGGAAATATGTTAGTTGACGATGAAAAAACGCTTTCAGAAATCTTCAAATATGCCCCAACTTTGGTAGCAACCCATTGTGAAGACGAAAAAACTATACTGAAAAATATGGAAATAGCAAGAAGACGATACGGCGAAAACATTCCAATATCCCGGCATGCTCATATCCGTAGTGATGAAGCATGTTACTTATCCTCATCGAAAGCAATAGAACTTGCATCAAAATATAATACCCGTTTACATGTTTTGCACCTTACATCGGAAAAAGAGATGGCCCTTTTTAGTGCAGGAAAAGTAACTGACAAAAAAATTACAGCTGAAGTTTGTGTTCACCACCTTTGGTTTGAAGAACGTGACTATATTAAATATGGTACAAAAATAAAATGGAACCCATCAATAAAATGCCAAAAAGACAAAGAGGCACTTTGGGAAGCTTTGCTTGCTGATAAAATCGACGTGATTGCCACTGACCACGCCCCTCATACCATAGAAGAAAAAAACAATACCTATTTTAAAGCTCCTTCCGGTGGACCATTGGTACAACATTCCTTGGTCGCGATGCTGGAAATGAGTAAAAAAGGTTTTATTTCGATCGAAAAAGTTATCCAGAAAATGTGTCATGCCCCCGCTGATTTATTTCGAGTTGAAAACCGCGGTTATATTCGTGAAGGATATTTTGCAGATTTGGTTTTGGTTGATCCAAATAAAAGTTGGACGGTTTCGCCTGATAATATCCTTTATAAATGTGGGTGGTCGCCTTTCGAAGGAGTTGAGTTTACCCACAAAATAATCGCAACATATATTAATGGTGTATGTGCCTTTAAAAATGATAATATATCAGAATCTGTAAGAGGTAAAAGAATATCGTTTAATTAAATTTGTTACTCACCCAACATTGGTTTTGGAATTTCCTTTGTGGCTTTTGCACCGAGTTTTTTAATGTTTTCAACCCGACCAACCAGGTTACCACTACCAGTTTGTAATTTATTCATTGCATCGTTGTAGTTGTTCTGTGCACTTGAAATGCCTTTCCCAATTTTTTCCATATCTGAAATAAAACCAACAAACTTGTCATACAAAGCTCCACTTTGCCGGGCAATTTCCAATGCATTCCGGGTTTGGTTTTCCTGTTGCCAAATGGAAGCAATTGTGCGTAAGGTTGCTAGCAATGTTGAGGGACTGACCAAAACCACTTTTAAATCCCACGCAAACGAAAACAAATCCTGATCTTCCTGCACTGCCACACCAAACGAGGACTCAATAGGGATAAAAAGCAATACGAAATCGGGCGAGTTTAATTTTGGCGCAGTTTGATAATGTTTGGCACTTAGGCCCTTTATATGATTTTTTATACTGAAAAGATGATCTTTCAAATGCCCTGTACGTTCATTTTCGGAGTTTGAATTTACAGCACGTTCGTAAGAAATAAGCGAAACTTTTGAGTCGATAATAATATGTTTGTTGTCAGGAAGGTTGATTACAACATCAGGTAAAATTCGCTTCCCTTCTTCGGCACTGTCGCTAAATTGCTTTTGGTAGCCACCTTCACCTTCATTTAATCCGGAACGTTCAAGAATGCGTTCCAATACTACTTCCCCCCAATTGCCTTGTTTTTTCACATCTCCTTTTAATGCTTTTGTGAGGTTATTCGCTTCTTCGCTGATTTTCGAATTCAAATCATACAATTTTTTTAACTCAGCACGCAAATCCGTTTGATCTTTTAATCCTTGTTTGTATGTATCGTCAACTTTTTTCTCGAAAAGCAGGATTTTTTCTTTTAAAGGATTCAATACATCATTCATATTTTTCTGGTTGACAGCGGTAAATTTCTCGCTGTTTTTATCCAATATCTTATTGGCGATATTTTCAAATTCAAGTGTAAACTTCTTTTGCAGTTCGTCAATATCACGTTTTTGATTTTGCAGCTTGTCGATGAGCGTGTTGTTCTCTGCTTCGGCAAGAGTTGCCTGACGCAGGAGTTGTTCGCGTTGTTTGGTAATTTCAGTAATGTGCGCTGCCAGTTTTGTATTTTCAATATCCAAAGTTTTCATGCGTTCCTCAGACTGAATTATCGATTTAAGTTGTTCTTTTTCCCTTTTTTGCTGAATATACCTAATTATGAGAAACCCCAACAGAAATCCCGCTGCCAGCCCTGTTGCAAAAAATATAATTTCCATTATTATTGATGAATTGTTTGGTTAAAAGTATCATTTAAGGCTGAATTTTACTCAGCTTAAACATAAAACATTTTCAACAGCTAAATATTTAAATCTTAAAAATGTAACTGATTTCTGATTTCAGCGTCTGATTCAAAAATAAATTGAAACAAAAACAAACAGAAATGAAAACAACAATTTTCACCACAGTGCTAATAGTGATTTCAGTAATTCAATTAATCGGCCAAAACTTTGACAAGTCCAAACTCGATGCCTATTTCGATAAACTGGAACAAAACGACAAATTTATGGGAAGTGTTGCCGTGTCGCGCAACGGCGAAATCATTTATTCGAAGTCAGTTGGATACACCGATGTTGAAAACAAACTAAAAGCCAACGGAAACTCGAAATACAGAATCGGTTCAATATCAAAAACTTTCACTACTGTTTTGGTGATGAAAGCTGTTGAAGAGAAAAAATTAAACCTCGACCAAACCATCGACAAATATTTTCCTAAAATTGAAAATGCCTCCAAAATAACAGTTGCCAATTTGCTTTACCACCGTAGCGGAATTCACAGTTTTACTAATGATAAGGAATATCTGACCTGGAATACACAACCCAAAAACGAAAAAGAAATGATCGAAATTATTGTAAAAGGTGGCAGCGATTTTGAGCCCGACAGCAAATCGGAGTACAGTAACTCAAACTTTGTACTGCTTACTTTTATTGTTGAAAAAGCATTTAAAAAATCATATAGTGAATTGGTAACTGAATATATTACAAAACCTGCCGGACTAAAAAACACAGGGCTTGGCAGTAAAATCGACACAAAAAACAATGAATGCAAATCATACAAATTTACCGACAAGTGGAATGTGGAACCAGAAACCGATATTTCAATTCCGTTGGGAGCAGGCGGAATTGTTTCAACACCCGCCGATCTTGCAAAATTCAGCGATGCTTTGTTTGATGGAAAATTGGTTTCAAAAGAAAGTCTTGAACAAATGCAAACCATTAACGGACAATATGGAATGGGTTTATTCAAAATACCATTTTTTGATAAAAACGGATTTGGTCACACCGGCGGAATCGATGGATTTACATCGGTTTTTACTCATTTTGCTGACGATAAAATTTCGTATGCTATGATTTCCAACGGAACAAATTTCAAAAACAACAACATTTCGATTGCTGTTTTAAGTGCTGCTTTCGACAAACCTTTCGACATTCCGGAATTTAAAACCTTCAAAATCGACGCTGAAGAATTCGACCAGTACCTGGGTGTATATGCATCAACCCAGATGCCGTTAAAAATTACAATCACCAAAGGTGCTGCAAACCTTGTTGCGCAGGCTACCGGGCAACCGGCATTTCCGCTGGATGCTGCTGCAAAAGACAAATTCGAATTTGAAATGGCAGGCTTGGTTATGGAGTTTAAACCGACTGAAAAAACGATGGTATTAAAACAGGGCGGTGGAGAATTTCTTTTTAAAAAAGAATAGAGGAAAAACAATGTTTGTGATCTTCAGGTTTGTTGAGGATGTTCAACTAATTCTATTTACCATGTAATGAAGACTCTGAAGGAAAAACCTGTAAAGGTCACAAATGCGGAACACTTTGCAATATAATATTTGCATAGCACTTAATGCAACGAAGGCAAACTTGCTACAGCTTCATGCTCACCTGAAAAGGTGAAAGTAAATTATATTTATTGATGAACAGCCTGATTTCAGGCTGGTCAGTCATTTTTCTCCACAGGTTTTCTTAAATTCGGAACCTGAAAAAACCGGATAAATATGGATGTACGCATCGAAGAAAGCTGGAAACCAGTGCTGGCGGAGGAGTTCGAAAAAGAGCTACTTTTCTGAATTAACTTCAATTTATAAGGACCGAATACAAAACTCACACCATTTACCCACCTGCAAAACTCATTTTTAATGCTTTTGATCAATGTTCGTTCAATGATTTGAAGGTTGTGATTCTCGGGCAGGATCCGTATCATGGTCCCGGACAGGCTCATGGATTGTGTTTTTCGGTAAATGATGGCGTTGATTTTCCACCCAGCCTGCGAAATATTTTTAAGGAATTAAAAAACGATGTGGGAAAGGAAATTCCTTTAAGTGGAAATTTAACCTCCTGGGCAGAACAAGGAGTATTATTACTTAATGCGACATTAACAGTTCGGGCAAACCAGGCAGGTTCACACCAAAACAAGGGTTGGGAACAATTTACTGATGCTGTAATCAACAAAATAAATAAACAGAAAAATCATGTGGTTTTCATTTTGTGGGGGAATTACGCAATAAACAAAGCCAAATTTATCGACCAAACCAAACATTTGGTGTTGAGTTCTGTTCATCCATCTCCCCTTTCGGCGAGCCGGGGCTTTTTTGGGAACCGGCATTTTAGCAGGGCAAATGAATTTCTTTTAAAAAATGGGCTGGAAGCAGTAAAATGGTGAGTAAAGCCTCCCCAACCCCTCCAAAGGAGGGGCTTTAAGAATTAAATCCAAAATCGGGAAATTTGCGTGTTGAACTTTGAACTCATTGTTACCACTTATAAACTATAGAGTTGATATTCATGCCGGCGCCAACTGAGCAAAGTACTATATAATCACCTTTGTTTACTTTGTGGCCATTCATTTTACCTTTTACCACCAAATCAAGTAAAGTTGGGACAGTTGCGGTAGATGAATTGCCCAATTTGCTGATACTCATCGGCATAATATCCATTACGTTTCCTTCTTCTTTGTACAACTTAAAAACGTTATTGAGTATTACCTCATCCATTTTTTCGTTGGCCTGGTGGATGAAAACTTTTTTAACATCGCTCAAATGAATTCCTGCTTTATCAAGGCTTTCTTTTACCACTTTTGGTACCGTGGTGATTGCATACACATACAGTTTGTGTCCAATCATTTTAACAAACTGATCATTTCCCTTAAAATCGGGATTGTATGATTCTCCAAGTGTCAGCAATGAAGCATACTGAACAGAATCTGATCTACTTGAATGGCATAATATACCCGTAGGTTCCTCACTTTCCACTGCTTCCACTATTGTGGCTCCTGCCCCATCAGCATAAATCATAGAGTCGCGATCATGTGGATCTGAAATACGTGAAAGCACATCGGCGCCAACAACAACGCCGCGTTTCATAAAACCACTTTTAATATAGGCATCAGCCATAATCATTCCTTGTGTCCAACCGGGACATCCCGAAATCATATCATAACAAATACATGAGGGATTTTTAATGTTCAGTTTCAGTTTTACTTTATTTGCCAGAGAAGGCAATGCATTCATGCGTACATTTCCTTTGATAATATCGCCAAAATTATGGCATACTATAATAAAATCAAGGCTCTCCATTTCAATCCCTGCCGAATTACATGCATCTTCAACTGCCAGGGAAGCAATGTCAGAAGTTACCTGTCCCTCAGCAACATAACGTCTTTCGGCAATATTTGTGATTTCGTAGAACTTTTGTATTATTTCCTCATTGGTTTTGTCGGTAATTTTCTTTTTCGACGGTTCGTAAAACTCATGGTTCAGGAAATAATCATTTTTAATGACAAGGGGAGGAAGATAGCTGCCTGTCCCTATAATTCGCGTGTAAACTTCTTTTTTCATTGTAATCCAACTTCTTAACTTTCAGCTGTATCGTTATATCTTTTTAATTCAAAATTATCACCATCAAAAACCCCGTACGAAAAGTTCTTTATCCAATCACCCAAAAGCACAAAACTTGTTTTTTTATTCATCGGAGTATAAACCATTTTATGACGGTGGCCAAAAATAAAATAATCTACATCTACTTCCTTCAAAAAACTTTCTGCAAATTTATACATCCCATCGAGATTAACATTAAATTCATCTTCTTTTTCGAATTTTGCTGTCCTGCTCGATTTCGACCAACTGTGTGCAATATGTAATGCAAAATTAGGGTGTAACCGCGAGAAAAGCCATTGCAGTTTTCTGTTTGTAAATATTTTTTTTAATCGATTGTAACCAACGTCACTTGCATCCAAACCATCACCGTGGGCCAGAAAGAATTTTTTACCTGCAATTTCCTTAACGATTTCCGTACGGTGAACAATAACACCCAGCTCTGTTGGCAGGTAATCGAACACCCATAAATCATGGTTACCCGGGAAAAAATACACAGGTATCCCCCGGTCGGTTAAACTGGCAATTCGTCCCAGGATGCGGGTGAATCCGCGTGGCACAACTTTTTTATACTCCCACCAGAAGTCGAAAATATCTCCCATTAAATAAAGCTCCTGTACATCTGCACTAATACTGTCCAACCAACGTGCAAAACGCAATTCGCGCTCGTGGTTGTTGTTTAAAGCAGGCGCCCCAAGATGAACGTCGGAAACAAAATATATTTTTCCTTTTGTTGACAAAATTAAATATGATTTTTATGAGAAATTTTAATCTCAAAACTATTTTAGAATTTGAGCAAGTGCTTTGTCTAAATCGGTACCAGTAAGGTTTTTAGCTACAATTTTTCCCTCTTTATCCAGCAAATAATTAAATGGTATATTCTGAATATTATAATTCAATCTTGCTTTTGTGCTCCCCTCCAAATCCCCGACGTTTATCCACTTCAAATTATCTTTATCAATTGCATCAAGCCATTCGCTCCGGTTGGTGCCCACATTTACCTGATAAATCTCCAAACCTTTTGATTTATATTTTTTATACGCATCAGACAATAAACTATTAAGTAATCTTGAGCCTTGATCCTCTGCAGCCCAAAAATGCAGCAATACCACTTTGCCCCTTAAAGATGCAAGTGCAATTTCTTTTCCTTCAGGATTGGGTAGCACAATATCGGGACTGTTAATGCCTTCCTGTTCAATGTATTGCTTCATTTGAGCTGCTTTTTGATCCCGCAGATATTGTTTCGTATTTTCGTATAATGCTTTTACTAGGTTTGAATTTGGATAAATTGCATAAAGAGCCGATGCCGCAGTACGCATGGTTTGAAAATCGCGAATAACATAACTTTGATCCTTATATTTTTGATATAATGCGAAAACACTAGCCATCGAAAACGGATTGTTCAATACAAAACTTGTTGAAAATTTACTCTGCTCCTCAATTAATGCAGCATATTCCTGATTCCATTTCTCTCTTAAGTTTTCATAATCAGGATTTGCTATGTACAAGTTGTTCAACTGTCTCAATGAATCCAGTTTGTGTTCAGTTTTATTAAGGTTTTCTGTTAATTCCTTAATTTGGATTGAACCTAATGAACCTTGAACAATATATTCTCTGCCAAAATTTGCAATATCGGCTTCAACAAAAACATTGTCAACAGAATCGACAAGAAGGACAATAAACTTATCAGATAATTTTAAAAGATAAAAAGCAGGAATTGAAGTTTTGCCTTTAAATTCAAATTCACCTTTATCATCAATTACTGTTTTTGCAACAGGTTTTGTTGTTGAAACCAAAAATTCTTCAAGAAAAATTGTATCTCCCTCAGCATGACTGATTTTACCGCCTATTGTAAATTGGTTACTTTTTTGGCAACTGCTTAAAAAAATTAAACCTGTAAAAACAATAAATATAATATGTTTAAAAATCATCCTCTGCTTTGTTTTAAAGGGCGTAAAATTAACAAAATCCACTATACCAAAAACACTATAATTGAAAATAACATATTTTAAGAAATTCGCTTTTGTGTGATTTTCTTATTTTTACAGTCTCTATATCGTTAAAAAAATATATGTTCGCTTTTATTCATAAAAACAAGTGAAATTATATACAGATTTAAATCATTTTAAAGCACACAATCCTGTTGTTACGATTGGCACCTTCGATGGGGTTCATTTGGGACACCAAAAGGTAATTTTGCGTTTGCAGGAATTTGCAAAACAGCACAACGGCGAAACTGTAATATTTACATTTCACACTCACCCGCGACTTGTTACTTCTCCTAATGAAAGTAACTTAAGATTATTGACGACACTCAAAGAAAAAATAGATCTTTTTAAAAAATACGGAATTGACCATTTAATTGTATACACATTTGACAAGGAATTTTCTGAACTAACCTACAATGAATTTGTTGAGAAAATTCTTGTTGAGAAAATTGGGACACATTGTCTGGTAGTAGGTTACGACCATAAATTCGGTAAAAACCGTGAAGGTGGATTTGATTACCTTCAAAAATGTGCTGAAAAATTTAATTTTAAAATCGAAAAGCTTGATGTGCTCTTAGTTAAAGAAGACAGTGTAAGTTCAACAAAAATAAGGGAAGCACTTGAAAGCGGTAAAATTGAGAAAGCCAATCATTATTTAGGCTACCTTTTTACATTACATGGAACTGTGGTCGAAGGTAAACAGCTGGGTCGAAAACTGGGTTTCCCAACGGCAAATATTGAAGCATCTGATAAATATAAAATAATTCCGGGATATGGAGTTTATGCTGTAAAAGTTGAACTTGGTAACAATGGTTATAATGGAATGCTGAATATTGGAACCCGTCCAACTTTTAATAATAATGCTGATAACCGGAGTATAGAAGTACATATTTTTGATTTTGACGGAGATTTATATGGAAAAGAAATAACCTTGAAATTTGTTGGAAAAATAAGAGACGAAAAAAAGTTTGAAAACATAGATATGCTCGTTTCCCAATTGGTGAAGGATAAAAAAGCTGCTTTAAAAATACTTCAGGTCAAATCAAAGTAACAAATTGCAAACAGTAAAAACCAAATAATAAACCAATTCTTACTCAATTTCCATTTGTTCTTGCGTGTTTTTAAATTGTGACTGGAATTTTAAAATTCAATGTGCCATCTTATTGTTGTTTCCTTATTAAAACACACGAAACCGGCAAATGGTCAGACGATCGAAAATTATCTGCTTTAAAATTGAATGACTCAAAAATATCGCTGTAAAAAATATTATCGATACGGTATGAAGGCAATTTACCAATATATGTTCTTCCAAATCCTTTGCCTGATTCAATAAAAGCATCATTTAAGTCGCCGCGCAATTGTTGGTATGAATAGGATACCGGAGTATCATTAAAATCGCCACAAATAATAACCGGATAGGGCGTTTCATCGATAACTTTTTTGATTTCCCGTGTTTGAAGTGCGCGCATCTGAAAAGCACGTTTTAGTTTCGAGCCAATTTCCCTGATTTCTTTAATATCTTCTTCCTCATCAATTTTTGGAGAATCAATTATTGCATATTTTCGGGGGTCGATTTTATATGATTGCAAATGAACATTAAAAACGCGAACCGTGTCCGAATCTATAATTACATCTGTAAAGATGGCCATGTTAGTTGATTTTTCATACCTGATTTCTCCCATTTTTATAATCGGATAACGGGTAAAAGTTACCTGCCCATAAGTTTCGCTGGTGCGGGCATAATGATAATGATATATTGATGTGAGATTTTTTGCAGCCTTGGAAACATTAAAAATATTGTTTTTTCGTAGACGCGATTCCTGAAGGCAAATTATATCAGCATTTTGTTCATTCAGAAACTCAAGAATTTTGTCTGCATTTTTCTTCTGTTTGCCCTCTCCATTGCCCGCGAAACTATGGACGTTGTATGAAATAATTTTGACACCGCTTTTTTCAGTGGTATTCCCGCTGAATTGAACATAACGGTTAATAAAACCCAAACCCAACAAAAGTGACAGAAAGGATATAAACATATAGCGCGGCTTAACAATTATCCAAAAAATAATATATATGATATTTATCAACACGAAAATGGGAAATGCTAAACTAAAAAATGATGGAAACCAAAGTTTATCGGGGGGAATAAAAACTGCCAGATAACTTATCGCCAGTGCAAAAGCCACCAAAATATTCAAAAATAAAAACAGATATATAAAAGCATTCTTCACAATAAATATACTTCCTGATTTTTTTTGCCAAGATAGAAAAAAGAGGTTAGAAAATTGATAAGCTTTCTTACAAGAAAGTATGTACTTCAAAAATACCAGGTTGTAATTATTACGAAACTCATCAATAAACAGTTGATTTCAAATATAATTATAACATCTAACCATACGGTTTTTCCCGTTAATATCTTTTCTTACTTCTACATGATAGAAACCATGTTTTGTGAATAATTCAACCATTTCATCACCTAAATTTTCATTTATTTCAAAAAATAACATGCCTTTTTCATGCAAATTATTTTTAGCGAAAACTGCAATTGCCCTGTAAAATTTAAGTGGATCGCTGTTGGGAACAAATAAGGCAATTTTAGGTTCGTAATTTAGAACGTTGCCGTGCATTTGTTCCTTTTCCCTTTCCCTGATATACGGAGGGTTGCTTATAATTGCGTCATATTTTTCTCTATTTAAATTACTACAATTGAGAATATCGGCAAGGTAAAAATTAACTTCGAGTCCATTTTCCACTGCATTTTGCCGTGCTATTTCAAGTGCTTTATCTGAAATATCTATTCCTGAAACTTTAGCATTTTTTAATCTGCTTTTAATTGCGATCGCAATACAACCACTGCCAGTTCCAATATCCAGAATATTACAATTTGCTGGTAGTTTACTTTGAACTACCCATTGCACAAGTTCTTCCGTTTCAGGGCGGGGAATTAAAACCGACGTGTTTACTTTGAATTTCACACCGTAAAATTCTGTTTCACCAAGAATATATTGGATGGGTTCGTTATTTTTTAACCTCAAAACAATTGATTTTATTTTTTCGAGAACTGTTGGTGATAGTATTTCTTGTTTTTTCAAAACCTGCTCAGTAAAATCCCATCCGCAAACGGCCTCAAAAATTATTCTTTTAAAACCCTCTACTTCAGTAATAGAGTACAAACCAGCCAATTCTTTTTCAATATATTGAATAGTCGATTTCATTATTTACTTTTGAAACCGCAAAGTTATACTTTCTTCGGATAATGAATACTCATGAAAAATATATGAAACGCTGTCTCGAACTGGCACAATTGGGAGCTGGCAGTGTTTCGCCAAATCCACTGGTGGGCTGCGTAATCGTTCACAACAATGCAATTATTGGTGAAGGGTATCATAAAAAATATGGCGAACCGCATGCTGAAGTTAATGCAATTAACGCCGTAAAAAACACCGTTATGCTGGCTGAAAGCACCTTGTATGTATCGTTGGAGCCGTGTGCTCACTTCGGCTTAACGCCTCCCTGCTCCGATTTGATTATCGAAATGAAAATCCCACATGTTATAATTGGTACCATTGACCCGCATGCAAAAGTGGCCGGAAAAGGAATTGAAAAAATGAAAAAAGCAGGAATTGAAGTACAACCTGGAGTTATGGAAAAAGAGTGCAGGGAAATCAACAAACGATTTTTTACGTTTCATGAAAAAAAGAGACCTTTTGTAATTCTGAAATGGGCAGAAACAAGAGATCAATTTATTGATTCCCTGCGTTCAGAAAATGATTTTGGACAACCAAACTGGATTACTGGAGAAAATTCACTACTTCGTGTTCACCAAATGAGGGCAGTTGAAGATGCTATTTTGGTGGGAACAAATACGGCATTAAAGGACAATCCTACCTTAACAGTCAGACATTGTGAAGGTAGAAATCCCATAAGAGTTGTAATCGACAATCAATTGCGGTTACCCAAAACGCTTCATGTTTTTGATGGAGTGGAAAAAACACTTGTGTTTAATTCGTTGAAGAATGAAGAATCAGGGAAATACTGAATACATTAAAATAAGTTTTGACAAGAAACTGGTTCAACAGATTTTAAAAATCCTTTACCAGAGAAATATTCAATCTCTAATTGTTGAAGGTGGAAAACAGCTTTTAGATAGTTTTATTACTGCTGATTTATGGGATGAAGCATTTCGGTTTATTGGCAGTAAGCAGTTTATCCGCGGAATTGAGGCACCTGAGATTTCAGGGGTTCCAGCTTATTTTGATACAATTGACAACGATGAACTTTTTGTGTATAAAAATAAAAATTAGTTACCTGCCACAACATTGGGACCTCCTGGCATTATTTCAATTTTCAGCACATTTTCAACATACTGAAAATAATAAAACAATTTTCGGTTAACCTCAAAACCATATTCTTCGTTTGAATGGTAACCAACGATAGGCGAAAAAAATGAGCCTTTGCCCATTTCTATAGATTTGTGATTCCAGGCGTTTATATACTTTTTGTTCCAGTTTTCATAATAATCAAGTGATTGGTTAGTTGCCGATGTTTTGTGTATTTCATACCATGCTTCAAATTTTGAATCAAATGTTTCAACACCATATTCCACGCTGTCAACTTCAGCAACCGGCTTTGTTTTTTCTACTTTTACTGTTGCTTTTGGTGCTGAACATGCCCAAATTAAAAATACAATAATTAAAAAAATAAATGCTTGTTTCATGTTTATCATCCTCTTTTCAAAATAAAGTCCTATTGTGTGTACGAATCAAAAAACTAAATTGTTTTTAACGGCAAAATTCATGAAATTTGGTCAGAAAAAAAACTAATTAACAATAATGGACTGGAATATCTTTTTGCGAATTTTTTCATTTGTATTTCTGATTACTGCTATTCCTGTTGCAATAATGATTATTCTTGAAAAACGCTCTCCGTTTAAAACTATTGCCTGGATTTTAGTCCTTATTTTAGTTCCTATCATTGGTTTGTTTTTCTATTTATTTTTTGGGCAGGAATACCGCAAACAAAAACTGTTTTCGCGTAGGGGCGTAAAAAGTCTGTCAAAAATAAGGCGCCTGTCGATAAAACAGTTACGGCAAATTGAACATCCCGATTTCCAACTAAGCCCTGATGTTTTAGAGAAAAAAAACATAATCAGGTTGTTACTCAACAACTCCGACTCATTGTTAACAACTGGCAATCAGTTACAAATTCTAAATAATGGCAATGAAACTTTTGATGCCATTTTTAAAGCCTTAAAAAGTGCAAAACATCACATTCATCTTGAATATTATATATTCGATAATGATAAAATTGGCAATGAGGTTAGGAAATTGCTGATTGACAAAAGCAGGGAAGGTGTTGAGATCAGGATTATTGTTGACGACGTGGGCAGCTGGGATTTAAAAGAGCGGTTCTTTGAGGAATTGAGGGAATATGGAATAGAAATTTATCCGTTTATGGAAGTTCGTTTCCCCAGATTAACTTCGAGGGTAAATTTCAGGAATCACCGCAAAATATTAATTATTGACGGTAAAATTGGTTTTACGGGAGGTATTAATATAGCAGACAGATATATTCAAGGTAACCCGAAAATAGGCCCGTGGCGCGATACACATCTTCAAATTACCGGAGATGCAGTTGCAACCATGCAAGTAGTTTTTGCCGCCGATTGGTATTTTGTTATAAATGAAAATTTAACCGGCGATAAATATTTCCATCCATTAACAGAGGAAAATGGCACTCCTGTACAAATATCAGCCAGTGGTCCCGATTCTGACTGGAAAAATATTGAGCAAGCTTATTTATTGGCAATATTGAACGCACGTAAATACGTATATCTCACTTCTCCATATTTACTACCACCTCAAACGCTTGTTTCTGCATTAAAAACTATAGCATTGAGTGGCGTAGATGTTAGGATTATCATTCCCGAAAAATCTGATGCCATCATACCTAAATGGTGTTCTTTTTCTTATGTAGAACAACTTCTTGAGGCAGGCATTAAAATTTATTTCTATCAAAAAGGTTTTATACATTCAAAAACGTTGATGATTGACGATGTTTTTTCAACAATCGGAACGACCAACTTCGATTTCAGGAGTTTAGAAACAAACTTTGAAATCAACGCATTTATCTACGAAAGAAAATTCACCCGACTGATTTTAAAACATTTCATTAATGATTTGCGAAACAGCCGTGAAATTAAACTGGCAGAATGGGTAAAACGTCCGTGGCATTTTAAATTGCGTGAATCGGTGGCGCATATTGTGAGCCCGATGTATTAAAGCTCCTATCCCGGCCTTCACCTGAAAGGTGAAAAAGAAAAAAACTAAAACGGCAATTTCCCCAAATCCAAATTTCCACCCGAAAGAATAATCCCAACTTTCTTGTTCTGAATTTCGATTTTACCTTCCAGGATTGCAGCCAGCGGAACTGCCGATGAAGGTTCAACAATTATTTTCATCCGCTCCCAAATCATACGCATGGCTTCTACAATTTTTTCTTCGGAAACGCATACAATTTCATCTACGTTTTGCATAATAATTTGAAAATTGCGTTCACCCAACGAAGTAAGTAAACCATCGGCAATGGTTTTTGGATTCACAGAAGGAATTATTTTTTTAGATTGAAATGATTGGAATGCATCATCGGCACCCGCAGGTTCGGCAGCAATAACTTTGCATGCGGACAATAAATGTTTTGCTGAAAGTGCTGTTCCGCTTAATAAACCACCACCGCCAACAGGAGCAATTATAATATCGAAATCGCCAAAATCTTCAATCATTTCTTTGGCGGCAGTTCCCTGTCCGGCAATAACATTAAAATTGTTATACGGATGTATTTCAGTTGCTCCGGTTTCGGCAACAATTTGTGCGAGTGTATTTTCGCGGGCCTGCAAAGTTGGTTCGCAAAAAGTAATATTTGCGCCGTAACCGGCTACAGCTTTCTTTTTTATTTCCGGAGAATTGCTTGGCATTACAATGTGGGCCGCAATTCCACGCATTTTTGCCGCCAGCGCCAAGGCAGCGGCATGGTTACCTGAAGAGTGGGTTGCCACTCCTTTTTGAGCTTCTTCATCAGTCAAAGAAAAAACAGCATTGCAAGCTCCCCGAAATTTAAACGCCCCCACTTTTTGCAGGTTTTCGCATTTAAAAAACAAGTTGCCCCCAACAATTTTGTTAATGCTTGATGAAGTTAGAACAGGAGTACGGTGGGCATATTTTTGTACGATTTCGTGTGCTTTTTGCACATCTGCAAAAGTGGGTAGATAGCCCATATTATTAACCTAATTTTTGTTTGACTTCTTGTTTCAGAACAGGGAGATGCTTCTGAATTATTGCCCAAATTACAGTATCGTTTAAACTATCATAAGCATGGATAATCCTGTTTCTGAGGCCGATAATTTGAGTAGTATTTTTCAGGGAATTATTTTGATTTAATTTATCATATTTGTTAACTGCTTCGCCTATAATTCCCAATTGTCTTTCAACCGCGCTGCTGGTTTTTTTATCATTTGAATACTCCACAAACGAAATTGTTTCAACTAAAAATATCTCAATCAATTCAATTGCGTTTAAAATATCGTCAAGGTATTTTTTACTTTGAAGTTCCATAAATTAAAACTTTTGAATTATTGACGCTCTGACGAAGAAATGGATTTCTGATGGTAGGGTTTGAAAGCAAATCAACTTTTCTTTTAAAAAACTCTTCCATTTTATCCCAAAACGACATTATCTTTTCACCTTTTTCAATTGGATCAGATTCTTCAATTTCAACCAGCAAATCAATATCACTATTTTCAAAATCAAATTTATCCGTAACCGCTGAACCAAAAGCAAAAAGGCTTTTTACATTATGTTCTTCACATAATTTGTAAAATGTATTTTTGTCTTTATTTATCAGTTCAACAATTATCATGATTCAAATATAACTCAAAAAAACTGTACTTATTCCTCTCTATCCCGGTTGTCCAAATTTCTCATTCAACAAATTGTAATCTGTATTAAAATACGATTGTGCTGAAAGTACTTTAATTCGTTTTAATCCCGAGAAATAAAGAAAAATCAAAAAACCTACAAACACGAGAATTAGCCATTCAATTCGGGTAAAAAGAATAAAATCATAAATCCCATGCAGAATGATCGGGTAAAGAAGTGCTTTCATTTTAAATTGAAAACGCTTTTTCTCGTAAAACTTTGCCATTCCGAAATAGAATCCCATGGTAATTCCAAAAATGGCATGTGCCGGAACTGCAGTAATGGCGCGCAAAATTCCTGTTCCGAAACCATAGCCCAATACATACATCACATTTTCAACAGCAGCAAACCCCAGCGATATAAAAACAGCATACACAATCCCGTCCATTTTTTCGTTGAACTCCGTACTTTTCCAAATCAGTATATAAAGTGCGAAGTATTTGAAAAGTTCTTCTGAAAAAGCGGCAACCACAAAAGCATTCCAGGCAGCGGCTCCAATTCCGGAGAATATTGGAGAAAATCCAGCTAAAAAACTTTCGACGAACAGAATAGGAATCACGGTTAACGCGCCAGAAAGCAACGCCAGAAACAATAATTTCAAAGGTTCTCTTTCGTATTTATCGCGAAAATAAATGTAACCCGCAATAATAAAAACCGGCGCCAGTGAAAGAATAAACAGATTCATATTTTAGATTGGCAGATTTTAGTATCAGGTATCAGGATTACTTTATCAATAATAATGATTTCTATATTAAACATTGATTTTCAATTTTATACTTTAAACTTTGAACTCTAAACTCTGAACTCTAAACTCTGAACTCTGAACTCAAATACTTTTCACAAGTTCCTTCATAATTAAGGTCATTTTTGGTTCGGCTTTCATGGCGACTTCCTGTACTTCCTCGTGCGAAATCTCAACAATTTCGCCGGGTACGCCGCTGTCAGTTACAATCGAAATCCCAAAAACTTTTAAATCCATGTGTCGCGCCACAATCACTTCCGGCACTGTTGACATTCCCACAATATCTGCTCCCAGCATCCTGAACATTTTGTATTCAGCCGGAGTTTCGAATGTTGGCCCCGAAACGCCAACATAAACACCTTCTTTTACTGTAATATTATGCTGCAATGCAATCAATTTTGCTTTGTTTCGCAGGCGTTCATCGTAACATTTACTCATATCCGGGAAGCGCGGGCCAAGTTCATTTTCATTTTTTCCACGGAGCGGATGTTCCGGGAAAAAATTAATGTGGTCGGTAATCAATACAATTTCGCCGACCTGCCAGCCCGGATTTAATCCGCCGCTGGCGTTTGAAACAAACAAACTTTTAATACCCACATACTTCAAAACCCGCACAGGGAAAGTAACTTCCTTCATCGAGTAGCCTTCGTAAAAATGGAATCGTCCCTGCATGGCAAGTACTTTTTTGTCGCCAAGTTTCCCATATATCAGTCTTCCGGCATGTCCGTCAACTGTTGAAACAGGGAAATTCGGGATTTCACTGTAAGGGATTGATTGTATAATTTCAATCTCTTTTACCAATCCGCCCAACCCGGTTCCAAGAATAATCCCGATTTCAGGTCTATCGTTTATTTTTTCTTTGATGAAGCTCGCGGTTGCTTTTATTTTCTCCAACATAATTTAGTATTTTCTTATTGAATTCATTTTCACCATCATCGTGGAATTTCACTTTCACAGGTACATAATACAAATTTGCTTTAAATTCTTCAGGCAAATTTGGCATGTCTTTTATGCGCATTGAATCTTTTTCGGTAGTAACAATTACTTTCTTATCTGTTTGCAAAGCTTCAAATTTTTGCATTATCGAATTGATTTCGGCATCAGTAAAATAGTGGTGATCGGGAAAAGAGCGGGTTTCGATTTTTCTGGCATATTGTTTCAGGTGGGCAAAAATTAATTTAGGCGAGGCAATTCCGGTAACGACCAGCATAGCAAACGATTTTTCAGTATAAAATGAGCTGCTGAGATTTGGGGCAGAAAAAACAGGCTGGATATTTCCGTGTTCGAGCGTTGTAAAAAACAAACTTTGATAAGGTTTTAAGCGCACATCTTTTTGTAAAATACGACGCATGATTGGAGTTACTTCATGCGGGCATTTTGTAAAAACTATCACATTTGCGCGCCGCATTTGTGCCATTCCTTCTCTCAGACGGCCCACCGGCAACAATGTATCATCTTTCAATTGCCGGTTGTAATCAATCAGCAGCATATTAATTCCGGCATTAATTTTCCGGTGCTGAAACGCATCATCGAGCAGTACAACATCGGGTGTAGTTTTATTACCGGATTCGAGTAATTTTTCAACCCCGGCCACTCGCTTTTCACAAACTGATACAGTAATTTCGGGGTAGCGGTTTTTTATTTGCAGCGGTTCGTCGCCGACTTCGGCAACTGTTGAGTTTATTTCCACAATTCTGAAACCCTTTGTTTTACGTTTGTAGCCCCGACTCAAAGTTGCTACTTCATATTTTTCGTGTAAAAGTTTAACAAGATACTCTACATGAGGAGTTTTCCCTGTTCCGCCAACGGTGATGTTTCCGATTGAAATTACGGGCACATCGAATTCAGTTGAACGAAAAATGCCCAAATCATACATTTGGTTTCGCAGGTAAACTACTAAACCATAAATCCATGAAATCGGGTAAAGAAACAGGTTTTTCATAACGTGTCAGAAATTTGTCGGGCTAAGATAAGAAAATGTGGTTTATAAACAGTGAGGGCTTCACTTTGAGTGAAACCCTCACTTGCCAAGTGTATTATTGATAAAACTCATAGTCCAACACGCAACCATTTTGTAAATTGCGACATCTTAACTAAAAACTCAAAAACCAATAAAAATGAATCAAAAACCGTAAACCAAACATTTTACCGGGGCAGCAACAAGGTTGCAACTCCCCACCTGCCCACCATGCAAATCTTCCTATCTATAAACTCCACCTGGTAACACCAGTTACCTCGAATACGAAAAATACTTTATACTAATTATACACACTTTTAAATATGCTTAAATGAAAACAAAAAAATTAAAACTGTTTACCCTTTTCCTGCTCCTGCTGCCATTTTGTGTGGTTATACTTGGAGCAGGATGTGAAAAAGATGAAGAACTCCCTCCATACCAAGCAACGGGTAAAATTATTACTGTTACTAGTCAGTGTTATGGAGAAATTGTTCTGATTGAGGTAGTAAATCCAAAAGGAATTGGACTGCCTGGAACATTTTCAAAACCCGGAAATGATGACGAGGCGATAATCTACAAAAATGCTATCGGAGTTCCATATTTTTCAAAAATAGGAATTCCTGACTCTATTCCGCAAACTGTTGGAATCTGGTTGTATTTTGAATATCGGAATATAACAAATGCAGAAAAGGAAGATTTATACAATTCGTCTAATCCTCCTCTAATATGTCCTGCAAATATTATATCTCCATCAAATTCTCCATTTATAATTACAAAAATTATTAGTTACAAATAAAATTAAAAACCATGAAAAAAATAACTCTAACCTTAATTGTTATTTTATTCACGTCGTTTGTGTATGCACAAAACGATTATTACTGGTCAGCCGGGAAGAAGCATTATTTAAAGCAACAGGCTCACGCATTTGTTGTAAAAATTCATGAAGAATTGGCTTTTGAGAATTTACAGAAAATAAAAGGTGACAGAAATTTTAAAGAATTAACAAAAATGAAAAGCACCCTGGGGATTGTTGTTCCCGACGATACTTTGGTTAATGCCAAAAAATTAAAAAATTATGAAGAATTTTTAAACGCTATGCCGGTTTACCGGTCAGGGGATTTTCCTATTTTTCCTACTGGAGAAATCCTTTTGCAACCGAAGAACAATGCTTCTGTTGAAGATATTCTTAAACTAGTCAATAATAAAATATTTGTTAAAAATCGGACAAAATACAATACCTATGTATTGGAAACGGAGGATTGGGATAAGCTTCTTGAATATTCGAACCTCATCTATGAAAGTGGATTGGTGGAGTATTGCCATCCAAACTTTATTGCCCCAAAGGAAAAACACCAAATTAACGACCCAAAGTATAGTGAACAGTATTATTTGAATAATACGGGACAATTTGGAGGGACTCCCGGAATTGACATCAATGCACCGGAAGCCTGGGGCATAACAACCGGAAGCTGCCATATTACTGTTGCGGTAATCGATGATGGTGTTGAGGAACACGAAGATTTGGGTGATAGGGTATTACAGGGATTTACTCCTCAATCCTCACTGCTCAATCCGGATACCAACGGTGGCCCAAATCAAAATGATCCTCCCGGCAGTCATGTTGGACATGGTCAGTGTTGTGCTGGAATAATAGGGGCAACTCATAATTCATTAGGGATAAGAGGCATTGCTCCTGAAGTAGATATTGTTCCAATAAATATCTTTAACGATTGGTTTACTTATTTAGGAGAAGTTTATTATGCAGAAGATATTAATGATATTGTAAATTCCATTGATTTTGCGTGGGATGATGCAGGAGCAGATGTTATTAGTAATTCCTGGAGTTTTACTAATCCGACTGATAATTTTCCAGCAGTCACACAAGCCATCGGACGAGCAAGGACACAGGGGAGGCTTCAAGGAACAAATCACTTAGGATGTGTTGTTGTTTTTGCATCTGGAAATGATTTAAGTCCCTACAGCCATCTTACTGTTCGTTTTCCCGCCAATGTTGATGGAGTGATTACAGTTGGTGCAATTGATAAGAATGGTAATATTTGGAATTACAGCTGTAGAGGAAATTCAATGGATTTGGTTGCCCCATCAGGTGGAAATCCTGGAGATGTGAGGACAATAGACAGAGAAGGTGCTGATGGGTATGTTAGCGGCAATTATTACGATAATTTTAATGGCACCTCAGCCGCATGTCCCCAAGTTTCAGCTGTTGCTGCGTTGATGTTATCGGTTAATCCCTCCTTGACAGAGGCCGAAGTACGGACAATTTTACAACAAACAGCAACAGATATGGGAACTGTAGGGTTTGATAATACCTATGGTTATGGACGAGTTAATGCCTATGCTGCAGTTTTAAGAGCTTCGGGAGGCAATATTTCAAGTACAGAAGTAGTTTGCACTTCAAATACAACCTTCACATTAACTGGCGTAACTTCAGGGCTAACTATCGATTGGGATTGTAGTACTTCTGTACTTACGCAAGTTGGTGGTGATAATGGAAGCAGTTTCGTAGTTCATGCAAATTCTTTATCTACAAGCGGGCAAGGGTGGATAAGCGTAAAAATCATAACAGATTGTGGAGATACCATAACGCGTACGAAAACAGTTTGGGTGGGTACACCTAATCACGACAATATATTGATTACCGGCGATGACTGGGTAGTAACCAGAAATAGTATATTTATGGCTACGTCTTCTGAAGATATGTACATTGATTATTACCAGTGGGACTTGCCTTTTGGATTTACCATAACCCAGGGGCAGGGAACGAGTACAATCCGTTTTAATGCCCCCTCTGGTTTTGGCTCCGATTATTACGGATTACAATTACACAATACCTGCGGGACTATCGGTAGGAATTACATTATGTATGAGGCATCGTTCAAATATGCATTAATAATCTCGCCTAACCCCACCAATGGCGAAACCACACTTTCCATCGAAACAAATGCAGAAGAAGTAATTAACAGCGACACCATGTGGGATTTGGAAATTTATTCCGAGACACAACTACTAAAAACAAAACAAACTGGACTGCGTGGATGGAACACTAAAATTCAAACTACCGGGTGGAAAGAAGGAGTTTACCTTGTT
Organism: uncultured Prolixibacteraceae bacterium; assembly: GCA_963800345.1. Taxonomy (GTDB): domain Bacteria; phylum Bacteroidota; class Bacteroidia; order Bacteroidales; family Prolixibacteraceae; genus Draconibacterium. Next base: position 35,858 of record CAWDAW010000045.1, on the reverse strand, counting down.
CGGGTTAAATACAAAGATGAAATTTTAACCGGAAAGCTTGTGGTTAAAAAATAGATAAATGAAATAGTGGGGGCTTCACTTTGAGTGAAACCCTCACTGTTTTAATTCACAAAAATATCATATGGCATCCGGGCATAAACGCCGTTCAATCCCGATACTTTTTTGAAATATTCATAGTAACGGTATTTTTCGCCCAATTCGTTTTTCAGAAAATGAACACGAATGTTATCTGAACCCGTTTTAAAAAATTCTTCAAACGGATCTGGCAAAGCCGGCAGTGCTACAGTGCGGTATTCATCCAAACCTACAATTTCGGCGGCCAGTTTAACTGCATCTTTCAAACCGCCAAAATCGTCGATCAAACCTATCTTCTTTGCATTTTCGCCACTCCACACACGGCCTTGTCCAATTTCGTCAACCTGTTCTTTAGTCATTTTGCGTCCCTCTGCCACATGCGAAACAAAGGTGTCGTAACCTTCTTCAATGTAGGCTTGCATCATTGTCCGCTCATAATCTGTCATGGGGCGGGTCATTGATAACAAATTCGAATTTTTATTGGTTTTTACCACATCTGTTGTAATCCCGAGTTTATCGTTCAGTAATTCACCAATATTTGGAATGGTACCAAAAATACCGATTGAACCTGTAATTGTATTGGGGCTCGCTAAGATTTTATCGGCCGGGCATGACAAATAGTAACCACCCGAAGCTGCCACATCACCAAACGAAACAATAAGTGTTTTTTCATCGGAAGCAAGTTTAACTTCGCGCCAAATGGTTTCTGAATCAAAAACAGTTCCACCGGGAGAATTTATACGCAAAACGATTGCTTTATATGAGCTGTCCTGCCGTACTTTTCTGATTTCCCTTCCCAACTCTTCGCCATCAATAAATTCTCCGCCCAACGACATCCCTATTTCACCACTGGCATAAATTACAGCAATTTTATTGCGGTTATATTTTTTTCCTTTTGCCGGAACATCTGCATAATCAGACACAGCGATAACAGGAACCCCCTTTGTACCCTCAATTCCGGTAATTCCACGCAGGTCGTCTAAAACTTCATCTTTAAATTTTGCCGCGTCAACCAATCCCGATTCAACAGCTTTTTGTCCTTTTTTGAAAGTTTGCACTTCATCGGCCAAAACATTCAATTGCTCCACAGAAATATTTCGTTTTTCAGAAATTCCCTGTAACATGTGATTCCACAGGCTGCCCATGTATGTAAGTTGTTGCTCGCGATTTTCCTCGCTCATTTTTTCGAGCATAAATGGTTCAACAGCAGCTTTGAATTTCCCATGCCTAACAATTTGCATTTCCACACCGATTTTATCGAGCGTCTTTTTAAAAAACATCATTTCTCCGTCAAGTCCGCGAAAATCAACTGAAACTTCAGGATGAATTACAATCTTATCGGCAACAGTAGCCAAATAATATGCTTTCTGGTCCATCATATATTGGTCGGCATGTGCGTAAATTGGTTTGTCACTTTTGCTTTTAAAGTCGATTAAAGCATTCCTGATTTCTTCAACAGAAGCCATTCCTCCGTTTACAATCGAAAGTTTCAGGTAAATCCCCTTTATCCGATCATCTGTTTCGGCATTTTCAAGTGCTGTAAAAATATCATCCAAACCCAATGTTTTTATCTTCGAAAACCCTGGAATATCAAGGTCTTCAAACGGATCATTTGGTGCGCGGTCAACAATTTGACGGCCCATGTCAATTACAAGCATTGAATTATTTTCAACCGAAACCTGTTTTTCTGCTGATGCAATTATTGCACCGATGACCATCATAAACAGGATTACCCCAATTACAGAAACTGCAAGAATCCCTACGATAGTTGCAAATACATATTTAAAAAACTCTTTCATATTGATTGTTGTATTTAAATTTCACTAAATTTATTTTTTTGCCGAATTGGTAATAACAATTTAAAAATTACAAATATACGATTCCATGCACAAGGTTTTTCTGGGAATAGGCGGAAATATCGGAAATAAAGCCGATAATTTCAACAAAGTTTACACATTCGTAAAAAATGAATTAGGTAAAATTGCTAAAAGATCATCAGTTTATGAAACGCCTCCGTGGGGATTTTCAGCCGATGAGAATTTTTGGAACCAGGTTTTGATTGTGGAAACGGAACTTTCACCAAATGAACTTTTGCAAAAAATCGCTGAAATTGAAAACCAGTTTGGCCGGGAACGTGAAATTGGAAAATACAACTCACGGGAAATGGACATCGACATTTTATATTATGATGATATTTTTATTGAAACCGAAACCCTGATAATTCCACACCCACGAATCCATCAACGCAAATTTGTACTGGTTCCGCTCAATGAAATTGCCCCTGATTTTAAACATCCCCTATTCCGTTTAACTAGTTTTCAAATGCTTGAAAATTGCAGGGACGAATCGGTGATTCTGAAGTTGGAGAAATTTAGTTGAAGTTGTTTATTTTCATGAAAAATAAAAAATCAACTGTTAAAAAATTCATCTGACTTTCAAATACACATTAAAATCAGGTTTTGTGCAGAATTAGACAGGAAATACTATTTTTATGAAAATGACAATACCAGGAAAAGAAATTTAAAAATGATACAAATTGACACTACTTTAAAACCTGAAGACCTCCAAAAGAAACTAAAATTATTCTGGGAGATTTCGGGTGAAAAAATAAGAAATACCGACAAAAACTATGATGCAGCAAAAGGCTCCCCGGTTTTTACAGTTAACGGCAAATATACCACACGCGGTTGGACTGAATGGACACAGGGGTTCCGGTTTGGTTCGTCCATTTTACAATTCGATGCCACTGGTGAAAATTATTTTTTGGAAACCGGGAGAAAATTCATACTCGAAAAAATGGCACCACATATTAGTCATATTGGTGTTCATGACCACGGCTTTAACAATTTAAGCACTTATGGAAATTTGCTGCGGTTGATGAACGAGGGTAAAATTCCTTTTAATGAATGGGAAAAACATTTTTATGAACTGGCTATTAAAATTTCGGGTGCCGTGCAAGCCAGCCGTTGGACAAAAATCAAAGACGGTGGTTTTATATATTCATTCAACGGCCAGCATTCGCTGTTTGTCGATACCATTCGCTCTTGCCGCATTTTAATGGCAAGTCATCAATTAGGCCATGTTTACCAGGCTGAAGGTGACATGAGAATTTCATTGCTTGTACGCGCAATCCAACATATTGCAACAACAGCAAAATATTCGGTCTTTTATGGCGAAGGCCGAGATAGTTACGATGTTTGGGGACGTACAGCGCACGAAGCCATTTTTAATACAAACGATGGGAATTTTCGCTGCCCCAATTCACAACAGGGATACACTGGTTTTTCAACCTGGACACGCGGACTGGCCTGGGCGATGCTCGGTTTTTCCGAAGAGTTGGAACTGTTGGAAACGCTATCTGATAAAGATTTGGAATCTTTTGGTGGCAAAAACGAAATCGAAAAAATGATGCTGAAAGCCGCAAAAGCCACCTGCGATTTTTATATTGAAAATACCCCTGTTGATGGGATACCATATTGGGATACAGGCGCACCCAATCTTTACAAATTAGGCGATTATTTAAAAAAACCTGCTGATCCGTATAATGAATTTGAACCGGTTGACAGTTCAGCTGCGGCAATTGGTAGTCAGGGTTTATTAAGACTTGGGAAATATTTAACCGAAAAAGGAGAAAAAGTTGCAGGTGAAAAATACTGGCATGCCGGATTAACTGTAATAAATACCTTACTTAATTCTCCCTATTTAAGCACAAATCCAAATCACCAGGGATTGATATTACACAGCATTTATCACCGACCCAATGGTTGGGATTTTATTCCCGAGGGAAGAAAAATTCCATGCGGAGAATCCTCAATGTGGGGCGATTATCATGCTCGGGAAACTGCCTTGTATTTGCAAAGGATAATTAACAAAGAAAAATATTATACTTTTTTTGGAAGTTTGAAATGAGATATATGAACTCTATGTGCTTATGTGGTAAATTTACTAACCACATAGACACATAGAACACAAAAGAAATTTAAAAAATCTAATGGCAAAAGAACTTACCGATTTTTCAAAACTGTGTGTACATACACTAACTACCAAACCATGGAATTTACGGGAGTGCATTGAAAATTACAGTGCTGCAGGAATTCATGGAATTACCATATGGCGAAATGTTTTAGAAAACCAAAATCTGAATGAAGCTAAAAAAACACTCGATGATTTTGGAATGACTGTGGTTTCTGTTGCCCGCGGAGGATTTTTCCCTTCAGTAGAAAAACAAAAAAGGCAGATTGCCATCGATGATAATTTATTTTGTATTGATCAGTCCGGTGCAGTTGGCGCACCATTAATTGTGCTGGTTTGCGGTGCCGACGGCAGACAATCTCTCGAAAAATCACGCGAACAAATAAAAGAAGGAATCCTGAAAATTCTTCCACAGGCAAAAGCAACCGGAGTAAAATTAGCCATCGAACCGCTGCACCCAATGTATGCCGGCGACAGGTCGGCAATTAATACACTGGCACAGGCCAATGATATGGCAGAGGAAATTAACTCTGATTATGTTGGAGTTGCAGTTGATGTGTATCATTTATGGTGGGATAATAACCTTCAACAGGAAATAAAACGATGCGGCAAAAACGGAAACCTTTTTGCTTTTCATGTTTGCGACTGGAACGTGCCAACCACCGATTTTTTGAATGACCGTGGGTTAATGGGCGATGGTTGCATAAATATAGAGGAAATTAGAAGTTGGGTTGAAGAAACAGGGTTTTCTGGCTTCAATGAAGTGGAAATTTTTTCTGACAAATATTGGGCAACCGATCAAAAAATATATCTTGAAAAAATAAAAAATGCATACCTGAAATTTACCTGAAAATATCCAATATTGATTATTTAATTTCCAGGGTTCAAAGCAAAGCGGGAAATTCTATATTGAGCGTTTTATTTTGGATATTAAAAATGAAAATACTATAAACTTTAAAATATGATACATAAGATAGGAATAATAATGAACGGTGTAACCGGCCGGATGGGAACAAATCAGCATTTGATGCGGTCAATTGTTGCCATTATTAAGCAAGGAGGAGTTCAGGTCAGCCCATCAGAATTTATTATGCCCGACCCAATTTTGGTAGGTAGAAATGAGATCAAACTAAAAAAACTGGCTGAAATGTCGGGGGTTGAAAAATGGACTACAGATTTGGATTCGGTAATGAACGACCCGGATTACCAGATTTATTTTGATGCACAAACCACCGGAAGACGCGCCGATGCAGTAATTCAGGCCGCAAAAGCCGGTAAACATGTGTATTGCGAAAAACCTGTAGCAACAGATACTGCAACAGCACTTAAGTTGTACAGGGTTTGCGAAGAAGCAGGTGTAAAACATGGTGTTGTCCAGGATAAACTTTGGCTGCCCGGTTTGTTAAAACTGAAACGGTTGATGGAAAACGGTTTCTTTGGGAAAATTCTGTCGGTGCGTGGTGAATTTGGCTATTGGGTTTTTGAGGGACACACTGTGCCTGCCCAACGGCCAAGCTGGAATTACAGAAAAGAAGACGATGGCGGAATAATTGTTGACATGCTTTGCCACTGGCGCTATGTTTTGGACAATCTTTTTGGCGAAGTAAAAGGTGTATTTTGTTTGGGCGCAACCCACGTTCCAGAGCGGGTTGACGAACAAGGGAAATCATATAAATGTACTGCCGATGATGCAGCTTATGCAACTTTTGAGCTGGAAGGCGGCGTCATTGCACATTTCAATTCAAGTTGGGTAACCCGCGTGCGCCGAGATGATTTGCTGACTTTACATGTTGACGGAACCAAAGGTTCTGCCGTTGCAGGACTGCGCGAATGCTGGACTCAACATTACGGAAACACGCCAAAACCTGTGTGGAATCCTGATATTCCAAACCCGATTAATTTTTATGAAGGCTGGAGTAAAGTACCTGAACAGGAGAATTTTGACAATGCATTTAAAGCACAATGGGAACTTTTTTTGAAACACGTTGTAAAAGACGAACCATTTCGCTGGAATTTAATGGAAGGTGCAAAAGGAGTTCAGCTTGCAGAAAAAGGATTGGAAAGTTGGGCGAAAAAAAGTTGGGTGGAAATAAAGCCCCTCCTGGCCTCCCCGGAGGGGAGGAACAAAGAAAAATAAAGTGAAAAGTAGAATTGAAAATGAATTTTGAAGAAAACAAAAAGTCCCCCTCCGGTGGATTTAGGGGGCTTGTTGCATTAATAACAGGCGGTTCCCGCGGAATCGGATTTGGAATTGCAGTAGAATTGGCAAAAGCTCGGTTTAATCTTGTAATTAACGGGGTTCGAAAACAGGAATCAGTTCAGCCCATTCTGGATGGATTAAAAATGTTTGGAGTGAAAGTAATTTATGCACAGGGGAATATTTCAGATAAATCGGACCGCGAAAAAATATTTCAAACTGTGATTTCTGAATTTGGCCATTTGAATGTGCTGGTAAATAATGCCGGAATTGCTCCCCGTGAACGTTTAGACATTCTGGAAGCTACCGAAAGTATTTTTGACGAAGTGCTGGAAACCAATTTGAAAGGACCGTATTTTCTAACCCAACTTTTTGCAAACCACATGATTCAGCAAAAAAAACTGAGTCATGAATATCTGGCCTGTATCATCAATGTATCTTCAGTTTCGGCAACTGTGGCTTCTGTAAACCGCGGAGAATACTGCATTTCGAAAGCGGGAATTGCAATGGCGACAAAACTTTGGGCTTCTCGTTTGGGAGAATTCGATATTCCGGTATATGAAATTCAACCGGGGGTAATTAAAACCGACATGACAGCCGGAGTTACTGAAAAATATGACAGACTTTTTGAACAGGGAATTAGCATACAAAAACGATGGGGAACGCCGGAAGATGTTGGAAAAGTTGCCGCGGCAATGGCAACAGGAATGTTACCCTATTCAACCGGGCAGGTGGTTGTTGTTGATGGAGGAATGACAGTGCAGAGATTGTGAAGCCCCCTCCCGACCTCCCCCGTTGGGTGAGGAGAAAGAAAAAGACAAATTAAATTTGAATTAAAAAAAGACTTAACTGATGAAATACAACAAACGACTTTGGAACATTTGCGTAATCAGTGTAATACTGATTATCGCCATCACTTTTTCGCCTTTGATTATTACTCCCGGAAAAATCAATCCTTCGGTATTTGGGTTGCCATTTACCCTTTGGACTACCATATTAACCACAATTGCGTTGGTGGTTTTAACCTACCTTGGCGGACGTGTTTCACCAAATGATGAGGAGGAAAACAAATGACAACGTGGGTAATAATAATGTTTGCCGGCTTTTTTGGATTGCTGGGTTACGCATCATTCAAATCGTATCAAAAAAACCGAAGTTCGCAGGAATTCATGTTGGCCGGTTCAAGTCTGGGGGTTTTCCTTGGTTTTATGACCTTTTCAGCAGCCTTGTTTAGTGCGTTTACTTTTCAGGGAATGCCGGATTTTTTCAGGCAGAATGGTATTGGAGCCTGGATATTCCTTGCTTTTTCCGATGGTGCAATGGTATTTTTCATTCTTTGGTTCGGACAGAAAATCAGAAAAAAAGCACGCGAAAAAGGTTTTAAAGGCGTTGCCGGTTTGGTAACCGAAATTTATGGTTCGAAATGGGCAGGCTACCTGCTGTTTTTAAGTTCCTTTCTTTTCCTGATTCCTTATGCCGCCATTCAAATTCGTGGTATTTCGGTGTTTTTTGATGCGGCTTTTCCGGCATTTCTTCCGCGCTGGGGTTGGTCGCTAATCCTGGTTACACTCATGATTTTGTATGCCGAAATAGGAGGTTTCAAAGCAATGGTTTACAGTGATGCCATTCAGGGAACCATTCTTTTGATTGTATTGTGGCTTATTGCAGTTACCTGTATAACCAAATTGGGCGGCATGCAAAGTATGTTCGAACAGGTGGCAGTTGCAGACGTAAAGCTGTTATCAACTCCCGGTCCGAAAGGACTGTTTAACTGGCAGTTTTTACTTGGAAGTTTAATTGCTGTAATGATGATTCCTGTTACACAACCACAAATGACAACTCGTTTGGTTGTAATGAGAAATCTGACTGCCATGAAAAAAATGGCGTATTCAGTTGGTATTTTTGCCATTCTTGTAATTCTGGCTACTGTATTTATTGGAATGTACGGAGCGGTAAAATATCCGGGGGCGACTGCGCAGGAATTTTGGTCGGGAGCGTTGTTGTACGACCAGTTACATCCGGTTGCGGGACTCGCAATTGTTGGTCTTTTCGCAGCTTGTTTGTCAACTACCAATTCACAGATTTTCGCCTTGGGGAACGAATTGCGCTCGCTGCTTCCCGGCGAGGAAAAAAAGGTAATGTACATCACCAAAATATTCCTGTTTGTTTTTTCGATACTGGTAATGATTTTTGCTTCACTTATGGGCGACCAGATCGCACTTTTAGCACGCGTAAGTTTTACAGGAACCGCAATGATGGCGCCTGTTATTCTTGCCGGGGTTATCATGAAAAGCAACCCTGGAAAAGAGTTGTTGGTGGTTTCCTTAATTGCACTTGCGGTTTTCCTGGCCTCAATTGGTGGGATTGTTCCATCAAAAATTGGAGTAATGCAACTTGATATTTTGCTTTACATTTTTACGTTTGGGTCAACTGCTGTTTCGGTGATTGTAAGGAGCAGAAAGCATTTAATTTGATCACTCTAAAACGTTATAAAATTGTACTTAAAAAAATTGCCACAAAGACACTAAAACACAAAGATACACGAAGATTTTCTTGGTGATGCTTTGCGTCTTGGTGGCTTTGTGGCAAAAAGAATTCAACAGACAATATCTTTTAAAAATCATAGGGATAATGCACATATCACACCTCCGGTGTTTTGAAAAATGTACGCAAATTTTCCTTTTTCCTATAATCATAACATCCCTTTGGGATTAGAACAAGCCTGAAAGGCTGCAAAGATTATAGCAATTAGGAATTGATTGTATCCTAAACCCGGAACGGGTGGTATTGTATATTCTGTATTTATTTAGTTCAAGATGCTCAGGCTTAGCACACCCTATTCTGTTTTAAAATAATATGTGTTGCAGACATATCACACCTCCGGCGTTTTGTGAAATACACACGTTATTTACTATAATCCTTGCATCCCTCCGGGATTCCTTTCTAATAAGGAAACAAAAATGAAATTTTGAAAAACTGTTCCATCTTTTGGGTAAAAAAAGAAGGTGGGTCTGTAAAAAACTGTTTTAAACGTGGATTGAGTTTTAGCAAATTGATTTCACGCAAATGTTCCACCTGGTTTCCAATTATCTCAATTTCAGAGGCTTCAAAACCAAGGTTGTCAATCTGTAAGTCATTTAAAAACACAAACAAGTCGTGGTCTTCGCCCAGTTGTTCGGTAATTTTATTCAGCTGATCCGATTTCAGCCTAAAATAGCGGGGATGTAAATATTGAATCAAATCAAACTGGTACCACAGGCGTTTTAACTTTTTGCGCAGGTTATGTATTTCATCTCCATCGGAATCATTACCAATAATCTGGTAACAATCATACGCTTTTTGGTAAGAAATAACCAATTGCTTTGCCAATTGAATTTGCGACGGCCTGTCGATTTCCATTCGGAAAACCTGTTGTTCAAGCGCTTTTGTAAACAGAAGCAGATTTTTAAAATCTTCGCTGCCAAAAAAACTGTTGTCGATGATTTCCCTGTTTTTTGCCTGCAACTTTTCTTTTGCTGTCTTTATTTTCCTGTCAGCAATTAAATTATTGTTCTCTGTCAATCGCTCAAAAATCTGGATATTTACATAAGATTCGCGCATTGCGGAAAGTAGCCGTCCGTAATTTTTTATCTGAATACAAAATTCCTGTGGAAATTCTTCGGGATATTCGTCATAAAACAGGAGTAAAGCACGCAACCTTTTAAACGACTTCCGCATTTCGTGCACGGCCAGGTTGGGCGAAACATTTGCAGCCGAACTGAAATATTCAATTCGCTCCAACTGTTTTTTAATGGCTTCAACCAATCGTTTTCCGGCATTGTGCGGCATTGCATTCAATTTTAAAGAGGGCAAAGTTAGCAATAAATCAATTTCAACTAAAACCCGGCTGTTTCTGACAATAGGTTATATAAGCATGCGCAAGCAAACCATAAGTTTAGAAATATTCTAAATTTCAGCAGTCAAACATTTGTATTTCAGACTACTTACTCACACATAGCTAAATAGATGATGTTTATCATATTTTTTTATTCAATTTGTTATGAGTTTAGCACCACTAAATAAAAATCAAAACCCTGCATCCTAAAACCTGCAGACTCCAAAATTGAACAAAATGCAAAAAACATTTATCATAAAACTTACGAGGCAAATCTAAAAAGCCTCCCCGGTATTCCCCTGCTGGGGAGGCAGAATTGTTTTTCGCTGCAAAAGCAGGGGGAAATTTCTTATTCTCAAAAATTAACTTTAAATATTTAAAATTCTTTAAACATGAAAAATTCTATAATAATTCTAATATGTATTGCTTTTATTTCTTTTAATGTAAATGCACAACTCAAAGTAATCCAAAATGGAACAGTCCTGGTTCGGGGAGAAAGGACAACAGACGATGCTAACGATGAAGTTTCTGAAATCGTTTATGGAAAATACGGAACAAATTTAGCCAATGGCAGGTTGGCAATCGGCGATTATGGGAGGATGGCTTATCAGGGAGCCAATGTTTTCTTGGGCGAGTATGGAACAAATACCGACTCCGACATTATGCAACTTCATGGAAAACTGGGGATATATTTAACCCGTAGTGCCGGCGATATAGTTGCATACTATAAATATTCTGAAGGCAACAAATTTAATTTCAATTGCGATGTATATGCAAATGGAATTAAACTTACCTCAGACGAGAGGTTAAAAAACAATATCAATAAATTAAATAAAACATTGCCGTTGTTGAGAAAACTGGAAGGGGTAAGTTACAACCTCAATACAATTACGGTTGATGAAAAATTAGTAGATGCAGGAGATTATCTGCTTACAGAGAAGGAACAAGAAGCCATGTTGGCTTATGAAAAAGCAAAAGCAAAAGAACTGGCTTATCAGGCAAGTAAAAAAAGGATTGGTTTTGTTGCCCAGGACTTGCAAAAAATATTCCCCGAATTGGTGGAACAAGATTCGGCAGGCTATTTAAGCATCGATTATATTGGGTTGATACCTGTTTTGGTAGAAGCCGTCAAAGAACAACAGGAAACTATTGAGGTTTTGCAAGACAGGATTACCACTATTGAGACCGATTGCTGCAACAAAGAAGATATCCTGAAAAGTGGTTCTATAAACAGCACAAGTGAATTAAACCCTAATGTTTCTGAAACAAAACTTTACCAAAACAATCCCAACCCGTTCAGCGTACAAACAACCGTCAGGTTTGAAATACCGGAAACCGTGCAAAGCGCGCAACTACATATTTGCAACATGACAGGAACTCTTTTAAAAACAATCACAGTTAGCCAACGAGGCGCAGGAAACGAATTAATAAATGCCAATGAATTTGCAGCAGGTATGTACCTGTACAGCCTAGTTTGCGACGGGAAGATTGTTGATACGAAACAGATGATGTTAACGGAATAATAGAAATCTATGAAAACAAAACTAACTTTTTTGTTTGCAGTGTTGTATCTAGCAGGATTCTCCCAGGTGGAATTCGCTCCTATCGGGGCTGAATGGCATTATTCAAGAATTGAAGGTCTGATGCCTCCTGATGAAGGTTATACTGTTTATAAAGTTACAAAAGACACCATTATTGAGGGAAAAACAGTAAGAGTGATTCGTAAAACGTATCATCATGCCAATGGAGTTACTATCACCGAATTAGGTAACGAATATATGTATGAAGAAGATAAAAAAGTGTATTGTTGGAAAAATCAACATTTTTACCTTCTATATGATTTTAATGCCCAACCTGGTGATAGATGGACGATTTATGGAGAAGATAATATTGGCAATTTCTGTAAATATGATTCATTAGGTATAGTGGTAGTAGATTCTGTTAAAACTGTAAAAATAAATGGATATGATTTAAAAGCACTCTACACGTCTCCATACGAACTCTCGAACTGGAGTTTTAATGGAGTAATTTTGGAGCATATCGGGTGTGTTACCCATATTTTACCGCAAGCCAAGGAATGTGTACTGGATATTCCTCACGAAAATGGACCTTTACGTTGTTATGAGGACAGCATTTTGGGGAAATATAAAACTGACTACTGGGATAATTCAAATTTTGAATGTGATGTGTTGTTTTATTATACTTCAGTCAGTGATATTGAATATAACTTGGTTAATATATTTCCTAATCCTGTTGAGGATTATTTGAGTTTCCAATTATTTGATATTTCGAACAAAAGCGAAAGTTTTCAAATTGAAATACTAAATTTAAATGGACAAGTGTTAAAAACTCATCAAACTACCGATAAAGTTTTTGTGGGAGATTTTTTGCCAGGAATATATTTATTGAGAATTTCCAATTCTCCGCAAGTATTGTGTTTTAAATTTATAAAGAAATAATTATGAAAAATATATTAATAATTTTATCCTTAACTTACAGTTTAGCAAGTTTTTCCCAAGAATGCTATATTGCAAATCCTAGTGCAGTTAACCTAAAAAGCGGAACAAATAATTTTGTCCCCGGGAGTTCAATTAAGAATGTTAGAGTGATTATACATTTTATACAGAAAAACGACGGGACGGGTAATTTTAATGAATTAAATGACGGATTGTCACCTGCTAATAATTTCAATGGTTACGACTTCGCAGCATATATTATTAATTACGCGAATGACCTTCTTGAAAACAATCAGGAAATGAGGTTAGAACCATTCGGGGATGTGCCGGTTTATGACCCTGGTTATAGGTATAAATTATCCGGTGTCTTTTTTTGGAAGAACACCACGCTATATAATGATTTTGGCGCACTTCCTAGTCTTCAAAGCAACTATGGACAAGGCATCAATAGTGCAATAAATATTTATATTACAAGTTTGCAAGGAAATACAGGGGGATATGCAAATTTTATAGGAGATAAATGTGTTCTTTTATTTAAGCCTTATGCAAATTACATTGCAAGTGTTAACAACAATAATACTTGGTATAATAGGGCTTCGGCAATTATCATAAATCATGAGGTAGGGCACTGTTTAAATCTATACCATACTGTGATGACAAATGGTGGAACTTGTACTGCCAGTTGGGATGATTTTTGTGATGATACACCGACAATACAGCAGATGATTGATTTAAATGAGCCTAATCCATGCTGTTGGAATGATGTTCATTGTTCTAATAATCTTATGGATTATAACGCAGACATGCAAAGTATTACACCAGATCAATTGGAACATGTTCATTCTGCTCTTAATAATGCAAAACTGAATTACCGGAAGTGTAACTATCAGACGACATCTCTTAACATAAATACATTCAATAGTAATAGTGGAGCTTATATAGCTCAAACTATAACCGTATCAGGATCATCTGCTGTTATTGCAAATGGTAATACTGTTTATATAGAATGTAATAATGTCACCTTTAATTCTGGATTTGAAATACAAGTTGGAGGCAAATTAAATGTTAATTTAGACACATCCTGTAATTGATTGAATTTCATATAATTTTTAAAAAAATTATAGAGGAAAGCCGGGCTTAAACCCGGCTTTTCTGTGAATATAATGTTTTTCAATCTATCATCTCAAACCCGCAATACGGCACCAGTACCTTCGGTATTTTTATTCCTTCGGCTGTTTGGTTATTTTCCAGCAAGGCGGCAACAATGCGCGGCAAAGCAAGCGCGCTGCCATTTAAAGTGTGCGCTAATTGTGGTTTTTTTGTTGTTTTCATCGCGGTAACGCAATTTTAGGCGGTTGGCCTGGAATGATTCAAAATTGGAAACCGAACTTACTTCGAGCCACATTTTTTGGGCTGCCGAAAATACTTCAAAATCGTAAGTTAGCGCCGAGGTAAAACTCATGTCGCCGCCACACAATCGCAAAATACGGTAAGGCAGTTCCAGTTTTTCAACCAGCCCGGTAACATGTTTTACCATGTCTTCCAAAGTTTCGTATGATTTTTCGGGATGGGCAATCTGCACAATTTCCACTTTGTCGAACTGGTGCAAACGGTTCAGTCCGCGCACATCTTTTCCGTACGAACCGGCTTCACGGCGGAAACAGGCGCTGTACGCAGTGTTTTTATAAGGCAGGTTTTTGGCTTCCACAATTACATCGCGGTAAATATTTGTTACCGGAACTTCGGCAGTAGGAATCAAATATAAATTGTCGATGGTGGCGTGGTACATTTGTCCTTCCTTGTCGGGCAACTGGCCTGTTCCAAAACCCGAAGCTTCGTTTACCATCAGCGGCGGCTGTATTTCTTCGTAACCTGCTTTTGAAGCTTCGGCCAGGAAAAAGTTGATTAAAGCACGTTGCAATTGTGCGCCTTTTCCACGGTAAACGGGGAAACCTGCACCGGTAAGTTTTACGCCCAATTCAAAATCGATGAGGTTATATTTCGCGGCCAATTCCCAGTGGGGAAGCGCATTTTCGGGCAATACCGGAATCTCTCCAAGACGTTTTACAATTTCATTGTCGGCAGCGCCCTTTCCAACCGGGACCGAGTCGTGCGGCAGATTGGGCAGTTGCACCTGCAATTCATACACTTTCTCTTCGATGGCTGCAAAATCCAAATCAAACTGTTTGATGTTTTCTTTGATTTCAGAAGTGCGGGTTTTTGCCATTTCCGCTTCTTCCTTTTTTCCCTGTCGCATTAAATTACCAACCTCCGCCGAAATTTTATTCATCTCGGCTTTTGCCTGTTCTGCCTGCACCTGCAGCTTATTTTTTTGCTGATAGAGTTCTATAATATTCCCGACTATCGCAGAAGCATTAAAATTTTTCTTCTGTAATTTTTCGATAACCAGTTCCGGATTGTCCTGAATGAATTTTAAGTTGAGCATGTGGTTCTGTTTTAATTGAAGTGCAAAGCTAATAAATGAATTTTATTGAATTCGGGGAGGCGACCATTTTATTCCATTGAATAATAAATATTTCAAAAAAAAATCTCCTGCTATTTCTAACAGAAGATTTTCCTTATTCATTATTGTTAAAGCGGGGGAATTTATTTCTCCAAACCGCCTTTTAATTTTTCCTGAAGTTCTTTTAAAACTTCCCAGTTTCCTTCGGCAGCCAGTTTGGCTTGTTCCGGCCAGGTTCCGGGATTTTTTGAAGCATATCTGCTACCGGCTTCAGCAAGTATTTCGCTTAGTTTATCAACCGATGTAGCTGCAAGTTCAGCATAGGTATTAATACCCGCTGCATTGAAAATTTCTGCAATTTTCGGTCCTACACCTTCAATCTTTTTTAAATCATCACCTTCTGCTGCAACCGCTGGAGCATCAGCTTTCGCTTCCTTTTTAACAGTTTTTTCTGCTGCAACCGGAGCTTCGGCAACTGCAACATCAACTTCAACAACCGGCTGTACAGAAACGTATGAGCGATTGTTTTTCTTTTTTCTAAATACAACAGTACCATCGGTTAATGCAAAAAGGGTATGATCTTTTCCCATTCCTACATTGTCACCCGGATTGTGTGTTGTACCACGCTGGCGAATTAATATATTACCAGCTTTTGCAAACTGACCTCCGTAAATTTTTACTCCAAGTCGTTTACTTTCCGATTCGCGTCCGTTTTTCGAACTACCTACACCTTTCTTATGAGCCATGGTAAATTTTTTTTAAGTTATCCAACAATGGTTTCTACTTGAATTTGGGTAAACTGCTGACGGTGACCGTTTTTCTTCCGGTAAGTTTTTCTTCTTTTCTTTTTGAAAACAATCACTTTGTCACCCTGCACATGTGCCAGTACTTTGGCTGTAATTTTCGCACCATTAACGGTTGGAGTTCCAACGGCTACTGCGCCGTCATTGTCAACAAGTAAAACTTTATCAAAATCAACAGAGTCGCCTTCTTTGGCATCCAACTGATGTACAAAAAGTTTCTTGTCTTTTTCTACTTTGAACTGCTGCCCAGCAATTTCAACAATCGCGTACATAATTTCAATTTTAATGTTTACACCGGCAGGCGGGATTCCATGTGGTTTCCACTTATTGGGCCTGAACGATTCAAAAATTCGGACTGCAAAAGTAGTTGTTTTAAAATGATTAGCAAATATTTGGAAATTTATTTTGTCACTTGTCATCGGTCATCAGTCACAGAAAAAAACCCTAATGACAAATGACTATTGACTTTCCCTTTCTTCCAATTTTCTAAAAAACATTTTTAATACCTGCTTAAACAAAAATGATTGTTATATTTGTTTTCATATAATTACAGGCTAAAATTGGCATGCAAAAAATACGTTTAAACATTTTAGGATTATCAGTAAGTCAAACGCAATCAGGCGCTTATGCATTGGTTTTAGCAGAAGAAAATGGAGAAAGAAGGATTCCAATAATCATAGGTCCGGTTGAAGCACAGGCAATTGCCATTCAACTGGAAGGGCTTAAACCTCCACGTCCGCTTACCCACGACCTTATAAAAAATATGGCAATGGCATTTGATATTGCATTGCTTGAAGTAACAATTTACAAATTGGAAGAGGGGATTTTTTATTCAGAATTGCTTTGTGAAATGAATGGCAAAGAAATAAATATCGACTCCCGAACATCAGATGCTGTTGCGCTGGCTTTGCGTTTTAGATGCCCTATTTATACTACTGAAGATATATTGAAAAAATCCGGGATTATATTAGACCTTGAAAATGAAGATTCGCCGGTAAAGAATATTTCTGATAAAGATGATTTTACAGATTCAGATGTTTCAACCTACGCACAATATTCTGCCAAAGAATTGAACGATATGATCGACGATGCGATACAGCATGAAGATTACGAAAAAGCTTCGATCATCCGCGACGAATTGAAGAAAAGGAAAAAATAATAATCCATTTATGAGACATTTTCTTGCCTTGCTGGTATTTTGTGCCGGCATTTTGTTTTTTCAACCGGTAGTTGCACAAAACCAGGATTCCATTACAGAAACATCAAAACAAACAGTAGAAACCCCAGTAAATAAGGGAAATGCCGATGCTCTACTGACACACATGCCCGCCCCTTCGTTTAAGATTTTTTCTGTTTTGAAAGGAATATTGGGAATGGCAGTTTTGCTGTTGATTGGGTTTCTTTTTAGCAAAGACAGGAAAAATATTCCGTGGAAAACAGTTGTTATTGGGCTGATTATTCAAATAGTACTGGCAATTGGAGTTTTATACGTTCCCGCAATTCGTTCGGTTTTTGAGTTTTTCGGGCAGATTTTTGTGAAAATTCTTGATTTTACAAAAGCTGGAAGTCAATTCCTTTTGGGCGATTTGATGAATGCCGAAACTTACGGGTTCATCTTCCTTTTCCAGGTATTGCCAACAATCATTTTCTTTTCGGCATTAACAAGTTTGCTTTTCTACTGGGGAATTATTCAGAAAGTAGTTTATGCACTGGCCTGGGTTTTTACAAAAGCGCTGAAAATTTCGGGTGCCGAAGCGCTTTCAGTGGCAGGTAATATTTTCCTTGGCCAAACCGAATCGCCATTGATGATAAAAGCTTATTTGGATAAAATGAGTAAATCTGAAATGCTGCTTGTAATGACCGGAGGGATGGCAACACTTGCAGGTGGAGTGCTTGCGGCTTATATTGCTTTGCTCGGTGGAAATGATCCGCAACTCAGGCTCGAATTTGCAAAACATTTGCTGGCGGCATCAATTATGGCTGCACCGGCTGCAATCATCTTCTCAAAAATGCTTATTCCACCAACCGCTGAAATCAATAAAGTTATTGAAGTGAGCCAGGATAAAATTGGCAGCAATGTTTTGGATGCAATTTCAAACGGAACGACTGAAGGTGTGAAATTAGCTGTAAATGTTGGTGCAATGTTACTGGCTTTTATCGCTTTTATAGCCATGTTTAATTTTATTGTGGGGAAAATCGGGCAATGGACAACCTTAAACGAAGTTATTGCAGCAGGAACAAATGGCAGGTACAATGAACTTTCGCTGCAATTTATTCTTGGATATACTTTTGCGCCGTTAATGTGGCTGATAGGCGTTGCTACCGAAGATATTGTAACTGTTGGCCGATTGCTTGGTGAAAAACTAATTCTCACCGAGTTTATCGGGTATATCAGTCTGGCCGATTTAAAAGCGAGCGGTGTGCTTGCAAATCCAAAATCGATAATAATGGCGACCTATATTTTGTGCGGTTTTGCCAACTTTTCCTCCATCGGTATTCAAATTGGCGGAATTGGTGCGCTGGCACCAAACAAACGTGTACTTCTTTCAAAATTAGGTATGTCTGCTTTACTCGCCGGAACACTGGCTTCGTTAATGAGCGCTACTATTATCGGGATGATAATGGGATGAGAAGTGAGATAATGAGAGAATGCGTGAATGAATGAATGAATGACCTCAGAGAGGTCAAATGTTTATGGAAAAACATTCACATGAAAATATTCGACTCTGGCCAGAGTCGTACGAAACGACAAACAAATAATTCTATACACATTTGAATCCTCCGGATTCAGGGTAGAATAATTCCTTTGGACGGACGACGTTGTCAGGAACTGTGCACGCTGACAAGTCTGCGGAGTAACTTTTTAACCTGACAGCGTTCGCAGAACCTGTCAGCGTTAAAAAAAGTGGAGTAAAAAAAACCGGCAGGATTTCAAAAAAATGAAAACCTGCCGGATATATAGACTAATGAATTGATTGATTCTATTTACTCAAATCATTTATTCTGAGATTTCTGAATTTTAACTCTGAACCGTGACCCAAAAATCCAATGTACCCTTTTTCGCGAAGTAATCCCGGGTGATCTTTGTGATCAAGCGTTCCGTTTTTACTGGCTTCAGCAATGTCGCCGTCCAAAATAACTGTTCCGTTTAATATTACTTTTACTTTCGAACCTTTCACGATTACTTCTTCCGAATTCCATTCTCCAACAGGATTTAAAAACCCACGTTTGGCAGGAATTACGCCATAAACCGAACCATGATACTGGTATTGTTCCAAATTGGCATAAATGGCTGCGGTGTTGTCAAGAATCTGTAGTTCCATTCCAACATATGCTGCATCGCCTTCAAGCGGTGCCCGAATTCCAAGGCCATTGTTGGCACCGGGAGTCAACTGGAAATCAAACCTGAAATTAAAATCACTATATTCCTTTTCAGTAAAAATATTTCCATGTCCACCCCTTTCAGGATTTACAACCATTTCACCGTTTTGCGCAAAATAATCGGTTTTGTTGCCCTGCCAGCCATCGAGGTTTTTACCGTTAAAAAGCGATTCAAAACCTTCGCTTATTTCAGCATCTGTTAAACCGATTTGTTTCGTATTGATTTCACGCACATAAATGTCGCGGAATAACAATTGATTACCGTGAGCCTGCAATTCGATTGTCCCGTTTTCAAATATCGGAATGCTGCGATCCCAGTAGTTGTCCATTCTCACATTGTCAACCACCAATTCGCCATTGAGATAAACAGTTACATTTTCGCCAATCATTGTTATGCGGAAAGTATTCCATTCGCCGATTGGGTTATCGGCAACTTTTAACGGGTCGCGAACATTATCATTGTTGTTGTTGTATAATCCGCCCGAACCAACCTGTGCACCTACATCAACACGCGAAGTATCCCATATTTGCACCTGCGGGGTTCCGCGTAAATAAATTCCGCTGTCACCTTCTTTTGTAATCAGCCAATCCACAATCATTTCAAAATCCTTATATTTTTTGGCTGAGACAAGGTTGTCTCCTTTTCCGCTAAAAACAATATTGCCATCTTTCACACTCCAGTTTTCCACCATCTTTTTATTGGCTTCCTCCTGTGCTTTTGCACGTTCTTTTTCGCTCAGTTTGGCAATTGCTATTGGGTTTCCACCGGCAATCATTCCCTCCCAGCCATCTAGGTTTTTACCATTAAACATCGGAACAAATCCTTCGCCTTTTGGCATTTCACTGAGGTACTTTTTAATATTTATTTTGTCGTACTGACTGTCTTCACCGGTTATATTTTTTTCAGCTTTCGTAAGAATCCGGCGCACAACATCGCCATAAAAACCATTGTTTTCATCGTTTGTGGGCAAGGCAATTTTCATAACTGCGCGTGAACTTGCTGCCGAGAGTTCCTTTTCATCCAAAAATTGTTCTAAATAAACAAGTGAAAGAAAAGTTTTCAGGTTTCCGATAGAGGAAATCACGTTGTTTTTGTCATCAGCCGAAGTTGCGAAAGGCATGATTTTACGAAATTGAAGCAACTTTTGGTCGTCTGGCAAATCGGCTGTGCGTATCATTCTCACAAAACTTGTAAATGCTTTTTGTTTGTATTCGCCACTTGAAGTTTTACAGATTTCGAACAGCGGTTTTGACGCCGAATAATCTTTCCAGTTGGTGAGCGCTTTAAAAGATGCATCCTTCAATTCACCTGTTGAGGTGTTAAAGGAATTGGTAACAGTTTCCAAAGCCAAATCGCCGCCAATTTCGGGTAATACTGCAACAATCCGCTCTTTCTTATTTGTTGAATTGAATGACTTTAACACTTTTCCCGTTGCTTTTTGTTCCGCTTCAACGCCTGCGGTTGCGGCTACGATAGCCTTTTGTGCTTCGGCAATTTCGGTTTCACCGGAAGCTGAGAGAAGCAGTTTTAAAAGTTCGTCAGTATTTTCATAGCTTGAAACCTTTTTCAGCGCTTTAAATGCGGCTGTTTTTTCATCTGCATCAGAGGATGAAGTGGCGGAGAAAATTTGGGTGAAATAGGGTGTACCCGATTTGTCGGCAATCAAATCAATAACAGCAGCTTTTGTTTTTCCTGAAGTTTTGCCGAGTTGTGCTGCAACGGGAGCAAGGTGCTGTTTATCGAGCAATTGCAAGAGCGCTGTTGTTGTCGTTTCAATATCCTGCCCTTTGGCCAGATGACTTATTAAATCCGGCACAGCATCTTTTCCTTTCAATTTCAGAAGTGCGTTAATCGATTCGGCACGAACCGTTTCAGAAGCTGAATTGAGATTTTCATTTACAAAATCAACAGCCAGTTCATCTCCCCGGCGACCCAGCATATCAATAATTTCGGCTTTAATTTCATCAGAAGATTTTTGTGCTTTTGCGATCCACTGGCGGGTTGATGAAATATCTCCTGTTTTTTCAGCCAGATTTAACACCGAATAACGAAATGGTTTGTTTGTGTTGTCAATTGCTTTCAGCAATAATGGCAAAACTTCTGCTCCAAAATATTTTGAATAAATGGAAAGCGCTTTTGAATAATTATGAAGCTTATCATCAGCCTGATTTGCTTTAATAATTTCATTACAAGCTTTCTTACAGAGTTCAATTTCATTCTTTTCGCCTAAAGTACCGGCATAATTCAGAAATGCTTCGGCTGCATTTGTTGGTTCGTAAGCATAATTTGCATTTTTTGCTGCTGCAGAAAGTGTTTTGTACGAACCCGGATCGCCGATATTTGCAAGTGCTGCCAAGGCCACCTTTTTTGTAGCCGGATTTTTGTCGTTTACAAACGGAGTAATGGGTTGAACCGCGTCAACGCATTGCAATTCGCCCAAAGCTTTAATCAAAGTTGGTTTGCTTATTTCTGAAGAATTTGGGAAAGCTTCAAGTATTGCGTGGGCAGCAGGTTTACCACCTATCGATAAAAGTGTTTGTGTTGCAGGTTCAACCAAATTTTCATCGGTTAAATATTCTTTTACTGCAGCAATTGTTTTTTCTCCACCAACGAGGTTTAACTGGTGTAGCAAAAAAGCTTTAACATCTTTATCCGATTGAGTTTGCAAAGCCTTTAAAAGCTGGTTTTCAACAAAGTCCCTGTTCTGATTCACGGCCAAATTCGCTGGCATAACGCGCAGCACTATTTACAGCGAACCGAACGGCAGTATCATCGCCGGTGCCGGGTGGAACCAACAGGTTTGTAACCTTCTGAAACCCTTCAGAACCAAGTGCGATCAATTCATTGATAACCCGATCGCGATGCACCAAATCTTTGGTTGGCATTTGTGCCAGAATATCGGCAACTTTTGTCTCCAGCGTCCGGTTATCCTGTGCAAAACTTCCTGTACTGAAAACGGTTAGCAACAGAATTGCTATTAAGTGGAATATATTTTTCTTCATTCTTTAAATAATAAATAATCATTAATCACTAATCAATTAAATCGTCCACGGTGCCCGCATTGGTTGGTTAATCAGTCGGTTGGCTCCCTCATCGTCAATAAACTCAAGTTTATCAGGGTCGAAATTGAGTGTTCTGCCCAACCTAACTGCAATAATTCCAAGGTTCACCAAAGTTGCCGAACGGAAACCGTTCATTTCGTTCAGCGCAAACTTTTTACGTGTTTTTACCGATTCGGAGAATATGCCAATTTGCGGTTCAGGTTCGGGTAAAGTTTCGATAAAGCTTTTCAGGTTTGGAATATCAGACTTAAATCCCTGGTATATTTTGCCGTTTGGACCTTCAATGTACGCTGCATCTTTATCACGGTTTTCGCCATCAAGAATAATCTGGCAACCATCTGCATAAGTATAGGTTATCCGCCTCCATGAACCAACTGCATCATAATGTTGCTGTGGCGCATCCACTTCAATTTTCACTGGGTTTGTTTCATCTTTGCCCAACATGTATTGAACCGGATCGAGGTAGTGTTGCCCCATATCACCAAGGCCGCCGCCATCATAATCCCAGTAACCACGGAAATTGGCATGCACCCGTTCCACATTATAGGGTTTGTAAGGCGCTGGTCCGAGCCACATATCATAATCCAGATTTGCAGGTATCGGTTGCGGTGGCAAATTATATTTCCCACTCCAGAAAAATTTCCAGTTGTAACCGGTAATCCCGCTAACCGTAACTTTTAATGGCCAGCCCAGAATCCCGCTGTCAATAACTTTCTTCAGTGGTTTTACTTCAGTTCCCAATCCATAGAAAGGGTCTTTAAAACGGAACCATGTATTCAGGCGGAACATTCTGCCATGTGCATTTACTGCTTCCACCACTTTTTTTCCTTCGCCGATTGTGCGTGTCATCGGTTTTTCGCACCAGATATCTTTTCCTGCCTTTGCAGCTTCCACGGCCATTAAACCGTGCCAGTGCGGCGGGGTTGCAATGTGCACAATGTCAACTTCGGGCAGTTGGCACAGTTCCCTGAAATCGTGAATATGTTTCACTTTGTAATCAATTAAACTTTGCGCCAGTGCGAGGTGTTCAGTATCCACATCGCAAATGGCAACCACGCGGGTTCCTTCATACGGAATATGTCCACGTCCCATTCCGCCAACGCCAATAATTGCTTTTGTAAGTTGATCCGAAGGCGGAATAAATCCATTTCCACCCAACACATGGCGCGGAATGACAGTAAGTCCGGCACCCGCAAGCAAAGCACCTTTTAAAAATTTACGTCTTGAAGATTGTATTTTATTGCTCATCGTAACTGATTTTATATTACTGTTTTTAAAAATAATTCCAAAGATAAAATTTACTTCTTAAAAAAATAAGAAACTTTTTATCTTAAACTTCACATAATTTGCAGAAACCGATAGCGAAAAATATTGAAACTTAACAGCATGTTATCATGGAAACAGTTCAATCCAATATTTTAAAACATTTACAATGTTGTGTTGAATACCTTGAACAATTCGCCGGCTGCGAACGATTCAAATCATTATATTTATACAGTTCGCTGGCTGCGAAGGGTGCAATTCAGAATGTTTGGAGCTACCGCCGGGCGCGAAGGCTCCAATTTGTCAAGACTGTAACCTTCGCTGAGTGCGAAAGCTTCAAAAATGAATAACTATACGCTTCGCCGGGCGCGAAGGCTCCAATTCGTCAAGACTGGAACCTTCGCTGAGCGCGAAGGCTGCAA
Organism: uncultured Prolixibacteraceae bacterium; assembly: GCA_963800345.1. Taxonomy (GTDB): domain Bacteria; phylum Bacteroidota; class Bacteroidia; order Bacteroidales; family Prolixibacteraceae; genus Draconibacterium. The sequence continues at coordinate 11,888 of CAWDAW010000045.1, read as the reverse complement.
TTATGCATATTTATACGCTTCGCTGAGCGCGAAGGCTGCAAAAATGAATAACCATACGCTTCGCTGAGCGCGAAGGTTGCAGTAATGCATATTTATACGCTTCGCTGAGCGCGAAAGCTCCAATTCGTCCAAACTACAACCTTCGCTGAGCGCGAAAGCTCCAAAAATGTATAACTATACGCTTTATTGAATGTGAAGATTCCAATCCGTCAACGCTATAGCCTTCGCTGAGCGCGAAGGCTGCAGTAATGTATATTTATACGCTTCGCTGAGCGCGAAGGCTCCAAACATGAATAACTATACGCTTCACCGGGCGCGAATCCTATAATCTATTTATTGAAAATCAATTGCTCATGGGTACTTCCATTAACAAGATCCGGCTGTCGGTAATTGATTTTACTTGAACTTCGCCGGTTTCCCAGATTCCGAAACCGTCTCTTTTCCCGAGTTTACTGCCTTCAATTTCAACATCGCCTTCGAGGATAAAAGCATACACTCCGTTTCCTTTACTTTTAATTGTGTAGGTTTCTGATTTTCCTGCTTCAAATTTCCCAAGATGAAACCACGCGTTTTGGTTAATCCAAACACCCTGATCTTCTTTATTTGGCGACAGTACCTGATAAAAAGTATTATTTTTCTCAAAATCACGAATTGAAATCTGGTCGTATCCCGGCTCAAGATTTTTCTTGTTCGGTAAAATCCAGATTTGCAGAAATTTTACTTCCTTGTCGTTGTTTTTGTTGTATTCGCTGTGAAATACCCCGGTTCCGGCGCTCATTATCTGCACATCGCCTTCTTTTATTACAGCCTTGTTTCCCATGCTGTCCTTGTGTTCCAGATCGCCTTCAAGCGGAATTGAAATAATTTCCATATTATCATGCGGATGTGTACCAAAACCTTTGCCCGGGGACACCCTGTCGTCGTTTAATACTCGCAACACGCCAAAATGCATTCTTTCGGGGTTGTAATAATCTGCAAAACTGAAAGTATGGTGAGAGTCAAGCCAGCCGTGGTTGGCGTGACCTCTCGATTCTGCCTTGTGTAATAATGTTTTCATTGCTTTCTCCTTTTGTTTTAATGATGAAACAAAGGTGAGGAGAATCGGTTCTTCAGAAAATATTAAAATGCGGGGAATGATTATGAAAATCCGACATTAAACCCTTTTATTGATGTCTTCCATCCGCTGAATCCTAAAATTCAGACTGTTGTTATTGTTTAATACTGTGTACGTTTTAATTGTCTCCTGCATTTTTTTCAAAATTATGAAAATTCAGTTGAAACCCGGATTGTATAACACAGATTCCAACTCAATCGTTGTATGTAAAAAAAGGGCCATCCAAAAATTTCGGACAGCCCTTTAATTAAGATGGTTTAGACTCTATTCGTTCATTAAAATTAATTTTTTGGTTTCAATATTTGTATCGGTTTTTAGGTTGCAGAAGTAAATTCCCGATGCAAGTTTTCCGGCTTCAAAAGTATAGTCGTATTCCCCTGCAGTTTGACGGTCATCAACCAAAGTGACAACTTCTTTGCCGAACGAATCGGTAATCGTTAACACAACATGCGAATCAGTTTGTAAGAAATAACTGATTTTGGCCTGTTTAGAGAACGGATTCGGATAAACAATAAAGTCGAACGAATTTTCACCTGTTTCATTTACCCCGGTACTTAAAGCAGACAAGACAACCGGATTGGTTATTGTTCCGGCAATTTTATCGATGCCAAAACTGATTCCTGTCGAACTCAAATTAATCTCCTTTTGATTGTAACTGTCCCATAAAACCGGTGCTACATTTTCCCCAATATCGGCCCTGTCGCCATGTATCATGTTGAATGCCATATATTGGTTTAACCCATTCACAAAAGTCAGCGGAATTTCGCCACGCAACTCGTTGCCGATGTAGGTTTTCAAACTGTAATTATCGGAAACCGGGAGCGTACCAAAATCAATTGTCGCCGTTAAAGTCATGTTGTACTCATGTTTCATATAGGGTTCATCAGGATTTCCTGATTTTGTGATGTTCAAATTACCGGAATTGGAAACAAATAAGTTTATAACCTCTTCCGGGTTCAAAAAATTTCATATCACCAAGCCAAGAACTTGTGTTTTCATTGTATTCAGCAAACTCAAACTGGCTTTTAACGATATCGCCCGCGTTTGAAGTGAGCGGCGCAAGGATTTCATTTGCACCCATTATTCCATCTTTCGGGTAGCCAATCCAGTTCCATTTTGGATTTAACGGAATTGCAGTATCCGAAGCCGGCGATTTACCGATCATACTTAGCGTATCGGCATGATTGCTTAAATAAACCATATATCCTGCGCGCACGTCCACATTGTTCAACGCACCTTGCCAACCCGTGGTTTTGTTGTATTGTGAATAGGCGGTTTGCGATTTTAAAGTGATTTCATTCATGGAAGAAGGCGAAGTAATACTTTCAAGTACTTTGCTTACGCCCATGTCATCGCTCACTTTATTCACCGAAATCCATGTCCATCCTTTAGTCAGAATCATATCCTGAATACCTCCGGCAGGGTGCAGTAAAAACGGATTCATGGCATTTCCAACAACACCGTCATTAAAGAAAGTAAGTTCTTCAACTGCGCCATATTCAATGCCGTTCAGCCCGTCCCACATCCTGAATTTAATTACCTCGTCGGAATGTGCATTCCGAACATGATACTGCGGGAAATTGATCCAGTTCAAATAAAATTCAGAACTTGTTGACAATAACTTTAATTTATGTGAACCTTCACTTAAAGTCAAAGTTGTGCTGATTGTAGTGTATGTATCCGTGTTTCCCGTATTTGGAACGGCAATGGTTTGGGCCACAGCTCCATCAACAAGCACTGATATTCCGTTTCCGTTGTTACCGCTGGCAACCCTGAATTCAACATTAAAAGTTCCTGGTTTTGTAGCGTAAATATCATATTCTCCCCAGAAGTCGCGTCGAAACCGCGATGCCATTGAATTAACTCCGTTATCAGAAATGCTCACATCTCTTAAACTTCGGTTATCCACATAATCTTCGGCTTCAATCAAACTTCCGTTATGGCCAGCCATATTACTTGAAACGTTTATGAATGCTGCATATTTATTAAGATCGGGCACAAACTCAATTTCGCCTACGCCGCGCAATTCGCCATCAATGTAGGCAGCAATTTTATCATACTTTCCAGTTGACAGGTTAACATCGCCTTCATCGGAACTGAACTGAGCTGTAATGTTCATGTTGTGCTCGAAGTCTGAATGGTTTACCGCCCAGTTAATGTCTTCAGCAAACAATTCAAGCGTAATATTCAACACTTCAGGTACATCATCCACCATTGCGATTACCTGACCATTGTACAATCCTGGTTTCAAATCTTCAACAGCTTTCAGTTGCACAGTAAAAGTATTGTCAGAAAGGATTGACGCCGAAGTTACCGATGGTACAAGCCAATCGGGATATTCTGAAATGATAAACGATTTACTGATTACAGCATTGTTGTCCAGATTTGCGCTGATGATAATCTCATCGTTTTCACGTGCTGTTAAATGAATTTCTTCAGGATTCCACGAAACCGGACTTACATTTACAAGGAATGACCACTCGGTTTTATATTTCTGAACATTACCTGAAATATCCTGAATACTGTCAACAACAGCATAAACTTTTACACCTTCCAGCAAAGGCTGTGAAAATAAATCCTGGTTGGGAACAATAATAATTTTGTCAAGCCCTTCGGAACACTGCACTGTTGAAGGAATTTCAATACCATTTTCGAGATACAATTTTACTTTTGCTTTTGACAAATTGGGATCATAACTTGCAAAATTACAGTTTATATTTTTGTCGAAAACAACGCTTATTTCCTGTCCGAAACGCAGGAATCCATCCGCCGGAACAGGAGTTCCAAACGGAGCCAAAGAAGTACGATCAATTATTCCTTTTTGTTCTGAAGAATAGGAAAGACCTCCTTCAATCCCACAGTATGCTTTTGCCCTTAACCTGTAATTACCATCAGGCAAACCCGAAACGTTAAATGCATAGTCGAAAAAGTTGCCCGAAAGTTCCTCTTTATCATAGGTAATATCATCAATCCAGCCTTGTCCTTCACGTTTATACTGAAGTGTTATGCTTTCCAAAGCAGGATTATTCAAATCATAACCTGTAAATGCCACATTCAGGATATTGCTGTTGTTTTGATTTACCAACCAGCCGTCGCCTGGCAAATGCAAGGCAACATTGGAACATTCGCTCTGGAAATCAACAAATATCCAGGCTGTATCGCCACTTGTAATACTTCCGTTGTCTTCCCAAAGAGAATACTCACAAGGCGGAAACATCATAATACCAATTGAATCGTAGGTTGCAGCAAGTGGACCCCGCTCAACAGTTAGTGCAATGTTTGCGGTTTGGTTAAAATCGAGGAAGAACGATGCAGGCTTGTTGTTAATCTGCTCGCCCCCAATTTTTATTACCGCACCGTCGGGATTTGTTGTTGAAATAACACGCACGTGATATTCACGGGTTTCCCGGCTTTGACTTTCATTTAACAGATTGGCAACAAAAACTGCCTTCCCTCCAATGGGTACATTTTTAATTTGTGGTGGAAAAACCTGAATTCTTGCATCATCACGCGGTTGCGAACCGGGTTCATGCGGGCAACTAGTTGTACCTGATTTTAAGGTAAATGCCGGAACTCCATATGCAAGGTCTTCCTTAACATCTATACTAAAAAAGTCGCCAATATCTCCATCATCAAGAATATATCCAACGGTTCTGGTTTTTGTTGTGTCATCACCGGTGTTTGTTGTAGTTCCCCATCTGAATTTTGCAGTAACACCCAATTCACTGTCAAACCAAACACCCGTTCCGTTATCAACTTTTACTCCACCAGCAAATGATGCATTTACAAATATGTTATATTCATATGATGTTGAATTAATCGTATCAGAAGAATATTCATTGCTGTACACTGCTCCTGCACTAAATGATAAGTTTTTCTTGAAAACGGCATTTGTATCGCGGTTTGCTGTATTTTGAGCAATAACATTTCTCCAATGTAAGCTATCGAATAAAAGCTGGTTTGACTGCACTTTCTCTTCTTCACTTAACTGGCTTTCAGTCCTTCCATCAATCAAATCACGTCTCAACTCACCCAGTTTCGGTATAAGTGTATTTAGAATGTGTTTTTCGGTATAAATGAAAGTTGTTGCAAAGCCGTTGATATCGATGGTTGGTACAGCCTTTACTGTTGCCTTGCAAGTCGCGTAATCAAAAGAAAGCTCATCACCATAAGCAAATGCCTGGTTAACTGATGCACCGATGTAAACATCACCATCATTTCCGGTAAGATTGTCCAAATCGGAGGTAGAAAACCTTTCATTAAATGTAATTGTAGTTTCAATTCCATCGCGGTTAAAATTATCTCTACCTGCTTCTGCACTAAATTTCAGGTAAGTTCCCAAAGCGTTGGTAGAAAAAGGAGTAATTACTTTTGCCCCGATTACTACATTTGCATAAGCACCTGCATCACCACCAACAAGGATTTCATGGGTTTCGAAATGTTTAAATTCAGTTCCTTTTTCAACAAAGGCATAACTGTTATCTCCCGGTGGATCATGTAAAATCAACATCGGTAAATCGGGTGATTGTGTGATAAACGAAGGAGCCTGAGTTTTAACACCGGTTACTATTACCCAGTATTCAAGTGGTTTTGCATCCAGGAATCCAACTTCAGGAATAACGTACAGCAATTTTTCGTGTTTATGTTCATCACTTTCAGCAATCTCGGGTAACCCTGCCTCAATTTCGTAAACAGCAAAACCATTAACAATGGGAACTTCGATGGGTGTATCACCTTTATCACTTACAAAGTCGAATATCCGCAGTTTACCATCTTTAATCGGGCAGTCCCCCAATTGTTCAGAAACATCAAAAAGTAATTTATATTTGGTGTTTTGATCCATAATAATAATGTCCTGACCACTCGAGTTTTTACAGTTTGCTAAAACATCGGCGCCGGCACCGGCAAAATCAGCATCAATTTGCAATGGCGAATGATAAATAAAATCGGCTCTTGGAATTACCTCGCGGCGCACAGTATCGGCAACACTTGAAAATACTGTATCGGCAGGTGTAATAGAGGTTACCCCGTTGGGTAGAAAAATTGTATCAGCAGGAGTAATTTCCATGCTGTCCCTGTCCGAAACCACATCAGCTGTATCGCGGACTGTTAAATCAATTCTTATGGGTTTATTGCCAATCTGATCTAAAATACCAGAGTTAACCGGGCTGAGCGCAATAACCTGAACGCTGTATTCGCGGGCCGGCATATCTTTTAAAGTCAGCAAGCCGTTAACATCGGTAAAAAAAGTCTGGTTATAACAATTGCCAGGCGAAGTTACCTGAATGGTTACTTTATCGGCCACCGGATCGCCGCAACCACCCTGTACTTTTACAAGAATATCGTCAACCTCCAAATCTGTAAAATTGATGGTAGTAATATCATCATTTACGAAAACTGTTGTTGCTGTATCTCCACTGCTGTTTTCGAAATAATGATGTAGAAATTTGGGTTGAAAAGTGTATGAACCTTCATCCTGAATGGCATAACTCCATTCACCTTTCTCGTCGGTCATAATCCCCCGCCTTTCGCCGTTAAATAATATTTCAACTTTTGGCACACCACATTCAACATTTGTTGTCGATATTGGAAAAGTGACTTTGCCGCCAACTGTAAAAACACTTTGGTCGGTAAAATTGGCTCCTGCACTTAATTTTGAATTCAAATCGAGCACCCGTTTTATTGTATCCGGAGAAAAGACATGATTCTCAACAGGGCCGGCTTTAAAAGGCACAATCTGAAATTCAGCTTCCTCAAAATAATATATATTCCTTATTTCATAATAACCATCAATGTCGGTTGTAGTGCAATATCCGCCAGCAGGGACAGCAAGTGCACCGGGTGTTAAGTTTGGTGTAATTGGAATTGCGCACACCTGAACTCCTTCAACACCGGCTCCAAGCAAAGATGTAATCGATCCTTTTATCGTACCATTTGGTTTAATATAACCCTGGTCTGACAAAGAAGGGAAGGTCCTCACTTTCTGAATTGGAGTTACAAAATAGGTATGATTGTACCCGGGTATTGCTTCGTTGTCGCTGTAAGCTTTTGAGTTTTTGCTTAAAATTCCCAGTTCTTCTTTTTCAGTAGAATTTGGGATACTTCTTTCAATCCTGATTTCTTCAGCAAAATCAGATAAATCAGGCCAGTCTATTTTTACTCTGCTTGTATATAAGCCATCGGAAGCGTTTACACCAAAAATCTTTGACTTGCCCAAAACTGCGTTTCCACTACTCCTTGACGATTCGTGTTCACCCCAATCATTTGTATAGGTAGTTACCCAATAATAGTATTGTTCGTTGGGTACTATTGAATTGTCAGTCCAGGAACGATCGCCACCAGCAGAAGTATGAATCAGCGCACCATTTGTGGTAGTTGTGCCTTTGTAAATCCTGTAACTTACATTTCCATCGGGGATATTTGTGCCCTTTGCCCAGCTGATTGTAATATGGTCGTAAAACTCCTGGTTTGAAGCACTAACACTGGTGGGCGATTTTATGGCTGAAGTGCCTGTATAAGTAAACACACTGTAACCGGCAGGTTTATCATCAGCATTAGAAGCCCGCGGATATCCACTCCACACCCATGCTACACAATTACACCAGGCCCAGATGCAGTCTTCATATTCGCTGTATTGCAAAGCCCACCATCCATAATTATTAGGGCCTGCAACATAGGTAATTGTACCGGAATTCTCACTCCCGTCACCGTTAATTGTTTGAACAACATTGGTGTCACTGTTCTTAAACACCCTCAAACTGTGTTTTACAGACTCGCTGCAATCGACAACTCCTGCCCCACTGTAAGAAATACTAATGGAATAATCAGAACCACCTGGCGAAAAGGATACACTCATATCCGAATACTTTCGCTGTGCCATTGACGCAAAAGGCAAAAACAGGAGAACCATAAAAAAATAAATCCATCCTTTTCTGATAAAAGATGAATTCACTTTACATAATTTTAAAGTAAAATTTTTCATAATATTGAATTTATAGTTAAGTAAATAATTGTAGTTAAAATATATTATTAAACATTTCATAAGAATTCCATCTCTATATTTAGAAACTTACAGATAGAATTTTTAGAATATCAATTGAAGATTTAATGGCATAAATGATTTAAATCCTTGAGATAAAAAACAAGATTAATCTCGAAATCGTATGCTCGTATTTTCAATATAATTTTGAAAAGTTAAAACTTTAGTTTTTAATATCAAAATATCTTTTAATCCAATTCCTGGAAAAATGTTAAAAGAAGTAGTCAAAAAAACATTAATAACATACCTGGGAAAATTGCGCAAACCATAACATCAAATGATAATCGCCTATTTCGTAATCTCCATTTACGAAGTTTTTTGAGCATAATTTTTTTTTATTAAAAACGAGATTTATAAAAATAACAAGGTTGGCAATAATAAAATCGGAACTATTGAATAATAAAAAAACGAATTAAATCTCGTTTATCACATAATAAAATCTTTCTGTAATATTCAGGTAATTGATTTTATTTGAAGCAAAAGTATTTTATAACCAAAACCCAACTTTTATTACATTACCATTCAAAAATAAGCCTGTCCAGCTTTGCCATTCTGGTGGACTATTAACTTTTCCGCCCAACTTTAATGTTTAAACTTTAAACTTTAAACTTTTCCCCCTACATTTGCACCTCAAATTTTTAGATTTCGATTTATGGAAATTCCGAGTAAATACAACCCGGCTGAGGTAGAAGACAAGTGGTACAAATACTGGATGGAAAACAAATACTTCCATTCAATCCCTGATCAGCGTGAACCATATACAATAGTGATTCCGCCACCAAATGTTACCGGAGTTCTACACATGGGGCACATGCTTAACAATACAATACAGGATATCCTTGTACGTCGTGCGCGAATGACAGGTAAAAATGCCTGTTGGGTGCCGGGAACCGACCACGCATCTATTGCCACCGAAGCGAAAGTAGTTGACAAATTGCGAAAAGCCGGAATTGATAAATATGATCTTTCGCGCGAAGACTTCCTGAAACACGCATGGGAATGGACAGAAAAACATGGCGGAATTATCCTCGAACAACTCAAAAAATTGGGTGCTTCATGCGATTGGGAGCGTACAGCTTTTACTATGGACAAAGCCCGAAGCGAATCGGTAATCAAAGTTTTTGTCGATTTGTATAATAAAGGATTGGTTTATCGCGGTGTGCGGATGGTAAACTGGGATCCTGCGGCAAAAACTGCACTTTCTGATGAAGAAGTCATTTATAAAGAGGTGCAGTCGAAATTGTATTATTTGAAATATAAAATAGAAGCCCCCCTTAATCCCCCCGAGGGGGGAGATAAGAATCCCCAATACAAGACAGCACGCAAATTAGAATATGAACTGTTAAAAAAGAATGCAAAAGATTTACCGCGTTTTTCCACAGAAGCAGAAAGTGCACTATGGGAGATACTTCGGGGGAAAAATTTGGGGGAAAAATTTAGAAGACAACATGTTATTGACGATATAATTGTAGATTTTGTTTGCCTTTCAAAAAAACTTGTAATTGAAGTTGACGGAGGATATCACAATCAACCTGAAATTCAGGAAGTAGACAAAATCAAAACCGATATTCTAGCCAACATTGGTTATAAAGTCATCCGTTTTACAAATGAAGAAGTATTGGGGAACACTGATTCAGTAATCCAATCAATTCAGGACGTTCTTAACTCTCCCCCCACGGGGGAGTTGGAGGGGGCTTTTGTTACAATTGCAACTACCCGACCAGAAACCATTTTAGGTGACACAGCTGTTTGTGTAAATCCAAATGATCCGAGATTCAAGCATCTTGTTGGAAAACGGGTTTTAGTTCCTCTCATCAATCGTTCAATACCAATAATCGAAGACGATTATGTGGATATGGAATTTGGAACCGGTTGCTTGAAAATAACACCGGCACATGACATAAACGACTATGAAATTGGGATGCGTCACAATTTGCCTTCAATCGACATTTTTAACGACGACGGAACACTGAGTGAAAAGGCAGAATTATTCATCGGCAAAGACCGCTTTGCTGTACGCGATGAAATTATCCCTGAATTGGAAAAAGCCGGAAACATTGCCAAAATTGACGACTATACAAATAAAGTTGGATACTCGGAAAGGACACATGTACCTATCGAACCAAAACTTTCGGCACAGTGGTTCCTGAAAATGGAAGAACTTGTAAAACCGGCACTGGAAAATGTGATGAATGATACCATCATGTTTTATCCTCCAAAGTTTAAAAATATTTACCGCCATTGGATGGGTAATATCAAAGATTGGTGTATTAGCCGACAATTGTGGTGGGGACATCAGATTCCGGTTTGGTATATAAAAGCCCCCCTTAGTCCCCCCGAGGGGGGAGATTGGGGCTATGTTGTTGCTGAAAATGAAGAAGATGCCCGGAAATTAGCAGTGGCAAAACACCCCTCCTTAGGAGGGGACGGGGGAGGCTTTTCTCTCGTTCAGGACGAAGATGCACTCGACACATGGTTCTCCAGCTGGTTGTGGCCAATTTCAGTTTTCGATGGAATTCGCGAACCTGAAAACGAAGAAATTAAATATTACTACCCCACTTCTGATTTGGTAACTGCACCTGATATAATTTTCTTTTGGGTAGCAAGAATGATTATTGCGGGGTACGAATACAGAAATGAATTTCCATACAAAAATGTTTATTTCACAGGAATGGTGCGTGATGCACAGCGCCGAAAAATGTCTAAATCTTTGGGCAACTCGCCCGACCCGCTGGATTTGATTGCCAAATATGGCGCCGATGGAGTTCGTGTTGGAATGTTACTTTGTTCGCCTGCCGGCGGTGATTTGTTGTTTGATGAAAGTCTGCCGCAACAAGGTGCAGGTTTTGCTACCAAAATATGGAATGCTTTCCGTTTGGTAAAAAACTGGGAAGTTGATGCAAATATTGGTCAACCCGAACATTCAAAATTAGCTGTTGAATGGTTCAGAAATAAATTGAGCGAAGTTGTTGAAACACTTGATTTGCAGTTTAGTCAATTCCGTATTTCGGAGGCGCTAATGACTGTTTACACAACTGTCCGCGATGAGTTTTCGGGTTGGTTGCTGGAAATTGTAAAACCGGCTTATCAAAAACCCATCGATGCAAAAACTTACAATGAGGTAGTTGAACTTTTCGACCAAATGTTACGCTTGATGCATCCATTTACACCTTTTATTACTGAAGAAATCTGGCAGTTGCTTACTGTCAGAAAAGCGGGCGAAAGTATCATGATCAGCCAACTTCCGAAAGTTGAAAAATATGACACTGAATTACTTGCAGCTTTTGAGAATGTGAAAGACGTGATTTCGGGAATACGAAAAATCAGGACTGACAAAAACATTGCACAAAAGGAAACACTGGGTTTAAATGTTCAGGAAGGAGACAAAGGTTTTGAAGCTCAGTTTAACAGTGTGATAATTAAAATGGGCAATCTTTCATCGCTTTACATGGTAAGTGAAGAGTTAAAAGGCGCAGCTTCCTTTCTTGTAAAATCAACCAATTACTATATTCCGATGGAAGGGTTTATTGATGTTGCTGAAGAACTGAAAAAGCTCGAAGAAGAATTGAAATATACAAAGGGTTTTCTGAATTCAGTACTAAAAAAATTAAGCAACGAGCGTTTTGTTGCCGGCGCGCCTGAGGCAGTTGTTGCGATCGAAAAGGCAAAACAGACAGATGCGGAGGCTAAGATTAAGGTTTTGGAGGAGAGGATTGGGGGTTTGAAATAAGGAGA
>CAWDAW010000044.1:0-230444 GCA_963800345.1 uncultured Prolixibacteraceae bacterium | reverse complement strand
CCGATTTGATAGTCGTTATGTGACTTAAAAGCTTCGGCAGGCGAAAGTTTCTGATGAACCGGACTTAATTCTTCCAATTTCCAATCCGGATGATCTGAAAGATAAAATGCAATTAGTGCCGCCGAAAATGATCCGGCAACTCCCCAGTTATTTTTCCTGGTGCGACTAGCCCATGCCACCTTATTGTACATTACATCGCGCAACCAAATCTGATAAGTTAATTTATCGGTAGCGGTCCAGCCATTCCATCCTTCCAGAAGGTCGGCGGCATAAATATAAGGTGTTCCTCCGCGGGCGAGGTTAAGAATACCCTGGGCACCCCATTGAAATTCCTTTTTTTCTTCGTTTCGGTATCCGTAGGTATCTGTGAGGTCAAGAATCAAATCTCTTGATTTGCTTGCATATTTATCATCACCCGTTAAACGCCAGGCTAACGCAGTCCCGTATACCAGCTTCCCGCCAGTAGAACTTATCTGAATTGGATTGCTTGAACTTCTGTCGAATACAGTAACTTCACCATTCAGTTCCGACCAACTATTCGAAACTTGCATTAAACTGTCAATGAAATTAAAAAACAGTTTTAGATTAGTGCTATATGGTTCTAATCCTTGTTTTGCTTTATCCTTTATATCCTGCAATTCTTCCACTGAAACAAGAATCCCTTTTGGTGAATTTGGTGCTGACTGTTTATTTATTTTTGAACTATAGGTATATTCACCTGGCATTAAAATGAGGATTAATAATGATAAGTATAATTTCTTCATTTTTATTTTTTTTTAGTTAAATCCGTACACTCACAATTGAAATATGTTAAAGTAATTCTCAAAACGTAATATCAAATTCCTGAACTATCTATTTTTTCTTCCATTCGATATAAAAAAATTATTCCCTGCATTACAATCAAACACTTGTCATCCTGCACTATCTGAGCGTCTACTTTTCCGGCCATTGTTCGTAAACAACGGGAGTCGTTTCAAGTTTTTTTGGGTCAACCACCACATGTTTTATTCGCTCGCGACGCCAGGTGTACACAATATGTACCAATCCATCCAAAGTCTGAATGACTGACGGATACGAATATTGGCTGATTTCAGAGTCTTCCAAAATCAACGCAGCCTCCCAGTGTTTGCCATCTTTGGACACTGCGACGTTTAACGGAGTGCGGTAACCTTTATGTGCATTGGCAGGAGTTTTTACGTGATTGTAAACAACGAGCTGAGTACCGTCGGCCAGCGAAACTCCATCGATTCCGGAATTGTTGTTTGGTAATCCTGAAGGCTGCATTAACGACCAGGTTATGCCATTGTCGTACGACCAGGAACTACTGATGACACGGTTTCCCGTTCGGCTCAATGCCTGAAGACTTCCATCTTTATGTGTCAAAATTGTGGGTTGAATGGCTTTGTAGTGATTTATATCGTTGATGGCGTCGGTTTTTGTCCAGGTTTTTCCCAAATCTTTAGTCATCTCGAAATAAACTCTCCATCCTCCTTCATCTGTGGCACTTGATGGACAAATCAGAGTTCCATCTTCCAACAAAATTGGTTTGTTTTTGGCAGTTCCTATGATGCCTTCCGGAAATGTTTCCGGTTCCGACCAGGTTTTCCCACTGTCAGACGATCGGATCATCATACCCCACCAGGCGGCTGATTTTGGACCCACTTTATAAAACAACAGCAAATCCCCGTCAGGCACTTGAAATAATACCGGGTTCCACGTTGAAAATCGAAGGGTATCATTTATAATGCCATTAGCTACTTCAACTGGTGCCGTCCATTTTCCGTCAATTAAACGACTTAACCAGATTCCAACATCAGGGTTACGTTCGTTAGTACCACCAAACCAGGCTGAAACCAGGCCATTGGGGGTTTCAGCAATAGTTGACGCGTGGCAGGACTTAAAAGGTGCGTTTGTGTAAATAAACTCATCCACTAAAATCCCTTTTCTCCACCGATCCTTGTCCTTATTTAATTGAGCCTGAACCTGAACCACAAAAGTAGTCACTAACAATAGTATCAAGCTTAATCTGATCTTATTTCGCACAGTAATTTGTTTTAATTTATTATCCAATTTTAAAAACTTAAACCCGTTATCTTTCGGTTATTGTGCAAGAACTATTTGATTTCCATTAAAAAGTATAACCCGATTTCTAAATACGTATTAATCCTTTGCCTTTTCCAAAATGATAACCTTTGTTTCCGATTTCTCATCTGAGTGTACATATTACTTTTATTTTCCTTGATAATTTTGGATGTACTTCATTAATATTCTCATATTGTCCCTAAATGTTTTTGTAGATATTCCTCTTATCTGTTTCTTGTTATCTTCCGTAACCATTGTTATATTAATATCATGAACTGTAATATCTTCGATCCAGATTCCTTTTTCATTTCGTCCATTCAATATCTCAATAACCGTCTTTTGATCCGGGATTAAGGGTGTTTTATTGTTTTTATAAATCTGGTGAAAAAGTTCCTTTTCTTTACCGTTTTCAATTGATGAGACAATTTCAAAGTCACTTTTTAATTGTGCAAAATTCACATTGTGTTTCCGTCCAGGAAATGGATTATCATCATTAGTAAAATAATGAAAAATGACATAACCATCTGCACTTTTTTCATCCAGAATTTCAAAATCGACAGGTAGATTAGTAGCAGGGTCATAATAACGGGCCATTTCATACATACCATCATCCAAAACATTTAATTTCGATTCTTCCATCCAGGTTAAAGTTGCTGGAATAGGTCTTAGATAACGACGGTCACCTGTAAAAAGAAACATTTTCATCAACATTTCTAAGGTATGCACTGTTTGCCGGGTACCATAAGCAGGAGGTTCGTGTGTGCGGGCCCAATCTGGATTGATGTTCATATCATACTGTTCTGACCATGCCGGCAATTCTTTCGGCCCCTGAGATAAAATGAAAAAGTCACAACCTCGTCGGGCAGACTCAAGATATTTCTCACTCCCCAGTATTTCATATGCCTCGATTAAAACGTCGATTGTATTATTCATCGCGTCATCGTTTAGTGTATAATTTGATGTATAATCATCAAATCCATCATGGACATAATCGTACTTAAGTGGAAAACGTTGTGGCCATCCGCCATTAGGATATTGAGCCATTAAAATAAAATTTAGAGCTTTTTTCAATGGACCAAGGTAAGTTGGCTCTAAAGTTTCATTATATAAATGCAAAAGAAAAGTGGTAGGTGCTTGTGTAACATTATCATCGAAAGTACAATTTCCATAATAATGACGAAACTCTTCATATCCTCTAATAAATTGTGAAGCTGTATCTTTATACCACTCCATTAATCCAGGTTGGTCAAAATCTATAAAATAGTGCCAACCACCCAATTCGTGCTGTCCATAGATTAGCACATTTGCCGCACTTTTTGCATAATCAAGATAAGTTTTGTCTCCGGTTAATTTGTATAAATCAAGGTAAAGCTCACCAAACTGGGGTGTTGCTGCCTGTACCCAAACTTGTGATTTACGAGCTGGAATTTCGCCAAATAATTCCGTTAAATCTTCAGAATAATAGTGCAAATAGCCCCCTCTGTTTGAAACTTCATTGACCATATATTTTGAAGCATTTCTCATCGCAATAAGAACATCTTCCTTTATATTTTTTTGTCCGAAAGAAAGTAAGGACTCCATTAATAATAAAAAAACAATTAAGAATTGTAACAATTGATTTTTCATATTCAATCTTTTTTAGAAAGGAAAAAATGTTCCCATTGTAATTGAAGAATATAATTTTTCAGATTAAACGTATCTGAAAAAAACTTTCCTATTTCTGTTTTTCTGAAATGGATTTTGAGTATGCCTTCAGATACTTTATTTACTTTATTTTTCAAGCATTAAAAATTTATTGAAATCATACAAATGGATGGCATGAGATTTTAAAATGCCATCCATTTGTTAAGCATAAGCAAACTACAATTTTACTTTTTCTATTTTTTAATCAGTTTTCCATTTGAAATCGAGCTTGTACCATCAGACAGATCTAAATGAATTTTGTAAAGATAAATTCCGGGTTTTGAAATTTTACTTAAATCCATTTGAATAGTGTTGTCGCCTTGTACAATCTGTACTTGCTTTTTAATAATTTCTTTCCCTAACATATCGCATATAGTTATTTTTGCTGAAGCTGATTTTTTGCTATCAATTCCAAAAATAACAGTGTTGCTGAATGGATTTGGAAATGCCGAAATTGAATTTGGATTTCTAACGACAGATGCTGAAACTGGTGTAAATAGTGTCCAGCGAGGATCTCCTAATGGACCTCCATCGGTTGATGCCGTTGCCGACTGTGAACTGGCATTATAACTAAAATCGAATGCACCCTCTGTAACTTCTCCAAGTGCAACAGGATCTTCATCAGCGAATGGGCTTGGAGGAGTAACGTTGTCAAGATTGAACTCATGCTCCGCAAAGAATTGCCAATATTCTGTGAATAAAGGTGGCGGATTCTTAAAGGTAAGTTCTTCTTTGATATTATTCGTTGTATCAACTTGTCCGGCCTTAATAAAATTAATTAACACTGGAATATCAACTATGGCTGTATCAAGTATGGCAGGATCTGCAAAAAAGTCCATTCGTGTTGTGTATTTATACCAAATTGTGTCACTGTTGTCAGTATCCTCAGGACTAAACCTAAATAAGACATCATGAGAATATTGTTCAAGTATGTCACTAAATTCCTGTTGTGTATACCAATTGTTGTTGGTCAAATTAAATTGTCGATCAGCATCTGTATATTCTCCGATTGTAAAAATGGAATCTGTCGCGAATAATGGAGAGTGTTCATAAGGATCTCCACTTAATCCAACATTATAAAAGATATTATTTGTAACATTAGCCACTAAAGCAGTATTTAAGTCAATAGGCAATCTTTCATAATTTACCTGAAAAATAGTATTGTGGTTAATGTTTAAATATTTCATAAACCCTCCACCTGTCCGAACCATAGTCCCAGAATTGTTGTATAAAGTTGAATTCTCAATCGAAATTGTATCCTGAGGATTACCACGAAGATCAAGAACGCGACCATTATCCGGATTTTCTGGCCTTACAGAATTTCTAAGGATAGAATTCTGTATATAAACTTTATTGTTACTCGATCCTAATCTTAAAAATGTTTGGTTTGAGTAATCTAAAAAACAATCCTCTATGATAATTCTATTCCCATCACCACTTGCTACAATTATTCGATTTTGAACTGCACCAAGTTCATCTTTTGCTGTAATATATAAGCCTTCCAAAATTAAATTTCCTCCTGGCGAAAAAGCATCGCTTGATGCTCCAAGTTCATCCACCGCTGGTTGAAGGACAGGACGCAACCCGTCACCTTCTTCGGCTCTTATGTGAAGGGTGTAACCTGTGTGCGAAATAGAACCATTTAAGAGGTAATACCCGCCTCTTTTGAGTTCAAAAATTGTATTACCCGGATCGGCTGCTGCCGAAATAGCATTATTAAGGGCGCCGATATCAATACCTTCATCGGGTTCTACTTTAATTACTGTTTTCTGGGCAATTGCCTGGATATTAACCATTAATATCCCTAAGAAAAATAAAACGTAAAAATTCTTTTTCATAATTTCAAATTTTTAATTAATAATTATTATTGTTTTCAGTACCTCAATTCATTTCGATAAATATTTAACTTTAGTTTAAAATAAATTAAATCGAATCCCGGCTTGAACCATATATCCGTAGTATTCAATTTTAGTAATATAGCCAGTTAATAACCTTGATGAACGATCCGGCTGATTAAAAATGTTTGAAACATTGGCCGTAAATGACAGCCTTTTTGTAATTCTTTGATTCATTTGAAAATCCCACCTGTAAAAAGCCAGTGTACCTTCCCTGTCAGCACCGTCGGGTCTTCTTTGTTCCTTTGTAAGGATATCATCCTGAAAGTTAAATGATAATCTTGCAGAAAGCCCAATTTTTTTATTGTCATACCCTAAACCTGCATTTGCCAAATAAGTGGGCTGAGATAATAGCCTGTCAACATAAGCTGTGTCCTTGTTTGTAAATATTACTCGAGGTGCACCGGGAATAACTCCGAAATCCGGATTGGCAGTACGTTGAACCAAAACTTCTGGATATTTAGTTTTGGATTCCATTAATGTCAGGTTCAAATTAAAAACGAATCCTTTTATTGGAAGAAAATCCATGTTTGACTGGATATCGACTTCAAAACCTTTAATAGAAGATCTGTTCAAATTATTGACCGGATAGTGTACCGTAAAGCCTAATGAACTTTGCGGTATGCCCAAAATATCAGGATCAGTTTTTGAATCAGCAATTACCAAAGCCTGTTTGTTCCATAAAAAATCCTGAATGTCCTTATAAAATGCGCCTAAAGTCAGTAACCCGTATTTTTGTTTATAGAAAGTTAAAATTAAATCATAGTTTCTTGATAAAGCAGGTTTCAATTCGGTGTTACCTAGCTCTATATTCCTACTGTTCACGTTAATAATCTTTTTTGGAGCAAGTTGATTATAGTCAGGACGGGATAATGTATTGGTGTAGGCCAACCGGATATCAAACCAATCAGTTGGTTTTATTTGAAGGTGGATCTGCGGCAGAAAGTGATGGTAGGTATTTCTACCAATGGTGTCCTGAAAAAAAACATTTACCGGTATCGATTCAGAAGCTGGAAAATCTTCAGCAATGTATGACTCATATTTAATATTTGTTTTTTCATATCTGATTCCCGGAATAAAAGTGATGTATTTACCAATTTTTAGTTCAGTCATCAGGTAATATGCAAATATGTTTTCATTTGTTATATAATCATCTTTTGCTGCGGAAGGTATTGAGTCATAGTAATTTCCTAAATAATCATCATACAATTGTGCCATTAAATTCCTGTCCAGTACCTGATCTATTTGAAGATATTCATAATCACCATTTAAAAATCTCCTGGGTTTATATCCTGAATCCAGGAAATTCAATAAGGATATTTTTCCAACGTTACCTTTAGTAGTCAAAATATAATCAGGATATTGTTGAAGAAAATTATTTACGTCACCTGTACCGAACATACTACTATTATATCTTATATTATTTCTATATCTATCTTTGGATCTGTATTTTGTCCCAATTTTTATATTTCCTGAAAAATGCTCTCCCAATTTAAAGGGAATTTTCCAATTCAACTGGACACCTTTTTCAATTTCCTGGGCTTCATAAGGTCTGAAATTGCCATTTTGAAAAAAATACTGGTCTAGCGTGTCTTTAACGTTTTCCGGGGAAGGAAGTAATTCCGGGGGGCCAACATCAAAGGATTTTCCCATAGCATATCCACGGAAAGCATCAAGTTTTCTGAATGAAATATCATGAGAATAAGGTCTTTCATTCATAGATTGAGAACGCGATATTCCCCAATCCAAAACCGAACCTAAAATTATATGTTTACCTTCAATGGAATTTGAAAACAACATTTGTGTTACAACTTCCTGGGTCTGATCAAGGTAAAGATAATTAGATGTAACATCATAACTTTTCCCTCTGTCATAAATGTTTCGTTTTAGATATCCAATAAAATTGCTTGATTTTATTGTTGATGAAGGGCTTAACTGCCAATCAAGCATAAAACTACCGCCGGAACGAATACGGTTTTCGATGTTGGCCTGAAGAGTTTCACTTGTAATCCAAGGTTTTATGTAGGTTTCACCTTCTTTGTATTTAGGTGTGCCTGTTACGTCATAATTCACATTAAATGCATCTGAATTTCTTTCAGCCGATTCCAGGTTGCCCGTTATCATTACTCCAAGTTTTTCCTTAAAAAAACGGTTACTGGCATAGATATTTGCTTTATAATTGCCAAGTGATTTTGAAAGGCCACTATACCCAACAAGTACATTTGAAGTTACTTTCTTACCAGATGGTGCTTCACGAATAATTAGATTAACTGTTCCTCCAAGACCATTTGCATCCTTATCAGCTGTATTCGCTTTTAATACCTCTACTCCACCTAGAATTTCAGGTGATATCATATTTAAGTCAGTACTGCGGTCTTCTGTTGAAGTTGAAGGGGCAATATTTCCATTTATAGAAATACTGTTATATTTTGGCTGCAACCCCCTTATTACAATCTTTTGACCTTCTCCCCTATCTCTTTGTACCATCAACCCAGGAAGACGGCCAACAGCTTCAGCTATATTAACATCGGGTAATTCCTGCATTCTCTCAGATGAAACCACATTTATAATACCTTTAGCATTTAACTGTTCATTGATAGCTGCAAGTTGCCCCCTTGCCTGTCCATACACTTCAATGCCAGAAATCTCAGCTGCTGATAACTTCATCTGGATATTTACATTAACAACTTTATTAGGCAGTACATCTATTTCCCTGACCTCTTCTGTGTAGCCTATAAAAGAAACTTTAATTGTTTGTTTACCTTCCGGTACTCCCAGTAATTGGTAATCTCCATTAATATCTGTAATAGCTCCTGTTGTTGTCTGATTTAAAATTATCGTCGCTCCTACCATTGGCAAGCCTTCTTCATCTATTATTTTTCCTCTAATTGAACCTGTACCATCTATTTGTGGAGATTTTGCCGGAATTTCATTTTTTAATTTCTCTTTGGGTGAAAGTATAACTACGCTATCTCTAATAATATAGCTCATGTTTGTATTTTCCAGACAATGATCTAAAATCTGCACAATTGTTGATTCCTGAAATTCACAACTGATTGTACCCAGTTTTTTAATATCATCAACATTATAGACGAATGTAAATTCACTTTTCTTATTAATACTTGTAAAGAGTTCTATGAAAGTGACATTTTCCAGTTTCAGGTTAAAGTGAGAATTACCAGAATTGATATTTGCAGAAATCTTTGACTGATTCAATAAAACAAATAATAATGACAGCCATGCAATAAATAAATTCTTAAGAACTCCATTTTGCAAAGGATTTTTTTCTGCCATTCGTTTTTTTTTCATATTTAATTTCATAATAAATTTTACAAATTCATTTCTGCTCCAACAGTAATGATTTTATTTATTTGAGCTGAAGCATCTCCATTATTTCACAGGTAATACAGTTACCCGATTTCTATCTATACTAAATTTTACTTTTTTAGTAAGTTCTACTATTTCAAATACTTTATCAAATTCAGTATATTTTTTAACATCTATTGAAAATCGTAATTCCTTTAAGCTGTCATCTGAAAAATTAACTTCAACATTGTACCACCTTGAAAGGGTTGAAAGAATTTCATCCAGTGAATTATTCTCAAAATAAATTCGTCCGTTTTTCCATGCAATGAACTGCTCTATATTTACATTTTCTATTTTCGTCTCCAAACCCGATGACATGGCTTGCTGACCAGGCTTTAAGCGATAAATTTCCTTTGTTTGACTTTGGCTAATATTCACTGACCCGTCAACAAGTGTAGCTACTGTACTTTTTTCATCTGAATATGCTCTTACATTAAATTTAGTCCCTGTAACATGTATGTCCATTCCGGTAGTTCGCACAATGAATGGCATTTCTTTGTTTTCGGCTACCTCAAAATAGGCTTCCCCGACAAGCTGTAACTCTCTCGTTTTTCCCGAAAAAAATACCGGATATCGAAGTGAAGTTTCAGAATTTAACCACACCCTTGTTCCATCTGACAATGTAAGTTGGTATTCACCTCCCCTTGGAATTTCAATGTTATTATATTTTATATCTGACTGGTTTGATTGGTCCTGTCCTTTTTGGTAAATTAGTTCTTTCTTAGTATTACTGATAATCGCCCCATTTTCATTGGCAATTTGCTTTTTTTCATTTTCAAGATCTACTATTGTACCATCAGAAAGTTGAAGAATTGCTCTACTGTAGCCAGGTGTTATCCTGGATTCAGTAACGGCTTGCTGAGTTTCGTGTTTTTCATCGTTTTGTAATAAAAAATATATCCCAAATAAGATTGGAAAAAGGACAGCCGCAACGCGAAGAGCTCTTTTTATCAACAAATTAGATGGTTTTTGAGTTGACGTTAGAAATCGGTTAAAAGCTTCCTCACTATTGAAATTGGCAAGTTCATTCATTTTTGCAGAAACCCGGACGTCGTCCATTAATGAATCGAGCAACTTCTGATTACTGTCACTTTCCTGCAACCATTCATCAATAAACTGTTTTTCTTCAGAATTGAGGGTTTGTTCTTTTTTTGCAACCAACAGTTTTGCGATATGTTCTAATCGTTCAAACTCAGTCATTAAATTTGTTTTAAATTAATCTTGTATCAGTCTATTAAAATATTTTTACAATATCTTTAATCTAAAAACACATCAAATTAAAACAAGGGTGACACTCAAATAGAATTATTATTAAAATAGGCAACCAGAACTTGAATATCACAAATTCCGAAAATATAAAATTCATGAAAGTTTATCGGGACTTAATTCACAACGTAAAAATTGATAAGCCTTCCGTTTAAGGGTTTTTATTGTATTGATTGAAACTCCTAATGATTGTGCAATCTCTTTATTTGCAAGACCCTTCATGCTCAAAAGAATAATTTTCTTACGTTCAGGTGACAGTTTGCAAATTCCCAAATAAATGTGTCTGAAGTATTCTTCTTCAATCAAAATTTGCTCCACAGAAGTTACTTCTAATTGAATATCCAAAGTATGTTTTCCATCAAATCCTTCATTTAAAAACTTTGCGAGATAGCGCAGATGATTAAGACTAGCATTTTTTACAGAAAGATATAAAAAAGCTTTTAATGAACTTGAAGTATCAAATTTAGCAGTTCCTTTCCATAATCGTAAAAAAACATCCTGTACAATATCCTCAGCATCTTGCTTATTTTTTACAAATCTCAATGAATAACTACATAAAGAAAAATAATAATGATCAAATAAATATTTGTAGCCTTCACTTTTTTTGCGATTTATTAGATTTATTATTTTATCCATCATCCCAAGTTACAAATATTTAACAAAAAACGAGAAAGACTATATTGCTCTTTACGCATTAAACTTTTACGGAAAACATAAAATAAAATTGTTTAATAAATATCACATCTGTCCTAAATAAAGCCAATTAAGTTCAGTTTTCTTGAGCTGTTATTGTTGCGGTATCGAGTCATAAAAATACAAATTGGATGTGAAGACAAATTTAACGCTATTTGCAAAAATAATTTAATCCTTGAGTAGAAACTGCTTCAAATCCCAGGTGAAAAATTAAAAGAATGACAAGCAAAAATTAAGTTATCGATAGTTGGACGCATTTAATAACCATGCTGTTTTGCCAGTTTTCAAAATTAAACTTGCTTCGTGACTTAATAATTGAATTACTTTCTGCCTTATTGTTGGCACACTGGGAAAAGTAACTTTGTTTTCAGGCTTAAAAAATCGGACAAGTATAAAAGGTTAAATGAACGGGAATTGCCCTAAGATAGACACCAACATATCCTGGTTAATGAATACATTGAATTTTCAGAAGAAAAAACAAAAGCAAAAAATTCAAAGAAAATTTGCAGAGTTGTTATTTGAGACGAAGTAGATACATTTTAAAACATGGTTACTACAAATTGATTTCAGAAATGGATTTCGCATAATACGGACTTTTGAAAAATAAGCGTGGGTACGACAATTGATTAGGAAACGAATTTGATGTAACAGCAATAGCGCGGGCCTTCGGGTTTACGAACTATTTTTCCTTCGAAGCTGAGTTGAGAAAGGGCTTCTCCTATTTTCTCTTCAGAAATTTTGTGGAGATCTTCCCTGCGGATTTTTTTGTTTGCGGTAAAGCGCTGAGCGCCTTTTTAAATTCATCTTCGTTCTTGCGGTTGATTCCTGCAGCTCGTCGAAGTATACAAGGAAAAACCGGGCGAAAGATTCCTGCAGGTTGAATTTGCCGTTTTCGCTTGGATCGGCAATCATGTTGCGTAAAGGTTTTGGGACAATAAAATTGAAGAAAAAACTTTTTCCGATTCCTTCTTCAGCATGAACCAAACCCATTGCCACGTCATTGGGTTGCAATCCCAGGGCACAGGCTGCAGTAGCAACGAAGCATTTTTTCATATATATATAAAGGCGATCCTGGTAGAAGCCATGTTTTTTGCCCGCAAACTCGCGCAAAGTAAGATGGCTCATGAGCAGGTCAATATGGCTCACGCCTTTGTATTTTCCTTCAAGGCTTGTAAAATATTCGGCAATTGGACTATAGGTATCTACCTGATTTGGGCTGTGAAGTATTTTTCTGAGGACTGTATCGGAAACTATAATTTCTTCCTCTAATTTTTACATTGATGGTACCATCGCTCTTTCTTTGGTTTTGATTAAGTGCATTTTACGAATGGACCAAAACACGGGTTTTACAACCTTCGCACCCAACAAATTGTATAAATATTCAGTTTTGAAGCTTTCGCGCTCAGCGGAGGGTGTATTTGCCGGGTTTTGGAGCTTTCGCGTTTTGCGAAGCGTATAAATATGCATAACTGCAGCCTTCGCGTTTTGCGAAGCGTATAGATATGCATTTCTGAAGCTTTCGCGCTCAGCGAAGGTTACAATTTTGACTGGCTGGAGCCTTCGCGTTTTGCGAAGCGTATAAATATGCATAATTGCAGCCTTCGCGTTTTGCGAAGCGTATAGATATTCATTTCTGAAGCTTTCGCGCTCAGCGAAGGTTACAGATTTGCCGGTTTGAAGCTTTCGCGCCCGGCGAATGCTCCAATTATTCTGAATTGAAGCCTTCGCGGCCGTCGGAAAGCATAAATATTCAGTGTTGATGCTTTCGCAGCCGGCGAATTGTTCCCTGTTCGATTCACAAAGAGTTCTACTGTCTGAGTTGCCTATTTCAGAATTCGGTTGTTTCGGATGATTTTGTTTCACTGGGTTATTTTGTTCTGTCAGGTTGATATTTTACTGTTGGTTAAACGTGGGTTAAACATAAACATAATTTCAATAAGATGATATTGGTACAGCAATTACTTTTTGCCTAAAACAACGATAATCATATGTTTAACAACATATAATTTGCAACCCCATGAATAAAATATTGTTTCGAAACCCAAACTTTACAGGCTTTATAAAACCTTATTTCAACATTTCTAAACTTTAGTAGCAGGAATGTAAACAGAAATACCAAACCTTATTTGGGGTTTAATAAGGTTGATTTTATTTTTTTCTGATTTTCTATTAAGGTTGATAAGAAATGGAAATAAGGTTAATTTATTTGCCCGGCAATCGCACAATTGTCGCGTGTTTTTATATTGCCGTCAGTTTCAACTGCCGGATTGCATGAAATATGGGAAGCCGGGCTTTACCCGCATTATAATTGGGCTTAGCCCGGTTCTCTTTTGATGATTCTACCCGTTGACTAAAGTCAACGGCAATGGAAATAGATCCTGCCATATTTAACCGCCGAAAATAATCGAGGATTAAATTCGCGACACCTCTCACTGACTATTTTATCCTCCTGATTTTAATGTTACGATACCACGACTCATCGGTGTGGTTGGTGATTACGATATGCCCGCTGCGCTTTTTCTCAAAATTGGTATAATTGGCAAACTTGCTGGCATGGAAAAGGGAATCAAATTCTGCTGTTCCCATCTCATATTCCAGAACTTTTATACCGTTTAACCAATGTGTCCCATGGTTTCCGTCGAATAAAATTGTGCTTTGGTTAAATTCGCCTATGGGTTTTAAATGAACATTCGAGGGAGCGTAAAAATCATACAAAGAACCGGTAAATTGATAGGGATTGAGGTCTTTGTATATTTCATTTCCATCGTCGAGCGCCTGATACTCGAACCCAAGTGCACCATTTCCCGAGCCATATGTTGTTGAAATTTCCTCAGAAACATTGTATTTGATGCCGCTGTTTCCGGCAGCTAGAATTTTCCACTCAAATTTCAACTCGAAATTATCAAAAGTATCGATAGTCATTAAATCGCCACCAACTATTTTTTCGCCGTTGGGAAGCGGGGGAACTTCGCGGTTATCTATTTTATGAATTTCACCGTTTTCTACTTTCCAGTGCATTGTTTCAACCGTGTCGCGCCCAAGTCCCCTCCATCCATTCAATGTTTTTCCATCAAAAAGAAGTTCCCAGCCTTGTTCCTTTTCAGCTTTGCTTAAGGTGTTGTTTTTATTTGTTTCGTTGGGTGTGCATGCAAATAATTCAAGCGACACGGTAAAGGCAAAAAGGGTTTTTAAAATCAGGTTCAGTTTTTTCATAATTTCTTTTTTTAATACGTAAAATAATTTGCCACAAAGACACTAAGACACAAAGAATCACAAAGATTATTACCAGTAAATCCTTCCTTTTCTTATTGTCGTTGTTACTTAGTAGCAATTTTTCATTTCTTTTTGTATTACATTTTTATCAGGTTGAAAATAGTCAATAAAAATTAATTTATAAGGCAAAAATTCATGTACAGTATGATAAGATTATGTTAGTAAAAGTTGAAAATAATCAGGAACTTGGGAGATAAATTCTGAAATCGGAATAGTAATTACAAACTTGTATTTTACAATATTTCAAACTTAAAAAATAAACAGATGAAGAAAGTAATGTTTTTAGCAACGACAGCATTTTTGTTAACGATAATTGCTGCAAAACCCGAACCCAAATGGCAATCGTTATTTAACGGTAAAAACCTTGATGGCTGGACAGCGCACGGAAAAGCCGCCTGGTTTGTGAAAGATGGTGTATTAACGTGCGAGGGAGATTTCGGCCATATTTATGCGGCACCCGAACTTACCGACCTTGAAGTAAAAGGTAAATTCAGAATTACAAGTACGGGGAAAGATGCAAACAGCGGACTTTATTTTCGTTGCAATCCACCGGCTGATAATCCCGATGGTTTTCCGCGTGGTTATGAAGCGCAAATTTGCAACAGCCAGGAAGCACACACAGGCTGGCTTTGGAAACCCGGAACTCCAACAGGAAAAGCAACCGCCAACCTTACCAAAGACGGCGAGTGGTTTGATTACCGCATAAAAGCTGTTGGCAATCATATCGAATTCTGGATAAACGATAAACCTGTTATGACATATGATGATGACGAATACAAAAAGGGATATTTCGCCATTCAGAGCCACAACCCCGGGATGAAGATAGAAGCAAAGGATTTGTATTACAGGGATTTGAGTAAGTAAGCCCCTCTATCTCCCCCAATGGGGAGGAATAAGAATATAACATTCAGTTCAGGCTAAAAAGTTAAGCTGAACTTTGAATAGTAAAAACAATATATTATTGAAATATCAGCGAATTAATCAGGGTTTCACTTAAAGTGAAGCCCTGATTTTTAAACAACCAGCACCAAACCGACTGCTATTTTAGTTTCTCATTAAAAAAATCGATGGTTCGCTGCCAGGCAAGCTTTGCAGCGGCCTCATCATAACGCGGGGTTGTATCGTTATGAAAACCGTGGTTTACCCCGGGATAAATGTAAATTTTATATTCAACGTTGTTTTCCTTTAAAGCAGCTTCATACGCCGGAATCCCTTCGTTAACACGTGCATCCAGTTCGCCGTAATGTAAAAGAAGGGGAGCATTTATTTTTTCAGTTTCTTCGGCTGACGGCTGACCGCCATAAAAAGGAACTGCTGCCTTTAAATCGGGAATGCGAACGGCCATCATGTTGGAAATCCATCCGCCAAAACAAAAACCAACAACTCCAACATTACCGCTGCACTCCTTATTTGTTTTGAGGAAATCATAGGCGGCAATAAAATCTTCAAGCATTTCATTTCTGTCACGTTTGCTTTGCATCTCCCGGCCTTCATCATCATTACCGGGATAACCGCCAAGTGGGGTCAAAGCGTCGGGAGCAAAAGCGATAAAACCTTCAACTGCCAATCTTCTGGCAACATCTTCAATGTATGGGTTTAGTCCCCTGTTTTCATGCACTACAATTACGCCCGGCAGTTTCTTTGTATTTCCGGCAGGTTTCGCCATTAAACCGCGAATTTTCCCGCCACCTTTGGGCGAATCATACGCAACATATTCTGTTTTTATTCTTTTGTCATCTGGTTTTACCTGCTCAGCGAGTGCATATTTTGGCATCAGAAACGACATTAGTGAACCTACAGTTAACCCGCCAACCGCATAAACGGAAAGCCGGTTCATAAATTCGCGTCTTTCCATTTTGCTGTGTACATAATAATCGTACAAATCAAAAACCTCCTGGCTGATGTCTTCTTTTTTTATTTCTTTCATGATGAAGTTGTTAAATTGGTTGTTTCAAAGTATTTAACAACGTTTAACGTAGAAAGTTTACCGTATTTCTTTTGGAATCCAAGCATTAACAACCGAACTTTTTACAATTTGAAAAGAAGTGAAACACTTGCAACGACTAAAATAAAATTAAAATACAAAATACTCTTGTATTTTATCCAAAAAAGTCATAACTTACACAGAACCAATTCATAACAGGCATGTTAAATGCATTAAAAGGAAGTTGTGACCTAAACGTTGAGGATGTAAAGACAGAATACTATTCATGCTGACGTTTTTTCAGAGTTTTAATTAGCAATTTTTTTTATCCATTAAAGACGATAGATAAACACAGAGCAAACCATCTGGAGTCGGAAATGCAGCACAGCGACGTACAAAAGAAAAGTCTGCAACAGGGATGCTGAAAACTGAATAGAGTAGGCACAATAAAAAAATTTTAGTTATGGCTGTTACAAACAAACCAACCAGCGATCTTAATTTAAAATTGAGTGATTCTGAAAAAAGCAGACAACTGTTTCTGCTAAATCCCTACACTAAACTTATTAAATTTAATACGAACATAACCAGCTGGGAACAGGTAACCTGTGCAGGGTATAATCCTTATTACCAGCGGTTGGAAGCGGTTGTTAACATTAAGCAGGCTACCGGATACAGCGGTAATCTTTGTTCAAATGGTTCAACTGAATATGTGAGGTTTTTTGTTGATTTTAAAGATGGTTCAGGTTTTCAGGATATGGGACTTGCCAACTTTAAAGTAGCGGATATTCCCGAAATTCCTGCAGGGCCACAGCACCCGATCAGCTATCTGGCCTTTTTAGTTATTAACGATAAAAAATACCGCAAATTTCTTGAATGCAACAAAGCCGTTATACCAACATTAAGAGTGGTACTTTCATGGAACGCTGTCCCAACAAACGACCCAAACCAGAATCCTCACTATGGAAACCACCTTGATGTTGATATTCAACTGGCACGAAAGTGGAAAATATGGTGGAAAGACATTGTGGAACTAACAAAAATCAATGCTTTTGAAAGTATTATCGATCCTGAATTTGAAATCGCACTTAAGGAACCCTATGTTGAAAATACAGATATCTTATTCAAACAAAATGCCGGATCTGATGTACCTGCACATCGTACTTTTTATTCCACCATCGGGGCAAAGTTGAATTCAAAAATCGATTTTAGTAAAGCAAATTCAATTCTTGACATCAACAGCCTTGATAAGTTCAATATTGACATCAACAAATTCTTTGATTTTTTTAATGGGGAAGGAAAAAAAGCTGATGTTGGTTTTGAACAATTAACCTGTGTCGGACTAAATACACTAACCGACCGACTTGGCGCAGTTGTTCATGTTAAACGGCCAACGGGTTACAATGGCAATTTGTGTACAAAAGGATCGAACGAGCATGTTGCTTTTTGGGCCGACTGGAATAACGATGGAACTTTCGATCAGTATCTGGGAACAGTCAGTCTCAATGTTCATGATATTTCAAATATCCCCAGAGGTGGCCTGTATTATACAGTACAATTACCTGTTGATGTAACAAACAGATTAAGAGAATGCAGCGATCCAAATATTATCCGTGTCAGGGCAGTACTTTCGTGGGAATCGCTGCCATCAACCATTAATCCGGGTGTGCTTAACCACTGGGGCAATTATATGGATGCACTTGTTCAATTGCGGCCAAAACACAGACGAGGTTCAGGCATTCATTCAGCAATTCATTATGTTGGTAATGTTGACAGATTTTCAATCGACCCTATTTCTCATTTACACAATGCAGGTTCGGCATCAATTTACAACAATCGTCCATGGGGAGGTTCAATTAATTTTAAAGGTGTTATTGACCGAAACGGTTTTGGAGGGATAATCAAGTATCGTTTGTTGGTTAAAAAGAGTACCGATCCAGATACTTCCTATATGCCTGTTTCCACGTCCGAAACATTTAGTCTTGACGATATATTTACCGCAGCCGGCGCATTCCCTGATCCACAGACCAATGCTGATGGATGGTATATTTACAAGCAAAATCCAAATATCGGACTTTACAATACAAACAGCCTTCTTGCAACATGGAACGCTTCAGGAAAAGACGATGGAACTTATACAATTCAGTTTGTGCATACCGATGAGTTTTCAAATGAAGTAATTGCCGATCAATTTACAATTATGGTTTGCAATACAGGAATGAGTATTTCACCAACAGCAAATCTTGTTGTTGATTTCACTAAAGATCTCGACCTTGTAATTGACGGAGGCGATTGCCACAGCTATACACCGTCAAATCCAGGAATAACGGGACATTTAAGGGCAATACATCCTTATTTTGCATGGTGGACACTTGAACTCCAACCAACATCGCATACACATGGCGCAGTTCCATCTCCTGTATCAAGAACGCACGCTGCAATAGGCGACAATGGCGATAGCAATGCTCCATGGAGTTTGGATACAACTCCACTGGATCCCTGCGGTTATACTGTCAGTCTGCATGTACGCTCAAGAGTTATTCTCAATAGCAGTCCGGGCAATTTCCCCTATTATGGCCCAAAAGCTGTTGGTTTTGCAAAACTTCCGTAATAATTAATTGAAATGTTAAAAACAGCATTCGCTTAGTATCCTGCAAAGGGTATTAAGCGAATTGTTTTTTTATTGAACCCTTCACTTTAATTCCTTCAAAACAACTTTACTTATTTGAAGATAAATGTAAAAACGAACCAAAAGTGGGTTTAAATGCGTCACACATAAAAATAGTCAGCATAATACTGAATTATAAAATGTATTGAATAAGCAGAAATTGTAATAAAAATGAAAGGTTACCTCATCAACTCCAACCCAAAAATTAATGCCGAACTGTTGACAAGTGTGTGAACCAGCGCTGAATAAAAAACATTCCGGGTTTTTATCCAGGTGTAACCATAGGCCCAGCCTGCAATACATGCAAAACCAATATAAATTACAGAACCGGCATGATAATGCACAAGTCCGAATGTAACCCCGGTTATTGCAAGCGCTGTGTATATTCCCAATTTAAATTTGCCCGATTTCTCGATAAAAAAAGCAGCAAGAAAAATCAACAAGGTAACAAGTGCAGGAAACCATTTCATTCCGCCCTTTAAAGTATAACCTACCAAAAGGGCTAAAACAAATAAAATCGCCAAACCCCATTTCCAAAAAACCATCCACGATGACGACTGATTGATGCGTTTTGAAAGCAGGTTTTGAAGAATTCCCCTGAAAAAAAGCTCTTCGAAAAGGGCAGTATGTAAAAACGTTGTAATTAATGTTAACGCTACTTTGTAAATTAAATCAGTTGAGATTGTTTCATGTCCTTTTAGCTGAATAAAATTTACTGAATACCCAATGATAAAAACAAAACCATAAAAAGCAAGCCAAACCCAAACAGCTGTAACAAGATTTTTCAGTTTGAATTCAGGGAAAAAACCAACGCCATCCAAACCCCTGATGATTACAAAAGCATATACCGCAGTCAACATCATAACAATCCGGTACACAGAATCAAAATCATTACCGATATCCGGAAGTCTGCCCGATGGATTTGCATCGATTAATGTAATGGGCAAAAGAAAAAGGATGAAAGTTGTAAAATCAAGCCAGTCGATTTTATTTACACCCTTTCGTCTGTCAGCAAAAACGAGTACAGGGAAATACACAAGAAAAGGAACCAGTGAAACTGCGCCCTGAAAAGGATTTTTACCGATGATTAAAACATAACTGAAATAAAGTACGATCAGAATTGCCGGGAAAACTACAATCTTCCTAATATCAGAATACATCCGGTTTCGCATGCCCTCTGAAACGTTGTGTTTTCCTATTGAGAATAAAATGAAATACAAAATGATAAAAAAAGGAAGCGCAATTAAAGTTGCCGGCAGGATTTCGGCTGACCTGTTAAAAAACAGGAAAAGCGCTGTTAATAAAGCTGTCCAGCCTAAACTGGCTCGTAATTCATTTGAAATCACTGTGTCGGTTTTCATTTCAAAACGATATTTTATTTTCTTAAATCAGGAAACTATCAAATATAAACAGAATTGCAAAAAAAAGTCAGTTTCAAAATTAGCGGAGTTTACAGCTTTAAAAATTAACCCCAAATAACGATGCCAGCTTTATAAAAAGTAAGATTTTACAGATTTCTCCACCTGCTTTCCCTCCATACTTTCTGTTCTTCTTTTGAAAGAAATGTCCAGGCTACAATTCGCGATGATTTATTTCCCGTGCCCATTGGAATTGTTTTTATCTGAACTGCTTCAACTTTTTCCAACAATTTGTAAATGCTTTTTAAATTGGACTGCTTTGACACCAAAGTTGAAAACCAGTAAAAGTTTTTCCTGAAGTTTTTGCTTTCCCGAATCATGTTTTGAATAAACTTATATTCACCACCTTCGCAAATAAGTTCATTGTTGATTCCTGCAAAATTGCGTATCGTTTTTGTAGTTCTTTCTCCCGAGAGATTCGTCACTTTTCTGTTGGGTTCCTTTTAGAGCATCTTCAAAAGATGAATGAAACGGTGGATTACAAACAGATAAATCAATTTTATCGTCTTTGTCAACTATGCCGTAAAATACATTGGATGAATGTTGTTGTAACCTGCATTCAACCTTATCCTTAAGTACCGGATTAGCACATACAATTTGCTGTGCCGACGCAATCGATTTTGGATCAATATCAGAGCCAATAAATTTCCAGTTGTATTCAGCAACTCCGATAATGGGGTAAATACAACTGGCTCCAATACCAATATCGAAACAAGTAATTTTATTGCCGGTTGGAACTGTGCCAAAATTATTTTCACTCAGTAAATCAGCAACATGATGAATGTAATCTGCTCTTCCAGGGATTGGTGGACATAAATTTTCTTCAGGAAATTCCCAGTAATTTATTCCGTAATAATGGTTTAGTATTGCTTTGTTTAACAATTTTACAGCAACAGGATTTGAAAAATCAACAGACTCTAAACCATATTTGTTGGGTTTTACAAAATCTGCCAGTTTCGGCGTAGCGTGTATTAATGCCTCTAAATCATATCTTTCCCTGTTTTTGTTTCGGGAATGCAGCCTTGTTTTTTCCTGTTGACTTTTTTCTAATGGCATGATTGTTTTATTCTATTATGGAAATTCGATTTGTGCTTTAAATTAAAGATTTCAACTACTCCTGAATAAATGTTAAAGATGAAATCCGACTTCCGACTTCCTTCTTTCCCTAAAACTGAAAATAAATAAACGCCTGCATATCCGACGAAACAGACTGGTAAACAACAATTACAACAACAGTTGCAATAACGGCTTTCAACCAAATTGGAGTTGCAATAAACCAGTCGGCAATTTTCTGTTTCAGGTTTTCACTGAGCCAGTGTATAACAAAACCAAATAACATAACAAGGAAAACCCATTTATAAGCGACCAGAACTTCAGGGATTATTGAAAAGTTAAATGCTGAACTTATCTGATGCATCATTTTCTTCACAATATCTATTGATTCGCCCCTGAAGAAAAACCGTGTAAAAGTGATAAATGAGAATGTGATTGCGATTTTCCAGATGTTTGCCGCCCAATTACTGTATTTTTCCCACGGACTAATTTTTCGCCAGAATTTATATACCACCAGCCCTACTCCATTTAAACCGCCCCAAATAATAAAGTTCAGCGATGCTCCATGCCACAAACCGCCCAGCAACATGGTGAGCATAAGGTTTATATTGGTATCAATATTTCGTTTGACAGCAGGGAAAAAACGAAAAAGCAGTACAATAATAAAAATAATTGCGATTGCGATAGGAACTAAAATCAGTTTGCCAATCAATAAAAGAATGATAGCCAAAATAACGCCCAGACTTACATAACTAAAAACCGAACCACTGCGGTTTCCTCCAATTGGGATGTACAAATAATCTTTCAACCACGATGAAAGCGACATGTGCCAGCGTTTCCAGAATTCACCTACATTTTTTGCCTTGTAGGGTGCGTTAAAGTTTTGTGGCAAACGGAAACCCATTAAAAGTGCAACGCCAATTGCAATATCCGTGTAACCTGAAAAGTCGACATAAACTTGTAATGAATAACCAAAAAGCGCCATCAGATTTTCGAATCCGGAATAAGTAACAGGATTTGAAAATACACGGTCGACAAAATTAACTGCAATATAATCACCGATAAAAATCTTCTTGACCAAACCCTTCAAAATCATAAAAATGGCCCAGCCAAATTCGACTTTCGAGACGCTGTAATCTTCGTAAATCTGTTTGATAAAACCTGAAGCCCGGACAATTGGTCCGGCTACCAACTGCGGGAAAAACGAAACATAAAAACCAAAATCGATGATATTTTTTACAGGTTCCGTTTCTCTTCGATACACGTCAACAGAATAACTTATGGTTTGAAAAGTATAAAAAGAAATACCTACAGGAAGCAAAATCTCGTTTACATTGAAATGTGTTCCGGTGCTTTCGTTTGCCCAAAATGCGAGGTGGTTGAGGACATGCAAATCGGACCCAAAAAGAACGTTAATGCTGTCGACAAAAAAATAGGAATATTTGAAATAGGCAAGAACAGTTAAATTAACCACAACACTTGTTGCAACGAGGATCTTCCGCGTCAATTCGCTTTTCGATTTATAAATACCGTTACCAATGAAATAATCGACTGCCGTGCTGAAAAGTAAAATAAAAAAGAAAAACCCACTTGATTTGTAATAAAAAAACATGCTCAAAACAAACAGATATCCAGCTCTGATACTG
The DNA here is from genome assembly GCA_963800345.1 of uncultured Prolixibacteraceae bacterium. Lineage (GTDB taxonomy): Bacteria > Bacteroidota > Bacteroidia > Bacteroidales > Prolixibacteraceae > Draconibacterium. The sequence continues at coordinate 207,480 of CAWDAW010000044.1, read as the reverse complement.
CGGTTTTTGTTTCTGTAAACAAGCGAATATCCCAACAAAACAAACGCAAAAAATGCCCAGAAAAAAAACCGGGTAAAAATTAGCGGTGCACTTTGATTGTACACAAAGATGGCACGCAGCGTTTCGGCAATATTTAAGTTGAAGAATTCCAATTAATCATTTGTTTTGTTAATAATTACCAAATCACAAGAACCAAAAAACAAATAAGCAACAAAACTCAAAAACACAATCTCAAAACCCTCAGGTTGAAAATTTCTGGAAATTGAAAAATTTAAAACTTGAAACTTGTTTGTCATTTGCAGTTTGTTTTTTGAAATTTAAAATCTTTGGTCATTGTAATTTAATTGAAATTTGTTTTTTGGATTTTGGAGTTTCAAAACCTCACTTATTTCTCGTCTCCAATTTCCTGTCCTGAACATAGTTTTCGAAATTCTTCATCAGTGCATTAAAAAACAAGTCGCCTAAAATCAAATAACCTTCGCGTGTAAAATGGATCTTATCGCGTTGAGCCAAGCCATTCTTTTCCCATAAAACCACGGAGTTTAAACCACCCATTACCTCGTACATATCCCACACACCGGCATTGTATGCCCTGGCCATTTTCAGCATGCTTTGCTCAACTTTTTCGCCATTTTTATTTACATATCTGCGGTACAAGTAACTGTCGTTGTTCGTAGTAAAAATAATGGCAGTTTCGGGTGCGGCTTTTCTGATACTCAAAATCAACTCCCTGTAATTTGCTTCATAAACGCTTTGTGAAAAACGTTTACCATAGGCATCATTTATTCCCAACCCCAAAATAACCAGGTCGGGTTTGAGCAAAGCAAGCTGTTCTTCCAGCAAATAGCAGCGGTTAAACGAAGGAACCTGCGCTCCATTTATACCAATACTGTGATATACAAAACCATTCGGCGCCGACTCTGTTGTTATTCCGAAAAGAGCAAAACTGCCTTCTGTATTTTCTGCTTTTTGTATGATCAGATTTAAACTGTCAACATGTGTATTCAGTTCGAAATCAAAATATTCATCTGTCCTGACAACGTTTTTTAATATCGAAGAATCAACAGAAACAGAATAGTTTGAATTTTCACTTTCACAGAAAACCCTCACTTTATTAAAACTGTAATCCAGTTCATTTTCTTTTTCCAAAAGAATCGTCAACTCAGCTTTTTGTGAATTGGTTGTTGCAGAAATACCACCCACGCCAAGTGTACAACTTTTTCGCGTTTCCACATTTCTGCAAGTTTGCCAGTTGCCGCTGTATCGAATATAATATCCAAAAGGAGAGTTGGTTCGTGCAATTCGGTATGGAAACATAAAACCCCAGCCAGCATTCATTTCTCCATTCATTTGTTGAAGTCGCGAACGAATTTGCCCCGAAAAAGTTCCGGCCTGAATATGAGAACCACCAATTTGCACCACATTTATTTTTCCTTCGCCGGTGTTAATCAACTTTTCAAGTTTATTATAAAAATTCGTGGAATATTTGTCATCGCCAAAATTGTACAGGCCATTTAAATCGTATCGGATAAAATTATACTGATTGACATGGTAGAGATACGGCTCGGTTTGGGCGGATGTAGATAATGAGATAAGAACTGCATAAAAGGCAGGAAGAACGCAGCTCAAAGCCCGAAGAAATTTCCAATATCGAACACTCAATAACCACTTATGAATGAAAGATGCACGAGGTTGGATTCCATCTTTATAAGTAGTTTTGGATAAGATGGAAACAAAACCGGTAAATGTTGAATATACAACATTCAATAACCATTTTACAAATTCCTGCAACTTGTAACCCGCAACATGCAACTCTGAGTTTTGAACTCTGAACTCTAAACTCTGAACTCTGAACTCTGAACTCTGAATTCTGAACTCTGAACTCTGAACTCTAAACTCTGAACTCTGAACTCTAAACTTTCTCCACATCATTCCGATTGTTTTAAATAGTTATTATACTCAAGCATAAATGCGTTGTAAAACATATTTGAGATGAGTGTCGAGCCGCGTGGCGAGAAATGCACATAATCAGGCTGTGCCAGTGCCGGAGTTGCATTTACCCAACCGGGCATACTGTTGTATCCGCCCATTGCCTGGTACATGTCCCAATATCCGCTGCCTGTTGACAATGCCGCCTGTTTCAAAGCTTCAACAACAGCAGGCAAATAATCGTAGGTAACATATTTATCTTTGTCTTTTGTTGACATGTCGCTGGGTCCGATTACTATCACCGCTGCATCCGGACACGACTGTTTTAGCCTTTTTATCTGGCTGGCAAACCACCGTCCGTAATTATCAATTGCTTTTTGGTCTTTTATGTACGGCATTACATTTCCTCCAAACTGGAGGATAAATAGATCAGGGTTCAAATCCCTATACATTTTTGTGCTGTGTTTAAAATCAGCTTGCGTGAAAATTGTACCCGAACTGCCGCGAAGGGCAATATTATCTACAATTACTCCTGTAGTATCAACCAATTCAATCCCGTAAATATCAGGACTGTCATAACCCGAAAATTTAAAAGTTACATTATCAGTTGAATCCGGTAAAATACATGAAACTACATCATAATCAATATTTGGTTTTAAGATTTCAGAAAAAACCAAACCCTCATTTACAAATAATTGGAGAGTTACCGGACTTTTTGCATTTCCGTAATAAAGTCGCATCCGCTTATATTGGCGGGTTCGGTTATACGAAATATTCGATTTTGAAATGCTCAGTTCGGCTTCGTAAAACTCATTTTTTTGAAATGGAATTGAATCGAAAGTAAGTGGGGCAAAACGGGAAAAAGCGCCCATTACACCATAACGGCTGTGTTGGACAAGTGTATCCACATTTCCATAAATGGGGTAACGCATCCAGTTGTCGGAATTGGTTTGAATAGCGCTAAAAACAAAATCATAGGGTTGCACGGCCGGTCTCAAACCCAAACCTGTTCCGCCGTATTTTGATTGCAATTTATTGCGGAAAGGTGCTGTAATTCGGTCTCCCTCAAGCTGACTATCACCGTAATGCATGATTCTTGTCAACTGTCCAGATTTCAATTTGTGAAAGAATTGAGCCAGGTTTTCGCGTCCCTCTTCAGTAATCTCAATTTTATGGATTGATTCAACAAGTGAATGATAACTTGCAGTGTCGATTTCTCCTGTTGCATTACCGTCTTCAATCGCCAGTTCTGCCAGCGAATCGATATCAAATTGCTGTTCAATTATTTCGGAGACATCAGCATATTCAACTTTTTCAGGTAAAAACATTTCACTAAAAGTGGGCATATGAAAATTAAATTCGCCAACCTTTATTCCTTCAGATGGCGTAATCACTATTGTTCCGGCCAGAAGCACAAAAACTGCAATAAGAAAAAGTAATGTTTTTATCGGATTCATTCAATTAGATTTGAGATAAAAAGAGACAAGTATCAAGACAAGAAAATGAAGATAAAAACGGGTTCGCTTTTTGAATATAAAAGAAATTCGTTAAAAGCATATTTCCTTTTAAAATCCATTTATTATAATATTCCGTAGTTTGATAAACTCTCTTCATTTTGTTGTGTAAATTATTAGTTTCTGGCCAATCTGTATTTTTCCGGCATCGGCAATGTTGTTCCATTTCAGGATATCCTCAGGAGAAACGCCTGTGTATTTTTTAGCAATCGTAAACGGCGATTCGCCATTTTTTACTGTGTATTCCACTTTATTTCCTGTATTCATTTCCTTAAAAACCGCCAGCGTTGTATTTTGCTGAATCTGTTTTGGTGTTGGCGTTTTTACAATATTCGTTTTTGTTGGTTTTTGCAAACTTGCATATTCATCAACTTTATCATTATCAACAAAAATATCGAGTGTTTTTCCAGCCTGAATTTTTCGCTCGTTGGATATGTTGTTCCAGTATTTCAAATCTGCAACTTCCACATCATATTTTTCTGCAATTATTCCCAAAACATCGCCGGTTTGCAGTTTGTATTTGATTTTTGTTTTACCTTCAATTTCAAGGTTTTTTACTGGTTCACCCAAATATTGCCGTCCCGGCGCCGGTGCATATTCAATTTTTTGTACAGTAACTGCAAAAAGGGTTGAATCGGCAACATTGTAAATCGAATCCTGGAACAAAACAAACTCATCCCAGGTTCCATCGGGTAACAACTCAGATTCGAGACAATATTTTATCTCCCGGAACAATTTGAAAACGGTATTGCGGATTGAGGAATTCCAATTGCTTTTCAGAAATCCCCAACACTTTTGAAACTTGCTGAAAATGAAGTTTGTTTGTAATACGTACAGTATCTGGTAATATTTTTTTTGCGAATGGATCAACAGTTGTTTTAAACTGATTTTCTTTAAAAAAAACAGTAGCTCCTTGAAAAGCGCCAATTATAAGATTTGCCGTTTCGGGCAAATAAGATAATATCTGAGCCAATTCGGTATTTTCACCTGCAAATGAAATTGCATTTTTCAGTTTTGCATTGCCATACAAATATCCTAAAACAGCTAACTCGGGGCTTTTAAAGACTGAAAAATTCTGTTTCATTGCTGCGGTAAAAGCGTGGATTGAAAGGTTTGGATTCAATCTATCATCAACCAACGGATTGATTTGCAAACCGTTCAACACTGCCTGAAAATGGGTCAGTTGAAAAATACCGGCTTTCCCATCCCAGTTGTTAGCAGTGGGATTCATTGCTGAAAGTGCAGGAGCAAAGTATTTCAAATCAACGGGCAAACCAGCAGCTTTCAAACTGGCATCCATTTCTTTTTCGTAAAAAGAAAACAGACGGACAAGATTTTGCTTTTCGTGTAAATTTAGTCTTTCAAGAAAAAAATAAAAATCTTCGGTTTTGTCTGAAAGGTTTGAGAACAAAACTGGTTTGTGATAGTCATATTCAATTTGAAAATTGAATATGGAAGTGAACTTAAATTTTCCGGGATAAAAATCAGCATCCGACCAGCAATACAACTGGTTAAGTTCAATCAAATTGGTTTTAAAACTATTTTGAAATGCAATCGAAATTGAATCGTTTTGCGATTTTGCATCAACAAAACAAATTGTTAAAACAAAGAATACAAATAGTTTCAGCCGGATATTTAATTTTTGCAACTTCAATTCAATAGTAAAAAACGAAATTAGAGGTGCAAAAATATCATTTCCTGCCAATACCGAACAAGCGTTTTGTAACTTTAAATTCATAAATTTGAAACCATGCGGATACTTTTAACAGGTGTAACAGGTTATGTTGGCAAACGATTGCTTCCGGTTCTCATCGAAAGCGGTCACGAAATTATTGTTTGTGTGAGGGAAAAAAGAAGGCTGACAATTCACAAAAACATGCTTCAAAAAGTTCAAATTGTTGAGATTGACTTTTTAAAAACACCTGATATAGAAAATTTCCCGAAAGACATTGATGCAGCATATTATTTAATCCATTCAATGGCAAGCTCTTCCGAGAGATTTGATTTACTTGAATCGGAAGCAGCCATAAATTTCAAAACAATTATCGAAACAACTTCGGCAAAACAGGTAATTTATTTAAGTGGCATATCAAATGAAAGCAAACTTTCAAAACATCTTCAGTCACGACGAAAAGTTGAGGATATTTTAAAAAGCGATAAATATGCACTAACAGTTTTACGAGCCGGAATTATAGTTGGATCTGGAAGCGCTTCATTCGAAATAATTCGTGATCTTGTTGAAAAACTGCCTGTTATAATTGCTCCTAAATGGGTATTAACCAAAGCACAACCCATTTCAATACGCGATATTATTTCATTTTTAAAAGGTGTTTTATTTCATGAAGAATGTTTAAACCAGGTTTTCGATATTGGAGGTCCCGAAATTTTAACTTACAAGGACATGATGCTGCAATATGCACGAGTGCGAAAATTGAAAAGAAAGCTTTACACCACTTCGCTTATCTCTCCAAAAATATCTTCATACTGGCTGTTTTTCATAACCTCAGTTTCTTATAAACTTGCAATTAGTCTGGTTGACAGCATGAAAATGGAAGTAGTTTGCAAGGATAACCGACTTGAAAAAATTCTTGGATTAAAGCCAATAACCTACGAACAAGCCATAAAAAATGCATTCCTGAGAATAAAACAAAACCTTGTTTTAAGCAGTTGGAGAGATTCAATCATCAGCAGCAGTCTCGGACTTTCACTTTCTGATTTTATTGAAGTCCCCAATTTTGGTTGCTACTTTAACAAAAAGCAACTAAAAGTTAAAAATGACCTGCAGGTTTTAAACAACATTTGGGCAATAGGTGGTGACAAAGGATATTATTATGCCAACTGGCTTTGGAAAACAAGGGGTTTTTTCGACCAGATGCTTGGTGGAGTTGGATTGCTCCGAGGCCGCCGATCACCAAAAGAAATCCTACCTGGCGATGCGCTCGATTTCTGGCGGGTTTTGTATGCCAGCCGCGAAAAAAAACGATTGTTGCTTTTTGCTGAAATGAAACTCCCCGGTGAAGCCTGGCTTGAATTTAAAATCGATGATGACAATGTTTTGCACCAAACTGCAACATTCAGGCCGCATGGCATTTGGGGAAGATTATACTGGATTACAACCTCACCATTTCATTTTTTTATCTTCGATGGGATGATCAGGAATATTGCAAAAGAATAATTTAATTTTTGTAGTAAAATGAAGAAAAACATAATTGTAACCGGCGGTGCACAGGGAATTGGGAAAATAATTTCACAACAATTGCTGAAAGAAGGTTTTGGTGTTTCAGCTTTTGAAATTGACAGTGAGGCGATTTCAGGATTTCAGAAAGAAACAAATTCAGTAGACCTGGCACTTTTTCAAACAAATGTTTCGGATGAAGAAAGTGTTAAAAAATCCATTCAGCTATCGTTTGAAAAATTTGGTAGAATTGATGGTTTGATAAACAATGCTGCCATTCAAAATAATAAACCGGTTACCGAATTAACTTTGCAAGAATGGAACCGCGTTATTGGCACTAATCTAACAGGGGCTTTTCTTTGTGCAAAACATGCAGCAAAGCATCTGCAAAAATCAAAGGGAAATATCATCAATATAAGTTCTACCCGCGCATTTCAGTCGGAAGCAAACACAGAAGCATATTCAGCAAGTAAAGGAGGAATTTTGGCACTCACACATTCACTGGCTGTTAGTTTGGGTCCCGAAATAAAAGTGAACTGCATCAGTCCAGGCTGGATTGATGTTTCGGGGATTAAGAAAAAGTCAAAAGCCCATCAAATTGAACTTTCAGAAGCTGACCATTTGCAGCATCCCGCAGGTCGGGTTGGAAAAGCAGAGGACATTGCCAACGTGGTTTTATTTCTTTTAAATCCTGAAAATGATTTTATTACCGGCCAGAATTTTGTGATAGACGGAGGGATGACAAAAAAAATGATTTATGTTTGAGGTGTAATTCGTTTTAAAAACTCTTCGCAGCCCACAACTTCAACTTCACTGAAATAGAAATCTTTCTGATCTTCTGTAATTATAAAATCACACTTTGAGTCAAGCGCAGAATAATATTCAAGCCCATCTTCAAAATCATGAATTATTTTATTTACCAGTGCTTTTTTGGTAAGATCTTCATTTAACGAAGTAATACCAATGTTATTGCAAAGCAATTCTATTTTCTCTTTAGCCAATTTTGCACCGCATTTTTTACCGGAGAAATAAAAAGCAATTGCCAAACAAAGTGGCGAAGTGTATAATCGAACATTGTTTTTATCGTTCAAACTCAAAATGCGCGATGACCATGTAAACAACGGATATTCCTTGTTTAACGTTGCAACCAGAATATTTGCATCAACAAAAACGTTCATTTCGATTGATTAAAATATTCGTCCTTTGAATTTTTCCGGCTTCTTTTGATATAAACAGCCTCTCCTTCTGCAACCTGGTTAACCCAGTCAGCAACGGGAAATTCTTCGAGTGATTTGTACCCTCCCGAAGTAATTTGACGGTACAGATATTCCGTTAGGCGCGACAAGCTGATGTTGTTTTCCTCTGCAAATTTCTTTGCTTTTTCAATTACGCTTTGGTCGAAATGAAGTGTTAACTTGGTATCCATAACAAATTGCTTTACTTTACACGTCAAAGATAATATTTCTTTACGTAAGGATGATAAAAGATCTATAATTTTTTTACATTCTGGTTAATTTGTTGAGCTTGAATGGTCGCTTGTTATCAGCCATTCTTTTCCAAATTTTTGAATTACCAAAGTATAATATCCAGTCAAGTTGCCAATTTCACGGGTAAGTTCAAACCTGCCAATTACATAAACTGTTTTTTTGTCAATTTTCGAAACGTCAAGAATCGTAAATTTCAAATTTCCCATCGCTGCTTTATCGGGATATCCTATTTTGTAATTATTTAAAGTTTGCTGCCAGCCAAAAGTTGGGCCACGTGAACCAACAAAACTGAGCTTTTCTGAATTCCAGTAAGTCTCCATAAATTTTTCAAGATTGCCTTCATTCCATGCTTCTACCTGTTTTGCCAGCAAACTTTCTATTTTTAGTTTTTCTTTTTTGTTGATTTTAATTTCTCCAAACGAAGTCAAACAAAATGTTGCAAGCAAAAATGCAGTAAGAATTATTCGTAATGTTTTCATTTCAAATTTTTCAACTAAATTAGAAAGTTATCTAATTTTAAAGTATGAAAAATAAATTAGCCGTTCCATTAATTTTGCTTTTAATCTTTATGAATTTCAGTTTTACTTTATTCTCGCAAATAAAAATAGGTGTTTTTGCCGATTGCCAGTATTGCGATTGCGAACCAGCAGGCACAAGGTTTTACAGAAATTCACTTCAAAAACTTGACGATTGTATAAACCAGTTCAACAGTAATAAAGAGCTTGACTTTATAGTTGGTTTGGGAGATTTGATTGACCGCAATATTTCGAGTTTCGACAGTGTGAATTCAATTCTTTCAAAATCAAAAAAAGAAGTTTATCATGTAATTGGCAATCATGATTTGTCGGTCGAAAAAAGCCAGTTTGAAAATGTACCCGGAAAATTAAAATTGAATAAAACCTGGTATTCGATAACAAAAAAAGACTGGCGGTTTATTTTCCTGAATGGTAACGATATTACTTTTCATTCAAACAATAATGAAATTGTTAAAGAGGCCGAGAAAATAACTTCAAAACTAAAGGATGAAGGAAAACCAAACTATTATGACTGGAATGGTGGAATTGGCTCAACTCAAATGGAATGGCTAAAGAAAGAATTGCAAAAAGCAACAGACAAAAAACAGAAAGTCGCGGTTTTTTGCCACTACCCGCTATTGCCTTTTGAAGCACATGCGCTTTGGAATTCAGAGGAAGCACTTGCAGTTTTATCAAAGTTCAGTTGCGTAAAAGTGTATATGAATGGCCACAACCACGCCGGAAATTACGTGTTTCAAGATGGGATTCATTTTTTAAACCTGAAGGGAATGGTTGAGACAGAAACCGAAAATGCCTTTTCAATCATAACTTTTAGTGATGAAAATATTGAAATCGAGGGTTATGGAAGAGAAGAAAACAAAAGTTTGTTATTTGAATAAAAATCATATTGATAAGCAATACTTAGTGCTCTTCATTGGTTGTTTGATAAATAAAAAAAACCGATTCTCTGAAATTAACAGAATGAAGCGGTTCTTTCTAAAAGTTACAAAGTTACTTTTTACAACTCCTGTATTTTTATATTCCTGAACCAAATTGGTGCTCCGGCATGTTTTCCCTGAAAACCAATTTTTCCTTTGGTGGCAAGTTCGGCAAAAGGAGTACTTAACCAAGAAGGAATATCCGTACCATCAGGATTTTTAGTGCCGCTTGTCCATAAACTCATGTCCATTTCGGTTACGGTAGAACCATTTAAAACCACATGGATGATTTTGTCTTTACAGGCAACAACCATTTTGTTCCATTCTCCCGGTTTTTTAACCATGCTTTTTTTCGCAGCCAGGTGGCCAAAAATTGCGGCGCACTGCCACGTTTTATCGGCCTCTGCCCATTGTTTTGCATAATCATCAGCAATTTGTATTTCTACCGAATTTGGAATCCAGTTTCCTGTATCAGTGCAATATACAATAACCCCGCTGTTTGTTCCTTCTGCGGTTTTAAACTCCAGCTCCAAAATAAAATTGTCATACTCTTTTTGGGTCCAGATGCATTTATCTTCAGTGGCCGTTATTACACCATCTTCAATGCTCCAAACTCCTGCAGGATAATCGGCATTCGATAAATCATCGGTAAAAAGGGGTTTCCAATCCGATTTTTGTTGAGCTTGAATAGTAAAAACGACAAAAAAGAGAATTATAGCCAAATTGTATTTGTTTTTCATGTTTTGTAAATTTTGATGTTAAAAGTTTTTCCGAAGATAAGCTTTAATTACATTTCATTAATCCTTGAACAAAATCAAATAATAATTGAACAAACCACCCCATAAAATTGCTTTGAAAACAGGAAACTATACAACTTCAAAAAATTCAGAAAATGTCGAAAAAAACAGTTTTACAAATTACATTTCTTTTCACTGCGATTGTTGCACATGCTCAGATACCAGATTTTTTACCTTCAGGAGATACTGAACCTTTGGAACTAACTACCTTTAATATTGTCTTATACATAGTTATACCGGTTGCTTTGTTCATCTTTTACTTGTGGTATCGCAAATCAAAAAGAAAAAAGAAAAACAACACTGACAATAATAAATGAGTTACTTTTCAAAACAAAATCTGTGAATCTTGTTTAGAATATGAATTGAATATTTACAAAGATTCACAGATTGAGATAAAACTATTTATTTTTCGAAGTTGTGAAGGGATTTGAATATATGAAAATGTATCATGTGCTGGATTAAAATTCCTTTAAGACTAACATATATTTTCTAATTATAACCGGATTTAGTTCAATTTGCAAGGTTATTATACTTTGTTACCAAAATTTGGGTATGACAATAAAACTTTAAAAATCAGCAGAGTAAGCCGATTATTAACAAAAAAACAAATGAACTTTATCACCCAGCTTCTTGTTCCTAATACGATAACTTTAGTGTTTTGTGAATTTCGCTTTAGTAATTAGTGTGTTTTTAATCTAATATTTACAACAAAATTAAGTGTCATGAAAGTAAAATTATTTTTTATCCTGTTGTTTGTAATGACAATAGTAACTGTGAATGCACAGAAATCGAATTCTATCTACGATTACAAGTTAACTGATATTAATGGTAAGACATTCGATATGAGCGAACTGAAAGGGAAAAAAGTGCTTTTGGTAAATACTGCTTCAAAATGTGGCTTATCTCCACAAGATAACGATATGGTGAAGCTTTATAACGATTATAAGGATAAAGACTTCGTCATAGTCGCAATTCCGTCAAATGATTTTGGAAACAAAGAACCAGGATCAAACGAAGAAATTAAGAGTTACGTAAAAGAACACGATATAAATTTCCCTGTAATGGCAAAAACTTCGGTAACTGGCGACAAAGAGGATCCTTTGTACGAATGGCTGACGAAGAAGGAATTAAACGGAGTAATGGATACAAAAGTAGCCTGGAATTATCAAAAGTACATGATTGACGAAAACGGAAAGCTCGTTGGAATTGTTGAACCGAAAGAATCACCAACATCGGATAAGGTTATTGATTGGCTCGAAGAGAAATAGCCGATTTCGTATGACATTTTACCGAAATGGTTAACCCCTGCATCACTCTTCTTCTTTAGCTTTCTGTGTAATAAGTTTCCCATTTGCGAACCCAATAATTTTAGAATGCCATTTAAGCCTTTGAAAATCTTTACAAACTCACTAGTTCCTTCTTCTTCACCAATTCCCCTTCCATTGAGAAATCGGTGGCCGAAGTAACTTTAACATCTGCAAATTGTCCAATTAAATCCTGATTGTCAGAGGCAAAACGAATGATTAATTTCCCTTCAGTATGCGAACTTAAAAATCCCTCTTTTCTGTCGTTACCACGAACCAGTACACGAACTGTTTTACCAATTAAACCTTTATTAAAAGGCAGATTATGTTTGCGCAGTTCGTTTGTTAGAACATGAAGTCTGCGTTTTTTCTCTTCCTGGGGAATATCGTCAACCCAACGGTGGCTGGTGGCGCCGGGGCGCGGCGAGTAAATGGCAGTGTAACTCATATTGAATCTGAATTCTTCCATCGCCAGCCGTGTATTTTGGAATTGCTCTTCAGTTTCGCCTGTAAACCCAACAATAATATCAGTAAATAATGTTGACTGTGGAATTAAACGGCGTATGGTTTCCACGATATGACGGTATTTTTCCATGTTGTGCTTGCGGTTCATGTGCATCAGCACTTTGTCGTCGCCGCTTTGCATGGGCAGGTGGATTTGTTTTCCAAGCACCTTGTATTTTGCTATCACTTCAATCACTTCGTCGTTCATGTCACGTGGGTGAGGCGAAGTAAAGTATATCCAGAATTCCTTTTTCGAACGATTTCCAAATTCGCCGATTTCGGTTAGCAATTGCGCAAAAGAAAGCTCTTCCCCTTTTTTGTCGAGACCGTACGAATTTACATTTTGGCCAAGCAAAGTTATCGATTTATAACCCTGGGAAACCAAGAGCGCAACTTCGGTAATAATATCTCTCGATGGACGTGAAACCTCGCGACCGCGTGTATAAGGAACTGCGCAAAAAGTACAAAACTTGTCGCAGCCATTTTGAATGGGGATAAATGCTTCGAAACCCGATTTATAGGAGGGTTGAACGCTCCAGAATTCTTCAATATTCTCGTTGTGCGGATCAATTCCCGAACTCAGATGAGTTGGCGTTGTAATTCCATACTGACTAATCATTTCAGGCAATTGCGGCAAATCCTTCATCTGAAAAGTTATATCGAAAAGCTTTAAGAATTTTTCGTGGTCGTTTGGTAAAATGCAACCCGAAATAAAGGTTATCAGGTTTTTATTGTTTTTCCATTTGTTCCATTTCGAAATGCGCGAATATACTTTGTCGATTGCCTTTTGCCGCACCGAACATGCCAGTATGCCAATCAAGCCTGCTTCACTTTCATTGTCCGTCCATTCATACCCGGCTTCTTCAAGTACCGAAGTTACGCGCTCCCCATCCGACAAATTCATCTGGCAACCCAGTGTTATTAAATGATATTTCATGCTAAAAAAGTTCAAAGTTTAAAGTTCAAAGTTCAAAGTAGGTGCTTTAAACACTAAACTTTAGTATAACAATTCTATTTCAATCTTTCTCTTTCTTATCTCTCCCCTTCGGGGAGACTAAGAGGGGCTAAAAATACACCTCCGAATAAATATTCGAAACCGGAATTCCCTTGCCGGTTAAAATATCAAAAACTTCGTAAATCATTTCGCTGTTTCCGCACAAAAAACAGTTGGTTTCCTAGTCGATTTTTTGAGTGAACAAATAATCGGTTACCCTGCCCAGGAAATCGCCGCCTGACTCGCCAGACAAACAAAGATTTACCCTTTCCTTTTTATAATCAGCATGTTCATAAGATTCATTGTTGTTTCGTACCCCGTGAACCAACTGATAATCTAATTCAGGATAAGTACGCACAAAACTGTGAAACGGACTGATTCCTGTTCCGGTTGCTACAAACAAAAACCTTTTCGAAGTAAACTTTTCAGGGTCGAATTTAAAAAAACCAAACGGACCCTCCACTTCAATTTCAGCTCCGGGTTTGATTTTTTTTAACTTACCCGAAACTTTTCCTCCCTCAATTTCGCGAACCAAAACCTCAAGATAATCGTCATTTTCACCACTGTAAACCGAGTATTCACGCGTGTCGGATGAATTCAGGTTTTTCAAAATCACAAATTGCCCGGTTTGAAACTGCAAGTTGTTACGTTCCATCCGAATTACGAATGTTAAATCGGTTAAATTTCTGACTGATATTACTTTATGCTTTCCCAACTATTCAGATTTATTCTAAATAAAATCGGTGCAAAAGTAAAAAATATTCCCGTTGCCACAAGTTTTGGAAAATTGGTTAAGTAGAAAAGGATAAATTAAATACTTAATAATAAATTTTATCTTTGAAATATGAAACTGATTCAAAAACATTTACAGGAAATAAAAATGCTTTGCGATAAACATTTTGTTGCAGAATTGTATGTGTTTGGTTCGGTTCTTACTGAAAACTTCAATCCAAAAAGTGATATCGATTTTTTAGTAAGATTTTCGGGAGTAAATCCATCCGAGTATTTTGATAATTATATGGATTTAAAGGAAAATCTCGAAAGTCTGTTCTCACGTAAAGTTGATTTGGTGGAGATTCAAACCCTGAAAAATCCGGTACTTATTCAATCAATCGAAAGAAACAAAACCGTTTTATATGAACGAAAAGATTCTAAAATGGCTGTTTGATATTCAGGCTGCAATTGTTGAAATTGAATCCTTTTTCAAGGATTTTCCTCTGGATTTCAATTTATATAAATCAAATTTGATATTAAAAAGAGCTGTCGAACGCGATTTGGAAATTATTGGGGAAGCCGTAAACAGGATAATTAAACAAGATGAAAATTTTCCGATTGAAAATGCAAAAAGAATTATTGGGCTTAGAAATCAGATTATTCATGCCTATGATAATATTTCAGATGAAAGTATTTGGGCAATTCTTGTAAAACATATTCCATTGTTAAAACAGGAAATAAATATGCTTATTGAAACTAAAGACAAATTTTAATAGCATTTTTTCAAATTAAAACCATTTTTATCTTTAACAATCATTCTAAAATCGAAATCTATGAAACGAACGATAACTTTTATAATACTATTCTTATTTGTAATTCGACTTGTTGCACAGGAACCTGAAAAATCAGTTTTTTACAGCGCGGGCAACAACCAGACATGGAATTTGTACAAGAATAACAACCAGGCATTGTACAAAATAATTACAAATGAAGCATTTACATTGTTGGAACAGCGGGAGCAACACGTTAAAAATCTTACCACAAAAGCGGATTGGGAGAATTACCAAAACGAACTGAAAAGTAAATTTGACGCTTCGCTGGCAAAGTTTCAGAAAACACCGCTGAACGCAAAAGTAACCGGCAAACTGGAACGCGAAAATTTCACTGTCGAGAAAATCATTTTTGAGTCGCACCCCGGATTTTATGTTACTGCCGCCATGTTTATCCCGAAGAATCTGACAAAACCGGCGCCAGCAGTAATTTACTGTTCGGGCCACACCGAACTCGGTTTCCGCAGCGAAGTTTACCAGCGGGTGATGATAAACCTGGTGGAAAAAGGTTTTGTTGTTTTTGCCTTCGACCCAATTGGACAGGGTGAACGATTGCAATATGTTGATGCAGAAACCGGAAAATCGAAAGTTGGCGGCTCAACTGCTGAACATTCCTATGCAGGGATTCAAACACTATTAACTGGAAATTCCCTTTCTGATTACTTTATATGGGACGGAGTTCGTGCCATTGATTATTTGGAAACCCGACCTGAAGTTGATATGAACCGCATCGGGATTACGGGGCGTTCAGGAGGTGGAACACAGTCAGCGCTGATTGCTGCTTATGACGAACGAGTTTACGCCGCAGCACCCGAATGTTACATTACCAGTTTTAAACGGTTGCTTCAATCCATCGGACCGCAGGATGCAGAACAAAACCCGTTTTACTTTATAAAAAACGGGATGGACCATGCCGATTTTCTGCATATCCGTGCGCCAAAACCGGCTTTGATAATTACAACTACTCACGATTTTTTCAGTCAGCAGGGAGCGCGGGAAACTTTTGCTGAAGTCCAAAAATCTTATGCTGCATTGGGACAACCTGAAAACATTCAGTTCACGGAAGATTTCGGGAAACACGAATCGACAAAAAATAACAGGGAAACGCTTTATGCTTTTTTTCAGGAACAATTACATCTTCCGGGAGATAAAAGCGATCAGGAAATTACACCATTTACAGTTGAAGAACTTTGGTGCACCGCTACCGGACAAGTTGGAACTTCATTAAACGGCGAAACAGTTTTCAGTTTGAACCGGAAATATTTCAAAAATATTGAAATTTTACAAAGCGAATTGAAGGGAAAAATCGCAGAAATATCGGGAATCAAATTCGACCGAAAACTTATTTCTGCAGTTTTCACCGGAAAAATTATTGAAACGGATTTCGAAGTAAAAAAATACTTTCTCGAAAACGATAAAAACGATTTTGCTTTGCCGGTTTTTGTGATTTCAAATCCTGGTTCAAGCCCAACAAAAAGCTTAGTTTGGTTAACACAGAACGGAAAAGAGGAAATTCTGAATTCAGCGTTGCTAATAAATCTGTTAAAAAGAGGGTATACTGTTATTTCTGCAGATTTACCGGGTATCGGTGAATTGTCTGATTCAGGTTTTCGAGGCGATGGTTTTGTGCAAAATGTGCCTTTCAATTATACATTTGGTGCAAATTTAGTTGGAAAAAGTATACCCGAAATTCAGGCAGAAGCACTTGATTTATTGATTCAGTTTGTACAAAAAGATTTACCCAAAACCAAAACTGATATAATTTCAGAAAATATGGAGTCGGTTGTTTTGCATTATGCTGCTTTAAAAAATCCATTTTCAAAAATAGTGCTGTTAAATCCTTTGGTAGCAAATATTGACCTCATTAAAACTGAATATTACAAGCCACAACAGGCTTACAATGTTATTCCAGGAAGTTTAATATTTTACGATTTTCAGGAAATGATAAATCTTCTACCCGCTAACTCTTACAAAAAGATCACTTCTTTAAATGAGGAAAATGAAATTCAAATAGTTAAATTCTTAAAATAAGATTATCTGTTTTTTAACAACATTGCATTGTATTTATCCTATCAATGAATATCACTTCAAATTCATAAACTAAAAAAATAGGACAACTTAAACATAATGGTCCGGTTACTCAATTGAAAATTATTGTTCAGAACCTTATCAGAGGTATCCAATCTGCCCTCATTATAAGCGAGATACAAAAAACTACCTGGATTGTATTCCCAACTTAACAAAAGGCTTAACAAATACTCATTATAAATGTCCTTTTGAGTGTAATATGTAGTACCAAATTTTCCCTGTGCATGCAAGCGAACATATAAATCTTTGGTAAACATCAGTGTTGAATTTGAAGAAAGTTTAAAATAACGACCGTCATTTTCATTATCCACCGTGAAAGTTTTTGTATAATCTCCCTGCAAAACGGTGAGGAAATTGCGGCTTAAACGGCCTTCTCCTTCGAGGGTAAACTTTCTTTGGCTTCCTACATGATGTTGATTAAAATTGTAATATGTGCCACCTGTAAAACCAAAAACTCCTGCAAAGTTAGCGCCTTTGTTAATGGGTCGTGTTGAATAGCTCCCGGCAAATAAATTTCCTGAATATTTTCCAGTGAGTTCGGTAGCGGTGAAATGGTTATAGTTTGCCATTAATATCATTTCATTTATCATATTCACAGTAACATCGACTCCTGTTCTGTAATTATTTGAAGTGCGGACACCATCAGAAATAAAAGCATTTCCATTATCATCCTGAATGACTGTTCCGAACATGGGATCCGGAACAGATCCCGGAAATCTTTCAAGCCATTTATTGACATAAGCCGATGTAAATAAATCCCTTTCGTAACCAAATTCAGTATTGGCAATTATCCTTCGAATGTTGTATTTGTTAATGCGTGGGCTATATTTATAAATGCCCGTTGCCTTATTCCAACCACGAAAAATTTCTTTTTGAATATACCCGACACGGTTGATTTCAAATCCTGGCTCCACCCTTTCACCAACAAAACTTACACCCATTAAATCTCCGGTTCGCAAATAAACAAGGTTGTAAGCCATAGTTTGATCAAGTTGCATTTCGGTCTGTCCGGTGGCCACATGGAAATCAATAAAATCGTAACCACTTAAAACAAAACTGCCATCAACTCCCACAATTCGGTTGTACCGATCGGCCTCCTCTTTTGTGGCCGCCAAAATTCCAATATTGCTTGAACCTAATATGTCCTTTTTTACCCGCATTACACCAAACGTTGCTTTTTCAGAATTTGGAAACGAACTTTTAAAAACTGAATTTCCTGTAACACTTCCAAGTACTCCAAATTCGACGCCTTTATTCAGTTTGCCTGTCATTTTTACACCACCAATTATATCGCCCTTTGCTCCTACTCTGCGGCTGTAGAACAACTCAAAAGGCGTGTTAAATACATTAATCCGCTCAGTAAAAAATGGTCGCAATTCAGTAAAACGTGTTGGGAAACGGGTTAGGTTTATTTCAAACACATCAGCATCTACCTGCGCAAAATCCGGATTAAAAGTAAAATCAGCTGTAATGTTTGGCGAAGGGCTGTAGCGGATATCACCGCCTAAATTTAATGCATTAAAAGGAACATTATTCAAAGTTTTGGTTGAGCTAACTGTACCATAAGGTCGTAATTCAAATGTTCTTCCGGCACTGATGTTATGAATGCCAACAATTTGTCCCAACTGCGACATGCGCGTATTGTTATCCCATTCCGGCAAATGAGGTTTCCATTGGCTACGCGATGCCTCTCTTGCCATGGTTCTCATAATATTGAATCCCCATGTTTGTTGTTCTTTGGAAGAATATCTTAAATTAAAAAACGGGATTTTTACTTCAATATACCAACCCTTATCATCAACCGAGCCTTCAGAGTACCAGATACCATTCCAGTTGTTATCCCGTTTTACATCGTCATACCGAAGTTCGTCGCCTTGCACACCGGTAGGCGAAATGACAAATTTATAACCTGTGCGGTCATCATTATAACTGTCAATAAAAAGCTGCAGATTATCTGCCCCATATGTACCCCTGGGAGAAAGGTAGGCCACAATATTATCTGGTTTTGAATCCCAACACCATGCTCCTACATAAATATTTTCTTCATCAAACAAAACAGTAAATTCTGTTTCATCGCTCGTAGGAATCAATGGATAAGGTTCTTTTTCAATAAAGTTGCTTTTGTGTTCAGCGTTTTTCCATGCAGGCTCGTCCAATTTTCCATCAATTACAATTTTATCAGCAGGTGTTAACTGATATGCATGTATTGTATAATTTTTATTCGTTGTGTCGTACACATTAACCCGAATGGAATCATAATAGGCTGCGGAAAACTGAGAAAGGTCAACCTTTCGTTGTGCAAAAACCTCAACAGAAAGGATTATTGAATGACCAATAAAAAATAGTAAAAACACAAGGATTTTATGATTGCTAATACCTCCATTGGAAAAGAGGGCTGAATACTTTTGAAGAAAAAGATTTTTTGTCTTTTTGTTTTTTAACAATACTGCTTTAAAAATTTTAAAATGATTCTTCACAAGTATAAAAGTTATTTCCTTTTACTATTTTATGTGAATAAACATACCTATTTTTTTTCAAGAACGCACTTTTGCAAGTTGCATTTCGAAGAATCAGTACTACGTTAAAAGTAATATATACTTCATTACCTCTATTTCTAAGGCTTCTTCTTCAGTTGAATATAAAAGTTGAACATGTAAAAAGTTAAATTTCCATATTCTCGTTTCATATTCTTTTATAAGTCCCGACAACTGGAATTTCATTATCCTCCTTTAGCGGTTTGCTTCGCCACCAGCTGGCAAGAGCCGAACCGGTTATATTCATTAAAGGACCAAAAATTGCAGGAGCAAGTCCGACAGTCGCTATTTTTCCCATTTGAAGCGCAAGACCTGATGCAAGTCCACCGTTTTGCATACCAACTTCGAGTGCAATTGTCCGTCGGTCTTTTTCCGACATTCCAAACAACCACGCAATTCCATAACCAAACGAATAACCCGAAAAATTGTGCAACAAACTTGTTAACATCAGCAATGCCCCAACTTTTAAAAGGCTATCTCTGCCACTGGCGGTAATGATTGTGATGATAACAGCAATCCCCACCATCGATAACAAGGACAGGATTTTATCCATTATTTTCTTTTCACCTTTCAGAAAATGACGAAGCACTATGGCACCTATGATGGGAAGGAAAAAGAACCAGCCCAGTGATTTGGACATTGCTACTAAAAATTCAAAAAAATCGGCTTGTTTCGCTTTTATGAAAACCAGGTTTGTAAGCAGGATGACTACGAAAAAGATACTCAGCTGTATAATTTTTGTTCGCGGTTTCACTTTTCCGGAATTGAACAGGTTAAAAATAAAACCTGCAACAATGGGAAGGATAATCATATTTAATATGTCGAGCATCATACTCCAGAAATTAACCTGGATAAACTGGCCACCCAGCAATTTCATTAAAAATGGAGTTGTAAATGGTGAAAGAAGTGTGGAAATTGCGGTAATTGTAACCGACAATGCCAGGTTTGCACGGGCAATATATGACATTACATTTGAAGCCAAACCGCTTGGAACGCAGCCAACCAAAATGATTCCGGCAGCAATTTCAGGAGGAAAACTAAAAATCATGGAAATTGCCAATGCAACTAATGGCATAATAAAGAATTGCGAACCTACCCCTATTATTACTCCTTTCGGCATTTTGAT
Organism: uncultured Prolixibacteraceae bacterium; assembly: GCA_963800345.1. Classification (GTDB taxonomy): domain Bacteria; phylum Bacteroidota; class Bacteroidia; order Bacteroidales; family Prolixibacteraceae; genus Draconibacterium. Next base: position 187,031 of record CAWDAW010000044.1, on the reverse strand, counting down.
AACGCCGGAAAAGTCACTAAGGCTCATTTGAGAACCCATTCCAAACATGATAATCTGTAACAACGGTACAATTAGTAATTTAAACTGGAAATTTCCAATTGAAGTGAAATATTCCGGGTAAAACATAGAAGCCGTTACAGCGGTAAAAATCCAAACTGTGTAAGATAATCCTTTAAATGCAGAGAATCCTCGGACAGAAATAGCCAATAAAACAAAAAATGCGATGAGTAAAGGACCGCCTTTGGCAGTATTTTCAGTAAAAACGAGAAAGAGAAATACGGCAAGCAGGACAATCGCAAATCCCAATGTTATTTTGTACCCATTAATTTTTGTCATGAAATAAAATTAAGTAGACCTGAATTAAATGATTTTAGGTAATAAATTAACTCCAGGTTCTGTCATGTGAACGTTTTTCGTTCCATTCATCAGTTGGGGCAAAAAAGGTTTTATCTTTTGCATGTAAATGTTCCTTTACAACATCCTCATTCAATTCAATCCCCAATCCAGGCGATTCAGGAACAGGTGCAAAACCTTTTTTAATAATTGGATTACCATCGGTCATTTTCACCAAACTTTCCCACCAGGGCAAATCAACCGAATGATGTTCCAATGCTAAAAAATTCTGGGTAGCTGCAGCGCAGTGCACATTGGCCATAAACGAAACCGGAGTTCCGGCCTGGTGCATTGCCATTGCCACACCATGCTCCTCTGCATAATCACCAATTTTTTTGGTTTCCAGAAGTCCGCCGGAAGTAGCTAAATCAGGATGTACAATATCAACGGCATGTGAATCAATTAAAGCTTTAAATCCCTGAAGCAGATAAATATCTTCACCTGTTAACATTGGTGTTTCCAAAGCGTCGGACAGAGATTTCCATTGATCTGTATATTCCCATGGCACAACATCTTCCATCCATGCCAACCTGAATTTTTCTATTGCTTTACCCAGCCTGATGCCATTGTTCAAATCGAAATGACCATAATGATCAGTACAAATGGGAATATCCCAGCCAATATGATCACGGGTGTGTTCAACCATTTTAACCATTTCCTCCAATCCTTTATCAGTTATTTGAATTTGCGTAAATGGATGTTTTGTATTTCCATATCCTGTAAATTGTCTCAGATCATACTGACCGGAAGCTCCATTCCAAAATTCATGGTTTACCAAAGTTCCCGGTATATCTTTTAGTTCATTTATTGAAAGATCCATCTTCAGCCAGGTGTATCCCTGATCTTCAATACGATATCTAATTTTTTCAACCTGATCGTCATGGGAAGTACCTTCCGGTGTATCGGCATATAACCTGACACTGTCACGGTATCTGCCACCAAGCAGTTGCCAGGCAGGAACTCCATACGCTTTACCTGTTAAATCCCAGAGTGCCATTTCCACACCGCAAACACCACCGCCCTGACGTCCATGATTTCCAAATTGCCTGATTATTTTAAAAAGCATCTCCACATTACACGGGTTTTGACCCAGAATCCGGCTTTTTAACATTAAAGCATAACGAACATCTGCACCATCACGCACTTCGCCAAGTCCGTAAATCCCCTGATTTGTATCGATTCGGATAATTGCCGTTCCACCAAGAACAGTTGTCAGGGCATATCTCATGTCGGTAATTTTCAAATCTGAAGGATTTGAACTTCGCGAAATATTTTGTGTAGTTTGTGCAATTGTATCCTCAACCGACAAATGTATCAGACCCCCGAGTGCTATTCCGCCGAGAGCTGTTTTCTTTAAAAAATTTCTCCTGTTTCCGTTGGTTTTCGGATTATCGATTTCAGCTTTTATGGCGTCCTTTTGAGCATTCTCGTGTATTTTATTTTGATATGCAATTTGTTGAATAATACTTTTCATATTTTGGCTGTTTAAATGATTTTGATTAAATAAAGTATAGATAAAACCCTGCGCACATTCTAATAATTCCTTTCTTTCAGATAATTATCGAGTTCTTCTTTTGTCATTGGCAATTTTCCCGGATAATTGTTAAGCCAGTTCAGAAAATCCTTTTTGATTGCTTCACTCCATTCGCTATCAATTTCACCGGCAAGGTATTTCTTTTCCCTTAATCTCTGGTGACCAAATTCATCACGAAGCGCTGTTACTTCCGAAGTAATAACAAGATCTTCAACAAGATAGGCTGGTATAAAAATTACACCATATTTCTTTGCAAGAACAACATCACCAGGTAAAACAGTTGCACGACCAACACGAATTGGAGCATTGATGGAAGTGAGCATCATTTGCTGAATGTACGAAGGATCAGAACCTTTAATCCAGGCATTAAATCCATTAATTTCTGATAAACCTTCCTGATCCCGCACTGAACCATAAAAAATAACACCGCGCTGTGATTTTGCATATATTGAATTCCCAAGGTTGTCGCCAATTAAAGTACCATCTACAATTTTACCATAACTATCGGCTACATACACGTCGCCGGATTGCAAAATATCAATTGGCCAGGAATTAGTTCCACCTTTTTGCGCCCTGTTTTCTGCAACACCCTGTTCTTTAATTTGCTTTTCCATATCAGGTCTTAGCGGCATATATTGCGCTGTTACTACTCTTCCTGTCATTGGTTCTTCAGGATTAATAACAGACCAATCGCCTTCAAATTGATTTTGAAAACCTTTGTTACGCAAAACGCCCCAGGCTTCTTCAATGGAAATATTTTTTAACCTGTCGAGAATTGAGTCAGGTACTTTTGGTCGTCCGTCTGGGAAACGTTCTCCCTTCCATTCTGATGTTAATGCTTTAATATACTCTGGCGATGAACCCACATTTTGTGCGTTGGCCATAAAACCGCACAAAAAAATTGCAGAAATAAGAAATCCTTTTTTTATCATAATACAAAAGTTGGTTTATAATTTTAAAAGTTGGTTTTGCAATTTAACATTCCAAATTCAGTTTCAACTTTATTTATTAAAAAAAAGTCAAGCCAGTTAAAAAAGAGTTTAAAAAATCCTTGAGAAATGGAAAAGAAAAATAGACTTATATGGTAAAATATAACCACTTTAAACGGAAAAAAGGGAGATCTGACGTTCAGAATCTCCCAACCCTCAAATAATTCTTACTGAAAACATAAAGACTATTTGTAAATTTCTTCTTCTTTTTGATATCCCTCTGAAACAACTGTGAGTTTAAGATTTTCCCTGTTAACTATTACGCCTTCATGAAAAACTGAAGGAACAAGTATTTCTCCATTGCTAATAGTTTCAAAAGTTCTTTCACATTCTTCCCCTCTTCCTAATTTTACGGCAAGTTCAGCGGCTGTTGCAGCTAATTTTTCGTAAGGTTTATAGATTGTACAGGTTTGATGCTCAGCAACAATTTCCTGAAGATTTTCAAGGTCGGCATCCATTCCTGCAAGCAGCACTTTATCTTCAAGTCCAACTTCGCGCAAGGCTCTAACTACGCCCATTGCAATTGCATCGTTACCGGCAATAATTGCATCAACGTTATTGTTCAGTTTTAAAATGGTTTTAGTGTGTTCATAACCTTCATCTGCACCCCAATTATTTGTAAATACGTTATATACGACTTCTATATCGCCTTTTTCAATTAAAGGGGCAAGTTCATTCATTTGTCCCAGATATAAGTATTTACTGTTGTTATCACCTTTTGCCCCTCCAATAAGCGCATATTTACCTATGGGTTTAATTCTGGTAAGATAATTTGCCTGCATTTCCCCAATTTCAACATTATCGGTTGATACATAGTAATCTAACTTACAGTTTTTTATTAACCTGTCATACGAGATAACTTTTACATTGTGGTCATGTGCTTCATTAACAATTTCAGCAGCTGCAAACTGGTCAACGGGGACCACTACCAAAACATCAATACCGTTGGCAAGTAGTTCTTTTGCCTGTGCAAGTTGTTTGCCGGCATCATTATCGGCTGTTTCAACTTTAACAGTTCCTCCAAGTTCCTGGACTTTCTCTACAAAATAGTCCCTGTCTTTTTCCCATCGTTCATTATCAAATGAATGAATTAACAAACCAACTTCCACTGATTTGTCTTGTTTGCTATTACAAGCATTCAACAAAAAAACCAAAAGAAAAATTAATGTAAATAGCTTAATTAGATAATTCATAATATTGATTTTAGTTTTGTATGTATCAATTTACGAATTATCTGGAAAAGGGTTTTAATAAACAGACACTAAATGAGTGTTTTGCAAAGTCTCAAATTCAATAATCTTTAAATCAGGTTTTCAGAAGTTTTGAATCTCGGCGTACAGTTGCTGAACAGGCAAACCCATAACATTGTAAAACGATCCTTCTATTTGGGTTATTCCAACATATCCTATCCACTCCTGAATTCCGTATGCACCAGCTTTATCAAAAGGTTTAAATTCAGAAACATAATATTCAATTTCGGTTAACAAAAGGTGTTTAAACCGTACATTTGTTATTGAATAGAATGACTTTTGTTTTTGAACTGAAGTTAAACTTACGCCTGAAATTACCTGATGCTCATGCCCACTTAATTTTTGAAGTGTTTCAACTGCTTCCTGCCTGTTTCGAGGTTTTCCAAGAACCTCTCCATTAAACCACACAATTGTATCGGCGGTAATCAGTAAATCGTTTTCTTTTAGCTCCTTCAAAAAATGTTTGGCTTTTAATTCTGCCAAAAAAACCGGAATTTCTTCCTTTATAAGGTTGTCAGGATAATTTTCTTCAACTTCTTTTGTAATAAACCGGAAATCAACCCCTAACAACCTTAAAAGTTCGTGTCTCCGTGGAGATTTTGAGGCAAGAATATAATTGTAATCTGGTAACCAGTTCATTTTAAAATGCATTATTGAAAAGCATATCGTGTGTAAACCATTTATTTTGAGCACGAAGCGTTTGCTCAATAACATCACGCACACAACCTTCTCCTCCATTTTTATCGGAAATGTATTTAGAAATGGCTTTTATATCAGCAACAGCATCTTTTGGACAAACTGGAATTCCTACCGCTGTCATTATTTTATAATCGACCAAATCATCACCCATAAACAAAATGTGCTTTGGATTGATTCCTGTTTTTGTAGAAAAATCAATTAAACACTCTTGCCTTATCCCTAACATTTTCGTAATAATATTTAATGCCCAATTTTTCATGGCGAAGCCGCACGCTCTCCACTTTTGCTCCTGTAATAATCAGCAATTTGAAACCCACATTTGATTGCATTTTGGATTGCAAATCCATCTTTTACATTCGAAGTACGAACAGGTTCGCCCTCTTCGTTTAATGGTGAATAAGTACACGACAAAACTCCATCAACATCGAAAATAAACGCCTTTATATTTTTTAGTTCATCTTTAAAAAATGTCATGAGTTATTTATTATATCGGTCAAAAATACTTTTTGAAATCGAGTTGTACAATTGCTGATAGTCATTAAACTCTTTTAATTCAGTTAAGTGTGAATTAATTATATTTTCATCAAAACGAATGGCTGGACCTGTTTGTGCTTTTTCAGGTTCTAATTCCTGTACTTTTTTTGCAGTTTCAAGGATTAAGGGTCTTAAAACTTCAAATGGAATATTTTTCGATTTTAAAATATCGGCTGAAACTGTATAAAAATAATTCACAAAATTACATGCAAAAACTGCTGATATGTGAAGTATTATCCTTTTTTCAGAATCTAAAACTGAAACTGAATCAGATAATTTACGGGCAATTTTAAGCAATAAAGTTTCATTTTTCGCTGAATTCGATTCGATAAATATGGGGATTTCACTAAAATCAATACTCCGGGTTTTAGAGAAAGTTTGCAAAGGATAAAAAACTCCTGTGTTTTCAGCATGTTTTCCAAGCGCTGAAAGTGGCAGACTACCGGAACAATGAACCACAAGTTTATTTTCAAAATCTATCTGAGAAATGACTTCCTCAATTATTTGGTCCTTTAAAGCTACAATATAAATATCTGCATTTTTATCAATCTCATAAACTGATGTTGTGTAGTTAGTATTTAGGATATTCGCCAAAGTTTTTGCTGATTGTTCAGTGTGACTATATACCTGAATTATTTTAAAACCTTTGTTTTTTAAAGCTTTTGATAGCTGTGTAGCAAGATTTCCGGCACCTATAAAGCAAAAATTCAGATTCATTATTTTTAAAGTTTATATTTCAAAAATAACAAGCCTGAATGAATGTACAAGTACTACCTGAAAATTGAATCTGGAATTATCTTTTTATTGCTGCTGAAAGTCGGTTGTTAACAACATTCCAGTTTACAATATTCCAGAAATTATCAACATAGTCAGCTCTTTTATTTTGATATTTCAAATAATATGCGTGCTCCCAAACATCGAGACACAGAATTGGAATTCCATTTTCTTCAACTACATCCATCATAGGATTATCCTGATTGGCTGTTGATGAAACAAACAATTTTCCATTCTTATCTACCGACAACCATGCCCAGCCGCTTCCAAAACGAGTTTTTGCTGCTTTCCCAAATGATTCTTTAAAAACATCAACTGAGCCTAAATCCTTTTCGATTGCAGTTTTCAAATTTGCTGGAATATCATTTTTCGCTGGTGTCATGTTTTCCCAAAAAAGTGAATGGTTATAATAACCACCTCCATTGTTCCGAATGGCGGAAGAATATTTATCTATGTTTGAAATAATTAGTTCGATGGGCATTTTCAGTAAATCTGTCCCTTCCGCAGCGGTCATAAAATTATTGTAGTAACCTTTGTGGTGTTTTGAATAATGTAATTCCATGGTTTGTGCGTCAATATAGGGCTCCAATGCATTATATGCATATCCTAACTCAGGGAATTTATGACCTTCGAATACCGTACCTTCAAAGGCTGCGGAAGTTAAAGCTCCAAATACTGGTGCAGCTAAAGCCGCAGTTCCAACCACCGATATAAATTTTCTTCTTTCCATTTACTTCTTTTTAAATTTAACAATAAAAACAAGAATCAGATAAAAAGGTTTTAGTTATGATAATAAAAAGAATCTATGTATCATTGAGATAGCCATTCTGAATCAACATAATTCATATACAACAACCCAATGAAACGGTTTTAAGAATGTTGGTCGGAAAGTTTGAGATACAAATCATTCGGTTGAATTAAAAAAAGGCAATAGAAGAATAAGAAAAAGGAACTGCCCATATGAGATTCAAAATTGGAGTCGGCAAAATTGGCGACAAACAAAAAAACCAGAAATAAAAGAAATAACAAATCCTTATAACTTCGGGTTTTGATAATAGGATAAACAATAAAAAACATTATTAAAATAAATCCTGTAATTCCAAACTTCACCATGTAATTTAAAAACTGGTTATGAGATGAAGCATATAATCCTTCCTGCAGTTTAGATTTATTCTTCATGTAGGTATTCTTAAACTCTTCTTTCCAGTTTCCGGCACCTACTCCAAACCAAAAGTTATTTTTTATTATTGCCAACGCTGCTTTTGTAAATTCAATACGTTGTGAAAAAGACTGGTAACTTGGATCTCCCGTTATTGAATACATATAATATTCCCAAACTGTTTGATAAATGCGGGGATAAAGGGTATATTTCTTTTGTTGAAAAATGATATTTGTAACGCCGTTTTCAATATTTTGTATGTCAACTGGAGTTAATGATTTTATACCTTCAGCATCTTTCCTTAATCCTTTTGAGGTTAAATACCTGTACAGGGTTGTATACAAAGGAAAACCATTCGGCATTACCTGGTTAAATTTTATATTTGACAATTTATTCCATTCAGTTTCCATTTCTTCATTACAAATGTATAAATAGGTATAATAACCATTTTCCACAGCCAAATTTTCAAAATCGTGAGAATAGTAATTTCCCAATGCAGTTTTTGTATCAATCGTTTCTTTATCCACTTTTTCGAAATCGTAAAACGAATTAACGATCCAAAACACATAAAATACCGGAATTAAAATAAGACCAAACAAAAGCACTATTAATTCTACTCTGAATTTGCTCTTAATGTGAAACATTTTGTAAATGATGTAGAACAAAACGCTAGCTCCAAAAGCAATAATGCCGGTTAACGATTGTTGAAAAAAGAGAAAACCAAGTAGAAAAACAGCAAGAAGCAATAAAATACTTTTACTCCCTATTTGTAATACCCTATAATTTTTTTGAACAAATATTACAAGAAACCAGAAAACAAGAATCAATTGAAAACTAAATCGAATATGAGAAATCAAACTTATTTTGTGAACTCCAAAATCCCCTGATTCTTTGAATAAAAACCAATTAAATATGGCAACAATAGTTGCGACAAAAACCGCAAAAGTAAAGGCAAAAAACAAAAATCTCTTTTGAGTCGAAGACAATGGTTTTCCTATCATAAAAGAAATCGGAATTATTAAAAAGAAAAGTGTTTTTTGAAGGTCGTAAAGAGAATTGCCTGTTTTATAAAAAAGAATAAAACTTAACAAGTAAATAACAAAAATACCAGGGATGAACAACATTACCTTGTTTACCTTAAATCTGGCTATTTTATTTTTGAATGAATCTTCAACTAATGCAGCAAATAAAATAATGCCTCCAAAAATTGAAACAAGTGCCTGTGAAAAAGGTAAAACAACAGCAAAAGATAAAACAGAAATAAAAAACCAGCTAAATTCGAATTTTACAGGTAGTTGTTTAATCATAAAGAAATTGTTTTGATTGAAACGAACAACAAAAACAGATATTGCAATTATAAAGCAAAAAAGGCCCGTGCTCAGAAGAACACGGGCCTTGGTAAGTTGGCAGCGACCTACTCTCCCACTGTTACGCAGTACCATCGGCGCTGGCGGGCTTAACTTCTCTGTTCGGTATGGGAAGAGGTGGTGCCCCGCCGCTATAGCCACCTAAAATTTTTGTCCGGCCCTTGCGGGACGACCTTAATGGCTTGCTGTCCAATTTGTTTCAATTGGAACCACTCTAAAATAACTTTAGGCTGTTGGGAAAAAACACAATGACATTCAGTAAGGTTTTAATCTTAACCAAAACAAGGAAACACTTTTATTTGAAAGTCTACGGGCAATTAGTACTGCTCGGCTTTGACGTTACCGCCTTTACACCTGCAGCCTATCAACGTAGTAGTCTCCTACGGCCCTTAAAGGAGATCTCATCTTGAGGTGAGCTTCGCGCTTAGATGCTTTCAGCGCTTATCTCATCCCGACATAGCTACCCTGCAATGCAGCTGGCGCCACAACAGGTACACTAGCGGTCAGTCCAACGCGGTCCTCTCGTACTGGCGTCAGGTCCTCTCAAATCTCCAGCGCCCACAACAGATAGGGACCGAACTGTCTCACGACGTTCTGAACCCAGCTCGCGTGCCACTTTAATGGGCGAACAGCCCAACCCTTGGGACCTTCTCCAGCCCCAGGATGTGACGAGCCGACATCGAGGTGCCAAACCGCTCCGTCGATATGAGCTCTTGGGAGCGATCAGCCTGTTATCCCCGGAGTACCTTTTATCCTTTGAGCGATGGCCCTTCCATGCGGAACCACCGGATCACTATGCTCTAGTTTCCTACCTGATCGACCCGTCGGTCTCACAGTCAAGCACCCTTATACCATTATACTCTGCGACCGGTTACCAATCGGCCTGAGGGTACCTTTAGAAGCCTCCGTTACTCTTTTGGAGGCGACCACCCCAGTCAAACTACCCACCACGCAATGTCTTCCGATGAATCGGAATTAGGCTCCAGATAAGCAAAGGGACGTATTTCAAGGTTGGCTCCCCGATTCCTGGCGAAACCGGCTCAAAGCCTCCGTCCTATCCTACACATCACTTACCCAGAGTCAATGCGAAGCTGCAGTAAAGGTTCACGGGGTCTTTCCGTCCCGTTGCGGGTAAGCGGCATCTTCACCGCTACTACAATTTCACCGAGCTCGTGGCCGAGACAGTGCCCAGATCGTTACACCATTCGTGCAGGTCAGAACTTACCTGACAAGGAATTTCGCTACCTTAGGACCGTTATAGTTACGGCCGCCGTTTACCGGGGCTTCAATTCAATGCTTCTCCTTGCGGATAACATCCCCTCTTAACCTTCCGGCACCGGGCAGGTGTCAGGCCATATACGTCATCTTTCGATTTAGCATAGCCCTGTGTTTTTGATAAACAGTCGCCTGGGCCATTTCTCTGCGGCCCGCATTGCTGCGGGCTCCCCTTCTCCCGAAGTTACGGGGTCATTTTGCCTAGTTCCTTAGCCACGAATCACTCGAGCGCCTCAGGATTCTCTCCTTGACTACCTGTGTCGGTTTGCGGTACGGGCCGCTATGCTCGCTTTTCTTGGAAGTAAGTTCAATGCTTCGCTTCGCCCGAAGGCTATGCTCAACGTACTATTCCGTCAGTACCTAGCACCTACATCACTCCGTCACTTTTGTTGCATAGCGGGCGCAGGAATATTAACCTGCTTGCCATCGGCTTCCCCGTTCGGGTACACCTTAGGTCCCGGCTTACCCTGATCCGATTAGCGTTGATCAGGAAACCTTAGTCTATCGGCGTGCGGGTTTCCCACCCGCATTATCGTTACTTATGCCTACATTTGCTTTTCCAATTGCTCCAGCATGGCTCACACCACACATTCAACGCATATTGGAATGCTCCCCTACCTTCCGAATAAATTCGGAACCATAGCTTCGGTGATATACTTATGCCCGATTATCATCCATGCCCAGTCGCTCGACTAGTGAGCTGTTACGCACTCTTTAAATGAATGGCTGCTTCCAAGCCAACATCCTAGCTGTCGCTGCAACCGGACCTCGTTTGTTCAACTTAGTATATACTTGGGGACCTTAGCTGATGGTCTGGGTTCTTTCCCTCTCGGACATGGACCTTAGCACCCATGCCCTCACTCCTGTGAATCATTTTACAGCATTCGGAGTTTGTCTGGATTTGATAGGCGGCGAAGCCCTCGCATCCAATCAGTAGCTCTACCTCTGTAAAACTGTCACAAGGCTGCACCTAAATGCATTTCGGGGAGTACGAGCTATTTCCCAGTTTGATTGGCCTTTCACCCCTACCCACAACTCATCCAAGAGCTTTTCAACGCTCCCTGGTTCGGTCCTCCATGTTGTGTTACCAACACTTCAACCTGGTCATGGGTAGATCACAAGGTTTCGCGTCTAGCGCCACTGACTCTTTCGCCCTTTTCAGACTCGCTTTCGCTTCGGCTCCGGACCTTAAATCCTTAACCTCGCCAGTGACGACTAACTCGTAGGCTCATTATGCAAAAGGCACGCTGTCATTCCGATTAATCGGAACTCCAACCGCTTGTAAGCGCACGGTTTCAGGTACTATTTCACTCCCCTGTTCGGGGTGCTTTTCACCTTTCCCTCACGGTACTTGTTCGCTATCGGTCTCTCAGGAGTATTTAGCCTTACCAGATGGTCCTGGCAGATTCAGACAGGGTTTCACGTGCCCCGCCCTACTTAGGGTTCTGCTAAAATGGTATTTCTTACGTGTACGGGACTGTCACCCTCTTTGGTCGGCTTTTCCAAAACCGTTCTACTTCAAAATACTTCTTTATATCGCAGCCCTGCAACCCCGGTCATGCCGAAACAAAACCGGTTTAGGCTGTTCCCTTTTCGCTCGCCACTACTCGGGGAATCACTATTGTTTTATTTTCCTGTGGGTAATGAGATGTTTCAGTTCCCCACGTTCGCCTTCCAGTAAACTGGAATAATCTAATAAATTAGATTGGGTTGCCCCATTCGGGTATCTGCGGATTGATTCGTATTTGCCAATACCCGCAGCTTATCGCAGCTTGTCACGCCCTTCTTCGCCTCTGAGAGCCAAGGCATCCTCCGTACGCCCTTAGTAACTTTCTTTTTGAGAATCCTCGTTATGATTCTTTTTTATACTTTACTTGTGTCATCGTATTTTTTATGATTTGACTCATTAATTATTATGATTTGACTCATAATATTTTCCCAACATGCCAAAGAACTTTTAACGAGCCTCCCCCGGCCCCTCGCAACTGGAGCTTTGTTGACTAGTAACCTTTTCGCAGTTAACGCAGATAATCAAGGAATCGAACCTCTTCTTTGCAGGCGGCCTGCTTTATCTTTTTAGTTTAAAGTTGCCGGTTTAATGCTTAAAGTATTCTTCTGCTTTAAACTTTCTACCTTGAACTTTCAACTTTTCAGTCTTTCTGTGAACGTTTTGCCTTTTCAGGCTTTCATGTTTCATTTTGAAGCATCTTTATTAGTTGTAGGTTCCGGATTACAGTTTGTTCTTCCAACTCTGAACTTTAAACTCTGAACTTTGAACTATTTTTGTGGAGAATAAGGGAGTCGAACCCTTGACCTCTTGAATGCAAATCAAGCGCTCTAGCCAACTGAGCTAATCCCCCAGATAAATGACTATTTTTTAATGGTTATTTATTATTGATTATTTCGCATTACTGTTAATCCTGCGAACCACATTTATAAATACTTATTAATCATTCATTAATCAGTAGTCCCGCCCAGAGTTGAACTGGGGACCTCTACATTATCAGTGTAGCGCTCTAACCAACTGAGCTACGAGACTGTCTTTGTTTATCGCTTCAAGCCTTGTAGCTATCAGCAAACAGCTCTTAAGCTTGTAACTCTTTATTCTAATATTTTAATAAAAAAGCAAGGGCCAAAATTGTCAATGTCTTTCAAGTTTTTTTACTTAAGACCGGCTCCAGAAAGGAGGTGTTCCAGCCACACCTTCCGGTACGGCTACCTTGTTACGACTTAACCCCAGTCACTAGTTTTACCCTAGGCCGCTCCTTGCGGTGGCAGACTTCAGGCACCCCCAGCTCCCATGGTTTGACGGGCGGTGTGTACAAGGCCCGGGAACGTATTCACCGCGCCATGGCTGATGCGCGATTACTAGCGAATCCAACTTCATGGAGTCGGGTTGCAGACTCCAATCCGAACTGGGACCGACTTTAGAGATTAGCATCCGGTCACCCGGTAGCTGCCCTTTGTATCGGCCATTGTAACACGTGTGTAGCCCTGGACATAAGGGCCGTGCTGATTTGACGTCATCCCCACCTTCCTCTCACCTTACGGTGGCAGTCTCGCTAGAGTCCCCGGCTTGACCCGCTGGCAACTAACGATAGGGGTTGCGCTCGTTATGGGACTTAACCCGACACCTCACGGCACGAGCTGACGACAACCATGCAGCACCTTGTAAATAGCCCCGAAGGGAAAACCTATTTCTAAGTTATGCAATCTACATTTAAGCCCAGGTAAGGTTCCTCGCGTATCATCGAATTAAACCACATGTTCCTCCGCTTGTGCGGGCCCCCGTCAATTCCTTTGAGTTTCAACCTTGCGATCGTACTCCCCAGGTGGTTCACTTAATGCTTTCGCTCAGCCGCTTACTGTGTATCGCAAACAGCGAGTGAACATCGTTTACGGCGTGGACTACCAGGGTATCTAATCCTGTTCGCTACCCACGCTTTCGTGCCTCAGCGTCAGTAATGGCTTAGTAAGTTGCCTTCGCAATCGGCGTTCTGTGTCATATCTATGCATTTCACCGCTACACAACACATTCCACCTACCTCAACCATACTCAAGAAACGCAGTATCAATGGCAGTTCTACCGTTAAGCGGCAGTATTTCACCACTGACTTACATTCCCACCTGCGCACCCTTTAAACCCAATGAATCCGGATAACGCTTGCACCCTCCGTATTACCGCGGCTGCTGGCACGGAGTTAGCCGGTGCTTATTCCTGCACTACCGTCAACTGATTACACGTAATCAGGTTTCTTGGCGCAGAAAAGCAGTTTACAACCCATAGGGCCGTCATCCTGCACGCGGGATGGCTGGTTCAGACTTCCGTCCATTGACCAATATTCCTCACTGCTGCCTCCCGTAGGAGTCTGGTCCGTGTCTCAGTACCAGTGTGGGGGGTAATCCTCTCAGAACCCCTACTGATCGTCGGCTTGGTGAGCCGTTACCTCACCAACTACCTAATCAGACGCATGCCCATCTTATACCACCGAAATTTTAACTGATTAATCATGCGATTTATCAGTCCTATAAGATATTAATCCACGTTTCCATGGGCTATCCCTTTGTATAAGGCAGGTTGCATACGCGTTACGCACCCGTGCGCCGCTCTCATGGTATTGCTACCAATCCCGCTCGACTTGCATGTGTTAAGCCTCCCGCTAGCGTTCATCCTGAGCCAGGATCAAACTCTCCGTTGTATATATAAAAAGTTAATTATCTTTCGCTCAGTCTTATTTTATCTCTCAGAAATCAACAAAGTTGGTTAACCTTGCTTCTTTTTTATTTCTTATCCTAAATTTGTGCTTCAAAATGTCAATGAACTTCCCCATAAAAAATCAGCACCTCAATTTCTCCAAATGCTGACCATCATGTTCCTTCAAATACCCCGCTTAATCTTTACCCTAAACCTCTCTCGGTTTCTTCATTTCCTTACGGGGCGGCAAAGGTAATAACCTTTTTCTCTCTACCAAAACTTTTTTCGGAATTATTATTTTTAATTCTTTACTCAATATTCAATCTCATCTGCTCAAATCGATTTTTATATCAAACAACAATTAAAACCTAAATCCTACCAATGAACTTCGCTATCAAAGCGGGTGCAAAAGTAATCAAGCTTTATAATCCTGCAAATATTTTTATCGAAAATTCACCAAAAAAGTCAATCAATTTTACAACTAATTGAATGTCAACATCACACTAACAAAACATGACTTAATGTTACGTAAATCAATGTGTTTTTGTTTCAAAAGATGCATTACCACTTATAAATCAGGATATTAATAAAATAAAGACGTTACAAGTGGGTTGTTACACCTAAGAAAAATGATTATACATAATTCTAATTACCAATCTATTATAAGATGGTGTTAACATTAATTTAAGAAAAGCTCAATAACCGGTATTTCAAAGTTTGGTTTTGCTACAGGAAGACTTAAATCCAAATCACCGGCAACTTGATTGTCTCCTCCACGATTATGCTGGCGAGGTTCGGATATCTTAATTTCAGAGGCATCATGCAAGAATTGGGCATATTTAACTTTTCCCTGAAAACCTGGCAATCGTAAATTCTGTAAAGGATAATCCAGCAAATGAATGTAAAGCCGATTGGTTTTTGGATTGTATGTTAACAATGTATTGGCTGGAGCATCGAAATCTTCAGGTGCCTGTGTACAACCATAGATAGAACGATCATTGTATTTCATCCAGTCTCCCATTCCACTTAATGCTTTATCGGCACGTTCGTCAAAAGTACCTCGGGCAGTTGGGCCAACATTCAATAAAAGATTACCACCCTTACTAACCGATTCAATTAATAGCACCAGTAACTGTTTGTTATCTTTCCATGTATATTCATCGCGGTAATAACCCCATGAACCTGAAAATGTCTGACAAGTTTCCCAAGGAATTCTTTTACCGCTGATTTCGGGCCATCTATCTACTTTATATTGTTCTGGCGTCATAAAATCCCATCCACCTGCATAATCCTGAAGATCTGCCCTGTCATCAATTAAAATATCAGGTTGTAATTTCCGAACCATTTTAATAAGTTCAACCGAACCCCAATCATCGCGACCTTTTCCAAATTCACCCGG
Source organism: uncultured Prolixibacteraceae bacterium (assembly GCA_963800345.1). GTDB lineage: Bacteria > Bacteroidota > Bacteroidia > Bacteroidales > Prolixibacteraceae > Draconibacterium. The sequence goes on along the minus strand of CAWDAW010000044.1, from coordinate 171,463 downwards.
AAAAGAAAAATCGAGCCAAAGAATATCAATTTTACCGTAATTCGTAAGGATTTCACGAACCTGATTTTTCAAATATTCCCTGTACACGGCCATGTCTTTTCCTTTATTTAGTTCATCGTATTCTTCTTTTGTATTTGCTCGCTGTGGATGAACACGATCAACAGTATAATCAGGATGGTGCCAGTCGATTAAAGAATAATAAAACCCAACTTTCAAGCCTTCAGCACGAAATGCTTCAACCCATTCTTTAATTATATCCTTTCCATAAGGTGTATTGGTGACCTTATAATCAGTGTATTTTGAATCGAACATATTAAAACCTTCGTGGTGTTTCGAAGTAATAACAGCATATTTCATACCGGCAGCCTTTGCTTTTTTTGCCCATTCCGCCGGATTAAATAAATCGGGATTAAAAACCTCAAAATATTTTTCATAATCTTCTGTCGTTATTCTTTCACGATTTTTTACCCATTCATGACGGGCAGCCTGAGCATATAAACCCCAGTGTATAAACATACCAAATCGGGCATCTGTCCACCAGGCAAGACGAGCTGTTTTTTGCGCTTCTGTTTCGTCCCATATTTTGTTTTGAGAATGTGTTAGTTGCGATAAGAATCCAAATAGTAAGGTAATTAATAATAACTTTTTCATGTTGATTTTTTTTTATGTTAGTACTATTATATTATAATGTAGTTATTCCTAATTCAGCAATTCCCAACCGTCCTTTTTCTTCGGCCGGTGAAAGCATTCGGAATTTGATAAACCTTGCCTTCACCACATCTAATTCCTTTACCTGGAGAATCGGACTATTTTTAATGTTTGCAAATTCGCCTTTGGAAACTGGAGCTCCCCAGTTTAATCCATCATTGCTTACAAAAAATTCATACCTGTTTATAATTCCCGGGTTCCATCTCCCTTGATCGGGCAAATAAGTGAAGCCTGTTAAATTTAGTGGTTCTCCCAAATCCAGAATAACATCAACAGGAGCTTTACTATTCAATACCCAGGCTGTTTCGGGATTACCATCGAAAATAAATCTGGTTTGTTCAATCGATGAAATCAAACCCATTAATTTCCAGTTTTCCTTAGAAACATCGAATTTTGCAATTGAAACCGGACTGCTTTTTTCTGAGCCCGGATCGACAACAATTGCTTTCACTGTAGATTTATCATTTAATAAAAATGGCTTAACATATTTTAATGAATGTGGGGTTGGTATGCTTCCATCCACAGTGTAGTAAATATCAATACCTGTGTCGAAACCCAGAATTGAAACTTCACCAATTTTATTTCTGTGAACTACTGGTTCAACAATTACTTTTGGTGCTTTAAAAACCCCTATATTTGAAATTACAGGACATGCTTTCGAATCAACAATATTTAGCCTTATCCGTGAAGCCACTACATTTGGAAATCGTAAAATTCGTTTTCTTCCAATCGTTGTTTGAGCATCTATTTGTTTCCATTGATTTTCAATATTAGCTTCCAAAGTAAATTTTTTAACTCGTTGCCCAAAACGTATATCTTCCTGAATCAGAAAACGGTTGAATTCTGTTGGTTCATTAAAATCAACAGTAATTGATGCAACAATCACAGAATCATCAGTTGACCAAAACGATTCCGGATTATTATCCGTAACATTTTTCGCTTGAAATTTATTTGAATTACCTCTTGTGTTTGATGCAACGACTTTCTTATTTTCAATCAAATTTGTAGCAAAATCAAGTTTAATTGCATTTGCAAGTTTTAAAATCTGCTCTGCATCTTTTTCGTGAATCAATCCTCGGGTATCAACAGGAAAATTAATTAATAATGATGCATTTCTACCAACCGAGTTATAGTATATATCAAGAAGTTGAGGTAACGTTTTAACCTGATGATCTTCCGATTTATGATAATACCATCCCGGACGGATTGAAACATCCACTTCCGAAGGAACCCAATGTGTGCCATCTATCTGTCCTTCTCGCAACTCTTTGTAATTAGGTGTGCCCGGGTAATACTCGTTTTTGCGTATTGACGACCAATTTGTTTCCATAGCCCAACCCTCTTCATTTCCAACCCAACGAACATCTGGGCCATTATCACTGAACATACATGCATTGGGTTGAAGTTCTCTCACAATTTTCCGGGTGTTCTCCCAGTCATAATAAGTTTGGCGATCTATGCGCCTTTCTTCGTTTGCACCACCATAATAACCTGTTCCTCCGTTGGCACCGTCAAACCAAACTTCAAAAATATCTCCGTAATTCGTCAGCAATTCATGCAACTGTTTTCTAAAATAAGTGATGTATTCAGGCTTTCCATAATCTGCATGATTTCGATCCCAGGGAGAAAGATAAATACCAAGTTTTAAATTATATTCTTTGCAGGCATCTGCCAATTCGCGCACCACATCGCCTTTTCCATTTTTCCAGGGCGAATTTTTAACTGAGTGTTCAGTATATGCTGATGGCCAAAGACAAAACCCGTCATGATGTTTCGCAGTAAGAATTATTCCTTTCATTCCGGCTTCTTTACAAACCCGGGCCCATTGGCGGCAATCCAATTCAGTTGGATTAAACAATTGTGGGCTTTCGTCTCCAAATCCCCACTCCATGTTTGTGAAAGTATTCATATTAAAATGAACAAAAGCATAAAACTCCAATTCATGCCATGCCAATTGCCGATCAGATGGTAAGGGTAAAACTGGCTTCGGTGTTTCAACTGATGAGCATGAAAATATTAATGCAATACCACATAAAAAAGAGATTAATTTATTCATAAATTTATTTATCATAACAGCAGTTTCAAAGTTCTTAAAGATATTTATTATAATAAACGGAACAAAATTTTATTTACCTAAATCTTCGATTTATAAATTTCTACAACTGTGTATTTTAATAAAAAACCTATAAAATTCAAATCCCTTTAAGTTTGGGATATTGTGTCCCAGATTGAAACTGGAATCATTCTAAGAATAAATTCATAAAAAACTTATTATAAATGTTTTACAACTATCGGCATGTAAATTGTTTTTAGAATAGCACGCTTTTAAATAACAAAAATTAATAAATACAGAGGATGCTTAAATGCAAAAAATAAATTTGATTTTAACCGGTAGCCATTAGAATTTGAGAATTAATGCATTGAAATTATAGACTGATTATAAATAAGAGTTGAATTCCATTGATAATCTGCAAATTTCAAAACATAATTTTTAAACTTGCAAACTATTTTCCTTTGGAAAATTGATTTTTACAAACCCGGTAGAAGAGATTTGGACGCATGCACCTGGATAAAACAAACGTTATGAAAAATACAACTTTTTCCTTTGCTTCAAATTATTTAGCAAAATTAAAAAAACAAAATTGGTTTTGGAGTTTTGTTTTAATTTGCTTTTCATTATCCTTAATTGCGCAAAATACATATTCGCAAATTGATAGTTTAAAAGCAAACCAGGTTAACAAATTAACTAATGATCCAGATTATCTTGGTGGACCGGTTTTTATTGGAGATGTAATCCCATTTACTTTACCTGGCAAAATACAACTTAAATCAGGATTTATCAATTCACAGGAAAGCAAAATAACTCTAAAATCAGCTACTGTGGATAATTTAGAATGGCCAAACCCAGGAGCTGTTAATATCAACAAAACTGCCCAAACTACTGGAACAGATGGAAGATGGAAAATTAATCTTTTAGTGGAAGGGAAAAATATTCCAACTACTACCGATGTAGTATTGGTTATCGATGACTCTGGAAGTATGGGTACTACAAAAATGAATAATGCAAAAAGTGCAGCAAATACATTTGTAGATGAACTACTTACAAGCTCTACAGGGATCAGGGTTTCTGTGGTTACCATAAACGGAGGAGTTGGAACTGGGCAACCACAGGTTGATCAGGGGTTTACTGACAATATAACATCATTGCATAATGCTATTAATGCAATATCCTCAGGCGGCGGGACTAACTTACAAGGAGGGTTTTATGCCGCCAGATTATTGGTAGAAAGTAGTTCAGCAAACAAAAAGGTTGTTATTCTTCTTTCCGATGGAGTGCCAACTTACAGTTACAACTCTGTATATTCAACAAATTTTACAGTTGATTGTGGGACAATAAGCTATTTTAATATAATAAGGGATGATTTTGAATCTGACCATTTATTTGTTACATCCAGCAATTATTCAAACATTGTAGGAAGCGGGTCTGGTTTTGATTATACATTTTACTCACTAACAAAAAGATGTAGTGGAAGTAATAGAACCTTTAACGCTGGAAACCATGGTATTCCTACAAAATATGAAGCAGGTGTGATAATGAACAGTGGTGCTGATGTTTATACCATTGGTTTTGAAGTGCCTGTAGGGGGCGATGAAGAAGATGTTTTGTCTGGCTCTCAAAACAAAGGATATTTTGCAGCTAATAATGAAAATATTAGTTCGATATATTCTGCGATACGATCTAATATTGCCTATGCTGCAACGAATGCTGTTTTAACCGACCCAATGAGTACTTTCATTGTTTTGGAAGCTGGTACATCACCAACATTTTCAGTTACGCCCAATACTTCAGGAGATGTTGTTGTATCAAAGGGCACTGTGACTTTTGTTAATAATGGATATATTTTAAACGATCCGGATATTCCTACAAGTGGAAACAGTAATTTAATTAAATGGAAAATAGTTTGGAATATTGGAACTGTTTCTGAAGTAGGTGACAAGTTGTATTATTACATTACAATGGCCCCCAATACCGACCCAACTATATTATATGATGCCAACGAGCAAACTTACATGGATTTTACTGACGTTAATGGAACACCTAATGTTCGTAAATTAACTCCCGATAATTTTACTATTCCCAAAGTAAGTGGGGGCAAGGGCTCTATTGAAATTATTTATTACAGAGTTAATGAAGCCGGACAGCCAGTAAACAGTGTAGGCACAGTAGTTCCTCTTAATAATGCTCAAAAACTTATTTCAGGAAATAGCAAATATTTTGAGTATAACGGTAGTTCGGCACTTGATGTCAACCAAGCATATTCAATAAATCCGGATATAAGCTATAGTTCAAACAACCTCCTTTTTGAATTACATTGTAATTTTTCAAATGTATCAATCACACCAACTTCTTCAGAGCCTAACAAAAAAGTATGGTTTGGTTATGTTTTTAGTACACCGCCATTAACAAGTAAAATCGAATATTGCCTTGATGAAATTGCTTCTCCGTTAACAGCAACTTTAAGTGGCGGACATACTTCGCCTGACTATAAATTATTCTTTTATACGTCAATAGATGATGATACTCCAGAGAATTTCATAATCCCTTCAACTACTAGTATCGGATCTATTGACTATTGGGTAGCTGAAGGAATTTCAAATTCTTGTATCAGTCCGGCACGAGCAAAAATTACGGTTACAGTAAAAAACTGTTGCTCTCTGGTTTCTGCAGAAGCTTCGTTTGATTTAATAGATTGCAATGGTGGAAAAACTGATGTGTCTATTTCTGCCATTGGTGGGTTGGCCCCTCTTACATATACATTACAAGGTTTTTCACCACAAACAACAAATACTTTTTATAATATTCCTGCCGGAACTTATAGTTGGAGTGTAAGTGAAAGTGGTATAGGTTGTACTCCTAAAACGGGAAATATTACAATTGATGAACCCGCTGTTCTTTCGGCTTCGGCTGTTCAGGATAGTCCGGTGGTTTGCAATGGCGAAAGCAATGGTGCTGCCTCGGTTTCTGTTTCAGGTGGAAATGCTCCTTATTCTTATTCATGGGACAAAAGTGCTTCAACTTTGGCATCTGCTTCCGATTTGGGTGCAGGACTTCATACAATAACCATTACCGACAGCAAAGGCTGTGAAACTTCAACTTCTGTAACTATTGATGAACCGGCAGTTCTTTCGGCTTCGGCTGTTCAGGATAGTCCGGTGGTTTGCAATGGCGAAAGCAACGGTGTTGCCTCGGTTTCTGTTTCAGGTGGAAATGCTCCTTATTCTTATTCATGGGACAAAAGTGCTTCAACTCTGGCATCGGCTTCCGATTTGGATGCAGGACTTCATACAATAACCATTACTGACAGCAAAGGCTGTGAAACTTCAGCTTCTGTAACAATTGATGAACCCGCAGTTCTTTCGGCTTCGGCTGTTCAGGATAGTCCGGTGGTTTGCAATGGCGAAAGCAATGGTGCTGCCTCGGTTTCTGTTTCAGGTGGAAATGCTCCTTATTCTTATTCATGGGATAAAAGTGCTTCAATCCTGGCATCGGCTTCCGATTTGGCTGCAGGACTTCATACAATAACCATTACTGACAGCAAAGGCTGTGAAACTTCAGCTTCTGTAACTATTGATGAACCCGCTGTTCTTTCGGCTTCGGCTGTTCAGGATAGTCCGGTGGTTTGCAATGGCGAAAGCAATGGTGCTGCCTCGGTTTCTGTTTCAGGTGGAAATGCTCCTTATTCTTATTCATGGGACAAAAGTGCTTCAACTCTGGCATCGGCTTCCGATTTGGCTGCAGGACTTCATACAATAACCATTACTGACAGCAAAGGCTGTGAAACTTCAGCTTCTGTAACAATTGATGAACCCGCTGTTCTTTCGGCTTCGGCTGTTCAGGATAGTCCGGTGGTTTGCAATGGCGAAAGCAATGGTGCTGCCTCGGTTTCTGTTTCAGGTGGAAATGCTCCTTATTCTTATTCATGGGACAAAAGTGCTTCAACTCTGGCTTCTGCTTCCGATTTGGCTGCAGGACTTCATACAATAACCATTACCGACAGCAAAGGCTGTGAAACTTCAGCTTCTGTAACAATTGATGAACCCGCAGTATTGACCTGTTCTGCCAGCCAGGACAGTCCGGTCAAAATTTTCGGCAACAGCGATGGGGTTGCTTCTGTTTCACCAATTGGCGGAAACGGTGATTATTCCTACGCTTGGGACAATGGTGAAAATACTGCTACGGCTTCTGCCCTCAATGCCGGAAACCACACGGTTACTATTACCGACAGCAAAGGTTGTGAAACGTCCTGCTCTGTTTTAATAACTGAACCGGGTGCTCTTTTCTGTGCTGTTGTTCAAAACAGCCCCGTGGTTTGTAATGGTGAAGCAAATGGCGCTGCTACTGTTACTGCTTCGCAAGGCGTGGGCCCTTATACTTACTTGTGGGATAACGCAGAATATACACAGTCTGCAACAACTTTAAATGCCGGCATGCATACGGTTACTGTTACCGATGCAAACGGTGCAACTACTTCATGTACGGTAACTATTGATGAACCCGCTGTTCTTTCGGCTTCGGCTGTTCAGGATAGTCCGGTGGTTTGCAATGGCGAAAGCAATGGTGCTGCCTCGGTTTCTGTTTCAGGTGGAAATGCTCCTTATTCTTATTCATGGGACAAAAGTGCTTCAACTTTGGCATCGGCTTCCGATTTGGCTGCAGGACTTCATACAATAACCATTACTGACAGCAAAGGCTGTGAAACTTCAGCTTCTGTAACAATTGATGAACCGGCTGTTCTTTCGGCTTCGGCTGTTCAGGATAGTCCGGTGGTTTGCAATGGCGAAAGCAATGGTGCTGCCTCGGTTTCTGTTTCAGGTGGAAATGCTCCTTATTCTTATTCATGGGACAAAAGTGCTTCAACTCTTGGCATCTGCTTCCGATTTGGCTGCAGGACTTCATACCATAACCATTACTGACAGCAAAGGCTGTGAAACTTCAGCTTCTGTAACAATTGATGAACCCGCTGTTCTTTCGGCTTCGGCTGTTCAGGATAGTCCGGTGGTTTGCAATGGCGAAAGCAATGGTGCTGCCTCGGTTTCTGTTTCAGGTGGAAATGCTCCTTATTCTTTTCATGGGACAAAAGTGCTTCAACTTTGGCATCGGCTTCCGATTTGGCTGCAGGACTTCATACAATAACCATTACTGACAGCAAAGGCTGTGAAACTTCAGCTTCTGTAACAATTGATGAACCGGCTGTTCTTTCGGCTTCGGCTGTTCAGGATAGTCCGGTGGTTTGCAATGGCGAAAGCAACGGTGTTGCCTCGGTTTCTGTTTCAGGTGGAAATGCTCCTTATTCTTATTCATGGGACAAAAGTGCTTCAACTCTGGCATCTGCTTCCGATTTGGCTGCAGGACTTCATACAATAACCATTACCGACAGCAAAGGCTGTGAAACTTCAGCTTCTGTAACAATTGATGAACCCGCAGTATTGACCTGTTCTGCCAGCCAGGACAGTCCGGTCAAAATTTTCGGCAACAGCGATGGGGTTGCTTCTGTTTCACCAATTGGCGGAAACGGTGATTATTCCTACACTTGGGACAATGGTGAAAATACTGCTACGGCTTCTGCCCTCAATGCCGGAAACCACACGGTTACTATTACCGACAGCAAGGGTTGTGAAACGTCCTGCTCTGTTTTAATAACTGAACCGGGTGCTCTTTTCTGTGCTGTTGTTCAAAACAGCCCCGTGGTTTGTAATGGTGAAGCAAATGGCGCTGCTACTGTTACTGCTTCGCAAGGCGTGGGCCCTTATACTTACTTGTGGGATAACGCAGAATATACACAGTCTGCAACAACTTTAAATGCCGGCATGCATACGGTTACTGTTACCGATGCAAACGGTGCAACTACTTCATGTACGGTAACTATTGATGAACCCGCTGTTCTTTCGGCTTCGGCTGTTCAGGATAGTCCGGTGGTTTGCAATGGCGAAAGCAATGGTGCTGCCTCGGTTTCTGTTTCAGGTGGAAATGCTCCTTATTCTTATTCATGGGACAAAAGTGCTTCAACTTTGGCATCGGCTTCCGATTTGGCTGCAGGACTTCATACAATAACCATTACTGACAGCAAAGGCTGTGAAACTTCAGCTTCTGTAACAATTGATGAACCCGCTGTTCTTTCGGCTTCGGCTGTTCAGGATAGTCCGGTGGTTTGCAATGGCGAAAGCAATGGTGCTGCCTCGGTTTCTGTTTCAGGTGGAAATGCTCCTTATTCTTATTCATGGGACAAAAGTGCTTCAATCCTGGCATCGGCTTCCGATTTGGCTGCAGGACTTCATACAATAACCATTACCGACAGCAAAGGCTGTGAAACTTCAGCTTCTGTAACAATTGATGAACCCGCTGTTCTTTCGGCTTCGGCTGTTCAGGATAGTCCGGTGGTTTGCAATGGCGAAAGCAATGGTGCTGCCTCGGTTTCTGTTTCAGGTGGAAATGCTCCTTATTCTTATTCATGGGACAAAAGTGCTTCAACTCCTGGCCTCTGCTTCCGATTTGGCTGCAGGACTTCATACAATAACCATTACCGACAGCAAAGGCTGTGAAACTTCAGCTTCTGTAACTATTGATGAACCCGCTGTTCTTTCGGCTTCGGCTGTTCAGGATAGTCCGGTGGTTTGCAATGGCGAAAGCAATGGTGCTGCCTCGGTTTCTGTTTCAGGTGGAAATGCTCCTTATTCTTATTCATGGGACAAAAGTGCTTCAACTTTGGCATCGGCTTCCGATTTGGCTGCAGGACTTCATACAATAACCATTACCGACAGCAAAGGCTGTGAAACTTCAGCTTCTGTAACAATTGATGAACCCGCTGTTCTTTCGGCTTCGGCTGTTCAGGATAGTCCGGTGGTTTGCAATGGCGAAAGCAATGGTGCTGCCTCGGTTTCTGTTTCAGGTGGAAATGCTCCTTATTCTTATTCATTGGGACAAAAGTGCTTCAACTTTGGCATCGGCTTCCGATTTGGCTGCAGGACTTCATACAATAACCATTACTGACAGCAAAGGCTGTGAAACTTCAGCTTCTGTAACAATTGATGAACCCGCAGTATTGACCTGTTCTGCCAGCCAGGACAGTCCGGTCAAAATTTTCGGCAACAGCGATGGGGTTGCTTCTGTTTCACCAATTGGCGGAAACGGTGATTATTCCTACGCTTGGGACAATGGTGAAAATACTGCTACGGCTTCTGCCCTCAGTGCCGGAAACCACACGGTTACTATTACCGACAGCAAGGGTTGTGAAACGTCCTGCTCTGTTTTAATAACTGAACCGGGTGCTCTTTTCTGTGCTGTTGTTCAAAACAGCCCCGTGGTTTGTAATGGTGAAGCAAATGGCGCTGCTACTGTTACTGCTTCGCAAGGCGTGGGCCCTTATACTTACTTGTGGGATAACGCAGAATATACACAGTCTGCAACAACTTTAAATGCCGGCATGCATACGGTTACTGTTACCGATGCAAACGGTGCAACTACTTCATGTACGGTAACTATTGATGAACCCGCTGTTCTTTCGGCTTCGGCTGTTCAGGATAGTCCGGTGGTTTGCAATGGCGAAAGCAATGGTGCTGCCTCGGTTTCTGTTTCAGGTGGAAATGCTCCTTATTCTTATTCATGGGACAAAAGTGCTTCAACTTTGGCATCGGCTTCCGATTTGGCTGCAGGACTTCATACAATAACCATTACTGACAGCAAAGGCTGTGAAACTTCAGCTTCTGTAACAATTGATGAACCCGCTGTTCTTTCGGCTTCGGCTGTTCAGGATAGTCCGGTGGTTTGCAATGGCGAAAGCAATGGTGCTGCCTCGGTTTCTGTTTCAGGTGGAAATGCTCCTTATTCTTATTCATGGGACAAAAGTGCTTCAACTTTGGCATCTGCTTCCGATTTGGCTGCAGGACTTCATACAATAACCATTACTGACAGCAAAGGCTGTGAAACTTCAGCTTCTGTAACAATTGATGAACCCGCTGTTCTTTCGGCTTCGGCTGTTCAGGATAGTCCGGTGGTTTGCAATGGCGAAAGCAACGGTGCTGCCTCGGTTTCTGTTTCAGGTGGAAATGCTCCTTATTCTTTTTCATGGGACAAAAGTGCTTCAACTTTGGCATCGGCTTCCGATTTGGCTGCAGGACTTCATACAATAACCATTACCGACAGCAAAGGCTGTGAAACTTCAGCTTCTGTAACAATTGATGAACCCGCTGTTCTTTCGGCTTCGGCTGTTCAGGATAGTCCGGTGGTTTGCAATGGCGAAAGCAATGGTGCTGCCTCGGTTTCTGTTTCAGGTGGAAATGCTCCTTATTCTTATTCATGGGACAAAAGTGCTTCAACTTTGGCATCGGCTTCCGATTTGGCTGCAGGACTTCATACAATAACCATTACCGACAGCAAAGGCTGTGAAACTTCAGCTTCTGTAACAATTGATGAACCCGCAGTATTGACCTGTTCTGCCAGCCAGGACAGTCCGGTCAAAATTTTCGGCAACAGCGATGGGGTTGCTTCTGTTTCACCAATTGGCGGAAACGGTGATTATTCCTACGCTTGGGACAATGGTGAAAATACTGCTACGGCTTCTGCCCTCAATGCCGGAAACCACACGGTTACTATTACCGACAGCAAGGGTTGTGAAACGTCCTGCTCTGTTTTAATAACTGAACCGGGTGCTCTTTTCTGTGCTGTTGTTCAAAACAGCCCCGTGGTTTGTAATGGTGAAGCAAATGGCGCTGCTACTGTTACTGCTTCGCAAGGCGTGGGCCCTTATACTTACTTGTGGGATAACGCAGAATATACACAGTCTGCAACAACTTTAAATGCCGGCATGCATACGGTTACTGTTACCGATGCAAACGGTGCAACTACTTCATGTACGGTAACTATTGATGAACCCGCTGTTCTTTCGGCTTCGGCTGTTCAGGATAGTCCGGTGGTTTGCAATGGCGAAAGCAATGGTGCTGCCTCGGTTTCTGTTTCAGGTGGAAATGCTCCTTATTCTTATTCATGGGACAAAAGTGCTTCAACTCTGGCATCGGCTTCCGATTTGGCTGCAGGACTTCATACAATAACCATTACTGACAGCAAAGGCTGTGAAACTTCAGCTTCTGTAACAATTGATGAACCCGCAGTATTGACCTGTTCTGCCAGCCAGGACAGTCCGGTCAAAATTTTCGGCAACAGCGATGGGGTTGCTTCTGTTTCACCAATTGGCGGAAACGGTGATTATTCCTACGCTTGGGACAATGGTGAAAATACTGCTACGGCTTCTGCCCTAAATGCCGGAAACCACACGGTTACTATTACCGACAGCAAGGGTTGTGAAACTTCCTGCTCTGTTTTAATAACTGAACCGGGTGCTCTTTTCTGTGCTGTTGTTCAAAACAGCCCCGTGGTTTGTAATGGTGAAGCAAATGGCGCTGCTACTGTTACTGCTTCGCAAGGCGTGGGCCCTTATACTTACTTGTGGGATAACGCAGAATATACACAGTCTGCAACAACTTTAAATGCCGGCATGCATACGGTTACTGTTACCGATGCAAACGGTGCAACTACTTCATGTACGGTAACTATTGATGAACCCGCTGTTCTTTCGGCTTCGGCTGTTCAGGATAGTCCGGTGGTTTGCAATGGCGAAAGCAATGGTGCTGCCTCGGTTTCTGTTTCAGGTGGAAATGCTCCTTATTCTTATTCATGGGACAAAAGTGCTTCAACTTTGGCCTCGGCTTCCGATTTGGCTGCAGGACTTCATACCATAACCATTACTGACAGCAAAGGCTGTGAAACTTCAGCTTCTGTAACAATTGATGAACCCGCTGTTCTTTCGGCTTCGGCTGTTCAGGATAGTCCGGTGGTTTGCAATGGCGAAAGCAATGGTGCTGCCTCGGTTTCTGTTTCAGGTGGAAATGCTCCTTATTCTTATTCATTGGGACAAAAGTGCTTCAACTCTGGCATCGGCTTCCGATTTGGCTGCAGGACTTCATACAATAACCATTACTGACAGCAAAGGCTGTGAAACTTCAGCTTCTGTAACAATTGATGAACCCGCTGTTCTTTCGGCTTCGGCTGTTCAGGATAGTCCGGTGGTTTGCAATGGCGAAAGCAATGGTGCTGCCTCGGTTTCTGTTTCAGGTGGAAATGCTCCTTATTCTTATTCATGGGACAAAAGTGCTTCAACTTTGGCATCGGCTTCCGATTTGGCTGCAGGACTTCATACAATAACCATTACTGACAGCAAAGGCTGTGAAACTTCAGCTTCTGTAACAATTGATGAACCCGCAGTATTGACCTGTTCTGCCAGCCAGGACAGTCCGGTCAAAATTTTCGGCAACAGCGATGGGGTTGCTTCTGTTTCACCAATTGGCGGAAACGGTGATTATTCCTACGCTTGGGACAATGGTGAAAATACTGCTACGGCTTCTGCCCTAAATGCCGGAAACCACACGGTTACTATTACCGACAGCAAGGGTTGTGAAACGTCCTGCTCTGTTTTAATAACTGAACCGGGTGCTCTTTTCTGTGCTGTTGTTCAAAACAGCCCCGTGGTTTGTAATGGTGAAGCAAATGGCGCTGCTACTGTTACTGCTTCGCAAGGCGTGGGCCCTTATACTTACTTGTGGGATAACGCAGAATATACACAGTCTGCAACAACTTTAAATGCCGGCATGCATACGGTTACTGTTACCGATGCAAACGGTGCAACTACTTCATGTACGGTAACTATTGATGAACCCGCTGTTCTTTCGGCTTCGGCTGTTCAGGATAGTCCGGTGGTTTGCAATGGCGAAAGCAATGGTGCTGCCTCGGTTTCTGTTTCAGGTGGAAATGCTCCTTATTCTTATTCATGGGACAAAAGTGCTTCAACTCTGGCATCTGCTTCCGATTTGGCTGCAGGACTTCATACAATAACCATTACTGACAGCAAAGGCTGTGAAACTTCAGCTTCTGTAACAATTGATGAACCCGCAGTATTGACCTGTTCTGCCAGCCAGGACAGTCCGGTCAAAATTTTCGGCAACAGCGATGGGGTTGCTTCTGTTTCACCAATTGGCGGAAACGGTGATTATTCCTACGCTTGGGACAATGGTGAAAATACTGCTACGGCTTCTGCCCTAAATGCCGGAAACCACACGGTTACTATTACCGACAGCAAAGGTTGTGAAACGTCCTGCTCTGTTTTAATAACTGAACCGGGTGCTCTTTTCTGTGCTGTTGTTCAAAACAGCCCCGTGGTTTGTAATGGTGAAGCAAATGGCGCTGCTACTGTTACTGCTTCGCAAGGCGTGGGCCCTTATACTTACTTGTGGGATAACGCAGAATATACACAGTCTGCAACAACTTTAAATGCCGGCCTGCATACGGTTACTGTTACCGATGCAAACGGTGCAACTACTTCATGTACGGTAACTATTGATGAACCCGCTGTTCTTTCGGCTTCGGCTGTTCAGGATAGTCCGGTGGTTTGCAATGGCGAAAGCAACGGTGCTGCCTCGGTTTCTGTTTCAGGTGGAAATGCTCCTTATTCTTATTCATTGGGACAAAAGTGCTTCAACTTTGGCATCGGCTTCCGATTTGGCTTCAGGACTTCATACAATAACCATTACTGACAGCAAAGGCTGTGAAACTTCAGCTTCTGTAACAATTGATGAACCGGCTGTTCTTTCGGCTTCGGCTGTTCAGGATAGTCCGGTGGTTTGCAATGGCGAAAGCAACGGTGCTGCCTCGGTTTCTGTTTCAGGTGGAAATGCTCCTTATTCTTATTCATGGGATAAAAGTGCTTCAACTCTGGCATCGGCTTCCGATTTGGCTGCAGGACTTCATACAATAACCATTACTGACAGCAAAGGCTGTGAAACTTCAGCTTCTGTAACAATTGATGAACCGGCTGTTCCAAATAGCTAGATGTTCATGTTGCTTGTGATTCTTTCACCTGGATTGACGGCAGAACTTATACTGAAAACAATAATTCAGCAACGTGGACTTTAACAAACGCCATTGGCTGCGATTCGATTGTAACATTACAGTTAACAATCAAACATTCAACAACGGGAACCGATGTACAGACTGCATGCGATTCGTTTACCTGGATTGATGGCCAAACTTATACAGAAAGCAACAACATGGCTGCTTTCATCCTGGTGAACGCTGCCGGTTGCGATTCCATTGTTACACTGGATTTAACAATAAACAACTCAACTTCAAGCGAAGAAGAAGTAACAGCATGCGATTCTTATGAATGGAACAACAAAACATATGACCAAAGTGGCATTTACACTGCAACATTTAATAACGTGGCAGGTTGCGACTCAACAGCCAGTTTAATACTTACTATTACTAAAAGTTCTAATGAAACTATCCAGAGAACAGCTTGTGATCAATATATGATGAATGGCGTAACATACACTAAAACTGGTACTTATGTTCAAAACTTACAAAACAGAGAAGGTTGTAATCTCACATTAACTATAAACCTTACAGTATTAAAAAGTACTTCAAATGAAACTGAAGTAACAGCATGTGATTCTTACATCTGGAATGGTACAACTTATAATGCGAGTGGAATTTATACTAAACATGGATTCACCAACAAAGCGGGTTGTGATTCAACAGCAACTTTGATTCTTACTATTAATAAGAGTTCGTCAAGCACTGAACAAGTGGTTTCATGTAACTCGTTCAACTGGAATGGAAATGAGTATACTGAAAGTGGTTCATATACTGCAAACTTTTCAAATTCAGCCGGTTGTGATTCGGTTGCCAACTTGATTCTTATAATCAATAAAAGTACTTCAAGCTTTGAAGAAGTGGTTGCCTGTGATTCCTACAACTGGAATGGAGTAGATTATACAGAAAGTGGTTCATATTCAGCAAACTTTACAAATTCAGCCGGATGTGATTCGGTTGCCAATTTGAATCTTACAATCAATAAAAGTACTTCGAGTTTTGAAGAAGTGGTTGCCTGTGATTCCTACAACTGGAATGGAGTAGATTATACAGAAAGCGGTTCATATTCAGCAAACTTTACAAATTCAGCCGGATGTGATTCGGTTGCAAATTTAAGTCTTACCATTAATAAAAACAATGAGAGTTTCAAGGAGATAACTGAATGCAAATCATACACATGGAATGATCTTGAATATACTGAAAGTGGTTCATATGCTGCTGTATTCAAAAATATTACCGGATGTGATTCTACCGCTAATTTGATTCTAACAATTATTGACAGTACAATTGCTTCAATTACTGAAATTGCTTGCGACAAGGCAATAATTAATGATATTACTTACACTCAAAGCGGTATTTATACGCAGAAGCTGACAAACGTTGCCGGTTGCGACAGTATCCTTACAATTAATCTGACCATTTCTCCATGCCTTCTCCAGGAAATGACACTAGTAGATGACAGAGGCACAACAACTTTAAACACTCCTGTAACAGAAAATGTAAAAATCAACGATAGCAATATTCCTGAAGGTTCAACACTTACAACACCTGCAACTACGGCAATTGGAGGTAAAATTACAATTAATGATGACGGCAGTGTAACTTATACCCCACCAACTGATTACATTGGAGAGGATAGTTTTATTTATACAATTTCTACTCCGGATGGAAACACTGGATCAGCAAAAGTTACAATTTTGGTTACGTTGCCTGCGGATCTGACTATCGATGCAGTTGACGATGAATTCGAGATTTTCAGCGACGAAAAAGCACAAGGAAATATTATCATAAACGATGTTAATTCTTTAGGAAATATTATAGTCAACATATTACCAGTAAAAATGCCACAGAATGGAACTGTAGTAATTAATGCTGATGGTACAATTGTTTACACTCCTAACTCAAATTTTTCTGGAATTGATTCCTTCAATTACCAAATCTGCAATTCAATTGTACCCACAATGTGTGATGATGCAGTAGTTACAATTTATGTTTTGGATTCAGATACAATTCAACCTCCATTATTAACAACATGTGATTCTTTGTTCATTCCAAATGGATTTTCACCAAACGATGACAATATAAATGATTTCTTCACTATCACTTTAATTTGTAATTCAAGTGATGGAAGTATTTCAGAAAGTGAATTCTACACTGAATTTCCTGAAGCAAAAGTTGAGATATACAACCGTTGGGGCAACATGGTTTTTGAAAAAGAAAAATTTGGAAATATACAGGAATGGGGTAATATGTCAGCCTGGTGGGATGGACGTTCGACAAATGGATGGACAGTTGGCAACGACATGCTGCCTGCCGGAACTTATTTCTACATATTGAATTTTAATGATGGAACAAAGAAACCAAAAGCGGGTTCAGTATTCCTAAATAGATAACTTACAGAATTAGTATAATGATTTTATATTGGTCAAACTTAAAAACGAAATAAGGTAATAAAACCTCATAATTAAGGTTAACAAAAGGCAAGTCTGATTGTAGATTTGCCTTTTGTTGTTACTATTTTAAAACATTCAAAGCTCTACACAAAAGACAAATAATACCCACCGATCCAAACCAGAAAAATCAACAAAAAGAATAAACTGATTCACCAGTTTTTTCACTTCACAAAATTATTTTATATAAGAAAAAATAAAACAACACTGGCTCATTATACCCCCAGATAAATTTTATGTTTTATTGGAATAAGTTGTCCCAAAATGAGCCCATAAATAAGAAATGGGAAAAATGTTATGTAGCTGACATATAGTTAATTAATACCTATGGCATATTAATTGGATACTGATTGGCACGCTTTTAATAAAAAAAAACAAATTAATACAGAGGTTACAAAATGCCAAAATTTATTACTGATAATTACTTTTTGACTTCAAATTTTGAAAAAGGAAATTGAAATTTTGAAACTGTTGGAAGTAAAGAAAAAGGATAAAAAAAGGCTAAACAAACCCTAAAAAAATTGACCAAAATGAAAAACAAACTGAATATTTTAAAAGGGATGGTAATTCTGATAATTGTTGCTTTGGGATATACTTCAAAAGCACAGCAGGATCCAATGTACACCCAGTATATGTTCAATACACAAACCATTAATCCTGCTTACACAGGAACATGGGAATCCTTAAGTTTTATGGTGCTTTCACGTCAGCAATGGGCCGGATTGGAAGGTGCACCTCAAACTTATACATTTTCAATGCAGGCTCCACTTCAAAATGAAAGAGTAGCACTGGGATTAAATGTAATCAGCGATGTTATTGGATTAGAGAAACGTTTCTATATGTTTGGTGATTATTCATATTTACTGCCAATCAACCAGGGAATGAAATTGCGACTTGGTTTGAAAGGTGGTTTTACAAATTATTCAAATAACCTTTCTGAATACAGAACAAATACTTCAATTTCGGGTATCGTTGACCCTTCTTTCCAGGGTGAAATCGACAAAAAATTTGTCCCTAATTTTGGTGTTGGTGGGTTTTTGTTTGGAGAAAAATATTATGTTGGCTTTTCGATTCCAAAAATATTAAGCCAGGACTTTGAGAACAACTACAACAATCTTTCGGTAAGCGCCGATATGCGTCATTATTTTCTAATGGCGGGGTTGGTTTTCAATTTGGGCGAAAATGTAAAATTCAAACCAACAATGTTAACTAAAGCAACTTTTTCATCGGAAAATGGAGCACCTGTTGAACTGGATTTGACTGCAAACTTTCTTTTAAAAGATAAATTTTGGTTAGGTGCTTCCTATCGTACCGGCGATTCATTTGGTTTTATTGCACAGTGGATCATCGACAAAAAAATGCGTATTGGCTATGCATATGATTATGCTACTAATAATTTATCTAATTTTCATACTGGCTCGCACGAAATTATGATTTCTTATGAAATGAGATTTTTAAAAGAGATGTTTGCCTCTCCAAGATACTTCTAAAATTAAGGTTTATTAAATTTAAGACCCAAAGCCCAGTTTGCCCTGCTGGTCTTTGGGTTTTGTTTTATGAAATGATTCGACAAGTTCATCAATTAATGGTAAACATCTTCCACAAGTTGTTCCTGCACGGGTTAAAAACTGTATATCTTTTGTGGAATTGGCCCCTTTTTGAAACAACGATTTAATTTCCTTTTCATCAACTAAATTACAGAAGCAAATTAAACGGTTAGACATTTTTCTAAGACAATTTTTTAGTTGATAACTTAAAATTCAATTGTGAATTAATGCATAATTTTATTTTCAGCAAAAACTTTAATTTTTCGATATATTTCTATTACCAGATCGTTTTTAGGTAACGAATTATAAACATTCTCCAAATACCTATGCTTTAGCAAATACTCAAATGTTGGTCTAAAATTCAGGTCATAAACCCATGATAATTGCATAATTTTCACATCGATTTCGGAAATTAGATTTTTCTTTGAAACCATTTTTCCTGACAGAACTTCCTTTGCAACAGCAGGAGAAACTACTGTCCCTTTCTGTAATTCCCAGGTTAAGTAGTGATTTATATTACTATTTCTCCTTGAATAATACTCAGTAAGTACTCTGAAAATATCCAATTTATCGGCATCGCGAATTAATTTTGAATGTAAAAGCTCCTGCCCGGTCAATCCATCCTGAATTTTAAATTTATTGTGGTTTTGAATTGCTGCAAAAACAAGTTCTTTGTTTGCAATTTGAAGTACTTCAAGGTGGTCACCTTCTTTTAAAACTTTTATTGCTCTTTCCGCATGATCCACCGATTTTTCGTCATTAAAAGTATCGAATTCAGACATTTGGCTAAACCGGCCAATATCATGTAAGATACCAACTAAAAATGCCATTTTTTTATCTTCTTCCGCCCATTCAAGTTTATCGCTTAAATAAACGGAGTTGTCAGCAACCCTAAATGAATGTTCTTTTTTGATTTCAAAAATGCGTTGGTGATTTTCCGACAGTTCAGTAAACGACCCGCAGTATTTGTTAAACCAATCAGTTGATATACTTATTAATTCTTTCATTTTTATATTTTAACAAGAAGCGCAAATTTAATTTTATCTTTATAAGGCTGATTGTCTTAAGGAATCTTTTTATCAACATTCAATGTAAGACATGTTTAAACTTCGCCGTTCAACTAAAAGGAATTTTGTTATTTTTGCAGCACCAAAAAAAAATCGGCCCTATAGTTCAATGGATAGAATGTAAGATTCCGGTTCTTATGATCTGGGTTCGAATCCCGGTAGGGTCACTTTATCTTCACAGAGGTATGATTTGTCTTCATACTTCTGTTTTTTTAATTAATTCTTTATCACAAAACCAATCGACAGTGAATTGAATAATAGTTTCTAAAAGCCTTAAAAAAGCTAATTATCAGTTTTTGTCGCATATAGCCCCTGATATTGTCATATTAACACAGCTAGTCATTTAATTTTATAATCGAAATTTGTAATAAAGGACGAGGAACGAATCTGTTGTTTCATCCTGTAGAAAGATTAAACGCAATTATGATGGTTCCAAGAACCTTTTCAAATTTTTAAATGTTAAAAAAGGAGAAGAAAAATATGAGAAAGATTATTGTAATATCAATGATTACTTTAGACGGAGTGATGCAAGCTCCGGGCAGATCAAAAGAAGATGAATCAGAAGGTTTCAACTATGGTGGATGGACTGCGCCATACGAAAACAATCTTTCCGGCGAAATTTGGCAAAAACAGATGAAAGCAGCAGATCTGCTGCTGGGTAGAAAAACATATGAGATTTGGGCAAACTACTGGCCTGAACATGCTGACATTTGGCCAGGCATCAATGAGGTCAACAAATATGTATTGAGCAACACTGTTGAGAAATCAGATTGGGAAAACACTATTTTTCTCAGAAGTCTTGCAGACATCAAAAAACTTAAAAACGGGGCAGATTCTGACATCAAAGTTTGGGGAAGCAGCAAGCTAATTCAGTTACTGCTGAAACATGATTTAGTTGACGAACTCTGGCTCAACATTTACCCATTGACTCTAGGTACTGGCAAAAAACTGTTTCAGGATGGCGCAATACCTGCAGCTTTTACATTGATAGAGAGCATAGTTACGCCGGGCGGAGTTATAATGGCCAACTACAGGCGGGCCGGGAAGGTTAAAACCGGAACGGTTGGAGTTTAAAATGTATAATACTATTTATTCACATAAAAAATTAAAAGTCATGTCAAATAACAAAGTAACATTACATCGCGTGCTAACCGCTTCTCCCGAAAAAGTATTTCGTGCATTTTCAAACATAGATGCCTTTTCAACATGGATTCCGCCTTACGGATTTATTTGCAAGGTGCACCATTTTGATTTTCGTATTGCAGGAAACTACAAAATGTCATTTCAGAATTTCTCAACGGGTAACAGCCATTCCTTCGGTGGCGAGTTCCTTGAAATAAAGACAAATGAGTTTCTCAAATACTCCGACAGGTTTGATGACCCAAATTTAATTGGTGAAATGATTACTACAGTAAAATTAACACAAGTCTCATGTGGCACGGATCTGCACATTGTGCAGGAAGGAATCCCTGATGTCATTCCGGTGGAAATGTGCTATCTCGGATGGCAGGAATCCCTTGAAAAATTAAAAAAACTGGTTGAGCCTGAGATTCCAGATGCGTAAAGTAAAACATCGAGAGAAAAACGATGTAGACATATATGTGTCAACAGCTTATAAATAGCGGTGTAATTTTAAGATGCAGCAAATAATTGAAAAATGGAATTCAGCCCAACCAATGCTATTGTTAAACGCTGTCTTCAAGCTATGGCAATGGAGGAAAACGGCAATACTGATGTAGCAGTCAAACTTTATCTTCAAGCCTGGAACGAAGCAACAAACGACTTTGGAAAATTTTTGGCAGCTCATTTTGTTGCCCGGCATCAAAAAAATGTTCACGGCAAATTGAAATGGCTCGAAACGGCTTTACACTTTGCATTAAAAATAAATGATGTTACTGTTACCAGTGCTTTCCCTGCGCTGTATTTAAACATTGCCAAATGCCATGAGGAATTAAGCAACACTGACGAGGCAAAAAAGAATTTTGAATTAGCAGCTTTGTTTAAAGATAAACCTTCTGATAATGGCCCTTTTTATCATGGAACTAAAGCAGATTTGCAGCCTGGTGATATGCTTACAGCAGGGGGCAATTCTAATTACCAGGCTGAACTCAAAATGAATCATATTTATTTTACAGCCCAGGTTAACGGGGCTGGACTTGCGGCTGCACTGGCTAAAGACGATGGACAAGAACACGTTTATATCATTGAACCCACAGGAAATTTTGAAAATGACCCGAATGTTACTGACAAAAAATTTCCGGGCAATCCGACACGCTCCTATCGCTCCCGGGCACCATTGAAAATTATTGGTGAAGTAACAGAATGGGTGAAACAAACACCCCAAGATATTCAAAAATGGCGTGAAAGGCTGGCCGGTAAAAAGGGTGATATAATCAATTAAATACTTGAATATCCATACCTTGTCCGGCAAAAGCAACTTACAGGTTTTTTAAATAAAATGATGGTGCCAGATAGTTCATCAACAATTATTGGAAGACATCCCGGAAGCGTTGGAAGCAATCTTGGAGGCGTTGGAAGCAATCTCGGAGGTGTTGGAAGCAATCTCGGAGGTGTTGGAAGCAATCTCGGAGGTGTTGGAAGCAATCTCAGAGGTGTTGGAAGCAATCTCAGAGGCGTTGGAAGCAATCTCAGAGGTGTTGGAAGCAATCCCGGAGGTGTTGGAATATTCTGGTAGAAGCGCTTGACAGGAATGGGAATCTTTGTCCGCTTGCGGAGAATATGATTAATTTCAAAATTGATGGTCCGGGAAAAATTGCAGGCATTGGTAGCGGAAATCCGCAATCTCTTGAACCGTTTGTGGCCAACTTTAGAAAACTTTTCTATGGAAAAGCAATGCTAATTTTACGATCAAAAGAAAATGTAAGAGGAAAAACTGATATTGTGGCAACCTCAAAAGGATTGAAAGAAGCAAAAGTATCTATAGTTTCTAATTAATTCATAGAAAAATTGCTATTATTTAATAGCCAGTAAACGGCCATATCGGAGTCATCAAAATAAAAAATCCTTCAGTTGCTGACCCTAATCCTGGCATCTGAATACCTGAGCCTCCCTCAATCAGAATTGGACGTGGATTTGTTCTTACTATCCCAGCAGGATCATGGATTTCTTTGAAAGTTAATCGCATCATACCTCCAATACCATAGCCAAGCGCAACACCTGGATCTTGATATAAAGACACCATAGAATTGAATTGATATAATTGAACTGACTTCGAAGTTTTAAAGCTCGTTGTTGGACCAGTCTTCGTATATGATCCCCACGGACCTGGAATTTTCGGGATAGAAATACCCAAACCCACGCCCGTATAAAAATAGAACGCAGTCTTCCGTCGCACCAGATCTACTATTTGGAAAATATAATCATCGGCCTGAATAGCGACCGCTGCTGAACCGCCACCTACTACCCGTATTTCAAAATTATTGGCTGATATGGAGGGCGTAGGGGGATGGTTGTGAGGTGGCTGTAATACCCTCGGCTTTGATCCAAACATGAATACTTCAACCGAACGCCAATATGAGGAGTCATCCACTTCAGATTCCCGATTGAGATTGAGTGGATCATTCTCACCAAACCCAACATTGATGTTAATAATTTCGTCGATGGACTTATTTAACGGTCCCAAATTGTCACCAATGCATTTTTTGACTGCTTCGGTCCTCGATCGTGAAAGCATAAGATTGTGTTGCTGTGAGCCTTTCTTACTCGCATATCCATAAAGATCAATCCATGGGTTTGGACTTTGATGAATTGCTGGTATAAGCTCATTGATTATCCAATTGCGATGTGCTTGTTGTAATGTCGCTGTGTTCGTTGGGAAATTAACTAATCTTGCGGCCTTAAGCACTCGCGTATTATGTATAACCACGTCATCACCAAACGGAAGTACTTCAGGAGTTGGGATTACCACGTGAGTGACTTGAACATGTTCTTTATGTACATTATATAGTTGGGTCCAGTTCCTGTCATTATCCCATCTATACCTTGCCACTCCACCTTCTATAGGAAGTGAAACCCAAATATTTCGATCTTTACCAAAGAGATAAATAAAATCACGATCTCTCTTTTTTTCAATAAAATGAAATTTCGTATCCTTTTCCTGAAATTCCACCCAGTGTTTATTCCCGGTTTCTATAAAATAGCCATCCTTCCAGTCAGTGAGTTGATTCTTTTGATATGAGTATTTCATTTTGAGTCAACTTTTTTTTAATTTTATATGTATTGATAATACAAATTCTGAAATCAACAATCCAATTTTTATTTAGCTTAATTGCCACCAACCACGCCAATTGCTATCGCCCGGTTGCCATGCTGCTGAATAAATAGCGTGGTTAATGCCACGTACGAATATGTCAAGCTTATCGGCTGAACGGGATACACAATTAATGGGAGTCATTGGAGCAACAATAAGGTTTCCAATTGCCCACCAACCATGCCACGATTTAAAACCAGATTCCCACGCTGCTGTCCACACACGTCCATTCAACCCCACCATGAAAATGTCAAGCTTATCTTTTGATCGTGATACAGCCGTAACAGGCGTCCCAGGTCTTGTACGGCCGTTTGCAATCGGCCACCAACCGCGCCAGTTTTTATCTCCTGGCTGCCAAGCTGCTGTATGAACAATACCCTCTGAATTTGTTACAAATATGTCAAGCATATTTGTCGAACGCGAAACCACACCTACTGGAGTACCAGGTAGCGTTTTTAGATCACCGATTGGCCACCATCCGCGCCAAGCAGTGTCACCGGGCTGCCAAGCAGCCGTAAAGATTCGCCCGCTCAGACCGACCGCAAAAACATCCAATATGTCCTTTGAACGGGAAACAGCCGTTATCGGCGTACCTGCTATAGCCATTCCGTTTGCCACCGGCCACCATCCACGCCAGTTTTTATCTCCCGGTTCCCATGCCGCAGTATAAATTTTGCGATCTAATCCTGTGACGAATATGTCAAGTTTATCTGTTGAACGAGATACTGCTCCAATTGATGTTCCAGGAAGGGTTTTAAGATTCCCGATTGGCCACCAACCGTGCCATGAACTAAAGCCAGGTTCCCACGCTGCTGTCCACACACGTCCATCCAGCCCTACCATGAAAATGTCGAGTTTGTCTTTCGAGCGGGATATAGCTGTTATAGCTGCTCCCGATGTTGCCCGCACGTTTGCTACCGGCCACCAGCCGCGCCAGTTTTTATCGCCCGGTTCCCAAGCTGCAGTCACTGCAGTACCGTCGGCACGAACAATCATAATGTCGAGTTTATCTGTAGATCGATTTACAGCACCTACATCAGGTGGTCGAACTGCATTTCGAATATTCGCAAGGGATTGATCCCCAATAACCCCTGCGGCCCTCCCTAATGCAGATGAGGAAATCACCCCTGCAGCTCGCGCGCCAATATTCGATGATGGAGTACTAGATTTTTTGCTTGGTGCAGGAAGTGGTGCTAAGAAGGCAGTTTCAATGGCGCAGGGAAGTAAATCAACCAGCGGAATATTAGTTGCTCCAACTGATCTTGCAAACTCTGCGGCTTCAACAAACCGATAACAATCACTTTTACTCTTAATAATGCCTTGTGTTCGGGCGGCAATTATAATACTAGTAGCAGCGTGAAATGCCGGATTTTCAAGCCATTTTACACATTTCACTATTTGAAGTGCTATTGAAACGACATCATCAATTACATCAACAACGTCACTAATCCCATCTATAAGTGGACCAAGACCTGCCTCCTTTGCCATCCTATCAACCACACCATCTAAACCAAGAGAGACGGCATGCGTTATATTTTTAACCGAAAGGTTACCTAACTCATTTTGCACATATCCTGCTGGATCTTCAATAAACTCCCCTGCTTCATGATATATATTTTCAGCCGAGTTAAGTACTTCATCTACTCCATTTCTTGCAATATCAATACCTTTTTCAGCAAGATCAACAGCGCCTTTTCCAACGTCTTTTATTAAATTTACTGGGTTCAAATTCATTTTATGGTCCTCCTATTTTTTATAAACCACCATATATCGGCGGAATGCCGATATATGGTTCCAGATTACACATTAGTCCATTTTCGTATAAAAGCTTCCATTTACTTTCAGGCAACAAATTACCCGGAAGCCACTCTTGCAGGTAACAAGAACCTCCATTTGTTGACAATGAAATCAAATATCTTCTGCTATGGTCAAATAGAAAAATCCAAGAATTATCTCAAAATAATTCTTTAAAGAAAAATGTTGCTTGCGGATGCTCCATGCTTGGCAGGTATTCAATCCAATAAACTTTGTCAGGAAGTTGAAATGCAGATTGCCCAGTATGAGCAAATACACCGCCATCGTATTGCCATCTTTCCATATTTTTCAAAATTAATTTTTTAGTATGGTGTTTTATAATTGTTAATATATAATTAAGCTGAAAATACAGGATGATAATTGAATATATAGAGCATATTGTACTTCAAATATGATAGATAAATAAAAAATGATTGAGTCATGATTTTTGATTTATTGATACAATTTACGAATTAAATGTTCAAAAACAATGCTTTAATGCAAAAAAACGCGTTGTAAATTCAAAACAAAAACTCTAATACTGTTTGCTTCATTATGTAAAAATTTAAAGACGTTTTAAAATGCATAATTTTTATTGTTTTGCGAAAAGATTTCTGTTTAACCAGCGAATTGGTTCAGGAAGTCATGTTTGTTCCGACAAGTAAGTACCATTTTAGAAAAATTATCAACTTTAAAGTTTAAAATAGCTTATGAAATTTCTTATTTCTTAAAATAATTTTGGCTCTTTTAATTGTTGTTTCAACCTGCAATATTGTATTTACACTATCAAACAACATTAAAAACGATACCTTTTGGGATACCAAAAACGGCAAACCCATTTATAGCCAAGGGGTGGAATATTCAAATTCCCTGATCCGGAAACAGGTGAAGAAAAATACTTCTGGTATGGAGTGCATTATAAACAAGCAGAAATATACAGAGAAGATCCTTCGGTTACCCAAAAAAGAAATAGCTTCGAAGGTGTAAATTGTTATAGCTCTACCGATTTGGTCAACTGGAAATTTGAAGCAAATGTATTAACACCTGATGAAGTATTTGGAGATTCAGGACGAAGATGGGGATGGCTTGGTCGAATGGGAGTAGCTTATGTGAAAGAAGCAAACAAATATGTACTGATTATCCAATATAATGCGCGTGTGCTTTTTGCCGTTTCCGATTCCCCATTAGGACCATTTAAAAAAAGTCATGAAAAAAGTATGGAAAGCTGGATTGGCACTTCTAATACCGGCGACCAGACTGTATTTACGGATGAAGACACCGGTAAATCATATTTGGTTTACAGTTATGGAAAAGGGCGTAATAAAATATACCTGTCAGAAATTGGTCTGAAAAACGATACATTAACCCTGCTGGATTTTAAAGAAGTTTTTAGAGGTGCAGGACGCGAAGGCAACTGCATGTTTAAATACAAAGGCAAATATTACATGGCAGCATCTCAATTGTATGGATGGGATGGCTCCCTTGCTTACTATCTTGTAGCAGATGATATTTGGGGACCATATTTACCTGAAAACGATATGCAGGTATTCCCGGGTGCTGAAGACGATTACGCCCATATTTCTCAAACCGGCTTTTTCGTAACAGTTCGGGGAAGCAAAAAGGAAACGGTTATCTTCTGTGGCGACCGCTGGGCCGATTTTGCAGGAAACGGATTGGGATACAACCAATGGTGCCCTTTATCGTTTGATGGATTACGAACCCTACTTTAATTCACTCAATTCATGGAATTTAAATGAAGAGACCGGCGAATGGGAAGTGGCCGATGATAATAACTGGGTAAAAAATGCCAGCTTTGAAGCCGACAGAAAACAAATGCCCAGTTCCGTAAAACCTGTCCAGACCAGAATTCTGGGATGGGAAACTACGGTAATTAAAGGAACCGAAATTTCGCTCGATTCCCTTTCACCGGTTTTAAACCATGCAAATACTGAAGAGGAACGCAAAGTGGTTATTGGTGAAAGAAGCTTGAATATGAGCGACAGAGTGGACTTTACACGAAGAGTGTCATCAAAAAATCAGTTCATCTCCCTTATGTGAAGTTTGAAAACTGACAACTATACCCTTACAGCCAAAGTTAAAAATAGTGGCGATTTTGATAAATTGGAAGTGTACGCACAGTCAGGCAACAAACGTTTTAATGCAAATTAAATGAAGCAAATGAAACCTGGACAACCATCAGCATTGAAGGGATTAAGGTAAAAGGAAACGAAGTCGAAATTGGCTTCCTTGCCGATGGTAAAGCGGGGGCATATTGCAGAGTTGACGATGTGATTTTTATTAAAAACAAATCGATTTAGCCAGAGTTTTTTTATCAATAGGCTTGAGTTCGATGAAAATCATATTACAAACCGGTTTTGCTGATTCAATAAGGGATTGAAATCGTAGATAACAAACAATAAAAAACTTTAAAAAATGGATAAACGATTGCGGAATTTCAGCAGACTGTTAATAGCATATTTTTTATTTTTTACTATATCTTCTTTCGCCCAGCCGAATAGCGCCAAAAGAAAAAGACATGTCAGCCTACCTGCTGGTTTATTTTACCGACCCAACACATAGTTTGTTTATGGCGCTCAGTACCGATGGTTATACATTTACCGATGTAAACAACGGGCAGCCTGTAATTGCAGGTGATACAATTGCAAGTCAAAAAGGGATTCGTGATCCGCATATTACAAGAGGTCCCGATGGTGCTTTTTACGTTGCCATGACAGACCTTCATTTGTTTGCCAAACGCCTGGGATATCGTGAAACTAACTGGGAACGACCGGTAGAAAAATACGACTGGGGAAACAACCGTGGTTTTGTACTCATGAAATCCTACGATCTCATTAACTGGACACACAGCAACTTCCTATTCGATGAAGCTTTTGAGGATTTTGATGAAATTGGTTGTGCCTGGGCTCCCCAAACAATCTACGATCCGGTTGAAGAGAAAATGATGATCTATTTCACTTTGCGCATGGGACATGGACTAACAAAATTGGTTTATGCTTATACCGATGACGATTTCACCAAACTGATAAACAAACCAAAATCATTGTTTGAATATCCCGATTCAACTATCCAGATTCTTGACGCTGACATTTCCCAAATGCCTGATGGGCGCTATTGTATGATGTATGTGGCACAGGAGAAACCGGGTGGTATAAAAATGGCTGTTTCTGATTACATCAACAAGGAATATAAATATCAATCTGAAATGGTTGATAAGGAACCCGGAGCTTGTGAAGCGCCAAATGTTTGGAAACGCATTGGCAGCGACAAATATGTTTTGATGTATGACGTTTTCAGTATTCAGCCTCATAATTTCGGATTTGTTGAAACTACCGACTTTGTTGATTTTACAGATTTAGGTCACTTTAATGATGGCGTGATGAAAACGACTAATTTCACCTCTCCAAAACACGGTGCAATTATTCAGCTTACTAAACAGGAAGCCTTGAAGCTTGCTGAACATTACAAAATGAACCTAAAACTTTAATCTTATGAAACGAATTCTGACTGGAGATTGTATTTGACAGAGTTAGCTCCTAAACTTTTCAAATAACTAAAATAATTTATTTAATTTTATTCAAATGAATTTAAAATTATCAGCTTTACTTGGATTTGTGTTCCTTCTTACCAGTAGTTTTACCGGTAGAATTCCAAAGGGAGAGGAATTAGAAATCAATCTTAAAAGGATGAAGGTAATCGGCGAGGTTGATGAAAGATATCAGTCGTTTAATGTTGAGATGTGTGAAGTGGTAGGGGGAGATTTCTGGATTCCGTATCACCTGATTGACTCGGTTCGAAAAACTTCTGACCGAACCGGTTTTGCAGCTTTGAAATGGCCAATTGAGCCC
This sequence comes from uncultured Prolixibacteraceae bacterium, assembly GCA_963800345.1. Lineage (GTDB taxonomy): Bacteria > Bacteroidota > Bacteroidia > Bacteroidales > Prolixibacteraceae > Draconibacterium. The sequence continues at coordinate 141,783 of CAWDAW010000044.1, read as the reverse complement.
ATTAATCTGTATGGGAAAAAATTACGCATGCTTGCTTCTGCCTTGGGCCCGACTTATGTTCGCGTGAGTGGAACCTGGGCTAATGCTGTTTATTTTCAGGATAACGATGAACCCAAATTGGCCAGTCCGCCGGAAGGATTTCAGAATATTCTTACCCGCGAACAGTGGAAAGGTGTGCTTGATTTCTGTAATGCGGTAGATGGAAAATTGGTAACATCATTTTCAATTAGTGACGGCATGAGAGATAAAGAAGGTAATTGGTCGCCAAAACAATTGCAATCGTTGCTAAATTACACAAAATCAGTTGGAGGGAAAATTGCAACTGCCGAAATGTTTAACGAGCCTTCACATGCAAGTCATGGAGATGCCCCAAAAGGATACAATGGAGCAAGTTTTGCCAAGGATTTTGCTGCGTTCAACAAATATGTAAGAACTGCTGCGCCTGAAATGAAAATTATGGGACCAGGTTCTACTGGTGAGGGAGGAATTTTGCCCTCCGGATTAGATATTACAACCGAATCCATGTTGTCTGCTGAACCAAATCCTAAATTTGATATCTTTTGCTATCATTATTATGGCACTGTTTCTAAAAGATGCATGGGTGGTCAAACACCAGAGAATGCGCTGTCCGAAAGCTGGTTAAGCAAAACAGAAATCGGGTTAAGCTATTATCAGGATTTAAGAGATAAATATAATCCCGGAGCACCAATCTGGCTAACTGAAACTGCTGAAGCAGCATGTGGTGGAAATCCATGGGCAGCAACATATCTCGATGTTTTTCGCTATCTGGAACAACTGGGGCGCCTGGCAAAAAAAGGAGTGCAGGTTGTAATGCACAATACGCTTGCCCGTAGCGAATATGCTTTACTTGACAGCGATACACATAACCCCAGGCCAAATTATTGGGCTGCTTTACTTTGGAATAAATTGATGGGAACGAAAGTGTACGAAGCTGGAACATTGAAAGAAGGCATGGATATTTTTGCGCATAACTTAAAAGGTTCAAAAAATGGTATGGCTGTGTTAATCGTTAATACGCTTGATTCAGAATCATCAATTGTAATACCATCTTCTGCTGAACAATATTTGCTTACAGCAGATGGGGATGATCTTCAAACCAAAAAAATTAAACTAAATGGCGAAGTACTGAGTTTGATTTCAGGCGAAACTTTGCCCGCCATCGAAGGTAAAAAAGTAGAAGCAGGAGAAATTCAGGTTCCTCCACACTGCATATTATTTCTTTCATTTAATGGAATAAATTAGGATTCAAAAACTAAAGTTTCACACTTTTCTCTTAAGCATATAACAAGCTTTGGTCCGATGAGTGTATTTTTTTAGAAGCTGGAGTTGCCAATTTGAAAAATTTACAGGAAAAAAGTGCTGAAGTATCTTAATAATAAAACGTTTTTTAATAAACAAAAATTTAAACCAATGGACTATTTAAAAAGAACAGATTCATCAAAGGGATTTTTGCTTGTCATGGTGGTACTGGCAGGTGTACTCTTTTTCTTTTCTACCTGTAAAACCAACAATTATCCCAAGCAACCTGATTCTCCGGGCTCGGGCAACGTCAAATGGGCCGAGTCACAAACTCCGGATGGCTGGACCATGGTAACCAATGAAGACGGGGCTACCCTTGGTTATTCAAAAAGTTCAGGACTTCCATTGATTCAGGTTGACGGATACGCATTTAAAGATCTCAACCGTAACAATCTATTGGATCAATTTGAAGACTGGCGCCTTGATTATGAAACAAGGGCGAAAGCCATGGTAGATGAGATTCCTATAGAACAAATGATGGGCATGAAGATGAATCCATTTGGTAGTTGGAGGGTTAATCCTGATACGCTGGATACCACAATTAAGAATTCCCTGGATTTGGGCTATAGACAGCTCCGGGCGCCACGTGGTGGTACATCAGATTCGAGGACAAAGGTGAACTGGAACAACATGGTACAAGAGTACATCGAAGGACTTGACAAAATAGTTTGTATTCCTGCGGTTTGGATAGATGATCCAAGGTCTGGAGACGTATCAAACTGGCCAGGTAACCTTGGATTGGCGGCAACATTCGATCCTGAAATTGGAGCCCAATACGGCAGAATGATGTCGGAAGAATGGCGTGCCATGGGAATATCAATGCAGGTCGCAACACAAATGGACCTTGCAACTGAACCGCGATGGAAACGTATTCCAGGCACATTCGGAGAAGACCCAGCACTTTCAATGGATATGGCCCGTGCCATAATCAACGGATGGCAATCTACCTACGACGAAGAAGGAAATGATTTGGGCTGGGGCAAACACAGTGTAAATAACCAGATGAAACACTTTCCCGGTGACGGTGCTGCTGAAGGTGGTCGTGAGTCGCATACGCGTGACGGGGCATACAACGTATTCCCCGGCGGTCAGTTTTTTACTCATGTGTTGCCGTTTCAAGCTTGTATGGACTTGCCCGGGAAAACCAAAACCGTGTCGGCTGCTATGACAAACTATTCCGTAGCTATTGGAGCTGATGGTTTACCCATTGGGGGAGAACGCGTTGGCTCAAGTTACAGCAAATACAAAATAAACCATTTGTTGAGAGAAAAGTACGGCTGGGATGGCTATATCCTGACAGATTTTGGCATTCTAACCAGCAAGGATTATGGTGTTGAAGATTTATCTCAGGTTGAAAGGAGATTGGCTATTCTGGAAGCGGGTTGTGATGCACTTGGAGGCGAAGGCGGAGACTTACAGGAAAGTGTTGATATAGCAATGGAAGCTTATGAGCTGGGAGTTTCCAAGACTTGGTAAAACAGAAATGGATGAAATAATGAAAAAAGGGACTGAAAGGATACTTCGAACCCACTTTAACATCGGCATTGTAGACAATCCATATCTTGATTTCAAAGTGGCCGAATCCACCTCCTTAAAACCTGAACATGAGGCGGCTGCGCACCAGGCACACCTTAAATCTGTTGTTATGCTAAAGAACAGTGACGGTATTATTCATAAGGCATCAGCAGGAACCGAAAAACCAAAGGTTTATATCCCCAGGTTATATATAGCTGCAACCGTTGGCTGGAGAAGAACACCTGCATCTGCCGAACCAGGATTCGACCTTGAAACAGTTGGAGAATACTACGATGTTGTAACTGATGCGCTGGCCAATAACTTGACCGGCCCGGCAGATGACAGTGGCAATCCAACGCTGTCGCCAAATGATATTATACGTGCATCGAAGGATGAAATAGCGAAATGCGATTTTGCCATTGTGAGAATTACAAGTCCTCAAAACGGGAATCCAACATTTATGGAATCAGGGGGTATGAGAGAAGGCCCGGGATCTGAAAGTAGTATAACCGATCGGGAGGATTACACCTATCTGCCTATCTCACTGCAATATCGTCCGTATACTGCCAATTCAGAGTTTGTGCGCCGGGAGTCGCTCGGGGGAGATATGATCGAAGTGACAGAAAATGGAACCACAAAACTTGTAAAGGAGAACCGTTCCTATTTTGGTAAGACCGGAATTATTACAAATGAAAGTCACCTGGATCTTCTGCTTAAGACCGCGGCTGTAGCTGATAAGGTCATTGTTGCTGTGGATGCTTCAAGTCCGATGGTTTTTAAGGAATTCGAGAATGAAGTCGATGCAATTCTAGTGGGGTTTGGCGGAGGGCGAACCGCTTGGCTGCCCGACAAAGTTTTCCTTGAGATTATTGCGGGAGAGGTTGAACCTTCCGGGTTGCTGCCGCTTCAAATGCCTGCAAATATGGAAACAGTGGAAGCTCAATTCGAAGATGTACCGCGGGATATGGAATGTCATGTTGACAGCGAAGGCAACACATACGACTTTGCATTCGGTCTGAACTGGTCTGGCGTAATTGATGATAAGCGAACCGCAAAATATAATGTTCCTCCAATTGTTGGCAAATCACCTGAATAGACCTAATCAGAAATGAAACTATGTTAGCAATTTACAATTGATTGTATACCCAAATTGCAGTTCCAGTAATTGTACCTCCCAAAATCGTCACGACGCTTCATGGTAAACGTTGAATCGACAATATGAACCATACAAGCCACGGAAATCAATGGTGGCTAATATCATGGAAACGTTTTATTATTCAATCATACAACATCCGAATACAACTTTGTATTTATTGTTTTTCTGTTTGAATTTCATCTGTTTGATTCACATCCTCATCTGCATTTGATTCAAATATAACGGTTGGCCACTCAGCCCTGTCCCAGGCAATTTCCTTTACAATAAGTTTAGAACGGCCCCTATCGTGTTTATCGTAACCATGAGCAATAAAATAAGTTTTTCCATCAAAGTCGTAAACAGCACAGTGGCCAATACCTGCAAAATCATTGTTTGGCCCGGCAACATAAGTCCCGCCGCCGGCATACAAAGGCACACCATCTTTATCAAAATAAGGTCCGCGAATGTCTCGTGAACGTCCTACAACAACATTGTAAGTACTTTCAAGTCCCCGACAACAATAGTCTAGCGAAACAAATAAATAATAATATTGAATTCGATGATAAATAAATGGCGCCTCGATGGTTCCATCACCCGGATCAGTATCAGGCATACCAAAAGTACGTTCCTGTTTCGCGACGGTGTACCATTCCTGTGGTTCGGCCAATGATTTCATATCCGCTGCGAGTTTTACCAACTTTATTCCGCCCCAAAACGAACCAAAAGTTAACCAACCGGTAGTTTCACCTCCCCAATTTCTTTCAAAATAAACATTTGCATCGATGGCATTCCAAAAGTCGCGTCCCGGAATGGATTGAACGATCATACCATGATCTTCCCATTTATAATCCGGACTATCCTGATCAAGCGTTTTATTTGTCATAACCCCAATCGCAGATGTATTTTTCGCAAATGCCGATGGAGAATAGTACAAGTAATATTCGCCATTATAAAATTGTATATCGGGAGCCCAGTATCCACCGCGGTATCCGGGAATGATGGAGTCGGTCACCCATTCCAACTTACTGGGAACAGGTTTAATATTTGTCCAGTTCTCCAAATCGGTGCTTTTAGCCACACCGCCTCCAGTGACAAACAAATAAAAGGTGCTATCTTGTTTTATCATAACAGGATCATGAGCTCCAAAATCTTTTAGTTTAACCGTTTCAGGCCTTCGGGGTTGCGCGACAACTATTAATGTGATACCCAAAAGAACAGTAACAATGATTAATTTTTTACTTTTTCTGAAATTCATATCTAATATTTTTTTGAAAGTATAGTGTAAGGATAAGATCAAACCGTACTTCGCTATTATTCAAATGCCTTTATCTTCTGAATTTAGTCAACTTTCAACTCTACTGTTTTCAATAATGGCGATGTTAGCTTCACAGTCATTGGAGTGTCTTCAGCATCTTTCTTTACAAAAATCAACATACGGCCATTAATGCAACGATGTATGTTGTCCTGATAATTTTCGGCAACATTTATAGAAGCATTTTCCATTCCAAGTAATGTTCCTCCATTTACCTCACAGGTAATTTCGTTATCGGCTAAAATTGACGGATTACCATTTGTGTCAATTATTTCAACCTTTACTTGTCTTAATTGCTCATTATCTGTTTGGGCTAATACTTCTGCGTTTATAGCTCCAGCCAAAGTATTGGTCACAATTTTATCTGTTGCAACTTCTTTTTCATTTTTGAATGCTACAACTTTAAGCTCGCCCGGCTGATAATCCACATCCCAGGTAATAACGCCGGTTTCGGTATCATAAGGTTTGCGTTCGCCAACTACTTTTCCGTTAAGTAGCAATTCTGCTTCATCGCAATTCGTGTAACACAACACCTGAACCTTTGTGTCCTCATCGTAATTCCAAATTTGCGGCGCATCGGTTGACAACCTGTTGCCCCATCGACTTCTTCCTGTATTTTCAACTTTTTTTGTTGTACCGATGAACACCATTGGTTTAGTACTCCATAAAGACTTACGAAAATAACCACGTGGTTTTATATTTCCTGCCATGTCAAGCAAACCTGATTCAAATCCACGAGAGGGCCAGGCGTGTGCTTCACCTAAATAATCAATGCCGGTCCAAAGAAACTGTCCGAATATAAATTCTTTATCTCTCACTGCTTTCCAGGCTCCCAGGTCATGTCTGTTTTCACTTCCGTAAAGTACTCTTTCAGGATATAATTCGTGATCGCTGTCGTATTTGTTTTCAGTGTAATTGTATCCAACAATATCGAGAACAAAAGGATAATCGGTGTAATTTGACATAACAGCACCGGCTAAAGCTGCGGTTACGGGTCTGGATGCATCGGCTTCTTTTACGACTGCAACCAATTCCTTTGCAATTTCGCCAAGACGTTCAGCATTCGGATGATCTTCCAGATATGCTTTTACTGATTGCTGACTTATGCCTTCGTCGGCAAGAACCGGGTGAGTGTAAGGATCGTTTGGATAATCAACTTCGTTACCGATACTCCACATGATAACTGATGGATGTTTCCGATCGCGCATAATCTGGTCTTTCACATCCCTGCTGTTCCATTCTCTAAAGTATTCAGAAGTTCCCTGATGGCCAGGAGTTCCTCTGTTCCATCCATTTATCCATTTGTTTTTTGGATATTCCCATTCATCAAAGGCTTCATCCATCATCACAAAACCTAACTCATCGCACAGTTCATATAAATAGGGAGCCTGAGGATTATGACTTGTTCTGATAGCATTAACCCCCAGACTCTTTAAAGTTTCGAGCCTGGTTCGCCAAACTGCTTTGGTTGCGGCAGCTCCTAAAACTCCTGCATCATGGTGAATACATACACCCTTTAATTTGGTATTTACTACCATTTAATGAGAAACCTGTGTTCGAACCGAATTCAATTTTTCGTAGACCGGCTTTAATGCTGCTTTCATCGATTTGTTCAGATCCTTTATAAACGGTTGTTTTTAAGGTATATAAATACGGTGAATCAATGCTCCATAATTTGGGCGCTTTGAGTTTTATGGTTTGACTAAAATCAGTTAATGTTTTCACATTGGATTTAACACTTTTTGATGTTGTCGCTACAAGTTTATTTGAAGCATCGAACAATTCGTGAACTATTTTAAGCGCTGAAGATTCGGTTGAATTATTTATTGTTGTATTTACAGTAATTTCGGCTCCTTCATTTTTTATATCTGCCTGATATGCCACTCCCCAAAGGTTTATATGAATTGGATTTGAATATACAAGATAAACATCGCGGTAAATTCCTGAACCTGTGTACCAACGGGAGTCAGCATCGTCGCTGTGATCTACACGAACTGCAATTGAATTTTTTTCACCCCATTTTATGAATGATGTTAAATCGTACATAAACGAAATGTAACCGTTAGGCCTTTTTCCAACCCATTTTCCGTTAATAAAAACTTCGCTGTTGTTATATACACCTTCAAAATAAATATAAACTTTATTACCTTCCTCTGCTGCAGGTATTTCAATATCCTTTCTGTACCAGGCAATACCACCCGGCAAATATCCGGTGCAACTTGCCAGTTCGGGGCTTGCGTTCTGTTTCACAGTCCAGTCGTGAGGCAAATCAACAACAGGCCATTTGCTACAGTCCATTTTTTCTCTTCCTCCATATTGAATGTCGCCCAAATTAAAAAACCAGTCGTCATTTATTTTTTCTTTGCGACCAAAATCCTGTGCATCAACATTCATTTCTGCAATAAATAATAATAGTAAGATGATTGCTTTATTCATTAGTTTGATTTTTTTGATTTATAAATTTGAAATTTCACCATTCTAATCTAATTCTATTCTCTTAAATTTATGGATTCAAATGCTTTGCAAAAAATGCTTCCAGAGCAGGTTCTGTAATATTTAATTGCTCGTTATAAGCCACACCATGCTGACCTTCAACTTCAAGATATTCAAGGTTGGCACCAACTGCTTTCATTTTTTCAACAAAGTCACAGGTTAGTTCGGGGCGAACAATCGGATCGTTTATACCCTGTATCAAAAATAATGGAGGGTGATCGGCTGCTATATATCCAGTGGGCCACCATTCTTTTTTAGACATTGGTGTATTGCGTCCTAATTCGGTTGGAGGAGAACCTGCAGCAGCAACATTTACGCGGCTGGAATATTCGTCCCAACCACCATCGCCTTCCAACCCTGCCGTTTTTGGAACCATGGCCAGCATTAAAGCAAGATGTGCTCCTGCCGAATGGCCGTAAGCACCAATTCTTTCGGTATCCACATTAAAAAAGTAACGGTAAGCACTCGGTGCGATGTTTGGCGCTGTTGTCATGGTACAAACACCATTGTCGGCCTTTTCAATTTTTTCTGCTCTAATATCATCGCCTAACTTAACTTTCTCTGCATCGGGAGCATAAAGCCTGAAAGTTGCACTACCGTCATCATTAACCTCGAATGATACCAAATCGTCATTAGGAGTTGGAATACCGTTGCGGTTTAACGATTGTTGAAGTGTACGTTTTTCATTTTTCATCTTTAAATTATTAATTGTAAAAATATCTCATTAAAATACAAACAAATAAACAGATAGTGTTTCTTAAACCACATTTCGGACAGAAATAGAAACAAATACCACCATATGTGAATTTAATTGTATAAATATGAGAAAACTTCATTGATATTGCTCAGGGTGTTTGACTTGAAGTTCTGTAAAATTCGGAGTAAAGAATTGACTGTGTCGCACTTGTTTTCCGACACTTTTGCATGTTGGTTCAGATTAGTTTAATTCCACAACTTTTCAACAACTGTGTAAAAAAATGCACGGTGTTCATCAGTACATGTATAACCGAAACAGATGTCTCAATTCAATTGTAATATTCTGTTGTTTAGGATTGTTGTACCTATTTTGAGTTTGGTGTTAAATTCTTAACGTTCGGACTGGCATAGAAATTGAATTTTTCAGAAAATAATTAAATGTTAAAATTATGATATCTGATATAATCAAAACTCAGTCAATTACTAAAGACAAACTAATACGAAAAGAATTTTACAATTTTATTGTCAATAACGATCATCCCTGTGTAATGGCACAAACCATGTTTCGCGACAAAAAAGCTGATTTTCATGTATATAATCATTTTGGATCTTCAGAAACTGCTGCAAAAATATTGGACGATTTGCAAATTTATTTGAATAATTACGATTTTTCCACCAATGATTTTTACACGTTTATTGCCGTTTTTGATGACAATCCAAAAATGAGTGAGGAGCAGTTTGAAAAAATTCTGTGGAAACAGTTACAGCATTTACATGAAGTTGATAACCTTCCCTGGGATACAACTGTAAATCCTGATCCCGAGAATGATAATTTTAGTTTCAGTCTTTTGAATCAAGCCTTTTACATTATTGGGCTCCACCCCAACAGCTCCCGTAAAGCGAGGCAGGCGCCATATCCGGCGATGGTTTTCAACCTGCACTGGCAGTTTGAACAGTTAAGAAAAATGGGCGTTTACCATCAGGTGCGCAACACAATTCGACGCAGAGATATTGTATTTGAAGGAAGTGTTAATCCTATGGTTCAAGATTTTGGCGACAGCAGCGAAGCCCGCCAATACAGTGGTCGTGAAGTAGACGATTCATGGAAATGCCCTTTTCATTCCAAATTAAAATAATAAAATTTAAAAGTGTATCAGCCCAAAAGATATAAAAAGAATGAACCAGAATATATTTTTAGTTTTATCCGGTCGCATCCGTTTGCAACACTGATTATAAAAGGTAATCGTTTGATGGCAACGCATGTTCCGGTATTGGCAGAAGGACACAAACATAAATTTAGATTATTTGGTCATATTGCGCGGCACAATGAAATGCTTTCGTTTCTGAAAAATGGAACAGAAGTTTTGTTGGTTTTCCAGGGGCCGCATGGTTATGTATCTTCATCGTGGTATCAAAAGAAAAACATAAGCACCTGGGATTATTCTGCGGTACATGTCAATGCGCAGATTAAACTTCAGTCAGAAACGGAACTGCATGAATCGCTTGATAAACTGTTGAAGCGCTTTGAAACAAATCAGCAGAATCCGATGTTTTTAAATGACATTCCATCAGAAATGATTGCAGAGAATCTCCCAATGATTTGTGGTTTCTGGTGCGAACCTACAAAGGTTGAGGCAATAGCTAAACTCCACCAGGGCTTTGGCAATGAGGACATTAATGTAATTATCACACACCTGGAAAATGGGAATCGACCCAACCTTTCCGCGTTAAGCAAAAACATTAAAGAGGAACATGGAACAAGTAATTGAAAAACAAAGTGGAACGGCATTCAAAATTAAGAAAGGTCAGTTTTTAAAAGTAATTGACCCGCAAGGCGAACAGGTAAGCGACCTGGTATTATTCAACGCCGATGATGTACGAGAAAAATTATCATCGGGAAAAACGCTCGATTTCGAGGAAAACATTTTAATCACGAAAGGAAATTACTTATGGAGTAATCGCAGCAGAAAGATGATGAAAATACTTGAAGATACAAATGGACGAAACGACTTTTTACTGGCTCCATGTAGCCCTGAAACCTTTACAGTAATGTATAAAAATCCCCACTACCACCCCAGTTGTTTTGAAAATTTACATAAAAATTTAAAATATTTTGGAATAGAACCTGATGATGTGCCAACCGCATTCAATATTTTTATGAATGTGCGCTTTGAAGAAAATGGCAGGTTGAAAGTAATGCCGCCAATGAGCCGCCCGGGAGACTTTGTTTTGTTTCGTGCTGAAATGAACCTTGTGGTTGGTTTAACAGCCTGCTCTGCGGAAGACAGTAACAACGGCAGTTTTAAGCCAATAAATTTTGAGGTCTTCGAATGATATTTTTTGTTGGGGTTTCAGCAATGGGTTAATGCCTTTTTGTTAAGTGTGAATTTAATATTCGAATAAGTGCTTTCACATAAATTGATGTTTAAAATCATCAGCAACATTGAAAACCATAACGGGTATGAATACAAATATTAATCAAAAATTATAAAATTGTGGATTGGATTTATAGTACCAGCGACCCTTTATTACCAACGTTCCTTGGGAGTGTCATGTTATTTATTGTGATCCTGGTTTTTACCCGAAAAATAGGATTAAGAGCTTTTGCCAAATTCACAGCCTACGATTTTGCTTTTACCATCGCAGTTGGAAGTATAATATCATCAACTTTAACTTCAGATACTTCAATAGTTCATGGAAATGTAGCAATCATCACTTTTATTTTTGATATTTATTTTCTCACTTATACTGCGGGTTATGCCCAAATTAAAATCATCGGTATCCAACAAAACATTGTTACTAATGAATGGAAATAGAATATTAGAAGATAATTTACCCTGTTTGAGCGGTATGAACTGTTTTTTTCAACTTAAAAGTGTACCTGTCCTTCAATCGAAAAGCAATATCATTTTACTAAAATAAAAAGTTCAAACATATTTCTCATTCGTTGATACCAGGTAATAGTTTGTTATATTGAGAAATTGAGCCGGAGGAACATTTTTAAAACGTACCTGTTTTAATTTAAATCATAAAAATTTCAATTGCAGTGTAATATGATGGCTTTTGATGATCAGATTTATTAAAAATCAATTTATAAAAAATGATAATGATGAAGTTCAGTTTAAATAAATAAAAAAGCAGAAATTAATTGATTTCTGCTTTTCCTGTATAATTATATCTGAATTCTATGCTCTAAACCATAGGGTATTTCTTGAAAATTGTATCAGATTTCATCAGAATATCAACGTATTGTGCCCGTTGATAAGAATAAGGATCTTTCATATTTTTACGCGAAAGTTTACCCCTGAAATCATCAAGTGTTTTGTAGCCTTTATCATCCATCCACCGGTTCATCTCAATAAGAATATCAGATACTACTGCCGGCTGGTTTCTGTAAATTGTACTAACCATTTGAACAGCATCGGCACCGGCAAGTATCATTTTAATAACATCGTTTGCATCGTAAATCCCGCGGCTTATACAAATACTTCCATCCAAATTTCCATGAAGTAAACCTGCATAACGTAAACCTAGCATCCGGTCTTTTGGGTTGCTCAATTCCCAGGGATAATGAAATTCTTCCCTGTCAATATCTATATCCGGTTGAAAAAACCGATTAAAAATAACATAAGCATCTGCACCGGCTTCATCAACCTTTTTGATAAAGTTGAGCGGGTTGGTATAAAACATACTTATTTTAACACTTACCGGAATTTTAACAGCTTTTTTAACAGCTTTAACTATTTGAATTTGTTTGTCTTCGATTGACTGCCCTGTAACTTCAAAGTATCCCGGAACGGCGTATAAGTTTATTTCCAGCCCATCAACACCGGTCTTTTCCAATTCCTTGGCATATTCAACCCATGTAGGTTCGTAAATGGCATTCAAACTGGCAAAAACGGGAACATTAACACTTTTCTTCAGTTTTTCCAAATTATACAAATGTTCTTTGGGACCGGCATGTTCAAGTCCTGGAAAAATGTTAGTCATTTCGGCATTTCGGTTTTCATATTCCGACATTTCTTCATCCATTTGCAGGTTTTCGAGCTGAATTTGCTCTTCAAACAGCGAACGATAAACAATTGCACCGATACCGGCATTCTCGATCTGTTTTATTGTTTCAGGTTTTGATACAAGGTTGCATGCACCAAGAATCAGTGGGTTTTTAAGTTTTATACCCATGTAGGTTGTTGAAAGATCTGCCATACTTATTGATTTTTATTCATTTTAATCGTTTTTATTAGAGAAACTAAAAATAGAGTTATTTTGTTCAAGAATCAATCTAAATTTTATCATCCACTTTCATATGCAGCAATTGTAGTTATAAAAAAACCATTCGTCAAAAAAACGAATGGTTTTGTATATACTTTTAAATAACTTTTCTTAAAGCAAACTTAGAGTAACTGTTAAACCAGCCATTACAACTGATACCATTGTCATAAGTTTAATCAAGATATTTAAAGACGGACCTGCTGTGTCCTTAAACGGATCACCTACGGTATCACCAACAACAGCAGCTTTATGGGCATCACTTCCTTTTCCGCCATAATTACCTTTTTCAACGAATTTTTTAGCGTTGTCCCATGCACCTCCTGCGTTATTCATAAATACAGCAAGTGTAAAACCGGCTGTTAAACCGCCTGATAAAAGGCCGATTACCCCAGCAACACCCATTGTTGCACCAACCAAAACCGGGACAATAATTGCTACCAAAGAAGGAAGCAACATTTCTTTTTGTGCACCTTTTGTTGAAATTTCAACACATTTTGCATATTCAGGAACCGCTGTGCCTTCCAAAATACCTTTAATTTCACGGAACTGGCGACGCACTTCATCAACCATTGCGCCGGCAGCGCGACCAACAGCTTTCATTGTCATAGCACTGAAAACAAATGCCATCATCGAACCAAGAAATAAACCACCAAGAAAAAGTGGGTTGAAAAGTGTAACATCATAAGCAGCAGCCAATTCTTTAACCGATGCTGTAGAGATTTTAACCGCTTTCATTCCTTCGGTTACAGTTGGTGCAATATCATTGTAAAAAACATATTCACCTTTTGTAACAAAACCTTCACCTGCTTTTGCAATTTTCCCAAACCATAATCTCACTTCTTCCATGTAAGCAGCAATAAGTGCCATTGCAGTTAGAGCGGCGGAACCTATAGCAAATCCTTTTCCAGTTGCAGCGGTTGTATTACCGAGCATATCCAAAGCATCAGTTCTTTCACGAACTTCTTTCGGAAGTTCAGCCATTTCTGCATTACCACCAGCATTATCGGCAATAGGACCAAATGCATCTGTTGCCAGTGTAATACCAAGGGTTGAAAGCATACCTACTGCAGCAAAACCGATTCCGTAAACACCCATTGCAAAGTGAGTGTTGCCACCAGCAGCCCAAAACGAGCCCATAATTCCAAGTACAATTGTTACAACAGGAATCCAGGTGGAATACATGCCAACTGCAAGTCCATCAATAATAGTTGTAGCCGGACCTTGATTGGCTTGTTTTGCAATACCTTTTGTTGGGTTGTATTCATCAGAAGTATAATATTCAGTTGCCTGTCCAATAATTACACCAGAGGCCAAACCAATTACAACGGCGCCAAATACACCCCATGTTACCCAACCTGCATAAGCCATTCCAGCCATTGCAACCAAAATCAGCAACGAACTCCCACCTGTTCCAATAAGCAATGCGTTTAACAGGTTTTTCTGAGTTGCCGATTCCTTGGTGCGAACCATAAATATTCCAACAATTGAAAGGATAATTCCAATTGCAGCTACTATCATAGGAGCCATTACAGCCTGCACCGGATCAATTCCTGATTCAGAAAGGGCAATTGCAGGAAGTGCAGCTCCAAGTGCAGCAGTTGCAAGGATAGAACCTGCATAACTTTCATAAAGGTCGGCGCCCATACCTGCTACGTCACCTACGTTATCACCAACATTATCGGCAATTGTTGCAGGGTTACGCGGGTCATCTTCAGGTATACCGGCTTCTACTTTTCCAACAAGGTCAGCACCTACGTCGGCAGCTTTTGTATAAATACCACCACCTACACGAGCAAATAAAGCTTGTGTTGATGCACCCATTCCGAAGGTCAACATGGTGGTTGTAATTTCGATTAATTTTTGGTGTTCAGTTGTGTTTTCGTGTACAAAGGTTAACCCGGCAAAATGTACACCTGTTTGCATATTTTCAGGTGTAAATATAACTTCAGTTAAAAACCAATACCACGCAGCAATATCAAGCAAGGCAAAACCAACAACAACCAAACCCATTACAGCGCCGCTCCTGAAAGCAACCTGCAATCCTTTATTTAATGATTGTGATGCACCATGCGCTGTGCGGGCCGAAGCATAAGTTGCGGTTTTCATACCGAGAAATCCGCATAAACCGGAAAAGAAACCACCGGTAATAAATGCTACCGGTACAAATGGATTTTGAATTTGAAAGAATGCCATGATTGACAAAAGCACAAAAAGTATTACAAATACAATACCCACAACTTTGTACTGACGCTTAAGATAAGCCATTGCACCTTCTCGCACATATTGTGCAATTTCTTTCATCCTGTCGGTACCTTCTGAATTCTTCATCATCGATTTGAAGAAAAACCAGGCAAACACCAATGCCAGAATTGAAGCAATTGGAACTAAAAAGAAAATGTTACTCATAGGTTGATAATTTTTATGTAACTATTCGTTACGGATTAGATTGACAATAATTATTTATCTCAGATTTTTAGTTTGCTTATCCAATAAAAAAAATTTCCAGCGTACAAAGATAATTTTATAACAGTCTTACAATTAATTTAGAAAACTATTTCATCATAGTTTGAAAATAAATTAACATTCCTGAATTGATTCAACATTCCCGTACAAATAAAAAAACAGCTGCAACATTCATCCATTGCCAAGTTAAAAACCTTTCTTCTTCAAAAAGGTATTTGAGTTCCGTTCTCCTTCTTCAACACATATTCAAATTTTACTTAATTGTTACTACTTTAAACCAAGCATCAATTGAAGTGTTTCAAGATAATAAACAACAGATAAATTATAGATTAAACAACATTTCAGCATATTAATCTGGTAAACGAAGATATATAACTGAGAAATAAATACAAAACAAATATATTATCATGAAAAATCACTTAAACAAATATAGCCGTTCTATAACACAAGACGAAAGTTTACCTGCCGCCCAAGCCATGCTTTATGCCATTGGGATGAGCGAAAGTGATCAGAAGAAAGCACAGGTTGGGATTGTCAGCACTGGTTTTCAAGGAAATCCATGCAACATGCACTTGAATGATTTGGCATCAATAGTTAAAAAAGAAGTTGATCTGCAAGAAGATTTGTATGGTTTAATTTTCCATACAATTGGCGTGAGCGACGGGATTACAAACGGAACCGAAGGGATGAAATATTCTTTGCCGTCGCGTGAAATAATTGCAGATTCGATTGAAACTGTTGTCAGCGCTCAGTTTTATGATGCTGTAATCCCAATTGTAGGATGCGATAAAAATATGCCCGGTGCAATGATTGCACTTGGTCGTTTGAACCGTCCGGCCATACTTATGTACGGTGGGACAGTAAAAAAAGGCCAATGGAAAAATGAGGACTTGAACATCGTTTCCGCATTTGAAGCTTACGGCGAGCGAATGACTGGTAAAATTTCCAATGACGACTATCAGGGAATTATAAGAAATTGTATTCCAGGGGCTGGAGCTTGCGGTGGTATGTATACCGCCAACACAATGGCGTCAGCCATTGAATGTATGGGCATGAGCCTCCCTTATTCATCTTCATACCCGGCCATCAGCACGCAAAAGCAGGAGGAACCCCGACGATTGGCAAAAGCCATCAGAACAGTACTTGAACAGGATATTAAACCACGCGATATAATGACCCGGACAGCCTTTGAAAATGCAATAACCTTAATTATGGCACTTGGTGGTTCAACTAATGCTGTAATTCACTTGATTGCCATGGCCAAAGCTGTGGAAATTCCGCTTACAATAAATGATTTTCAGGAAATAAGTAATCGTACTCCCTTTTTAGCCGATCTAAAACCAAGTGGCAAGTATCTTATGGAAGACTTGCACAATGTTGGAGGCATTCCTGCAGTAATGAAACTACTGTTAAAAGAAGGTTTTCTTGAAGGTAACTGCATGACTGTTACTGGTAAAACAATTGAGGAAAATTTAGAAGAAGTGCCAGAACTGACCAAAGGACAAACAGTAATTCACGATAAAAATCAACCAATCAGAAAAAACGGGCATATTCAAATACTTTACGGCAATCTGGCTGTAGAAGGTGCAGTGGCTAAAATAACTGGCAAAGAAGGTGAGTTATTCCGGGGACCTGCCCGTATTTTCGAGGATGAATTTACAGCTATCGAAGGAATACGCTCTACCGTCCAGCCGGGAGATGTGATTGTAATCCGCAATAACGGTCCAAAAGGAGGCCCCGGCATGCCCGAAATGTTGAAACCCACCGGAGCCGTTATGGGTGCAGGGTTGGGAAAAAAGGTCGCTTTAATCACTGACGGTCGCTTTTCCGGTGGTTCGCATGGTTTTGTGGTGGGACATATTACGCCTGAAGCATACGAAGGTGGTTTAATAGGCTTGCTTCATGATGGTGATATAATTACGATAGACATTAAGAAAAACCGCATAGATGTGGATTTATCTGAACATGAAATAAAGAACCGCAGAAAATTATGGAATAAACCTGATGATAAACTTAATCCCGGTCTTTTAAAAAAATACAGGAACACAGTTTCCTCTGCATCTGAAGGTTGTATAACCATTTGAGCCGTTTCCAGCACAACTGATTGCTTGAGGTAAGGACTTTATTCATTAAAAACCATCGTCCTCAATTTTCATTTTATATTGCTGTTTTTTTATTGACCTATAGAAAGTATATACTCAACAATAGCCATTCTTTCGGCATCTGACATGGCTTTGGTTATGGCAATCTGAGGTTCCATAAGGGCATGTTGTGCCGGATCAATGATAGATTTGGAATTACCTTTCAAAAAACTATTTAAATTTTCTTTCTTGCCTGCGTATGTTTTTGATATTTCCTTTACCGCCGGGCCAATTAACTTTGTGTCCAACTTATGGCAGACAACACAGTTTTTTTCTTTAAACAATTTTTCTCCCTTTTTCACAGTTTCTGATTGATCAGTTGCACCTGATACAGGAGTGGGAGTATTTAACTCCGCTGTCATTGTCACTTGTGGTCTGTCATGCCGCAACAATTCGCCTGTTTTTTGAATATCGTTTTTTGACGAACTGCCTGATACATTCGTTATAAATACCATTGCCAGGCAAACTGTGACAGATTTTAATATCTTCATGTTGTTGTAAATTATTAAACTATTGATTCCGTTGTTTCGAATAATTCAAAATTAACCTTTTAAAGAGGAAACAGAACATGGAATTGCAAACAAATTTAACTTGATATTCTAAACTTAATCTTTTAAATATTCGTTTTGAACTGATTTTAAATTTTACAGAACACTTCTGTTGTTGTGTTCCTATTTAATAGCTGAGAATGGTTCCTATGAAAATATGCAGGATAATAATGTTCTGTTGCATTAACTATGTATCAGCACTTTTCGCTCTTTGCCATTCATTAAAATAGTAAGCGGTTTATTAAATTGGACATGTTTTACAAATTCGGTTTCCTTTATGATTTTTTGTTGTTTTAATGCCTCCATCTTCAATTTTGAGTTTTCAGAATTGAATGGGACTGAAAAGTACCCCACATTCATTGAAGTAACGTGATGGAAAAAGTGGGATCCCAATGAAGCATCTATCTGAAAATCCGGCAATCCCATTTCTATGATAATATGCGCTTTTGATATGTCTGCCCAGTAAACCGGAATTCCTGTATATGAGTCGCGTGAGCCCCACCTTCCGGGTCCAATCAAGATATACTCTTTCCCGTTTTCTTTAAAACCGAGGTTAATTTCAGCTATTTCCTGTGCAATTTGTTTCGTTTTGTGTTTGTCGAATTTATCGGGATCAACATAAACAACATCATAAATATTTTCGATTTTGCCATTTCCCATGCCCTGTTCTGCAAACATAAACACCTTTTCTTCCGGAACATTTCCCAAATCAATATCCACTTCTTCTTCAACCCGTATCAATGGTTTTATTTGAAGTAAATAGAAAGTTGGCAATCCATTTCCTGAGGGTGCCAATTCAATAGCATACTCAATTTCCACAGGCGACCCCATTGCTTCTTTAAACAATTTTAAAAGTATTTGAAGGGTGTCGGCAAAAGGTATGTAATTGTATTTTAAAAGGTTGGCAAAATCAATTACTCTCGGTCCTTTTTGTTGCACACCTGGTACCAAATCATCATTTTCATAATCGTAAGTCGATGCCAAATGTTCAAGCGTTCCATCAACTTCCGCTTCTTTAATTTTGTATTTCTTTATAGAAGCATCTTCGCCATAAGCTACCAAATCAATTTCAGAATTTGTGAGATCCATTGCATAAAACACTTTTTGTGTGTTTTGCACCTGTTCGTCAACCGAATTAATATTAATGGTTGGGTAACGTGGACAAAATCTGAACGCATTTTCACCGCCTACCACATACATTCCCAAACCCACCGCAGCCACCGAAAAACCATCCTCGGGTTTCATATGCGACACAGGATAATAATTAAAGGAATGTGCAACACCAGAAACACTTGGATAAAACTTTCCATTGTGGTTTTGCCCCACAACTTCCTGTATGATTACAGCCATTTTTTCCTCTTCTATTTTATATTTCACGGCATCGAAATAAGCAATTGCCGACTCTGTGAAAATACTGGCATATACAAGTTTTATGGCAGTTTCGAGTTGTTTATAACGCACTGAAATGTCAGTATGGTTATTTGGAATCAGATAAGTTCCATAAACTCCTGAAAAAGGTTGTAAAAGCGAGTCTTCAAACAAACCCGAAGAGCGCACTGCCAGCGGTTTTTTCATTTCAACCAAATATTCGGTCAATCTCGTTTTGGTTTCTTCATTAAATTCAGCTTCAAGAAAATGACTTCGGATGGTTTTGTAATTATTCTGAGCATAAAGATCATCGTACAGGTTGTTCAATTCTATGAATTTATCAAACTCGTAGGCGCCCAAAACAGCAGTTGCCGGAATTCTGATGTTCAGATTGGGTATCAACTTGTTGAAGTGGATATTTTCGATAAAATTGTTTATAAACGCAATCCCGCGCCCTTTTCCGCCAAGTGAACCTTTTGCCAGCCGAACAATAAACTGGTTTGAATGAACCATTGCCGGTTTAAAATTTACGATTGTACCCTTTAATTCTTCAAAACGAACTTCCTTGAAAATATCTAAACAGAAATCGCGCAATTCTTCAGCTCCCTGAAAATCTTTGGTTTTAACGGGTCGCAATTTTTCTGCCATATTTATTTCGCCACGCGCCATTAACCAGGTCGAAAACGAATTCCGGCTGCCATGATACATCAGTGCTTCTGCAGGTATTTCCCTGAAAAGCTTTTGAAAGCTTTCCAGATTTGTTGCTTCCGCCAGTGGTTTTCCATCCTGTCCTTTAAAAATGAAACTTCCAAAACCCAACCTGCGGTACAAAAAATTAAGAATATCCATCGACAAACTTTCGGAGTTTTTATTGATAAAATCAGCGCCAACACTTTTTGCACGGCTGGCATTTGCAATATCGTGTGACTGAAGCAATAGCGGCACCGGATATTTTAGTGCCTGCCCTGCATATTTCAACAATTCTATTCCGGCATCTTCATCTTCAACACCATCTTTTTCAAATTTAACATCGGAGATTACACACAGGATATATTTTTTGTAGCTGTTAATTATTTCAACTGCTTCTTCATATGTGCTAACCAGCAACAATTTAGGCCGGGCCCGCATTTTCAGTATTTTATGCAATTCATCGGTGGCATCTTCTTTAACAAGCGCCTGGGTTTGAGTCATCACTGTTGTATAAAGCATTGGCAAATAGCGCGAGTAATATTGAACACTGTCCTCTACCAAAACAATTACACGCACGTTGCCGTTTTTTGTGTCTAAGGCCACGTTTTTTTTATCTTCAACATATTTAATCATGGCCACAAAAACGTTGGAATTTCCATTCCACACAAAAATGCGGTCAATAAAATCGAGTTTTCGCACCTCTCTTTTAAAGAAAAGTAAATCGGCATTGTTGTTAACAAGCAGCAACAGCGGGATATTGGGTTTAATGAGGTCCAATTCACGGGCAGTTTCAACCGGTGTAATTTTATCGACACCGGCCATTACAATTATCAAATCGAACTCGGTTCGTTTTAAAACTGATATTGCATCTTCCTTTGTATTGATACTTGTAAAACGCGGTGCAGCATATAAATTTAGCTGAAGATATTCACCATAAATTTTGTCGCTAAACTGCCCCTCCCGCACAATTGTGTAGGAATCATACAGCGTGGAAACCAACAAAACCTCTTTAACCTTGGTAGGCATTAACTCCTGAAAAATATCACGATCAGTTTTTTGCCTTTTGTATATGCTTGACAACGATATGTTTTCCAAATCCATCTTTTCAATTTTTAAAAACGATGAATTTAGTTAATTTTTAGTTTTTAATCTTAAGTTTTTATTACAGCCTTCAAGATATCAAACAAAAAAATCCCAAAAATTGCTCATCAGGATTTTAATTAAATTATGTGTTGCAAATTAATCCAGCTGATGAATCACCAGTCCTGAACGTAATTTTGGTTCAAACCAGGTAGTTTTTGGCGGCATGATTTTTCCACTGTCGGCAATGTTGATGAGTTGTTCCATGGAAACCGGAAAAAGTGCAAACGCAGCTTTCATTTCGCCCGAATCAACACGGTTTTTTAATTCGCCAAGTCCGCGGATTCCTCCTATAAAATCAATTCGTTTTGAGGTGCGTAAATCTTTAATGTCGAGAATCGGTTCCAGCACCTGGTTCGACAAAATAGTTACATCCAAAACTCCAATCGGATCGTTGTCGTTATAAGTTCCTGTTTTTGCATTCAGTTTATACCAGTTGCCCGAAAGATAGAGACTGAATTCGTGTAGTTTGCGTGGTTTATAAATATCGGTTCCCATTTTTTCAACTTCAAAACCATTCTTCAGATTTAAAAGAAATTCGTCATCAGACAAACCATTTAAATCAGTAACCGTGCGGTTGTAATCGATAATCTGCAATTGATTGTCAGGAAAATGAACAGCCATAAAAAAATTATATTCCTCATTGCCGGTATGATTTGGGTTTTGGGCTGTTTTCTCCAGTCCAATCCGTGCCGCAGCAGCTGTGCGGTGGTGGCCATCGGCAACATACGTAAAAGGTACTTTTTCTGTAAATAGTTTTTCAATCTGTTGGTTTGTTTCAGGGTTATTGATAACCCAAAAATGATGGCCAAACCCATCTTCGGCTGTAAAATCGTAATCGGCTATGTTTTCTTCCACTATCGATTTTACAATTTTATCGATTTGAGGAACGGCTTTGTAAGCAAAGAAAACCGGTTCGATATTGGCATTCAGGTAACGGGTTAAGACCATGCGATCTTCCTCCTTCTCAGGTCGGGTAAGTTCGTGTTTTTTTATGATTCCGTTTTCATAATCGGCACAGGCGGCGGCACCAACAATTCCGTATTGCGTGCGGCCATTCATTGTTTGTGCGTAAATATAATATTTGGCGACTTCGTCCGGCACCAACCAGCCATTCTGCTGAAACTTCTTAAAGTTTTCCACTGATTTATTGTAAACGATTTCAGAATGAATGTCATCGACACCCGGACATTCAATTTCAGCTTTGGTAATCCGAAGCAAAGATTTTTCTTTTCCTTCAGCCATTTTAGCAGCTTCTTCCGAGTTCATCACATCGTAAGGCAAACATGCCAGTTCTTCAACAATATCAGTGCTTGGCCGCAGCCCTTTAAATGGTTTTATTTGTGCCATATTTTTAATTAGTAAATAAGTAAATTAGTGATTGGGTAATTGAGGAAGAAGTATTCGAGGATTCAATAAACCCATGTAAAATTTCAACCGCAACCGCTTACCACCCGTTTTTATATTGTCAAAAATAATTAATTATTCAATTTTGAATTCAAATATTTTCGATAACCTGCAGAAAGTTTTGAAAGTTCTGTTAACAACTTTCGTGATTCAAGATATATTGGTTCTGTCATATATTTTCTTCTAAAACCGATTGTAGAACATCCCAAACATTCGCGAATTGAACCCCTGACTGTCTTTAAATATTTTAATCCTAAAGGAATTGTTTCACCATAACCTTCGGCAGTATTTAATGAAATTGAAATAGCTGCCCGATGAAATTGACTGGTTAAACCATAAAGTTCATCGTGTGGAAATTGTTTAGTTATTCCGTAAACAAAATCAACGTAGTCAAGCGACTTTTTATATAGTTCAAGCGACTCAAAATCAAAGAAATCAGAAGATTGATTATAACTCATTTGTAAAAATTTTAAGTTGAATACCAAAATACTAAAACTCCATTTTATTATGCCACGCCCCCATTCATTCTTTTTCAACTTTCCTCATTCACCCATTAACCCATTAACACATTCACTAACTAATTCACCTGAAATGTACAATCCCCTTTTTCAAAGAAATCGACAATTTGTTCGGCGGCAGCAACTCCGGCATTCAAATTTGCTTCAGCAGTTTGGGCGCCTGCTTTTTTTGCAGTAAAAAAGTAGCGTCCTTCAAATTTCTCTGCAAACACATTTTCGCAATCAGGTGTTACATCCGAAATGTATTTTATTCCTTGTCGCTCTTCCATAATCCGCACCAAATCGGGTTCATTTATGACCTCTTTCCTGGCTGTATTAACGATGATGCTGCCGTCTTTCAAATGCTTTAAAACCTTGTAGCTGACAGATTTAATATGTTCTCCTTTTGCCGGAACATGAATGGAAACGACATCACTTTTTTCATACAACTGCTCCAATGAATGCGTTACTTTTAAACCAATTGCAGCGGCTGCGTGTTTGCTGTAACGCGTGTAAACAATCACTTTCATTCCCATTGCCCGTGCAATTCTAAAAACATTACGAGCCACAAAACCAAATCCATGCAAACCAAGGGTGCGGCCACGCAATTCGCCGCCGGGCTTTCCGCTGAATAATTCGCGGATTCCAAAAATTGCCATTCCTATGGCCAGTTCAGCAACAGCATTTGAGTTTTGTCCGGGAGTGTTCATTACAACAATTCCGTTTTCCGATGCTACCCGCAAATCAACATTATCGGTTCCGGCGCCGGCACGCACTATAATCCGTAATTTTTTTGCGCTGCCAATTACTTTCTCATCAATCAAATCACTTCTTACAATTACGGCTTCAACATCCGAAATTGCTTCCAATAACTCCTGTTTCGAAGTATAATTTTCAAGAAAGGTGATTTCATAACCTGTCTTTGTAAGGATTTTTTTGATTTTTTTTACTGCTACCGGCGCAAATGGTTTTTCTGTGGCAATTAGAATTTTTCGCATTTTTCAAGTGTTTTGAATTAGTACCGCAAACCGAAACCTGGTTTATTTGTTCTAAAAATTATAAAAAAAATGCAGGATTTTCGTCCTGCAATTTTTATTTGATTATTTTGAATTTTCAAAATCCTGCATGGTTTGTACCAGCGCTTTTACACTGTCAACCGGCATGGCATTATAAATTGAGGCTCTAAAACCACCTACTGAACGATGGCCTTTCAAACCAATCATTCCCTGGGAAGCGGCAAACGTTTCGAAATCTTTTTCAAGCTCTGTAAATTCAGGTGTCATTACAAAACACACATTCATCCGGGAACGGTCTTCCTTGTTCGGCACTGTTGACCTGAACATTTTGTTGCGATCGATTTCGTCATACAAAATTTTGGCTTTTTCAATATTTTGTTTTTCCATGGCTTCCAATCCGCCATTTTCCTTCAACCAGCGCAAAGTTTGCAAACAACCAAAAACAGAAACTGTTGCCGGCGTATTAAACATCGAGTCATTATCTATATGTGTTTGATAATTGAGGATTGTAGGAATTTGACGTGTGCCTTTTCCAAGTGCTTCGTTTTTAACTATCACAAGTGTTGCACCCGATGGTCCAAGGTTTTTTTGGGCGCCGGCATAAATCAAATCATATTTCGAAACATCCATTGGGCGGCTTAAAATATCAGATGACATATCGGCCACCATAGGGACCGGAACATCCAAATCGGTCAAAATCTCTGTTCCGTAAATGGTATTGTTGGTTGTGATATGCAAATAATCTACATCGTCAGGCACATTAAACCCTTTTGGAATGTAATTGAAATTGGCATCTTTTGACGATGCTACTTCAATAACTTCGCCTGCCATTTTAGCTTCTTTTATAGCTTTCGAAGCCCAAACACCCGTATTTAAATAGGCTGCTTTTTTGTTCAGCAAATTATACGGAGCCATTAAAAACTGGAGGCTTGCACCACCCTGAAGGAACAACACTGAATAACCTTCCGGTACCTTCAACAGTTCCTTAACTAAAGCCTGGGCTTCTTCCATAACTGCCACAAACTGTTTGCTGCGATGTGAGATTTCCATAACAGATAAACCTGTTCCGGCAAAATCGATAATTGCTTCGGCTGTCTGCTGAATAGTAAACTGGGGCAGAATTGATGGCCCCGCGTAAAAATTATGCTTCTTCATTATTACAAAAATTAAAGGTTAATTTATTTATATTATTTTGTTGTAATCTCTTCCTGTGTAAGTTTTTTGTTTCAGTTTGCCGATGAGAATAATTAATTCATAGGTTAAAACCGTGCCGTGAAAAATTTATTGGTTTCAAAGATAAATGACAAAAATCAATCTCCCAGTCATTTTTAAAATAAAATGTTTTTAAACTTGTTTTTTACGATAAAAGTAGGTTAAACTGGATTTAGAGATATACAGTGCAAATTCATATGGTCGCACATCATAAAATAAAAAAGGATGCAAAAAACTTTGAAAACAAAAAAAGCCACCCAAAAAAGGCAGCATTTTATTATCTAAACTAATTTTTCTATTAAATAAACGGCATCCTCACCACCTCAGCAGGTATAGCTTTGTTGCGGATTTTCACCCAAACCTGTGTTCCAAAAGCAGAATATTCTTTGGCAATATAACCCATTCCGATTCCTTTGTTTAAAGTAGGTGACATGGTTCCCGAAGTTACCTGACCGATAAAACTACCTTCTGAATTTACAAGTTCATAACCGTGTCGCGGAATTCCCCGTTCGAGCAAAACAAACCCTCGTAACTGACGGGTTACTCCTTCGGTTTTTTGCATCATCAAAAAGTCCCGGTCGATATATTTCCTGCCATTGTTGAATTTGGTAATCCAACCCAAACCAGCCTCAATTGGCGAAGTAGTATCATCAATATCGTTTCCGTAAAGACAGTATCCCATTTCAAGGCGCAAGGTGTCACGGGCAGCCAGACCAATGGGTTTTATACCGAATTCAGTGCCTGCATCAAAAATAGCATTCCACATTTGTTCGGCAACTTCGTTCCTGAAATAGAGTTCGAAACCGCCCGCACCTGTGTATCCTGTTGCAGAAATAATCACATCATCTATGCCAGCGATTTTGCCGGTAACAAACGTGTAAAACTTAATATCCGACAAATTAACATCAGTCAGTTTTTGTAATGCAGCTGTTGCTTTTGGACCCTGAATTGCCAATTGGCTAATCCTGTCGGAAGCATTTTCGAGTTCAGCGCCAACATCATTTTGGCTATTCACCCACTTCCAGTCTTTTTCAATATTTGAAGCATTTACAACCAGCATATATTTTTCGGGTTCATATAAATATACAAGCAAATCATCAACTATTCCACCATTTCCGTTGGGGAAACAGGTGTATTGCGCCTGCCCCGGAGTAAGCTGGGTAGCATCATTCGAAGTAATTTTCTTCACCAGATCAAGTGCAAATGGCCCTTTCACCCAAAATTCTCCCATATGTGACACATCGAAAACACCTACAGCATTGCGCACAGTGTTGTGTTCGTCAATGATGCCGGTATATTCAATGGGCATTTCATAGCCCGCAAACTCGAGCATTTTAGCGCCCTCTTTTTTATGTATTTCGTTAAATGCAGTAAACTTCATTGTATTTAATTAATTTGATCAGACAAAGCTATGAATTCAAAAATAGTAAAGACATGAAATATATCAGAATTTATAATGAACCTTTTAGCAAATATTTTATTATTTTGTGGCACAAATAAATCGCTATGGACACCAATTCACAAACAGTTGATTTTACAAGCCTTTACAATGTTGCCAACAATGATGAAGATTTCATAAAAGAGCTAATTTGTATTTTTCTTGAACAGATTCCTGATTTTGTTGCAAATTTGAATAGATTATTTGCTGAAAATAATATGGAAAAGTTAGGTCGCGAAGCCCATACCGCCAAATCGTCGGTTATGATTTTTGGGATGTCAAACACCGGAATGCTCTTAAACAAAATTGAGATTTGGGCTGAAAGCAAAAATATTGATGAAATTGGACCAGCATTAAATACAGTTGAGAAAGACCTTAAACTCGCAACAAATGAATTGACAGAAGCTTTAAAATCAAAAAAGTTCATTTAAAAAAATAAAGTTTAACGAAACAATTGGCAATGTACTGATGAGTAAATGAAAATTGAGCTGTACTTGATTTTATACCTTTGGTTTGAAAACTCTAAACATATATCATCAGTTTTGAATTCATCCTCTTTTTATCAAATTATTTAATGCCTGAATTCATTCATATGTAATAAACTGAATGTTAACGTTTTGCCTACAACTTTACTTTTGTATAAAACTGATTTAGGTTCTATTTATAAACGTCTCCAATTCTATTACTTAATATAATTTACGCAGTAATAAAAAAGACTTCAATAAGTTAAAATTTACTGATTGACAAATTCGAAATATAGTATTTTACTTTAAAAATGTATTTTTGTGCATCAAAATTTTAAAATGGACCAGGGAAAAATAGATGAGCAGATTAAAAAAAATCTGTTTTCAGCAAATACAGATGTTGTAATTTCAGCAATTGAATTGATCAAAAAAAAAGGAAACAAGTTCTACATACCAATTCTTTTGGATTTGTTGAATTCATTACCTGAAGAGGAGATTGAAACCGAAATTAAAGGTTTACTGGGATCTGTAAAAGATAAAGAATCAATTAATGGCTTTATGCGGGCTATTGAAGATGAAAAATATAAATCAATCAGAAAATCAATATTAATTGCATGCTGGCAAAACGGCTTAGACTTTAGCACATTTTTACCAGTTTTTGTTGATTTAATTATTAAGGAAGATTGGGAAATTGCATTTGAAGCATTTACAGTTATTGACAATTTAGAATTTTTACCAAATAAAGAAATAATTAATAATTCGGTGACTCATATTATGGATGCCTTGCCCGTTGTTAATGATCAGAAAAAATATTTTTTAAATGAAATCCTAACAAAATTGAAATAAAAAAAAGTTCAACTCTTTTTCTGAATTGAACTTTATTTCAAAAACTAACTAACCAGGCTGAAGAATTTTTATTTTAAAACTCAATCAACCCGAACTTCCTTTTTCCCCTTTTCCACTATTTGCCAAGGTACTACAAAATTTTGATTTTGAAATAGATGCATCCTGAATTCCCTTGTAGAAAAAGCGTACTTATTTTTGAATTGCAGATCACTTTCAAACCCGAAATTCATTTTTTCATGTGTTTTCATATTGTGATTTCCTATTAAATGTCCTTCCATAAATTTTACGATTATTTACTTTAATTGTTGAACATTTGAACTTGTGTTATAACAATTATTATAATTTTTTAACACTCTTGATAGCCTTACTCATTCACTCTAATTCAACTTTAGCATCAATATTTTTACAAAGTCAATAAAATTAAAATCTACTGGATTAATCACAAGTACGTTACAATTTTTTTGGAAAGGCAGTTATAACAAATGAATTTCAGATTAATTTCTGTTTGAAAAATACTTCATAAACTGTGAGCGTTCGTAAAGCATTGGGTCAGGTATATTTTTATAAGAAAGACGGCCTCTAAAATCGTCTAATTTTTTAAAATTCCACTTTCGCATGAAATCTGAAATGCCGTTCAACATTTCGGGTACAATTGTAGTCCCATTCAAATAAAGTGTTGAGCATAACTGGGCAACTTGGGCTCCGGCGAGTATTTGTTTTATAACTGCATTACTATCGTGAATACCGGTGGACGCGGCAATGTCCAAATGAGTTACATCAGATGAAACCATTCCAATCCATCGCAATGAGCGACGATTATCAGCAGGTGAACTAAAAATTTCTGATGAAGTTAGTTCAAGCGTTTCCACATTGATATCTGGTTCATAAAATCTGTTGAACATTACTATTCCATTGGCTCCATTTGCTTTTAAATTTTCGGCCATTGCAATAATATTGCTGTGGTAAATTCCAAATTTAACCGAAACTGGAATTGAAACCTGTGATTTCACTTTTTTCAGCACATCAATATACAATTGCTCAACTATTTCGGGTTTTTCGTGCCTGCTTGTGGGTACATAAAAAATATTCAATTCAATTGCATCAGCTCCCGCATCCTGGAAATCTTTTGAGAACGTAGTCCATTCATGACCCGAAATGCAATTTACGCTTGCAATAACAGGAATATCAACAGCCTTTTTTACATTTTCAATTAAATTGATATGTTTTGTGACAGAATTGTCACGCAGGTAACTTTTAATATAATCTTCAGCTTCGGGATATCCCGTATTTTGGGCATCCTTACTTAGCATACTTGTTACCTCTCCATTAATTTGTTCCTCAAAAATCGATTTCAACACAACTGCACCAATTCCAGATTGCTCCAATTCAACTATCTTTTCGACTGAATTAGTAAGCCCTGAACTTGCTGCAACCAAGGGATTTTTTAGTTTCAAGCCCAAGTATGTTGTTTCTAAATTACTCATTTAATTTGGTTTATGTTACGAGTTTAAGTTCAAAGAAAGTAATATATCAAAAACTTTTCTTTGTCTTGAATCTCAAATTTATTTATCAAAAAATTTAACTAACAATTCCTTTCTCCAAAAATTTTGCTACCTACACGGATTAAAGTACTTCCCTCTTCAACTGCAATTTGATAATCATCAGACATTCCCATCGAAATTTCAGAGAAACTTTTAACACCCGAAAAATATTCATTTTTAAGCGAATTAAAAATAGTTTTCAAAGTCTTAAATTCATTTCTTATTTGCATTGTATTATCAGTAAAAGTTGCCATTCCCATAACACCTGCAATCAAAATATTTTTAAACTGTCCAAACTCATTGCTCTCAATTATTCCCCTGGCTTCATTGAGTGACAAACCCGAATTTAGAATCTTCATCAGCAATATGGAATTGCAAAAGGCACCGATATCAGGCGATTATTTTTTTTCGCTTCGTTATTTATAACTTTTAAAAGTTTCAATGAATCAACCCCATGAATTAATTGTACAAACGAAGCAATGTATTTAACTTTATTGGTTTGCGGGTGGCCTATAAAATGCCATTCAATATCTTTTGGAAGTTGCTCATATTTCGCAACCAAATCCTGAACCTTATTCTCTCCGAAAATTTTATGCCCGGCATTATAAGCTTCCAAAATATCTTCGTTCGGTTTTGTTTTTGACACTGCAACCAAACGTATTTTTTCAGGCAATTTCTTCTTGATCGAGTTAATATTTCCGGCAATATCCATTATCATTAAAATTTCATTCAAAAATAAAAATATTGAACGGAATTAAAGACTATATTGAGATTGTAAAAATAATTTCCGGAGAGTATGGACTTTTGGGACAAGGACCTGATAGCTATCTGCGTCCCGTTGGTCATGCCATCACGGAAAGTTTATTGGTTAATACTTATTTTTAATAAATGCTTTTTAAATTGTGCTTAAATGTCTTTTCACTGCTTCGGCATTTACCGAAATCCGTAATTTGCCTTCTTTTGTTATGCGGCAGTTGCCGAAACCTTCTCCGGGGTGTGGATTGAACTTTCGGCAGTTACCGAATCCATGTGCAGGTGTTCGGGCTGGTTTTCCGTAATTATTTTGCCAAAGATTTACCCGGTGACTCGCTGTCACCGGGTAAATAAACCAATTATTTCTTCACAATCAGTTTGCCGGTTAAAATTTCATCTTTGTATTTTACACGTACAATGTAAAAACCTTCTTTCCATCCAGCAGTTTGTAATTTGGCGCTGTTGCCCTTTAGGTTTGTCTTTTTCTCTTTCAGGTTTTGGGCGTTATCGTAAACTTCCATATCCCATTCCGCGGTTTCATCGAAAACAAGTTCCGTTGAGGTGGTGATTTCTGCTGTTGCATCTTTACCAATACTTACTGTAGTTTCACCTTTTGTAGGGTTTGGCGATAAATACAGCCTCATTAATGAGCATTCAACAAATTCAAGTTCCGATTCTGTCCAGTCCCCCCATTCACCACAGTTGTAACCTCTTGTCCATATCAGGTACCAGCCTTCCTGCAGGCTCGGATAATCGAGGCTGCCAACTCCGTATGTTGGGTAAAAATGGGCGTAAGTATAGGTATTGTTGAGGTTTGTAATTTTTACCTCGAAATTGGTACATCCATAGTAAGTTTGGTAATAACTTACATCCAGCTCATTGCCAGCCTGGTCTGTACAAACATACCAATCTCCCCCGTCGGCGCTGTTAATAGCAAACTTATCCCAATCCGATACATCGAATGTACCTGGGGAGCCAACCCAAACTGTTTTTGTGCGGGTTATGGTATCTCCGCAATCTGTTATAATTTTTACACTTATCCACCCTTGCCCATTTGTAGATGAAGAATTTGCATGAACTATAAAACTGCTTCCATTATCATCACCAACTTGCGTGAGTAAAGAAGTACTACAATCCCAATCGATATTTAGCCCTGAAGTTACACCAGTTAATGAAAAGGTTGTATTTGAGGCGCAAACTATTCCTGCGCCGGAAATATTACCGCCCGAAGCTTTTAAAACAGCAGCATAAGCATTTAATAAACCATAACCCATCTGGTTATTCCATGTACCATTATTCCTACCTGAAACTGTTGAATAGCTATAGCTCCCAACTTTGGTACAAGTTGATTCGATGATGTCACGGACTTTATCTTGGGTTAAGTTTGAATTGATTGATAATATTAACGCTGCAACACCTGCTACCTGAGGACAAGCAGAGGAAGTACCGTTAAACCAAACAGTATAATCGTCATCATTATAGTCATTACTAATTTTATTTCCGCCTGCAAGGACATGTATCTCTGTACCCGGATTATATCCATTATTTCCTTGCCTGTCGGTTGTAGGAATTAATACACCCGGTGCAACCAAATCAATCTCATTTCCATAATTGCTTCCCCATGTTTTTTCTCCATCGCAACTAACGCCATTAGGATCAGGTGTTACACCTAATCCGACTTCTGATGGATTTGAACTGCTCCTCTTTCTTTCACCACATGGACTCATTGCACCAACAGCAATAATATCGGGATTACTATTAGCTGGATAATTTACTGCAGAATTCTCATTTCCTGCGGCAAAAACTACAACACATCCTAAACCATTTCTTCCTCGTATTAACGCACTATCAATTGCGTCGTCTATAATTTGATATTGTACAGCAGAACCCCAGGAATTACTAATAACATCAGCCCCATTGTGCCAAGTCCAAAATTCCATCACCTCCCTTTAAGAATATTAAGTTAGTTGCCAAACTATTACTTACCGACATTAACTGAAACTCATGTCCCACTCCGGCAAAACTAATATTATTATTATTAGATGCTGCGCCAATGATACCTGCACAGGCAGTCCCGTGATGCCCAAGGACAATACTTGGCGATGAATTGGTCTCAGTATCATAACTATTTGCAAACATATTCAATAAGTCAGGGTGGTTTAATTCATATTCCCTGATCCACAACAGCAACTAAAATGTCATTAATACCTTCTGTTAACCTCCATGCATCACAGATATTAATATCAATTCCAATTGTTCCGCCATATTGACCGTTATTATTTAAATGCCATTGGTCATCAAAACAGGTATCATTAACACACTGAAGTTCATTCACCATAAGGTCGGGTTCTGCTGCATCAAATTCACCCGATTCAAAAAATAAATTAGCCATTTCCAATGCATTACCTTTTGAATATTTTGAACATGCCAAAGTATGCCATAAAGGCATATATCTGTTGTTCCCTACAATCCCAACTCTATTTTCAATTGCCATTTTTTCCAATTTCTCGATATCACTTTTATTAAATAGCTTTACATAGAACAGATGGGACAATCCTACTTCTTCACCGTCCTGGGTTTTAAAAAGAAGGTTGAATAAAATTTTTGTTCTTTCAATTTAAAATGCAACGAATCTTTCTTGTCAATTTTTTCAATAATCTCCCACTTATTAGACGTATAAGCGATTACTTTACTAAAGGGAATCAATGTAGTAATGGTATTGTCAATACCTCTGGACTTAATTTTCCAGAAAGTACCTTCCGTTTTAGTAAGAACACTTTCAATATTCTCATCTTCAAGCAGGGTAAATCTTTTATTATCAATTTCAGTCAAAGGTATTTTTTCTCCTTTGTACCAATAATAACTATTTTGCCCAAATACACTCATGGACAACATAAATAACGCGGTTAGCAGGGTAAATCATTTGCATTTTTAATTGATTTTCTTGCTGAAAGTGTTACCATTCAACTACGTTGATTTCTTTTTTACCAGAGGGCTTTTTAATGACAGCATGATACT
Organism: uncultured Prolixibacteraceae bacterium; assembly: GCA_963800345.1. GTDB lineage: Bacteria > Bacteroidota > Bacteroidia > Bacteroidales > Prolixibacteraceae > Draconibacterium. The sequence goes on along the minus strand of CAWDAW010000044.1, from coordinate 108,498 downwards.
TTGCACCCGAAGCAACAAAAGTATCATCCGTTAAAAAAGTTATTGTATAAACAATTTCTTTATTGTTTTCCTCCACTTTTTCGTCAAATAAAGAAACCCCCGTTGGAAAACTTTTGCTTCCGATTATTACAAAATATTTATTGAAATCTATTTGAGGTTACAATCGCTATTAATATAGTTATTATTTTGAATTGACAATAACCCAATAAAAACGATTCTGGTGGGAAATTCCATCGGTTTTCATCAAAAATTCCACAAAATTTCAAAAATCCTTTTCGAAAACTCTACAATTTCTTCATCCTCTTCACACCCTGCCCCCAGTATAACCACACAAAGTGGCAACAGGAACAGGAGAATAGCAAGTAGTTTCAATTTTTTTGTTTTCATTTTTTTGTTTTTGGTGTTTTTTGCACCTGCTGTATCGTGCCTTTTCATTTTTAGTATTCGGTAACGGGGTTATCCGTTTGAGGCGCTTAAATAGGTTCGTTGTATTCGCGGGATGCAACTTTGTTGCTGCCAGGGGAATGGGAAATCTTTTTGGTTTGTTACGGTGGATCTTTCATTTTTTGGTTTTTTTATGATTTGATTATATATGATTCAGATGAAGTTACAATTAAAAAGGTTGCGTGAATATGTGAAGGAGATATTTAAGCCTTCCGGCGTGTAAACAAAGGTTTTTTGAGCGGCTGTTTCATGATTTTATTTGTTTTTTATTTGTTAGCGATTTTCAGTTTTGTTACTGTAAGTATATTCTTTAAAATCCGGAAAAGTAACCTTGTAAATAAGCTGTTTCACAACATAAAACGGGAATTTGTTTGCGGCATTTTGTTGGGTTCTTTGTTTGTACATATCCGGCACCAACCCCGGCTATCGCGCGATTGCATCGCGTGATGATCAAATAATTGCTACACGATGACAATGTTGAGTAGGGACAGGGAATCGCACCCCATCCCTCTCACAGAACCGTACGTGACAGTCTCCCGTCATACGGCTCTTATCATACAAACTAAAAAATAGGATACCCAATCGTCCAATGATAAAACAAGTTTGGAAATCTTCTCCGAACATATTGCAAATAATTCAATGCTCTGCGCCGACTCCTCTTGAATCTTTTAAAACGATTTACTATCCATTTTGTCAACCGATAGTGTAAACGATGAAATACGTTTGTTAATGTACGATACCGAAATTTATCATAGTATTGTATCCATCCTCGTATTTTATCATTCAGTAAATCAACAATTTCCTGCCACGATTTTGCCCATCTGTCGAACTTGAGGTTCCGCAGTTCCCCTACTATTTTAGAATAGGATTTCTTGCTTATCTCACAGTCGTACCCCAAAAACATCCCACCCCTGTTAGATTTCTTACTCATAGGATGAAAGCTGAAACCGAGAAAGTCAAACTTCGTTTTCTTTCCTTTTATGTTTCGCCTGTAGTCTTTACAATAGACTATTACCGTTTTATCCGGGTGTACCGATAGGTTACACTTTTGCAACCGTGTTTTGACTTTATCAAGAATATAATTCGCCTGTGCTTAAATTTTGGAATGTATTACCATATCCTCTGTTTTCCTTTCGAAGAGTATTTCCGGAAAATTGATTTCCATCGATTTATCAAAACTGTAATGTGACACATAAGTTGGCTAACAATGGACTGATGACACCTCCTTGTGGCGTGCCTTTTCCTTCGTTTGCAATTAAATCACCATTAGCTTTAGCCACAGGTGCTTCCAGCCATCTTTTTACATACATCATGACCCAATTCTCGTCTACATGCCTATCCAAAGCAAGCATCATCTTTTCATGGTCCACATTATCAAAGAATGCGGTTATGTCCAAGTATATAACCCATGCATAATCCCTTACATTTTCCCTAACTCTTGCCAATGCCTAATGTGCACTTTCAGCGTCCTGTAGCTATAAGAAGAATCATGAAATGTTTCTTTTAAACGTATCTCCAAATAATCTTTTATTACTTGTTGTGCAACCCTGTTTGTAACAGTTTTTATTCTTATTTTCCTGTTTTACCGTTGTTCTTCTTTATTTCTTGTTCTTTTACTGCTTATGGAAAATAACTTCCTGATTATAACCTGTTTCAGATTTTCTACAGATTATCTAACAGACTCTCCTCGAATTGTGTGAGACTTATCTTATCAATTCCTGCACTCCCCCTGTTCGCCTTTACCTTCTTGTAAGCATCTTCCACCATAATACCTGTAATCGGTATTGGTCTTGCTTTTCCTTCAAACATCCTCCTCGTTCTTTGAGTTGTATTTGATTAAAACTTTATGATTGAACCCCTTTGCTCCTCCCGGTTTCCCGGGATTCATCACTACTACGGGTTCATCCGCCACCTCATAGTACATTAGTAATAACCTTGCATTTTCGTACTTGGATTTCCTTTTTGCATTACCATGAGGCTTCCTGTGTTCCACAAATAAGCCCTGATAAAAGTCATGCCCCCTAAACAACTACTGCCATAAAGCCAGTGAACAGGTAACCGCTTTACTTATCTCTAAGACCGCACGAAATCTCTATTTTGACAGTAAGTACCGCTTTCTCGATGCCTCATCGGAAGGTTTGCTTTCTCTCATCTCTTTTATCCATACCTGACCAGTAATATTCTGTCCTTTTCTGTTTTCGCTTCACATGCTAATCAAATAATTGCCACATTGTACAATCGCGCAGCAGCGACGTTTATAGAAAATTCGAAACGTTGTTTATACGACCCCCTCCTGGGTCGAATATCTTCGGCTTTTGAAAGTGCTATAAACATGCAAACTCCCTGAGTTTATTAAAAAATTGCACCTGTTTACCAAATTCCTGTTTCCTTTCATTTAAATTATTTGAGCTTAACTTTACTCAACCCACACCTGTTGAAACAGTTCTAAACAACAATCGTATGTGGCTTTCATCCCTGTTTTTCCGATTTTACCTCCACGGTGCGTTAATCCACCAATTTGGTGCGACGTTCCACCAATTTTTTGCGTTATTGCACCTATTTTGTACGTTAGTTCACCGCCTTTGCATTAACCCTCTGCCGAGGTGCGTTATCTCAGTGCGCTCGTGCTATGTGCAGTAAAAAGGTGCGTTATTGCAGTGCGCATATGCGTTAACTCATTTCTTCTATGCAAAATCTCACCCAAACAGTGAAATTTTATTTCCGCGATGAAAATTTCATGATTTGATGCGATTTGTCCATCTTTTAGCTCCTTTTTACGACATTTTGTCTAAATATAGAAATATTAACCTCATCGAAGAAATCTTCCAGGTAAGTTCAGCTCAATACAAAATCTATCTAAAGGATGAATTTGTTTGTTTTTCCCAGAAACCTTTGTAAAAGTTGCAAACGGCAAAATTTATTCATTCCCCATGAAAGGTACAATTGACGCGGATATTGAAAATGCTGAACAAATTATTCTAACCGATTCGAAAGAGATTGCCGAACACAATACCATAGTAGATTTAATCAGGAATGACATGAGTTTGGTTGCGGAAAATGTGGTAGTTGAAAAATTCAGGTATTTGAGCCACATTCGTACCAATAACAAAAATCTTTGGCAGGTAAGTTCAAAAATTTCGGGTGATTTATCAGCAAATTATGCCGAAAACATTGGAGATATTGTTTTTAAAATGCTTCCGGCTGGTTCAGTTTCGGGCGCGCCAAAAAAGAAAACGCTTGAAATTATCAGAAAAACAGAAAATTATGACCGCGGTTATTACACTGGGATTTTTGGTTTTTTCGATGGAAAAAACCTTGACAGCTGTGTGTTGATCCGGTATATCGAAAATCAGGGCGGAAAACTGGTTTATAAAAGTGGTGGTGGAATAACTTTTATGAGCGACGCCGAAAAAGAGTACGATGAAATGCTAAAGAAAGTATATGTCCCCATTGCTTGAAACCATAAAATGTAAAGACGGAAAACTCTGTAACCTGGAGTTGCATCAGGTTCGACTCGAAAATGCCCAAAGAGAATATTTTGGAGTTTTGCAAAATAGTAAACTCACCGAAGAAATAATTATTCCTGAATTTGCAAAAAACGGCCTTTTCCGTTGTCGGGTAACTTATTCAAAACAAATAGAAATGGTTGAGTTCTTTCCCTATCAATACAGGAAAATTAATCGTCTGAAGTTGGTCGAAGATAACGAAATTGAATATCGTTATAAATATGCAGACAGGGAAAAATTAAAACTGATGTTTGAAAAACGAGGTAACAGTGATGATATAATTATTGTAAAAAACGATTGTCTCACGGATAGTTTTGCAGCCAATCTGATTTTTTTTGACGGTGAAAAATGGTGGACGCCCGATACACCACTCCTACCCGGCACTCAGCGTGAAAAATTACTTAAGGAAGGAAAAATTTTTGAATGCCGGATTTTTATCGATGACCTTTCCAATTACAAAAAAGTTGGATTGATAAATGCCCTTAACGATTTGACAGAAATGCAGATTGTTGCTTGCGAAAACATATTTTTTTGAATTCTGCTTCTAAAACTTTTTCAACTTTTTATCGACTCACCCTTTTTCTCAGAATCAGGCACTTTCTTGCAAAAGCCAGTTAAATCCAAAAGGAAACGGGCGATGGGATGCGGGAATGTGGTGGACAATTTCCGAACGGTGGCGGACAATTTCCGAACGGCGGTGGGCATTTTCCGGACCGGCATTTATCCGCCCGCCCCCGGAAACACTTCGCCACACACCTGGCTTTCTTTGTCAGGCTGAAAATTGACTTTTTGTTGTTTACCAGTAGCTTAACTGATAAAAAAATTCAATATAGAAACAGAAGCTAAGTTTTACTTAATAAAAAAAGGCCCCACAGAAATTGCAGAGCCTTCAATTATAATGAATATGATATGTTATTTTCCCGCAACTTTTGGACAACCGGAATTTATAGCATTTTCGTTCCCTGTAACCTCCCAGGTATTTCCTGATTTTAACAATTCATCAACACAAGTAATTTTCCTTGTTTTTTGAACTTCTTTAATTTGCGCTACCATTTCGGTATCGTAAACCGGTGCAACAACGCTTCTGATGACACCAAAAACAATAGGCATATCAGGCAGTTGCATGTTAATGAGCGACATGTGCAAAGAAGGATCAGCTTCAGTAGCATCATGAACAAGAATATCGTCAATGGTAACTCCATTTTCACCAATTACTCCCACCTTCAATTTACCTTTATCGAAAATAATTCCTTTTTCGTTTTCCTTGCCAAAAAGCATAGGTTTCCCATGTTCAAGAATCAACTGGCGGTCGGCCTTGTGAACAGGATCTGTTATCATATCATGAATACCGTCGTTAAAAATCACACAGTTCTGCAAAACTTCAACTACCGAAGTTCCTTTGTGTTTAGCCGCCGCTTCAAAAACAGATTGGCTCAGCTTCATGTTGCCATCAATGGAACGTGCAAAAAACGAACCACGTGCACCTATTACCAATTGACCGGGAACAAATGGATCTTCAATTGTTCCAAACGGTGAAGTTTTTGTTTTGAAACCACGGTCGGAAGTAGGTGAATATTGCCCTTTTGTTAATCCGTAAATACGGTTGTTAAACAATATAAGGTTTAGGTCGATATTTCTCCGTATTAAATGGATGAAATGGTTTCCACCAATTGCCATTGCATCGCCATCGCCGGTAATAACCCAGACATTCAAATCAGGGTTGGCAAGTTTTACACCCGATGCTACTGCAGTTGCCCTTCCGTGTATTGTATGGAAACCATATGTACTCATATAATAAGGAAACCTGGAAGAACAACCGATACCCGAAATAACAGCATATTTTTCATGTGAAATCCCCATGCCTGCCATTGTTCGTTGTACAGCGTTCATAATAGCATAATCGCCACAACCCGGACACCAGCGAACTTCGTTTTCGCTTTTGAAATCTTTAACAGTATAATTTAATTCAGCCATTTTTTATTCCCCCAATAATTTGTTAACACTTTCTTTAATCTCATTTACAGTAAATGGCAACCCTTTCAGTTTGTTTAACTGATGATAGGAAAACTGAGGTAACTCGTCGCGTAAATAACCTGCAAATTGCCCGAGGTTGAGTTCGCAAACTATAATTTTTTTGAATTCACCAAAAACAGCAGTTGTATTTTTAGGAAGCGGTTTTATATAATTAAAATGTGCAAGTGAAACATTTTTACCTTCCAGCCTAAGTTCCCGTACTGCACTGATTAAGTGACCATACGTTCCACCCCAGCCAACAATAAGCACATCGCCATCGTCATCGCCACAAACTTCAAGTTCGGGAATCATATCCACTACTCTTTGCACTTTTTGTTCGCGTATTTCACAATTAGTCTGATGATTATCAGGGTCGTGATTCACTATTCCTGCTGCGTTTTTTTCTAACCCGCCAATCCTGTGTTCGAATCCCGGCATCCCTGGTATTGCCCATTCCCGCGCCATTGTTAACAGCATCACGACCGTATGGCTTAAAAGTTTCTGCATTTTTTGCTATGCGCGGCGTTATTGTTGGTAGTTCAGCCATAACAGGCACTTTCCATGGTTCGCTGCCGTTACCTAAAAAACCATCGGTCAGCAGGATAACAGGCACCATTCGTTCCAATGCAATTTTTGAAGCCATGTATGCAAACCAGAAACAATCGGAAGGAGTGCTAGCTGCCAAAACCACAACAGGACTTTCACCATTTCTTCCATATAATGCCTGCAATAAATCAGACTGTTCGGTTTTTGTAGGAAGCCCTGTTGAAGGTCCACCTCGTTGAACATTTACTATAACCAAAGGTAGTTCTGCCATAACAGCTAAACCAATGGCTTCTGATTTTAGTGCCAATCCTGGTCCCGAAGTGCTTGTAATTGCAAGATCTCCGGCAAAAGCAGCGCCGATTGCAGAAGTAATACCAGCGATTTCATCTTCTGCCTGAAATGTTTTTACTCCCAAATCTTTGCGAGCTGACAATGCCTGCAAAATTTCAGTAGCGGGAGTAATCGGATATGAACCAAGAAACAGTTCCAATCCCGATTTCTCTGCAGCGGCAAGAAAACCCCAGGCGGTTGCGTAATTACCGTTTATATTCCGGTAGGTTCCATTTTCGATATTTGCAGGGTGGACAATGTAAGATGGAGCCATGTGCTGCAAATTCATGCCATAATTATAACCATCATGCAACACTTTAATATTGGCCGCAGCAACACCCGGGTTCTTCCCAAATTTGGTGTTAATATACTTGTCGATGTATTCCAGAGGACGGTTAAACATCCAACAAATTAATCCAAGTGCCAACATATTTTTACTTCTCAAAATACTTTTGTTATCAAGACCACAATCTTTCAAACTTTCTTTTGTAAGACTGGTAATCGGCACCGGGATTTTAAAATAATCGTCCAAATTGCATTCAGCAAAAGCATCATCGGTTTTGAAATTAGCTTTTGCCAAATGTTTATCGTCAAAAGTATCTGAATCATAAATGATAGTTCCTCCAGGGTTCATAAATTTAGCATTTGCTTTCAAAGCAGCCGGGTTCATGGCGATTAAAACATTCGCGTAATCACCCGGCGTATTAACCAGTTTTTTCCCAAATTGCACCTGAAAACCTGAAACACCTCCAACTGTTCCTTGCGGCGCCCGGATTTCTGATGGGTAATCGGGAAAAGTTGAAATATCATTCCCGAAAAGGGCACTTGCATCCGAAAACAATGTACCGGTAAGTTGCATCCCATCCCCTGAATCACCGGAAAACCGGATGGCTACTTCTTCAAGTTCAATTACTCTTGCATCCTTCATTGATATACATTTTTTGTTTAAAACATTTCTTTCTTAAAAATAAAACGATTTCGAAATCAGCATTTTATAATTTCGAAACCGAATAAACTTGAATTAATTTTCAAAATACGAAGTCCCAAAAATAACCATTATTTAACAAGTAAGTATTTACGTATCCAATTATTTATGTGTTTTCATATATTTGAACTAATTTAAAATAAATATATATAGTGGCTTTAATAAAAACATTGAACGGGTTGAGCCCAAAGTTTGGAGAAAATTGCTTTTTGGCTGAAACAGCAACAATTATTGGTGATGTTGAAATGGGCAATAATTGCAGTATTTGGTACAATGCAGTTTTGAGGGGCGATGTACACTACATTAAAATCGGGAACAATACCAACATTCAGGATAACGCTGTTGTGCATGCAACTTATAAGAAATCACCAACCAATATTGGTAATAATGTAACAGTGGCACATGGCGCAATTGTGCATGGCTGCACTATCCGTGACAACGTGATGATTGGCATGAATGCTGTGGTTTTGGATGATGTTGTTGTTGAAAGTAACACAATAATTGCAGCCGGTTCAGTGGTAACCAAAGGTACAATTGTTGAATCCGGCTGTGTTTACGGAGGTATCCCCGCAAAAAAAATCAAAGAAATTAGCAAAGAACTTTTGGAAGGCGAAATTATCAGGATAGCAAATGCTTATGAAATGTATGCAAGTTGGTACAAAAAATAAGGCCGGTAAACTTTACCAGCCTTATTCAATTATTTAATTGGAACTTGTCGTTTAAAATCCATTTCAAGCGATATAAATGTTTCAGTTCGTGAAATCCCTTCAATTTCTTGTAGTTCGGTATCTATTATCTGTTTAAGGTGAATGTTGTTTTTGGTTTGAATTTTTATAAAGATGGCATATTGCCCGGTAGTGTAATGACATTCAACAATTTCCGGAATTTTCCTTAATGCTTCCGCCACTGTTGTGTGATATTTCGCTTTGTCCAAATAAATACCCATATATGCACATGTATTGTAACCAAGCTTCTGCGGACTTACAACAAATTCACTCCCTTCAACAACTCCAATATTAAAAAGCCGTTGAACCCTTTGATGGATTGCAGCTCCGGAAACACCACATTCACGTGCAACTTCTAAAAAGGGTATTCGGGCATTCTTTGTTATTAATTTTAGTATTTTTTGATCGAGTGCATCAATTTCGGCAGGTTGCTCTTTATAATCATTTGTGTTCATAGTTGAATTTCTGTTTTAAGTTTCAAATTATAAAACAAATGTATTAATTTTCTATATATCCTAAATATTAAAGCAAAATATAAGTATGAAAGTAACAGATTGAAAGTAACGGTTCAGTAAGCGATGTTTTAAGGTTTGGTTCAGAATTCACAATTCATCAGATTCGGAAATCTTCTATTGAGCATGAGTTTTAAAAACTACCGTTAGAATTTGATTGGTAAGTTCACATATTTATTATTTTCACAAAAAAAAACCGACATGAAATTTATATTTTTATTTCTATTACTCATTGTTCCTGCATTTTCATTTTCTCAAATTGATTTCAACCACTATTTCATAGATCAATCGATGCGTTTTGATTTTTTATTGGGTGGAAATAGTTCTGAGGAAAAGGTTTATCCTGAACAAATTAAAAAAGAAAAGTTTTGGGCAGGATCAAAAATAAATCTGATCGATCCTTTTAACTATGGAAATTATCGGTTTAGGGTATTTGATGAAAAATCGGACAGTCTTTTGTTTGCTAAAGGCTTCAGCACCTTATTTGAGGAATGGCAATCAACGGCAGAAGCAAAGAAAATAGATAAAACATTTTACCAAACAGCTATTTTCCCTTTTCCAAATGGAAAAATAAGACTCGAAATTGATTCGCGGCAAAGGGACGGGAAATTCAAAAATATTTACACAACTTCTATCAATCCTGACAATTATTTTATTCTTGACGAATCTCCATTACAATTTGAAACCTTTGAAGTTCTTAAAAATGGAATGCCTGAAAACAAAGTTGACATAGTGATTTTGGCAGAAGGTTATACCGTATCGGAAATGGAGAAATTTAAAGAAGATGCCAAACGTGTTACTCAATATCTTTTTGATGAAGAACCATTTAAATCGGAAAAGGAAAAATTTAATGTTACAGCAGTTTTAACTCCTTCTGTGGAATCGGGAACGGATATTCCCGGTGAACATGTTTATAAAAACACTTGCTTCAATTCCACTTTTTACACTTTCGATGTTTCCCGCTATCTGACAACCAGTGACATGCGCCCGATTTTGGATGCGGCAGCAAATGTTCCGTACGATCAAATTTATGTTTTGGTAAATGCCGAAAGATATGGTGGAGGCGGTTTTTATAATTTTTTGACGGTTTGCACTGCTGATAATAATTTGACAAAAGAGGTATTTGTGCACGAATTTGGTCACGGCTTTGCTGGATTGGCCGATGAATACTATAACTCAGAAGTTGCTTACGACGATTTTTACAATCAGAAAATTGAACCATGGGAGCCCAATATTACTACGTTAGTCGATTTCGATTCTAAATGGAAATCTATGGTTGACAAAACTGTTGAAATCCCTACTCCCCGGGATTTAACGAATTCAGATAAAGTTGGGGTTTACGAAGGTGGCGGTTATTCGGGCAAAGGAATTTACAGCCCTTTTATTGACTGCCGGATGAAAAGTAATGTTGCAAAGGAATTTTGCCCTGTGTGTCGGGAATCAATTAAAAAAGTCATCAGGTTTTACACTGAATAGCAAAAAAAATGGGCGAAAAAATCGTCCATTTTCTTTGTAACTCTGTTCAGATTCATTCCTTTTTTGCCATTGTATTTGTAACGAAATAAGCTACAATCAAACCCAATCCGCCAAAAAACAAGATCATACTGAAATACGCTGCAACTTCATTAAAGACTTGAGAAAGTAAATGTGCTGTAAAAACTCCAACAGCAGCAAAAATTAAAAATACTCCCCATTTTACAAGTCCGTACTTATTGCAGTCAGTTTTAAATACACTTGCGTCAATTCCCTTGTCAATCAAAGCCATCCGCTCTTTCGTGCGGGTTGTCCAATAAACATACAGGATTGCAAACAACGCAAGAAAAAATGATAATGGTACAAAAATTCCTTCCATGATTTCAAATTTTAAATTGTTTATAATTTTGTTTTTTTCGTTTTCTGTCCTTATGACGCAAGAATATTTTTTCGGTTACAACTCTCAGAAATATTTCTAAAAATTGTAACCTCGTTTTTATTTTTACGTCAAATCAGCAAAATGGAGCAAAAAGACGATATCTGGTACATTGAAAGAGTATTAAAAGGAGATACGCAATACTTTTCGCACTTGGTTGACAAATACAAGGATATTGTTTATTCCATTGCTTTCAAAGTTCTTCGAAATCGTGAGGATGCTGAAGAAATGGCACAGGAAAGTTTTATAAAGGCCTATAAATCATTAAATACGTTTAAAGGCACCGCAAAATTTTCGACCTGGCTTTACAGGATTACATATAATAACTGTATTTCTGAGGTAAGGAAGAAAAAACTGAAATTTGTTTCAACCGATGACGTGCAAATTTCGGCTGAGCCAGAAGAGATGAATTTTGATGGGATTCCGGCTGAAAACAGGGCAAAATATATAAAAGCTGCCCTCGAAAAATTACCGGAAGATGAATACACATTGATTTTACTATATTATTTTGAAGACAAAACGATAGAGGAAATCGGGGAGATTACGAAACTTTCGGAAAGCAATGTAAAAGTGAAATTGTTTAGGGCGAGAAAAAAACTCTATTCAATATTAAATGAAATGCTTAAAGGAGAATTATATACAATATTATAAAGACATGAAAACATTAGAAAACGATACTGAATTGAAAAACCTGATTAAAGGGATAAAGTTGGATACACCAGGAAGCGATTTTACTTCAAAAGTAATGAACCGTGTTCTGGAAGAAAAACCAGTAATTGAGGTTGTCAAAAATGAGAAGTTGTTGGGACCGGGATTCTGGATAATCCTGTTGCTTTTTATGCTTCTTTTTGCTGCTATGTTTGTTTTTTCGCAGGCAGGAGTTGCCGATGAGGGTCAATTATCCAAGATGTTCAACAATGCGAATGATGGGACATTGTCAAAAGGTTATGAATCAATTTTTAGTAATCTGGGAAATTTACCTTTAAGTATTGGCGCAATACTGCTTGCCACTTCGCTATTGCTTTTTATCGACAGGTTTTTGAGTCAGATTATGCCACATCATTCTATGCAAAAATCACTTTAAAAACTAAAGATTAAACTGGTTCAATATTCCTTTCATCATGAAGAATTTTGTTGCTATTTAAGTTGACTTAGCAAAAACCCTGTCGTTGGAAATGGGTGTAAATATTTACGAAAGCAATTAAAATGATTAGTAACAAACTTCTGATAGCAAAAACTCTTTAACATACTGATCAATACCTTGTTCGAGTTCAGTAAATGGTTTTGTGTAGCCAATATCGCGGAGTTTTTGTATATCGGCTTCGGTAAAATACTGATACCTTCCACGCAAATCAACCGGGCAATCGATAAAAGAAATGTCAGGTGTAAGTTTCAAACTTTGAAAAACAGAAGTAGTTAAGTCCATAAAAGAACGTGCTTTTCCCGTTCCAACATTGTAAATGCCTCGGTTTTTCTGGTCTTCCATAAAAAACATCATCACATCGGCAATGTCTTCTACAAAAATAAAATCCCTGCTTTGTTCTCCGTCCTTATAATCTTTGTGGTGCGAACGAAAAAGCTCCATTTTACCGGTTTTTTGAATGGTATGATAGGCATGTAAAACCACGGATGCCATTCTTTCTTTGTGATATTCGTTGGGTCCATATACATTAAAAAACTTCATACCTGCCCAAAATGGCGGTGTTCTGAATTGTTTCAATGCCCAAACATCAAAGTCGTGTTTCGACCAGCCATATAAATTAAGTGGGCGCAAATTTGAAATATTCCGATGAGAATCTGAAAATCCTTCTTCTCCATTTCCATATGTAGCTGCCGAGGATGCATATAAAAGTGGTACCTGAATTTCGGAACAAATATTCCAAAGCCGCTGCGAATAAATAAGGTTCAATTGCTGGTACAAATCAGGCTCCTGACCGACAGTATCGGTACGTGCACCAAGATGAAAAATAAAATCAACATCGCGCGAATGACTGATTAGCCATTTAAAAAAGTTGTCACGATCGATAAAATTTCTGTAAATTTTATGTGCCAGATTTAACTCTTTGCGGGGGTCATCCATTTTGTCAACCAAAATCAAATCTTTATAACCCGCTTTATTGAGTTTTCCGACCAAATAACTGCCGATAAAACCGGCTGCGCCTGTTACAACTATCATTTTTATAAGTGGTTAGTTCTGTTCAGAAAAAAATTTCTTCCTGAAAAATTGTAGCTTTTATATGTTACTAACTCCATAATAGCTTCTTTATTGCATAAACTTTTAAAAATTAAATACAATTTATTTCCATAAAATGTCCTGGCCTAAACTTTCAATAACATTGCCATACATTATTTGGTGAATTATCGCTCAAAATAAATGATTGGCAGGGGCAATATGACAAACCAATGAAAAAAATAGCATTTAAAATCCGCACGAAAATAGCAAAATCAAATTACTTCAACAGTAAGTTTACTTAAAACCTCCTTAACTGACTTATTTAATTTTTCGAGGGCCAATGGAATGTTCCACTGAGCTGAATCGCGGGGTTCAACAAAATTCGATATTGAGCGGATTTGAATACATGAAACTCCGACCCATTTGCACACATACAGAACCACGGCACCTTCCATAGATTCAACCTGTGCATTAAACTTTGATTTTATTTCGGCAATTGAAGCTGCGCGGCCATGGCTTTTGTTTGTGGTAATCCCTCTGACTTTTTTTAAACCGACTATCCCATTAAAATCTGACGCCTTTAAAACTCCGTGTTCAAATGGAAATTCATTTGGCTCCATATATCCAGTTTCAAAAAGAGTTAGAAAATCGTTTTCTTTTTCAATCCCCAAATCCGAAAATTCATCGGTAACCACAGAAACCACTTCTCCAATTGTTAAATCAGAAGTTAAACTTCCGGCAATACCAACATTTATTACAAACTGATATTTATTGTCATGTAAAGTATTTGTTAAGTGAAATGTAGTAAAAGTGGAGCCAATACCCGTTATTAAAATGTCTATCTCAATTTCATGCAACTTGTATTTTCTAATAAGATTCGCGGATTCTTCAATAAATTCTAGTTCATCGGCCAGCAGTTTTACCTCGAGCCAGGTTGCTGAAACAATCAATATCTTCATAATTAAATTTGCATAAATTTTGCTTCCACTCAGAAAGCAATACATACTTTCTTACTGATTTTAGCAAAAAAAGTTAATCTTTGTAATCAATAATTATTTATTAGCATGAATTCAGACAAAAATATTTCCATCAACAATTACGAGAAAATTGAGAACTTCGATGATTACACCACTACAGAACTAGCAAAAAATTATAACAACATTTTAAAATTATTGGGCGAAGATAATTTACGCGAAGGTCTTGATAAAACCCCTGAAAGAGTTGCAAAAGCAATGCAATTTTTGCTGCAGGGGTACAAAACAGATCCCGTTGAAATTTTACAATCGGCACTTTTTAAAGAAGACTACAGGCAAATGGTCATTGTAAAAGACATTGAAATTTATTCCATGTGTGAGCACCATCTACTCCCTTTTTTTGGGAAAGCTCATGTTGCGTACATTCCAAACGGAACAATTACAGGATTAAGTAAAATTGCACGGGTAGTTGACGTTTTTTCACGCAGGTTGCAGGTACAGGAGCGGTTGACGATGCAAATAAAAGAATGTATCCAGAATACTTTAAAGCCCCTGGGAGTGGCTGTTGTTATCGAAGCACAACACCTTTGCATGCAAATGCGCGGCATTCAAAAACAACATTCAATTACAACTACTTCCGATTTTACAGGGGCTTTTGAGAAAACCGCTACACGTGATGAATTTATAAAACTGATCAGTACAAAGTTTAGTTGATTTTTATAAAAAAGCGATACAAACCGGTGCTGGTATTTCAATTTGCTTCCCGGTATAAGTGGGCATTCCGTTAGTTTTGTTTATTTTGAACACTGTAATATTTCCGCTTTTTTGGTTGGCTACCAACATAAAACTGCCATCTGGTGACAAAGAAAAATTACGCGGCCAGTTACCCTCAACAGGCACAAATCCCAACGTTTTCAGTTTTTTAGTTTCATCATTAATTTCAAAAACAGCAATCGAATTATGTCCCCTGTTTGAACCATACAAATACTTTCCGTCAGCAGAAATGTGAATATCGGCACAATAACTTGTTCCTTTAAAATCTGCCGGTAGAGTTGAAATTGCCTGCACTTCTTCCCAATTATCCCCTACCCTTTTTAAAGTTGTAATGGTTGAGTTCAATTCACTTATAACATAAATAAAATCCCCATTTGGATGAAAATCGAAATGACGTGGCCCCGCACCAGGTTGAAGTTTTACAAACTTCTGTCCGTTTTGAACTAGTTTGTCTCCTTCCAATTCGAAAATATTTAAGTGGTCGGTTCCCAAATCTGCGCTAAAAACCTTATTTTCAAACGGAGAAAATTTCATGGAATGTGCATACGGTTTGTTTTGCCTTGATTTATCAATACTTGAACCTTCATTAACAATTACCGAACTTGCAGGCAATAAACTTCCGTTATTCGCAATGGGGTAAATAGCTGTGGTTCCGCCACCATAATTGGCAACTGAAACAAATCTTCCGTCAGGCGAAACGTCAACATGGCAAGGATCGGCTCCATGAGACAATTGTTTGTTTAAAAAATTCAATTTACCATTCTTTACAATTTCATAAGCAGAAATATAACCACCGGTTGATTCTATCTCCTTCGGTGCACGATTTGCTACATACAAATATTTTTTATCGGGCGATACTTTTAAAAAATTCGGATTGTCAACACCTTCAAAAGTTTGCTTTAAAACGATGTCACCATTTTCAGTATCAAATTCGCATAAATAAATACCTTTTGCTCCTTCAGAAGTAAAAGTTCCAACATAAAATTTTTGCTTGCCTGAGTTTTGTCCAAAAACAATTAACACATTGATAATTAGCGATAATAACAAGAATATCTTTTTCATTTTAATCAGTTTTTAAAAATTTTAAGTTTCTATTTCACAAAACAGCTTTTAGTTTGTTAAAGTTGTAAAGTAAATTGATAAAAAATAAAACAATACTATTATGAAAACAATTTTTACGGGATTAATCCTAACATTAATTTTTGGAGTGAATATAGCGAATGCGCAACGTTTGGAAAAAGTATGGCAAACAAACGGCGATTTAAAAACACCGGAATCGGTTTTATATGACGCGGAAGGAGATGTAATTTATGTTTCAAATATTGATGGTGATCCTTCGAAAAAAGATGGAAACGGGTTTATATCAATTTTAAATTCGGATGGAAGTGTTAAAAACCTGCAATGGATAAAAAACCTTGATGCACCAAAGGGTTTGGCAATATATAAAGGCAAATTGTATGTTGCCGACATTGATAAACTTGTGGAAATTGACATTAAAAAAGGTGAGATTTTAGAAAAATATAATGCACCCGATGCAGTTTTCTTAAACGATGTAACTGCAAGTTTGAACGGGATGATTTTTGTGTCGGACACCCGAACCGCAAAAATTCATGTGTTGAATGAAGGTAAATTCACGGTTTGGATGGAAGGAAAGCCACTTGAAACGCCAAATGGATTAATGGCTGAAAATGGCAAATTGTTTGTGGGCGATAAAAACATTTATGAAATTGATATTCAAACTAAAAAAATAAATCAATTAATTGAAGATGCCGGAGGAGTTGATGGTTTGGAAAAAAACAATGATGGGGATTTTGTATTTTCAAACTGGCCAGGAAAAATTTTTATTCATAAAAACGGTAAAACAATAAAATTACTCGATACAACAGCACAAGAATTAAATACTGCAGACATAGACTATGATTTGAAGCATGATTTAGTTTTAGTTCCTACATTTTTTGACAATCACATTGTTGCTTATAAAATTGTATTTTAGCCATGCTACTTTATTTTTGTTTAGAATGGAATTAATAAAATCAAATATCAAAAGATAATGGAAAGTCCAAAAATAGCCGCAAAATTTCCTGCCGCTGTTACTTTAGAACAAGGAACCTATTTCTGGTGTGCTTGTGGAAAAAGTAAAAACCAACCATTTTGCGACAGTTCGCATCAAGGTTCAGGAATTTTTCCGGTACAATTTAAAATTGATGTAAAAAAGGAAGTTTACCTGTGCCAATGTAAGCAATCGAAAAATAAACCATTTTGCGATGGAACCCACAGAAGTTTATAATTTGAAAAGGAGAGTAAATTTTCAGTCTTACTCTCCTTTTCATTTATTTATACCACCGATTCACTGGAATTTTGGATGATGGAAAAAATTATTAAACTATGTAATTTAGCACTTAATCCTTTTTAAAATAGTCTTTCCCAGCGTTACAGATTGGACATTTATAATCTTCCGGTAGATCTTCAAATGGCGTTCCGGGTGGAATTCCCAAAGCAGGATCTCCTTCTTCCGGATCATATTGAAAGCCACAAATACTGCAGGTGTATGTACCATTTTCTTCATTAAATACGTGTTCATGTTCTTCAATTTTATCCGGTTTCGGTTGGTCTTCCGGCACAATTTCCTTTTCAAGTATTTCCTTTTCAACAAAGGTAGGTGAGTTCTTAGGCGACAGCATTTTATACTTCTCACGATAATAATCATAAGTCAATGGCTCCTCACCTGAAAGCACATCGCTGTCAAGTACTTCGCCAATGATTAACATATGTGAACCAATATCAACAGATTTTACTACTTTACAATCGAACCACGCAACCACAGAATCAACAACAATTGGAGCACCCGTAACAGAAGTAATTGTTTTTACTTTTCTGAATTTATCGAATTCTGCGCCCGACATAAAACCAAATTCACCAATTAATGAAGTATTTACTTCCTTTTGTATTACTGAAATAGAAAACTTCCCGCTTTTAAGTATTTTTTCGGTTGTGAAATTGTTTTTATGTGTGCTAATTGCTATTTGCGAAGGTTCGGAAGTTACCTGAAAGGCTGTATTACCGATATACCCGAACTTTACGTCATCAACTTCTGTAGCAATAATATATAACCCGTATGATAATTTATGAAACGCTTTGTACTTCATTTAGCTTGAATATTTATATTTATAAAATTAACATTGATTTTAAACCAAAACAAACTTGAAATAATTTTAATACAAATAAAAACAAACTGATGAATTTGAAAGGATTAATAATGAATTTATTAAGCAGATTAAGATTTTCCAAACATTTTAACTTGCAAAACGAACATTGCTGGTTTAATTTTTTAAATCATTTATAGTTTTGTAAAAAACATTATTTAAATTTTAACTTAGTGCCTTGATTAAAAAAATTTAAAACGATGGCCAAACCCAAATTAAGTTCGCAGTATAAAATCTTTGTGGTAGAAGACAATACGCTTTATGCTCAAATACTTAAAAAACAACTAATTGACGATGGTTACCTTGTTAAAGTATTTCACAATGGTCGCGATTTCATGGCTAACCTGGACGAAAAACCTGATTTAGTAACATTGGATTATACGCTGCCAGACATGACCGGATATGATGTTTTGAAAAAAATTCAAAAAAGAATGCCCGGTACCAACGTTATTATTATTTCAGCACAGGAAAATATTAATACTGCTATCGATTTAATGAAGAACGGTGCTTATGATTATATTATGAAAGCGGCTGATACCCGTGAAAAGTTAAGCAACGTAATTAAAAATATTAGGGAAAGGGATCAACTTCGCACAGAAAACATCATATTAAAAGATGCTGTAAAGGAAAAATTTAATTTCAGAAACCTAATCAAAGGAAACAGCAGGGAAATTGACCATATTTTTGAATTGATGGATAAAGCCATCCAAACGCAAATTTCAGTATCAATTTCGGGTGCAACGGGAACAGGAAAAGAACTTGTGGCAAAGGGAATTCATTACAATTCAAAACGTAGCAACAAACCTTTTATAGCGGTTAATGTTTCTGCAATTCCTGATGGCCTTATCGAAAGTGAACTTTTTGGACACGAAAAAGGAGCTTACACAGGAGCTGATTCAAGGAAAATCGGGAAATTTGAACTCGCTAACGGCGGAACCTTGTTTCTTGATGAAATAGCAGATCTCGATATTGGCTTGCAAGCCAAATTATTAAGGGTACTTCAGGAACGTGAACTGGTTCGGTTGGGCGGTTCAGAAAATATCCCTCTGGATGTTAGGATAATTACGGCAACTCATAAAAACCTGAGTACGCTGATAGCAGAAGGAAAATTCAGAAAAGATTTATATTACCGTTTGTTAGGACTTCCAATAGAACTTCCACCTTTGCGCGATCGTGGAAATGACATTATTTTACTGGCAAAACATTTTGTTGATGAATTTTGCCGGGAAAACGATATGGAACGCAAAGAGATTTCAGATGAAGCAAAAAAAATGCTGCTCAGTTATCACTTTCCAGGAAACATTCGCGAGTTAAAAGCTGTTATGGAACTTTCATGCGTTCTAAGCAATCGAAATGTAATAAAAGCCAGTCATTTGAATATGAATATTGACAACAATGTTCAGAACCTGCTGGCTACGGAAAAAACAATTGAAGAATACACGCAGGAAATTATAAAGCATTTTCTAATTAAATATAATCAAAATGTAAGATTGGTGGCCAATAAACTCGGAGTTGGCAAATCTACCATTTACAGAATGTTACAGAAAAAGGAGTTGGAATAAAAAAGCCCCACCTGACCTCCCCAGAGGGAGGAATAAGAAAAGTTTAACCATTCATCATTGAATAGTAGATTTGTAAAATAAAAATCCCGGATTTTCATCCGGGATTTTTTTGTTCGATATATTAGTTTTTTTATCCTTGAAAACTGTTCACTCCTGCAGTTTCAATGCTTCTGTCAACCTTTTTAACAAGTCCCTGCAATACAGTTCCGGGGCCAATTTCGGTAAATGAATCAGCGCCGCCGGCAATCATATTTTGCACTGTTTGGGTCCATTTTACAGGAGCAGTCAATTGTGCAATGAGGTTTTGTTTTATCACTGCCGGATCAGAAGTAGCTTGTGCATTCACATTTTGATAAACAGGACAAACAGGATTGCTAAATATTGTCGATTCAATTGCCGCAGCCAATTCTTCGCGTGCAGGTTCCATCAATGGCGAGTGAAATGCTCCTCCTACTGTTAGTTTCAATGCGCGTTTTGCACCTCTTGCCGTAAGCATTTCACAGGCCTTGTCAATTCCTGCAAACGAACCTGAAATAACAAGTTGTCCCGGACAATTATAATTTGCAGGAACTACCACTTCATCAATCGAAGCACAAACTTCTTCAACAATATTATCATCTAAACCAACAATTGCAGCCATTGTTGAAGGTTCCATTTCACAGGCTTTTTGCATTGCAAGTGCACGTTTGTAAACCAATTTCAAACCGTCTTCAAAAGTTAAAGCGCCGTTGGCAACCAGAGCTGAAAATTCTCCTAATGAGTGGCCTGCAACCATGTCGGGTGCAAAATCATTTATAGTTTTTGCCAGTAAAACAGAATGCAGAAAAATTGCAGGTTGCGTAACTTTTGTCTCTTTCAAATCATCAATTGTACCTTCAAACATAATTTTTGTAATATCGAAACCTAAAATTTCATTTGCTTTTTCAAACAATGCTTTGGCTTCTGTTGAGTTCTCATATAAATCTTTTCCCATGCCGGGGTACTGTGCTCCCTGACCGGGAAATACATAAGCTTTCATAATTTAATTTTTAAAAATTTCAGGGCACAAAGATATATTATTTTACCTCTACCCATTGGATTGGATTTTTTCGAAGTAAAGAATAGCAATGTTTTATTCAACGGTAACCGATTTTGCCAGATTCCTTGGTTGATCAACATTGCAACCTCTTAAAAGTGCAATATGATATGCCAGCAACTGTAAAGGAATAACCGATAAAAGTGGTGCGACAGCCGGGTGCGAATCCGGAATCTCAATACTGTCATTTACCATTTCCTTTAATACAACGTCGCCTTCGGTAACAATGGCTATCACATTTCCTTTTCGTGCTTTTACTTCCTGTATATTGCTTACAATTTTTTCGTAATAGTCATCTTTTGGCGCTACAACAATTACCGGCAAATTATCATCAACAAGTGCGATTGGCCCGTGTTTCATTTCACCGGCAGCGTAACCTTCGGCGTGTATATACGAAATTTCCTTGAGTTTCAAAGCACCTTCCAAAGCAACCGGAAATAGATAACCGCGACCGAGGTAAAGTGCATTTACTGCATCTTTATATTTTTCAGCAATCGCTTTTATTTTTTCATCATTTTGAAGAATAAGCCGCCCTTTTTCAGGAATTTGGGCCAATTCTGTTACAAGCATTCGATAATCAACTTCACTTATAGTTTTTCTGGCAAATGCAAGTTTAAGCGCAAACATTGTCAAAACCGTAACCTGTGCTGTAAAAGCTTTGGTTGACGCAACACCAATTTCAATACCTGCATGAGTATAAACTCCGGCATCAGTTTCGCGCGAAAGCGTTGAGCCTACTACATTGCATATTCCAATTACAGTTGCACCTCTGTCCCTGGCAAGATGTAGAGCTGCCAAAGTATCAGCAGTTTCACCACTTTGACTGATTAAAATCACTACATCGTTTTTCCGGATTACCGGTTTTCGATACCTGAATTCAGATGCATATTCTACCTCTACCGGAATTTGAGCAAATTCTTCAAGCAGATATTCACCTATTAATGCAGCATGCCATGAAGTTCCGCAACCTATGATAATAATCCGATCAGCATTTTTAATTTTTTCGAAAATATGAATCAATCCTCCCAATACAATTTCAGAATGATCAGCGCGCAACCTGCCGCGAAAAGTCTCTTCAATAGTTTTTGGCTGTTCATGAATTTCCTTCAACATAAAATGTTCATAATCACCTTTATCAAGCTCTCCTATTTCCAAATCAATATTGCTGATTTTAACAGAAACCGGTGTATCCTGAACGTTTTTCAGTGTAAAACTGTCGCGTTTTATCACTGCAATATCTTCATCGTTCAAATAAATCACCTGGCTTGTAAACTCTGCAATTGGAGCTGCATCACTTGCAATAAAATATTCTTTGTTTCCAAGACCAACCACCAGCGGGCTACCTTTTCGGGCAACCACAATTTTATCTTTTTCTTCTTTGCACAAAACTGCAATTCCATACGCTCCCACAACTTTTCTGAGTGCCAGTTGAACCGCCATTTCAGTATTTATTTCCGGACTTTGGTTGTAAAAAAACTCAACAAGGTTAGCCAGAACTTCAGTATCAGTTTCACTGCTAAAAGTGTAACCATACTGAATCAAGTCGTCCCTCAGTTTCGAATAGTTTTCGATTATCCCATTGTGGACAAGTGTAAAAATCCCGTTCATTGAATTGTGTGGATGCGCATTTATATCATTTGGTTCGCCATGTGTTGCCCAGCGCGTGTGCCCAATTCCTATTGAACCACTATGATTTTGAGTCAAAGCAAAATTCTCCAACTCTATCACTTTTCCTTTCTTTTTATACACTTCCAAACTTCCGTTCAGTAATGCAACCCCGGCTGAATCGTACCCACGGTATTCAAGCCATTTCAACCCTTTTATAATTATTGGGAAAGCTTCTTTTTTTCCAATATAACCTATAATTCCACACATATATTCCAGTTTAAAGTTTCGAGCTAAAAGTTTAAAGTTGAGGGGCTAAATCAAAAAAATTATGATAAAACCATTTCTGGCTGAACGATTCCTGTCATCATTTCAATGATTTTGTTGCCAAGTTTTTCTTTTTTCTCCATATGTTCACAAATGGCCATTACTGTTTTGTTGCTTTCAAATTCACCGCGAACCTGGGCAAAATCTTCTTCTCTCGCACCATTTATACCATCTACCCCAAAACCTATCATTTTGCTCATGGAAAACTCTTTACGAGCATCTTCATAAAGAAACCTGTCCATTTCAAGAACACTTTTCTTCCATTTTTCAACCACTGCAATAACATCGGAAGCAGTAAAATCCTTTACACTTTTACCAACGAATTCGGAAAGCGCATCGCTAGCCCATGTCCACTCGTAATTATAATAGTTTTTGTGTAGAGTTGCGAGTCCTGAATTCACTTCCTCCAACGAAGTGAGTTCTTTATTTTCAATAGAACACAACAAATTGTCAAGTGCTTCATACGGGCAAATTAAACCGGAGAGATCCACCCAATGTCCTTTTCCAAAAGGCGTGTCGGGTTGAAGTGCTTTTTGAATATCTGTATCGTTTTTGAACTGCCCACTTTGCAACCTTGTTATTACCGAATTTCCGAGGAATTTCCAGATGGCCATTTCGTATAATGCAATACCTCGATCAAGCGCCCGGCTTTCAATTTTCATTTTATCGTAACTATAATTGCTTGCTGAACTCCCTGAAGATTCCCGGATTGCCAAAAGTTTCCGGCGTCCATTTATCATTTTGTGAATTGTGTAGGGACTTAATAAATTAAAATTGATAAAATCAAGCAGGTTTGAATCAGTACGGTTATCACGGCCCGGCCATTTTTGAGTATCACGAATAGTTCCGATACTTTTTAAATTGATAGCAGGAACCAAAATACTTTCATCCTGACTTTCGATGAGATATGAAAAAGGGAAATCAGTAGTGTCACAATGTTTGTAATGCCGGCCCATAACAAGAGTGAAAGCGCCTATTCGCGACGGCCAAAGCAAATAAGAGTCGCTTGTTGTTTTTCCTCCACGCTCCATAATTCCCTGGTGGATTGGGCCAAGCTTATACAAGTGGTTACTTTGATTTGATCCACTTCCAGCATTTAAAAAAGAAAACATGCCGGCAATTAACAAAGTAGATTTATGATGGGTAACAGTATATGGTCCGGCAAAAATAGAGCAGGCTTCACCATGAAAACCCTGGCAATTGGCAAAAAAAACTGAATTTTCTGCCGAATAATGTTTATCTAAAACACATCCCTGACCTATGAAGCATTTTGATACAAGGGTTGCATCATTAATTTTAGTTCCTGAACTGATAATAAAATCTTCCATTATAACACCTTCGCCAATGATAACAGGTGCTTCAAAATTGCTGTTAATGCTGCCATTTTTTAATTTTTTCGCCCCGTCAATGGTTGCTCCAGGTCCGATTTTGATGTTTAAAACAGTATTGCAATTCAACAATTTTGAACCGGCCCCAATAACACCTTTTTTGCTTTTTACAAACCCGGCATAATCAAAAACCATATTTTTTAAAGCACTGACAAGTTTCGGCCGATGACGGTACAGCGACATAATATATGCAACATGCGCCGAAAGAAAATCATAAATTGGAATATCGCGGCCACCACCTTCATTTATGGCTTCCACCAGTATTCCGTTGCCAAAGGTACTTTCACCATCAACAGCCAGCGTTGTAATATTATGAATTACAACACCTTCCTCTATTTTATAGTTGGCTATATAACTTCGCACATTATGAATCAAGGCATTTTTGCCAATATCGCAATTGTGAAGCCATGCGTTGTAAATACCAGTTTTAAATGTAATTCCACCCACCAAATTTACTGTTCCTGTAAAACTTTCAAGCTGAATGTGACCCGTAAATTTGCAGTTTTCAATGTTATCCGGAATAAAATCATTTGATACTTTTATAAGGTTCCAATCGGTTGACGAACAACCCTGATGTACCAACTGACCTATTTCTTCATTAAACAAATTGCGAAAAACAGAATCAGAATTATAAGATTTCATATGTATTTTTTGTAATTGTGTTTTAAAATTGTTTGTCTGCCAAAGGTATGGAAAAGGATTTACCAAAAGCAAACCATAAACCTTACAAAAATATAATTCAACACAAACAAAACATTACAATATATTTACAAAACCTTTGATAACTGACATTATATGAAGCTAATAACATTACATCTATTTAAGCATTAACTAAATTATACCTTATTTCAGAGTTGATTTAGGTAATTTGAAAGTCGTATTTTACCTGAAATTTTCAGCTTTTTACGTAACCTGATGCGAGCGATTTCAACGCTTTTTGAAGCAATATTTTGCAGACCTGAGATTTCTTTACTCGATAAACCTAAACGAAGATAAGCACATAATTTTTTGTCTTTTGAAGTGATAGTGGGATGTTTTACCTGAAGTCTTCCCAAAAAACCTGGATGAATCTTTTCGAGCTGTGTTTCAACTGTATTCCAGTCGAGTGATGTTGCGGCATTTTCCTCAAGCAGCTCCAGAAGCTCTTGCATTTGTTTTAGGTTTTTGTCAGATAAATTGTGTTTCAGTGCTTTGATTTGATTGGCAACTTTTGAAAGAAGTTCATTTTTTTGAGATAGTTGCAATAAAAATGAAACCAATTCACGGTCTTTTATACTCAGTTGGTTTTGCAGCCGCTGTTTTGTTTTGTCCTCATATTCCCTTACAGCTTCCATTTCCTGTATTTGCCCCATTGCACGCTTCAGACGGGTAATGTCCTGAATTGAAGCCCTTATCCCAAGATATTTCCCTAGTTTATCATAAACTCCACGTACATTCATTATACACCAGCGAAGTTGTTTTGTACGGGTAAGAATTCGAAATTCCAACGATTGGTTTACAAGCATTTGATCGAGGGAATTTGATAAAAATTCAATGTACTTATCTTTATCCAATTGGTAAACAAGCAATTCAGCAATACTTTCGGCAGCAACAATTTGGTTTGAAGTGTAACCTGTCAAATCGAAACAAGCAGGGGAACAATAATTAATTTTACCAGATGGGTCGAACCAAATCTCCCAGCCAAAGGTAAAATCGGCAATTAATTTGTAAAACCTGTGATTCTCCGATTCTTCTTCAATCTGCAGCCTTGTTTCCCTGATTTCAAATTTCAGTTCCGAAAGCTGTGTTTCGAGTTCCCGAATCTGGTTTTTATATTTTTCGATTGTTTCTTCAGAAGTCATTAAAATCAGTTTTGCACTAAAATACTCCTTTAAATGGAATTTGAATAACGATATTCAGAATAGATTACAAGTTAAACACTTACGACAACATTAAAGATTTTGAATCGCTGTGTGAAATACAAGCGGCTGATTTGTTTTAGTTTTTAAAAATAAAATATACTGCCAAAATCAAAAAAACAAAGCCGATGAAATGATTCAATCTAAATGCCTCATTCTTAAAAAAAACCAATGAAAAAATTACAAACACAACAAGGGTAATCACTTCCTGAATAACTTTCAACTCCACAAGCGAAAAAGGGCCGCCATTTTCTTTGTACCCTATGCGGTTAGCCGGTACCTGCAAAAGGTATTCGAAAAAGGCAATACCCCAACTGATTAAAATAATTGCAATAAGAGGCAGTGTTTCAAACCACTTCAATTCCTTGATTTTGAGGTGTCCGTACCAGGCCAATGTCATAAAAGTATTCGACATGGCAAGCAGTGAAATTGTGTATAAACCTTTCATAAATTCAAACAAAAACAATTGGCACAATGATAATTGATATTTTATATCATTTTAACGCCACCATTAAATTTTGTGAGAAATTTCAAAACCACTTCTTTTTCCTGAATAAAATAACACCAACTACTGCCAAAACAACCGAAATACCAATAACTGCGGGGAAAGACCATTTTGAGTTTTCCATAAAATTGGGAACATTCATTCCATATAAACTGGCAACAAGTGTCGGTATCATCAAAATAATTGAAATTGAAGTGAGTTGTTTCATAACAACGTTTAAGTTATTTGAAATTACCGAAGCAAAAGTATCCATCATTCCACTTTGAATATTTGAGTAAATCTGAGCCATATCAAGTGCCTGTTTGTTTTCAATAAAAGCGTCTTCAAGCAAATCTTCGTTGATTTCACTTAATGTTGCCCGTTTCGAACTGCGCAATTTCGCCAATACTGTTTCATTGCCTTTGAGTGAGGTTATAAAGTAAACAAGGCATTTTTCCATTTTCAGCAGTTTATTTAACTCTTCATTTTTTACCGAAGCTTCCAGGTCAGCTTCAATTGATGTGGTTTGCTGGTTAATCTGTTTCAGGTAGCGCAGATAAGTAGTTGCCGATCGTAAAAAAAGCTTCAAAATGAAATTCAGGGCGTCATTCATGTTTTGTTCTTTTTCGCGATAAATTGATGGTTGACCAAAAAAAAGCACTTCATTTTCAGCCGAACATAAAGTAACTGTAAGTTGTTCGGTCATAAAAACCCCAAATGGCACTGTAAAAAAGGGAACTCCGTTAACCGGGCTTGTAATTGGGATTCGGAAAATAACCAACGACCAATCGTCATCGAACTCCACCCTGGGACGTTCATCAACGTCAAGAATATCCTGAATGATTTCATGAGGTACATTAAATTCCTCCTGCAGCCTGGCTATTTCGCTTATTGTTGGTTGTAAAACATTTATCCAACAATTTTTTTCAGCGTGGTCAATTTCAACAAAACCACCAAAAGTTCTAAAGATTTTTAGCATGATGATGCCTCCTCTGTTTTTCCGGAAGGAAGCAGTCTATTGAAAGCCTCCTAAAGGATGATTTTTATTCCTGTTTTTTTCGAATGATACGGGCCTTCGTCCATGAATCACTTATTTTTATTTATTGCGCAAAGGTATTTTTTTTCGCTTTGAATAGCTTATTCACTTACGTTTCTTTCTAAAAAGTTTAAACCTTTTAAACAACGATTGTTACCTAAAAAAATTATGATGGTTATTTATTATTTAGCTCTCAAAACGGTAACCAATTCCCGAAACCGTTATAATCACCAAAGGTTTTGATGGGTTATCTTCAATTTTTTTTCTGAGTTGTGCGATAAAAACACGCAAATACTGAGTCTGTTCGGTATAACTGTAGCCCCAAATTTCTTTTAGAATATACTGATGGGTTAATACCCTGCCCTGGTTTTTAAAAAACAAGCTTAAAATAGAGAATTCAGTTGAAGTCAGCTTCAAAACTTCATTGTTTTTCTTTGCAACATGATTTATCAAATCAACTGAAAGCGAGCCAATTTCAAGAACACTTTTATCACTTACTTCAGAAGCCGACCTGAGTGAAGCCCTTATGCGGGCTAAAAGTTCACCGCTTCGAAAAGGTTTGGTCAGATAATCATTGGCGCCATTATCAAGTGCCATAATTATATCTTTTTCCGAATCGCGCACAGAAAGCACAATTACAGGCTTTGAATACCATTCACGCAGTTTTTTAAGAATTTCATGGCCATCAATATCCGGTAACCCAAGATCAAGTATTATCAGCGAAGGATGAAATGTGGCAGCGTCAACAAGTCCTTCTTTCCCACTGGCGGAATGAATGATCTTATACCCGTTGGCAGAAAGTGTAATTTCAAGCAAACGTCTTATTTGAATTTCATCGTCAATTATCAATATGGTTTCATTCTCGTTCATTCGTTTTCAAGGAGTAGATTATTAATTTCAGGATTTTCTGAAGGTATTTTTATTGTAAACTTCGAACCTCCGTCAAAGTTGTTTTCCACTGTTATTTTACCATTGTGTGCTTCCACAAAACCTTTCACTATCGACAATCCCAGCCCAAGTCCACCCGTTTTTCTGCTGTTGATTCTGAAAAATTTTGAAAATACATTTTTTAGTTCGCTTTGCGGGAATCCGGGGCCTTTGTCAGATACAATTATTATAAGTTCACTATTCTCGTGTGCTGAAATCATACTAATTTCCGATGCTACCGGTGCATATTGAGTCGAATTAAAAAGCAAATTGTATAAAACCTGTTCAATCAAACCAAAATCGATTTTTACCAGGGGCATAGTTTCAGGAATAAAAACGGAAAGTTTAAAAGGTTTTAAATCATCTTTCAAATCTTCGGTAACCTTATTAAAAACATCATTTATGTCACACCAGTCGAGCCTTACCGAAAGCAGCCCACTTTCCAGTCTCGACATATTCAACAGGTTCTCAATCAGCCGGTTTAACCGAAGTGAAGCCGAAAATATTTCGCTGAATAATGTAGATTGTATATTGATGGGATGAGATGAATTCAGTAAAGTTTCTGAAGCTCCCATAATTGTGGCAACAGGAATCCTGAACTCATGAGAAATCGAACTAAACAAAGTTTTATAAAGTCTCCCCGACTCTTCCAAAAACCTTGCTTTTGTAACTATTTCAGCCAAAAATTCCCTTTCAATTGCATTTGATATTTGTGTGACAAATGTGAGCCAAAAAGTTTTTTTCTCTTTCGATAACTGTTTTTCCATTTTAACAGCCAAAACTCCGGGTACAAGTTTTGTTCCGGGCAGCGGATAAAATGTATATTCCACTGTGTTCATTTTATTTGTATAAGCACCGGCCTCCTGCGAATTTTTAAAACTCCATTCTGCCAGTTCATATTCAATTGCGTTTAATTTTTTTTCCTTTTGTAAACGACCGGTTGTAAAGAGTATATTATTACCATCCTGTAAAATAAAAAAAGCGTCAGTTGAAAAATGATTGTTAATTTCCTGTATCGATATTTCGAGCACTTCTTCAATACTTCCAGCTTTTGAAAGTTGCTTTGTCAACTGGAAGAGCGTGTCGGTTCGTTGCTCGCGTACCCTTGCCAATTGCTCCTGCTGACGTACCCTTGTTGTTAAAACCCCATTTAACAGGGCAATACTGAAAAACAAAGCAAACATCAGAATATCATCTGTTTTTGCGATATGAAAAGTATTGTGGGGAGGAATGAAAAAGAAATTCCAAATTAATGAACTTAAAGCTGCAGCCAAAAGTACAGGGCCAAGCCGCATAAAAGTGGCCATGATAAATACAACAATCAATAAAATATAGGAAACAAGATGGTAACTCTCCGTATCAACAAGCGGATAGCACAATAATGCAACAAAAGCCACTAAAAACGCAGAAATCAGGTAAGGGAAAAAACCTTCTGTAAAAATCCTTTTTATATGTGGTTGCAGTATTGATTTCATGCACGTAATTCTAATTTTTCAAAACAAAACTAACAGTAAACTCACAATCTCAACAATCAAATTTAGTTCTTCCAAAAATTTGGAAAAAACAAAATAAGAAGTGTATATATTTCGAGTCTCCCCAAAAGCATAAGAAATGAAAGAATTATTTTAACAACATCAGGCAAATGAGCGAAATTACTCACCGGGCCAACTGTTCCAATTCCAGGTCCAATCCCAGCCATACATGTTGCCACAGCGCTGCCCGCGGTTTTTCCATCAACTCCGAAAGCAGTGAGTAAAATACTGCTAAAAGCAAAAATTAAAAAATACAGAACAATGAAAGAAAGAATTGTTCTGTTATTCTCATCATTTACAATATTGTTGTTCAGCTTAATGTTTATTATGGCATTTGGTGATTGTAACTGCAGAAAAAATCTTTTAATATTTTTAAAAAGCATAAGGTGCCTTACCATTTTTATTCCGCCGGCAGTTGATCCGGTGCTTCCGCCAAAGAACATTGCAAGAAAGATTATCATCCAGGCAAACGATGGCCACATTAAATAATCGGCAGTTGCAAACCCCGTGCAAGTGATAATTGAAATGATTTGGAAAAAGGCTTCACGAAATGACTCTTCAAAAGGCTTATTCATTTTGAAATAAAGCGACAGGGTGAGGATAACACCAATAATTAAAACTATAAGCAGGTAGAATTTCAACTCTTCATTTTCCTTTATTTTTTTTAAGTCACGCTTAAAAAGATAATAATGCAACACAAAATTAACTCCAGCGAGTAACATAAAAATCATTATAACATATTGAATATATGGCGAATATCCGGCAATGCTTGTATTTTTCGGAGAGAACCCACCAGTAGCAATAGTTCCAAAAGCATGGCAAGTACTTTCAAATAGGTTCATATTTCCTGCCAGTAAAAAAATTATTTCGGTTATGGTTAGTAAAAAGTATATCAACATTAATCTTCGGCCAACTGCTTTAATTTTGGGCTGAATTTTTTCCTGTACTGAAGATTCAAATGTAAACAGGTTGTAACTTCCCATATTTAATGATGGCATAATAACTATTACCAGCACAATTATTCCAATTCCTCCAATCCAGTGTGTTAAACTTCTCCAGAATAAAATAGATTTAGGCAGAACTTCGATATCGGTTAAAATTGATGCTCCTGTAGTTGTAAAACCTGACATGGATTCAAAAAAAGCATTGATAAAACCGGGTATGGTGTGTGAAATAATATATGGTAAAGCACCTATTAAAGAGAAAAATATCCACGAAAATGAAACAATTAAACTTGCATCTTTTTTGGTTAACGATTCAATTTCGCTTCCCGGTCTTTTAAAAATGTACAAAAAAAAGCCAAACAGAAATGCAACCAAACCGGATATTAAAAATGGTTTTACAGGTTCAGAATACAGAATTGCTATAAAAGTAGTGGCAAATAGTGCTGCTGTAAGAATAAATAAACTTTTACCTACAATCGGAAAATTTAACCTCAGATTGAAAATCTTACCCATTTTATGTCTTTAAATGACTGTGCAAAATTGACCGTAATTTTATAAATAGATTGTAAAGATTTTACTTAATAATATAAAGATTTTATAAAGATGCTGATACCATAATTTTATTTTGTTGTATTTAAAATTTAAAAAAACCGGGAAAATATATCTTAAACCGTAGACAAAGCAGAATGTTTAACGCTTAAAGCCATCATCTTTTATTTTCAAAATAGTCTGTTTCCCATTTGTTTACAATAGAAAAATAATTCATTTTGTAAAATAACCCATTCACACTATTGCAATAATCTTTGTTCGTTTACCCAAAGTGTAAAGTTTCTATCTTTACCACAACTTAATCGAACTGAGTGGGTAAATCAAATCATAAAAAAATAATTGTTTCAGTAACCAGCGACCTGGTTTCAGATAACCGCGTGCATAAAGTTTGCAACACATTGCAAAAAATGGGTTTCGAGGTTTTATTGGTTGGAAGAAAATTCCCGAAAAGTTTACCCGTTGAAAACAGGGCGTATGAAGTAAAACGGTTCAGCTTGCATTTTTACAAAGGTCCGCAATTTTATGCGGCCTACAATTTAAGGCTTTTCTTTTTCCTGCTTTTTTCGAAATTCGATTTGTTATTGGCGAACGATCTGGATACTCTGCCGGCCAATTTTTTAACTTCAAAAATCAAAAACAAACCACTGGTTTACGACAGTCATGAATATTACACCGAAGTACCTGAATTGATTAACCGACCAAAAGTAAAAAAAGTGTGGGAATGGCTTGAAAGTAAAATGCTGCCAAATATTAAAACAGCATTTACTGTTTGTAATTCAATAGCCGAAATCTACAGCGAAAAATATGGTACTCCATTTAAAGTAGTGCGAAACATTCCGGTTTCATCAAAACATTCTTTTAAAAAGTATAATGAAAATGCCGCAAAAATAATTTTATACCAGGGAGCAGTTAATATTGGAAGGGGATTAAAACAGGCAATTTCAGCAATGAAATATATCGACAATGCAAAATTGATAATTGCAGGAGATGGCGATATAAAAGCAGATTTGGAACATTTTACTGTAAATGAAAACCTGCAAAATAAAATTGAATTTACCGGAAGATTATCAATTGAAGAACTTTCAGAACTAACTCCGAAAGCTGATTTAGGATTGTCGATTGAAGAAGATCTAGGTTTGAATTACAGGTTTGCACTTCCCAACAAACTGTTCGATTACATTCAGGCGCAGGTTCCTGTTTTGATTACAAATCTTCCTGAAATGGCTGCCATTGTTAACAAATACAGTGTTGGAGAAATTACAGACTCGCTTGAACCACAATTTTTGGCGGCAAAAATCAATGAAGCACTATTTAACAAGGTAAAGAGAATGATTTGGAAAAAAAATCTACCCATTGCTAACAAACGAATTAAAATGGGAAAATGAGGAGAAAGTTATACAGGAGATTTTTAGTGCTTTTGTGTAAAAACGACAATTTCAAAAAGTAACATCAGATTTTGAGTTACCTAATAATTCCTCTCCAGCAAACTTGCAAAATCGAAAGTAGTGTTATTTGCTGCCGAATCGGATATCTGACTGTTGGTACATACAAGTGTGCGAGCTGGTTTATTGGCAATTGAAGCGTAATCGTGCGTAACCATAATTATAGTTTTACCTTCCTGATTTAAACGTACAAACAAATCAAGAATTTGCTCCGAAGTTTCAGGATCGAGATTTCCTGTCGGTTCGTCAGCCAATATTAATTCAGGATTATTCAAAATTGCACGTGCAATTACTACTCGTTGTTGCTCGCCACCGCTCAATTGGTGCGGCATGCTCATAACTTTATCCAGAACCCCAACATTGTCTAAAACTTCGGCAATCCTCGATTCAATTTCAATTTTATTTTTCCAGCCTGTTGCTTTTAACACAAAGGCTAAATTATCATGTACGTTTCTATCGGTTAGCAGCCTGAAATCCTGAAAAACCACACCCAATTTGCGGCGTAAACCAGCGACTTCATTTTGTTTCATGCCATTTAATTGATGACCAACAACTGTTCCTATTCCCGAAATTAAGGGAATTTCAGCATTTAATGTTTTAATAAGGCTTGATTTTCCGGTACCAACTTTACCTATCACATAAATAAATTCACCTTTATTAATGTCCAGATTAACGCCGGTAAGTATAAGATTTCCACGCTGATAAATTTCAGCATCAACGAGTTCCACTATCTTGTTAGTTTCCATAATCCAAAGGTATATTGTTAACAGCAGGTAAAATAATTGTAATTCCAAATAATAAACAAAAGAAATAAACAGTTTCTTGTTAAGAAAAACAAATGAATTGGTGCATCACTCCGTTTTGAAACTTCTAATTTAGAAGATTAATTTGTCTTTGTTCTTTTAGAAGATAAAAAACAAATAATTTGAGAATTCATTATAAATGAAACATTAAAAGCATGAAAACACTTCGAATTTTATATTTCGTACCTTTTTTAATATTAAGCCAATTGTCAGTTACAGGGCAGGAAACAGAATATTACAATAATGTTCAGCAGGAAATAGACATTGCAAAAGAGCTTTTTGAAAAAGGTAAATACATTTCAACTTTTGATGAGTTTGAAAAAATACAAAAGCAAGTTGACAAAAAATCAGAATTGTATTCGGAAGCAGAGTATTATAAGTCAGTTTCGGCATTAAAAGCCGGTTACAGTGCGGGCAGTAAAATGCTTACCAGTTTCACAAAAAATTATGCCGAAAGTCCATATATCAATAATGCCTGGCTCAACCTGGGTGATTACCAGTTTGAAAAAAAGCAATACGCAGTTGCCATTAAAACTTTCACAAATGTCAACCGTGCTGATTTGAGCGAAAACGATCGCATTAAAATAACCTACCAAAATGGATATGCCAATTTGATGGAAGATAATTTGGAAGTTGCAGAGAAAGAGTTTTTTGCAATAAAAGATGCCAATAATTTATTCAGCAAACCTGCAACTTATTACTGGGCGCACATTATGTACCGAAAGGAAAATTACGAACAAGCACTCGATGGTTTCAGAAAACTAAACAACGACCCCACATATTCAAAAGTCATTCCACTGTATATCAGTCATATTTATTATAAACAAAAAAGATATGACGAATTGGTAAATTATATTGTGCCAATATTAAATGATGTTGAGGATGCATATAAAAGTGAATTATCAAAATTGGTCGGCGATTCCTATTTTCATTTACAGCAATACGAAAAAGCAATTCCTTTTCTTGAAACATATTTCCTTTCAACAAAACTAACAACACGCGAAGAAAATTATGTTTTAGGCTATTGCTATTATAGCACCGGCAGCTTTTTTAAAGCAATACCAATGTTTCAAAAAGCGAGTGAAGGTGAGGACGAAATGGCACAGAATGCGTATTACCACCTTGCTGACTGCTATGTTAAAACCAATGAAAAGGAAAAAGCAAAAATGGCTTATGATGCAGCTTCAAAATTAGAATTCAACGAAAAAATAAAAGAAGATGCTCTTTTTAATTATGCAAAACTCACTTATGAACTATCCTACTCGCCTTTCAACGAAACTATCAAAGCTTTTGACAAATACATTGAATTGTACCCAAATTCAGAGAAAAACACTGAAGCTTACACCATTTTGAGTGAGGTTTATATGGTTACAAAAAATTATAAAGATGCAATTACTTCAATCGAAAAAATAAAAGTAAAAACACCTGCTATATTAAAAGCCTATCAAAGAGTGGCATTTTACAGAGGGTTAGAGTTATTTAACAATCTGGCTTACAACCAGTCAATTGAATATTTCGATATGTCGCTTGAAAATGGAACCCAGGATCGTAATTTGGCAGCACTTTCGCAATACTGGAAAGCAGAAGCCTTGTATAGGGTTGGCGATTACAACAATGCCGTAAACAATTACACGAGGTTCATGTCTTCATTGGGAAGTTCGGCAATGCCAGAGTACAAAAATGCCGAATATAATCTTGCATATTCCTACTTTAAAATCGAAGATTATACATCAGCATTAAACCACTTCAAAAAATATATTACAGCAACTCAGGGCGCCCGTACTGAAAAACAAGGCGATGCTCTGAACCGGATTGGTGACTGTTACTTCATCAAAACCGATTATGCGCAGGCAGTTCAAAACTACCAACAGGCATACGCTATGAAAATTTACGAACCAGATTATGCGCTTTTTCAAATCGCGGTGTGTAAAGGATTACAGCGCAATCAAGAAGCGAAAATTGAAAATCTTGAACAATTACTGGCAAGTTTTCCACAGTCCGATTTTCAGGACGATGCATTGTATGAACTTGGCCGGGCTTATGAACGACAGGGCGATAACCAAAAAGCAGCGGTGCAATACAATAAAATCATCATTGCCCACAAGCAGAGCAACTATTACCGAAAATCACTCCTGCAACTTGGTTTGATAAATTATAATAACAGCGACTTCAACAAAGCGCTGATGCAATACAAGGAAGTTGCCGATAAATTCCCTGAAACACCCGAAGCACAGGCAGCACTGATGGGAATCAAAAATTGTTATATCGAAATGAATAACATTGATGCCTATTTCGATTATGCAAAACAAACCGGAAACAGTATAAACGTTACTGCAAACGAACAGGATTCACTAACATTTATGGCTGCCGAAAGAATATACATGGGAGGAGACAAAAGTGCATCAGCACAATTTGAAAAATACCTGCAACAGTTTCCAAATGGAAGTTTTGCAGTAAACAGCCATTTTTATCTTGGTGAGATTTTTTATAATGAGGGCAAATTTACGGAGGCGAACAAACATTATTTATATGTAGTAAATCAACCTCAAAACATTTTTACCGAACAGGCCTTGTCGCGCTCAGCAGAGTTAACTTTAAACGCCGGTAATTACGCAGAAGCACTGGAATTATGCAACCGACTGGAAAGCATTGCAAGTGGAAAATGGAACATTTTAAGAGCAAACTTTGGGCAAATGCGAAGCCACTTATTTTTAAAGAATTATAACGAAGCAATTGTGGCGGCGGGAAAAGTTAAAAAATCTGAAGTGGCCAACGAAGCCATGAAAAGGGAAGCCAATTTTACCGAAGGAAAATCATATTATCAGTTAAATAATTATTCTGAAGCACTTGATGGACTGAAAACGGTAGCTGCTGATGTAAAATACGAACAGGGCGCCGAAGCAAAATATTTGCTCGCAGATATATATTATCGCCAAAAAGAGATGAAAAAATCCGAAGATGAAATCACTGATTTTATTTCGAAAAATACACCTTACCAATTTTGGCTTGGAAAATCATTTTTGTTGCTTGCTGATATTTACCTCAGTCAAAACGACCAGTTTCAGGCAAAACATACTTTAAAAAGTTTATATGAAAATTATAACGATGAAAACGATGGGATAAAAGCCGAGGCAGCAAAAAAGTTGCTTGTCATTGAAAATGAGGAAAAATCGGAACAGCAAAAAGCCATTGACAGCTCGTTTCAAATCAAAATTAAAGAACAATAAAAACCTGAAATTATGCTCAATAAAATAAAAACTACACTAAATTTTACCCCTAAATCCCCTAAAGGGGACTTTAAGAACTTCAAATTTGTGACATTTGAAACGGCTTTAGCCACCTATAGAGCTTGTCCCGATTTTTTATCGGGAGGATTGGGGTTAAAAATCGTTGCAGCCTTAATTTTCTCCACAGCAGCTTTGGTCTCTTCTGCCCAGCTCGATACAACACTTAACCGCGAAGTTGAAGTAGTTAAATCGTTTAAACCTACAATTCAGGATGCACATAAAATAAACGATATTCCCAGGATTGAAGAAACAGAGCATCAAAAGCCAACTTTCAACTACAGTATTAAAAGCGACCCCATTATAAACACTTTTACTGTTAACCCATTAAAAGCGGCAAGTATTGCATCAGCACCAAAAGAAGAAACCGGGTATGGTTTAATTCGTGCGGGAGCCGGAAATTATAACCGTCCTTATGGCGAATTCTTTTTTAACCATCTTGCTTCGAAAAAGTCGATTTTTGGAATACATGCAAAGCACATTTCTTCAAACGGAACACTGAAACTTGAAGGTGGCGACCGTGTTGACGCGCCTTTTTCAAACAATGAAGCTGAAGTCTATTTCAACCAATTTTTTAGAGAATCAGTGCTGTCGTTTAATATAAATTATGACCGCGACGCATTTAATTATTATGGATATCCGCTAAATCCGGTGCCCGAGCAGTTGATGGCCCCAAATCAAACTATCAATTATTTTGGCACAAAACAAGCCTTTTCAAAAGGTGGAATCACTGTTAAACTTGATAATCCTTCTCTTGAAATGAATGATCCATTTTTCGGATTCGATTTTGACTATCATTATTTCAGCACCAAAACGGGGCAGAACGAAAATTTCGGCAAGTTTGTTGCTCACATGCAACAGCCATTTAGTTTCGGTACCGGATTGATTGATGCCGGAGTGTTTTATACGCAAGCTAATAATGTTGTAAACCGCAATGACAATTCTATTGACACTCGTCAGCAGTCGTGGTTGTACCTGAACCCAGCAGTTTATTTCAGCAAAAAAACGTTTAATGCAAAACTAGGTTTTAAAACATGGTATGTTAGCGACAAGGAAATAAATCCATTGGTAAGAATATCACCAGATATATTACTCAACTACATGCCTGTAAAAAACATTATAAAATTATACGTTGGAATTGATGGAAATTATGTGAATAATTACTATTCAAAAATAGCCTACGAAAATCCGTTTGTTAATCCGGAGCATGATGCGTATAACAGCTTTGAAAAAATAAGGTTTTTTGGTGGTTTCGATGGGAAGTTTGCCACCAAAACCAACTTCAAGATCGGGTTCGACTATTCAATGATTGACAATCAACCATTTTACTATTTACAGAAATACTCACTGTTTCAATCGAGCACTACCCCAACACCAAAAATAGTGGATAACGATTTTTCCATTTTATATGATGATATTAATCTTTTCAAAATCAACCTTGAAATCATACACCGTTCATCCGACAAACTCGATTTATTACTTTCGGGAAATTACTTTGTCTACAAAACTGATGTACAATTGGAGGCCTGGAATATGCCAAACTGGGATGCTACCTTTTCTCTGGGATATAAAATTACTGAACAGTTGAGTATGTCGGCTGATTTCTTTTTAATTGGAGAAAGAAAAGCGTTAATTAAAGAATCAATGTTCAAAAGTCTGCCATCAGAATCGTCTGTGGCAAACCCAACAACTTACAATTCTTTCAATCTGAATACAACTTTCGATATGAATGTGCGTGGGAATTATAAAATCACTGAAAAGTTTTCAGTATTTGCACAGCTCAACAATTTTGGAATACAACAATACCAGCGTTGGTTTGGCTATCCTGTTCAAAGCCTCAACTTTTTGGCAGGGGTTAGTTATGCATTTTAGATTATTTCGACACAGATTCACTGATTTATTAAAACAGTCAGTGAATCTGTGGCAATAGTTCCTGATCAATATTCTTTATTCTTTAAAATCCCATACCAAATTTTGCAGCCTGTTTGCAGGTTAAAAAATTGTTGAAAAATCACTTAACATACACCTCAAAAAAACCTCTCCCTCGGTTAATTTTATTATATTTGCACCATGTTTTTGATACATACATTGGACATTATTAAAAACTTGAAAATCAATTAGTTTCCTACAAAAAGCGAAACACGTTTTTTATACTGGAAACTTTTTTATTTTAATGAAATCGAAATCAAATTAAATAAAGAAAAAGAGAATGAGTGAGATAGAAAAAAATGGTACAGCCAACGCTGGAAACGGAAATTATTCGGCAGATAGCATTCAGGTTCTTGAGGGATTGGAAGCAGTTAGGAAACGCCCTTCAATGTACATTGGTGACACAAACGAAAAAGGGCTGCACCATTTGGTTTACGAGGTAATCGATAACTCTATTGACGAAGCACTTGCCGGATACTGCAGCAATATTGATGTAATAATTCATTCGGACAATTCAATTACAGTTAAAGACGATGGACGTGGGATTCCTACCGAAATACACACAAAAGAAAACAAGTCGGCACTTGAGGTGGTAATGACAGTTTTACATGCAGGTGGAAAATTCGACAAGGATTCGTATAAAGTATCGGGCGGATTGCACGGGGTTGGTGTATCATGTGTCAATGCCCTTTCATCGCATTTGCGTGCTGAAATCCACCGCGACGGTAAAGTTTGGGAACAGGAATACTCGAAGGGAAAACCCTTATACACAGCAAGAGTTGTTGGCGACTCTGACATTCATGGAACAATTATTAATTTCAAGCCCGATGATACAATTTTCCTGGTTACTGTATATAAATACGAAATACTCACAGCCCGTTTGCGTGAACTGGCATTTTTAAATGCGGGAATTAACCTTTCTATAATCGATGAACGGGTAACGGAAGAAGACGGAAGTTTTAAAACCGAAAGTTTTTATTCAGAAGCAGGGTTAAAAGAGTTTGTAGAATACCTGGATGAAACCCGTGTTCGGCTGATTGATGATGTTATTCACGTTTCTTCTGACAAAACAGGTATACCCGTTGAAATAGCTCTGCAATACAACACTTCTTATTCTGAAAACATCCATTCTTACGTTAACAATATCAATACGATTGAAGGAGGCACACATTTAACAGGATTTAGACGTGGCTTAACGCGCACATTGAAAAATTATGCCGACCAGTCGGGAATGCTTTCGAAAATGAAATTCGATATCAGCGGCGATGATTTTAGGGAAGGACTTACTGCTGTTATTTCTGTAAAGGTTCAGGAACCGCAATTTGAAGGTCAAACTAAAACAAAATTGGGGAATTCAGAAGTAAGCATTTCAGTGGATCAGGCTGTTAGCGATATGTTGAAAAACTACCTCGAAGAAAACCCAAAAGATGCGCGAACTATTGTTGGTAAAGTAATTCTTGCTGCTCAGGCGCGTCATGCAGCCCGCAAAGCCCGCGAAATGGTGCAACGCAAAAATGCACTTACTGGCGGTGGACTTCCTGGAAAATTAACCGACTGTTCGGAAAAAGACCCATCTGTTTGCGAGATTTTCCTTGTAGAGGGAGATTCTGCCGGTGGAACAGCCAAACAAGGTCGTGACAGACGCACACAGGCAATTTTACCATTGCGTGGAAAAATTTTAAACGTGGAAAAAGCCATGCTCCACAAAATATTGGAAAACGAGGAAATTAAAAATATATTCACTGCGCTCGGAGTAACCATTGGAACTGCAGAAGATTCCAAGGCACTAAACATGGATAAAATCAGGTATCATAAAGTAGTAATTATGACCGATGCCGACGTTGATGGAAGCCATATCGCCACATTAATAATGACCTTCTTTTTCAGATATATGAATGAATTGATAAAAGCTGGTTATCTGTACATAGCTGCACCACCGCTTTATCTGATTAAAAAGGGAAAAAAAGAGGCTTATGCATGGAACGACCAGCAACGATTGCAACTTATCAACGAATGGGCTGATGGCAATGAAAGTGCTGTTCACACGCAACGATACAAAGGTTTGGGTGAAATGAATGCCGAACAACTATGGACAACGACAATGAATCCCGAGCAACGCACTTTACAACAGGTTACAATTGAAAACGCTGCCGAAGCCGACCATATTTTCTCCATGCTAATGGGCGATGATGTTCCGCCACGCCGTAAATTTATTGAAGACCATGCAACGTATGCGAGGATTGACGTGTAAAAAAGTTCAGAGTTTCAGGTTAAAAGTTTAAAGATGGATTCCATTCGTATCTTCACATTATAGATCGGATGGAATCCTTTTATTTGTAATAAGTGAGAAATATCAGAAGCAAGTATTAGAAGCTCAGTAAAAAGTTTGAAATCATATGATTCCGAGTTATCTCAGATTTGAAAATTAAAAAACTCTTTATCAGGCATATGAAAAAAGTTTTAATTTAAAAAAGGTAATAAATCTACAAATTAAAAATAAATGAATATCTGTGTTTTTTCGTCATCCAGTAATGCAATAAAAGAAGTTTATTTTCAGGAGGCAACGCAACTTGGAAAGCTAATTGCCAAAGGAGATCACACATTGATTAATGGCGGTGCAAATGTTGGTTTAATGGAAGCCGTTACCATTTCAGCAAGTTTGGCAGGGGGAAAAACAATCGGGATAATTCCCAAAAAATTAATTGACCGTTCGCTGGCTTCCGCCAATTCCCATGAAGTGATTGTAACTCCCGACATGCACAACCGGAAAGTTCGTATGCGCGACATTTCAGATGCATTTATCGCGCTTCCCGGTGGTTTCGGAACATTGGAGGAAATTCTTGAAGTGATTACACTCCGGCAGTTGGAGTACCATACAAAACCTATTGTTTTTATCAATACAAACCATTTTTTCGACAATCTTTTTAAACAGTTCGAAGTTTCATACAGCGAAATGTTTGCAAAAGACATTTATCGTGACCTCTATTTTGTAGCTCAAAATGCTGCAGAGGCAATAGAATACATAACAAATTATGTTCCTGTTGTTCTTGATTCAAAATGGTTTCAGGTGCCCGGTCAAAAGCAGACAGATTCAAATAACTGACAAAAAATCATTTATCGACCATCTATAATTCTAAATTTTTAACAAAATCAAAGCCTGGTTGTTAAAATTGTTAAAATGGTTCTATTCTTAATTGTGATTACAAAACACTGGCAGTATAATTGCGTTGTATGAGCACTATATAAAACTTCAATTAATAAAACATGGAAAATTTCAAAAAAATAGGTTTTACGTTTCTGATGGTAATTGTAGGAGCGTTTGTTGCTGTTTGGGCATATAGTACATTTGTTGATAAACAACAGGTAGTAACGATTACTGAGAAACAACCCGTTAAATATGCAACACTTGCAGCCGATAGCAACGTTCAATTACCCGATCTCACTTTTGCAGCAGAGAAATCAATTCACTCGGTAGTACATATTGCTACTCAATCAGTGCGCGGTGGAGGTTGGTCAACCGGTAATCCGGCTTTTGATGAGTTCTTCGGACTTAGAAATCAACGACCACAAATGGCCAGAGGATTCGGTTCCGGCGTAATTCTATCAGAAGACGGATTTATTGTAACCAATAATCATGTTGTTGATAATGCACAAAATATA
The DNA here is from genome assembly GCA_963800345.1 of uncultured Prolixibacteraceae bacterium. GTDB lineage: Bacteria > Bacteroidota > Bacteroidia > Bacteroidales > Prolixibacteraceae > Draconibacterium. Next base: position 65,959 of record CAWDAW010000044.1, on the reverse strand, counting down.
AAAGTAATTCTAAATGACAAACGTGAGTTTGAAGCAAAATTGATTGGTACTGACCCGTCAACAGACATTGCACTTTTGAAAATTGAAGCCAAAGATTTGCAATTTCTTACATACGGTAACTCCAACGAATTGAAACTTGGTGAATGGGTGCTTGCTGTTGGAAACCCATTTAACCTCACATCTACTGTTACTGCCGGTATAGTTAGTGCCCTTTCGCGCAACCTTGGAATTAATGATGATCAATTATCCATCGAATCATTTATTCAAACCGATGCAGCAGTAAATCCCGGGAATAGTGGCGGTGCACTGGTAAATCAGCAAGGTAACCTTGTAGGAATTAATTCAGCAATAGCAACAGAAACAGGTTCATATACCGGTTATTCGTTTGCAGTTCCTGTTACCATAGTAAAAAAAGTAATAGAAGACTTAAAAAAATATGGTGAAGTTCAACGGGCATTATTGGGTGTAAATATTAAAGATGTTAATGCAGAAATAGCAAAGGAATTAAATCTTGAAAGGGTTGAGGGAGTTTTAGTTGGAGGAGTTCCTGAAAACGGAGCGGCCAGAAGTGCCGGGATAAAGGAAAAGGATGTAATTATACAGGTAGATGGATTACCAATAAAAACTACAGGGGGGTTACAGGAAAAAATTAGCCAGTATCGTCCGGGGGATAAGGTGGAAGTTGTAGTAATACGTGGCGATGAAAAGAAACAATTTAATGTAACCCTGCGTAATAAAAATGGCGACACAGAGATTGTACGTGACAACAATTTGACACTTGGCGCAGAATTTGTAGTAGTTTCGGAAAAAGAGAAAGAAGAATTAGAAATAAACAGTGGTATAAAAATCACAAAATTAGATAAAGGAAAGCTCAAAAATTCAGGAATGAAAGAGGGCTTTATTATTACCAACGTGAACAAAAAACCCATCTTCGAAGTAAAAGATTTTAAAAGAGAATTAACGTATGCCAAAGGCGGAGTTTTAGTTGAAGGTATTTATCCAAATGGCGAACCAGCATATTTTGTTTTTGGCGTAGATTAAGCTTTTTGTGAGATTTTATCTTAACTAAATATTAATAAAATATTAAACAAAACTTCTCTTTGATGGTTAAGGTTTAAAGTTCTATATTTGCACGTTTTTTAAGAAAATTATATGAGACAGCTAAAGATCACAAAGTCAATCACTAACCGTGAAAGTGCCTCTTTAGACAAGTATTTACAGGAAATCGGAAAAGAGGAACTGATTACTGTCGAGGAAGAAGTTGAATTGGCACAGCGGATCAAAAAGGGCGATCAGGCTGCTTTGGAAAAATTAACACGGGCAAATCTTCGTTTCGTGGTTTCGGTAGCAAAACAATACCAAAATCAGGGACTAAGTCTGCCGGATTTAATTAACGAAGGCAACCTGGGGCTAATTAAAGCCGCTGAAAAATTTGACGAAACCCGCGGATTCAAGTTCATTTCTTATGCCGTTTGGTGGATTCGTCAATCCATTCTTCAGGCTCTTGCAGAACAATCGAGAATCGTACGTTTGCCATTGAACCAGGTCGGTTCGTTAAATAAGATAAACAAGGCATTTTCGAAATTCGAGCAAGAACACGAACGTAAACCGTCGCCAGAAGAATTGGCAGAATCACTTGATCTTCCAGCTGATAAAGTAGCAGACACATTGCGCGTTTCAGGCCGGCATGTTTCGGTTGACGCACCTTTTGTTGATGGTGAAGACAATAGTCTTTTGGATGTTTTGGTAAACAACGATTCACCAAACGCCGACCGCGCACTTATCATGGAATCACTTGCCAAAGAGATACACAGGGCTTTAGCTACATTGACAGAGAGAGAAAGTGACATTATCAGGTTGTTTTTCGGCATTGGATGCCAGGAAATGACTCTTGAAGAAATCGGAGAGAGATTTGGATTGACCCGCGAAAGGGTACGCCAGATTAAGGAGAAGGCAATTAGGCGTTTGCGACATACCTCGCGAAGCAAATTATTAAAAACATATTTAGGATAGTACTAAAGGCGGCTGAAAAGTTCGCCTTTTTTTATGGATTTAATTGGAGAATTCAATTTGCAATATAATATCTAATTTTAATCAGGAATTTAAAAACCTACACTGCATTTGCATTGTACTGCACCTTTTAAAACTCAATAATTAATTGAACAGGACGCTGGATCTCCTCTACTTGAAAATTAGAAACTGTCAATCCCAGCAAACGAATTCCCTTTGAAAAACCTCCGCCTTTTTTGAGCAATTTTTTGCTTTCAGTAATCAACTGGTTTTTCGAGGAAAAATACCCGGTAATTGTGTTGCTGCGGGTGTGTTGTTCAAAATCGGCATATTTGAATTTCAAAGTCAGAGTTTTTGCTTTTACATTCGAGCGTTCAATTCTGGGCCACAAAGTATCTGCAATTTGAAGCATCTCCTTCTCTAATTCAACAATCTGAAAAATATCAGTCAGAAATGTTTCTTCAGCACCAACTGATTTTCTTTCGCGCGATGGCTCCACTTCACGATCATCTTCTCCCCGGCAAATTTTGTAATAGTAAGATCCTGACTTCCCAAACAGCCTGACCAATTCCAAGCCGATCCATTTTTTTGAGGTCGCGGCCAAACCAAATTCCAATTTTATTCAGCTTTTCAGCAGTTACTTTTCCAATGCCAAAAAATCTCCTTATTTCCAGATTATCAATAAATTCCTGTGCCCGTGCAGGAGTTACCACAAAGATGCCGTTTGGTTTATTGACATCGGAAGCAACCTTTGCCAAAAATTTATTGTATGAAACACCGGCAGAAGCAGTGAGTTTTGTTTCTTCAAAAATACGTGCTTTTATTTCTTTGGCGATTAGGGTTGCGGACGGCTTGCCTTTTTTTGCATAAGTAACGTCAAGGTATGCTTCGTCAAGCGAAAGTGGTTCAACCAAATCTGTATACTCCAAAAAGATATTGAGGATCTGGTTCGAAATTTCCTTATACCTTGAGAATCGGGGTTTTACAAAAATCAAGTCGGGGCATTTGCGCCTGGCAATTTTAGAAGGAGTGGCTGAACGTACACCAAATTTGCGCGCTTCGTAACTGGCAGCGGCAACCACTCCCCTTTCTCCCGATCCGCCAACAGCGACAGGTTTTCCTCGTAATTCAGGATTATCCAGCTGTTCGACCGATGCATAAAAAGCATCCATATCTATATGAATTATTTTTCGAAGATGTTCTTCCATAAAAAAAATGCTAAGCGCTGACTTAACCTTCGGATGCTGTTAGATATTGCAAAAAATTAAATTTAAGAGATGCAATTTATGATAAAAACTCTTCTTCGCATTCCCTGCAATTATATTTCGCCTTTCTGAACATCTTATCGATTGGTACAGTTATATCCATTGCCACTAAAATTGAAAAACCCAGTTGAATCCATTTTAAAACACTCACTTTCATTTTTATTTTTTCCGAACCACATTTCGGACAAACAAGTTTCACGTTTTCGGCATGTAATTCACCGGTTTCAATCAATACTTCCTTAACACGGGGCACATCTTCTTCAGGCACCTGTAATTCTACCAAAAAAGATGGAATATGGCTGAGAACCTGAGTAGTCAGTTCATTTTTAAACCTGCAAAAAATACCTTCCGATTCCAAACGGCTTTTTAGTACAACCAGCTCATTCTGGAAATGAGATTCTTTTACTGTTATGAATTTCACAAGATAACATTTTTAATATTGCTGCAATTAACGCGCTTTCCAATCCAAATGCACTTTTAAAGTCCGGTATCCGTATATGGCAATTACCACAAAACACATCCATGGAAGAATAAACGAGAAGTTTACAGCTGGCAAAAACCCAATTGTTCCCTGATCAATTATTAAGGCCTTGCAAAGGCGGCATTAGAGCACCTCCAACTATTGCCATTACTAAACCGGCAGCTCCAATTGTTGCATCGTCGCCAACACCCTCCAGCGCAATTCCATAAATTGTTGGAAACATTAACGACATAAAGGCCGATGTGGCAACGAGGAAATACAAACCGGGCATTCCCTGGATAAGAATAACACCAGTTGTTGTTATCAAACCACCAATGGCAAACAGCGTGAGCATTAATTTTGAATTCAGGTATTTCATTAAAAATGTGCTAATAAAACGGCTGCAAATAAAAATGCCCATGGCAACAATGTTATATCGTTGTGCTTCTGCTTTTGCTATACCCAAATTATCAGCATATTGAATAATAAAAGTCCAGCACATAATTTGCGCTCCAACATAAAAAACCTGTGCAATTACACCTTCCCTGTAATTTGGGTTCTTCATTAATCTTCTAAATGAATCCATGGCATGAATTTCATGGTCGGCGCTTGACCTTTTTGGCATTTTTGAAACAGCAATTACAACAAGCATTGCAATTACAACAAATCCAAGTATTACATATGGATCACGTATAGCAGCCAGATCATGAGTTCTGACAGCAGCTTTTTCAGCAACACTCATTGTATCAAAAAGAAGATTACCTGCAGCATCTCTTTTGTCCGATTGCAAAGCCGGCAAAATTACCTGCGATGCCACAAACATTCCTAAAATTGAACCCATCGGATTAAACGATTGAGCCAGATTTAATCTTCGCGTTGCAGTTTCGGGGGATCCCATTGAAAGGATATATGGGTTTGCCGTGGTTTCCAAAAAAGCCAAACCAAAAGTTAAAATATATAGCGATACCAAAAAGAATCCGAAAATCTCGTACTGGGCAGCCGGAAAAAACAAAAGCGCCCCAACTGCATACAAAGCCAATCCGATAATAATCCCAAGTTTATAACTATAGCGTTTAATAATCAATGCTGCAGGAATTGCCATGGTTCCATATCCTCCATAAAATGCAAATTGAATCATTGCAGCTTTGGCGTTCGATATTTCCATTACTGTTTTAAACGCAGCAACCATTGGGTTTGTAATATCATTTGCAAACCCCCACATGGCAAATAAACTTGTTATCAGGATAAACGGAATAAGGATTTTCTTTTCTACAACAACTTTTTTAATATCGCTCATCGTTAGGTTCAGATTTTGTTATTCTATTTTGTTTGACTTTTACAAATATTGATTTTTATTTTGTGCTTTCAACTGATCCACTACTTTTTTTATATCCTCTGCTTTGTCACGTTTGCAAACCAGAGTAGTATTTCCATCCTGAACCACAATGACGTCGTCTAATCCAACCAATGCAATTAATCCCGTTTCAGAATAAATATATGAATTTTTTGATTCGATGATTATTGATTCACCCGAACCGGCATTTCCATTCTCATCTGTTTTCACTTGTCAAATACACTGATTCCCAGCTTCCCAAATCGTTCCAAACAAAGTTTCCTTCAACCAGGTAAATATTTTTGGCATGTTCCATTATTCCATAGTCAACAGAAATGCTTTCAACCGCGCGATAAATTTTATCCAGTGTTTCTTCAAATGAAGGATTTCCAAAGTCGGTTTGAATTTTTCGTAAATCAGCATACAATTCAGGAGCAAATTGTTTCACAGCGTCAAGAAACACAGAAATTTTAAATACAAATAAACCACTATTCCAATAATATCCGCCTTGTTTTAAATATTCGGCTGCTACTGTTTCGTTTGGTTTTTCGACAAACCGCTCTACTTTAAACTGCTTTATTTTCTCTGAACCGGTAATATCATTTTCTGTTTTTACATAACCATAACCTGTTGCCGGATATGTTGGGGAAATTCCAATTGTTACAATTCCGTCGCGTTCATCCGCAATTTTCACTGCAGCTAAAACCGTTTCCCTGAAAAGTTCATCATTTTCAATTAAATGATCAGATGGAGTTACCACCATTATACCATCAGGATTTTCCTTTTCGGCAAACATGGCAGCTAAACCAATACAGGGAAGTGTATTTTTTCCAACTGGCTCATATATAAGATTTTTTTTGGGCAACATTGTAGTTTGCTGCTCTAAAACTTCAGCTTGATTTTTCCCTGAAACTACATATATGTTTTCAACAGAAGTAAAGTTTGAAAAACGTTTAATAGTTGATTGCAACAATGAATCTGCACCAAAAAGATTTAAATATTGCTTTGGTTTTACTGCTTTGCTTCTTGGCCAGAAACGGGTTCCTGAACCGCCTGCCATGATTAAACTAAAAATTTTAGACATTCTTCTTTGATTTTAATTGTAAGAAATTCAAATATAGATTAAAGAGATTTAAACACAATGGCTAAATAAAATCTATTTAACAGTTTTTCCCGAACCATCTTTAAATACAAAATATTTCGGTGCTTGAAAAAACACATTACGCTGTTCATTTTATCAAACTGATTTTTTCATTTTACAAGATTAAAAACATAAATATTTTCCTTATTTCAAAATCAATTTTACTTTTACCTGAAACATTAATATTTCTAAACTAAACTAATTTTAATACCACGTATCATGAAAAAAGCAATCGTAATTTTACTGCTTATGACAAGTATTGCATCGTTTTCACAACAATCTCTGTTTGGTGGACAGGAAATAAAATCACCAGAAATTAATGCAGACAATTCGGTAGTTTTCCGGTTCGTGGCACCCAATGCCGATACTGTTAAAATTACAGGCGATTTTCTGCCAACAGAAAAAATGAAAACCCAGTGGGGAGAATTTGATGCACCCGGCAAAGCATTTTTAACAAAAAACGAAAAAGGAGTCTGGAGTTTCACTTCTGAAATATTGAAACCTGAACTTTACAGTTACTCATTTATTGTTGACGGAATTTCTTCAACCGACCCAAATAATCCTTTTCTTGTGCGCGATGTGGCTTCGGTAACAAACATCTTCATTATTGGTGGTGGTCAGGCTGATTTGTATAAAGTAAATGATATTCCGCATGGTACGGTTACCAAACGCTGGTACGACTCGCCCGGATTAAAAATGGATCGTAGAATTACAATTTACACTCCTCCGGGTTATGAAACCGGCAGCGATAAATATCCTGTACTTTATTTATTACACGGTGCGGGTGGCGACGAAGAAGCATGGATTACACTGGGCCGCACCGCTCAAATAATGGACAATCTGATAGCACGGGGGAAAATAAAACCGATGATTGTTGTTATGCCAAACGGAAATGTGATTCAGGATGCGGCGCCCGGCGAAGGTCACGACGGATTTTACAAACCTCAATTTATGGTTGCAAAAACAATGGATGGAACTTACGAAGCCAATTTTATGGATATCATCAAATTTGTTGAAGCAAACTACCACGTAAAAGCCGACAAGGCAAACCGTGCCGTTGCAGGTCTTTCAATGGGAGGGTTTCATTCGTTGCATATTTCACGATATTACCCAAATACTTTCGATTATGTAGGTTTGTTTTCGGCAGCTATTTTACCCAACCAAAATGTTTCGAGCGCCGTTTACAATGACATTGACGGGACACTTAAAAAACAAATGGATAACGGATACAAACTTTATTGGATTGCAATTGGCAAAACCGATTTTCTGTATAAAAATGTAGAAGATTACAGAGCCAAACTCGATAAAATGGGAATGAAATACATTTATCGCGAATCTGACGGTGGTCATATCTGGAGAAACTGGCGCATTTATCTTTCTGAATTTACACCACAACTTTTCAGGTAATTTTCAAACAGAAAGTATTCAAAATAAAAAAGTAGAAAAATGAATTTACAAAGAATTTTATGGATTGCAGTTTTTGCAATTTTAATGATGGAATCTTCAGGACAAAAAATACACAAGTCTGTATTACTTCAGCATGATAAAAAAATTGATGCAATAATTCAGCAAATGACTTTGGAAGAAAAAGTGGAAATGCTTCATGGCAAAACCATGTTTGCTTCTGCCGGGGTTGAAAGGCTGGGAATTGCTGATGTAAAATATGCCGACGGACCATTTGGTATTCGCGAGGAATTACAACCGCATAGCTGGGCTCCGCTTGGATTGACAACCGATAAAGCCACATTTTTCCCTACAGGTTCAGCACTGGCTGCTACATGGAGCCCTGAACTGGCTTATGAATATGGAACAGGAATGGCACGGGAAGCCCGGCTGCGCGGGAAAGATATGATACTCGGGCCGGCAATAAATATCCAGCGAATCCCGACCGGTGGCCGCACCTATGAATATCTCAGTGAAGACCCTTTTTTAAGTTCAAGATTATCAGTAGGATACACAAAAGGTGTTCAGGAAAACGAAGCTGCCGTGTGTCTTAAACATTATGCTCTAAACAACCAGGAGAATAATCGCGGAACTGTGAATGTAATAATTGGTGAACGTGCCATGCGCGAGATTTATCTTCCGCCATTCAGAGCTGCTGTTGAAGAAGCCGATGCTTTTGGAGTAATGGCGGCCTATAATAAAGTAAACGGAAGATGGTGTTCAGAAAACGACATACTGCAGAATAAAATTTTGCGCGATGAATGGGGATTTGCAGGAATGATAATATCAGACTGGGGAGGAACACACAGCACAGTTGATGCGGTAACCAACGGATTGAATGTTGAAATGCCCGATAAAAAATATTTGGGACAGGCACTTTTGGATTCAGTAAAAGCAGGAAAGGTCTCCGAAGAAATAATTAATCTGCGCGTTCGCGAAATTTTACGGGTCAGGATGGAAATTAAACCAGTTCCGGAGGAAAAAGCAAACAAGGAAATTACATCGCAGCCGGCTCAGCAGAAAATTGCTTACAATGTGGCAAGTAAATCAATTGTTTTGTTGAAAAACAACGGAATTCTGCCTATCGATATTAGCAAAAAACCGGTAATTGCAGTCATTGGCGCCAACGCTACTCAAATTATGGCTACCGGCGGTTTGGGAGCAGGAGTAAAAACTTTGTATGAAGTAACTCCTTTGGAAGGATTAAAAAACAAAATTGGTGATAAGGCTGAAATTGTTTTTGCTCAGGGTTATGTTCCTGTTGTTTTCACATGGGGAAGAAAGTCACCCGAACAACTGGAAAAGGAAGCCCGGGAAAAGGAAATCAAAACAAAAGAACTTGCAAAAGAAGCGCTTGATGTTGCTTCAAAAGCCGATTTGGTTTTATTTATTGGCGGCGACAACCGATCTGTTGAAACCGAAGGCAGCGACAGAAAAGACATAAAATTACCTTCAGGTCAGGATGAACTGATTCAGAAGATTGCTGAAGTTAACAAGAACATAGTTACAGTTTTGACAAGCGGAGCTCCTAACGATTTAAATGTGGTAAATTCAATTTCAAAAGCACTGCTGATTTCATGGTTCAACGGAACAGAAGGCGGAAATGCCCTGGCTGATGTTTTGCTGGGGAATATTTCGCCAAGCGGCAGGTTACCATTTACATTGCCTGTAAAGCTTGAAGATTCACCGGCTTACGCGTTGGGCAATTATCCACAGGGAAATAAAAATGCCGATGTTTTTGCCAACCTCGTTTCTGAAACTGATTCGATTGCGATATCAGCAGAAAAAAAATCGGAAGCATTAAACCGCGACCCGAATACTGCAAACTATTCAGAAGAATCATTGGTGGGCTACCGCTGGTTCGATACAAAAAAACTTCCTGTAATGTATCCTTTTGGCTACGGACTCACTTATACTGATTTTAATTATTCAGCTTTAAAAACCGACAGCGAAAAATATGGCAAGAATGATATAATCCGGATTTCTTTTGAATTGAAAAATACGGGCAAAATGGCTGCTGACGAAGTTGTTCAGGTTTACATTCACCGAATAAACCCATCTGTTGAATGGCCCGAAAAAGAGTTGAAAGCATTCTCAAGGGAAACATTGAATCCTGGTGAAAGCAAAACCTTAAATCTTGAAATTCCAGTTAAAAACCTGCAATACTGGAACGAAACAAAACATGCCTGGGACGATGATTTGTGTAATATAGAAGTACGGGTTGGCGCATCAGCCGGAGATATTAAACTCAAAAAAGAGGTGGCATTGAAATAATACTTTAAAATTATATTTCATCAATAACTAAATACCAAAAATTTATGAAAACCAACAGAAGAAACTTTTTTCAAACCATGGGAGCCGGGGCAGCAGGAATTGGTCTGGCTTCAGCATTTCCATTAACAGCTTGCACTGCAACCGGGGAAAATTCAGAAGAAAATGACGGACAGATTTTATTGGTAGGTGATGACATTGCCGTTGCCCAAACAGTTTACGGAAAAGTACAGGGTTTTATCCTCCGCGGAATATACAATTTTCGTGGAATTCCATACGGAGCCGACACAAGTGGAAAAAACCGTTTTATGCCTCCACAAAAACCAGAGCCGTGGACTGAAACAAAACCAACTACCTGGTGGGGAAACACAGCCCCGCAAATCATGGACAACCGCTATGGAAATACCTGGGCTTCGTTTGTTGACCATTGGAATTATGACGATGTTAGCGAAGATTGCCTAAAGCTAAATGTTTGGACACCAGCAATTGCCGATGAAAAAAAACGACCTGTAATGGTTTGGCTGCATGGCGGCGGATATACAAACGGAAACGCAATTGAACAGGATGGTTACGATGGAGAAAACCTTTCACGCAAAGGTGATATAGTTTTTGTGTCAATCAACCATCGTTTGGGTCCAATCGGATTTTCAGATTTATCGGGTGTGGGTGGAGATAAATACAAGGATTCAGGAAATGTGGGAGCTCTCGATATGGTAGCCGCACTTGAATGGGTAAAAGAGAATATTGCAAATTTTGGCGGCGATCCTGATAATGTAACTATTATGGGACAGTCGGGCGGAGGAGCAAAAGTATGCGTACTTGCTGCAATGCCTGCTGCCAAAGGGTTGATTCATAAAGCTGTGCCTTTAAGCGGTTCATCAACAAATGCACTTGACCAGGAATACTCGCAAAAACTGGGTGAATATATTCTAAAAGAAGCCGGGCTGAAAACTTCTGAAATTGATAAACTTCAGGAAATATCATGGAAAGATTATATTCTGCTCGCCAACAAAGCTGCACAGAAAATGGCATCAGAAGCAGGAAATACAGGAATGCGTGGCGGATTTGCTCCTGTTGCCGATGGTATTAACATTCCAAAAGGAACTTTCTACAATGAAGCTGAAGGAATATCATCGGATGTACCCATGCTGATCTGCAGTACTTTCCACGAATGGGGAGCTGCCAGAACAAATCCTGATTTGGAAAAAATTACAGCCGATGAAGCCAAAAATATGTTGAAGGAACGTGCTGGATTCAGAGGTGGACTCGGAGAAAAAGCACCTGAAGTTTATGATGCATATGCTAAATTATTTCCCGATAAAAAACCAATAGAAATTATGACCCTTGTATCAAGTAACCGCAAAGGTGTTGTAGATACAGCTACAGCAAAATCGGCTCAAACCGCACCTGTTTACGTTGCCTGGTTTGGTTGGGAACCACCGCTTTTCAATGGCAGAATGCGTGCTTTTCATTGTCTCGATATTTGTTTCTGGTATGCCAATACCGACCTGATGTTAACACATACCGGCGGTGGATCAAGACCCAGAAAACTCTCTGAAAAAATGTCGGGTTCATTACTGAATTTCATGAAGACAGGAAATCCAAATGGCGCAGGGTTGCCTGAATGGCCTGTATTTACAGTTGAAAATGGGGAAACAATGGTTTTAAATGACACAAGCGAAGTTAAAAACGATCCGGACCGGGAAGGAAGAAAATTGTTATAGTAAAACGGCAGCCGGTAAAGGCTGCCGTTTATAATTTCTCAATTCAGTATTCCATTGAAATCCATAGTTTCATATAATTTTTTCAATTCGGGCACGGTAAACTTATCGGGAAGCAAGTTGTATTTTATCGCCCGGCAATTCCCAAAAATTTCCAAATAAAAAAAATAATCGCGCAATTCAAACATAATTACCTGCGAGAGTAAACATCGAAAAACATTGAACTAATTCCACTACCTGTTATAAAAAAAGAGACCGTCCCACTTTAGTTTTGAAACGACCTCTTCCTTTAATTTTATCAAACTGCAAAAATGCTGCAGTAAATTTCTGAATCGTTATTTTATCAGTTCCACACTCCTTTTCACAAACTTATCCAAATCGGCGCCTTTTAACATTCCGTTAGCCAAAAGCGCTAAATCAACCATTTGTTTTGCCAGTTTGTTTTCCTTGCCAAATGTTGTGAGACTTTCGCGTTTTGTTTCTTCCAGTTTCGACAATTCTTTATTTAAATCAGCGAGTTTTTCGGTTTCAGCCTGTGGTATTTCCTCTTTCTTTTTGTCTTTTTGAGATTTTTCCAATTCTTCAACTTCAGCCTTTTTCTCTGAAATTTGAGTAACCAGTTTTTCAAGTTTTGTCCCCAGTTTTTTGTCTTTACTTTCGAGTACTTTTTTAACAAGCGGGTGATTCATGTTTACAACGAGGTTCAAACTTTCCGGAATATCACCATACATGTTCATTCCTCCCTGATTATTGGCTCATATCCTTCATGCGGCGCATAAATTCACTGCGCGTTATTACAATTGGTGAACCATTTTCACCCAGATTCTGAAAATCCACTATAAAATAATTGTCTTTGTTTTCAGGACAAACTGCCTGAAAAATGGGAGAAAGTTCCTCCTTTTGTTCCATGACTTAAATCATTTTTGCCTGATTCTTCTTTTTGAACAAGGTTTTCAACAACATCTGAATCAACTCTGACAAATCTTTTTTCAGGATATTTTTGTTCAAATTTTTGAATTAAATGCGGAGCTAAAACATCGTCGAATAACAACACATCATAACCTTTATTTTTGGCAGCTTCAACAAAAGTATATTGTTCAACAGCATTTGTTGCGTAAATATGAACAAGGTTTTTGTTTTTGTCAGTCTGACTTTCTTTTATCAGTTTTTCATATTCTTCGAAAGTAAAATACTTGCTGTCAATATTTTTAAACATGAAAAAATTGAAAGCCCTGTCATAGAATTTGTCTTCGGTAAGCATTCCATATTCGATAAAAATTTTCAGGTCGTCCCATTTTTTCTCAAAATCTTCACGACTGTCCTTAAAAATCTGAGCCAACCGGTCGGCAACCTTCTTATTGATATGACTGCTGATTTTTTTCACATTCGAATCGCTTTGCAGGTATGAGCGCGAAACATTCAGCGGAATATCTGGAGAATCGAGCACTCCGTGTAAAAGTGTCAAAAATTCAGGAACAATACCTTCTACTGAATCGGTAACAAAAACCTGGTTGCTGTACAACTGAATTTTGTTTTTCTGAACTTCAAAATTGTTTTTGATTTTCGGGAAATAGAGGATTCCAGTTAAATTAAACGGATAATCAACATTCAAATGAATATTGAAAAGTGGCTCATCGGCCATTGGATACAATTTGCGATAAAAATTTTTATAATCCTCATCTTTTAAATCAGCAGGAGCTTTTGTCCAGGCCGGTGCAGTTTCGTTTATTTGGTCATCTTCATCAGTATCAACCTGTTTTCCATCTTTCCATTCCTTTTTCTTTCCAAACACAACGGGAACAGGCAGGAATGAGCAATATTTATCGAGAATTCCTCTTATTTTCGATTCATCTAAAAATCCATTTTCTTCCTCGCTGATGTACATAACAATATCAGTCCCTACTTCTTCTTTTTCGGTTTCGTCCAGGGTAAATTCGGGGCTGCCGGTGCAACTCCATTTAACAGCTTTTGCACCTTCTTTGTACGATTTTGTAATAATTTCAACTTTTTCGGAAACCATAAATGAGCTGTAAAAACCTAGCCCAAAATGGCCAATAATGGCATGTGCGTCGTTTTTGTATTTTTCAAGAAACTCGTTGGCACCCGAAAATGCAATCTGGTTAATGTATTTTTCAATTTCTTCGGCAGTCATTCCAATTCCATTATCTGAAATGGTAATGGTTTTTGCATCAACATCTAACTTCACCTTAACTTTTGCATCGGTAACGTCACCCTTAAATTCACCTTTAGAAGCAAGTGTTTTTAGTTTTTGTGTTGCATCAACTGCATTCGAAACTATTTCCCGTAAAAAAATATCGTGATCGGAATAAAGAAATTTTTTAATAATCGGGAATAGATTTTCGCTCGTTACACCAATTTTTCCTGTTTGCATATTATTTGAATTTAAATTATTAATGTTTTGCCGACTATTTCCAAAGAACATGCCATTCGGAAATTGTGACTAATTGTCATTTTACATTTTCAGGTTTAGTGTAAACTGGCGCAAAAAATGACATTTCCCCTGCATTATATTCATTCAAAGTAACTTTCTTTGCAACGATTTCTTAATTTGATTTAAATGAGCCATCTCGAAAAATACTTTGAAAAATTCCGAAGCAACATCGTAGGTATCGACCATACGTTTCAATCTATTTATGGTGAACAAAAAATTGTTTATGCCGACTGGATTGCAAGTGGAAGATTGTATGCCCCTATAGAAAACAAAATAACAAACGTAATAGGGCCATTTATTGGCAACACACATACAGAAACCAGTGAAACGGGAATCCGTATGACACAGGCATATCATAAGTCTCATCAAATCATTAAGAACCATGTAAATGCCGGACCAAATGATATCATCATCACTTCAGGTTCGGGAATGACGGATGTTATCAATAAATTTCAGCGAATTCTTGGATTAAAGTATTGTGGTAAAATATCGGGCAAAAGTTGTATTGCGGAGCGGGAAAGACCTGTTGTTTTTATAACGCATATGGAACACCATTCAAACCAGACGTCGTGGTATGAAACCAGTGCTGATGTTGTTGTGATCGAACCTGGTGAAGGTTTGCTGGTTGAACCTGAAAATCTTAGAAAAACACTGGAAGAATATAAAGATCGACCATTTAAAATTGGTTCGTTCACTGCATGTTCAAATGTAACCGGCGTGCGTACTCCGTATTATCAGCTTGCCCGGATTATGCATGAACATGGAGGTGTTTGTTTTATTGATTTTGCTGCTTCAGCACCCTACGAAAAAATGGACATGCACCCGGAAGATCCTATGGAAAAATTAGATGCTGTGCTTTTTTCACCTCATAAATTTTTGGGTGGCCCCGGTTCATCGGGAGTGTTGATATTTGATGTTTCGATGTATAAAAATGAAGTACCCGACAACCCAGGTGGAGGCACTGTTGACTGGACCAACCGCTGGGGAAAATACAAATATGTTGACGATATTGAAACCCGCGAAGATGGTGGAACACCAGGTTTTCTTCAATCAATTAAAACCGCGCTTTGTTTTGATTTGAAAGATAAAATGGGTATTGAAAACATAAAAAAAAGAGAAGAAGAAATATTGAAACTTGCATTCGAAGGATTGGATAAAATTTCCGAACTAAGAATTCTGGCTGATAATGTACGCGAACGTTTGGGTGTTATTTCATTTTATGTTGAAAATATACATTACAACCTTTTGGTACAGATATTAAACGACAAATACGGAATTCAAACCCGTGGTGGATGTGCCTGTGCCGGAACTTATGGCCATTTTTTACTCGAAGTTTCATACGAAAAGTCGCAGGAAATAACCGATAAAATCAACCACGGCGATTTATCAGATAAACCCGGGTGGGTGCGCTGGTCACTTCACCCCACTATGACAAACGATGAAGTTGAAATCATGATTTCCGCTTTAAATGAAATAGTTACGAATATTGAAAGCTATAAAAATGATTATATACTTGTACAGCGTTCCAATATTTTCAGACATAAAAATCAAAATTTGAATACGGCGTTTATGCAAGATTGGTTTGATACGGAATAATTATCAATTATTCTTACTATGAAAAAATATAAAACGGGTTTGGTTTTAAGTGGTGGCGGAACACGTGGTTTTGCACATCTTGGGGTAATAGCTGCACTTCTCGAAAAAGGTATAAAACCGGATGTTATTTCGGGGACTAGCTCAGGAGCAATTGTCGGAGCTTTTATTGCTGCCGGAAAAAAACCAAATGAAGTAAGGGATTTGTTAAAAATGAATTCCTTTTTTAAATATACCAGATTGCAATTTCCAAAAGACGGACTGATGAAATTAAATGGTTTAAAGGATTTACTTCACAACGAGATAAACATTAAAAACCTTGAAGAATTAGAAATACCCCTGTTTGTTACCGTGTCAAACCTGAATACGGGCGTGATTGAGTATCGGAACTCTGGCAATCTTGAAGAAACAGTTCTTGCATCTTCTTCGATTCCTATACTATTTGCACCAGTTTCAATTCATGGAAATCTGTTTGTTGATGGTGGATTGCTTGACAATATGCCGATTGAACCTATAAAAAATGATTGCGAGAATATTATTGTTTCAAATATCAGCCCGCTAAAACCAAAGAAAAGTATAAAGAATCTTGTTGAAATAGCAACACGTTCGTTTTACATGAGCGTTAATAAAAACATGATAATGGTACGTAAATATGCCACTGTTTATATTGAACCCGAAGGAATTGAAGAATACGAAATATTAACTCGCACACATGCCGATGAACTTTATGAACTGGGTTATAATTCGACTATGAAAGTACTTGAAGGATAGCACAAAACTTTAATTTGTTTTGTTATTTTGACTGCTTATACCAATTTCAATGATTTACAATGTCAAACTATTATATTTAAAATAAAATTATATAATGTACATTTATCTGTTAACAAAAACAGGATCACAAGAACCATGAAAAAAATACTCATCATATTTGCCCATCCTGCAATTGAGAAATCAAAGATTCATAAGCGGTTAACCGATTCAGTTAAAAATTTGCCCGGAATTACTGTTAATGATTTGTATGAAAACTATCCCGATTTTTACATCGACATTGTTGCTGAACAACAATTGCTTATTGAACATGATATTATTGTATGGCAACATCCTTTTTACTGGTATAGTTCGCCGGCAATTTTAAAAGAATGGTTTGATTTGGTTTTACAGCATGGATTTGCCTACGGACTTAAAGGCCGTAATTTGGAGGGAAAACAAGTACTTTCTATAATTTCAACAGGGGGAAATAAAGAAGTTTATTCAAAAGAAGGCCGAAACCATTTTACGATAAATGAATTTTTGGTGCCTTTTAAACAATCGGCAAATTTATGTGGAATGGAGTATTTGCCGCCATATATTATTTATGGTTCTCATGTATTAAATTACGCCGACATAGACAAACTTAGCAAAGAGTATAAACATTTAATGATTGCTTTGCGTGATGATAAATGGGATAATTTCCAGCTAAAATCAGTAGATTATTTTAATGATATATTAGATTAACATGCATTATCAGGATTTTTTCTTTCAGGCATTTATTTTTCTGGCAGCAGCGGTTATAACCGTACCAATAATAAAAAAACTTGGACTTGGTTCGGTTCTTGGGTATTTGCTTGCCGGAATAATTATCGGTCCATCGGTTCTCGGATTCGTTGGTTATGATGCAGATAAGGTTATGCACTTCGCCGAGTTTGGCGTTGTATTGATGCTGTTTGTTATTGGCCTGGAACTTCAACCTTCATTGCTTTGGAGTATGCGACGCACAATTTTTGGGCTTGGGGGATTACAGGTATTGTTTACAACAACTGTTATTGCCGCATTTGCAATTCTTTTCGACTTTAAAATAAACCGTGCCATTGCAATTGGTTTAATTTTGGCACTTTCCTCCACTGCAATAGTTTTACAAACCTTAACCGAAAAAGGAATGCTGCAAAATCCAGCGGGCAGATCGGCATTTTCGGTACTTTTGTTTCAGGATATTGCTGTTATACCCATGCTTGCGATAATACCCGTTTTGGCGGCTATGAATGGCAGTATCAATTTGGCCGATTCCGAACTCAATCAACTTACACCAATGGCTTCACTTCCCGGCTGGATGCAATTGCTTGTCCTGATCGCAGTAATTTCTTTAATTGTTTTTGCAGGCCGTTTCGTTGCACGTCATCTTTTCAGGCTTGTTGCCGAAACAGGGATGCACGAAGTTTTTACTGCAATGGCACTTTTGCTGGTAATTGGAATTGCTTTGGCAATGTCAAAGATTGGTCTTTCCCCGGCACTTGGAACATTTTTGGCAGGTGTTGTTCTCGCCGACAACGAATACAGACATGAACTTGAAACTACCATCAATCCATTTAAAGGACTGCTTTTAGGGTTGTTTTTCATTTCAGTAGGAGCCAGTATTAATTTTATGCTTTTTATTGAAGAACCATTTATCATTTTGGGTTTTCTTGCGCTTATGATAATTATAAAGTTCATCATCCTTTTTATCCTTGGAAGATTTTTCAGGTTGAGAAAAGGCTATGATTTCCTGTTTGCATTTTTATTGGCACAATCCAGTGAATTTGCATTTGTTTTGATTTCCTTCTCTGAACAAAATCTGCTTTTGGATGACAGAACAGCTGGGTTACTCTTACTAATTGTAGCACTTTCAATGGCCATTTCGCCGTTGCTTTTAATTTTTAACGAAAAAGCTATCTCTCCAATCTTAACACGTCGGCAAAATAAAATTGAATACGACGAAATGGAAACTTCTGATAATCCGGTAATTATAGCTGGATTTGGCCGTTTCGGTTTGGTAATTGGCCGTTTGTTGCTGGCCAATAAATATAAGGTCACAATAATCGACCACAATCCTGCAAACATTGAAGTGTTGCGAAAATTTGGGTTCAAACTATATTATGGAGATGTAACCCGCCCACAGGTGATTGAACAGGCCGGAATTAAACATGCAAAAATTGTTATACTCAGCATGGCAGAATATGATGAAGCATTAAAAGTGGCCGATTTTATAAAGAAAAATTATCCACACGTGAAAATCCTGGCCCGTGCAAAAGATATTTATCATGTATTTGAATTTTTCAAAAGAAACGTAAACACAGTCCAACAGGAAGTTTTTGATTCTGCAGCTGAGCTTGGTGAAAAGGCACTTATACATCTGGGTTTTTCGAAATACGAAGCATATCGTTCAATTCGAACTTTTAAACACCATGAAAAAGAGGTTTTGCATGATTTATATGCACTATGGAAGGAGGACGATAAAAAATTTATCCAGGAAGCCCGCCGTTTTTCTGAACAACTTTCTGAAATACTTCAAACTGAAAAAGACTATTTAATTCATGAAACTGATTATGCTTGGAATGTAAATTCAATAAGAGAAGAAATTCTATCAGAAAATAAACCAATAGAAAATGATTCCGAACTTAAGTAGCAATCTAAATTTAGACTTTTTCTAAATTGTTCTTTTTCACTTAAAACTGAATTTTTGACAGCCACAGATTCACATAAATGCCTAAATTTGCAACCTGGAAATAGCAAAAAATACAACATTTTGAGTTCAGAAATAAAACATACTGGTTTTGTTAAAGAAGTAAACGGTACATCATTGATTGTAAATATCGTTAATCAATCCGCTTGTTCCACCTGTCATGCTCAAGGTGCATGCTCAGTTTCCGACTTTCAGGATAAAGAAATTGAGATAGGTAATGTTTATGGAAACTATTCTTTGGGACAGGAAATAACTGTAGTCTTTAAAGAGACACAAGGTTTTACAGCGCTTTTTTATGGTTATGTGCTACCCTTTATTTTAGTGCTTGTTACTTTAATCGTAGCTGTTTCGGCATTTGATAATGAATTAATTGGGGGATTACTGGCATTGGCTATATTGATTCCATACTATATAACAATCTATTTTTTTCGTCATTTATTAAAAAGAATTTTCACTTTCGAAGTGGAAGAAAATATTTAATTTATGAGTACAACAGTAATATATACAATTGCCACATTAAGTATAATCGGAACGTTAGCAGCGATAGTTCTTTACTTTGTGGCGCAGAAATTTAAGGTTTTTGAAGATCCGCGTATCGATGAAGTGGAGCAAGCTCTCCCGGCCGCAAATTGCGGCGGATGTGGTTTTGCCGGATGCCGTGCATTTGCTGAAGCCTGTGTGAAAGCCGAAAACCTTTCGGATTTGAATTGTCCGGTTGGTGGAAACGAAACAATGGCAAATGTGGCAAAATTACTGGGACTTGAAGCATTGCAAAAAGCACCACGCACCGCATACATACGTTGTAACGGCACTTGCGACCACCGGCCTAAAACAAGTAATTTCGATGGCGCAACAACCTGTGCAATTGCTGCATCGGTTTACAGCGGCGAAACAGATTGTCAGTGGGGTTGCGATGGTTATGGTGATTGCTACAATGTTTGCGAATTTGGAGCCATAGAATTGCGTGCCAACCTGGGAGTACCGCTAATTCTTGATGATATGTGCGTGGCATGTGGAAAATGTGTTGATGCCTGTCCAAAAAACCTCATCGAAATGAGGAAGCAATTCCCAAAAAACAGAAAAATTGTTGTTGCCTGCCGGAATAAAGATAAAGGAGCAATAACGCGAAAAGCATGCGACGTTGGTTGTATTGGTTGCAGCAAATGCGAAAAAGAGTGTAAATTCGATGCAATTACCATTGATAATAACCTTGCATTTATCGACTCCGACAAATGCAAACTATGCCGCAAATGTGCGCCGGTTTGCCCAACAAATTCAATTATAGAGTTGAATTTTCCCCCAAGAAAAACAGTTACAGTGGAAAAAGAAGAGTGTAGCACCGCAAAATAATACAGAATGTTAAAAACGTTCAGGATTGGTGGAGTTCATCCACCCGAAAATAAAATTTCAGCAGGTAAGAAAATCGTAACATTATCCATCCCAAAATCGGTTTTTATTCCCGTTGCTCAGCATATAGGGGCACCTGCAACGGCTGTTGTCAACAGGGGTGATTTGGTTAAAGTGGGACAGATTATCGCCAAAAGCAGCGGTTTTGTTTCTACCAATATTCATTCATCCGTTTCGGGAAAAGTAAAAAAAATTGATGTTTCAGCTGATAGTTCAGGTTACGCAAAACAAGGAATTTTTATCGATGTGGATGGAGATGAATGGCTGGAAGAAATAGATCGTTCGGAAACATTAAAAAACACATTTGAGTTGAACGGTGCGGAAATCGTTCAAAAAATCCAGGAAGCTGGAATCGTTGGTTTGGGAGGCGCAACTTTCCCAACTCACGTAAAACTTGTTCCGCCAAAAGGAATGAAAGCCGAAGTGCTGTTAATCAATGGCGTTGAGTGTGAACCGTATCTGACTTCAGACCACAGGTTAATGTTGGAGAAAGCTGATGAAATTCTTGTTGGCACTCAACTTTTAATGAAGGCAATGAATGTTGAAAAAGCTGTTATCGGAATTGAAAACAACAAACCTGATGCGATTAATCTTTTAACCGAAAAAGCAAAAAATTACAAAGGAATTACAGCAATTGCCTTACAAGTGAAATACCCGCAGGGTGGTGAAAAACAATTGATAAAAGCCGTTACCGGAAAAGAAGTCCCGTCAGGCGGATTGCCAATTGCTGTTGGTGCCGTGGTTAGCAATGTGGGTACTGCTTTTGCTGTTTACGAAGCCATTCAAAAAAATAAACCGCTAATTGAAAGGGTAGTTACAGTTACAGGAAAAAGTATTGCGAAACCTTCGAATTTTAAAGTTCGAATTGGGACTTCAACTTCAGAATTAATAGAAGCCGCCGGTGGTTTGCCCGAAGATACAGGGAAAATTATTAGTGGAGGGCCGATGATGGGGCGTGCAATTGCATCACTTGATGTACCGGTTACAAAAGGAACTTCAGGAATACTTATCATGCAGAACACTGAGGCCAAACGCGGGGAATATATAGACTGCATCCGTTGTTCGCGCTGTGTATCGGTTTGTCCGATGGGCTTGGAACCTTATTTATTAATGACTTTCGGACAGAAAAAAATATTCGACAGAGCTGAAGAAGACAGGATTATGGATTGCATTGAATGTGGCTCGTGCAGTTATACCTGTCCGTCAAACCGCCCGCTACTCGACTATATTCGGTTTGGAAAAGCAAAAGTAGGAACGATAATAAGAACAAGAAAAAAATAAAAGCCTCCCCCAGCCCCTCCAAGGGAGGGGGGAGTGGAATAAATAGAATTATAGATTTTAAAAAATAAAAAATAGTTTCAACCATCTCTGTACTCCCCCTTCGGGGGAGCTAGAGGGGGCTAATTTAATAGTCTAATGAGTAATATACTTACAGTTTCACCATCACCGCATATACACTCGGACGATTCGACACAAAAAATAATGTATAGGGTGGTTTATGCAATGATTCCGGCCCTGGCGTGGTCCGTATTTGTTTTTGGACTCGATGCCCTGCGGGTTACCTTAATAGCAGTTGTTGCATGTTTGGCTTTTGAATATCTAATTCAAAAATATCTGCTTAAAATAAAACCAATGATAACCGATGGTTCGGCATTGATAACAGGTATTTTACTGGCTTTCAATGTGCCGTCAAACCTGCCATGGTGGATAATAATTATTGGTTCGCTGGCAGCGGTTGGTATCGCGAAATTATCGTTTGGTGGTTTGGGAAACAACAT
The DNA here is from genome assembly GCA_963800345.1 of uncultured Prolixibacteraceae bacterium. Lineage (GTDB taxonomy): Bacteria > Bacteroidota > Bacteroidia > Bacteroidales > Prolixibacteraceae > Draconibacterium. The sequence goes on along the minus strand of CAWDAW010000044.1, from coordinate 43,610 downwards.
TTTCAACCCTGCACTGGTTGGAAGGGTTTTTATGCTCATTTCATTCCCGGTTCAAATGACTTCGTGGCCGGTAAATGCAAATAGCGGAATTGATGCGGTTACATCTGCCACACCATTAAGCATAATTAAGGAAGGCATTTCGAACGGGACACCAATTTCAGAAATCACCCAAAAATTGCCAACAACTTTTGATATGCTTTTGGGGAATATCGGTGGTTCGCTTGGTGAAATATCTGCATTACTTTTAATTTTGGGTGGATTATATATGCTTTGGAAAAAAGTAATTACCTGGCACATTCCTGTTTCAATTATTGTAACTGTTGCAGTAGTTGCTGGAGTTTTCCGGATAGTTAATCCGGAAACCTATATAAATCCGGTTTACCATATTTTATCAGGAGGTTTAATGCTTGGCGCAATTTTTATGGCTACCGATATGGTTACTTCACCAATGAACCCCAAAGGACAAATTATTTACGGGATTGGAATTGGGCTTATAACAATAAGTATCAGAATGTTTGGTGCTTATCCTGAAGGAATTTCGTTTGCAATTTTAATTATGAATGCGGTAACACCACTCATCAATACTTATGTGAAACCAAAACGATTTGGAGGAAATCGCTTATGAAATTTAATCAACAAAAAATTGTATATATTTTCATTTCAATGAGCGATTCATCGAATACCATTGAAAATAAACAATCTAATGAGATAAAATAAACATGGCAAAACGTGAATCGACATTTACAAATATGGTGGTTACCCTTTTGGCAGTAACCGCAATTTCGGCAACAGCACTTGGTTATGTTTACGATTTGACAAAAGACGCCATTGAAGCTGCTAAAATTAAAGCACAGTCTGAGGCAATTACAAAAGTGCTTCCGCCATATGAAACATTGGGTGCATCATTTAAAGTTGCTGCCGAAAGTGCAGGTGACAGTCTTGAGATTTTCCCGGCCTACAACGGACAGGAGTTGGTGGGAATTGCAGTTAAAACCTTCACGAAAAAAGGTTTTAGCGGTTTTATCTCAATAATGGCAGGGATTGACAAAGAAGGAAATTTTTCAGGTTACGAAGTTCTGGAACATGCCGAAACTCCGGGATTGGGTTCAAAAATGACAGTTTGGTTCAATAACACGGAGAAACCTAACCAGAATATAATCGGGAAGAACCCAAAAACTACAAAATTTCAGGTTTCAAAAGACGGCGGCGATATTGATGCAATTACAGCGTCAACTATTTCGTCGAGAGCCTTTTTAGATGCACTTGTGCGGGCTTATACCGCATATGAAAAAAACGCTGAAAGTTCAGAGTTCAGGGTTCAGGGTTCAGAACTTTGAGTGCAGGGTTCAGGGTTCAGAGTTCAGGGTTCAGGGTTCAAGGTAAGTTTAAAGACATAAGTTATGAGTATGTTCCAAAAATTTGAAGATATTATTGCATGGCAAAAGGCTCGTATCCTTTGTCAGGTTATTAAAGAATATACCGACAAGGAATCATTTTCCAAAGACTTTAAGCTTGTCAGCCAAATAAAAGCTTCTTCGGGTTCAGCAATGGATAATATTGCGGAAGGCTTTGAACGTGGAGGAAACAAAGAATTTATTCAATTCCTCTATATTTCGAAGGGTTCAACAGGTGAAATACGTTCTCAGCTTTACAGAGCTTTAGATTATGAATATATAAAAAAAGAGGAATTTCAGATTGCTTATGATTTAGCAGATGAAGTTGGTAAATTGATAAGAGGATTAATAAACTATCTCAATGAAAGTGAACTTAAAGGAGATAAATTTAAAAATAAATAAAAACCAGGGAAATGAGGAATGTAATTATAGGGATAACAACTCTGAACACTGAACTCAAAACTCAAAACTATAAGGGCTATGAATCAGTGGAATAATTTTACAAAAGGATTTATAAAAGAGAATCCGGTGTTTGTGCTGGTGTTGGGAATGTGCCCAACTTTGGGGGTAACTTCTTCAGCAATAAACGGGTTGGGAATGGGCCTGGCAACGGCTTTTGTTTTAATGATGTCGAATGCAGTTATTTCACTTGTAAAAGATGTCATACCTGATAAAGTGCGCATACCAAGTTTCATTGTAATTATTGCTGCGTTTGTTACTGTGGTACAATTAACCATGCAAGCCTATGTACCTGCGCTATTCAAAAGTTTGGGTATTTTTATTCCATTGATTGTAGTAAACTGTATCGTTCTTGGCAGAGCCGAAGCTTTTGCATCAAAAAACACTATTCTATCTTCTGCCATCGACGGAATTGGAATTGGACTTGGTTTTACTTTTGCCTTGGTGTTACTTGGCAGCATCAGAGAAATATTGGGCAGTGGAATGATTTTCAATTTTTCGATTTATCCTGAGAATTACGTAACCCTCATTTTTGTGTTGGCGCCTGGCGCATTTATCGTTTTGGGATATTTAATCGCATTAATCAACCGAATTAAAAAAAATTAGGAGGAGATAAAAATGAGCTATATAATTATAATCATATCGGCAGTACTCGTAAACAACATTGTATTGATGCAGTTTTTGGGAATCTGCCCGTTTCTGGGAGTTTCCAAACGTATTTCAACTGCTGTTGGAATGGCCGGAGCTGTTGCTTTTGTAATGGTTTTGGCAACCATCGTAACCTATCTCATTCAAAATTTTGTACTGAACAAACTTGGTTTGGCGTACCTGCAAACCATCGCTTTCATCCTTGTAATTGCAGCTTTGGTTCAGTTGGTTGAGATCATCCTCAAAAAAGCCAGCCCGGCTTTGTATCAGGCACTGGGTATATTCCTGCCGCTAATTACAACAAACTGTGCAATACTTGGTGTTGCAATTCTTACAGTTCAAAAAGAGTTTAGTTTATTGGAAGGCGTTGTATTTGCAGTTTCAAATGCCATTGGTTTTGGTTTGGCATTATCAATTTTTGCAGGAATCCGTGAACATTTAGATCTTCAGAATATTCCAAAAGGACTGAAAGGAACTCCAATTGCGTTAATTACCGCAGGTATTCTCGCAATGGCTTTTATGGGATTTTCGGGGCTGGTGTAAGAAATGAGTAAATGAGTGAATGAGTGAATGAGGTGATTAGGAGAATGAGTAACTGAGGGATTGAGGGATTGAGGCAAAATATAAATAATGAAAACAAAATTGGAAAAATCAATTTCACTTTGAATACGTTGTATTTGTAAATTGTGGTTTACAGCAGTTACCGATAATCATAACGGTTTTATGCTCAAAAAGTGATTGTTCCCGATGTAATGTGAATCCGAACGCATGGAAAAATAAGTAATCTGTTTTCTTTAATTTAACAAAAATTAAATAGAGTAGTTGAATTTGTAATTTGGAAGTCAAAATATTATTTATATTGCAGTTATCCAATTCTTAAGTTATGATAATTTCTCCATTTACAATTTTATTTGTAATATCTTATTTTTCAGTTGTTTTACATTTCTTCACGGCTATTAGTCCAGGTTTATCAAATCTGTTCTTTCAGTTTAATTTTACCCTTTTACATTCCAAACCCTGAACAAATGATAAAAAAAATAAATACTCGCCTGAAATACCTTATAATATTAGTTGTTGTTATAGGTATTTCTGCACTGATTTTAACCAATAGAAATTCCACTAAACTCCCCGAAGAAAAATCGCAGATGGAATTGGCATCCCAGCTTATTGAACTGGCCGATAGCATTAGAAACTCCAATACAGACACAGCCGTTATTTATTACAATAGAGCTAAGTTATTGTTGGAAGGATCAACCGGAGATTCTGAGAACAGCCATCTTCTTGGATTAACATATACCGGGCTTGCATATACATTCGCAGAAAAAGGCAATTACATTCTGGCTTTATTAAATGATTCGCTTGCCATGGAAATTGCAACTGCAAATGATGACAAATTAATAATTGCCAAAGTCTTTGTCATTCGGGGAACCAACCTGTTCCGGCAAGGTGAATACAACAAAGCTATGGATTGCTACCAAAAGGGGTTAGATCTGGCGATGGAAATACAAGATTTGGAGCTTCAGGCAAAAATAGCGGCCAATCGTGCAATGATTTATTCTTATCAGGGAGATTATCAAAAAACTACAGAGGGATTCCTGCAAGCGCTCAATATTGGGAAACAAATAAAAAATAAACTGTTGATTGGTGGCAATTATATGAATCTGGCTATCGTTTATATGAATCAAAGCAAAAACGACAGTGCACTGATTTATTCTAATTTGGCGCTTGAATTATTTAAAGAAATTAACGATAAAAACGGACAATTAAAGTGTTTCAGGAATATTGGAAATATTTATTACGGATTGTCTGAATTTGGCAAAACAATCGAATATTACCAGTTATCGCTTCAACTTGCTTTGGAAATGGACGATCAGCTCAATGCCGCTAAATCGTATCACAATCTTTCTGAAATATACATGCACATGGGTGATAATTCAACGGCAGCTGATTTATTGTTTAAATCAATAAAAATTAAGGAGAAACTCAATGATCAATTGAGTTTAGCTAAGGGATATATGGGTTTTGCCAGGTTATATTATTCCAGAAAAGATTATCCTAAAGCGTTAACATATTTCAGAAAAGCGCTTGAGATTAACATCAAATTAAACAGTGTTTCCGAAATTGGTTCCAATTATAGTGGCATAGCCAGTATTTATTGCTCCATTGATAAGAATGACAGCGCCATTATTTTATACAACAAGGCGCTCGAATTGTATAAACAAATTGATTACACCTATGGTATATCCAATATTTACATCAATTTAGGTGATGAATACAGAAATAAAAAAGATTTTTCAAAGGCAGAAGAATTATTGCTAAAAGCCCTTCACACAAAAACCGAGATCGAAGAGGAAGAGGGTGTTGCAATTGTTAATTGTATGCTTGCCAATTTATATCTTTCGATGTCAGATCAACAAGATCAGAGTACTGCAGACAAATTACTTAAAAAGGCAGAAATTACCGGACTTGAATCATTTAAAACTTCCAAACAATTGGGTGCACTTCCTGTGATGAGGGATGCCAGCAGCATCTTAATGGAAATTCACCAGAGACAAGGTAATTTCAAGGAAGCTCTCAAGTATTCCCACACTTTTAATTCACTGAATGATAGCATCCTGAATATAGCAAAAGTGGAAGCTTTAACTTTTGCTGAAGCCCGGTGGAATATTGAAAAGAAGCAGCAGGAAGTAAATAATCTGGAGAAAACTCAAAAGTTAAATCAGGAAGTTATCGCTCAAAAAGAAACCGAGGCACAGCAGCATTGGATGATTATTTGGATTTTGGTCGCAGTATTCCTTCTTTCAGCAATTTTAACAACAATCATTGCCTTGTATATTCGAAAACGCAGGGAAGTTCTATATCAAAAGCAATTATCAAAAATGGCTGCGTTGCGAATGCAAAATGCCCGTAACGCCATGTCCCCGCATTTCTTTTTTAATGTGCTGGCATCACTCAATGGATTATCGAAAGAACCGGAACAATTCGCCCAAAAATTACAAAGCCTATCTTTACTACTTCGGAAAGTGATAGAAAATATTGACCGCACTGCCGTTTCTTTGGATGAAGAACTGGCTGCAGTTAAGGCTTTTGTAGATTTGTCCAGTCATAAAATACCCGAACCGTTTAGCGTGGAATATATAATTGCCGAGGGGACAAAACTTCATGGCCTTATTCCGGCAATGATGATACAGATTCCTGTAGAGAATGCAATTAAGCACGGATTGATGCCGCTGGAAGGAGCAAAAAAATTAACAATCAGCGTGACTGATTTCAATGAATACCAGCAAATATCGGTAACCGATAACGGCATTGGGTTAAAAGCTTCCACCGGACGTTCTACCGGAACCGGAACCGGACTCAAAGTTCTGATGCAAACCATCCATTTGCTGAATGTCAAAAATCAATCGAAAATTAAAATTTCAATAAGCGAAAGGGAGCCGGTGAATGGCCAACCTTCCGGCACTGCTGTTGAAATACAAATACCCAAGCAATTCAATTATATGTTGTAATTTTTAAAAACTGAAATAAGCAAACCTGATTAAAAACCAATACAATGACCGAAACCGTAAAAATACAAGTTGCGATAGTTGACGATAACAAGGATTTTCTTGAATCATTACATGAACACCTCGCATTTATTCCTGAGATTGAAGTATGCGGAACAGCCACACAATACAGACATGCCCGCGAATTGTTACTGAACGGGAAACCTGATCTTGTTTTTTTGGATATAGAAATGCCCTGTAAAAATGGCTTCGAGTTACTAAATGAGGTTCGTGAAAAGGGAGGCATTTTTAGCGTGATTTTTTATACCGCCTACGACAAATATATGATTCAGGCCTTACGCGAGTCGGCTTTCGATTATATTTTGAAACCTGTTGACCCTGTTGAGTTGAAAATGGTTATCGAACGGTTTAAAAAGCAGCGGGCTGAGCAAACGACAAAAGCTTCAATCCCACTTTTTCAGGGAATACAGGGGATGCCCGAAGTAATTGCCCTGCCATCGAACCTGGGATTGCGGTTTGTAGATAAAAACCAAATCCTGCTTTTCCGTTGTGTCAACGGGAGTTTCCTTGAAAAATCAACATGGGAAGTACTGCTTTCCGATAATACAGCTATTAAACTGGGCGCCAACACCACTGCCGACCGTATTATCAAATTGATGAACAAAGATCGTTTTCTCCAGATCAACCAATCGTGCATTGTTAACCTGAACTACATAAGTTTGGTAGAGTTCAAAACCCGAAAATGCCTCTTAATCCCTCCTTTTGATAATATTGACTTAACCGTTTCGCGCACTCATTTTTCGAAGTTACGGGAATCGTTTGAGGTGTTTTAAAAGAACTCACCAATTTATCGGACCTTCAATGTTTTAAAAACCTTGAAGGTCTGATAAAACTTCTTTCATCCATATCTCCGCTAATTTTTACCCAATTTCCTACGTAACTACCGAATATCCAAAAAGACTTTTTTAGGCTTTGTTACCTTCTCTTAATTGAACTTATTTTACAATCAATGGAGTCCGGAAACCATCAGAAAAACGGGCTTGTCCCGCTCAGGTTATTTAGCGGGGGCGTTACTGAAAAGCCAGAAGAGTAGGAAATCTAATAAGATGAAAATGAAAACAAATTATTTATTCTTTGTAATTATTACAGCATCGCTTTTAACATCGTGTTCAGTTTATAAGGCCAGAACGTCAAAAACGATGGACATTAACGGTGCTGGAATTATACACAAACCTGTTTTAGTTGATTTAAATGTAAATGAAAACAAAGTTACTGTAATGGTAAATGGAGAAAAACGCATGCCTTTGGAAATTGTAAAACAGAATGCTGTTGCAAAAGCGCTTTCAAAAGAATATGCTGATGTTTTGATTGAACCAGTCTTTGAAATTGAAACTTATCGCAAACGTTTTAATGTAACTGTAACCGGGTGGTCGGCCACCTACAAAAATTTTAGGGCAATGGAAGACTCTGATATGTCAATGCTTCAGATAGGTTTTCAACAAAAACCAGTTGTTATCGAATCCTATAATGGTCGTTCGAAAAAAAACCGTAAAACAAGATAAATTTTGATTCGGGATAGTTAACATTTAAAGTTGAATCAAAAATATTTTTCCCCAAATCCACCCTAATTTTTACCTGATTTCCCTCCCCATCCCCAAATTCCCTAAAAAGCCCATTTGGGCTTTTTTTTATGCGCTTTTATTGAACTTATTTTATTAGACATTACTGTTAGAAAACCTGGTGAACCAGGTCGAAGCGGAATAATTAAAGATAAAATCAAAGGTAGAGATTGAAACAGTTCTAATACAAATCAACAGGAAAAATATACCATTGAATCAAATCATTCAAAATAGCAGCACCACCAGGATAGTCCTTCACCTCTCCGATTTATTTTGCGGAACAACTCGTTTTTTCCGTGGAATATTTCATTCTCTCCCCGGGCAGATTGATTCTCCCCATGAGCAGATTTATTCTTTCCCCGGGCAGATTCATTCTTTCCTTGGGCAGATTGATTCTCTCCTTGGGCAGATTCATTCTCCCCATGAGCAGATTGATTCTCTCCGCGGGCAGATTGATTCTCTCCTTAAGCAGATTCATTCTCTCCTTGGGCAGATTGATTCTCTCCGCGGGCAGATTGATTCTTTCCTTGAGCAGATTCATTTTCTCCGTGGGCAGATTTATTCTCCCATAGGAGCAACTAGCTCTTTATTGCTTACTGTAATTTTACTATTAAAAATTTAATTCTTAAAACTATGGCTGATTACATTCCTAAAAATGATGCCGAATTTAACCTGTGGCAAACCAGTTTAGTTGAAGATGTAAACACAAACATTGAAAACTGGGCTATCGCATCCGACGATTTTAATACCTTGTCGGGGTTGCAGGAAGGCTGGGTAATTACCTTTGCCGCGGCAAGTAACAAACAAAACCGGACCAGCGCCGATGTGCAAGCCAAAAATGATGCCCGTGAGGCGTTTGAAAAATACCTGCGTAGTTTTGTGGCTCAATGGCTGGCCAGTAACTCAAAGGTATCGAACAGCGACCGCGAGCGTATGGGCCTTACAGTTAAATCGGATACGCGTACCCCCGCACCTGTACCTGTAACTTACCCTGTGGGAACAGTCGATTTTTCTGTGCGGCTGCAACACACCATCCATTTTTCCGATGAAGCTACACCCCGGAACAGAGCCAAACCTGCAGGGGTACATGGTTGCGAAATCTGGATGAAAATTGACGGGCCCGCTCCTATCGATGCCTCCGAGCTCACCTACCTTACTACCGACACCAACTCGCCATACCGGGCGGCTTTCGAAGGCAAATACGCCGGAAAAACAGTTTATTACTGGTTGCGCTGGGTAAACACCCGAGGCGAACACGGCCCCTGGGGAAGTACCGTTAGCGCCATGGTTGTGGGGTAAAGCAAAATGTAACAATTTAAAAATTAACCTCCGGGGTTGAAGGGCTCCGGAGGTTTTTTTAGTAAAACTGAATAGAAACATTATAGCAGTAAACAAATAATTAAGCGATTACAATACATGAGAAATATTTTACTTATTGCCTTCCTTTTTTTACTCTTAAAAGCAGAAGCACAAAACATGGTGATTAGTTTTTCAAGTACAAATACGAATGAAATAATTGATTCTGTTTTAATTGAAAACCTGAGTCAGGGCAAATCGGTTGTTCTGAAAGGAACAGCTAAACTTGAACTAACAGCTTCCGCTGTAACATCAGTGCCGGTTTATGAACTTGCTTCGTCGTTCAAAGTTTATCCCAACCCTGTGTCAGATGTCTGTTTTCTAAGGTTTGACAATAACGAATCAGGGAATGTTGTAGTTGGATTATACGATTTAACAGGGAAACAAATCATTAGCCAAACCAAGTTCCTGGAACAGGGAGTTCATGAGTTTCAATTTACAGGGCTTCCTTCCGGTATTTCGGTGATTAAAATAGCTGGCGCGGGCTTCAACTATACCGACAAGATAATCAGTACCGACAAAGGGGCATCCGGTTTAAACCTGAAATACTCCGGTGAATCCACTAACGGGCAAAACCCAACACAATTAAAAAGTGCAACTACAAATGTACTCATGCAATATAATACGAGTGAAAGGTTAAAATACACCTTGTATTCTAACGGGAATAGTACGGTACAAACCGATGTGCCAACTCAGAGCAAAACAGTAGTCGCCACTTTTTATGAAGCAAAAGATGCCGATGGCAACAATTATACTACTGTAACCATAGGCACTCAAACCTGGATGTTGGAAAACCTGAAAACCACGAAATACAACGATGGCACAGCCATACCCAATGTAACTGATAATTCGGCATGGATTAATCTTGTGACACCGGGTTATTGCTGGTACAACAACGATGCTTCCTATAAAAACCCATACGGGGCTTTATACAATTGGTACACGGTAAATACAGGGAAATTGGCACCTAAAGGTTGGCGTGTGCCTTCACAAGAAGATTGGACTTCATTAAGGAATTATCTAATAGCAAATGGTTATAATTACGATGGTACAACAAGCGGCAATAAAATTGCAAAAGCCTTGACATCAATAAACTCATGGAGGAGTGAACGTACTGTTGAAGGAACACCCGGCAGTTCTGATTATCGGGAAAAACAAAACTCTTCCGGATTTTCAGCTCTTCCGGGTGGTTCTCGTCAAGAAGAAGGTTTTGTTGCCGAAGGCTATGTGGGTTTGTGGTTGAGTTCACAAAGTGCTAATTGTGTGGGAATGACAGGCAACTTATGTGATTTTGCAATTGGTTCCAGTCTAAACAGTTATGGTTCATCTGTAAGATGCATTAAAGGAGAAGAACCTGTTGCCAATGTTCAAGGTAGCTTCACCGATAGCCGCGATGGTGAAATCTATAAAACCGTGACCATAGGCACTCAAACTTGGATGGCCGAAAACTTGAAAGCAACCAAATACAACGATGGTAGCCCGATACCCAACGTTACCGATAACAATGCATGGGGAAACCTCACAACCGGGGCTTACTGCAATTACAAAAACGATGCTGCCATAGGTACTAAATATGGCAAACTTTACAATTGGTATGCCGCAACCAGTAGCAAGAACCTTGCCCCTACCAGTTAGCATGTACCTACCGATGCAGAATGGTCAACCATGGAAAACTACCTGATTGCCAATGGCTCCAATTACGATGGCTCCAAAACCGACAATAAAATAGCCAAAGCATTGGCCGCCACAACCGATTGGTTAATTTCAACTAGTACAGGCGCAATAGGCAACGATTTAACAAAAAATAACACAACTGGTTTTACAGCCCTTCCGGGTGGCAACCGTGCCTACGATGGTACGTACCTCAACATTGCCTACGGCGGCTACTGGTGGAGTTCTTCCGAGGGCAATACAGACAATGCTTGGTACAGGGGCATGTACGACTATGGCAGCCGCATGTACAGTAGCTACTACGTCCTCAAGTTGGGTGGCTTTTCTGTTCGTTGCATAAAAGATTAAAAATTGAATGGAGTTTGCCTTTTGGCAATCACTTTATTTTATATAAAAACAGTGTCTTACTATCTAAATCTTAAAATTATGAAGAAAATTATTTTAATAGTTTGTTGTTTCTGCATGGTTGCATTTACGCAAAGAGAAACAGCACCTGAGTGCAACAAGCAGATTTTGGGGGCGGTAAAATTTTTGATGCAGCTTCTTTTGTTATTGGAAATTATGCATATGTGGTACAGGTTGTAATAGCGTATTGTTTCCGTTAGTTAATGTTGGTTTACAGAGATTTATGTATAGGTATGATCCTTCTGTTGATGTATGGAAAAGGATGGCTGATTTACCGCCCGCTGGTGCAGCAACATGTTGACGCTGTAGGATTTGCTATAGGAGTAAAAGGGGTATGTTTGCGGAGGTGTATGAGAATGCTGCGCTTTGGGAATACGATCCAGCAACTAATCTTTGGTATCAAAGAATAAATTTGCCCGCGTGTTATTGAAGAAGGTATTGGATTTGCAATTGCTCAAAAGCTTATGTAGGATTAGGAGGAGCATGTGGAATTGATATAAAAATGATTTATATGAATATGATCCATCAAAAAACAAATGGACACAACTAAATGATTTTCCAGGAGCTCCAAGACGAGGCAGTATTGGATTTTCAATGAATGGGAAAGGATATGCGGGATTCGGTTATAAAGACATTGGATCGTATAATAAAGGCTACTTTAAAGATCTTTGGGAATATGATCCATCAACAGATGATGGACTCGTTTGCCAGACTTACCAGGAGAAGCCAGACAAGATGCAATTGCCTTTGGTATAGATGGTGCTATTTATGTTGGTATAGGCGGAATAAATGACTTTTATAAATATGATTTAAAAACTAAAGGTGGTCAACTTTAAATTATATTCCGGGAAATTCCAGAGTACATGCATTTTCATTTTGTATTGGTTCTGGTATTTATTATGGAGGGGGTATGTCTCCAAATATGGCACTGATATGTGGAAATATTCCACCGGTAGTGTCACTTCTGTAGCAAAGAAACCTATAATACAGGATTTCAAATGTTTCCCTAATCCTGTAATCGACAGATTAGAAATTGAAATGCCTGAAAACCACAAATAGCAAAAATAAAACTAACAAATATGTCTGGGAAAGTTGTTGTTGCTTTTGAGAATAACCATAACATGATCAATCATAAAGAATTAAATTTAAGTAGCTTGATAAATGGATATTATACAATAACCATTGAAGATCAGAATAGAAAATTATTACGAAGAAATTATTGAAATCTAATTGATTTTAAACCTGACAGGTATTGAAAACCTGTCAGATTTAACCAACCCCATGACAAAAAATCAATAACGTACTGCGATCCAAAGTTTTCCCGGAATAAAAAAGCAAAATCAATTTGTAAATCCTATTAAATGAGTGAATGGTGATTGAAACATTGGGTAAGAAATTTATTTCTTTACAAGTTCGTCTTCACCGGATTCATTAAATTACCTCTGAAACTAACCAGTTCAATATTTACCAAAGATTGTAGAAAAGTTTACAAACGCTATACTTACCTATTATTTTTCCCGAAATAAAAAACAATATCCACATTCAAAATGTACCATTTTAATCAAATCAATTTGTAAATTTGAACTGAAAATGAACTAAAAAGCAACGATTTCTAAATAAAAACCATCTTACCCAAAAAAAAGCAAAATGAAAATCAAACTGCTTGAAAAACACAACAAACTCATCGCATTTTTATTGTCGGTAATTGGAATTGGCGGAGCATGTACTTTTGGCGGCTGTGCTTATGGAACTCCTGTTGAATACGGAACGCCAACCGCTACTTTTAAAGTAAACGGGAAAGTAAATTCTGAAGAAGATGTAAAAATCAAAGGCATTCGTGTTATCATGTGCGACGACACAGCTTATACAAACGAAGAAGGAAAATTCCAGGTACAAACTGTCAATTTTCCTGCTGATGTTGATTTAGATATTGAATTTGATGACACAGACGGCGAATTAAATGGCGCTTTTCAATCCCTCGACACAATTGTTTCCTTTGTTGATCCTGAATTTAAAAACGGTGACGGACATTGGTATCAGGGCGAAACCTCAAAAGAATTCAATGTTAAACTGAAATCAAAAAATTGAAATCCTCCAACATTCCGATTCGCAAAAAAATAGCTTTTGAATTATTTCGGCAATACCGGAAAAATGCAAAAAGAATACATCAACTCAATTATATTTTTTGGGAATGTACGCTTCGCTGCAATTTAAATTGCCTGCATTGCGGCAGCGATTGCAGAACGGAATCATCAGTAAAAGACATGCCATTTGAGGATTTTATCACAGCAATCGATGATATTAAAGACATTGTTGAGCCCAATAAAACAATGATTGTTTTTACCGGTGGCGAACCACTTTTGCGGAAAGACCTGGAACTTTGCGGACAGCAACTTTATGATCGTGGGTTCCCCTGGGGAATTGTATCAAACGGATTACAAATGAATCCTTCGCGGCTTGAATCACTCCTGAACGCTGGAATGAGGGCAATAACAATCAGTTTGGACGGATTGGAAAACTCACACAACTGGCTGCGGGGAAACACAAACAGTTTCAGAAATGCAATAAATTCGATTTCAATATTATCAAAAATACCTGAACTAAAATTCGATGTAGTTACCTGCGTGAATGGAGAGAATTTTGGAGAACTGAAAGAAATCAAAAAATTGCTTTTAACAATCGGGGTAAAAGAGTGGCGGATTTTTACCATTTTCCCCATAGGCCGGGCAAAACAACATGAAACTCTGCAACTTTCGCCTGTTCAGTTTAAACAACTTTTCGATTTTATTGCAGCGGAAAGAAAAAAGGGGGAAATCAAACTCAATTATGGCTGTGAAGGATTTCTTGGAAACTACGAAGGCGATGTGCGCGATAACCTGTTTTTCTGCAGGGCGGGAGTAAACGTGGCTTCGGTTTTAATAGATGGTTCAATTTCGGCTTGCCCCAATTTGCGTGACAATTTTATCCAGGGAAATATTTACACCGATAGTTTTAAGGATGTTTGGGAAAACCGTTATGAAAAATACAGAAACCGCAACTGGCTAAAAACCGGTGAATGTGAACATTGCGATATGTTTCGTTACTGCGATGGAAACGGGTTACACCTTCGGAATGAAAAAAACGGGGAATTGCTTTTTTGCCATTACAACCGAATTCTGGAAGGGGAAAAGGGTGTAGCAAATTCATAAAATAAATATCTACGTCATATAGTTTGCAAAACCAGACTTCGACTACGCTCAGTCTGACAGTCACCCTGAGCGTAGTCGAAGGGTGTTTAACACTCAATTCTCCTTTTTATATCTTAACTCAACGACATTGAAATAGCTATTATTTATTCCTTGGATTTATTTATTTATTTATTTCTTAATACGAAACTTTCCAATTCAACCTTTTAATCTTTCGCCAATAACAGTATTTGAAAGCTGATCGTGAAATAACTTTTTTGTTTTTAAAAAGCTTTTCCATTGAAGGTAAATCGGGATAATTAAAATGAATGAGTATCCTACAAGTAATTTTGCCAAATTGCGCCAAAATGCCCTTATAAAGGAAATTCGGGTTCCATCTTTTTCAGTAATTTGAATTCTCATAATCACTTTTCCCAAAGTACCCCGCCATTTTGAGGATTCCATTATAGCACAAACAATCAAATAAAAACCAAAAGTGACAAGGAGGTCCCGAAGCAATTCAAAATCTGTCATGGCTTCTTCGTTTTCAACCGGAAAAATAATTGCGGCCAGCACAAAACCTACAAAAATGGCTGGTGATCCTGTAATTATCTGGTCAATTAAAAATGCCCAACCCCTTTTCCAGTTCACGCGCCTGTAGTGTTGTTTCCGCCAGTCAACTTGAATAGGTGCAACCGCCTTTTGTTTCTTTGGTTGTGTTTCATCAGGTGTATTTAGTTCGGTAATAAGTTGTTTGCCTTGTTTCTGAATTTACTTTTTCAGATTCTACTACAGGAATAAAATCCTGAACCGGGTTATTATTATTTTCAACAATTTCAACACCATTTATGATTTGTTCGGGTTGTCCTATGTTTACATTTGTTATAATTTTTGTTGTTTCTGCGTCAACAGTTAATTCCGGAATAATATCGGATTGGTTTGTTGCTTCTGCCTGCTTTACTTCTTCAACACTAAAGTCGTTTATTGCCTCGTAAATATCTTCAACTACGGCCATTAAAGCGTCATCTTCACTATTCCAAAATTGTTTGTTATTCAGTGGCTGCAGATTTTTTGGCAACAAAGGCAATTTGACAAAAGGAGTATGTTTCCATAAACAATTGCGAACCAAAATAGGCACTAAAATGGTTTCATTCTTATTGTACCTTTCCATTACTTTTTGAGTTCGTTCGTAGGTTTCATCATCGCTGATATAGTCGGAACTGATAAGTGCAAGAACAATGTCGGCTTCAAATAATTTCTGTTTGTATTTCTCTTTTTCCTCACCTGCCGGAATTTCAAAATCACTGTAAATTTCTACAGGTATTTTCGAATTTCGGATAGCCGGAACCAGATATTTTCTAATGGCCTGGCATTCATCTTCTTCTTCTGGTGCAGCAAGAAAATAGACAGTTATTTTTTTCCTCTTAATCAGATGCTGAGATTGAAATGCTACGTTCATAATATTAAAATTTAGTTTAATTTATATTAGGAATTACTCGTTTTATTGGATGATGCTGCTGGCGACTTATTTAACTCTTATATAGTCCACCAATTTTTCAATACCTATTGCAATCTCAGTGAATGCTGCATCACGATCAGCGTATTCAGTTACAGGGGTTGCATTGCGCGGAAGTGCCTGCAATTTGGCATAAGGCAGGCTGCTCCATTCACATTTCCTTAAAACAACCGGCACAACATGAGCCGTTCCCTCTTCATGTCGTTTCATTGCCGATGCCAGTTCTTTATCCCAAATAAAATCGGAGGCGTTGAAATCGACACTTATCAAAAGTAAAATGACATTTGCTTTATTCAATTCCAACATTATTGCAGCGTCCCATTCCTGACCGGCAATCAATTCCCTGTCGTTCCAGGCTTCAACTTTACCCGATCGTTTCAGCACTTTTAAATACTTGTCAAGCTCTTTTTTCATCTCCTCATCTTCATGGGCATAAGAAACAAAAATGGAAACCTTTGGTGCAGCGATGTCATTCATAACGAAAGTTTTGATACAATTTTATACGAATCTATTAACGCAATATTTAATGTTTTGTTTACCAGTGTTCTTTTAAGTTCCGGCGCACCTATAAAATTCCTTTGTTTAAATTGATATTATGTTTCACTTTTTATTTAATTGATGAAGTTTCACTTTTTATTTTTTCAGGTTTTGATTAAAAGTTAATGTTTCCTTTTTCGTTTTCCCGGCAATTATTATATAATGAAAAAAGGTTTCATCAGGAGTAGCTGCCCGTGTTTTAGGATTATCAAGAATTGATTTTTTGGATTTGCTTTCAAAATATAATGTATCTGTTTTCGGGGCATACAATTCTGATGATTTAAACGAGGATATTGTAAATGCTTAAATAAATCACCTTCAAATAAAAAAATCCTACCCTCATCAACTTTCACACCCTACCCCATTCTTCCCGCCATATTCAAACTGAAGGGTAACGTGTTCGACGTCAAATTCATCATGCAGTATTGTTTGGATTTTGTTGTATATGGAACCTGTTTCTGAAACGTGCAGATCATTTTCAAGATTTAGGTGGCACTCGAAATGCAAAAGTTTGTCAGTCAAATTCCAACATGTGAATGTGGTTCACATTTTTCAAACCTTCAATTTGCATTAACCTGGTTTTAATTTGTTGAATATCCATATCAGCCGGCGCCATTTGCATTAAAATTGTAACCGATTCTTTCAGTAATTTCCATGTATGCACCAATAAATAAATACCGATAAGGATTGTTACAAGCGCATCAACCCAAACTATATTATACAGCCAAATTAAAACTGCACCAACAATTACAGCCAGTGAAGTCAGTGCATCGCCCAATAAATGCAGGTAAGCTGCTTTAATGTTAATGTTTTTGCTTTTTTCGCGTTCGAGCACTAAAACTGAAATTCCGTTTGCAACCAAACCCAGCAAACCAAGCCAGAACATCCATTTTGGATCAACCGGTTCAGGGTGTAAAAGCCGGTTAACAGCTTCAAAAATCAGGTAAATGGAAATGGCAATCAATGCAACAGAATTGATGAAAGCTGCAAGTATTTCAGCACGTTTGTAACCGAACGTTGATTTCAATGTTGACGGTTTCCGACTCAAAACCTGCGCCAGCCAGGCTAAAATAACCGATACTGAATCACTAAGGTTATGTATCGCATCTGAAATTAACGCCAAACTTCCGGAAACTATTCCACCCACAATTTGCGCAACTGTAATTACTATATTCAGAAAAATTATAAAAATCAGTTTAGGTAATGATACCTGATTTATATCGTGGTTATGTGCCATTATTCTTTTTAATCTATAACATTGTTTGTTATCTTTGGTTTATAAGTTTTTATAATTCTAAATAGAACAAAATAGAACGAATAATGAAATCCTGTATATTAATATTAATTTTCGCTTCCAGCTTTGCAATTTGCTTAAACGCTCAATTGCCTTTGGGTTACTCTTTACGGACTAATATTGATTTGTTTAATTCAAATCAATCTGCATCAGGCAAACTCAACAGAGTTTTAACTGAGGCCGATATAAATGGTTCTCCTTATTTAAATGACGAATTTGTTGAAGGGTCAGTTTACACTGTTCAAAAAATTCAATATGTAGAAGTTCCACTTCGATACAACATATATAATGATAACCTTGAATTTAAAACTCCGAATGGTGAGATTCAAGCCCTTGCAACTCCTGAAATTGTTGAAAGAGCTGTTTTGGGCGAAACCCAAATGACTTATTTGCCCTATTTACAGGCAAATAAAATCAAAAAAGGTTTTTTTATTATTCTGGAAGAAGGCAAAATTTCACTATATGCAAAACCTGAAATCACTTACAAACCCGCTACCGAACCCGCAGCATACAAAGAACCGGAGCCACCAAAATTCGTAAAAAATGAGGATAAATATTACCTCAGGGTAGGCACAGGAGAGGCACAGTTAATTTCAAATAAAAAAGATTTTATTGCAGCTTTCCCCAACAATCAGGATAAAATCACAAATTATATTTCAAAAAACAAAATCAAAACAAATAAACCTGAAAGTTTAACAGAAGTTGTTAGATATTACAATTCATTATAAATAAAAACAGGATAACAGGGAATGATGAAAACGTACATTATAACTTTGATTTTTATTTTTGGTTTTGTATATCATTCGTTTAGCCAGTTTGGAGTAAGTTATGATACCCGGCAAGCTCTTGAACTTTACAACACAAACAAATTTATTTCAAAAAGCGATAAAAGTACACTTACTGAAACAGATGTTCAAGGTTCGCCGTATTTGACGGATGAATTTATAGACGGTTCGATATATACCGTACAAAAAATTCAGTTTGAAAAAGTACCGTTGCGTTACAATATTTTTAATGATGAACTTGAATTTAAAACCCCTTCAAACGAAATAATGGCACTTGCAACACCCGACATTGTTGAAAAAGTTGTAATGGGCGATACAGTTTTGGCATATTTAAGTTATTTACAATCCAATAAAATCAAAAAAGGATATTTTGTGGTTTTGAAAGAAGGGAAAGCCTCACTTTATGCCAAACCTGATGTTATGTATAAGAAAGCAGCCCCACCCGGTGCGTATAAAGATCCCGAACCTGCAAAATTTCTAAAAAAATCTGATAATTATTACATAAGTGCAGGTTCAGAACCGGCACAAATTATTAAGAATAAAAAGGATCTGCTTTCAGCATTCCCTGTTAATCAGGAAAAAATCGAAAAATACATTTCGAAAAACAAAATAAAAACCAATAATCCAAAAAGCTTGGAAGAATTGGTTGACTATTTTAATGCCTTGTAGCTTGCAGTTCAAATTGCACAAACTGGAAATAAAAATAACATTATACCTTTTCTGTAATTGAAAACTGTGAAAAAGGCTTTCAATTTTTTTTTGCGACCTATGCAACATTCAAATTTACCATTCGTCATTCAATCAGAAATTAAAACACAGGTTGGAAACACTTTACGAAAATATTCATCAGGAAATAATTGACCAGTGTAAGGAAGGTAGTCAAAAGGCTCAATTTCAGCTGTATAAATTGTATTACAAACCTATGTACAGTGTTTGTATGCGCTTAATGAACAACGAAAACGATGCTGAAGATGTGATGCAGGAAGCTTTTTTAAGTGCATTTAGAAAAATTGATACCTACAAAGGTGAAGTGAGTTTTGGCGCCTGGCTGAAGAAAATTGTAATTAACCGTTCATTGGATTACTTAAAAAAAAGAAAAGTGAAATTTGAGGAGATAAACGAAAAAACAAACAAGTTTATCGACTACCAGATGGAAACCAAAGAGGTGAATATGAAGGCAATAAAAGATGCAATACAAAAATTACCTGATGGTTACCGTATTGTGTTGAGTTTATATTTGATTGAAGGATATGACCATGAAGAAATTAGCGAGATTCTGGGCATCAGCAATTCAAATTCACGAACTCAGTTTTTAAGGGCAAAAATAAAGTTGAGGGAGATTTTAAAAGACACAGAAGTTTATTCATACAATTGAAAACAATGAAACGACCATGAATAAAATTTATTCACCTAATAATTTGGATTAGTATTTTCAAGGGAGTTACATCGGATACGAATAGAAATTAAAAAATTAGAAAGCGATGAAAGCAAAAGATAATATAGAAGAACAATATTCTGAAAAACCTAAAGGAGTTGAATGACTTTGAGCCAAAAGACGGGCATTTTGAAAGGTTTCAGGCAAAATTGAAAGTTCAGCAAAAAAGGAAAATGCTAACATTAAATGTGGTTTGGAAAGTAGCGGCAGCGGTGGTATTTGTGATATTGGCTGTAAACCAGGCAAACATTTATTTTTCGCCGGAAAAACAAAATGGTGTTATTGCGGAAAACAACAAAGAATTCACGCTTGCTTCGGTTTCACCTGAATACAAAGAGGTTGAGTTTTATTACACAAATGCTATAAATGTTGAGTTAAACCAATGGAATTCAATGGTAGCCGATGGATTTATTTCAGCTGAAGAACAGGAATTGCTGGATAATGAAATGGCTGAATTTGAAAAACGGTTTAATAACCTGCAAACCGACCTTAAGGCAAATCCAAATGATGAACGGGTGATAAACGCCATGCTTGAATATTACCAGGCAAAGCTCGACATTATTAATATGATTGTAAGCAAATTACAGGAAGTTAAACAACAAAAAAACAAAACTCGTGAAATGCATAATAATAATCCGGAAATCTAAAATTTTCTGTCAGTCAAAGCATGTAAATCAATATAAAAAAAATAAAAATCAATAAAGATGAAAACAACATTAAAAACCATTTTATTACTGATTTTGGTTATAGTTTTTGGTTCAATCCAATCAGTTTCGGCAATTGAGAAAACAAAAAAATACCACGAATCATGGGCGGCAAGCGGAGTTGAAACATTAAATATTTCAAATAAGTTTGGCGAAGTGAAGTTCAAAAACGAAGGTGGAAGCGAAATCACAATTGATGTGCTTGTTACCGTTGAAGCTTCAAGCGATAGCAAAGCCAGCCAACTTTTAGATCAAATTGACGTGGAATTCGGCAAAAACGGCAGCACAGTAATGGCTGAAACTTCAATTGAAAATAATTTTAGGAGTAACCGCGAGTTCAGCATCGATTATGTAATTAATGTTCCGACCAATAAAAACCTCATAGTTTCAAACAAATACGGAAATACAGTTGTGAATAAATTGAATGCCAATGGCGATTTTGATATTCAATATGGAAATATTACAGCAAATGAATTGGTTGCAGCCACCGGTGGAAAAATGCGTTTGAACCTGGCCTATGGAAAAGGAAACATTCAAACAGCAGGCGACATTAATATTGATATTAGTTACTCGAATATAACTTTGGGGACAATCAACGATTTACAACTCGAATCAAAATATTCAACCATAGAATTTGACAAAGGACGTGTAATTAACATCGATTCAAAATACGATAAATTTGATTTTGGTAAAGTAAAATCGGTAACTGCAACAACAAAATACAGCAATCTGAAAATAGAGTACCTTGCTGCAAGTTTGAAAATTGAAAGTGGTTACGGAGGAGTGAAAGTAAGTGAAATCGCACCTGATTTTGAGTCGGTTTCGATTACAAATTCCTACGGACAAATTTCACTTGGGCTTAACAGTGCCAGCTACACTGTGGATGCAACCTGCAATTATTGCGGAATCTCCTACCCTGAAGAAAGATTTAAAGGAAACCGCATTAAAGAAAATACAAGTTTCGAATTGAAAGGGAAAGTGGGTTCAGCAGGTGGCGGAACAGTTATTATCAATAGCAGATACGGTGAAATTAAATTGGGGGAATAAAGAAAAGTGAGAATAATTTTGATGGAAATGAAAAATCGGTTTGCAGGAATGTGTACCGATTTTTTGTTTTGGCCCTTTTCCTATTTCAACGTTGCATAATATCCCAACTTGTACAAATCAAAAAGTAAAAGATTTGGATTAGTTCCTTTCAAATTTCTTTCGATAGACCTGTGACAGGATTTGTAAAATATCCTCAAAAAAACCGGCGGCAAAAATTGCGTAATTTTATAATATCGATTCAGAAAATTTACTTGCTGAACAAAAGCTTTTTCTCCATTTAATAAATGCTTTTCAATCATAAAAAGGCTTTCAAGCGCAGTTCTGGTTTTACTGATAAAAACTGCAGAATCTTCCAAACCTGTGTGTTCAAGCGGATTGTCAATATGAAATATTTCAATTCCCGATCTGAATAAATCATAACCCAGCAAAGTATCTTCGTGTCCGTAATTTTTAATGTCCTCCCGAAAATGTACTTTTTTGAACACTGATTTCTCAATCAAAAAGTTGTTTGAAGTAATAATAAATCCTTTTTTGCTGTTGCGGATTTTTGCAGAAATGGCTTCACGTTTTTTGCCATAAAACCATCGTAAATATTTCTCCTGAATGCTTGGTCTTTGTTTGCTGTAAGCTGTTCCGCCACATAAAACCTGTCCAGGTTTTATTTTTTCAATGTAATTTTGAATGTAGTTTATATCAACTGGCAAAGAATCGGCATCAATAAAAAGTAAATGTTGAAACTTTGATTCAAAACCCATTTTATTGCGGATTGCTGAGCGTCCCATATTTTTTTCCAGTTCAACATACACAATGTTTGGTTTTGCAGCAATTTGCCGGTTTTGCAACTTTATATCTTTCACCGAACCATCGTCATAAACCCTTATTTCATATTGTATTTGCAATTCTTCTGCCTGCGACGAAAGTTGGGCAACCAAATTGCCGACCAAATAATTGTAAACAGGAATATTTATTGAAAGCATCTGTTATTCTTTAATCTGAGAATCTGTGGCAAAAAAAGTAAAAATCCTCAATTATGTTCAAACTTAATTTTCTGTAAATTATTTTAATTTTGACAAGCCAATTTTTAAAAACAATGAAACAAATTATAACAATAATATTACTGTTTATTTCGGTACTAGCGTTTGGCGAAGGTTATAAAATAACTTTAACCATAAATTCCGCCCAAAATCAAAAAATAAAACTCACCAATTATTATTTGGACAACCTTTATGTAAAAGATTCAATTCAGCTTGACAATAATGGTTTGGGCGTTTTTCAGGCAGACACTTTGCTTCCGCAAGGACTTTATAAAATTTATCTTGATGAAAACAATCATTTCGATTTTTTGCTTGGTGCCGATCAGGTTTTTTCTATTGAAAAAGAATCGTTTATCTCGCCTGAAATAAAAATTAAGGACGCAATTGAAACCGATGAATTTGTGAAATATTCAATTTTTCTGAAGGAACTGCAAAAGAAAGGAGCAGATTTGAATGAGAAAATCAAAACCGCAACGCCTGATGAAAAGAAAGAGTTACAGAAAGAAATGAATAAATTAACTTCTGAACTTCATGCTTACTGGTTTAAAATCAAAGAAGAATACCCAAATACATTTTTATCGGCATTTTTATTGGCGAACTATGTTCCCGCACCCGAAACAGCTTCATCTTCCGGTTGAGGTTCAACAAAATGATTCATTGCTCTTACTTGCCCGGTTTAATTATCCAGAAAGAACACTTTTGGGATTATTTCGATTACACCGATGAACGCTTTTTATACACACCGCTCTTTAAACCAAAATTGGAAACCTGGTTTACCAAAGTACTTTACCAAAATTACGATTCGGTAAAACCCGCTGTTTACAAATTTATTGAGGATGTTCGACCCAACAAAAGAATATTTCAATTTGCTGTTTCGTGGTTTCTGAACTCAAGTATTAACAGCAATATTATGGGAATGGATGCACTTTTTGTTGATTTGGCGCGATCATATTATTTAAGTGGGCAGGCTTACTGGACAAATGAGGAATCGCTAAAAAAAATAAGGGAGAATGTTATCTTTTTTGAACATAACCTGATTGGTAAAATCGCCCCGGATCTTACGCTCGAAAACATTGACGGAGAATTCGTAAATCTTCATAAAATACAATCTAAAATTACCATTGTACTGATTTACGAACCAAATTGTTCCCATTGCAAAGTGTTTGTACCACAATTTCATAATGAAGTTTATCAGAAATTTAAGAATAAAGGACTTAAAGTTTATGCCATTTATTCAATGGACAACAAAGAGGAATGGAACGATTTTTTGATGAAGGACAATTTGTTTGACTGGATAAATGTGTGGGACGAAAAACATATTTCGCAATTCAAAATTTTATACGATGCCCGCAAAACCCCGGCAGTTTATGTTTTAGATGAAAACAAAAAAATTATCGCCAAGGGAATGAGTGTTGAACAGATTGGAGAAATGTTAAAGTTCGTGTTAAATTGACTTTCTTTTTTTGCCGGATTGGGCTGCGAGTGTTGTTGCAGCTTCAATGGCTAATTCAAATGTGTTAAAAATGTTCTCTTTCCCAACCAAATCAACTATTTTGTTGCTTCGCAAATCACTGCAAACAGCATCATTCACACCCGATAAAATAATTCTTATCCCCGAATCTTTTAAACTTACAATGGCATCCTTAAAATTCCTCAGCCCGGTTGAATCGATAAAAGGAACGTGGCGCATCCTGATTATCATTATTTTTTTGCTGTACCCAACCGATTTCAAAACTTCGCAAAATTCCTTTGCTGAAGCAAAAAACAGTGGCCCGCTAATTTCATAAATTCCAATTTCGACAGGATAATTCGAATAATCGTCAATCACATCAGAATCAATTTGTTCAGGAATAACTTTTCCAAGATCGGCCATTCGTTTCATAAATAATATTGCAGAAAGTACAATACCAACTTCAATCGCCACTGTAAGATCGACCAAAACCGTTAGAATAAATGTAGAAACAAGCACAATAATATCGAATACAGAACCTTTTAAAATGGATACAAAAGTACGCCACTCGCTCATGTTGTAGGCAACAACAATCAATATTCCGGCCAAAACCGACATGGGTATCAACTTAACCCACTTTCCGAAAAATAACATTATCAGCAACAATGTTATAGCATGAACAATACCGGCAACAGGCGTGCGACCGCCATTTTTAACATTTGTAGCAGTTCGTGCAATTGCGCCGGTAGCAGGAATTCCACCAAAAAACGGAGTAATAACATTGGCAATTCCCTGAGCAACCAATTCGGTATTCGAGCGGTGATTTGCGCCAATCATCCCATCGGCCACAACTGCTGAAAGCAAGGACTCAATCGCACCCAGAAAAGCAATCGTAATGGCGGGTTGAACGTATTTTCCCAGCTCATTGAAATCTAAATGAGGTAATTCCAAATGAAAAGTATTAGGAATCTCTCCAAAAAATGTTTCAATGCTTGTAACCGGAAGTTTAAAAACATGAACCGCCAAAGTTCCAAGAAGTATTGCAATTATGGAGCCGGGAACCCTGCTGATATACCGCTTTGAAAATACTACTATCAATATAGTTGCAATTGTTATTATAAAAGAATACTGGTTAACCGTACCGATATTGCCAAAATAAGCTCCCCATTTTGCAACAAAACCTGATGGAAGTTGCGCTATTTCAAGCCCGAGTGCATCTTTCACCTGGGTAGAAAATATAACAACAGCGATACCACTTGTAAAACCAACAATTAACGGATGTGGAAAATATTTTAGCAGTGATCCCAGTTTCAGAAAACCAAAGGCAATAAGAATAAATCCCGCCATGATTGTTGAAATCAAAAGCCCATTGAAACCGTATTGTGAAACTATACCAAAAACAATAACGATAAATGCACCTGTTGGACCACCAATTTGAACGCGGCTTCCACCAAGAAATGAAATGATAAAACCTGCAATGATTGCAGTAACCAAACCACGCTCAGGAGAAACTCCAGATGCCACTGCAAAAGCGACTGCCAGCGGAAGTGCCACAATACCAACAACCACACCTGACATGATATCGGATGTAAGTTGTTTCCGTTTATAATTGCGGTTGATTACTGTAAATATTTTTGGGTTGAATATATCTTTCAACATGGAACTGTTATTTAAAAAATGATTGGCAAAATTAAGTTCTTTTTGATTGAACAATATTAAAAGTCAAAAAACATTGATTTTATTATGGGTTTGTTAAGATGGATGGTTGTAGTATGTCTCAATCGTATTTTTCAGGATGAAAAGAAGAATATGATATTTCACATACATCTTTCATCAATGCCTTCTGTAATCAGATATGAAACGGATTACCATGGCACGAATGATATTTTGCGGGAAACGACATTTTCCCCGGTTTCAAATCGAACAAAATACACGCCCGGAATATTCCCTGTAAAATCAATTTCAACTTTTCTGTCATTGATTTGTATGTTTTTGGTTAGAATTTCCTGACCTAAAATATTGAAAACGTTAATTTTACTTTCATGTATTTCCTGGCCTGACTCGATTGTAACCTTTGAATTTGCCGGATTTGGAAATACGATTATATCCAGTGGATTATCAACAATTGGTGTGTCGGTATCCAGATCGTCAATATTAC
This sequence comes from uncultured Prolixibacteraceae bacterium, assembly GCA_963800345.1. Taxonomy (GTDB): domain Bacteria; phylum Bacteroidota; class Bacteroidia; order Bacteroidales; family Prolixibacteraceae; genus Draconibacterium. The sequence continues at coordinate 17,428 of CAWDAW010000044.1, read as the reverse complement.
AAGCCACAATTTCAAATATGTTGGCCATACTTTTTCCTGTCTCTTCTTTAAAATCAAACCATTTGTCGTTTTTCAAATAATAAAATTTGTTGGCATCTGTTGATGCACGCACCGACTGGTACACAACAAAAGAATCTAATGGTTGAATATTTTTAAGTTCAAACCCGATAAAGAAATCGGCCTTTGGTTCAACCGGTTCATGAAAACCGATAAAATTCATTGCATCTTCTGCGAGTCCGGCGGTTTTTTGCACCTGAGAATAAATCAGTTCTTCAGGAAACGCATCACCTGTATATACTTTTATAAGAATTTCACTTTCGCTGCTTTTGTGGATACTTTTAAACTTAGCCATGCCAAGAGAAATTCCTGATAGTATTTCGTTACCCTTTATAGAAAAATGTTCCATAATTTCGGTAATTCCCAAATTGTTACTACCGCCCCAATATCCCGAAAAACCGCTAGTTTCTGTGATAGGAACCATTTGATATTTATCTTTATTGGTTAAATTTGAAAACGCCCCGCAAAGGTTTTCTCCTTCATTGAATTGCACACCATTTAAAACTTCAGCACCGGTTTTTAAAGGGTCGAGCCAGTATTTCAACTGTGTTGCTGAATCTGATTTAAAATCCCAGGCATTTGAAAATCTTTCGAAATAATCATAAACAGGATTACTACATGTAGCTTCCCCTCCCGTGAGTGTACCGATTACATTTTTATCGGTGTCAAACAAAGCACAACCCGACGAACCTTGTTCTGTTGTGCCAAATTCCCATTTATTTATCCTGAAAAATCCTCTGTAGATATAATCTTTATCACTGCTATTGGGTTCACCAAAACTTGAAATTGCAGGGGAATCATTATCTGCGGAAAGTTTTTTGATATCCCCCTGGGGATGGTGTATGCATACAGTAGATTCCGGAATACTTGAAGATCTATTCCATCCGGCATAATAAGGACGGTAATCAGGAGGCGGAATCAGGCTCAATTCAACAAGTGCAAAATCGAGGCTGTCCGACTGTGCCTTCATTTTTGCGCCGGAAACAGAATGGGATGGATCGCCGTCAATCGAAGCACAAAACGGACTTTCATAATTAAAAGCATATATGGTTTGTTCAGGATAATCAAAACTGTCGTAACAATGAGCTGCTGATAAAATATAAGGTTTTTGGTTTTCAGCAGTATTATTGATCAACACACCCGAACAAATTCTTTTCCCTTTTACTATTAACCGGCAAACTGAATTTTTGACATCATTCCATTCCCCCCATTCATCGCAATTGACGTTGACATTGCATGTACCTGCAACTTTACCTAGTGGACGCCTGTCGCCCGATTTTAAAATCCCAACATAATCATGGTTTACATTGATTATTCTAAAAAAATGGTCTTTCGAATATTTTTCAGGGACTTCAAACTGAACAGTAATTTCATCGCCCAACACCGGCGATACAGCAAATTTCCCTGAGGGTTTATTGTTTAAATCTGTAAATGCACCCAAATAATGATTTTCACTTTCGTTAAAAATAAAAAGTCGAGAATTTTCAGGTATTTTAAATTCATCGAAAATCAAATTTAAAGATTTAGCCCCATTTGAACGAATGGTAAGCTTCCATATATCAAATCCATTTTCGCCCATAAACCATTCTCCTGAATTATCAGGAGTTAAATTGACTTCGAAAGGATATGCAAACTGGAAAGGTTTTAACATGTTTTCAGACTCCTGAACATCAGTATCAACTTCAGCCTTAATGAATTTTTGAATCGAAGGCATTTCGATTATTCTTGTTGTTGAACTTTTTAAAACTGAAGTTTTCAAAGGAGTTCCTCCCTGAGAAATTTGAGCATTGCAAATTTCAGGAATCAGGAAACCAAAAGTTGATATCAAAATTAAAAAGCGAAGAAAAGTCATTTGTATTTTTTCAATAAAAGACAAAAATAGATTTTAAAATTGTTTATCCAATTTCTTTGTTTGGTATTCAACTCAACAAAATATAATTTTTGGTGTTTATAGGATTATAAAAATTAATTGACAATAATTATTCATCCTTAAAAAAAGAATTATGCTAAACAAAAGAATCTTTCCAATTTCATTACTGTTATTTATGTTTGCAACAATGTTTGCAACTGCTGTGGAAAATCCGGCAAAAGCAAAACCTGTTGACATGCCTGATGATGTAAAAGCAGTTATCGAAAAATCGTGTTTTGGTTGCCACAATACCGATTCAAAGAACGACAAAGCCAAAGACAAATTGGATTTGAAGACTTTAGGCGATTTGGATACTCCAAAAATGATTCATGCTTTAAAAGAAATAAATGAAGTTCTTGAAAAAAATGAAATGCCACCTGAAAAATTTCTTGCAAAATTCCCTGATAAAAAACTTACAGATGATGAAAAAAAGACATTAATGGATTGGGCGGACAGTCAGGCAAAATCAATGATGAAATAAAAATTATTCCCGATATTTTTACATTAAAAATCCTTCAGTTGAAGGATTTTTTTATTTTCATTAATATAACTTAAATTCGCTTAATCATTTTTATTTTACTTTTAAGAATTATGCGACTGTTTTTTAAAATCCTAACCATTTCAATCATTATAATTTTTGTTTTTGTACAGTTTTTTCAACCGGAAAAAAATCAAAATAACGATTCTGAAAACATCATTTTTAAACACGAACAAATTCCGGATAGTGTTCAGCAAATTCTTAAAAATTCATGCTTTGACTGTCATACTAACAGTACCAATTATTTATGGTATCATAAAATTTCGCCCGTTTCATGGATGATTAACAAACATATTATTGAAGGCAAAAAGGAATTGAATTTTTCCGATTGGGGGAAATTGGACAACTATGATAAAATTGGGGCTTTGGAAGATATAAGACAGGAATTGGAGCAAAAAACTATGCCTTTAAAACAATACGTTTGGATGCACAAAGAAGCTAAACTTACTGATGAAGACCGTGCTGCTGTTATTGCATGGATTGATAAAAAAGGCAACGAACTTGTAAAATCTTCCAACGAAAAATGAAAGTGCTTGTAATGTTTGTTGATGAGTTCAAATATCAACCGGCTCAAAAAAACCTTGATTCAGCCGAAGAAATTTCAGAAGGCGCATCGTTCAAAAATTCAATTCTCGCATTTATCCAGGTTGAAGAGAGCGACGAAGAATATGACATAACAAGCCGCGAAAAAAAACTTGTAAATCATTTGAAATGGGCATCCCGGAAAAACAACTGCAACAGCGTGATTCTGCATTCATTCGCGCATTTGGGAGAATCAAAAGCATCGGTTGAATTTACAAAAGCACTTTTCGATTTGGCCGAAAAACGACTTCAAAACGCCGAATTTGAAACTGCTCAAACACCATTTGGCTACTTTCTCGACCTCGAAATAAAAGCACCCGGATACTCGCTTGCAAGAATTTGGGCAACACTTTAAGAAGTTCAGGTTCAGAGTTCAGAGTTTAGGGTTCGGAGTTCAGGTTCAGGGTTCAGAGTTCAGAGTTCAGAGTTCAGGGTTCAGAGTTCAGGGTTCAGAGTTTAGGGTTCAGAGTTGAAAGTTTAAAATTTAAAGATCAAGGTTAATCTACGGGTGAAAACGACTTTCACTGATTGAAAGTTAAAAGTCATCGTTAATTTTCAATCATTAATCGATATTCTTTATTCCTCATTCTTTCAGCTATCTTTACATTTTCAAAAAAACTATTCATGAAATTCGAAGAATATTCCATTTCGTTTGAGCTTAAAAAGAATCTTGAAAAACAAGGTTTCAGAAGACCAACCGATATACAGTTTAAAGCTATACCACCCATTTTAAAAGGCGAAGACGTTTTGGCCATTGCACAAACCGGAACCGGAAAAACAGCAGCTTTTGCTATTCCTGTAATCCACAAAATTCAAACCGCAAAAAAAACAAACCGAACCAATCATATTCAATGTCTTGTGATGGTTCCAACTCACGAACTGGCCCAACAAATAACAGAGGTTTTTACATCGCTTGCCAAAAATACAGGCGTTAAAACCATTGGCATTTTTGGTGGAGTTGATCAGGCACCACAAATTGCAGCACTTGAAAATGGAATAGATATTTTGGTTGCAACTCCCGGTCGCTTGTTTGATTTGGTTAGCCAGGGATTTCTGAAAATACATGCCATAGAAATATTGATTCTTGACGAAGCTGACCACATGCTCGATTTGGGTTTTATCAGAGACATTAACGATTTGATGCGCCACCTTCCTGCAAAACGACAAACATTGTTTTTTTCGGCTACCATCAACCCAAAAATAAAAAAACTGGCTTACTCGCTGGTGAGCAAACCAATCCGAATCCAGATTTCACCCAAAAATCCTGTAGCAAAAAACATTGAACATTCAGTTGTTTTTGTTGAAATGGATGATAAACGCGCTTTTTTGGAAAGGCTGATTGATGAAAATCCTGACAAAAAAGTATTGGTCTTTGTACGTACAAAAGTACGTGCCGAAAGGGTTAAAAAAGCGATGGAACGTGTTCAGATAATCAGCGATACCATCCACAGCGACAAAGAGCAAAATGAACGTACTGCAACAATGGACAGGTTTAAAACCGGTGCAGTTAAATTGCTTATTGCCACCGATATCAGCGCGCGTGGTATTGATATCCCCAATGTTGATTTTGTTGTAAATTATGATTTACCTGAAGTTCCTGAAAATTATGTACACCGTGTTGGGCGGACAGGTCGAGGCACAAAAAAAGGCCAGGCAGTTTCGTTTTGCAGCAAAGAAGAAAAAGATATTTTGGCCGAGATCGAGACCTTCCTCGACAAAGACATTATGGTGATGGAAATCGATAAAAATGCCTACCGCGAAACCCTCGATTTTACAAAAGACACCGACAACAACTGGAAAAAACTGATTCGCGAAAACGAAAAGGAACAGAAGGAATATTGGGCGAAAAAGAAGAGGAAAAAGTAAAGCCGATTTAAAATTAACTTGTATTAAAGGCCGCAGATTTGCCTTTCTAATCTGTTGGGTCTTTCTGGAATTTCACAAAACCAAAAATTTCGATGTTGTTTTCAGTTATACGGAACACAATTGTATAGCCTTTGAAAATTAAGTCTCTAATGGATTCCTACTCAAAGTTTATTGATTTTCTGTATCTGTAAGGATTTGAACCAATTTCTTTGATTCTTTTAATCAAATCCGATTTGAATTTTCTTGCTCGCGCAGGGCTATCAAGTGATATGTATTCTATTTGGTTTTCCAGCCGGTGATAAAATGTTTCTTTAAATACTATTTTCATTATTCCTGAGAAATTTTTCAAGCCGCTGTTCCACCTCGTCCATTTCGATAAATTTGGCTTTTCCGTTAAGAATTTCATTCAGTTCACCTGATAGATACTTTTGGTTCATAATAAAATCATTGGTTTCGGAAATAACCTCTACTTCATCCTTGCTGAATTTACCCAAAAGTCCTATTAACTTGTCGTAAACCCTGTCATTCACTCTCAATCTCACCGTGTGCATAAAATCTCTTTTTTCACAAATTTAGGTAAAAAGCAACATAGTTCCCAAATACAATGCATGAGTGCACCCAATCGTTGATGAGTTTTGCACAGGGATTTCGGAGAGCTGTATGTTCAATTGGATATAACGGGTTCGATAAAAATGACTACCACGAAACCCTCGATTTTACAAAAGACACCGGGAAAATTTATTGATAAAGCATTGGTTTAATTTGATTCTGTTTTCAAATTTAAAAATTATTTGAAACAGAGTTTGTTAATCAATATGTTTTTTTGATTAGTAAACACTGTGCAAACAATTCTTGTTACTACCGGTCAATTTATTTGTCAATTATATCGTTATAATCAACCGTTATGTTCATTTTTGCTGTGACAAATTCCCTTATCTCTTTCGCAACTGCCATGGCTTTTTCGACTTTCTCATTCGAAAGAAAAATAGTTTCATTTGGATATCTGATTTCAACGGCGTATCCCTGTAACTCTGAGACAGTATCATAATAAATCCCGAAATCGGTATCTTTAAGTGTTATCAAATCGAGCAGGTAAATCAAATCATGCGAAAATTTAAATGCTGTGGATTGAAAAACAAGATAGGCTTTTAAATATTTCTCAACTGCTTGCTGGCAATGAAAAGTAACAGTATCAATATATTCAGGAATGTGCAAATAAGTAATCTTTGCTGTACCTAAATCATGGTCCCCTTTACTAATCCATTGTGTTATTTCGTCAGCTTGCCTTCTCATACAAAGTCTTTCCGGTTTTTAGTACTTCATACACGAGTCCAAATATATTTTCCTTTGATTCTTCTATCTCTTTTGGTGTGTAAACAATCAAATCGATAGGAACCATAGCTCCATAAATCATTCTTCTTACCTGCACCGTTCTTTGTGGTCTGGGCAAATCGGTATCTTTAATTACAAATAAATCCAGATCGCTATCTTCATTGGGGTTTCCTGTTGCATATGAACCAAAAAGAATAATCTTTTCCGGATTATATCCTGAAGCTATTTTATTTACAATTTCTGATATTTTTTCCTGTGCAATCATTTCATTTTTTTGCTAATATACAATTTATTCAGCTTTCTGCCGAGGTTGTTTTTTAGCTTGCGTTTACAATTTAAACACACAAAATGCAGTATTTTCGGGATAAGCTGATAATGCCAAATATTTTATTTAACCTGGTTTTTGAATATGGCGTGATTTTTTTGCGGGAAGTTTGTTCATCTTTTTTTGTTTAATCTGATTGTGATCTCAAATATAAATTGTTTGAAATTGACGTTATTAATCGGTAAAATAATGTGGGTTATTCAATGTATGACTCAAAGTAATTCTATAAATAAAGGAAACGTTGCTCAATTTTATTTTTTCCTATACTTTACTTTCGGAAAAATTAAATTATGTTTTTCATTGAGATTTTTTGAAATCTTCATTTCTTAAACCACCATCTCCATCTTGTAGTCACAATCGCTAATTCATAACCATCATCTTCCATTAATTTGCTTCCACCCTTCATTTCGGTACTCAATCCTTCATTTTATTACTTCCATCCATCATTACTTCCTCCATCCATTTTATTACTTCCATTCTTCATTTCGGTACTTCCATCCTCCATTTCGGTACTTCCATCCTTCATTTCGGAACTTCCATTCTTCATTTCGGTACTTCCATACTGCATTTTGGTACTTCCATCCTTCATTTCTTTACTTCCAAATGCCATAGCGGCAGTGTCAAGCTCCATTTCGTTAGTTCCAAATGACATAGCGGCAGTGTCAAGCTCCATTTCGTTAGTTCCAAATGACATTGCGGCAGTGTCAACTTCCATTTCGTTAGTTCCGAGCTCTATTTCTTTAAATCTGAATTATATTTCTGATTTTACAGATAACATTTCGGTTGTTTCACTCTCTGTTTCGTTATATCCAAATGGTATTACAATAAGTTGCAGTACTATTTCAATATTAAAATTGGCTAATGAAATCAACAGGGATAGTATTTTACAAGTTCGCTGATTGGTATTGCTTCAGATGATGGCATTTTAATAATATGGGTTAATCGCCAGGAGTTTGTATGGAGAAAAAAGAAGTAATGAATGATTCTGCGGGACTTTATACAAATAAGAATGAATGAAAAACTAAAGCTTTTGCATCGAGATTTTTCTTATTTCGCTTGTAGTATTCCACGAACAAATTCCAAAAGGCTTTGAAAGACTTACTTCGGGGCGCACATACAATTCGTGGCCTGCGTATTCAAAATCCACCAGTTTTTCGTCGTCAACCCAGGCTGTAATTTTTTCAGGAGTAACCTTTAGTTTAATTTTATACCAGACATTTTTCTCAAATTGTTTGAGAATTTTGGTGTTGTTGTCGGAGGCGTCCTTCCCGTCGATACAACTTAAACCAACAACAGGGCCGCCCCACCCTCCTACTATTAAGCTGCAATATTCATCATTTACGGGAAATGTAATTCCGCAAAAGAAATCGTTGCCCGAGGTTTTTTGGGCTTCAACAGTAACTTCATAATTCACTTTAGGAAATTCTTTTTGCCAGGTAATTCCGGTACAGCCATCGCCATAATTCAAGGATAATTTTTCCGTCAGAAATCAGTACCGGACCTTGTGTTCCAAATTCAGTAATTTTCCATCCTTCCAGGGATTTACCATCGAAAAGTGAATATTTATCAATACTCATTTCTTCAGATGATTTTTCTATTACCTGAGTTTCTTTGGTATTCTTGTTTCCCGAACAAGCTGCAAAAACAGCCATTATCAGTAAAAAGATTAAAAGTTGATTTTTGGAAATATTCATGATTTCAAATTTATCCCTAAAATTAGGATAATTGAATTTACTTCTAATCGTTTCGAGTGGGTTGTTTAGATTAACAACCGAAAATTATTAACCTATGAAATTGTAGCCCAACCCATTTACAGTTTCTTTCACTTTGGCAAGGTTAATTTTTGTACCCGAAATTTTTACTGTATTACTTTTGTTATCAGCCACAACATTTGAAATCCCTGCTAAAGCTTCCAAATTACGTTTCACATTTGCTTCGCAATGCGAACATGTCATTCCTGTTACATTTACAGTAACACCTTCAACTTTTTCCATTTTTCTTTTCTTTTTAAATATTGAATAAAAATATCCACCAGCCATTGAAATAATAAGCAACAACGCAGAACCCAATTGTAACCATCCGGGCAACATTTCATGTTCAGTGCCATCACCATGAATATGCATTACTTTGCTTAAAATCCAATCCGCCGGAATTAGCCAATTGGTAAGTAATCCAAAAACAATTGCTCCACCAATTATAGTTGACAAATAAATGGCAAGTGATTTTCGCCCCATAGTTTTTCCCAGAACAGTGATTGTAGCAACATTTGTTGCAGGACCAGCCATTAAAAACACAAGCGCTGCACCCGGAGAAACACCTTTCATAAGCAAAACTGCAGCAATTGGAATTGAACCTGTTGCACAAACATAAATTGGTACAGATGCAGCCAGAACCACAAGAATTTCAAGCAAACCAAGTCCTTGAAACGAGCTGAAAAAATCATCGGGCAAAGCCACCGAAATCAAAGCTGCCACAAAAAATCCAAGTATTAACCACTTTGCAATATCCTGGAGTAATTCAACAAAAGCATAATCGGCAGCTCGAACAAGTGAATGTCGCTTGTCCTCAATTTTTGGCTCATTGCATCCACATGAATCATCATCACAGGTTTTTTCAGTTTTGTCCAAAACAGCAGCATCTATTTTAAAATTCGCGAATGGAGAAGTTTTAACAACTGATTTTTCTTTAATTAACCAATTTGTTAAAGCGCCACCAGCAACACCTGTAACAAATGCCACAATTGGCCGCAACACCGCAAAAGGCCAGCCCAGCATGGAATAAGTCGCAAAAATTGAATCAACGCCGGTTTGAGGTGTTGAAATTAAGAATGAATTGGTAGCTCCTTTTGACGCCCCGTTCTTAAAAAATGAAATCCCTGTGGGAATAACCCCACATGAACACAAAGGCATTGGAATTCCCAGCAATGAGGCATTGACTGAGGATTTAAAGTTAGATTTCCCCAGGTATTTGTCAATGTGTTTTTGAGGAAAATATACTTTGAGTAATCCTGCAAAAATCAATCCCAGCAACAGCCACGGCGCCATTTCGAGAAGCAGGAACCAGAGTTCATCAAAATATTTTTCGATATACAAATACATAATTGGCTTTTAAAATCAAAAACAAAACAAAAGCGGGGTTGTTTTGGGGGATGCAAATTTAAAGATATAGTTGGAATGTTTGTTTTAATCAATTTAAAAAAACTGATTCAAATTTCATATGGATTGATACAATTCAAATCGTTAATATTTTGAAAATCTTTTATGTTACGCGTTATTATTATTGAATTGTAAGCAATTGCAGTTGCAGCAATTATTGCATCCGGCATTTTTATTTTATTCCTTTTCCTGATTTCAATAGTTTTATCAACAATTTCATCTGATAGTCCAAGAACCAATGAATCAAGAACAAATGACTCTAGTAATTGGGTAGATTCAGAAGTTGTTTCAAATCCTAATATTTCAATTTTTGTAATTACTGAGATAGAAGGTATTTCATTAATTATTTGGTTCATAAATAATAACCCATCATTCATGAATTTTCCAGCCAGATAATCTATAACAACATTACTGTCTATTAAATATTGCTTTTCCATTCGTTTCGACTTTGTTCAATATGCTTTTGTATATCCTCTGCAATATTAACAGGGAGTTTCCCTGCATATTTATCTGACATTTTTACTTTCGATGAGATATTTTTTTTCAAAACGCGCAAAAGGTTAAGTTCCTCCAATTGCAATAAAAGTTTCATCGTTTTGGGGGTAGTAAGTTGAATAAGTACTGTATCCATATTTGAAAATTTAATGATTATAAGATTTTTCAATTATACAAATATACAATTTTATAGTGCTGTCAATTTAGAAATCTATTCTTCCATTCTTTCAACATAAAGCTGTGTTGCCTCCACTTTTGCAACTATAATTTCTACCTCTTTATCAATAAAACCACTGATTGCCACTGCATCAAAAACTTCGCCTTCAATCAATACTTTTCCTCCGGGGCGTAAAACGGTTTTTGAAATTCCGGTTTTCCCCTTCAAAGCAAACATACCGGTTTCAACACAAACAAAACCATCATTTACTTCCTGTACCGATTTCAGCGACAAGTTCCTAAACATTCCTGAATTTGCTGTAAACAACTTGTTTCCCAAATAGAGAGAGAGTATAAATCCTCCAAAAACACCTAAAACCACAGTGGTTACAGCCACTCCTACATGTTCCATTTTAACTCCTTCAAAATCAAAATTAACATTATTGATAAGGCTCAATATAAGGCTGACAAACATTAAAACGATTCCTGAAATCCCGGCAACGCCAAATCCGGGAATAACAAATATTTCCACTACAACCAAAATGACACCGATAATAAAGGCAAGGATTTCCCAGTTGGCGGCAAGACCTTCAAGATAAAGCGGGGCAAAATATGCTATTGCCGCAAGAATTGCCACCCCAAGTGGAAAACCAATCCCGGGAGATTGCATTTCGAAATAAATACCGCCAATTATTGCCATAATCAACAATCCGGAAATCATGGGACTCACTAAAAATCCAATTATTTTTTCAATCCATGTGGGTTCGTATTCCACTATTTTGTAGTCTTCAATTCCTACTTTTTGTAACACTTCCTGGATATTTTCTGCCGTTCCTTCGCAATAACCATTTTCAATGGCTTCAGTTGGGGTAAAAGTCAAAACTTTTCCTGTATCAATAATTCCTTCAATAAAAACACGGGGATCAACCATAGCTTCTGCAATTCGTGGGTCTCTGCGCCATTTGTAAGTTGTATCTTTCCCTGTTATTATCATATCTTTTCCATGCGCTTCGGCCGTGGCACGCATGGTTGAGCGCATATAACTCTGATATTTGTCGGGCATTGCCGCTCCGGTTTGGTTAACCACAGTTGCTGCGCCCATGCTTCCACCGGGCCGCATATAAATACTGTCGCATGCAATTGAAATAAGCGCACCCGCAGATGCTGCATTGTTATCAATAAACACATAAACAGGAATCGGGCTTTGCAGAATCTTTGTACGAATTGAATCGGCATCCAAAACCATTCCACCATAAGTATTCATGTGGATTAGAAAAATATCTGCATTCAACGAATCGGCTGCATCGAAAGCCTGCTGAGTCTGACGCCATGTAGCCTTTGTTATTTCTTCCTTTATATTAAGTTTATACACCAATTTTTCCTTTTTCTCCTGAGCACTTCCCATCACTGAAAGAAAGAGAAAAATTATCCACCAGCTATGTTTTAATCCTTTCATCATCTTAATTTGAATGATTTATCTGCGAAGTTAAAAACAATTTTATGATTAAATTTCAATTTTATCGTTCTTTCAAAAAACCCAGATTCGCTGATTTTGTTAGTTTTGTCGTTCAATTCAGATTTAAATAAAAATGGAAATCAATTCACTCACCGCCATTTCACCGGTTGACGGAAGATACAGCAATAAAGTTGAAAATCTTTGGAAATATTTTAGTGAGTTCGCTTTAATTAAATACAGGGTTTTTGTTGAAATCGAATATTTTATTGCACTCTGTGAAATTCCATTGCCGCAATTAGCCGAAATCAGTACCAGTCAAATTGCAGGACTACGAAAAATTACTGAAAATTTTTCGCTTGAAAATGCAGTTCGCATAAAAGAAATTGAAAATGTGACCAATCACGATGTAAAGGCAGTTGAATATTTTATCAAAGAAGAATTTGAAAAACTTGGACTGGCAAAATATAAGGAGTTCATCCATTTTGCACTCACATCGCAGGATGCCAATAATACGGCTGTTCCAATGTCAATTCAGGATGCTTTAAAAAATGAATATTATCCGCTGATTGAAGAATTGCTTAACAAACTGAGAGAATTGGCTGCCGAATGGAAAAACATTCCAATGCTGGCAAAAACACACGGACAACCTGCTTCTCCAACAAAACTGGGGAAAGAAATTCAGGTTTTTATTGAACGGATTGAAATTCAGTTAACACAGTTGCGCGCCCTCCCCTGCCACGCCAAGTTTGGTGGTGCCACCGGTAATTTTAATGCGCATTTTGTTGCCTATCCGCAAATTAACTGGGAAAAGTTTGCCAATAAATTCTGTAAAGAAAACCTTGGGCTTGAACGTTCACGATATACAACACAAATTGCACATTACGATAATTACAGCGCTATTTTTGATGCGTTGAAACGAATTAACAATATCATCCTCGACCTCGACCGTGATTTCTGGATGTACATTTCGATGGGATATTTCAAACAAAAAATAAAAAAAGGCGAAGTTGGTTCATCAACAATGCCACACAAAGTTAATCCTATTGATTTTGAAAATTCAGAAGGTAATATCGGGATTGCAAATGCGGGTTTCGAGCAGCTTTCTTCCAAATTACCAGTTTCGAGGTTGCAACGCGATTTAACTGATTCAACTGTAACAAGGTTTATTGGAGTTCCGTTTGGACATACGGTTATAGCACTAAAATCTACAATAAAAGGCTTGAATAAATTATTACTCAACGAATCGGTTATTGAAAATGATTTAGAAGAAAACTGGGCGGTAGTTGCCGAGGCCATTCAAACCATATTGCGCCGCGAATTTTTCCCAAATCCATATGAAGCATTGAAGGATTTAACAAGGAATAACAACGCAATGAACAGATCATCAATTCACAATTTTATTGATAACCTGAACATTTCTGAAACAATTAAAAAGGAGTTGAAACAAATTACGCCACAAAATTACACCGGAATTTTTTAACACTTTCTCTATATCAAGACGGATACAAGTATGAAAAACATTTTCAATCCAAGTTTGCTAATTTCCTTTTCACACTTCTATCTTTATACTAACTTTTAATCAATGAAAGATTTTCTAAAACTGCTCCGACGTTTTATTCCTCCCTACAAAAAGGAGTTGTTTTTAAATGTCTTCTATAACATATTAAGTGCGGTTTTTGGCGCATTTTCATTCGGACTTGCTTATTCCGGCATTGGAAATACTTTTTGGTTCAAAAGATTTGGTCGCTGAAAAAGTACCCTGGGGTTTTTCTCTTGATTCACTGCTTACCAATTTCAACTTTTATATCAGCAAAGTCATTTCCCAATATGGTCATGAGAGGGCATTGGTTTATATTGGCTTTTTCATAATTATCATGGTTTTTTTAAAGGTACTGTTTACCTATCTTTCAAATTATGAAATGATTGAAATCAGAAATGGTGTGGTGCGCGACATCAGGATTTTGATTTATAAAAAAATATTGAAACTCCCGCTGGGCTATTTTTCGGAAGAAAGGAAAGGCGATATAATGGCTCGAATGACAGGAGATGTAGCCGAAGTAGAAAACTCAATAATGAATTCTCTCGACATGATGATTAAAAATCCAATCCTGATAATTATTTCGGTTGGTGTTATGGTTTACATGAGTTGGAGTTTAACAATTTTTGTTTTTGTAATGTTCCCAATAGCAGGCTTTATAATTGGGCGAATTGGGCGCAGTTTGAAACGGGAGTCGCGCATAGGACAAAATAAAATGGGTGATATTCTTTCACTTATTGAAGAAGATCTTTCAGGTTTGCGTGTTATAAAATCATTTAATGCTGAAGAAAGTGCGACAAAACGGTTTGAAGCTGAAAACCAATCCTACTTTTTTACCATGAACAGATTGATGTGGCGGCGCTTTTTGGCACAACCTGTAAGTGAATTTTTGGGAACTGCCGTTATAATGATTGTAATGTGGTATGGGGGAAAATTGATTCTGAATAATGAAAGTTCATTAAATGCTGCAGCCTTCATTGGTTACCTGGCGTTTTTCTACAACATTATTAATCCGGCAAAAGCCTTTTCAACTGCGCTTTACAGTGTAGAAAAAGGATTGGCTTCAATGGAAAGGATTGACAAAATTTTAATGGCCAAATCCAATATTTCTGATAAACCAGATGCGGTGGAAATTTCCGGATTCGAAAATGAAATTGTTTTCGAGAATGTTTCATTTGCCTATAATTCAGCGCCTGTTTTAAATAATGTTTCGTTGACTATTAAAAAAGGTAAAACTATTGCACTTGTAGGTCAATCGGGAAGTGGAAAAACAACAATGGTTGACCTTTTACCACGGTTTTGGGATGTTGTTGGTGGACGAATTACAATTGATGGATTGGACATTCGCGATATGAAAATGAAAAGTTTGCGACACTTGATTGGGAATGTGAACCAGGAACCAATATTATTTAACGATACCATTTTTAACAACATCGCTTTTGGAGTGGAAAATGCCAGCATGGAAGAAGTAATGAGGGCAGCAAAAATAGCAAATGCCCATAATTTTATTGTTGAAACCGAAGCAGGTTACCAAACAAGAATTGGTGACCGCGGTGACAAACTATCCGGAGGGCAAAAACAGCGAATTTCAATAGCCCGTGCTGTTTTGAGTAACCCTCCCATATTAATTCTGGATGAAGCAACTTCCGCCCTGGACACAGAATCAGAAAAACTGGTGCAGGAAGCTTTGACCAATTTGATGAAAAACCGGACATCACTTGTAATTGCTCATCGTTTGTCAACCATTAAAAATGCCGATAAGATTTGTGTACTCCACAAAGGCGAAATTGTTGAGCAAGGGACCCACGATGAGTTACTGGCACTAAAGGGCATATACAAAAAACTGCATAAAATGCAAATATTTTAATTGAAGATGTACCGGAAATGAGACTTATGAATTTAACTACAATCCCGACGCCAGCAAATCAACCAAATGAATAGTTTTTACAGGTAACTTTTGTTTTTTTATATATCCCTCAATATTCATTATACAGGAAGCTTCGGTTGAAACGATATATTCCGCTCCTGTTTTCATTGCATGTTCCACTTTTTGTTCTGTCATTGCTGTAGAAATTGAATGAAACTTTGCTGAAAAAGTGCCTCCAAAACCACAGCATGTCTCTAATTTTTCCATTTCTATTAATTCCATGCCCTTTACATTTTGAAGTAGAATTCGTGGTTCTTTTTTTATGCCATATTCGCGCAAACCCGCACATGAATCGTGGAAAGTTACTTTGTGATTAAAAACAGAGCCAAACTCTACCTTTTTAATTACATTGACAAAAAAGTCGGAAAATTCATAAATGCGGGGAGTCAATAAATTTGTTTTTTCAACAAGAACAGTATCTTCAGCAAAAACCTTTTTATAATAGTTCTTTATAAAACCTGTGCATGAAGCCGATGGTGCAACAATAATTTCGGCATTCTCAAAATCATTTAAAAATTTAAGTGCCAGGGTTTTTGTTTCTTTCCAGTAACCGCTATTGAACGATGGCTGCCCGCAACAGGTTTGTTCGGGATTGTAATTAACTTCAAATCCTGCATTTTTCAATAACCTGATAAAGTTAAATGCAGTTTCAGGATAAAACTGATCAATAAAACAAGGGATAAATGCATCAATAATCATTGGCTTATTTTTGGGTTGAAAATACCGAAAAGAATATGAAAAAAGGAATATCACATAAAAATTGAAAAATCTCAACTTTGTTTCTACACAAGAGCATAATATTTTCAATCTTTTGTTCTGTTTAGTATTTCCAAAGGTTGCTTCTAAGTCTGCAGGTTTTTGCTACCGAAATTCTATGGCAACTAAAGCAGCATCCACAGTGTTGCAGCCTCTTGTGTAGAAAATATGCGAAACTCCATCTTAATATCCGGTTTTTTTAATTTTTCAATCATCAGTGTAGCTATTACAACATCTGAAGGTTTTGTTGTAATAAAAGAACATTTACGATTCAAATTAAAGAAACCTTTATTTGCTTTAAAATAATCGACAAGAATGGAAATATTTTTCCTTGAGTCTATAAAATTTATCTCTGTAATATCAATACAAATGTTGTAGGAGTCATTATATTCGGGATTGAACAGTACATCATCAAGTTTTTTTACAAGATCTTCGAATTTGAAATCACCTTTAATAATGTTATAGTTAATTCTATGATTGTGATTTGCTTTATGATTCAAAATTAAATTCATACGAAAGTAATTTAGTTTTATAAATCCTTAACAATATAACAATAATAAACCAATAAATATCAATCCAGAATATCCTAATTCCATGAAATATGAAGGATTATTAATCGCTTTTCCGTTTTGGTTTTTACAGGATTTCAGAAAATTATTAACAAAATATAAGGGGAAAAAGAAGGGGAAAGAACTGTGGACGCTTTTTGAAGATGATTGATGATTTACAAACCCCTTTATACAAAACCAATCTATACTACAGAAGTTCTTTCCCCTGTCTATCGATATCAAAATTCAGGCCAATTTCTCAGGTAAAACAATAAATTGAGAAAGACGGAATTTAGAATTACCTAAATGGTGTTCATGTTTCCGGATTTTTTCCGCTCAACAATCGATCGATTCAGCTTTGTTTTCCGCAACTAATTTTGCAGTTGTATCTTCTCTTTTTGAATTTGGTTTGAAATATGAAAATTGTTTAAATTTCTGTTTTCCCCAGGATTATAGCCATCCGTTTTAAATATCCAATGGTTCAGTTATTGAATAAACTTTGGTGGGATGTATAAAGGTTAAACGTTCGGGGCTATCATTATTTTAACTTTACATGATCCATTGGCTTAAACGTGTTTCGCTCCTTTTGAGATATACCGCCTTAAATGTTGGTATACAGTAGAATTTTTAACTATCATAAATTTTATTAATTTTCTCGGTAAAAATGCACAAAAAAGGCTAAACCAATAAAAACAAAATGGGGTCTCAAATTTCTTTGAAACCCCACTTTTTACTGCCTTTCCGCCTTGCACGGGAGGAGAGACTCGAACTCCCGACACCTGGTTTTGG
>CAWDAW010000043.1:0-33409 GCA_963800345.1 uncultured Prolixibacteraceae bacterium | reverse complement strand
TGAAAGTTGCAATGAGGAAAACAGTTTATTCAATAAAGAGCCGCTTCCCGTTACCGGAAAGCGGCTTATCTTATATTTCTTCTTCTTCTTTCTCCTCCCACCTGCGGGGTAGGCAGGGCGGGGGCTTAAACCGAATAGGTTGATGAAGCAGTGTCGCCACCTCTTCCTGTCCAGTTGGTGTGGAAGAACTTGCCACGGGGTTTGTCGGTTCTTTCGTAGGTGTGCGCGCCAAAGTAGTCACGCTGCGCCTGTAATAAGTTGGCAGGTAAACGTTCGCTGCGGAACCCGTCGAAATAGCAAAGTGCCGATGTTAATGCCGGAACCGGAACCCCGTTTTCCAAAGCAGTTGCGCAAACTCTTCTCCAGCCTGCCTGTGCATTTTCTACCAACTCTTTAAAGAACGGGTCGAGCAGCAGGTTGGCAAGTTCGGGATTACTATCGAAGGCTTTCTTGATGTCGCTTAAAAATACCGAACGGATGATGCAACCTCCGCGCCACATCAGCGCGATGCCACCGTAATTCAGATTCCAGCCGTATTCCTTTGCAGCTTCCATCATCAGGTTGTAACCCTGTGCGTAGGAAATCAGTTTGGCGCCCAGCAAAGCGTTTTCAATGTCGTCGATAAACTGTTTTTTGTCGCCCTTAAATTCGGCTTTTGGACCGTTTAGCATTTTAGAGGCCTGAACACGTAAATCTTTTTGTGCCGACAGACAACGGGCAAATACTGATTCACCAATCAATGTGAGTGGGATTCCAAGATCGAGGGCAGCAACTCCTGTCCATTTTCCTGTTCCTTTCTGACCTGCAGTGTCTAAAATCATTTCAACTGTTTCTTCTCCGTTTTCATCTTTGAAACCCAGGATATCGCGTGTGATTTCAATCAGGTAACTGTCAAGTATTCCTGTGTTCCACTTCTTGAAAACCTCGTGCATTTCAGTGTTGTTCATCCCGAGGAGTTCTTTCATCAACTGATAGGCTTCGCAAATAATCTGCATGTCGCCGTATTCGATACCGTTGTGCACCATTTTCACAAAATGACCGGCGCCACCTTCGCCAACCCAGTCGCAACAAGGAGTGCCGTCTTCAACTTTGGCCGCAATAGACTGGAATATATCTTTTACTGCAGGCCAGGCTTCCGGTGAACCGCCGGGCATGATTGACGGTCCCAGCAAAGCGCCTTCTTCGCCACCCGAAACACCTGTGCCAATGAAAAGAAAACCTTTGCTTTCAACATATTTTGCACGGCGAATGGTGTCGGGAAAATGTGAGTTTCCGCCATCAATGATGATGTCGCCCTTTTCAAGGTGTGGCATTATCTGTTCAATAAAGTCGTCAACCGGTTTACCTGCTTTAACAAGCATCATCACCTTCCTTGGTTTTTCAAGGGAAGCGCAAAGTTCTTCAATTGAGTGTGCCCCGATGAAGTTCTTTCCTTTGCCGCGGGCGTTCATAAACTCGTCAACTTTTGATACAGTGCGGTTAAATACTCCCACTGTGAATCCTTTGCTTTCCATGTTTAATACAAGGTTTTCGCCCATAACGGCGAGGCCAATGAGGCCAATGTCTGCTAACTTTTTCATATTCTTTTTAATTTGTAGTTTATTTCGTTTGATTTGAAGAATTGAGATTCATTGAGATTCATTGAGATTGATTGAGATTGAATGAGATTTATTGTTTACCATCAACCTCCATTTTTCTCCATCAATCTCTTTCCTCAATCTCCTTTCCAATCTCCATCAATCTCCTTCTTCCATTCTCCGTTTTTAATCTTAAATCCAAGTTTCTCCAATTTCTCCAACGTTTCTTTTTCTACATTCTTTGCTTTAACTGTGTATGAATCGAATTCGCGCCTTACCGGATAATCGCCGCGTAGTTTTTCAAAAAGTTCAGGTGAATTGCGCAAAGCTTCATCATCGTTTTCGATATTATAGGTTGATAGAATCGCTTCGGCAAGAATTGAATATTCGCGTCTTTGGTTTCCGTCGATTTCAATTACAGGATTCTCAGGAGCTTCAACATTGTCCGGTTGCCAGTCATCCAATCCCAGTTTAAAGAATTTGCTTACGGCTTGTACACTCATTTTTGTTCCGTTTGCTTTCCCATCTTTTGAATAACCTGCAATATGGGGCGTTGCCAATTTTGCCAATTGTAGTAATTCAAGATTAATGTCAGGTTCATTTTCCCAGCAATCTATAATCGTATCCGAAATGTTTCCTGATTTTAATGTATTCAACACATCTTCTGTGTTAAAAACTTCTCCACGGCAGGAATTAATGATCAACGGTTTTTTCCTGACATTTAGCAGAAACTTTTTATCTACCATATGAATGGTTGTATCGACACCTGTCAGAACTAGTGGTACATGAAATGTGATGATGTCGGCTTCGTCCTGAATGGTTTTTATTGAAACAAACCTGCTGATACCCTCAGCTCTTGCCCGGGGTGGGTCGTTTAACAAAATTTTCATTCCCAGTATTTCGCAGGTTTTGGCTATTCTTGAACCAACTTGTCCGACACCCACAATACCAATTGTTTTTCCGGTTAAATCAGTCCTTTCGCTCATTGACCATGAGAACAAAGCTGAGGCAATGTACTGGTTTACGCTTTCGGCATTACAGCCAGGTGCGTTTGTCCATTCTATTCCGGCTTTTTTGCAAAATTCCGTGTCGATGTGATCGTAGCCAATAGTTGCAGTTGCGATGAATTTAACAGAGGAATCCTTTAATAGGTTTTCGTTGCAATTGGTTCGGGTTCGGGTAATAATTGCATCGGCGTCTTTCACAATTTCAGGAGTTGTTTTGTTGCCGGGTAAATAAATTACTTCGGCCACCTGCTCGAAAGCGCCCCGGATATATGGTATTTTATCGTCAATTATAATCTTCATGAGGAAAGTGATTTGTTGAGATTTACAGAGATTTATTGTGACTCATAGTGATTTGTTGAGATTTGTGATAAATAGTGATTTGTTGTGATTTATTGTGATTCATGGTAATAAGTTGCTGGTTTTTGATTCGAGTGTTTTGATGTAATTATTCATTTTAACGCCCAATCTTTCCATTTTTAAAGTAATACTTTCGTAAAATTCGATACTGATTATTTTTCTGTTTTTTGCTTTTGTGAGCCATGATATTGTTTCGTAATGCGAGCCTCTGGCATAAAACATGAAATTCTTTCGGTCTTTAAAATGATATCGTCCAAATCCTTCGGCAATATTTGCAGCAATTGAATCGACACTTTTTACTATTTGTTGACCAATGGAATATTTGGCAAGATTTTCCCATTCAACAACAGAAAACCAAACTTCATCTCCAATTTCCATTGCGATGTTGTAAATTTCCATGTCTTGAAGTTTCATTTCATATATTTTTTAAATTTTTCAAACCATCAATCTCCATCAATCTCCATCAATCACCATCAATTACCATCAATCACCAACAATCACAACAATCTCTATCAATCACCATCAATTACCATCAATCACCAACAATCTCTATCAATCTCCATCAATCACCATTTCCTAAATAATACTCTTTTACAATCTCCCCCAAAACCCAACTGGTTCGTGCCGCCGAAACACCTGTGCTTACACATTTCCCAACACCGCGTAATTCTTCTACTATTTGTTTTACAAGATTTTGCTGAATATGTTCCGGATTTATAAATTCATGTTTTGATTGATGGTTTTTTGTAAAAAGACTTACTGCTCCATGGGTAAAAGTGGGAAATACAATCCTGCCTTCGTCACCAATTATTTCAATTTCATCGGTAAACTGGTTTTTGTCAACAACAAAGCACCAGCTTCCTGTTCCTGTTACGCCCGATTCATGTTTCCAGGCTGCCGAGACTGTATCTTCTGCGGGATATAATCCTGCAAGATTTGAAGCTATTCCGTTTACTTTTGTAACAGGACCAAAAACATAATCAAGATAATCAAACTGATGCGAAGCCAAATCATAAAAATGGCCTGCCCCACTAATTTCCGGAAATACATGCCAGCTCATTTGTTCAGGTGTTTTTCCCCGTTCGCCGGCAGGTTTGTGTAACTTTACATTAACCATCAATGGTTTGCCAATAGTACCATTCCAAATCATTTCTTTTACTTTCAGAAAAGCAGGAAGTGTACGCCTGTAATAAGCAACCCAAACAGGCATTCCGGTTTCTTCAGAAACCTTTAACATTTCGAGGCATTCACTGTAGTTTCGTGCCATTGGTTTTTCAACATACACAGGTTTACCTGCGCGCATAACCTCAATTGCATAACTTGCATGAGAATCGGGTGGCGTAGCAACATAAACTGCATCCACTTCAGGATCATTTATCAAATCAGAAGCAACAGAATACCATTTATTTACATTATGTCTTTTGGCATAATCGGCTGCTTTTTCTTTATTGCGACGCATTACTGCAACCAATTCCGAGTTATTCGTTTTGTAAAAGGCAGGTCCGCTTTTCGCTTCGGTTACACTTCCAACCCCAATTATTCCCCAACGGATAGCCCCCTCAAACTCCCCCGAGGGGGAGCCTCCCCAACCCCTCCGAAGGAGGTGCTTATGATCTGTGTCCATATCTACAATTTTCTTCATATAAAATTCTTAAAAACAAAAAATGATGGCAGGTTTTAATAAAAACTTCTATACTTCTGTCTATCTCAATTTTTTTTCAGTTAAAGTCTCCACTTTGGGGAGATTTAGAGGGGCCTCAACTCCACCCCTTTGGGGAGGTCGGGTGGGGTTTTAGTACTCAAACCTATCTTTATATGCCCATAAACCCAGCGCGGGATTTGAAATGTAGAAAATTTCTTCCCCGTTGGGCATAATATTATACCCTTCTTTTAACTTTTCGGGATTATATTTTGAAGTTATTTCGTCGTAGTCGGCCCAAATAAATCCCACGCTTTCTATTTCCTGTCGGGTAAGGTTTTTTTCGCCTTTGCCGGGGCAATAAGTAATGCTGAACCTTCCTTCGGAAGAGCCGTGGATTAAATGAGCAGCAGCGCTGAGATTGTTTCGCAGGTCTTCGTTTTCCTCCACAAGTTTAAGTGTGTGAGGTGTACCAAAATAACCGTATTTCCTGATGAGTTTGTCAATTTGTTTGTCTTCGCCAAATTCAATCAGGGCCGGGGCGAGAACGATTAATTCTCCATTGTCGGCCAAAGCCATGCGGGTTCGGTAAACGCTTTTGTTACCCAGCCAGGTGCTTTTAAATTCAGAAGGATCGAGCCAAACAATAACCTTTTTTAGTGGTTTCTCAACCATTTCGAAATTCACAAGTAACGACAATTTTGCCGCTTTGTCGAACACGCTGAAATCATCGCCAATGTACAGACCGTAGGTTTGCAGTTTTCCTTGTTTGTTAAGACCTACAACCGTTTGTACGTACATGATCGGCATGTGAT
This sequence comes from uncultured Prolixibacteraceae bacterium, assembly GCA_963800345.1. GTDB lineage: Bacteria > Bacteroidota > Bacteroidia > Bacteroidales > Prolixibacteraceae > Draconibacterium. The sequence goes on along the minus strand of CAWDAW010000043.1, from coordinate 28,014 downwards.
TTGAAAAGTTTTCCGAAGCATAATTGAAAATTTTTCTCACCGGAGTGTCAGCGCGACCCATCATTTTTTCCATTCCGTAGGCCGCGCCTATAAAATGGCTTTTGTTGATTCCTTCGGCGCCACCTGTTCCAACAAATATGTTTTTATTGTAGTTGGCCATTCCCACTACCTCGTGCGGGACAACCTGACCTATTGAAAGAATCAGGTCGAAATCTCCTTCAACAAGTAATTTATTTACCTGTGCAGGCCACGAATAATCGACAGCACCTTCAGAGACTTCATGTACAAATTCACCCGGAACTGTGCCAAGAGTAATTACATCATTGCGCCAGTCGTGGTCGCGAAACAAATTGCGTGGTGTTTTGCCAAACATATGGTGAATCTGGCTGTCGGTCATTGGGGTGTGGGTTCCCAGGGCAGGAAGAATATCGGTGAGTTTTTCGCCAAAATATTCCCAGGTCATTTCTGTCAATTCTCCTGCTCTGCTTGGTAAACGCGTATAATCAGGTGGAATTGCAAGTACTTTTTGCCTGTTGCCCATTTTCTCAAAAGCTTCAAACAATCCTTTTTTTAAATCCTCCGCAGAGAAGCTTGTTTCTGTTGATCCTTTTTCGTAATACAGCATAGTAATAAGTTTTTTAGTGGCAGGAGGTAGTAGGCAGTTTTTAAAAACAATGTCTATACCTCATCCCAGATTAAATCATTCAATGTTTCTTGGCGTGAACTTTTCAGGATTCTCTGCCATACTGCTTAACATCCTTCCAATTTCATCATATATTTTTATCATTTTTTCATGTGTTTCACAATCAAAATAATCTGAAGATAGCGCAAAATCCAGCCAAATGGATGTTTCGGTTGCTTCACCGTCAGCATCGGTCATTTTCAAAGAAAAGTATTTAGGATATTTCCTTTTTCTATAACCTTCTCCTATACATGTGCAAACAGATCTTGAAGATCTTTTTATCTGATCTGTAAGCGAATATTTTTCCTCAGGGGGAAATGATTTTGATATTCTAAAAATTTCCTTTGCTGCCTCAAAAGCCAATTGATACACCTTTAAACTTTTATAGCCCTGAATCATTGCTCATGTATTACTGCCTACTTTTTACTTCCCCTTTGCGCTATCTTTTTACCCTCGCATTTCCTTTCCATATACTCCAAACCATATCTTCGTCTGCCGGTTGGCCATAATCAGTTAAAAAAGTAGTTGCCAACGCACCTGTTGCCCAACCAAACTGCGGCCATTTTTCTGGTTCCCATCCTTTAAGAATTGCGTACAACATACCACCAACATATCCATCACCCCCGCCAATGCGGTCGAGAACATGGATTTGACGCGGTTCTACCACATGCCAATTGTTACCTTCGAGCATGATTGCACCCCACAAATGTTCGTTAACACTGATTACTTCGCGAAGTGTGGTTGCAAAAACCGAGGCATTTGGAAATGTCTCTTTAACACGGTTAATCAATCCCTTGAACCCATCTATTTTATAATGTAATCCTTCACCACCTGCCGGTGGACCTTCAATTCCAAAACAAAGTTGAAAATCTTCTTCATTACCGATTAGGATATCAGAAACTGAGGCAATTTCACTAAAGTTGGCAAGTAATTCTGTTTCGCGGCCTTTCCAGAAAGAAGCCCGGTAATTAAGATCAAAGGAAATTTTCGTTCCGTGTTTTTTGGCGGCTCTGGCAATTTCGAGGCAAAACTGGCTGGTTTCCGGCGAAAGTGCAGCAATCAATCCTGAAAGATGGACGATTTGAACCCCTTCGTTACCGAATATTTTTTCCAAATCAAAGTCTTTTACATTGAGTGTTCGACCTATTTCACCTGCCCGATCATTATGCACGCGGGGACCTCGTGAACCGTAACCACTATCGGCAATATTAAATTGGTGGCGGTATCCCCAAGGATCTCCTTGTTCAACCTCAGGACCTTCAAAATCCATATTCCTGCTTTTCAGGTTGTTTTTAATGAATTGGGCAATTGGACTTCCCTTTACAAAAGTGGTGAGGACTTTTACCGGTAGTCCAAGTAACGAAGCAACACTTGCCACATTGGTTTCAGCACTTGTTGCGTACATGTTGTACGTATCACTGCTGTGAACCGGTTGTCCATTTACAGGGGTAATCCGAACGCCCATACTTGTTGGAACAAGCATAGCATATTTACAATTTTCTTTAAGTTTTATAGACATGTTTTTAATTTTTAGCCCCCTCTAAATCTCCCCTAAAAGGTAAGACTTTTTGAAGTATGTTAATGTTATTTATTCTAATGATACAGTGTTTTTGGAATTTTACAGTTTTAAGAGACCTCCCTTCGGCGGGAGGGTTGTGTGGGGCATTTAAACTCCCCCAAACGCACTGTATCCCCCGTCAACAGGAATAATAATTCCGGTTACAAAGCTTGATACATCAGATAGTAAAAAGAGTGTTGCCCCTTGCAAATCCTCTGGATCGCCAAATTTACCCATTGGTGTGTTGTTAACTATTTTCTGACCCCGAGGTGAGAAATTTCCCGTTTTTTCAACAGTAACCAGAAAACGGTTTTGATTGGTAATAAAAAAGCCGGGAGCAATTGCATTTACCCTGATTCCGATTTTGGCAAAATGTACAGCCATCCATTGTGTTAAATTGTTAATTGATGCTTTTGCCGCTGAATAAGCCGGTATTTTTGTCAGTGGTTTGTACGAGTTCATCGAAGATATGTTCAAAACATTCCCTTTTCTGTTTTTCAGCATATCCTTTGTGAAAACCATTGTGGGCAGTAAAGTTCCTTTAAAGTTGAGTGCGAATACCTTGTCGAAACCTTCCATTTCAAGTCCGTAAAAAGTATCTTCAAGTTTGTCGATATTCTCTTCAGTTATTTCCTCAACTTTTGTAGTAGCCTGCGGACTGTTTCCACCTGCACCATTAATCAAAACATCAATATCGCCAAGTTTTGAATTGATTTCAACTTTAGCTTTTTCCAGCGATGCTTTATCCAATACATTGGCTTCAACACCAATAACTGTTGAATTGTACTCTGCAGCAATTTCTGCTGCAACAGTATCAGCAACTTCCTTGTTTATATCTGCTATGGCAATTTTCATATCCACTGATGCAAGTGCCTTAACAATTGCACTGCCTAATACACCGGCACCTCCGGTAATTACACATACTTTTCCTTTTAGGTCGTCAAATGAAATCGGTTTCATAATTAATTATTTAAATTCTTTGTAATAGTCTATATTTTCTTTGGTAATAATATCGATGGAAGAATAACTCTGTTCAGCTATATGTTTTTTTTCAACTACAAACCTAAAAAGTTTATTGATGGCATTATAACCTTGTTCTTCTGGTCGTTGGCAAATCAGGAACTGAACAATGTCTTTATTTAAAAACTCCATATTCCATTTCACAAGGTCATGACCTATCACTTTTATCTCTTCCAGCTTGTATTTTTCAATTAGTCTTCCTGCATAAAACACCTTTGAATTGGTAACAAAAATACCCTTGATATTGCTGATTTCGATAATGTTTTTCACATTCACCATCCACTCTTCATTATCAGTATTTGATACTTCAGTGGTAAAAAGCTGATGTTGGTTTTTATTATTTTTTTTGTACCAGTCATAAAATCCCCTTTCACGTTCAACCAAATGGTTTTGATTGTCCATTTCCTTGGCAAAATGAATAATAAGAATATTTCCACCGGGAAGAATTAAGTCGAGGAGCTTGCCCGAAACCAATCCGCTTTGATAAGAGTCCTGGCCTATATAGCTGATCTGTCCTGCATTTTTAATTTCTGAATCGATAAATACAAATGGAATATTTTGCTTTTTTAATTGCTCAATAAACTCCAGTGATTCCCTTTTGAAAAAAGGAGCAAACAAAACACCATCTGGTTTCAGTTCAATAATTTTCTCTGCTTCTTTTACAAAATCAGTCCTGTCGGTTTGACTAAAAGTAAAAGGTTCAATTTGAATCCCAAACTGTTGTAATTCTGTAATTCGTTTCTGAATTCCGATAAATGGTTTATTCCAATAGCCTTCTTTTGAAGGGGGTTGTGGAAGCAGGGAAGCAAATACGGGCAATTTTTTTGAAGCAAGGTTGCTGGCAAAAATGTTGGGCTTATAATCGAGTTCTGAAAGAATTTTAAGAATCTTTTTTTTAGTCCGTTCAGAAACCTCACCACGATTGTGTAAAACCCGATCCACTGTTCCAATCGAAACATTTGCTTTTTCAGCAATATCCTTAATCCGTATCTGGCTATTCGCTTCTATAATAATTTGATTTTAAATTGTTTAATTATACGAGTAGTTTAAAATGAAGTACAAAACTACTGAATTATTTTAGATTTCGTGTTCGTACACGGAAAAATAATTTCCAAAAACATTCGACTGAAATTTCTTTGAAAACGGGTTTTTTGTTCGGGGCGTTGGAATTATTTTAGATAATTGAAACCCAACAGGTAATAAAAAACTGTCAGCTGTTGAATTTTAAATTGAACATCAATTATTTTTTATTTTTATTATAATATTCCATTGCTTTGGGCATTAACTTATTCAGTTGGTTAATTCTTTTTTGGGGATTAGGGTGGGTTGATAAAAATTCAGGTGTACCACCAGACCCTGCTTGCTGCATGCGCTCCCAAAGTAAAGGAGCTTCGCGTGGATCAAAGCCTGCCATTGCCATAAAATATAAACCCAGTTCATCGGCTTCGGATTCATGTTTCCGACTATATGGTAACATAACTCCCAACTGGGTTCCAACGCCAAATGCAAGCATAGCCAACTGCGTAGTTTGTTGTTTTTCCTCGCGCATTGCTTCTGACAAAGCCATTCCTCCCATTTCAACAACCATTTGCTGCGACATGCGTTCGTTTCCATGATTTGCAATGGCATGTGCAATTTCGTGAGCCATTACCACAGCAATACCATTATCATTTTTGCAAACAGGTAAAATACCTTCATAAAATACTATTTTTCCACCAGGCATGCACCATGCATTCATTGTTTCGGATGCAAGCAGGTTGTACTCCCATTTATACCCGTCAATTAATGACAAGCGATCGATACTGCGCAAATATTCTTCAACCGCATTGGTAATTCGTTTGCCTACTTCTCTTATGTTTTGAGTTGCTTGTTTGTTGTTTGATATTTTTTCGGTTTGAAGCACTTCATTATAACTTTCATTACTTAATGACAGCATTTGAGATGATGGAATTGCTGTAAATTGTTTGCGGTTGGTTAATGGAACTGTACTGCAAGCAGTGAATAACAATAAAAGCGCTGCGTAAATTATTTGTTTCATTTCTTAATGTTTTTAAATATGAACTTAAAACTACTTCCCAAATATATGCCAATGTTCTTTAGATATTACAATCGAAACGCATGCTAAGTTCAAAAGGTATTTGGTTAAACAGTGATTGCTGATAAAACTTTTGAGTGCTGACTTTTATCCACACTTTGGGGAAAAAGACAGCAGGTTTGTGTATGATGTAAATTTCATTTGACGAATACAAGGTTCGGATTCAAAGCAGTTATTTATTGCAATCGCTTCTTTCTTTTGATTTTTCAATATAAATTTTCCTGTTTTAACTCTTCTTTTAAAATGTTTAAGTTAGCCTTTTAAGCATTTTAAAAGTACTTTTGCACGATTTTAAAAAAATGGAAGTAATGAACAGAAAAGTATTGGAATTTCTTAAGACAAAAGTTGGCCTTTTTAAATATTTGTCGGAAAACAGAATTGAAGAAATTGTAAAAGCATCGCGAATAGTTTTTTACGAAGTAAATGAAGCTGTAATACGTTTGGGCGAAGAAGCTACATTTCTGGGAGTTTTACTCGAAGGTGAATTAAAAATATCAGGTGTTACAGATGGGGGAGTGCAAAGCCAGATTGGCTTTTTTAAAAAAGGTGACACATTTGGTGAAATGGCATTAATGAGCCATGAAAGAATTATTGCCGATCTAATTGCTAATACTCCATGTAAAGTCTTGCGGATTCCGGTTGAAATTTTTCAGTCGGTAATCATGTCGGAACCAATTTTCCTTCAACATGTTTCAAAAACAATTATTGAACGCATGAAACAACTTGCCGAAGATCCGGCAAAGGCTTCACTTGCTTTTCAAAAAAGTGATGACCCATACGGAATGGCACTAAAAGGTGAAAGACCGGAAAAAATACTTATAATCAACAGTGGTTCTTCTTCGATAAAATTTGCTTTTTTTGATTCTGAAAAACCTGAAAATAAAGCTACGGGACAAGTTGAAAGAATCGGTAATACAGGTACAGTACTCACTTTTAAAGGACCAACAGGCGAAATAAAAAGTGAGATTGAAAAAGGAGGATATCCGGAAGCATTACAAGCAATAATAAAGATATTATCAAATAAGGATACAGGAATGATAAAATCACGTTCAGAAATTAGCGTGGTTGGGCACCGGATGGTTCACGGTGGTGAAAAATTCAGGGAATCAATAGTTGTAACCGATGAAATATTAGCAGAACTGGAAAAGTTAAATCCACTTGCCCCGCTGCACAACCCGGTTAATATTGCAGGAATCAGGGAAGCTCGCAAATTTTTTTCCTCTGTGCCGCATGTAGCAGTTTTCGATACTGCATTTCACTCAACGTTACCATCATATGCCTATTTATATGGATTACCATTTGAATATTACGAGAAAAATGGTGTACGACGTTATGGTTTTCATGGCAGTTCACATGGTTTTGTAAGTCTTAAAGCCTCCAAATTTCTGCAAAAAAGGGTTAATGAGCTGAAAATAACAAGTTGTCACCTTGGAAATGGAGCATCAATTTGTGCTGTTGAGCATGGAAGATCGGTAGATACTTCGATGGGATTTACTCCATGCGAAGGGCTGATAATGGGAACCCGTTCAGGTGATCTGGATCCAGGGATTATAACATATTTAGAGCGCGAGGAAGGACTGTCTGGTGCTGAGATAGATCAACTGTTGAACCGAAAAAGTGGATTACTTGGACTTTCAGGAATTTCGGGTGACATGCGCGAAATTGAGTTGGCTGCTGCCAAAGGTGACACACGTGCTTTAATTGCTTTGAAGGCATTTACCTATAGAATACGCAAATATATAGGAGCATATATGGCTGCTATGGGCGGCACCGATGTAATAATTTTTACGGGTGGAATAGGACAGGGTAGTGCCGGTGTTCGCTCCCTCGCCTTGCAAGGCTTGCAGGTTATGGGCATTCACCTTGATGATACCCGTAACAGGGAAGCAAACGGTTTTGCCGGAGTTTGCCGGATTTCAACTGATGATTCACCGGTTACAGTACTTATCGTACCCACCGATGAAGAACGGATGATTGCCCGTGAAACACTTCGTGCAATAAGTCGTTCGTACTTAAAAGATGTTAGAAAAGCACAGCTAAATGAGCCTTTCCTGCTCGAAGTGTCAGCCCATCATATTCACCTTTCACAGGAACATGTAGAAGCCTTGTTTGGTAAGGGGCACGAACTTACCTGGTATAGCGACCTTTCTCAACCCGGCCAGTTTGCCTGCAAAGAGCAGATTAATGTTGTAGGTCCTAAAGGCAGCATTAATCGGTTACGCGTACTTGGTCCTACCCGAAAGGAAACTCAACTTGAAATTTCGATGACAGAACAGTTTAAACTGGGAATTCATCCACCTATACGAGAATCAGGTGACTTGAACGGAACACCCGGCTGTATTCTCGAAGGTTCCAAAGGAATGGTAACGCTTGAAAAAGGTGTGATTTGTGCTTTGAGACATATACACATGGCTCCTGAAGATGCACTTAAATATGGTGTAAAGGATAAATCAACAGTAAGAGTTCGCGTTAAAGGTGCCAGAGAATTGGTTTTTGGTGATGTTTTAATACGTGTCAGCCCAACCTATAAACTTGCCATGCACATTGATACAGACGAAGGTAATGCGGCAAACCTTAAATCCGGAGATTTGGTATTTATTGAAGGAATTCAGCATCAGGATTAATAAATGATGGTGAATACCGGATTTATTGAACTGATTGCAAAATAACCCACGTCCAATAATTCTGTAAAAGAACAGTTTGCAAAAATGTTTCTTTAGTAAATATTGAATTTAGATATTTTGGATTTTATATCTATTTGGTATTGAAATTTGTATTATGGAAATTTAGTGGGAATTACACTTCCAGCACCAATTCCACAATTTCCTGACCTTTTTTGATAGCATCCAAATTTAGTGGAATGGTGTTATGATAACGTTCCGGTAAAGATTTTTGCAGTCCTTTTTCAACATTATCAAGTGTTACAATGGGACGAATTTTAAGATAACTGCCAAATACAATCATATTAAAAACCCTGGGATTTCCCATTTCTACCGCAGTAACCGTAGCGTCAACTTTATAAATATTAATGTCAGTGCGTTGTGGCGGGTGAATAACACCATTGGGATCGTAAAGTAAAGTGCCGCCAGGTTTGACTGATTTCTCAAACTTATCCATACTTTGCTGGTTCAAAATAATGGCCGTGTCAAAATGTTTTGCAATTGGCGAACTGATGCGCGTATCACTCAAGATTACTGTTACGTTGGCTGTTCCACCCCGCATTTCAGGTCCGTATGAAGGAAACCAGGTAACTTCCTTATTTTCCATTATTCCGGAATAAGCAAGTATTTTTCCCATCGAAAGTACACCTTGCCCGCCAAAACCTGCAATTATTAATTCTTCAGTCATTTTGTTGTTTTTTAATTTTGAGAAGATTGTTCCCCTTTCACACTGTCTTTCAAATCGCCAAGAGGATAATAAGGTATCATGTTGTCTTCCATCCATTTATTGGCAGCAACCGGTGTCATTTTCCATCCTGAATTACAGGTAGAAACTACCTCAACAAATGAAGTACCTTTTTTTGCAAGCACGTTTTCGATTGCTTTTTTTATTGATCGTTTACATTTTCTGACTGCTCCTGCAGTATGAACTGCCTGGCGTGTAACATATGAAGTTCCTGGAAGTTGGGCTATTAAATTTGTAATTTTCATTGGATAGCCATTCAAATCGACATTTCTGCCCATGGGTGTTGTTGAAGTGACCATTCCTTCCAGCGTTGTTGGCGCCATTTGTCCACCTGTCATTCCATAAATTCCGTTATTGATAAAAATCACAAGGATATTTTCACCACGGTTACAGGCATGCATAATTTCGGCTGCACCTATTGAAGCCAAATCACCATCACCCTGATAGGTAAACACAAAATTATCCGGATACAATCTGGAAATGCCTGTTGCAACTGCGGGAGCCCTGCCGTGGGCAGCTTCCTGCCAGTCAATATCAATATAATTATATGCAAAAACTGCACAGCCAACAGGAGCAATACCAACAGTTTTTTCTTGTATTCCAAGTTCTTCAATTAATTCAGCAAGAATTTTATGAACTACTCCGTGCGAACAACCGGGGCAATAGTGCATGTAATTATCTTCCTGTACTTTCGACTTGTCATAAACAAGGTTTTCCGGTTTAATAAGATCTTTTAACTCCATAACTTAATTCCCATGAAAATTTATCTTCCAATGCTTCTACAACTTCTTCGGGTGATGGGATAATTCCGCCCATTCTGCCAAAATAATTCACCCTTGCATTACTCCCGGCTTCATAAACCGACAGTTTAATATCTTCAACCATTTGTCCTGCGCTCATCTCAACCGACATAAATCCTTTTACTTTACGTGCCAGTTCTTTTATAATCAGTTTTGGGAATGGAAAAAGAGTAATAGGTCTGAGTAAACCTACTTTTAACCCTTTTTCACGCGCAATTTCCACCGATTTTTGGCAAACCCTAGATGAGGTTCCAAAGGCTACAAGTACATATTCAGCATCATCGCATTGAAAAGCTTCGTACCGTACTTCATTTTCTTCCATAACTCTGTATTTTTCCTGAAAACGAAGGTTATTGTTTTCCATCTCTTCAGAGCCCATTACCAGTGAAGTAACAACATTCTTTTTACGTGATGCAGGTTTACCTGTGGTTGCCCAACTGCTCCATTTTTCGTGTATTTCTTCATTTGTCCATCTGGGTTTAAAATCGGCAAGCTCCACTTTTTCCATCATTTGTCCCAGTGCGCCATCAGTTAAAATCATTGCCGGGTTTCTGTATTTAAAAGCAAGTTCGAAACTCAAATCAACAAAATCATTCATTTCCTGAACTGATGAAGGAGCCAAGACAATTAGTTTGTAATCTCCATGCCCTCCACCTTTTACAGCCTGAAAATAATCGGCCTGCGAAGGTTGAATCGTTCCCAAACCCGGACCACCCCTTGTAACATTTACTATCAGACAAGGCAATTCAGCGCCTGCTAAATATGAAATTCCCTCTGACATTAAACTAATTCCCGGACTTGAAGATGAAGTCATTGCTTTTTTGCCCGAACCGGCAGCACCATAAACCATGTTTATTGCTGCAACTTCGCTTTCGGCCTGTAAAACAACCATACCCGTTTCTGTCCAGGGTTGCCGCATCATTAGTGTTTCCATTACTTCCGACTGTGGTGTAATGGGATAGCCAAAATAACCGTCGCAACCACAGCGGATGGCTGCTTCTGCCAATACTTCATTGCCTTTCATCAATCTTATTTCTGCCATATTTGTAATTTTCTATTTATTAGTGATTATTGATTAATGTTTTTGCACAGCACTAATAATTAATCAATAATCAATCATCAAATCTTAACACGGTAAATCGTAATGCATGTGTCAGGACAGACAACACCACAATTGGAACAACCAATACATTCTTCAGGATTTTCCATATAAGAGTAATGATAACCGCGGCTGTTTACTTCGCGGTTTAACAGTAAAACATCATGCGGACATGCTTCCACACAAAGTCCGCAACCTTTGCACCCTTCGTTGTCAACTACAACTGCACCTCTAACTTTTGCCATTTTTACGATATTTTGCCTAAAATTAGTAACCTTATATTTCAAAAAAGAAAATAAAAATCAGGTTCTGAAAAAATAATTTCAATTGGTTAAGATCCTTAAAATAAACAACATGTTTACTTATAGATTCAAATTAAACCGCCTGTAATTATTATTGATTGATTTGAAAATACAAAATTATTTTTCCTGAAAAAACAGTATGCAACATAAGTTGCTATTTCTGATTTTGAAAAGTGATAAAAATCAATGATAACAGCACGAAAAATAGCTCTTAATTCAAAACAACTATTGTTTTGCTATTTCAGATTTTATAAAGAAACCTTGTCAAAATATTGCGGTGAATGCCAAGATATGAAGCAATGTGTTGGCGTTGAAGCCGTTTTCCGAGTTCAGGATTTTCGGTAAAAAATTTTCTGATGCGCTGTTCTGCATTCAGCGACTGAAAAGAATGTACACGTGCCATGGATTGAATATAGCTTTCTTCAGCTAAAATTCTGACTGTCCGCTCAAAACGAGGGTTGTTATCAAGTAAGTATTTAAATTCATCTTTTTCAATATAAATCAGTTCCGAATCTTCGTAAGCTTTTATTGATTCAGTAGAATTCCTTCCAAAATAAAATCCTTCGTGGTTGCTGACAATAAAATTATTGGGAGGAAAGAAAAACCTCGAAATCCATTCAGTTCCGCTGTCAGAAATATAGCTGGCATAAAGCAGACCATTTAGCAAAATGCCAATTCGCTTGGTTTTTTCACCGTAATCAATAAACGATTCTCCTTTGTGTAAAAAAACAGGTTTGTTTTTTAAGTTGAGTTTGTGTATTACTTCGAGGGTTAAATTATAGCGGGATATTACTTTGTTTTTGTCCATTTTTTTTCCGGAATGATGGATACCTTGTACTGATGCCGGGTACAGGTTGCTAATAATTTATATTGTATTCTTCATAAAAAGTAAACGGTACTTGATCAGTGTTTTTTGCCTTAGACCTTTGCTCTGAATTCTGTATTAAAAAGTTTTAATCGGTGTTCGAGTTCACCAAATTGAGCGGGCTGAACAAACGAGACACATGCACGGATTCCCTCTTCATCGCTCCCTGTATTATCCAATGCAATGGCACTAATTCCATAATAAAGCAAATTTTCAACCAGTTGGTTACCCGTCATGCCTCTATAAGATAAAGTGAAATAAAATCCATCGGCAATAGGTTCATTCATATCAGTTTTGTACACAATTTCGAATCCATTTTCAACAAAAAGTTTTTTCATTACTTTGGCTTTTTCACCATATGCCTTTACGTCTTCTACAAAATTAAACTGCCCGTTGTTAGCGGCTTCGAGCATTGCTGCAAGCGCCCATTGTGCAGAGTGGCTTGTGCCGGATGAAATGGAATAAAGCAGGCGTAAAACTATTGTGCTGCCAAAAGTCGGGCTTTCAAAACGTTTTTGTAAATCGGGAAATTCACGGTTGTACAGTGAATCTGAAATAACCATCAGGCCACAGCGCTGACCTGCATAAGAAAATATTTTTGAGCTTGAGATAAACAGTATAAAATTACTTGTGTATTTGGCAACGGTTGGCTGATAAGGAGGAACGCCAGGTTTAGAAAAGTCCTGACGGAAATCCATGCCAAAATAGGCCAAATCTTCCATAACAATTACATCGTATTTATTTCCAAGTTCTCCTATTATTTTCAATTCTTCCTCTGTAAAACAAATCCAGGCCGGATTGTTTGGGTTTGAATAAATAATTGAATTTATATTTCCTTTCGACAGAATTTCTTCAAGTTTTAACCGAAGTTTATCTCCCCTGAAATTGAATACATCAAAAGTATTGTATTTTAGTCCGAGCACCATCATCTGTTGTTTTTGCACAGGAAACCCGGGGTCAATAAATAAGGCAGTATCTTTGTTTTTGTCGGTAAAACCTGCAGCTAAAAACGCCGAAAAAGTGCCTTGCATTGACCCAACTGTGGGAATACAACTTTTGGAACCAACTTCAATATTCATGAAATTTTTCACAAACAGTGCCGCCTGATCTTTTAAAGGTTTTATACCATCGATTATTGGGTAAACAGATGCAACACCATTTTTCAAGGCTTCAATTTCGGCTTTTACACCAACTTGTGCAGGTGGCAAACCGGGTACACCCATTTCCATACGAATGTATTTGATGCCTGTTTCCTCCTCTACCAAATTTACCAAAGCAACAATTTCGCGAATTGAAGCCTTGCCAACATCAGAGATACGAAGTTCATTTATTTTTTGATCAACAACGAATTTACTTAATGGAGAATTCGACATAACCAGAAGTTTAAGATTTCAATTTATCCTTTACCCTATCGGGACAAATTATAAAGTTGCAGTTTGGATTCAATGCGTTTCAGTACAGCCGGGATCGGATTTAATCCTTAAAAATTTGCAGTTCAGCGTTAAAACCCAAAGTCGGCACTTATTTGTTTTACCCATTTTTCAAGGCGTTCATCTGTCAGTTCGGGTTCAAAATCTTCATCGATGGGCAACCCAAGAAATTTACCGTCAACTACTGATTCTGACTCGTGAAATTCATATTCATCAGCATCAACCTGACCTGACAAAATAGCTCCATTATCAATTAGTTCACGCGCCAAAACTGCGATATGATCAACAAAAGTTGCTGCATATGTTATATGATCGCCAAGGCCAAAAATTGCAACTGTTTTACCTTCGTAAGTTGTTTTACTGATTTCGGGTAGAAATTCTGCCCAATCTACATTGGAGTATGTTGATTTCCATGTATCTTTTCCAACAGTTGAAATACCAAAAATGATTTTGTCAAATTTTTCGATATCCGCTACTGTTGCTGAATTTACAGGAACCATTACCACTTTGTCTTCACCTATTAAATTTTTCAATTTATCGGCAACCCGGTTTACCGAACCTTCTAAAGGTCCAAAAAATATTGCTGTTTTGCTCATTTTATAAGTTTTTAAATTTGAAGTTTATTACTGATTGTGGATATTGATTTCGGCTCGTTCATATTCACCTAGTATTGACAAACTAGATGCACCTTTCAAAACATGATGAATGGCTTTGTCATATTTTTCCGGGTCTTCCCATTCTATATCAACATGAAAAGTGTATTCATTAGGTTTGCCGATTATTGGTACCGACTGAATTTTGGTAAGATTAATCTGGTTTTCAGCAAAAGTATTCAAAACCCTTGCCAGGGCACCATGAAAATGGCCAACCTCGAAACAGATGGAAGCTTTATTTGTACCTTCTGTTTTATTCCCATGTTTCGATAATATGAGGAAACGGGTATAATTTTTTTTGTTGGTTTCAATTCCAGTTTCAAGAACTTCAAGACCATATAATTTTGCCGATCTCAGGTTACCAATTGCAGCCGCGTGAGTAAGTCCTTTGTCGCGTACCATTTTTGCAGCGGCAGCTGTATCTACATTTTCGTGTTTTTCAACATTTGGATAATACTTTTCAAGATATTCAGCACACTGCTCAATGGCAACCGGATGAGAATAAATATCTGTTATCTGATTGGGTTTTGTACCAGGATTAACCATTAGATTTTGTTGAATATGAAGATAAATTTCGCCAATTATTCTCAGGTGATAATCACGGATAAGCTGGTAGTTTTTAAGAATACTTCCGGCAATTGAATTTTCGATTGCCATTACCGCCAAATCCACTTTGTCAGTGTCAATCGTATCGCAAACGTTGGTAAACGTTTTGCACTCGACCACCTCAATTTTATCATTAAAAAATTTTAATGCAGCATCTTCGTGAAAAGAACCCACTATTCCCTGTATTGCAACTCGTTTCATTATTTCTTTTTACCAGGCTCCAAATATATAAAAACCGATTGGAATTGAATATTTGTTTTGAAAATGAAAATGATTAGGTTAAATAGATTGTTGTTTTAAAACTGATTTTCCTGCACCAAAAAATCGTTCTGATGATTTTGAAGAATATCATAACATTTTTTCAAATTTGTGGGTCGCAGCACAATTACTGCGGTTTCATCGCTATGAGAAAAGGCATACATATATTCAATAAACACATTTCCGGCATTCAAAACATTAAGCATTTTCGCCAATCCACCCGCCTTGTTAGGGGTTTTTACAAGAATTACATCTGTTATTTGCACGGCGAAATTATTTTTTTTCAATAAGTCTTTTGCCTTTTCAGGTTCTGAAACAATGACGCGAAGAATTCCAAAATCGGAAGTGTCAGCAATGGTAAACGCCGACATGTTCAGCCCGGCATCTCCTAAAATTTGGGTTACTTCATTTAACCTTCCCGATTTATTTTCAAGGAAAACAGATACTTGTTTTACTATCATGGTTTTTAGATTTTACGGTTGTCAATTACATGTTTTGCCTTACCTGCAGTGCGTTCTATGGTTTTGGGTTCCACCAGTTTCACGCGGACAGAAATCCCGAGCGTGCTTTGTATTTTATCAGTTATTTTTTTGCGCAAAGCTTCAAGCTGTTTAATCTCATCTGAGAAAAATTGTTCCTGAACTTCAACCATTAAATTTACTACATCCATGGTTTCTTCCCGATCGATAATTAAGAGATAATGTGGTTCGGTTTCACTAATGGCCAGCAAAACAGTTTCAATTTGTGACGGGAATACATTCACTCCCCTGATAATGAGCATATCGTCTGTTCTGCCCAGACATTTTTCCATACGCACCAAAGTGCGGCCGCACTCACATTTATCGTAAATCAGGCGGGTTAAATCCCGCGTACGATAGCGCAAAATGGGCATTCCTTCTTTTGTGACAGTTGAAAAAACAAGTTCACCCAATTCTCCCTTGTTTACGGGTTCCAGAGTTTCCGGATTGATTATTTCGGGTATAAAATGATCTTCCATGATATGCATGCCACACTGGTATTCGCATTCGCAAGAAACTCCCGGGCCAATCACTTCGCTCAATCCATATATATCGATAGCCTTTATTTTTAGTTTTGCTTCAATTTCTTTGCGCATATTTTCGCTCCACGGCTCAGCACCAAAAATACCAACCCGAAGTTTTAAGGATTCTGAAGAAATGTTCATTTCTTTCATCACTTCAGCCAAATAAAGCGCATACGAAGGTGTGCAGGCAATTACGCTTGTACCAAAATCCTGCATCAGCAGAATTTGTTTATCAGTATTTCCCCCTGAAATGGGAATTACTGTGGCGCCCAGGTTTTCGGTTCCATAATGTAATCCCAGACCGCCCGTAAACAGGCCGTAACCATAAGCTACCTGTACAATGTCTTTTTTATGAACGCCTGCCATTGCCAGCGAACGGGTTACAACTTCAGCCCACATTTGAAGGTCGTTGCGCGTATAACCAACCACTGTGGGTTTTCCGGTTGTGCCTGAACTTGCATGAACGCGCACAATTTCGCTCATTGGAGTTGTAAACATGCCAAACGGGTAATTATCGCGCAAATCTGATTTAACTGTAAATGGTAATTTCGAAATATCACGAATGCTGTTAATATCGCCGGGAAATATGTCTTTTTCCTGCATTTTTTTGCGATAGCTTTCGTTGCTGTGGTAAATGCGTTTAACGGTTTGAATGAGCCGTTCCGACTGGATTGCATCCATTTCATCACGGGAGGCACATTCAATTTTTTCATTCCAAATCATAAGTTGAATTAATCTTACAGGTTTTGGCTTTAAAGATAAACGGTAATATTTGGAATTGAAAATTAGGGATTGGAAAATTTTGGAATGGTTCAATTTTATATTTCTCAAACCCTCAAAGCTCAATTACAAACGAGGGCAGGGGAAGCGCAAATCAATCCCGGTGGTTTAATTTATCAATCACCAATTGAATTTTGTTTCTTAACACTTGGAAAAACGCATGGCGTTCTTTCTTCGAACTACCGCTGATCAATGTAGATTTATCAAGTAGGTTATTAAACCATTTTTCTGTTTCAATGCAATAGGTATGGTTGTTTACGATCATCCCATTGGCCGAAAACAAGCGGAGCAAACAATCATTCAGGCTGTCGCTTGTCAATATCATGAAATTATTTTCGAGGGCAACATCGCTGACATAAAAAGATAGATTTCCTGCCGCTTGCCCATCTTTTGCACCTTTTTCCACTTTTTCCTGCAGCTCCGTTGTCAACTGCATAAGCTGCGCACAAAGTTCAACCGCCAATTCTTTACTTTCTAGGTTGCCTGTTTCGTAATAAAATTTTATCCAAGCCAATGTTGCGTCATAAGTGTTGGCATTCCATATTTCCATCGAAGGTATTTGTTTATAGGAAGTTGAAATTTGGCGGTAAGTGCTAAAAAGGTTGTCGCCTTTTATCATTGCACAAAATGAGGGGTAATTGCCACCATAAATATTTGTGCTGTTTGCCCACGTATAAATTTTAAAAGTTGCCAGCTCTTCGTAGGCGGCAAGGTGCACAAAGGGGATTTCTGTAGCGAGGTACAATGCTTTTGTGTTTTTTGCAGGACTGTATTTTTCAAATATTTTTCCCAGCGCATCTAAATGGCCCAAAAAATTATCCAGATCGCCTGTTTTGAGCGGGATGGTCTCAAAACTTATGTTGTTATGTTTTGTGTTGAGCAGCGAATCCATCGAAATATTGAAATGCTCGCACAAACTACAAATCTCATCGATGTTCAATTTTTTTTCGCCACGCAAACGCCTGTACACAGCATCGGTGCTTAACGAAAGGATTTCAGCCAATTCGTGTACAATAACAACGTTCCGGGGCAACACCTTTTCAACTTGGTCAAAAAGCGTCTTCTGTATTTGGTTCACCGTTTTTTGTGTTTTTTTCATTTCGAAGGTTTTTTCTTTTGCAAAAATCAATAATTGGATATGCTATTTTTTTCTTCAGTTGCAAAAAATGCAACAAGTGCTTGATTATTTATTAAAAAATGTTTGTAAAAATTGAATTGCACTAAAGTAATAAAAAGGCTTGCAAAAATCAATTTTCGGGAACCATTGGGATAAAATATTTTTATGCAACAAAATTCTTGTGGTTTGGGGTTTTGGAAAAACAATCAATAATTAACCAGCGCTGATAAAATTTTTGCAAACCATATTTTACAGCGCTAAAAAATCTAAATATTATGAAAATCAAAAATGTGCACAGGTGATTTTAATGGTGATGGATCAGAAGATGTCTTTACAATTGATGATCCAAGCATTAGTGGCAGTTACAGCGGTTGGAAACTCAATATAAATAGTGGCAATGATTATTTCAGTACATATTCTGGTGATTTTCCAATAGATGAGACCAAAATTCTGGATATGTATTCAGCCGATTTGAATGGAGATGGAATGGAGGATATTGTTATAAAAGAGGATATTGGTGTTACATATTGGCAAGGGTACTTCGCACGAACCGATAGATATCATTATGCATTGAGCACCGGTAATTCTTTTAGCTCTTTATTAGAAATAGGGAATGCACAAAATTCGACACTTTATTCTCAAATAGACAATAATAAAATAGCCGATTTTAATGGTGATGGATTGACTGATATAGTTTTGATACATTCTAATTTAGGATATTGGTCAATGTATTCGTTTGCTTTTAGTGCCGCACAATTAACCCCTCTGGCCAAAAGAAGTTATGGCAACTTCAGTTCTTTTAATGATGATTCGAAACGATATGTCACAGACTGGGATGGCGATGGAATCTCAGAAATACTTACGGTTGATAATAATGGCACTAAAATATATACGTTCAACGGGTCATCATTTACTGAGGTTTATAGTTCAACGATACCCAAAACTGGGCATTATTTTGTCCCTGGGGATTTCAATGCTGACGGAAAAACCGATCTATTCATATACGGTTATAGCACTTACGACTGGTCCGATTGGCAAATGCGCCTTTCAACCGGGGCTGGTTTTGAGGTCAATTATATTCCCAAGAAAAAGAACAACCTGAAAAATGATATCGTAAAGGTTGGAGACTTTAACGGCGATGGTTGTTCTGATTTGATGGTAACTGCCACCAATGATGCGTGGAACGGGCATTATTATTATATCAGCAAAAACCAGGGAACTGACTTGTATTCCCATTCCTATGTTGGGGCACAATCTTCTACCCACAACTATTTTGTTGCCGATTTTGATGGGGATGGGCGCGACGATTATTTATGTACTGATGGTTTACCAGCCTGGTGGAACGGTTATATGATTTATAAATCGGGGAGCAAAAGCAAGATACTGATGGAGAAAGTGGCCAACGGGCTGAACCAGTTGACCAAGATTTCCTATAAAAATTTGTCGGAATCTGGCTCGCCTTATACCAAAGGCACAGGGGCAAGCTTCCCGGTCTTTGACTTTCAGGGGGCTTTACAGGTTGTTTCTTCGGTGTTGGCAGACAACGGTCTTGGCAGCCAAAACACGGTCAACTATATTTACCAGGGGGCCAAGATCCACCGGCAAGGCAAGGGCTTTTTGTATTATTCGAAGCAAACAGCCACAGATGTGACGAACAACATCACAGCCGAAACCAACTCAAGCTATAATACCACCTACTTTTACCCAACAGTCAACTCGGTAATCACGAAAGCAGGGGCAAATCCGATGTCAACAGTTATAAATTCGTGGACACAGCATATATTGAATTCAGCAGAGAAAAGGATTTTCTCTTATATTGATTCCACAAAGCAAACTGACAATCTTACAGGATTGATTGTTTCACAGAAATTTAGCTACAACATTGACGGAAACCTGACACAAACCATAAAAAACTATTACAACGGGTTTTCAGAAACCGTAGTCAACACTTATGATGGTGTTACCACCTATAACTGGATTGGTGGCCGCCTTTCAAGCTCAACTGTGACAAATGCAAAAACAGGGGAAACGTCAATCGTAAGAAAAACTGGTTTTACTTATTCCACCGATGGGAAACTAAAACCTGATATTGTAAAGTATCTTGAGAATACGCCCATGTATTCATATAAAAACTATGACTACAATAGCAACGGAAATGTTACCCAAGTGTACAATTACGGCACAAATGGTGGGGCACGGCAAAGCAATTATACCTACGAAACCGACAAAATAAGGGTAAAAACTGTGACCGACCCCTTAGGGCATGTTACCACAAATAATTATAACGCCTATGGGCAGCTAAGCTCGCAAGTTGATTATTTGACCAATACAACATCGTACACCTACGATAATATGGGCAGGGCACAGACCGAAACCGCGCCAAGTGGATTTATTGCAAGTTCAGCTTATGCTTGGGGGGTGGGGACGTTTACCAATTCATGCTTTTACGTCCAACAATCGGGCAACGATGGTTCTTTGGCTAAAACTTGGTACGACAATATGGGGAGGGAAATCCGAACCGACATAAAAGCGTTTGACGGCTCTACCATTTATACAAACACGGAATACAATCCAAAAGGGCAACTTTACCGGATTTCGGAACCTAATTTTTCGCCAACCGCCACACAGTGGAACACAAACACTTATGATGATAAAGGGCGGCTAACAGGGATTGCACGGCCATCAGTGAACAATACCAGTTACGTTTATGAAATAAATAGCAGCAAGGTTACCGAAACCACGGCCGGGCAGGCTTCATGGAAAATAACAAACAGCATGGGCTTGGTAACAACAGCCCATGATAATGGCGGCGATATCACTTACACTTATTTCCCCGATGGTGCTATGAAAACAATCTCCCCTGCAGGTGGCGGTGTAACTACCATGGAATATGACGAAGCCGGTTACCAGAAAAAATTGATTGACCCCAGTGCAGGTACAATTCAATACAGTTATAATGTGTATGGGCAATTGAATTCTCAAATAAATGGCAGGGTGCAAACCACCGGCTACATTTACCTTGCTGACGGCAGATTGGACAAAATAAATTCGCCCGAAGGCCAAACAACTTATAGCTATAACGGCAACAAGCAATTAACGGGCATCAGTTCGCCTGGCAGCGTGAGCCGTGGGTTTGCTTATGACAGCAAAGGCCGTGTAGAAACCATTTCCGAAAATATCGCAGGTTCAAATTTTTCGACTACTTTTACCTATGATTTGGGCAGGGTAAAAACGCGCACCCACCCATCAGGGATTGTAGAAACAAACAACTTTAATACTTCGGGTTATTTATATTCAATATCAACAAGTGGTACAACACATTACACAATTACGGGCATGAATGCAAGGCAGCAAATAACTGCTTCAAAACACGGCTCAAGCTTATTGCGGGAGTTTGGTTTTGATGAATATGGCTACCCTACATGGATAAAAGCACAAATTGGCTCGGCCTACCGGCAAGACTGCCGATATGATTTCAACAAAACAACGGGCAACTTAAAGTCAAGGTCAAACATTCTTAAAAATAAATCGGAAAAATTTAGGTACGACAACCTCAATAGGTTGGACAGCGTAACGGGCCCACAAAACATGTTGATGACCTATGCCGCCAACGGCAACATGATAACCAAAAACCCCGGAGGGATTTCGCTGTATAAATATGACATTGCCAACAAACCTTACCAATTATCTGTTATCGAAACGCCTGTAACTAGCCCTCAATTGGTTTCCGATGTGCAGCAGGATATTGCTTATACCTCGTTTGAGCAACCGGCCACCATTGGCGAAGGTCAGTACCAGGCAGTGTTCGCTTACAACAGCGATGGGCAGCGTGCCAAAATGGAAGTGAAGCAAAACGGCAACACAATCCTTACCCGCTTGTATGTTGGCAGCACTTTTATAAAAGAAACCGTTGGCAGTACAACAAAGGAATACACATGGTTGGGCGGCGACGCATACAGTGCGCCATGTATTGCCATAAAAACCGGCACCGGTAGCCCGAGTTACTACTTTTTGTTGCGCGACCACCTTGGCTCGGTTACCGAAATTATGAGCACTTCTGGCACTTGGCCCAACCAATTTAGTTTTGATGCCTGGGGCCGACGCCGCAATTTTACCGATTGGAGCTACACCGTTGCCGCCCAAACCGACCTGTTGCCCGACCGCGGTTTCACAGGCCACGAGTTCCTCCCTTGGTTCAACCTCTACAACATGAACGGCAGGTTGTACGACCCAATCGTAGGCCGTTTCCTCAGCCCCGACAACAATGTGCAGATGGCCGGTTTTACGCAGAGTTACAACAGGTATTCTTACTGCCTGAACAACCCGCTGAAGTTTACAGATCCCGATGGTGAGTTAGTTTGGTTTATTCCAATTATTATTGGTGCTGTTATTGGCAGTGCATCCGGTTATATGGTTGGACATGCTAATGGTGCTACCGGTTGGGATATGGCTGGCTATATCGCCGGAGGTACTTTAATCGGAGGGCTGTCTGGAGGTGCAGCATCAGGCATAAGTGCAGCCGGAGGAGGGGCTATGCTTGCGGGGGCCGGGGCCGGGGCTGTTGGTGGTGCTGGTTTTAGTGGTTTGGCTACAGGATGGGACGGTAATGCAATGTTAAAAGGTGCTGCATTTGGAGCAATATCTGGTTTTGTTGGTGGTGGTGTTGGTGGAGCAATTGGTGGTGGATGGGGAGCTTTAGCTGGAGGAGCATCTGCAAATCTCACAAGTCAGTTGCTATATAATGGTGGGGATTTTAGTAACGTCAATTGGGCATCTGTGGGTATTAGCGGTGCAGCTTCATTTGGTTTATATCATGGAATGCAGTATATGCAATACAGGGCGATGGATGGAAAGCTTGGTCAATTGGATGTTACCTATAGGCAATACTCTAAAATAAATACTGCATACCAAAGGTCTAGTTTTTGGCATAAAGAATATGGTGTAGTTTTAAATAGGGACGGTTCTGCTCGATTTGTTCCAGGAGCTGACCGTTACAAATTTTATGTTACATTAAGACTGAACCCACGAAATGGTGATTATGCAACGGCTCATACGCATTGGGCAAAAGACGGTGTTGATTTAGGTGGTGGAGTTTTTACGGTTGGAGGACACCATTCTCCTGATGATTTAATTAACATACCTGGTTATTCTTTGGTTGTCGGTAGAACTTCCTCTACATATTCTATAGGTGGTACAGGTGCGTATAATTATATAACCCCTGACCCATTTATAAGGTTTTTTATGTTCCCATGGAATTGGTAAATAATTATTTGATATGAAAAATTTAGGTTTTATGTTTATTCTGTTTTCATCCGTTAGTTTTTGTGCTCAAGCCCAAATGATAGGAATGAATGACTCCTTGTATTTAAACTACTATATTGCTGTGGGTGAGTTTGGAGGAAGTAATGAAGGAATAGTATTTTATATGAAGGATAATGAGTTGAATGCTAAAAGTATAAAATACAACAATCCTTCCACCTCTTTTATTTTATATGCCCTTACTGATTTTAATAAAAAAAACAACAGCAATCACTCGTCTTTCAATTCGGAATCGGATTGGTATTTAAATATAAGACAACGTGATTCTATAATTACAAATGCTCTTATTGATTTTTACAAGAAAAATATATATGATTATACAGTTTTAAAGTCAGAGTGGATTTTAAGTAAAGAGCAACGTGAGTATATTGCAAAAATACTGAATGAAATAAAAACACGACCTGTTGAAGAAAATGTGTTCAGCAATGCATGCGAACATTATGCAATATTGTCGAAGAGCGAAAGTTATGTTTTTATTGATAGAACTGGAAACTGGAATAAGTTTTTAGAGATAAAGAAAGTACTGGACATAGAGCAACAACCCAAGAAGCTTTAAACGCAAAAAGCCTCGGTTCCCCCGCTCCCCCTCGTTTGGAACGAGGGGGTTGGCTGTTCCGCATTTGAAATGCAAAAACTTTCATCGCTAAGCAAATTGCATAGTCCAAAAAAGATGCGGGTAACTTCGCTGGTGCGGATTTATAATCCGAGACTTATAGGAATAACAAAAATTAAGGGTTCCAATATTTTTGAAATTAAAAGAACCCTTTACCATTTCAAACGGTGTTAAGAAAAAGCGTTCTCAGTAAAAAAATCAAAACAAATAGTTTTAAGTATTCAAACAAAACAAAAACAAAAAAACAATGAAATCAATTTACCTTATCACAAAGGTGCTGTTGGCAGCAGCCCTGTGCATTGCCGTTTCCTGCCAAAATGATGATGTGGAAGAAAAAACCGTTGTAACCGACATCGCGGGTGTTGCCCAAAAAGGGCCTTTCAACGTGGGCACAACGGTTACACTGTGGGAACTCAACGAAAGTTATGCGCAAACAGGCAAATCATTCGTGTCGCAAATAAACACCGATGACGGTTCATTTGAATTTGCAGGCGTGCAGCTTACTACCCCCTATGTTGTGTTAAAAGCCGATGGGTTTTACTTTGACGAGGTGCAAGGCCAAAACTCCGCGGCA
Source organism: uncultured Prolixibacteraceae bacterium (assembly GCA_963800345.1). GTDB lineage: Bacteria > Bacteroidota > Bacteroidia > Bacteroidales > Prolixibacteraceae > Draconibacterium. Next base: position 3,796 of record CAWDAW010000043.1, on the reverse strand, counting down.
AAACAAACGCTCAACGCCATTGCCGATGTGAACGACAAAAGCATCTTGAATATCAACGTACTTACCCATTTGGAAAAACCGCGCGTGGAATATTTGCTTGCCAATGGTTATGAATTTACCGCTGCAAAAGAAAAGGCTAAACAGGAAGTCCTGGGTATTTTTAACTTGTCGGCGGCCGGGAACGGGAAATCAGAGGAACTCGATATTACAAAGCCTGGTGCGGAAAACGCCAGTTTGCTTGCCATTTCGGCCATTTTGCAGGGCTACCGAAGTGTCGCCGATGTTTCGGAGTTGCTTACATCAATTGCCAGCGACCTGAAAGAAGACGGTACGCTTGATGGTGCAGCTCTCAAGACCAGCCTGATAAGCCATGCGCTTTTTATCGGCCCGGAGCAGGTAAGGCAAAATGTCAACAATAAATACAGCGGCATGGGAAAAACTGTGCAAGCCCCTGATTTCGGGCAATACCTTGAACAATTTATCAGCAAAACAACATTTACTCCGGCCAGCCTGATCCTTTATCCCGAACAATCCTCCACGTTTGGGCTAGAACATATTGAACACAAATAACTCGTCCTTTGATCCGGGTAATAAAACAAATTACTCGATGGCCGCGCAAACAATCAAGGGCATCGGGCTAAAAATTGAACTGAAAGTGCTTGAAGGATTGCCGGAAAATAGGGCTGCCAGTTGGGGGTACAGGATGGACAAGATAAATTGGGATGTTACCGACTACGACAAGCAAACCAACTCGCAAATATTCAAAGTAAGCGATACCGGCCAGCCAGCCGACTTGAAGATCACTTTTCCAACCTCGGGTTTAAAAATACAGGTAAAATACATTGAAGGCAACAGGGAACGCACACGGGTGATAACGGTGTTGTAAACGGTTGCGGCATATCATAACAAAAAAAACAAATCAATGAAAAAATTAAAAATTTTAGGATTGTTTATAATCCTTATTTTAAACTGCAATGCACAGGAGAGTGACATTGTTCAGGTAGAAGGATATCGCCAGCACAAAGGATTCTATTTGTCTATGGGTGTTGGTCCTAATTTTACAGGTATAACGTCAGAAGTGCTTGGGGATTATAACTTAAAATTTACTGGTACAGGCGCGCAATTTGACCTTAAAATTGGAGGGGCAATAAGGGAAAATTTAATCTTGCATGCCACAATAAGCTCCAATACTTTGTCTGGTCCTAAAATAACATCGGGTGGGTCAAGTGAAAACGGCTCAAATAACCTGACATTAGGCGAAGCAATGATTGGTGGTGGACTAACTTATTATGTAATGCCATCAAATATTTTTTTCTCCGGTTCTGTAGGTCTTGGGGGTTTTACCTTAATTGACGATGATAACGACATGAATGTTTCTACAGACAGGGGGTTCTCAATGCAATTGAAGGCTGGCAAAGAATGGTGGGTTTCAAAAAGATGGGGCTTGGGTGTTGCGTTAACCTATGGAAAAACCAAATTAACCAACACACCTGGCGGCAGTATGGAGGAATTGATGAACAGCAACAACCTGGGCATATTATTTAATGCTACGTTAAATTGATTTGTCGCATTTGTGGTAAAATGAAATATAAATAGTAAAACAGCCCGGTAAAAGCCGGGCTGTTTGTCGTTTGTAATTCTATCCGTCCACAATGAACTCTCCTTATTACACTTAACATAACCATAGTTATTTCAACCTCGTGATTATGATATTCCCTTACCACGATTCATTGCTGTGGTTGGTGATTACAATACGGCTTCTGCGCTTTTCCCTCTCCCCCTCGTTTGCAACGAGGGGATTGGCTGTTCCGCATTTGCAATGCAAAAACTTTCATCTCGAAAACAAATTGAATTGACCAGATAATTATTTTTAAAACCAAAAAAAATGTCAGCCGACAATTATTTCATTACCGACCAAAACGCCGCATATTTCTTAGCCCACATTGCAGCAATTCCCTCTTCAAGTGTTAAAAAATCAGTTAAAATTAAGTGATTTTGGGGCTAAACCGGTGATTTAAATGCTTGACTGGCATATGTTATTTTTGTAAGTTATTGTATATCAGCAGTAATTAATTTTTTGGATTTTCATTTTTTCATTTGTAGTACACAGGGGGGTATTGATTATTAGCCGATTATGGTTTTACTTTACTGCCTATGTATTTCAAAGTATCAGGCAGGCATAATCCAGCGACCAACCAATCCGGATGGTATTACCGGTTGGTGGAAAGCTATCGCAATTCGGATGGCCGGGTTTGTCACCGTACAATGTTGAATGTAGGTTTTTTGGAGGGACTGACTCCCGAACAAATGAACTTGATACAAAAGATGCTCACCGAACGTGCCGAAAACCAAGACCAAAAGCTTTTTGAGTTTCCCATCAGCGACGATCCGGTCGTAAACCAGTATGTTGAAGCGTATTATGCCCGGTTGGTATCTGAAAAGAAAATAGATGTAGCCTCTGCGGGAACCAAAGTATCCAGGTCGGGAAAAGATTGGCAAACCATCGATATAAACAGTATCAAGAACAAGGATGTCAGGGAAGTTGGGGCAGAGTGGTTGTGTTTTCAAGCCATCCGTCAATTGGGGATAGGTACATTCCTGTCTAATCAGGGGTGGAATGAAGAACTGGTACAATTGGCTATCACCCATATTATTAGCCGGGCTGTTTACCCAGCTTCAGAACGAAAAACGAGCAGTTGGATAAAAGAGAATTCGGACGTTTGTGAACTCACCGGATACGATATCGATAAAGTTACCAAGGATAAACTTTACCATATTTCGCAAAAGCTTTATCAGGTAAAACAAGTGTTGGAACAATATCTTTCGCTACGAACCAACGAACTGTTCGACATCGAAGATAAAATCATACTTTACGATTTGACGAACACTTATTTTGAAGGCCAGATGCGCGGCAGCAAGTTGGCCAAATTCGGCCGCAGCAAGGAAAAACGGAGTGATGCCAAATTGGTGGTTTTGGCGTTGGTAATCAACCCTGAAGGTTTCATAAAATACTCCGATATCTTCCAGGGCAATATTTCCGATACGGACACATTGGGCAAAATCATCGATAATTTGCGGGAACGGACTTCGCAAAGCGCCCACAAGGCAACCGTGGTAATGGATGCGGGCATTGCCTCGGAAGAAAACCTGAAGTTGATAAAAGAAAAAGGCTACGAGTACATTTGCGTAACCCGCTCCAGGATGAAAGATTACAGCGTTGTGGCCGCCGATGCCCTTGTAACGGTAAGGGACAACAAGCAACAAAAGATTGAACTCTGCCACGTCAGAAAAGAAGGGCACACCGACTATTTCCTGAAAATAGAAAGCCACTCAAAAGAGTTGAAAGAAAGGTCGATGAACGAACAATTTCAGCAAAGATTTGAAGAGGAGATGCAAAAAATAGCCGACAGCCTGACAAAAAAAGGGGGCATCAAACAGGCCGACAAAGTACACGAACGAATTGGGCGGTCAAAGCAAAAGTTCCCTTCAATTGCCAGATATTACGACATTGAAGTGGAAGTAGCACCGTAAACAACCAATGGAAAGAAATTGTGCGCACAATGAACACACAGAAGGCAGTTACAACAACAGCCCAAAACAACCATGACGAAATTATCCATATAAGGCGTTGCACCGAACCAAACGAGAAAGTAAAACGGATCTACAACATACTAAAATACAAACCGCAGCCATACAAAAAGAAAAAATTTGTAGTACACAAACCGGATTTCAAAAATCCGTATTTTGCAGATAATGAAACAATACGGTCTGATTAGCTGCAATGTGGGTTAACATC
>CAWDAW010000042.1:0-41468 GCA_963800345.1 uncultured Prolixibacteraceae bacterium | reverse complement strand
GGCCCGGACACAACAGCATTATTAAATCACCTGACCAGAAGGAATGGTTTGTCGTCTATCATTCGCATGTTACCTCCGATAATCCCGGCGGAAAGATGAATACTCAATATCGACAGGCTGGTATTTAAAAGCGATGGTACACTATCGTTAACAGGGCCTACACGTACTCCACAGAAATTACCTTCCGGCTGCAAATAAAAATGGCAATTTTACTGTAGAGCTGATTTTTCAACGGTTTTTAAAAAGTATGTAAGAAAGAACTGGTTGTTTCTGTTATTTTCTGAGTCCAAATGTTAACATTTTAAAGTCTCCAAAAATAATTTCCATCAACATTGATATTTTTAAACCAAACAATTGAAATCCCTTTTAGCGTGCCAAAATGATTGAGATTATAACATAAGTATAATCTAATGAAAGCTATACTACCTTATTTTCCTGATTTTCTGAGTATAGATTTCAGATTCATTATTTACAGAAATCAAATATATAGCATTTGGTAAATCAGAAATGTCCATTACCAAATTTGTTCCATAAAATTTAACTGATTTCCATTTACTTCCAAGCATATCAAATATTTCGATTTGGCAGGATCCATTTAATCCCTCGATATTAATTTTTGAATTTGCTGGATTTGGGTAGACCTTAATGTTTTTATAATCTGAATTATCAAGTTCATCGATAACTGCTGTTTTAAGGCACTCTGAACTGACACAAACTTTTCCCATGGGTACTGGATCGCCAATAGAATATGTATCGCGTACATATACATTATAAGTTCCGATTGCTAAATCACTAATCTCAAAAACACCAGCATCGGGAGCAGCAGAATAAGGAAATGATTCGCCACCATCGAGGCTAATTTCAAGTAAAGACACATCTTTATGCTCTGGGAAAATGAAGGTTAATTTGCAATCATCTATACCTGGCAGTATAGTCATTATGCCTTCATCGGGTGTTCCTAATTTAGAGGTCAAATCGAAATTTCCTCTTAACATCTCGGCTGCCTGACCGGCACATCGTAAATACCAGTCACTTGGAAGTTCATAACCGTCGGCATTCAAACTAAGCCAATTTTCCTGTGCCGGGGCCATACTGCTGTTTTCAGCTGTTTTAAAAAATGCTGTACTTTCATCCACTTCATCCAGCATCGCAAAATACACCGATTCCACATGATTTTTCACAGCGCCATAAGCCTGCAACCAGAAAAAATTACCGCCATCTCTTGGAATTTGATTCATAGGTGAACTTCCGTTCCTTAGGTTGTACCATCCAAATCCGGGGAAAACTACCGGGACATACAAAATCCCACGCTGTTCACACCATGCTTTGCCAGGTATTAACTGGTTTTTTTCGTAACTATTATATCCGCTTTGATTACTATATCTTCCAACACTCCATGGACTGATAACTTCTACCTGAGACAAGGCATCCAACCATCGCTGATCTTTTTTCCAAAAATTATCGTTAACTCCCAACTTTATCGATGCCCTGTATTTATAATCAGGATTATTATGAAAAAATTCAATGAGCTCTTCCAGTTCTTCTACTTTTGCATCGTCCCTAACAGTATATCCCCACAAGGCAACAATAGGGCGATTATTATGATTCAGATAGCTTTCAGATTCGGTTAATTCAAGATTATCTACAAGGTGCTTCCAGTCTGTTTTAATACTGTTTACCCTTCCGGCAATGCCATCGTACATAATTGCAAATACGCGTCCATATTCTTCACAACCTTCTTTTACAAAAACTGTAGTACTATCTCTGAATGCCATAACAACACGGTCATTGTACTCACTAATAAACCGTTGAACCCATACTCCATCAGTATTGTAATCGCGTACCCATTTCATATGTCGCTTAACGGTTGCCCTGTTACCCGCAGAAAAAACAGGAAAAACTTCACCATTTGCATAAGTATAGGCAGTTTCGTATCTCTCATCAGCACAATATTCCCGCATATCGGGAAGCATATCAATACTTAAAGATGTTACACCTACCCTATCCATATTTCCCCAATGCCAGTAATTCGGTCTGGGGCTTTTATCATCGGGGTGCCCAAACCAACCCTGATAGCCAAACATTGCTTTGCCCTTATAAGAGCTGTTATCCACCGGTGGAACATCGAGTTTTTGTGCAATAACTATGTTTGAAATCCATAAAATTAAAATAAGTGTAACCGTTTTTTTTATCATTTATTTGAATTTAATCCTTATTAAGGAAATTTTTTGCTTGTAATTTCTTTTTTATTCTTTATTATTTTCGTTCAGGCATTTCTATACTAAATGGAATCTCTTTTCTTAACATTTTTGCACCTAGCCCGGTTAACCATAAATATTGGTCGGATGGTACTCCGTCATTATCAACAAAATGCGCATTATCGCTATTGGGCGGAGTATCGGAGACTTTCATAATAGCAGTGCCCTCGTCAATTTCATCAAACATGGCAACATAAATCATTTCTGCACCTGCACTTATTATTGCAGAAATTTGATCCCAGTAGAATGCTCCACCTAAACGAGGGATTGCAGCATACGCTGTGTGCCTTGCCAATCCTTTATTGCTCATTGAAAGGTTTCTCCAGCTAAAACCCGGATATGCAATCGGCACGTAGTCAATTCCATATTTTTTTGTCCATTTTATATCCTCGATTACATGGTCTCTGATATGGTCCATTGGTTTATGAACCAATGGAGTAAATCGTTGAACCATCCATGGCAAAACAATGTCAACCGATTTAATTATCTCGTGCAAATAGGGATCGGGTAAACAATCCTTATTTAACTCACGAAAATAAGTTGGAACACCTAACATTACAGAACAGCCGCCATATACAGGGTCGTTTTTTAGAAAATCGATTAAACGGTTAATCCCAATTTTTCGCGTATCATAAGGTCGGTCAGGAAAGCCAACTCCCCAAATTGCTACGAGGGGTTTTCCATTATGGTAGAGATAAGTTTGATTATCGCCCTGGTCAGTGACTTTAAGTTTGTCTACCAGCATTTTCCAGTCTTCGATTACCGAAGAGCAATCTTCCCCTTCAGCTTTCAATCCCGACAAATCATACATTACTGCAATCGCTCTTTCATTCTTTTTTGCAGCCTCCAAAGCATTACGAAGAATGATATCCTGAGATTTATTTGAGTCGTTGTATCCGCGGGTAACTCCAAAAAATCGTTGCATAAATACTCCGTCAACCCCATATTCCTTCATCCATTTAAAATGAAGTTCGGTAGTACTTTTATCAAGCGAACTAAATACTTCGGCAGCTTCCCCATTCGCATTTGTAAAACTTGTTTTATACGTTTTTTCATATTCTGAAACGTCGGGCCAAAAGTCGATGGTATTGTGATCGGTATCAAATTTTCCATTTCTTCCAAAGTGTCCCCAGCCGCTGTCCGAACCATCTCCTTCGGCTCGAAACCAGCCCTGATAACCAGCCATTACCAATCCTTTGTAGCTTTTATACAAAGTTTTTTGCCCGTGTTTATTCTGACTACCTGAAGTGAGATTCGACAATGCTATTATAATGATAACCAGTGCACAAAATTTTTTCATTTACGTTGTTTTACTTTTAGAAAAGTTGTTTGTTTTCGGTAGGCCCCATTTCAAATTCGAGGGTACCTCCGGTCAATATTTCATTGTGGCTGAAAAATGCCTTTTTCATTGTTTCCCCATTCAGTTTTACCGATTGTATATACAAGTTTTGCGGGCTGTTATTTTTTGCAATTATTGTAAACAATTTTCCATTGGGTAGGTTAATTTCAACTTTATCAAAAAGTGGACGACCGATTGAATACAATGGATCGCCCGGACAAAAGGAATAAAATCCCATTGCATTTAAAACATACCATGCCGACATTTGACCACAATCTTCGTTCCCGGCTAATCCGTTTGGATTATTGAAATAAAGAGTGTTCATAATTTGATCCGTTATTTTTTGTGTTTTCCAGGATTGGTTCACAAAATTGTACATATGCGAAATATGATGACTTGGTTCGTTTCCATGCGCATACTGTCCAATCAATCCGGAAATATCGCTTGACACTTCTTCTCCGGTTAATTCCGAACTGGTTGAAAACAGGGTATCAAGATTTGCAGTAAACTGTTCTTTACCTCCCATTAATTCAATAAGTCCATTAACATCATGAGGAACAAACCATGTCCATTGAAAAGCATTTCCTTCGGTATAGTCATTTTTGATTTGTTGAGAGAATCGTGGATCAAATGGCGTACGCCAGCTGCCGTCGCTATTCTTTCCTCGCATAAAACCGGTAGATTCATCAAAATAGATGCTGTATTTTTTTGATCTTTTAATAAAGTTTTCATAATCTTCTGATTTACCGAACTCTTTTGCCATTTGCGCTATACACCAATCGTTGTAAGCATATTCAAGTGCTTTCGACACCGATTTGTTTTCAAGATCTGAAGGGATATACCCCATAACTTCGTTATAATATTTTGCCATCGGCATTAGTTTTTCTTTAACTGAATTAGAAGGAAAAAGAATACCGGTTGTATCATAAATCATTGATTTAATCATCGCATTGTAAACTTTCTCTGCATTAAAGTTCCGTATTCCTTTCATGTAGGCATCCACAATCACAGGTATTGAATGGCTTCCAATCATTGTTCCGGTATAGTTTCTATAGAGTTCCCATTTAGGAAGTATGCCACCTTCGTCGTATATGCTAATCAGGCTAAGAATAAAATCATTGTCAAGTTCAGGGTCAATAATGGTTTGTAAAGGATGAAAGGCCCTGAATGTATCCCAAAGCGAAAAAACGGTATACATATTTTTTCCATTGGACTGATGAATGTTTTTGTCCATTCCACGATATCGGCCATCAACATCGCTAAATAAATACGGACTTATTGAGGTATGGTAAAGAGAAGTATAAAAAATTACTTTTTTGTCCTCACTTCCACCTTCAATATTAATTTTATTAAGTTGCTCAGCCCAAACCTGATTTGCCTTTTTCCTGACTTTGTCAAAATCCCATGCAGGGATTTCAGTTTCAAGGTTATTTTTTGCTCCCTGATAATCAACTGACGATATTCCAACTTTTACAAGTACCTGTTCACCATCATCAATATCAAAGCTTAGCAGGGCTTTTAAATTTTGGGACTTCACTTTTTTTATTTGACTTGCTTCTTTACCATTGTCGTAAAAGACACATTTAAAAGGTTTATTAAATTTGGCATGAAAATAAACTTGTTGGTCCTGTGCCCACCCGCTCGATTTTTTATATGCTGCAATTTCCGTATCACTAATTAAAATGAATTCTTGTTCAGGACTTCTATCAGGATAAATATTATGAGAAAGATCAATAATAATTCCAGGCTGTTCTGCTTTGTTAAAAGTATAACGATGAAATCCTGCTCTTGCAGTAGCTGTAAGTTCAGCCTGAATATTGTAATCCTTTAACTTAACCGAATAATAACCTGGTTCTGCTTCTTCCTCATCGTGGTTAAATCTGGAACGATATCCCGAATCAGGATCTTCCTGAGTGCCGGGTTTTAGATTTAATGTTCCGGAGATGGGCATAAACAGGAAATCGCCTAAATCGCTGATGCCTGTCCCACTCAAATGTGTGTGACTAAAACCAATAATCGAACTATCGGAATAATGATAACCACCGCATGCATCCCAACCCAATGTACGCGTATCGGGACTTAACTGCACCATCCCGTTAGGTGTGGTTGCGCCAGGGAAAGTATGCCCGTGACCACCGGTGCCAATAAAAGCATTCACGTATTTTGTGTTGTCCGGTATCTTAGATAAATGAGCGGGTTTTATGGAACACGAATTTACAATTGAAATTATAATTATGCAGATATATACCAATAGATTATTCATTTTTGGTTTGTTGATTTTAAATTTTTTGGGTGAACGAACTTGTCTGTTAATTTATTCCATTATCCATATTTTTATCTTACTGGTTTAATAACTCCATATTTACCTTCACCATGAAACCATTTAGCTGCCTGACCGGTAAGCCATAAATAGTAATCATTTTCAACTTCACTTTCAATCCCAACAAATTGTCCATCTCCGTTCAATGGCAGATTGCCCTCCTTTAAACATTTAAATATTGCAGTTCCTTCATCAATTTCATCAAACATGGCAACATAAAGCATTTTTGCTCCGGCTAATTTTGCTGTCGCAATTTGGTTCCACAAAAAATCTCCTTCATTTCGGGGAATTTCATTATAGTTTTCAGGCTGATTTTTAAGATTACCCCAACTAAATCCCGGAAAAACGAGTGGAACATAATCCACATCCAGACTTTTACAATTCGCAATATCATCGGTAATTACCGATGATGCTCTTTCATAAGTTTTGTTGTTATATCTTCCAACGGCCCACGGGAGTATTATATCCACGCTTGAAATTAAGGGATGTAATAGTGGCGAATTCTCCGTGTCCCATTTTAATTGTCTCCAATAGTACGGTACGCCCAAAAGTATGGATGAGGGATTACTGTCGTTTTTAATTTCAGCAACCAAATTACCTGCATCTTCAATTGTATATTTTCTGTGGTCATTAAAACCAACTCCCCAAATTGCAACTAAAGGGTTACCATTATGTCTAAGGTATGTTGGATGTGTTTTGTTATTAAACAGATCGAATGTTTTTTGCAATTCTTTCCAATCTTCAAATACAATCTTCAATTCTTCTGATGTACTGCCACTTAAGTCGTACATAATTGAAATAGCCCGACCATATTTATTCGCAGCTTTCAGCGCATTTCCCAATACTTTATTAAAGTGATTTTTCCCTTTTGCACTTTTAATTTCGGATACAAAGCGCTGCATAAATACTCCATCAATTCCGTATTCCTGCATCCATTTAAAATGCAGATCTACAGATTCTTCGTCATAAGGACTATATACATGTGCTTTTTCTCCATTGGCAAAACCAAATGCTGTTTCGTATGTCTTTTCATATTCACTTACATCAGGCCAAAAATCAATTGTGGATCTGCCGGGTACAAATTGTCCATGTTTCTCGTAATGATACCAACCTCTGTTCGCACCATCCCCTTCAGCGGCAAACCACCCTTGATATCCTGCCATTACAAGTCCTTCGTAACTTGTATATAAACAACCCGTTTCGTCGTATACTGAAACAGATTTGTTAACGTCAGTTCGATTAGGAGAAATCTCTTCTCCTTTTTCATAACCGAACAATAAAGAATTAAAAATTACCAATAATAAAACCAGCAAACAGGAATATTTCATAACAATTTATTATTTGATAACCGGCAGTTTGCAAACGACAGGACACCCAAGTGGATATCCTGTCGTGCTTTTTAACTACTAACTAAACTAAAGAAATCTATTTACTCCAGAGGTATTGTAAGTCTTACCGCAGGAGCATAATTGTATTCAGCCTCAGCTGCATCTATTACGGCCCCAATTCTAAAATGATATGCCTTGCCTTTTTCAAAATCCTTGTCTGTACGTACATCCAAAACAAGCTCATATTCATCTTCAGGATCAACCACTTTGTTCAGCGTTTGTGTCTTTTTACCTACCTGCATTGGCTCACCAACTGCAGGGGAGATATGACCAAACAATCCAATCGCTTTAACTTTATTCTCTACTGTTTGCTCCAATTTGAACGTTGCAGTTATTTTAGTACCATCAATTGTGATGTTGGCATCTTTAATTCGAATGTAGGGTTGTACAACAAAATTGTGAATGGTTTCTCCCTTAATGTCAATTATTAATGTATCGTTGGTTAAAGTGTCACCATCGATTGGAGGAACAAAGTTCCCTCTCATTATTGGAGGTATTGAATATGTCCCTTCAAACATCATATCATCTCTGTAAGTTCCATCAACCTGAACAACAATTCTTTGAATAGAAGGATTTTCAAATCCGTGTTCAATCAACTCAACCTGAGTTCCGCTTATTAAATCAGACTCTATTAATTCTCCTGTTTCACTGTCAATAAATGCTCCGGATAATGAAGCAGTTGGACCATCGTAATTATCTAACTCGCAGGAGTTGAAGCAAAATGCCCCAAAAATTATTACTATTAAAAAATGTATTTTCTTCATCTTTTTAAACTTTTACTGATTAATACATTGGGTTTTGTACAAGCCCGTTTGATCCAATACCAGGTATGGGTCTATAGTAATGTTTTGGATTAAACGTTTTTGGATCTGATCTGGGAACTACGTCTCTCACCATTATATATTTCGGTGGATCTACTCTTAAATCGAGTATAGGAAGAAGTGCATGCCTGTTGCGAACATTGAATAATTCATGGAATTCTCTTCTTCTTACCAAGTCATATAATCTCTTATTTTCAAAGCACAATTCCACAGTTCGTTCGCGCAGAACATTTTCAACGGTAAGTTCTATTTCGGTAGTATGACCGGCTCTTTTACGAATGTCATTAATTGCTTTTCGAGCCACAGATTGATCACCTGAACCACTTTCAACAACGGCTTCAGCGTAATTTAAAAGAATTTCAGCATATCGAATATCCATAAAATCAAGAGTTCCCTGGTTCCAGGCAGGATTTACGTCAACCGGTTCATTCAGGAATTTTTTGAAACCCATTCCGGTACGTGTATGGTTACCACCGGCAGGATTAAATCCTGAATGTCCTGAAGCACTGCTTGAACCGTACGTATAATATGTGGTGCCATTAACTTTAATATTTCCACCTTGCAATAATTTTGGGGTCCCATCGGGTTCAATATACCCTGCCTGAATTACAATCTCCGTATTTTTCCAGATTGTTCCAGGCAAAATAGCTGTTCCCCAAAGACGGGCATCTTTTCCATTATAAACATCATGTGGCGTATCGTATTCAATGTATTCCCTGCTTCCATCGAAACCTTCGTATTCTTCGTTGCCATCAACTACCGTACTTAACTTTGAGCTGACACCTGGGTTACTGTAATTTTCAAACATATCTGCCCATTCAAGAGTTGGGCCGTATCTCCCCGGGTGCGGCCAGCCGTTTGCCAATTGATTTGGATTAAACCAAATTTCATAATTATTGGCTGTGTGTTCATTTCCAACAACAGCCGAACCTTTTATAAATATGGCTTCCTGAGGTGCTCCGTTTGGATTTTCAAAAAGGTGGCGATAATTTTCAGCAGCTTCTTCAGGAGAAGATGGATTGGGCATAAACAATTCGAACGTGCCCGAATTCATAATAGCGGCTGATGCTTGAATACATTGTTCGTAATAACCATTCGCTAAAGAAGCATCCATTCCAACCAACTTTTGGTCCACGGCTTCTCCTGACATTGGATATCTACTCCAAAATTTGGCAAGCGATCCGGCGAATAAAGCAGCTCTTGATTTTAATGCGTATGCTGCCCATTTGGTAGCTCTCCGCTGACTTCCGTCTCCCTCAAGTAAGTTATCAGCAGCAACCTGACATTCGCTTAAAACAAAATTCCATGTTTCTTCTTCGGTGCTTCGCGGAACTTTAAGACTTTCCACATCAGTGGTATAATCCTGTGCTTCCAAAATCAGGGGTACTCCTCCGTATCTTTTTGCCAGTGCAAAATAGGAATATGCGCGAATAAATGCAGTTTCTCCAATAAGCAAACTACGTTCTTCTTCAGGAATATCCAAATCAGGAATCACTTTAATTAAAGTATTTACATCTCTAATCAATTTATATCCTTCATTCCACCATGAATCCCAGCTATCATTTGAAGTTCCTTCTCCAAACTCACTGTGCATGGCAATATCTGTATGCATTGCCTGCACAAATCCGCCGTTATTTGGATTGGTTCCATTAAAATCAAACGTCCCACCATCCTTGTTTCTATAAAAATAGGTAAAGTCTTCCACCGGCAACTGATGATACAAATTTGCCATGTATAATTTTACTCCTTCCGGATCTGAAAACAAATCTTCTCCGGAAAGTTTATTTGTTGGTTTTAAGTCGAGGACATCGGTACATCCAAATAGTAAGAGTCCCAGAAATGCTGTATATAATATTTTATAAATTTTCATTTTATTATACTTTTTAGAATGTAATATTTATTCCCATATTGTAACTCCTTGTTAGAGGATAAGTAAGACCAGCGCTATAAGCTCCTTCAATTTTTTCCGGATCAAACGGTTTAACAAAAGGGTCAGTCCAGGTAATAAGATTGTGGCCATTGACATAAACTCTAAAGTTGTCAACGCCTATTTTTTTCATCCAGCCCTGGTTTCTGAAAGTATATCCAAAGTCAACTGTTTTTAGCCTGAAATAGGAAGCATCTTTTCTCCATACTTCACTTTCAGCATACATCGCTCCAACATCTGTAATATATCTATTTGCCGGCCATTCTCCCGGATTCCACGAGCCATCTTCATTTTGTGTCCACGAATCGTAAAAATAAGCCGGGGTATTTCCCCTGAAGGCAAACATTTGAGCATAAACTTCCTGGAACCGTACAGTATAATTTCCGGATCCCTGAAAGAGAGCGGTAATATCAAACCCTTTCCATTGCGCCGCAAGCGTGAGACCGTAGTACATTTTTGGTGTTCCGTTGTAGAATAGCGGAACCTGGTCGTCACCGTTTATAATGCCGTCACCATTCATGTCTTTGTATTTGAAATCACCGGGCAATTCTTTTCCATTGGCAAGATCGCCATTTTGCAGTGGAGAGAAGATTACATCTTCCTCATTTTGGAATTGTCCTTCCAATACATATCCCCAAACAACATCATCATACCTGTCAGCAGTACCGTTTCTCCACTCATCGTAACTGCTTGTAAATGGTCCGCGTTCAACGTACTCCCTGTTTGTGCGGGCCAGGTTAAAGTTTCCCTTTACCTCGTAGTAAAATTCTCCGGCATTTTTTCTGTAACCCACCGCAACATCAAAACCTCTTACACGGTCACTGTTTAAGTTTTCCTGTGGAAGATCGCCACCAAAAGTGTTGGGTAATGAAATATTTCGTCTGGCCAATAATCCTTCTCTGTATCTTTGATAAATATCAAATTCAATTGAAAATGAGTTTTTCCACATTCCCAAATCGAATCCAAAATCTGTAATTGTTGACTCAAACCATGTTAATTGAGGATTTACTATTGAAGGAGCTGTTGCCCCGGTTTGATAAACGTCATTTTCAAACTCATAGCCACCTCCACCGGAAGTTGTGAATCCTTCAACATATTGAAATGGGTCACCGGCATCTTCCCCTACAATACCCCATGATCCTCTAAATTTCAAATTTGAAATAACCGGTACAGCATTTTGGAAGAAAGATTCTTCAGAGATTCTCCATCCCGCAGTTACAACCGGAAAAAATCCCCAACGATAATCGGGATGGTACCGGTAAGAACCATCATATCTAAAAGCGTATTCGACCAAATATTTGCCTTTGTAATCGTAATTAAAACGTCCGATTATTGAACGACTTCCTGTCTCGATTTCATTTCCCGCTTGTTTGCTGGTTATTTAAACTTCCCTGGTCAATCTGATCGTTGGTATAAAAGTCGTATTCTCTTTGTAACCAGGCATCTCTAACCCAGGTTCTTTGCTGTTCATAAACCATGGTTGCCGAAACATTATGTGCTTCTTTAAACGATTTATCATAAGAAATTTGAGTTTGGTAGTTTAACAGGTTATAGTTGGACCAGTTGTTACTAATGCGAGTTGGTGATTGTTGTTCATATCCAATGTATTTTTCAGTCTCAGCATCATAATCGTATAGTTTATAACTTTTACCCAGACTTTTACCCATATAGTTATTGCTGTCATACGAATATCTTCCTGTTAGTACCAATCCATCTACAAAAGGAACATTGTAGGTTAATGCCAGTGTTGACTGGAAATTCTTATTTACATTTTCGTTGTATCCGCTTATGTCCCTTTCTGCCATAGCCACCGGATTCTGATTACTTGGCATCAGCATTGAAGGATAGTCAGGATTATTGTTGGCATATGGTTTTGTTGTAGGATCACCGGTACGTGTTGCTTTAAAGATCATAAAAATACTTTCGCCCGGTTGTTCTTTTTTGTCGTATCTCCCCGACATTTGAATATCAGCCTTTAAGTTCTTTGTTAATTGAGCAGTAAGGTTTGATCTGAAAGTATATTTTTTATAGCCAAGGTCATTGCTTTTTAACAATCCATTATCTTCAACATAACCCAGGCTGGTAAAAAATGATACAGATTCGTTTCCACCAGTGGCAGAGAAATTATGTTGTTGTTGGTAAGCCTGATCTTTGAAAGTCTCATCATACCAATTGGTTCCTTCGTATCCGGGTGCACCTTGTCTGTACAATTCAACTTCTTCATCGGTGTAGGCAGGTCCCAAACCTGAAAAAACCCTGGCCTTGTTCACCATTTCAACATACTGTGCTGCCGTTGCCATTTCAGGAAAATCGGTAGGAGTTTGAACCCCATAAACGCCATGATAATTAAATTTTGTTTTCCCTTGTTTACCCTTTTTTGTAGTAACGATAATAACTCCGTTTGCTGCACGCAATCCATAAATAGCTGCGGCGGCATCTTTTAAAACGGAGATACTTTCAATATCTTCAGGATTTATTTTTTGAAATCCACTACCTCCTTCACGGGCAACTCCATCAATTACATATAAAGGAGTTCCAAAACCCCTTACATTAATTCTGGTATCAAAACTCCCTGGTTCACCTGTGTTTTGTCGAATCTGCAAACCCGAAACTTTCCCTTGTAGGGCCTGTGCCAAACTACTGTTTGTAGTTGTTAAAATCTCATCCGACTGGATACTGCTGATTGCAGAAGTTAAACTCTCTTTCTTCTTGGATCCATAACCGATTGCAACTACCTCGCCAATACCAATCATATCCTCCAATAAAACAACTTTTAAGTCTGAATTATCGCTGATTGTAACATCTTTCGTTTGCATTCCAATAAATGAAAATTGCAAAACAGAGTTTAATTCGGTTGAAATGGTAAATTTTCCATTTACATCTGACACTGTTCCATTTGTTGTACCCTGCACAACAATAGTAACACCGGGCAAAGGAGTCCCATCCTTATCCTTAACTGTTCCAGTTATTTTACCAGCCTGAGCAAATACACCTAATGTTGAAAAAATCAACAACAGGCATATAATAACTTGTTTTTTCATAAACTTGATTTTAGAATAGTTTTGCTTAATAATTTTGTCTTAAATATTTATGGTTGTTAAACTTTTTCTTATCGAACTAATTCAGATAATTCATAGGCTCTCCTTTCTATATGAACTGATTGATTTTAATTTTTGGATTTTTCTGCAAAAATTCTTTTGTAAAGAAAAGCGGCAGGGGTTAAAAAATAATTAACAAAGCATTAATAAGATTAACACAAAAAAAATAAATATTGAAAGTCAGATTAAGTAATTCGTATTCTGGATTTTAGAAAAATGATAATTAGTTTATTTTTTTTAAAATCAGGAATTGTTTTTTTAAACTTAAATAATTTAAAATGCAATAAAAACCAAAAAACACCCGCCTTTATAATCCCATATTTTAAAATTTATGACGGTGATTTCAACTTTTCCCCGAATATTTTGAAGTACAATATTTATATGTTTTTCAACAATTGCTTTATCTCGTTTCAGATATAACAGAGGATATTTTTGTGCAGGAAAAAGGCAATTAATGTCGTTAATTTTTTATTAATGCTTTATTTTCGCAAGGATTTAATATTGCAATTATATTCAAAGATCAAAATGAAATTGGTTTTTGAATTTACCATTTATCTGTAGAGGTTTTATGGTAAGAAGTTGAGCATAAATGTTATTGTTTAAACGAGTTTTCCAAACTGTTGGAATTTGATTAATAAAAAAATATTTTCAATATGAAACGAACCTCAGTCCTTTTTATACTTGCAGTTTTACTTTTTCTTTCATCATCGGCACAAAAAAGCAGTTTAATTGTTCTTGGTGATATCCATTATGATTTATTAGAAGACCATGACATGGATTGGCTCATGAACAAGCCAGATGATTTGCGTCAGGTGACAAAAGAATACACGGTTTATACTGAGAATAACTGGAGTGATTTTATGACAATCATCAGGAAAAAAGCAGCCTCAGAAAATCCAAAAGTAAAAGCTGTAATTCAATTGGGAGATTTGTCGGAAGGTTTGGCCGGCAATGTTAATAAAGCCCGACAGATGGCATCCAATACGATGAAAGCAATTGATGCAATTCAGATGCCGGTACCATGGATAATAGCAAAAGGAAATCACGATATTACCGGACCGGGAGCAGAACAAGCGTTTCAGGAATTTTATATTCCCATGTTCCGTAATCAAACTAAAAATCCTGAAATCAAAAGTGCAAACTACTCTTATCATTACGATAATGTTCAAATAACCTGCATCGATCCATACGACACAAAAACGGATATGCTGGCTTTTCTTGAGAGCGAGTTTTCTTCGTCGAATGCGAAATATAAATTTATTGCTATTCATGAACCTGTGATTCCTGTTACAGAAAGGTGCTGGCACACCTTAAGAAAGGAAAAGGAAAAGCGTGAAAAACTGCTTGAAATAATTGCAAAAAATAATGCGATTGTTTTATGTGGTCATCTTCATCGGTATTCAGTAGTCCGCCGCAATACTAAATTCGGACCCGTAGTACAGGTAATGGTAATAAGTGTTGTAAAAGACAGGAATTACCGATTCCCGTCAAAAATAATAACAGATTACGGCCCTTCTCTTGCTGAAAATGTGCCTGAATGGCAACCGGAAACGCTGGATGCCAGAAAAGAAATATTAACCAAAGAAGCCAAATATGTTACGTATTACAAACAAACTGATTTGCCCGGTTACGCAGTTATAAGCATTGATGAAAATAAGGATCAAATTATTTTGGAATATTATGCTGCCTTCGATAATAAACCATATGATACAGTTGATTTAAAAGAATTATTAAAGGAAAATCAACATTAGTTACTATTTACAGAAATTAAGCTGACTTCTCAGATATTAAAAATTGCTATATAACATAGACCCTTTGAAAGTTTATTGCAGTTAAACTACAAACTTTTTCCGTTTGATTCGCCTGAAGTTTCGATAAATTTCCATGTGTTTTTAATATACATTAACAGGATAACCGGATATACAAGTCAGTTTTTGCATTTAGTTACAACAAAAAATCCTTAAGCAATATCACTCCGCTCCAATACCGAATAACTGTTTGGTCCTTCATTAAACAATAAATCAACGATACTGAGGTTGGGCACGAAACCAAGTTTATCAGAAAAAACCTGCGTATATTTTTGGGGTTGAAAAACTAAATCCATTTTTGAAGAAACTTTTGGTGAGATTGATTCCCGTAAATTTAAAGTACCATCAGGCACTTTTTCAAAATCCATTGTTAACATAGTATTATTTTCAATTTCAATAAGATCACAGATTACTTGGTGGATTTTAAGATTGAAATCAAACAAAAACTTGTGTTTTGAATCAAAAAAAGGTTGAATATCATCTTTGTAATATTCAAAAAAAGGAGAAGAATTATATGCTGAGAATATAGTTCGCCAATGGTTTCGCTGCCAGTCAGTGTCGTATGAAATTTCGAGATCTTTGATCTGGATTTTCCGTCCCCTCCCTTTTACTACCGGAACAATAAGTTGAACTGGTCCGTTTCCGCCCAAAATAACGCAACGATTGCGATAAGTTTGTTTGTTAAAATGCTCGAAGCCTTCAATATATACTTCATCATTATTCAGAAATTTTGAATAATACTGAATTGGAGCGAAATAAGCTGTGCTAAGTAAAACAGAATTCATTTTGCAAATCTGGCAAAAAGAGTATTAACAGGCAAATAAGTAAAAGTTTCTAACCTATAAATGTTAAACAATTTTAGTAACACAAACTAAAAGGCATAAGAAACACCTGTATAAAATCCAACTCTGTATGGACGATAATCGACCATAGAGCTTGTGTTGATTGAATTCAGATAATAATTAAAACGTGGTTCAACCGCCACAGCAAAATGTTTGCTTAATGCATAATTTAACCCCACCCCAACTGTTCCTGATACATTTACTGTGCGAAATATCCCGGGTTTCACCTATATTTTGCAAACCATACTCGTTATCAATATATGCATCATTCCCAACTACAATTCCTGCATTTAAACCGGTAATCAATTCAACACCAAACTTTGAATCCACTATCCTGTACCGCACAAACAACGGGATTTCCATAAACTGGAAAACCTGTGAAAAACTACCGTTTGGAACCAATAAATCACCAACATCAGATTTTAATGCTTCAAAATCGCTACTAATTTCTGCACCATCCGGAGTGTCACTAAATTGAATTATTCCAGCTGTACTGTTCATCGCCAATGTATTATTTTCTACCCTCACTGAATTACTGAAATATGAAGTCTCACTTAATGCCGGTCCATTCAGTGCATCCATATTTTTTGCAAACAAACGTGTCGGATTTTCTGATTCCTGCCCATTTTTGGCATAATACAGCCCACTTTCCACAATCCAGCGTTTGTTGGTTTTATACTGAACCGATAATCCACCACTGACATTTGAGTTTCCTGTGCTGCCTGAATATGTCATATTTTTCGAATAACTTTCGCTATGATTTGCATTATACGAAGAATAACCTGGTGATACATACATTCCCATTTTCCAGTTATTATCAGGTTTTGATGATGATTTAATCATTTTTAAATTCTCAGCAATTAATAATTTCTCGTTTTCTGAAAGATAATTTGCAGGAAGAATTTCAGTTTTTTTGAACAGTTTTTCATTTGAAACATGATTTGCGGAAACCCGGGCTTCTACGCTTTCCAATCTGGAAATAAGTATGGGTTCGTGTGAGAAATAATTACTATTGATTTTGTCATTTTTACTGGATTTTGAAGAAACAGGCAATGACGCAATTACACGTGCGGATTCAGTACTGATTGTTTCGTTAGTTTTATCAATAGAGTTCTCAATGTTACTTTGCGAGGCTATTTCCGAAGTTTGAACATCAGTATGTGTGGTGTTCTTATCAGTTTGAAGAATTTCATTTGTTGCTTTCATATTCTCTTGCAGCGCTGAATTTTCATTGAAATACCAGCCAGCCAGAAATGCAAGCAAAACTGCAGCTGCAGCTGAAATCCAGCCGATGTAAATTCTACGGCTTTTTCTCAGTTGTGCAGCCAGTTGACCCTGCACATTTTCCCAAATATGTGGCGGCGGAGATGTAGAGAAATCCTCAAGTTTCTCTCGTATGGCACTGTCTATATTATTTTTGTCTTTCATTTGTTTTTTATCAAATGGGTTGAATCTTAACAAAGCAATTTGTCATGCTGTGTAATTTTTACTGGTATTAACTTCACCGTAAAGTTCAGTAACTTTTCTTTTCAAAATTTCTCTTCCCCTGGCCAGATTCGACTTTGAAGTACCTTCCGAAATCTGCATTACTTCGCAAATTTCCTTGTGATTCATGCCTTCCAACACAAAAAGATTAAAAACCATTCTGTAACGTGGCGGCAATTCCTGTATCATTTCAATTAGCTCATCAGCAGTAATTTTATCGATAATATCATTCGTATAACCCTGAGTTTCATAAATGCCAATGTCTTCAACAGGATACATAACATGCTGCTTTCTGAATTTTTCGAGCGAAACATTTACCATAATCCTTCTCACCCAACCCTCCAAAGAACCTTCGTGCCTGAAATTTTTTAAATACGTAAAAACCTTAATAAATCCTTCCTGTAAGTTATCTTCCGCTTCGGTGCGATCTTTTGAATAGCGCAAACAAACCCCAAACATTTTTGGAGCCATCATGTTATACAAGGTTTCCTGCGCGCGAACATTCCCCGAAACACATTCTTCAATGATATTTTTTAAATCTTCCAATCTTTGCTTACAAATGTCCGCTCAAAATTAAGGATAAAAATTACTCCATTCCAATTTCAATTTTCCCAGGTACTTTTTTAATTTCAACTTCCTCTAATTTGAAATCATGGAATAGATGTTACGCGATAACAAAGGGTTGCGTGAAGATTAAAAAAATTATCTGACGCAACCTTTAAACCAAAATCAGCATCATTTGAATGAGTAGTCTGAAAACTGTAATTTTATTTGTTCATATTTATTTTAAATTAATTGATTCCATGAAAAAATTATTCACATTTCTGATGCTTGTTATTTTAATAACAGCTGCATCATGCCAGCAGGAAAGCACTGATAACAGCGAAGCAAAAAAAATTAATCCGGATGAAAAATCAGCACAGTTAATCGCAGCTGATAATGCTTTCGGACTTGAACTGTTTCAAAAAATCAGGAAAAATAACGAGGAAGAAAACATTATGATTTCACCCCTCAGCATTTCAGTTGCACTTGCAATGGCATACAATGGTGCTGATGGTGAAACAAAAACAGAGATGGAGAATACATTAAAACTTTTCGGGTTAACACCCGAAGAAATCAATGCGTCCTACAAAAGTTTAATTATGGCATTGCAGTCGGTTGACGAAAAAGTTGTTTTTGAACTTGCCAATGCTATTTTCTACAGGGAAGGTTTTGCGGTGAAACCCGATTTCCTGAACATCAACAAAAACAATTACAATGCTGAAGTTTCCAGCCTCGACTTCAATTCTCCAACTGCAGTAAAAACCATAAATAATTGGGTTGCAACAAAAACTCACGATAAAATACTTTCAATTATTGAGCGGTTAAACCCTGACGACAGGATGGTGCTTTTGAATGCAGTTTATTTTAACGGAATTTGGACTACAGAATTCGAAAAAGAAGGAACAAAACTCCATAATTTTTCAAAAAATAATGGCGAAACGATTGATGTTCCGATGATGAATAAGGAAGATAAGCTGGAATACACTTCTAATTCTTTATTTGAAGCGGTTAAACTTCCTTATGGAAATGGGCAGTATAACATGGTTGTGATGCGTCCTGCCCAAAACAAAAACTCGCAAAATGTAATTGATGAACTTTCGGCTGATAACCTGATAAAATGGGAGAAGGAATTTAAAACCGAAGAACATGTTGTTGTAACCATGCCGCGTTTCAAATTTTCTTTTGAAACCGGGTTGAATGAAGTATTAAAAGAAATGGGAATGCCTAAAGCATTTTCTAACCAAGCTGATTTTTCTAAAATTACAGATAAAGAGGATTTGTTTATCAGTTCAGTGCGCCATAAATCTTTTATTGATGTTAATGAAAATGGTACAGAAGCCGCAGCAGTTACTTCTATTACAGTTACAACCACTAGCGCCGGACCAGGAGATACTGTTCAGAAAATTTATTTTACTGTTGATAAACCTTTTGTTTTTGCAATAACTGAAAAAGATACTGGCGCTATTTTATTTATTGGAGAAGTTAAAAACCCGGAATATAAAATTTAGAATCTCATTATCAGGTTGTAAAAGCCACAGAAATTTAGGTGCTTACAGAATAAAGCATTACAAATTGCGTTATAAACAAAATTTCAATAGCCATGAAGCAATTAACATATCTTATCGCTGTATTTGCAATCGCATTTACTGCTTGTCAAAATGACGAAGAAAATATATTGGAAGATGTCGGTATGGTAGTTGATTATGCCAGTGCAGGAAATTGTGGATACGTTATCGAACTGGAAAATGGAGCCAAAATTCAACCACTTTATTATCCCGAAGGTTTCACTTTTTCACAAGGGCAAAGAGTTCATGTGCAATATGCCGAACTTGCAAATGTTGTACCCTCCTGCGACCGTGGCACTCCGGCAGAAATCGTTTTTGTTGAAGAATTAAATTGTGCTCCATTTAATGTTTGGAATGCTTCAAAATCAGATAGTGTACCCAATGACCCGGTTTATTTGCACGAAGCTTTTATAGATGGCAACTGTCTTCAAATAAAAATCTCATACAATGGAGGCTGCAAAGAACACACACTTGATTTAATTCGTTTACAGGATTCAGTAGTTGACACTTCACTTATTCCTGCTTTCGAAATCAGCCACAATGCCAGCGGCGATATGTGCGAAGCATATTTTACAAAGGAACTGCGTTTTGATTTAACTACACTGATACTTGAGGGTAAAAAGGAGTTTGTATTAACTGCAAACCTTTTAAACGGGGAGATTTATAGGGAAGTTTTTAAATTGAAATAAAATAAAACCATAAAAAAAGCTACCCTCCTGAGCAGCTTTTTATATTCAGTTTCGATAATTTTTAATATCTAAAAAATACTATAGGATATACCAGCGGCAATATCAAAAGTGGTTTTCCCATAATTATTTGAATAACTTGTAATGGGTTTTCCTTCCATATCGGGATATCCGGGATATGTAAACGAAACCTTATCATCCTGATAAAAAGTATTTGAAATTCCTAAATCGAAGGTAAGTTTATTGGTAATTTTCCACATAATTCCACCACCCAAAGTGTGCGAAGTATTGCTATAACTCAAATCGCTTTGCCAACTGTCAGCAACTCCTGTTTTAGAACGCAAACCACCAACACTTACTGCAAAAATTTCAGACAAATTAAACTGAAATCCTAAACCCAATTCATAATAATTATTGGCAATTTCTCTTTGTCTGACCTTTGTTTTATCCACATCACCCCAAATGGCAAAATCATTTGTATTTGAGCCCCAACCCACTTTTTTATCCATATACATATTATATGAAAGTTGAGCTTCCAGCCATTTTAAACCACGGTAACCAATACCCGCAGTAACAATTCCGGGGACATCACTGTTTACTGTTTTTCCCCATAAGTCATAATTATTTTCAGGATTTGGTTTATTATCGAGGGTGAGGAATGTTTTCATTTCCCATTTAAATGCAAAATTCCAATCATCATTAGGAGAATAGTTTACACCCAAAACCGGAATAAAGCTCTGTCCGGTTTGCTCTGTATCAACAATCCTGTCACCCATTTTGCCGGCAGTTGAAGCCAACTGTGTAGCTTGCCCCTGAAAAGTTGGGCTGGCCGCGACATATGCACCATTAATCTGATTTAAATTCATTGCATCAATTTGTGCCTGAGGCAAACCCATTAATTTTAAACCGGCTTCAATACCTGCCCTGTTTGAGGCATCCAACATTCCGGCACCCTGCAGTTGAGCCAAAGTATAAGATCCTCCCGCTGCAAGAAAAGGACTTAATGTTTGAGGCATATTGGCAAGCTGTTGTAAATTAGCAGAAGCGCCTGTTAAAAATGCAGATGCGGGCAAGTTACCTAATCCGGCAACTTGTAATTGAATATCTTTTATATGACCCTGATAAACATTTTTTGATGGTAAGTAACGTACACCGCCATACACAGAAAGTTTTTCATTTATTTCATAAGTTGCCCCTAACTGAATTCCCCAGTAAACGGAACTACCTTTAAAATAAATATCCACATCATAACCAGTAACTCCCAGTCCCGAAAGCAGTGTTTTAGTTTGTGAAATTGGAATTTCAAATGCTGGTAATCCTCTTGAAAATTCGGCCGCCCCACCTCCTGAAGTTGGACCAAAACCCAGTGAAAATGCCCATTTATCTTTATGGTAAACTGCATATGCGGAAGGAAAAACCGGAACTTTTGTTGTTCCTTTATAGTTTCCATCGTTTAACAATGAGAAATCAGATTCTATAGTTTTATCCTGAAAAATTGTTTGGCTGTTTAATGCAAAATGCCATCCATTTTCCAATTTGGTTAATCCTGCAGGATTATAAAAAACACCGTCAATTTCTAAAGATGCATTGCGTGACATCATTCTCACATATTGAGCACTTTGGTTATAATTTGTTAATACACCCCCCGCAAATACCATATTGCAAAGGACAAACAATGATGCAAAAAGTGTTAATTTTTTCATTGGTTTCAATAATTAAAATGAATAATTACGTGTAATAAGTATTTAATTCTTCGGTAATGGTTGATCTATTACGATGGCAAATTTATAACTAATAATTAAACAACAAAACATTCAACTGACTTTCAATTAACCAGGACTTTTCGAAAAATTTCGTTCTGTTTTCTAAAGTTATAAAATAAAAAACCCGGAAAAATTTCCGGGTTAAATTATTATAAATGAATATTTTAAATATGTATAACTTCATCATAAGCTGCGGCAGCTGCTTCCATAATTGCTTCGCTCATTGTTGGGTGAGGATGAATTGTTTTTAACAATTCATGCCCGGTAATTTCAAGTTTTTTTGCCACTACCATTTCGGCAATCATTTCTGTCACATTTCCACCAATCATGTGGGCACCAAGTAATTCGCCGTATTTTGCATCAAAAATCAGTTTTACAAAACCATCTTTCTGACCTGCTGCACTTGCTTTTCCACTAGCTGAATACGGAAATTTTCCAACTTTGATTTCGTATCCTGCTGCCTTTGCCCTGGCTTCAGTCATACCTACTGATGAAATTTCAGGATTTGTATATGTACATCCCGGGATATTACCATAATTGATTGGTTCCGGATTCAACCCTGCAATTTTTTCGATACATACAATTCCTTCTGCAGATGCGACATGCGCTAAAGCTGGTCCGGCGATTATATCACCAATAGCATAAATTCCCTCTACATTGGTTCTGTAAAATTCATCAACTTTTACCCGTCCGTTTTCGGTTACAACCTTCAACTCTTCCAAACCAATTCCTTCGGTATTAGGTGTAATCCCAACAGCCGAAAGCACAATGTCAGCTTCAATGACTTCTTCTCCCTTTTTGGTTTTAACTGTAACCTTGCATTTTTCGCCTGTAGTATCGACTTTTTCCACTGTTGAACTTGTCAAAACATTCATTTTTATTTTTTTGAATGAGCGCTCCAGTTGTTTTGCAACTTCCTCATCCTCATTTGGAACGGCTGTCGGCATAAACTCAACAAGTGTTACTTTTGTGCCGATTGTTTGATAAAAATAGGCAAATTCGCTCCCAATAGCACCTGAACCTACAACTACCATACTTTCGGGTAATTTATCCAGTACCAATGCTTTACGGTAACCAATTATTTTCTTTCCATCTATAGGCAAATTTGGCAATTCCCGTGAACGGGCACCTGTTGCTAAAATGATGTGTTTGGCAGTGTATTTGGTTTTTTTGCCTGAATCGTCAGTAACTTCAACCGTGTTTTTATCGGTAAGTACTCCAAATCCAAAAATCGATTCTACTTTATTCTTCTTAAAAAGATATTGAATTCCTTTACTCATGCCGTCAGCAACGTCGCGGCTCCGTTTCACCATTGCTGCAAAATCAGCTTTAACTTCTCCTGATATTGAAACACCATAATCAGAAGCGTGAATGGCATATTCTAAAGCCTGTGCACTTTTCAACAACGATTTGGTTGGAATACAACCCCAGTTCAGGCAAATCCCACCCAGGTTTTCTCTTTCAACAACGGCAACTTTTAATCCCAATTGAGCAGCACGTATTGCGGTTACATAACCTCCGGGACCGCTTCCAATTACTATTACATCGTAATTCATTTGTATTTTGTTTTTTTAATTATTGAATTTATGCCTTTATAACGTTTGTAGCTTTGAAAGGTTTGTAGCAAAAGAATTGCACCTGGTAAACATGCTTTCTTTTATATCTTCACTGTTACTCAAAAACATTTCAACACTACACTTAAGTTTTGCCAAGAAATTAATTGTTATTGTCTTTCTCTTTTAGCGCAAGCAAATTTAAGTAATGTTTTTGCAAATATTCATTATAATTATTTTTGACCATTTGAAACAAATCTACTTCAATTTAAAATAAATTTCCAGTAAACTGCCTGCAGCAACAAACGAACTCATTTTGTCAGTCAAAACATTTGATTCAAATTCTTTAAGTTTTTCTTTGATTTCCACATTATCGTAAAAATCCCTTTTTAAATTTTCCTGTATTGTTTCGTGCATCCAGTATGTAGCTTGTTCGTTTCGCTTTTGACTAAAATAATTATTCACCCGGGTCAATGATTTGTATTTTTCAATTTGCTCCCAAATCTCTATAATTCCGGTTTTTGCTGTTGCTGAACAAGTTAGCACATTTGGTTCCCATTCCGAATCCTTTTTTGGAAAAAGATGAAGTGCATTTTTGTATTGAATTCTGGCCAATTGCGCTTTTTCCAGATTGTTGCCATCAGCTTTGTTGATGGCAATTGTATCGGCCATTTCCATAATTCCACGTTTTATTCCCTGCAATTCATCGCCTGCACCGGCAAGCATTAAAAGCAGGAAAAAGTCGGTCATTGAATGGACGGCGGTTTCGCTTTGTCCCACCCCAACAGTTTCGATAAAAATGTGGTTAAACCCGGCAGCTTCGCACAAAATAATGGTTTCGCGTGTTTTTCGTGCCACACCACCCAGCGAACCAGCCGAAGGACTCGGCCTTATGTATGCATTTTTATCTCCTGCCAATTCTTCCATCCGTGTTTTATCACCCAAAATGCTCCCTTTTGTTCGCTCACTACTCGGGTCGATTGCCAATACTGCAAGTTTACCGCCTATTTTTGTTATATGACTTCCAAGCACCTCAATAAATGTACTTTTACCCACTCCCGGTACACCTGTAATACCAACCCTTATTGATTCTCCACTATGCGGTAAACATTGTTTAATGATTTCCTGCGCCAGTTGCTGATGTTTTGCATTTGCACTCTCAATAAGTGTAACGGCTTTGCTTAAGATTGTAATATCTCCTTTTAAAATCCCTGAAACATATTCATCTGCCGGTAATAAGTTTCTGCTTTTGTTCAAAAATCTTTTAACGGATTCATTATTTACAGATTCAGGTTGTGGAATTCCTTCATTTACTTTCAAACCCTTAAAATCAGGTCCATTTTCAAAATGATGATATAATTCTTTCTTAGTCATTATTGAAAGTTATTTTCAGGCAAAAGTATTACAAATCGCCAAATTAACGAACAAAAAAAGGTGCCACAAAACCTTGTCTGCGACACCTATCTATAAAAAATGATTAGAAAAACTTAGCTTTCAGCGTTTATATTGCTTGAAATCCGCAATGTTGAAGTTGGATTTTTGGGATCGTTTGTAATAACAGTTATTGATTTACTTTGACGACCACGTTTCCCGCGCGAATCAAATGTAACTTTAATTGGAACTGTTTCGCCCGGAGCAACCACTTTTTTCGATGGAGCAACTGCAGTACAACCACATGATGAACGTACATTTCGAATTTGTAAATCCGATTTACCATCGTTGGTTAAATTGAATGTATATTCCTTTTTATCACCTTGTTTCATATCACCAAAGTCATAGTCGACAACATTAAATTTAGCCACTGGTGCATTTGCAAGTTGAGCAGGTGTCAAATCTGAAAAATCCTCTTCAATTGTTGCACTCACCCCAACCGAATTTTTGTAATCCTTGCTTCCATCAATTGATAAGATATATTCTGTGGGAAGCAAAACCATATGTATCGGCTTTTTTTGCATCATAGGTAACTACAAGTTTTCCTCTGCTATTTGCCGGAATGGTTGACGGTTCAACTTTTACAGTTAAATGGGAAGGCACGGTTTGCAAATCTACTTTAACGGGTTTATCTGAATCGTTTACCAATTCAAGTTCTTTTGTTTCAACAGCATTTTGTTTGAGTTGTGCAAAAGATATGTGATTTGTTTCAGCCCGAAGTGGTCCAATTTCACGCGGATATTTTTCAGCCAAAGTTTTTTCCCGTTGTTCTACTGAACCGGAAATTGTTAACACAACTGTAGCATTTTCGGCATTTGAAGTTACTGTAACTGTTTTGTTAAAAACTCCGGGCCTGTTTGCAGGATTATAACTAACCGTAATTTCACCACTTCCGTTTGGCGCAATAGGATCACGCGTCCATTTTGGGGTTGTACACCCACACGAAGCTTTCACATTGTTCAAAATCAATGGTGCATTTCCTGTATTTTTAAATTTAAAAACAGTGGTTTGAACACCCGATGATTCCATAAATGAACCAAAATTGTGCTGACTCTCTTCAAAAGTTATCTTCGATTGTGCGTTGGTAAAACCAACACTAACAGCGGCAACCAAACAAAAAATTGCCATTGTTTGTAAAAATCGTTTCATAAAAAGTATTTTTAAATAATTGATTAATAATTCTGTTACTTTGCAAAAACAAATGTAGGAATGCATTTAACCTTATAGTGTTAACCCATTCCAATCTTTTGTTAACAAAATGTTAACTACGGATTTGACGAAAAATTTAATTAATTTAGAGTAAACCAATTGGACATAATGAAAGGAAAAACGTTAAAATATATCATTTTACTGGCAGCAATTTCAGTCGCCGGAGTTTTTCTTATACAATTTGGTTTTTTGAAAAGTTCATACAATTTCACTGAAAAAAAATTTAAAGAAAGTACAAGTGTTGCGCTTAAAGAGGTTGTTTGGCAATTACTGCTTGCCAGTGGGAATACCTCAAGTTTCGACAGTATAACTCCTGTACAAATTGTTTCAGCCAATTATTATATTGTTAATGTAAATACTTCCATCGATAAAGATCTGCTAAAAACGCACCTTATTGAAGAATTAAAGAAACATGAAATTTACGCAGATTTTGAATTTGCTATTTATAATCCTGTTTTGGAACAAATGGATGAAGGCATCCTTATCAAAAACGGCGAAGAAAAGCCATCGGATTATCAGTTTCAGACTGTAGAAAATTACAACAATTACTTTGGGATTCATTTTACAAACCGATCTTCATTTTTTGTATCACAACTTTCAATATGGTATTTTTTGACAATTTTGCTTGTAGTAATTGTGTTATTTTTTGGATACACATTAACAGTAATTATAAGGCAACGTCAACTTTCTGAAGTGCAAAAGAACTTTATAAATAACCTTACCCATGAGCTAAAGACCCCAATTTCTTCCATTGCAATAGCATCAAGTGTTTTAAATAATGAGGAGATTTTAAGTACGCCGGAGCGGCTTTTTACCTATGCAAGAATCATTCAGGAACAAAACACCCGCTTATCCAAAAATGTGGAAAAGGTTTTAAACCTTGCATCTATTGAAAAAAACAGGATTCATTTAAATCTTGAAGAAATTAATTTGAATGAAATATTAACTGAAGTTGCCGCCCAATTTAAACAAACCGACATTGGACAAAAAGCAAATGTGAAAATATTTAAAGTGGATTCAAAATTACACATACTTGCTGATCGCTTTCATTTTTCCAATCTCTTGTTGAATATTTTAGAAAATGGTGCAAAATATTGCGAACAGAATCCGTTTCTTACGATATCGGCAAATAAAAAAAAGAAAAATTTAGAACTTGCTATAACCGACAATGGAATTGGAATTCCAAAAGATCAAAGAAAGAAAATATTTACAAAATTTTATCGTGTACCTACAGGTAACATTCACAATGTTAAAGGTTTTGGACTTGGACTGGATTATGTTCAGAAAATTGTATCAGCACATAAATGGAAAATAAATGTGGATGAAAATCCTGGTGGGGGAAGTATTTTTACAATAATTATTCCGGTTTAGTTATGAATAAAGAAGAAATAAAGATTTTACTGGTTGAAGACGATGATGCATTGAGATTTATTGTAAAGGATAATCTTGAGCAACACAAATACTCGGTTGAAGTAGCAGAAAATGGGGAAGTTGCGCTTAGTCTTTTCAATAAGTTCAATTTTGATTTGATTCTGCTTGATGTAATGCTCCCAAAAATCGATGGTTTTCAGGTAGCACAAACTATTCGTAAAACAAACGATCAGATTCCAATTATTTTCCTGACTGCCCGCTCAATGACAGAAGACCGAATAACCGGGTTAACCCTGGGAGGTGACGATTATATTCCAAAACCTTTTAGCATGGAAGAACTGTTGCTCAAAATAAAAATCTTCCTTAAAAGAAGTGGTTCTCAACCTATTGAAAAAACTGAAGGTTCAAAATCAATTTCAATAGGTAATTTCGATTTTTTCCCTGATGATTTAACACTTTCCATAAATGGTGACAAGAGATCTTTAACTTTGAAAGAATCGGAATTAATTAAATATTTTGCTGCCAATTCAAATAAAGTTTTAAGCAGAAACGAAATATTGGAAAATATTTGGGGTTCGGACGACTACTTCCTTGGTAGAAGTTTGGATGTATTTATTTCGCGGTTGCGAAAATATTTTAAAGACGACCCAAACATTAAAATTACAAACCTTCACGGGATAGGATTTCGTTTTTCGGTTAAAAAAGAACTGTAACATTATGGGTATAATGCAGGTGATAATATTGATAATTGTTGGAATCGTTGCAGGTTTACTTTCGGGTGCGTTTGGAATTGGAGGCGCAATTATAGTGATCCCTGCACTTGTTTTTATTTTGGGACTCAGCCAGCACGAAGCACAGGGAACAAGCCTTGCGTTTATGATACCACCGGTTGGCATTTTAGCTACATGGAATTACTGGAAAGCCGGGAATGTAAACTGGAAAATCGCCCTTATTTTATCCTTAACTTTTTTTATTGGTGCATATTTCGGTTCAAATATTTCGCTGAACATTTCAGATAGGATGTTACGCAAACTTTTTGGTGGTTTGTTGATTCTGATTGCGTTGAAAATGATTTTTTCGAAATAATACCATACACAAAATCAACTCAAGCTCAAAATATTGTTGATTATTGTAAAAAGATGATTCATATTTTGGAAGAGATAAAAAAAGGACTATTTTTGCAGTCCGAAAAAAACAAATAGAAAATTATAAAAACAAATAGAAATGAAAAGAACATTTCAACCATCGAACAGGAAAAGAAAAAACAAACACGGCTTTAGGGAAAGAATGTCAACTGCAAACGGACGTAAAGTACTAAAAGCACGTCGTGCAAAAGGAAGAAAAAAATTAACTGTTTCTGACGAACCGAGACACAAAAGATAGTTAGATATTATAACTCTTTTTGCGAGAAGGTAAAGAATTGTTTCTTTACCTTTTTGTGTTTATAAAAGTTGGCAAAACAGCCTCTGTCTAATTTATCGTATTGAGAATTATAGGGGAAAGAAGAAAAATTCAACATGAAAGAATACTTTTTTTAAATTAATTTTGTTTTCAGTAATACCGACAAATTTTAATATGAGTTTAAAAAAATTTTTAACAAGTCGTGTTTTTCTTAAACATCTTTTTTTGTCTGTTGTGATAGTTATTGCAATTTTTATAATTGTTTTACAACAGTTGAAATCTTATACCCATCATGGCGAAGCTTATCCTGTTCCTGATTTTATGGGTTTGACCAATAACGAAATTGAAGCAACTGCAAAGCTTGCCCACCTTAAATATGAAATTATTGATTCAATGCATTTTGACGGTGCAAATCCTGGCGCAGTAGTCGAGCAGATTCCTGAACCGGGATTTAAAGTCAAAAAGAACAGGATTGTTTTTTTAACTGTTAATTCAACAGTACCGGAAAAAGTTGTTTTGCCGAAACTGACAGACATTTCATTTCGTCAGGCAATGGGATTAATGGAAAATTGCGGATTAAAACCAGGTAAAATCACTTATCAACCTTCTGAATACAATAATCTTGTTTTGAATGTTGAACAGAATTCCAAAGCATTGAAACAGGGCGACATTATTCTAAAAGGGAGCAATGTTGATCTTGTTATTGGCAGCAACAACGGGATACAAGATACCCCGCTTCCTAACCTTACAGGAATGACTTTTACTGAAGCCGAACCAATACTGACTAACTGCATGCTAAACACAGGTTCATTGATTTACGATGGAACTATAATTTCTTCCGAAGATACGCTTGCAGCAATAATCTGGAAACAATATCCCGGTAAAAATATAAAACTTGTAAGTCTTGGAACTTCCGTTGATTTATGGTTGACCCTCGATTCAGATAAAATTACGCAACCAACACAAAAAGAACAAGAATAAATTTATGGAAGATTATAACGAAGAAATCGAAGAACAGGAAGACGGAGAGTTGTTTGAACATTACCGGTTAAAAGTCGATCCCGGGCAATCAGCACTGCGTGTTGACAAATTCCTTTCTAACCAAATTAAAAATACATCCCGAAGCCGGTTGCAAGCTGCTGCCGATGCAGGTTGTGTGCTTGTAAACAATGTTGCTGTAAAATCAAATTACAAAGTTAAACCCAACGATGAAGTTGTAATTGCATTAGATTACCCGAGGCGGGAATTAAAAATTATTCCCGAAGAAATTCCGTTGGACATTGTTTATGAAGATGAACAATTGATAGTTGTCAATAAACCCGCCGGATTGGTTGTACATCCCGGACATGGAAATTACTCCGGCACACTTGTTAATGCACTTGCCTGGTATTTCAAAGATCTGCCTTTGTTTAACAGTGAAGATCCGCGTCCCGGACTTGTGCACAGAATAGATAAAGATACTTCGGGTTTGCTTGTTGTCGCAAAAACGGAGATTGCCAAAACAAAACTTGGCATGCAATTTTTCGATAAAGTTACCGAGCGCACTTACCAGGCTCTGGTTTGGGGAAGTGTGAAAGAAGATGAAGGAATAATTGAAGGGAATATTGGTCGCAGTTTAAAAAACCGACAGGTTTTTACTGTTTTTCCGGATGGAGAATATGGAAAACCTGCTGTTACGCATTATAAAGTTATACGCCGTATTGGATACGTTACTCATGTTGAATGTCGCCTTGAAACTGGCCGAACCCATCAAATCAGGGTCCACATGAAACACATAAACCATACTCTTTTTAACGATTCAAACTATGGTGGAAACGAAATTTTACGAGGAACAACTTTCAGCAAATACAGGCAGTTTGTGCAAAATTGTTTTAAAATAATACCCCGACAGGCACTTCATGCTAAAACGTTGGGATTTATTCACCCAACAACCAACGAGAAAATGACATTCGATTCGGTATTGCCGGAAGACATGGCAATGGCAATCGAAAAATGGGAAAATTATATTTCAAACCGCAATGAATAACAAACCAAATGTCGCTGTAATATCAGGCGGCGATTCATCCGAATTTGTAGTTTCTGTAAAGAGTGGCGCAAATGTGTACAAAGCCATCGATGCAAATAAATTCAATCCATGGCTGATTCAAATGAAAGGCAAAGAATGGATTGTTTTGCAGGATGACAGGAAAATTGCCGATATCGATAAATCTGATTTTAGTTGTGTAGTTGAAAACAGAAAGGTAAGTTTTGATTTTGCCTACATTACAGTTCATGGCACACCCGGCGAAGATGGCATTTTGCAGGGATATTTCGAATTGCTCGGAATCCCCTACTCCACCTGCAATGTTCACACCTCATCCCTTACATTCAACAAGTGGTTTTGCAACAAATTTTTGAGCAATTTTAATATCAAAATGGCTAAATCACTTAAAATATCAAAATCGCAAATTATTAATCCGTCAGCCATTGTTGAAAATCTCGGATTACCTGTTTTCATAAAACCCAATGCCGGTGGATCGAGTTTTGGGATAACAAAAGTGAAAAAGCAGGAAGATATTGAACCCGCCATTTTAAAAGCCTGGGAAGAAAGCAACGATGCTTTGATTGAAGAATTTATCGATGGTAAAGAATTTACTTGTGGTTTGGTAAAAATCGGAAACAAAAAAATTGTGTTCCCTGTTACTGAAGTACTTCCAAAAAACGAATTTTTTGATTTCGATGCAAAATATACTCCGGGAGCTGCAGAAGAAATTACGCCTGCCCGATTGCCGGCCCATCTTTTCGAAAATTGCCAGAACATAAGTTCTGAAATTTACGATTTGTGCCAGTGTGCAGGAATTGTGAGGATAGATTATATACTGAAAGAAGAAGTTTTTTATTTTCTTGAAATTAATACCACGCCGGGAATGACGGCTACAAGTTTTATTCCACAGCAAATTGCAGCTATGGGACTTACTCTTGGTCAGGTAATTACATTGATTATTGAAGATAAAATTCGTTAGGAAAAAAAATGTAAAATGTTCTGTGAGAAATAAGAAAAACAAAAGTATTGGAAACGGTTTTAAGGTTCATAATCTTTAAAATGGTTCATTCATTGTTTCTTATTACTTATTACATCAAAACCAAATATCTGAAAACCACAACTCTACAACAACTAACAATTGTTTATAACCCATGTTTAAAAACATAATCGTTTTTTAACTTTCCCTGCCTGTCAATTTTTGTAATTTTGTACTTCGTTTTTAAAAATGTTATATAATTTTTAATTTTCTAAAATGGCCGAAAGGAAAAGGAATAACAACAGCAACAACACTTTCAATATTGAACAAATTAATGCACAATACGGAAAACTGCCCCCTCAGGCTATTGAAGTGGAAGAGGCGGTTTTGGGTGCTTTGATGCTTGAAAGAGATGCATATGTTACTGTTGCCGATTTTATTGATACTTACAGTTTTTACAAAGATGAGCACCAGAAAATTTTTGAGGCCATAAAAAAACTGTCGATGAATGAAAAACCTGTTGACCTTTTAATGGTTACGCAGGAATTAAAAGACCGTGACCAGCTGGAAGAAATTGGCGGCCCCGCATATATAACACAGCTTACAAGGCGTGTTGCATCGGCTGCACATATTGAGTTTCATGCCCGGATTATTGCTCAAAAATTTATCCAGCGTGAATTAATAAGGGTTTCTACCGAAATTCAAACCAAATCTTATGACGATACACTTGATGTTGACGAACTGATAAATTTTTCAGAATCATCACTTTTTAAGATTGCACAGGGAAACATCAAAAAAGAAACTGTTCCTATAAAACCCATATTGAATGAAGCAATCCAGCAAATTGAAAAAGCAAAAAACCAAAAAGAAGGATTAAGTGGTGTACCTTCAGGTTTTACAGCTTTGGACAGGATTACTTCAGGATGGCAGCGTACCGACCTTATAATTGTTGCCGCCCGCCCATCAATGGGTAAAACCGCATTTGTACTTTCAATGGCGCGTGAAATGGCCGTTGCACACAGTAAATCAGTTGCTTTGTTTTCGCTTGAAATGTCATCTATACAGTTGGTTACGCGTTTGATTGCCGCCGAAACAGAATTGGGTTCACAAAAATTAAAATCGGGTCGCCTTGAAGACTGGGAATGGGAACATTTGAACCGAAAAATCTCGAGTTTAGACAAAGCACCCATATTTATTGACGATACACCGGCACTTTCTATTTTTGAATTCAGGGCAAAATGCCGCCGCTTGAAAATGCAATATGATATTGAAGTGGTAATTGTGGATTACCTGCAGTTGATGACAGCCGGATCCGACAGCCGCGGCAGCCGTGAACAGGAAGTAAGTATGATTTCACGTTCGCTTAAAGCAATTGCCAAGGAATTGAATATACCAATTCTGGCATTATCGCAGTTGAACCGTTCGGTTGAATCGCGCGAAGGAAAACGTCCGCAACTTTCCGACCTTCGTGAATCGGGTGCAATTGAGCAGGATGCCGACCTTGTTTTGTTCATCCACCGTCCTGAATACTACGGAATTACGGAAGATGATTCAGGAAACTCATTGTTGGGAGTTGCTGAAATCATTATTGCAAAACACCGTAATGGTGCCACCGGCGATGTTCATTTATCATTCAAAAAAGAGTTGGCAAAATTTTCAGACATGGAAAACCAATTTAACCAGGGCTTTGGACATATCCCGCAAACCTTCAGTTCGAAAATGAATGAAGAAGACGAACTTGCCGGCGCCGGAATTTCGACAAACAGCAATTTCGACAAACAGGCTTCAGGCACCTCTGACTCTCCGTTTTAGACTCTGAACAAAAGCGTTTGGTTACTTGTAGTATTTCAGTATAAGAAATAAAGAATGAAAATCAAAATAACGATACTTCTAACCGCACTCCTATTCAACTTTCAGGCTAAATGTATTTCATTACTTATCCCCATGGATGATTCGCAAAAAAATCATTTAAAATCTTATGGAATAACATTTTGGGTTCTCGAAAATAACATTGAAGTTAAATGGCTGCTAAATTACAGGGGTGGAAGTTTTTTAATGCAATCATCGCCACAAATTGAAAATGAATGTGTTGTGCGTGGAGTTACTTTTGAATCGATTACCGATGCACAGGCCGCAGCTATTTTGGACGGTATTTCACAACCCGATGTAAACCAGGATGCTGTTGCGATGAACAAAGCACCTAAAATTGCAGTTTACTCGCCACCAAACAAACAACCCTGGGATGATGCAGTGACACTCGTTTTAACTTATGCCGAAATTCCTTACGACGTGATATACGATGAAGAAATAATAAGCGGGAAATTATCAGATTATGATTGGCTACACCTTCACCATGAAGATTTTACAGGTCAGTTTGGAAAATTCTGGCGTGTCTATCAAAATGCCCCCTGGTATCAGCAGGATGTAGCAATAAATACTGAGTTGGCAAAAAAACTGGGTTTCCTGAAAGTCTCTGAGATGAAATCGTTTGTTTCCCGCGAGATTGAAAAATATGTACTAAACGGTGGTTTTTTGTTTGCCATGTGCGCCGCAACCGATACTTATGATATTTCACTGGCTGCTGTTGGAATTGATATTTGCGAAAGTATGTTCGATGGAGATCCGGCAGATAAACAAGCCCAGCAAAAACTTGATTTCTCTCATACATTTGCCTTTAAAAATTTCGAACTGAATACAGATCCTTATGCCTATGAATTTTCAAATATTGATGTAACCGACACGCGAAAAGTGTTGCGCGACAATGACTACTTTACTTTATTCGATTTTTCGGCAAAATGGGATCCCATTCCAACTATGCTTTGCCAAAACCACCGAAACCTAATTAAAGGTTTTATGGGACAAACAACAGCTTACCGCAAAGATGTTCTGAAAACCAGCAGTTTGATTATGGGCGAAAACAAATCGGCCAATGAAGCACGTTATATTCATGGCGAAAAGGGAAAAGGTTTCTGGACTTTTTACGGTGGTCACGACCCCGAAGATTACCGTCATCTAGTTGGTGACCCACCTACCGACTTAAGTTTGTTCCCAAATTCTCCGGGATACCGGCTGATATTAAACAATGTGCTGTTTCCTGCAGCAAAAAAGAAGAAACGGAAAACATAACTGAATAATTATTATATAACCATTTCTGTTTGATTTGGAAGCTTCAGGAATCGGATTTCCCTGCAGTTCAGCAGCGGCGTAAAATCCGTAATTGTTTTTTCAATTCCCATTTTCATCCAAAATGTCATGATGTTTTCTTGAAATTCTTTGCTGAACTTTTTCTGAAAAAAGCATCAATTCACCGTTAGTTTTTACAGGGTTTAAATTTTTCAGTAAATTAAGCTTTTGTAGAATTAAAAGATACAATTAAATTGCGGTGAAAGATTAAATATGCATTTTTCTATTCGAAACCAGATTGATGGGAAAACGCCAATGTTGCATCGAACAGTCAGTAAAAAATTAACATGTAAAATGAAATCAATTTTAATATTAATTCTTGTTTTGTGCGGTTTTTATGCACATTGTCAAACGGAGAACAGCAAACCCAATATCATTTTCTTTTTGGTTGACGATATGGGGTGGCAGGAAACTTCAGTTCCTTTTTGGACTGAAAAAACCGAATTGAACGAGCGTTACAACACACCGGCTATGGAAACCCTGGCAGCAAATGGCATGAAATTCACACAAGCTTATGCCTGCCCACTTTGCTCGCCAACACGTGTAAGTTTAATGACAGGGATGAATTCCGCGCGCCATGCAGTAACAAACTGGACTTTGCGCAAAAATGTTTCTCCCGACACTAAACACAAAATCCTTGAAATACCTGTGTGGAATGTAAACGGGCTAAGTCCGGTTACAGGAATAGAAAACACTTATGTGGCCAAAACTTTGCCCATGTATTTGCAGGAAGCTGGTTATACAACCATTCATGCGGGCAAAGCACATTGGGGTGCAAAAGATACTCCGGGTGAAAATCCGTTAAACCTCGGATTTGACGTAAATATTGCAGGACATTGCGCGGGAGGACCTGGTTCGTATTGGGGTATGAAAAATTTTAGCGCCGAATGGAGAAATGGCGATACCATCTGGAATGTGCCCGGACTTGAAAGATATCATGGAAAAGACATTTTTCTAACCGAAGCACTGACCATTGAAGCAATGGCAGAAATGGAAAAAGCCACTGCCACAAAAAAGCCTTTCTATTTGTATATGTCGCATTATGCCATTCACGCACCATGGGAAAAAGATGAACGTTATTATCAAAAATACAAAGACAAAGGATTAACTGATTTTGAAGCCACATATGCTTCAATGATTGAAGGAATGGACAAATCACTGGGTGACATTGTGGCAAAAGTAAAGGAACTGGGAATCGAAAAAAATACGATAATCATTTTTATGTCTGATAACGGTTCGCCTTCGCAATGCCCTCAAAATTATCCTTTGCGCAGTCATAAAATCAGCCCTTACGAAGGAGGAATCCGCGACCCAATGATTGTGTACTGGCCAGAAGTTACTATAGCGGGAAGCGTAACAAATGAACCTTTAATAATTGAAGATTTCTTTCCTTCCATCCTTGAAATGGCAGGAATAAAAAGTAACGTGAATATTGACGGAAAAAGTTTTACACCTCTGTTAAAGGGCGAAAATATTGACAATTCGGAACGCGAATTTTTCTGGCACTTCCCGCACAATTACGATTTTGAACCTTACAGCGTTATCCGTAAAGGCGACTGGAAACTGATTTACTGGTACAAAGACGGAAAAAAAGAGTTATACAATATTCCTGAGGACATTAGCGAGAAAAACGATATGTCTTCTGCCCGACCACAAATTGTGAATGACCTTTCAAACCGACTTGGGAAATACCTGAAATCGGTGGGCGCTAAAGCACCAACGGAAAAAGCAACAGGGAAGGCACGACCATTTCCTGACGAATTTTGATGTTTTTCCTTGGACAATGCCGGAGCTTATTCTTATTCTTTTGAAAACTATACTTACAGACTAGACATTTGAACTACAAATGTTTATACCCTAGACTGATGCTTTGCAAAGCTGATTCGGGCATACATTTTTCGGGTTTCATTTTATTTTTCATACAATCAACAAAATAATCCAATTCACCGGAATATCCTTCCATTGCATCACCTGCAGGAACTTTAAAAATTTCAGTATCGGTTGAAACTATTATATTTTCAGGATTAGTACTGCTGTACACGATACTTGCTTTTTCGAAGCTGGCAGAAAATCCGGCCTGAAACGGGAAATTGCTATGAAAAAAATTACCGCCTTCAATTTTCACGTTTACTCCTGAATTGTATTTCCAGTTGGCATTCAGGTAATCGTGGTGGCTTAATTTTCCGGGTAAAACTGTCGATACAATGGAGTCCGGAATTCCTAAAACCCACTGTACAAAATCTATATCATGAATTACCAAATCGAAAAGTGCGCCACCCGAAGAACCAAAATCCTTTTGTTTTTCCATCCATTGTCCCCAGGCTGGCACTCCTGAAAATCGAGTCATCGATAAAAAATTCAATCTACCAAATTCCCCGGAATCAATCCAGTATTTCAACTTTTGATAGGCAGGCATAAAACGCACCACATGTGCAACCATCAACAAAAGCCCTTTATCGTCAGCAAGCTCAATCAACTCTTCGCCTTCAGAAATATTCAGGCAAAACGGTTTTTCAAGAAGTACATTGATTCCCGCATCAAAAGCAAGTTTTGTGAGTTTATAATGAAAATCGGTGTGAACGGCAATTATACAGGCATCCAGATGTTCATCCTCAATGCAATTTTCAAACGATGAATATAGTTTAATGTGTGATATCTCTTTTTCAGAAATGCCGACCGTTGAGAAATTCCCAACCTGTACGTTTATATTCTTTTCTATAATTTCAGGATTTTTATCCACGATTGCCACCAATTCCAATCCCGGGTTCTTCAGAATATTCAGGGTGTGAGTCATTCCCATAAAACCGAACCCAATAACTGCAATTTTCATTTTTTCCATTTGCTTCAGTTTAATATCTTTAATCGATTTGGAAAGATATTCCATTTCAAATAAAGCAGCAACTTGAAAAGTATTCAATCTTAATAAAACTATAGTATTTTGAATTTGCGATTAAATCAAATTTCAATTACAGATGCTAACCTATAATTTTTTGTAATTTTAAGCTGTTTCGGTTTATTGGCGACATTCTGAAAATAAAAATACTTACAATCAATTTGAGAAGAAAAGTCAAAAAGTTAAATGGAAAAACCACTTAAAATATTCGGTTTTATTGTTTTATCACTATTCCTGATAATCATAGTCCTGGTTGTTGTGGCAAGTTTATCGCAAAACAAAATTGCTGATTTCACACTAAAAAAAATAAGTAAATCCATAAATGCACCTGTCGAAATTGAAGAAGTATCTTTT
Organism: uncultured Prolixibacteraceae bacterium; assembly: GCA_963800345.1. Lineage (GTDB taxonomy): Bacteria > Bacteroidota > Bacteroidia > Bacteroidales > Prolixibacteraceae > Draconibacterium. The sequence goes on along the minus strand of CAWDAW010000042.1, from coordinate 3,231 downwards.
ACACTGATTAAACGCTTTCCGTTTGCAACAATTGAACTTTCCGGGGTTAGAATCGGTACTGAAAACTCAACAGTTACAGATTCAAACAGCCTGTCAAAAGAAGATATTCTAAAGTTTAAACGGGTTTATATCTCTTTCAAAATAATCCCAATTATGAAAGGGATTTATGAAATCGATAATATAGAAATTGATGATGCAACAGTAAATTATGAAGTTGATTCTTCGGGCCATAGCAATATTGACTTCTTATTGAATTTAAATGAAGAGGATACAGATACAGTTAATTCTGAGTCGGTCGGTGTACCAGATTTTGATTTGAAAAAGGTAAAGTTGAAAAATACATTGGTACATTACGTAAATGACTCAGTAAAAATGGCTGCCACTATGTTTTTTCATGTTCTTGATATCAAAGGTAAAATGGAAAATGAAAAAATCAAGGGAACTGCGGTGGGTGAAGTTCAGGTTACAAATAGCAGATTTGGCAGTACCAATTTAAATCGAATGGAACAGGCTTTAGTGATTTTCGAACTTTACTATGAAACCGACACCCTGAAAATCAAAAAGCTTATAGCAGAAACTGACGGGGCAAAACTTGATATAAGTGGAAAAATGGCTTTTTCTGAACCTCTTTTTACCAATTTGGCCATTGAATTAAAAGATGGGGAGTTGGTTAAATTTCACAAATATGTACCAGATGAACTGATGAATAAATATGGAATTGAGGCACTTACGGGAAATGTGAATTTGTCGGGTTCAGTTGCAGGTTTTGTTTCTGACTCAATTTTGCCTTCTGTTGATTTTACACTCAACCTGAAAAATGGATTTATAAAAATCAAAGATTATCCAACCGTTAAAAATTTAAACTTTGAAGGTAAAATTTCCAATGGCAGCCAGCGAAACAACAAAACTGCAAGCGCTCATTTTAAAACATTTCATGCCGAAACAGAAACAAGTTCAGCCGATTTAACATTTTCAATTGTAAATTTTGAGAAACCGGTTTACGACATTCAATCAAAATTAAAAATCAATATGAAGGAGTTCAGCGATTTTATTCCTGACTCGATCATCCAAAATATCTCGGGAAAATTTATTGCCGAAATCTCCACAAAAGGTCAAATTCCTGATTCAGTTGACGATAATTTTATTAACCTCATCGCAAACAATACTGAAGCGAATGTAGATTTTTCAAAACTTACAATTGATTCAGATTCACTGCAAATCAATGATTTTTCCGGTTCCCTGATTTATGCTCCAAAACATTTGTCAGTGAAAAATTTAAATGGAAAAATTCCTGAATGGGATCTTCAATTAAAAAATTCTTCTTTGAACGCTGATTTTAAAGGCCAATTCACACAACCACGGGAACTTGAAATAATACTGAATTCTTTTAAAACAGAAACACAACAAGGAAATTTTTGGGGAACCGCCAAAATCAATAATTTAGAATATCCCGATTTTGTAATCAATGCAAATGCAAAGATTGATTTGGAAGAAATAAAACCTTTTATACCCGACTCGCTGGTTAAAAATATTTCGGGAAATTTAGAAGCAGAAATCAGTACGCATGGAAAATTGAATTTAGATTCGGTTACAGCACAGTTGACCGACATTTTATTTAATCAAAGTTCGTTAAAACTGATTGCCAAAAATATTTCACTTGCAATGCCGGATACTTTGCAGGAAATTTCAGATTTAAATGGGGAAATGAAAATAGATAACGGTACAATTACAATTTCAAAAATGAACGGGATTGCTGCCGGTATTGATTTTTTAGTTGATTCAACAACAATTTTAAATGTTTATGAAGCTGTAATCAAAAACAAAAAAGAAACTGTAAAAGCACAGGGAAATCTGGAATTTGGCGCAATCGATTATGCAATTTTGGAACCTTTTTTCCCTTCCGATTCCTCAGAAGAACATACAAACCAGAGTTCTCCGCTTAACTTTTTGTTTGAACTTAAAGGGAAAGTTGCCGCAAAAAGCTTTAAATACGACAAGATTTTCCTAGAAAATATCTCCGCCAAATTTAATTTAACCGACAGTGCTTACATTATTGATCAGTTCAAAACAAATGCGTTCGATGGGAGCACAAACAGTTCATTGCGCTATTCAATCACCAAAAACGACAGACAAATATTAAATGTAAAAAACCAAATTGACAACATGGATATTTATAAACTGTTGTATGCTTTCAACAATTTTGGTCAGGACAGTTTAATTTCTTACAAAAATATCAGCGGAATTATAACTGCCGATATCAATAGCAGAGTAGTATTTGAAGCCGATTCCATGGTAAGCAACGACATGCGGGTTATGGGCAATTTCAAATTAGAAAACGGGAAGTTAATCAACTATAAACCAGCAATGGATGTTTCCAATTTTACAGGAATCAAAGAGCTGGATAATATTGAAATGAAAACTTTGGAAAGCAATATTTTCATGTTTAAAAATAAAATATACGTTCCGATAACAAATATCGTGAGTAGCTCAATGGATTTATCAACATCTGGCATGCAAAGCCTGTCAGAAGATTATGAATACCTTATTAAATTAAATTTGGGAGAAATACTGAAGGGAAAATCCCGAAAATTGTTTGAAAGGCAAAGCAGGAGTGGTGATGAAATAAGCGAAAATGATATGGACAAAAACACTATTAAACTTATTTACGCATATCTTGATGGAAAGAAAAAAGTAGGATTTGCAACAAAAAAAGCGCAAAGACAGCTGGCCTTAAAAATCGAAGTTCAGCAAACAATGCTTGAATTGATTTTCCACCCCACACTTGTTTCTTATGATACAGGAGTTAAATAATTGTACCGAACGTTTTTATTTTGAAAATGATTATTATAAGTTTGAACACATTTTTTTCGTTAGTATCAAATAAAACTTAAGAATATGAAAAAATCTGCTTTTTACTTATCGGTTTTACTTTTGAGTGTGTTCCTGGCCTTTGTTTCAGGTTGCTCAACAACACCTGAGGAAACTTGTGAACAGGATGAAATATGTACAGGAAAAATTGTAACTGCCTGTTGCAATGTCGATGAATGCTACTATGAATTTAATGGTGAGAAATATGGTAATGACGCAGAATCAAAAACTAGATTAGCTGTTGCTTTGGGTTGCGCACAAGCTAGTACTCCAACTTTCAGGGAAGACATAAGTGATTTAATACTTCGTTTGGAGGCTCTTGGTGAAATTGCAAAAACAAATCAAAGAAGTTTGGGCGAATAA
>CAWDAW010000041.1:0-25487 GCA_963800345.1 uncultured Prolixibacteraceae bacterium | reverse complement strand
ATTGTTTTGAAAGTAAAACTTGAATGTATACAACTTAACAAGTTAAAAATTGGTTAGTAGAACATTTTTTCTACAGCTCCAAAAATTGGACGTCACCAATAAGTGATGATTAAATATGCTTGTGTCAACTTTTTGCTATATTTAGGATGAATTTATCTGTACTAACTTGAATAAAACTAATAAAAAAGTCAATTTTTTTAAGGATAAATCATACTGGATATCCACATGGGTCAGATTCAATTCTGGCGACAGATTTGCTTTTCAAGAAATTTATTCTGAATTCATTGATGTTCTTTTCGCTTATGGTTCAAAAATGACTCATGATAAAGACCTTATTCAGGATTCAATTCAGGACTTATTTATTGATTTATACCGATATAAAATAAACCTGCGCCAACCCGAAAGTTTTGAGTACTATTTATTCAAATCGCTTAAAAGATTAATTCATAAGAAATTAAAAAGAAAAGGCAGAACAAGGGATTTTGAGGATCAGGATTTTTTTGCATTTGAACTTACTTTCGATTTTGAGGAAGAATATATCCAAAAGGAATCTGAAAATTCAAAATTAATTGTGTTGCAGGAAATTTTAAATGAATTAAGCCAGAACAACCGGGAATTACTTTTTTATAAATTCAACAGCAATCTTACATACAAAGAAATTGGAAAGCTAATTGGAATTAAACCGGATGCAGTAAAAAAGAAGATTTACCGCATCATCAGCAATTTGCGCAAAGCATACAATGTGAAAACTTTTCATCGGGAAGTTTCGCATTCTGGATTTTCTGTATTAAAACAAAAAAAAATTAGTTAAATCATGTCCCCTTTTATCAGTTTCCTGCTCTTTTAATAAAGCAGCACAAAACTAATGAATGATTACAAAGTTATATTTACAAATCCCATGTATATGAAGTGGATTTTTAATCCCACCACAGAAATGGATTTATATTGGGATAATTATTTTGAAAAGCATCCCGAAGAAGCGCCACATTTATTGGAATTAAAGTCGAAACTCAGGAACATCAGGTTGGTAAATGATAATCTTTCAGAGGAAGAAAAAATTCAACTAGCCCATAAAATTTTAAGAAAACTGGATAGAGAAGAGGCTAAAAATAAACTTAGAATCCGATTTGTAAGTTTTATGAAATATGCTGCAATTGCAGTTTTGTTTTTTTCCTTTGGTGCTGTTGTTGTGTACCAATATTTTAAAAAGGATAATTTGACGGAGTCCATTAGCAAAACAGATGCACCTGTTTCTGGCAAAAGTCCGTTTTTAATATTACCTGAAGGACAAAGCATTGTTATTAACGATGGAGAATCAACGCTTGATTACCGGAATCCGGGAGAAATTATTTTAAATAACGACAGTGTTATAAAAACAACTGTACTTTCAAAAATTTCCAAACTGGTAATACCTTATGGTAGCAGTTCCAAAATTATACTAAGCGATAGTTCGGAGGTATGGTTAAATGCCGGGAGCACTTTAATATTTCCGTCAAATTTTACTTCTAAAACAAGAGAAGTTGTATTATTTGGCGAAGCCTATTTCAGTGTAAAAAGTGATAAGGAAAAACCATTTATCGTTCAAACATCAGCACTTGAAATAAAGGCATTGGGTACTGAATTTAATGTTTCGGCCTATTCAGAGGATAACGTGATTCAAACAGTTCTTAAGAAAGGTAGTGTGGCCATACGTAGAATTGATACTGGTAAAGATGAAAAAGAAATTATTTTAAACCCAAATCAACTGGCTTCTTTTGATAAAATAACAAAACTATCAGTTGTTACTAATATCGTTACTGATTTCTATACTTTATGGACTGATGGTTTACTGAGTTTTGAAAACCGAGATTTGAACAGAGTAATTAAATCGTTGGAAAGATATTATAACATAAATATTCAATTTGAAGATCCTTTAACCGGACAAGTAAAAATAAGCGGTAAACTGGATTTAAATCAAAATCAGGAAGAAGTTTTTGAGTATTTAGAGAAAGTTTCAGCTATAAAATTTGAGAGAATAGACGGAAATTACTTTAAAATAAAATAAACCGGGAAATGCTGGCACATTCCCCGGTTAAATAAATACCATTTAAACTAATAGTAATTATTAATTAAGTTTTACAAATTTATGGAAAAAAAAATGTTTCACGATTTTCCTGCATGGGGAAATCTCAAAAAACTATGGCGAATTATGCGTTTATCGTTTGTCATGTTAATTGGATTTGTAATGACAGTTTCTGCGAAAGGTTATTCGCAAGCTAAAAAGATGGACATAAATCTCACCAATTCGACTTTCGGCAGGGTGATGAAGTATGTGGAAAAAAACAGTGAATTTGTTTTTTTGTACCGCAATGAAGACATCGACCTTCAGCGCAAGGTTGATGTGAATTTATCAAATGCCTCGATTGATCAGATACTGGATCAAATTCTAGTCAACACCAGCTTAACTTACGATGTTTACGAGCGGCAGGTTGTAATTCGGAAAGCACTTAACAAACCTGCCGAATTGGCTCAGCAAAAGATAATTTCAGGAATGGTAACTGACAAAGATGGCGCACCATTGCCAGGTGTATCCGTTCTTATTAAAAACACCACCCTTGGTACAGTTACCAACCCAGATGGTCAATTCCAACTTTCTATACCCGAAAATGCAGAAACTTTGGTTTTTTCATTTGTTGGTATGATTGCGCAGGAAATTGCAATTGGGGACAAGGAGCAGTTTGTCGTTGTAATGTCAGAAAGTGCAATCGGATTGGATGAAGTTGTTGTTGTTGGTTATGGTACTCAAAAGAAAGCAAATCTTACGGGTGCAGTTGACCAGGTAACAAGTGAAGTTTTTGAAAACCGGTCAGTAACAAACCTGACACAGGGACTTCAGGGAGTAATGCCCAACTTAAACATTAAGATGCTTGATGGAAAACCAACACAGGCTCCAAGTTATAATATTAGGGGTACAACATCAATCGGTTCAGGAGGTAGCGCATTGATTCTAATTGACGGAGTGGAAGGTGATCCCAGCTTGTTGAATCCAAACGATGTCGCCAGTGTTTCAATGCTAAAAGATGCAGCTTCGGCTGCAATTTATGGTGCAAGAGGTGCATTTGGTGTTGTGCTTATAACAACAAAAAATCCAACAAAGGGAAAAACTAGTGTAACTTTCACATCAAATTTTTCTTTAAAAAGCCCGGTATCACTACCTGACTTTGTTACAGATGGTTATACCTGGATTAAAATGTTTACCGAAGCTTTTGTAAATGGAGACGGATCTTTCCCTCAGAATATCAATAAAACACAGAAAGTTTCGCAAGCTTATGTTGATGAATTTAAAAGAAGGGCAGAATCAGGACAACCTTACAATGAAGTTGAAATTGACCCCGTTACCGGTGAATATGTATATTATGGGAGTACCGACTGGTATGGTCTTTTGTACAAAAAAAGCACAACTGCAACAGAAAATAACATAACCGTTAGCGGTAGCGGCGATAAAGCAACGTATCTCCTTTCGGGGCATTTAACAACACAGGATGGTCTTTTTAATTATAATTCAGACGATTATAATATGAAAAACTTCCGAGCCAAAGGCTCAATCCAGTTATTTCCTTGGTTAACCGTTGATAACAATTTGGATTATTCAGAAATGAATTATCACAATCCCATGAATGTTGGTGAAGGAAGCGGCATCTGGAGAAATATTGCAGACGAAGGTCATCCTTCGGGGACTTTGTTTAATCCTGACGGGACTTTAACTATGGTTGCTGTTTATACTGTTGGGGATTTCTGGTATGGAAAGAACGGGATTGACACAAAGAAACAGGTTATTCGAAACACTACCGGTTTTACATCCACTTTCCTGAAGAATACCTTCCGTGTAAAAGGTGATTTTACATTCAGAAATAACTACGACAATGTAAACCGGCGAAGGGTGCAGGTGCCATACAGCAACAAACCCGGAGCAATTGCTTATGTTGGAACAACTACCAACGACCTGACATTCGATAACCGGGCTACTCGATACATTGCAACCAACGTCTATACCGAATACGAGAACACATTTAAAGGAAACCATTATTTGAAAGCCTTGGTCGGGTATAATTATGAAGAATCGACATACAATAGACTTGGAGTTCAAAGAAATGGTATTATATATGAAGACGCAACAGACCTTAACTTGGTATTGGGACAAGCTATAACAACAGGTGGGGGATACGAAAAATGGGTTATACTTGGAGGATTTTCAAGGTTAAATTACTCATATAAAGATAAATACCTTATTGAAGTAAATGGCCGCTATGATGGATCATCCAAATTTCCATCCACCCAACGGTACGCTTTCTTTCCATCTATTTCGGCAGGATGGCGTATTTCAAACGAAGGATTCTGGGGAGTTTCATCCAATTTGATTTCGGATGTTAAATTAAGAGCTTCCTATGGTTCGCTTGGGAATGGAAATATTTCTTCATACCTATTCCAAGAGCTTTTTAGTATTTCTCAGTCAGGCAATATCTTAAATGGAGTACGCCCTCAACAAACAAGCCGACCAAGTGTACTGCCCGATGGTATTACATGGGAAACTTCTACAACCACCGATTTTGGCCTCGATTTTTCAATGCTGAAAAACAAATTAACTTTTGTAGGCGACATGTATGTGCGGAATACAAACGACATGTACACCATTGGATTAACACTTCCGGCAACATTTGGAGCTACGCCTCCAAAAGGAAATTATGCCGACCTGAAAACAACCGGATGGGAAGCTTCGGTTTTATGGAGGGATAAATTTAATGTCACAAACAAACCTTTTAATTACGATGTCAGGCTTACAATTGCCGATAATAAAGCGGTGATTCAACGTTACAATAACCCGGAAAAGTTGCTTTCCGACTATTACGAGGGAATGGTTATCGGGGAAATTTGGGGATATGTTACAGAAGGGTTTTTTATTGATCAGGCTGACATTGACTCTCATGCCAAGCAATATCCGCAAATGCGGGCATCGCCAACAAACATCTGGTTCCCTGGCGATATTAAACTTGAAGATCTCAACAATGACGGATTTATAAATATTGGCGCAAACAAAGTATCCAATTCCGGCGACAGAAAAATAATAGGGAACAATGCACCCCGCTATACTTTCGGAATAAACTTGGGGGCCGACTGGAATAACTTCTTCTTCTCCACTTTCTTTCAGGGGGTAGGAAAACAGGATTGGTATCCAAGTACCGAAGCCGAATTTTTCTGGGGGCAATACAACAGGCCTTATAATAATATTCCTAAGTTCCATCTTGGGAATATGTGGACTCCGGAGAATACAGATGCTTATTTTCCAAGAACCATGTCACGCGCAGCCTCAAATGCTACCACACGCGAACTCGGGGTTGCACAAACCAGATACCTGCAAAATGTTGCCTATATCCGAATGAAAAACATTCAATTAGGATATAGCTTGCCCAAAACTGTGATATCAAAAATCCGTGCCAGTGAGTTAAAGGTTTACGTTTCAGGTGAAAATTTATGGACTTGGTCACCATTATATAAGCTTGTAGGTCATTTAGATGTTGAAAATACCGTTGTTTCCGATCAGGCTTTTACTTCTGGCAATGCCGGTGATGGATACAACTATCCGATGCTCAAGAGTATTACATTTGGGTTATCCGTTGCATTTTAATTAATACTAAAATAATTCAGTTATGAAAAAATATATTTTCTATCTCTTCCTTTTAACAGCCTTCATTTCAGGTTGTGAATTGGATCAAGAACCTGTTTCTACGGCTTCAAAATCAGTCGTTTTTGGAAGTCAGCAAGGTTTGGATTTATATACTAATTCGTTTTATAGTATATTACCGGGGCGTTCAACAAGGGAGGATGCTATGTCGGACTACCTGGCTGTTAAATCTGTCCCCACATTTATTCAGCAAAATGCTTATACAGCTTCACTTAGTTCAGGATGGTCGTGGGGCGATTTAAGGAATATCAACTATTTCATTGCAAATTGCAATGACCCGGATATTGCTCCAGACGTGATTAACAATTATATCGGTATTGCGAAATTTTTTAGGGCATATTTTTATTTTGAGAAAGTAAAAAGATTTGGCGATGTTCCATGGATAGGAAAGCCACTGGATGTGAAAGATACACTTATTCTATATGGCGGTCGGGATCCCCGCACACTGGTAATGGATTCTATACTGGCCGATATTGATTTTGCATGTGCAAACATTAAAACAACATCCGATGCTACACGCAGCACAGTTACAAAATATGTGGCTTATGCACTTAAATCGAGGATATGTCTGTTTGAAGGGACATTTCGGAAATACCATCCCGAATTTAACCTTCAGGGATCCGCGTCAACGTGGCTTAACCATGCAACTACTGCTGCACAGACAATAATGGATGCAGGGATATATTCAATTTATACAACGGGTGGACCAGGCAAATCTTATCGTACAGTATTCACAAATCCCGCTCCTATTTCCAGCGAAGTGATGCTTGCGTCAATCTCCGATCTTACCCTTAACGTATTGAATGATGCCAACTGGTACTGGACCAGTGGAACCTATGGAGATAAAGCAAGTTTTATACGTTCTTTTATCAATACTTATCTTAAACTTGATGGCACACCATTTACCAATGATGCAGATTATCAGACAATGTTGTTTAAAGATGAAGTTAAAGATCGCGATTTGAGGCTCAAACAAACCATTCGTGTAGGTGATTATAAAAGAATCAGTGGCGGCACATTAGTTCCTGCACCACCACTTTTTTCTTATACTTTTACAGGTTATCAACCTATTAAATGGACTCTTGACGATATGTATTATGATACCCGCGACCTCAATATCAATTCGATTACAATGTTTCGCTACGCCGAGGTGTTGCTTAATTATGCCGAAGCGAAAGCCGAACTTGGAACACTGACCGATGAAGACTGGGCAAAAACGGTTGGGGTTTTACGGACCAGGGGCGGAATAACTTCAGGTCTAACTACGAAACCTACCACTGTTGATAATTATCTGAAATCGGTTTATTTTCCCAATATTTCAGATCCGGTTATATTGGAGATAAGAAGAGAAAGGGGAATTGAACTTTGCCTCGAAGGTTTCCGTTTTGACGACCTCCTTCGATGGAAAAGAGGCGAATTGATGCAAATGGAATGGAACGGATTTTATGTTCCTGAATTGGTAACACCTATGGATTTAAATGAAGATGGGATCCTCGATGTGGCATTTTATCAAGGTACAAAACCATCACCGGCAGTATCGGGTGTAACTTATGTTGATGTTTCACCAAAAGTTGGGAGTAATGTAAATCCCCTTCAATTAAAAAATGGGGATTCCGGCGAACTGGTCTGGATGAATAATATTGTTCGTGAGTGGAATGACAAAATGTATTTTTATCCAATTCCGCAAACTGATCTTTTATTAAATCCAAACCTGGGGCAAAATCCGGGGTGGCAATAGTTTTTGTTGTTACTTTTAATTGAAAAGCAAATGATCCTGTTGTGTTAATGCAACAGGATCATTATGATAATATTATAAAAACATATACTATGAAAGAAGTAATTTTCACAATAATGTCGTTGTTTATCATTCCGTTTATTACCACAGGGAATGGAAATGCGAATAAAAAAAATCAGCCAGCTTCAATAAATTTAATGACTTACAATGTCAGAATGAATACCCCATCGGATGGTGTAAATGCATGGCCATTGCGAAAAGATAAAATAATTGGATTGCTCACTTTTTATAAAACCGATTTATTCGGTATTCAAGAAGGTTTGCCCGAACAGGTTGCCGATTTAGCAGCTGGATTACCAGATTTTGAAAATGTTGGAGTTGGCAGAGACGATGGCAAATCTGCTGGTGAGCATATGTCGGTTTTTTACAGAAAATCGCGATTTCAGAAATTGGATTGGGGGACTTTCTGGTTAAACGAAGATACAGATAAACCCGGTTTTGGTTGGGATGCCGTATGTAACCGCACCTGCACCTGGATAAAACTGAAAGATATTGAATCTAAAAAAGTTTTTTTCTGTTTCAATACTCATTTTGATCATAGGGGACGTGTTGCCCGTATTGAGTCTGCAAAGCTGATTTTAAAGTTTATAAGAGAAATAAATACTGAAAACCTTCCTGTTGTGCTTACAGGCGATTTCAATTCAGTAAAGGAAAACGAACCTATTCAAATCCTGTTGGAAGAGTTGAAGGATACGAGATCAGTAAGTTTGATGGAACCTTACGGCCCCGAAGGATCAAGCGGTGGATTTGATGTTAAACCCCACACGAGAATTATCGACTACATTTTTGCGAATGACAAAGTAAAAGTGCTTCGTCATGGAATATTAACCGACTCCAACGGACAATATTATCATTCGGACCATTTGCCTGTATTGGCTGAAATTGTATTAAAATTGTAAAAAATCATTTGTAAAAAATCATTATATATTTTTTTTACCAACTTTACGGAAATCAATAACTCACTCATTTCAAGGAACAAGAGTTATGGTTGTGCATTTGATCTTAAACTAATCAATGATTGAATTGTGATGAACACTAAAAAGAAATACTGCTGTACTTACCTGTTTTTCTTTTGGGTTTTTGTCATTGTTTTATCGGTAAATACTGCGCTTTCACAAACATTCTCAAAAAAAACATTTACCACCGATAATGGCCTGTCGCACAATTTCGTGCAGCACATTGCCCAAGACAAAACGGGTTTTTTGTGGATTTCAACCTGGGATGGAATAAGCCGCTTTGATGGTTACGAGTTTAAAAACTACTACCACAAACCGAACGATTCGACAACAGTGCCGTTTTTTGTGGTTGACAAAGCTGTGGTTGACCGCTCAAACAATGTTTGGGTAATGTGCATGGAGCGTTCGGTAGTTGTTTATAACCGAAATAAAGACTGTTTCGAAAAATTCAAAACTGACGAATTTGACGAACTTGTAGTCTCTGATATTACAGTTGGCCCCGACAGCACCATTTGGATATTTTCACGCAGCAACAGCTTATTGTACCATTTTGAAAGTGGGAAAAAACAGCTTTCAAAATACAAATTGGTTGACGAGAATGGCAATGAAAATGTACTTTTCAGTTACCATCCTCAACTGTTAATTGACAATACCGGAGTAGTTTGGATGTTTACAATTGAAAACAGCAAATATGAAGTTTTCAGGGGCGAGTTTTTAAACGGGAATAAGGTTAAACTACATTCAATGAATTCGTTGCCCATTGAAATAACAGGCGACGATTCGGGGTTTAAAACCCTGGCCATGTACGATATTTGCATTGATGCCTCCGACAGGATTTTGTTGTTCTCGAAGTTCGGCCTTTTTTATTTCGATATTAAAACAAAACGATTTGTTGAAACCGATGCTTTATCTTTTTCATCTGCAAACCCTGTAAAACCTTATCATTTCTGGTCGAACGAAAAATCGGGCATCCATATTTTCGATTCGAACCAAAACCTTGAAAATATAATTGAAGTCGAACCCGGAAAGTTTATCGAGAACCTTTTTGTTGACAGACAGGGCACAATTTGGAGTGCCGATATTACCCTCGACCGCGAAAATATCGGTTTACACAAGTACATCATAACACCGTCCTATTTCAAATACTATTTAACCGGATCGGGCAAATCCACATCGAAAACTGAAAAGCATTCAACTCCCATTAAAAATAACTCATGTAAATGGGTTGCGATGCACGGCCTTGAAACGATTTTCCAATTCTTTCCCGATGGCAGTTACAGGAACTTCTCCATTCCAACGGTAAATGGAATAACCCCGCAAATATATTCAATGGCTCTTGATTCGTTGGTTTTGTGGCTTGGTTGCAGCGACAATTGTTTATTTAGGTATGATTTTCAAAACAATAAATTTACCACCCATATTTTGAAAACTGAAGGAGAGGATGAAAAAACCGACATGAGGATACACACCATTTTGCTCAAGGGTAATGATGTGGTTATCAACGCGAAGAAAGCAATTTACAAGTACAACATTGAAACAGGTAAATTAACAACTGAGTACATCCATCAACCCAATTTGCCTTGTTTTTCAATGGTAAACGATGGCCAACACGGCTATTGGATAGCCATCAACAACAACACAATCAAACATTTAAACCCCGATTTTAATGAGCTTGGAACGTACCGTTTTGATGAAGGTCTGAACAATGTGGAACACATTTGCCTTGGCGACAGCAGCGATGTTTGGGTGGCGCTAATGGGTGGCGGACTGGGGCACTTGTACCAAAAATCCGGTAAAATGGAAGTTTTTACTACAGAAAACGGAGTAGTGAACAACACGCTTTTGAGCATCATAAAACATAAAAACGGGAATTTATGGATTTCTACAAATAAGGGGATTTCAATGTTTAACCCAGCTACCCGTCAGTTTCGGAACTTTGGAAAAACTGAAGGAATGCTCATTGAAGAATTTGATTTGGATGCGTACTATTTGGCGACGGATGGTGAAATGTTTTTTGGTGGGGTGGGCGGAATGGTAAGTTTTTATCCCGACAGCGTTGAAAATTATTCATCGGGCAATCATGACGGACAATTGGTAATTTCCGAATTCAAGGTTTCGGGCGTTTCGCGTTATTTTGAAAAACCTGTTTACGAATTGGCAGCGGTAAAACTCGAACCTGGCGAAAATAATTTCCAGATTACCTTTTCCCGCCTCGATATAAAAAATCCAGAAAAAATAAAATACCGTTACCGGCTGCTGGGAAACAATGATTTATGGACTGAAACCGACTACCGCCTCCGAAATATCAATTACTCAAATCTTTTACCGGGCAGTTATAAACTTGAAATTGAGGCAACAAACAGCTTTGGCGACTGGGATAAAACCATTTCGCTGCACATGGTTATTTCGCCTTTTTATTATCAAACCTGGTGGTTCAAAGTACTTTTAATACTGCTTCTTGCTTCCGTATTTGCGCTTGGGGTAATTATGTATAACCGTCAAATGCGCCAAAAAGCAAAGCAAAAACAAAACGAATTGAAACTCGAAAGCCTGCGCGGACAAATGAACCCGCATTTCATTTTCAATGCTTTAAACTCTGTCAACTATTTCATCTCGAACAACGATAAAATTTCGGCCAACAGTTATATTGCCGATTTTTCACGGTTAATCCGCTCAATCCTCAATAATTTGTCGCATGATTTTATTCCGCTCGAAAAAGAGCTTGAATCTATTCGCGATTATTTACGGCTCGAACACCTCCGTTTTAGCGATAAATTCACTTATGAAATTACTGCTGAAATTGAAAATCAAGGGCTGGTTTCTGTTTTCCCCGGACTTGTACAACCCATTATCGAAAACGCCATCTGGCACGGTGTGCGCGGTTTGGACGACAAGCGGGGAATTATAAAAGTGAGCTTTGTGGCTGTTTCGCCCGAAATGATTCGCTGTGTTATTGAAGATGATGGGATTGGAAGAAAGCAGGCCGAAATTCATAAAAATGTGTTGCCCGGGAAAAAATCGCGCGGCGTGGGAATCGTGAGTGAAAGGTTAAAAATTATAAGCGAAATCAGAAAAATTCAGTACAACATTACTTTTAAAGATGTCAACCCGAATAAATTGGAAACCGGAACACGGGTAACTATTGATTTGCCAATTCAACTTCAAAAGGCACAATTGAAAAATCAGAACTAACTTAACTATAACAAAAATGATCCAGCAACTTATCAAAACAATTATTGTTGACGATGAAAAACCATCGCGCGAAGCATTGTCAAATTACATCCGAGAGTTTTGCCCCGGTGTGCAAATAGTTGCTGAATGTTCATCGGCAAAAATGGCGTTTAAAGCCATTGCCGAGCACCAACCGCAATTGGTTTTTCTCGACATTGAAATGCCGAAAGGCAGCGGTTTCGATTTGTTGCGGATGTTTAAAACAATCAATTTTAAAGTAATTTTTGTAACTGCATTTTCGGTTTACGCGGTGCAGGCCTTCCGTTTTTCGGCCACCGATTTTTTGATGAAACCTGTTAAAGTGAGCGAATTGGTTGAAGCTGTAAGTAAAGTAATTGAAGAATTGTCGCTAAGAAATTCATTTGCAAACGTTAAGGCATTAATAGATAATTTGTCAGGTCAAAACCTACCATCCGAAAACCTTGTAATACCCGACACAAAAGGCTTTACAGTTGTAAAAACATCCGATATAATTATGTGCGAAGCAGATGGTTATTGTACCCGTTTCAGCCTTGTGGGAAAAGTAAAAATTAGCAGTTCGCGCAACCTCAAATTTTACGAAGATTTACTGCCCGCTAACTTGTTTGTTCGAACACACCACTCTTATCTCGTAAACATTCAGCACGTTAAAAGCTATTCGCACAACGAAGAAATTATGTTGACCGATGGTTTGAAATGTGCATTAAGTTCGGCCAACAAACATTTGTTTATTGATCTTTTCAAGAACCATAAATAGGAACGCTTCTTTCAATTATAGGTCAAAATACCCCTCCTGTTAGTTAAAATAGGGCAACTGTTGGATGCCTCGTTTTTATCCGTTTTTGGTGGTTATTTTCAGCCTGTTTATTAACGGGAAAATCAAAAAACAACTAACCAATTACCGACAATGGCCGCGCTGAAAATCAAAACAATTATTATTGATGGGGTTGAAACTTCTTACAAATTATTACTTCGCTTAATTGAAACTTGCTGCCCCGAAATCGATGTTGTTGCGATTTGCGAAACGTTGGAGCAAGCAGCAAATTTGATAAAAAATATTAGTCCCAAACTAATTTTCATTGAAACGGAATTGCCCGACGGCAGCGGTTTTGATTTTCTTCAAAATTTACCGGACAGAAACTTCAAGGTCGTTTTTGTTACCGGCAACCCCGACCATGCCGTTAAGGCATTCCGTTTTTCAGCCATCGATTACCTACTGAAACCCGTTGTGCGCGAAGATTTGATTGCAGCAGTTGCCAAAGTAAAAATTGAAGTGGCCGAACCCAATTCGTTGACCGAAATCCAAGATTTCCTGGGTCAACTTAAAGAGAATACCGACCTACTGAAAACACTCGTGGTTTGCAACCCCAAAGGTTTTACCGTAATAAAAACTGATGAGCTTGTTTTTTTGGAAGCCGATGCATATTGTACCAATTTTTATCTTTTGGGAAATACAAAAATCAGTAGTTCGCGCAACTTAAAATACTACAGCGAACAGCTTCCAACTTCAAATTTCATGCGGGTGCACCACTCGTTTATAGTAAATCTCAACCATGTGAAAGGCTACGGCAGCCAGGAGGAAATTTTGCTGGCAGACAACCTCAATTGTTCGTTGAGCGCAGCGCACAAAACAACGTTCTTAAATTATTTTAAACATAAAAAATAAAGTGAGTTATTAGTTCAAAAGCATCAATTATAAGATTGTAGTATCCAATTGTAGGATGTTGATAATTATGAACATAAATCGGATTAAATTTAGAAATCAATTCTTATCGGAGGGAAGATAAAAACTAAAAATCAAACGTATGAAAACCAAAATCACATTACCATTTTGTTTTATACTGACATTTCTGTTTTACCATTCAAATGCTCAGCAGACAACTGCGGCAACCGGAGGAAACATTCATGGAGCAGGCGGTTCAATAAGTTACACGGTTGGGCAGGTTGCCACTCAATTTCAAAGTGCAACAAATGGCTCGGTTGCGCAGGGAGTACAGCAACCTTACGAAATATTTGTGCTTACGGCGATTGATGAAGCCAATGGAATTTCACTTGATTTTCAAGTTTACCCAAACCCAGCCACCGATTACCTGAAGCTTAGCATCACAGGTTTAGCACAGGAAAACTTGTTGTGGAAAATCAATGATTTGTCGGGGAAACTGCTTGGCAACGAAAGTATTTCTGCTGCCGAAACATTCATCCCGATGACAAATTACACAGCGGGTATTTATTTGCTTTCGGTAGTTGACAAACACAATCGACAGTTTAAAACATTCAAAATCATAAAAAACTAATCAATATGAAAACAATTTACATTTCCATTTGCCTTGTGCTTAGCGCGTTTATTCTTCAAGCACAAACTCCGGCAGGATTCAATTACCAGGCAGTAATACGCAACGAAACAGGCGAATTAATAAAAAACAAAACCATCGGTATCCGTTTTTCTATTTTAAAAGATTCGGAAACAGGGGCGCAAGTTTATTTTGAAGTAATATCTCCTGAAACCAATATTAACGGTTTGGTAACCGCCGAAATTGGAAAAGCCAACCCAGCACAGTTTTCACAAATCGACTGGTCTGATGGAATTTACTTCCTAAAAACCGAAACCGATATAAGCGGTGGCAGTAATTACACCATTTCGGGTGTTAGCCAGTTAATGAACGTACCGTTTGCAAAGTATGCCGAAAAATCGGGAGATGGAATAAAAATTAACGGTACACCACAACCTGGCGACCTACTATATAATAATGGTGCAAGTTGGGGCTTGCTTCCAAAAGGTGTAAATGGCCAAACACTGCGGCTCGACAACGGACAACCCAAATGGGGAGAACCCGGGTACGCTCTGCCAATGGTAACAACAAATTTGGCAAGCGATGTATTGCAAACCAGCGCCATTTCGGGCGGTAACGTTATTGCAACAGGCTACAGCGATATTACAGCCCGCGGTGTTTGCTGGGGCACCAACCAAAACCCAACTGTAACCGACAATAAAACAACTGACCCGGTTGGAATAGGCACTTTTACAAGTAAATTGACTGGTTTAACTGCCAACACAACTTATTATGCCCGCGCTTACGCAACCAACGGTGCCGGAACCGCCTACGGAAATCAGGTAACTTTTAAAACGTTTTTGAACGTGGTTTTCCCGACGGTAACCACTACTGCAATGACCAACATTACAGCCAATGCTGGCACATCGGGTGGAAACATTACGGAAACAGGCGGAGGAGAAATAACCGAGCGTGGAGTTTGCTGGAGCGACCATCATAATCCGGTTGTTACCGACAATAAAACTAGCGATGGCAATGGCACAGGGCAATTCAGAAGTCAGATTTCTGGATTAATGCCAGGGACATACTACGCCCGTGCTTATGCTACGAACAGCGCAGGTACCGGTTATGGCAACATGGTAACTTTTGCGACCGAAAAAACTTTGCCTGTGTTAACCACAAAAGCCATTACTGAAATTTCAGCCATGGGATGCGTTTCTGGTGGAAATATTAGTTCTGCAGGAGGGGGAACTATTTCAGCAAGAGGAATTTGCTGGAGCGATTCTCCCAACCCAACAATTGCAAACGAAAAAACAACAAGTTCCGCAACCGCATCTTCCTTTAGTGCTGCCATTGCAAAAGCCAGTCCAGGAACAACTTATTATTTAAAAGCCTATGCAACAAATGAGGTTGGTACCGGATATGGCGAACAAAAAACTTTTACTACTTCCGAGGCACAGTATTATACCAGTTTTGAAAGTGGCATGATACCGGCTGGTTGGACAGGAACTTTTACTGTTACTAACGAGAATGCTTATAATGGGAGTTATTCATTTAAATCGTTAAATGGGATTGAATGTGAAGAGATTTTAACTAAGACATTAACAGCGGATGGTCAAATAAGCTTTTATATAGCTGTGTCATACGCAAATTCAATTCCTTCAATTGATTTTTATATAGATGATATTAAAGCCTCAAATTATTCCTTTGATGGTTCTTATTGGAAGCAAGCTCTTGTTCCTATATCAAAAGGATCTCATAAATTTCGGTGGCATGTTAATGCTAAATGGGGAAGTCAAATCTATATCGATCAAATAATAATAACCAAATGAGGTCAACAATGATTTTCTATGAAAATAAATGAATCATTATAAACCAAATCTTATGAAAAAACTAATTCTTTTCTCAGTCATCTTCGCATTTTTATGCTCATTCTCAGGTTTGTCGCAAACAAATAATCAAATTGTATTGAACAAAAAACGGTATTATCAAGGCGACAAAATGCTGAATAGCAAAGATCTCAAAACAATATTAATCAGTGATACAGAAAGTGGAATTGCATACAAAAAAGCCAAAACCAATACGGCTATAGGAGGCACATTGCTTGGGTTGGGAACTGTTGTAATTATATATGCAATTGCTACCCCCCCGAAAGAAGATGAAGGCTCTTTACCTGGCCTGATAAGTGATGAAGAAATGAGCAAATGGCTAATTCCTGTTTATATTTCCGGCGGATGTATCCTTGCCTCTTTGCCCTTCCTGATTTCTGGAAAAAAACAGTTTAAAAAATCAATATCCATTTACAATTCAAACCAATCCACAGGTTATCAAAGTATTCAAAAACTTGAGTTTGGGTTAACACAAAATGGGGTTGGAATAACTTATAAGTTTTGAAACTTTAAGCTGAATAAAAATGAAAAAGCAACTATTTTTTCTTGTAGCCATCGCTGTGATGGTTTGTTTTGGATGCAGTAAAGATGATGATTTGCCCGCAGATTTGGCATCGGAGATAGCAGGAATGTATGAAGGCAATTGGAATGTGCAAAACAATGCCTACGGAACCTGCGAGATTGTGAAAATATCTGACAAATCTGCAAAATTGTATTTAAAAATTGCAGGAATAGGTCTTCCAGTGCCCGATGTAAACCTGAGTGATGGTGGTGGTGGTAAAGTCAACCTTAATTTCAGCGATTCGTCAGGAACAATCTCCGGTTCAGCACAAAACAATACGATTACAGTAAAATTGACCGATGGGTCAACGGTATATTCGTTTACGGGGAGTAAGAATTGAAAGACAACATAAATAAAATTAAACCAAATGAAATGAAAAAACTGGCATTCTTGTTACTTCTTATATTGTTTTTTGCAATGAACGTACTTTCGCAATCCGGCGAATCAGTTCTTGTAAAAACGGGGCGGAATTATACCTTGAACAATCAAAAGATATCCAAGTCCAAACTAACGGAAATTTATTCTACTTATCCCGAAGCCTTAGAGGAATACAAACTTGGCAAAACCTATAAAACTTCGGGTAATGTACTGGCTTTCGGGGGATTGTCCTATGTGTTGGTATCATCTCAAGTAGTGCGGATCCAGCGAGAAAACGATTATACTGATTGGTTCAATTACCACTCTTCAAACCACATCGCGGGTACATTTGACGATTCAAAGTATGCAGACAAACTTGTTGTTAACGCTGTAATTGGTGTTGGAATTTCGGCTATTGGGGCAGTTTGTCTAATAGCTGCTCCCGGGCATTTTAACAAGGCGGTAAAACTGTATAATACAAAAAATGGAAATCTTGGTTCAATACCAGTTCAATTGAATTTATTGCTTGGTTCAAATGGAATTGGAGTTAAAATGAGTTTTTAATATTGGCCGAAAAGACCAAACGAGTAAAAAAATTTCTTAAAAATAAAATCATGAAAAATATTCTATTACTAACTTTAGTATTCTCTCTTTTTGCACCTGAAACATTTTATGGACAAAGCAAACAGACTCAAAAAGCGAAAGTTGATTCATCTTTGGTTTACATTGATGCGTCAATAAAAGCCATTAGAAAATGTTGCTCTTCCATCCTCTCTTCACCTCCATATAAATACATTGCTATAAGTAGCCAACATCCAATGATTATTAATTTCAACACATTGTCAGATAAAATCACATATAAAAAAGAAGATTATGTTTCTCTTGGGAATTTTGACAATATCCCGGTGGAAGTCTTCTCCAAAACCTCCCTTACTGCAATTGGAAATGTGATATTTGGAATGGATTTCTCCAGTGGTAGTTTTGATGGAGGTGGATATATACAATCTGGTGAATACGAATTTAATGGAAGGATTATCACAAGTGGCAAACAAATTTATTTCGAAAACACAAAAATTCGTTATGAAGATGATAATAGTTTATGGAAACTAAATGAAGGTGCTAAAGCTATACTTGATGGTGAAATGTACAATTATAATGGCGGTACATGGATTTCCAAAGTAATCAAATAGGTTTTCGTTATTTATTGAACAACCGGGGAAATTATTAAATCCACATGGATTTTGTTATGAAACAGCAAAGGGATTTGACAAAAGAGTCACCGCCAATTCTGTTCAACACTTTTTGTCAATTTTTTACAACCAAGAAGTGGATAAAATAAAAAGTGGAGTCCAGAACCCACAAAAAACGGGGCGTAACCGAAAAACAAAACGAATAGGAAAATTTAAGCAATAAATCCAACAATAGAATGAGCAGAAAATTTTTAATGTCAGCATTTATTTTAATCCTTTCATTTCAGCTACACGCTCAATTTTATTTTGGTGCAAGGGTGGGAAACAACTTTGCAAGATTGTCGAATAATGAACCCGAAAATATATTTGGACTGAGTCAATTTCCGAATAAAACCTTTCATGTTGGGGGTATTGTTCAATATGAGTTTTCCGGCCTTTCAGATAAATTTCGGCTTGAATCGGGACTATTGCTAAGTTGTAAAGGTGGAAGTTTTGAATATCGAGAATCAAATGCATTTTCAGAAATTGGTTTTGGCAATGTTTCATTAAATCAAAAAATATCGCTCCCCTATTTGGAACTTCCTTTAAATGCGATATTGTCTTTCGACATGGGGGCTGAAGAGTTTCAGATTATTGCAGGTCCATACATGGGCATTTTAGTTGATGGAAAAACAAAAATACATTATTTACAAAGTGGATTGGATGGGAAGAAACCAAAAGATTATATTGACAAATCGATACCAGCGAAGACCATGGATTTTGGGATAAATATGGGAATTGGAATGCAAATGGATGCAATCCTTGTCAGGATTCAATATGGATATGGTTTAGCCAATATTGATAATGGAGGCTTAAATAGTGATGATATCAAAAACCGGGTTATAAGTTTTTCAATAGGTTGTTTGTTTGGAGATGGATATTGATGGAGTTTATGAAATGTAGTTCAAGTTGAAGAAAAAACAAAAAGGAGAATGCCAAAAATCCTGTATGTAAAGAGTAGGCCAAACTAAAAAAGTGGAACCAAAACCATTTTAATACGAGTCGTAAGCCAAAAGTAAACATAGGGGAATTTTTGACGTATATATGACATTAATATTACCATGAAAAGCCAGTATTTTTTTCTCGCCCTTTTGTTGATTGTTAAACTTATAAGTGCACAAGATTTTTACTCTCAAAAAATGGCTATGTGCTCGGCAGGGAATTATTATGCTTCAGCAATTGATGAATCTGGAAATTTATGGACTTGGGGACAGAATAGATTCGGGCAAGTTGGAAATGGTACATATTCTAATTGGTCCACACCAACTTTAATAATGCATGGCACAAAGTTCACTTTTGTATCTGTTGGAAGCGGTCACTCCCTCGCAATTGATGAAAACGGGAACCTTTGGACTTGGGGAGAAAATTCAAGCGGGCAATTAGGGGATGGAACAAGAAAAAATAAAAATGTACCAGTTCAAGTTTATTCAGGAGGTACAATCATAAGTGTTTCCGCCGCAAATTGGCACTCATTTGCTATTGATGAATTTGGAAATCTTTGGGCATGGGGCAATAATCTTTATGGAAATTTGGGTGATGGAACTACCATATCAAGTGCAACACCTGTCCATATTTTGCCAGGTACATTTTTTAAAACCATATCTACCTTCGGAAATCACTCTTTCGCAATTGATGTCAACGGCTCAGTTTGGGCTTGGGGAAATAATCAAAATGGGCAATTAGGCGATGGAACCTCAATAGGCAGAATCACTCCTGTACAAATTATGCCGAATACAAAATTTATTATTGTCTCAGCAGGGTACAATCATTCCTTAGCAATTGACGAATCGAACAACCTGTGGGTTTGGGGAAGTAATGTGTATGGACAACTGGGAGATGGGACAACAAAACGGACTTTTAATCCAAAAATAATTAATTGGGGAACAAAATTTAAAACAGTTGCCGCCGGTTATAATTACTCGATGGCGATGGATGAGAATAACAAGCTCTGGGTTTGGGGTTTGAATGCATCGGGCCAGTTGGGTAACGGAAGTTTATACAATTTGACCTCTCCTGAAAAAATAATGTCAACTACAAAATTTAAAACTATATCATCAGGATATTATCAATCTTTTGCAATTGATGAATCAGCTAATTTGTGGGGCTGGGGTTCAAATAGTCGTGGAAGTTTGGGTAATGGTAATAATTCAGATAAATTGTCTCCTATACAAGTCTTACCTTCCATTAAATTTAAAAACGCATTTGCCGGAAGTTTCAATTCATTTGCCAAAGATTATTCCGATAATTTATGGGCCTGGGGTGAAAATTCATACGGCGAATTGGGCGATGGCTTGATTATAGGTATGGAAGTCCCTGAAAAAATTCAACCCAAAGTGCAATTCAAAACTATTTCTGCAAGCAATCAATTTACAATAGCAATTGATGAGTTTGGTTATTTATGGACATGGGGAATCAACAGTAGTGGCCAACTGGGTGATGGGACTAATTTATCGAGGGTTAATCCCTTAAAAATATTGCCTGATTTGAAATTCAAAACAATCTCGACAGGCACACATGTTTTGGCAATAGATCAAAATGATAATTTATGGACATGGGGTTATAATTATTTCGGTCAATTAGGCGATGGAACAACTATAAACAGTAATACGCCCGCACTAATAAAACCGGAAACAAAATTTAAAACTGTATCTGCTGGTAATTATCACTCTTTAGCAATTGATGAATTTGGAAATATTTGGGCATGGGGTTACAATTCTTACGGTCAAATTGGAGATTCTAGCAACATATCCATTCTATCCCCTGTGCAAATTAAAACCAACACAAAATTTATTTCTGTCTCAACATATGATTATCACACATTGGCAATTGATGATTCTGGCCATCTTTGGGCCTGGGGTCGAAATGATTATGGTCAGTTAGGAGACGGAGCAACAACGGATAAAAATTATCCGATACCTGTTAAATCAGAAACTAAATTTAGAGACATTTCTGCTGGAACCATGAACAGTATGGCAATTGATGAATCAGGAAACTTATGGGCATGGGGTAACAATTCTTTTGGTCAATTGGGTGTTGGAACAAATTTATTTGAGAATAACCCGATAAAAGTAATGGAGGGTACAAAGTTCCGAACAATATCATCAGGTGCAGCACATTGTTTAGCTATTGATAATTCAGGGAGATTGTGGGCCTGGGGTATCAATAGTGGCGGACAAATTGGTGATGGAACAGCTTGGTATGAAACACCGGTTTGGATAAATAACCGCAACATTGCTAATGGCTTACCAACTTATACTAAAAATGCAGAAACAAAAGCTTACGGGGCAAATAATCAAATAATAGTCGAGTCAGAAAAATCAGGAGATTATCATGTCACTAACTTAATGGGCGTAAAAGTTTCATCAGGTACATTTTTCACTGGTCAAACAAGCATACCAATGCGGCCAGGTTTTTATATTTTTTGTTCGCAAAATTACAAATGTAAATTATTGGTCTATTAAACAACTGTTTGCGCCAAATGACTTATCCTACATTATTAAAATTTTGATTGGAACTCAGTTTTAAGTAAACTTAAAATAATATGAAGACAACTTTACTTTTTGCAATCCTAACATTCTCATTGAATGCTTTTGCACAGGTTTCAAAAACAGTAACAATTAGTGCCGGAGAATTGGCAGCAGTTTTAACTGCCAACGAAAAAAGTACAATAACTGACCTAACCATTAAAGGTACAATCGATGCCCGTGATTTTAAAACCATGCGCAACGAAATTACCAGTCTTGCAGTTCTTGATATTAGTGAGGTTACAGTTGTTGCTTATTTTGGTGCGGATGGAACTGCGGGAAATACAACCTTCAATTATCCTGAAAATGAAATTCCGGAAAGGGCTTTTAGCACGCTTGAAAATATGGGTAAAATTAGTTTGAACACAATTATTTTCCCCTCATCAATAAACGCTATTGGGAGATACTCTTTATTGTATTGTACAGGTTTAACAGCGGTGAAAATTCCATCTTCAGTTTCCTCAATTAAACGAAGTGCGTTTAACGGATGTACTAAAATGGCTTCCCTGGTTTTCGAATCTCCGGCGTCTCTTGCTACTATCGATACTTTTGCTTTTCGTAACTGCGACGGGTTACAATCGGTAACTATTCCGTCCTCCGTAAAAACAATTGACTACGGTGCATTTTACGATTGCAGTGAGCTAATATCAATTCTTTTCGATTCAAAAAGTTCACTTGCAACCATTGGGGAATCGGTTTTTTCATTTTGCAATAAAATAGTTGATGTGTTTATTCCTTCATCAGTTACAACTATAGGTACCTACGCTTTTTATAATTGTGGGGCATTATTACATGTTGATAAAAACAACCTGAATTACACGTCCGAAAATGGCATTCTTTTTAACAAAGCAAAAACTACACTCATTCAATGTCCTTCATCATGGAATAAAAACTACGACATTCCTACTTCTGTTTCTATAATTGGTCCCTCTGCTTTCTCACGTTGCAGTTTATTAACCGGAATAAAAATTCCTTCTTCTGTAACTATAATTGGGAGTAATGCTTTTTGGGGATGTACAAATTTAACCGGCTCAATAACAATTCCTTCGGCAGTCAAATCAATTGGGGAGTATGCTTTTTCGGGATGTTCCGGTATTACAGCAATTTATTGTTATTCAATTGAACCGTTTGACATAAATTTATCCGAAGATGTTTTTTATAATGTAAATAAGAACATCTGTACATTGCATGTACCTAAAGGTTCTGCACAAGACTATGAACATGCTTATCAATGGTACGAGTTTAATAATATAATTGAAATGCCGGGCTTTGCTTTTTCATCAAACCAGGTTAAAATTGATGCGGCACACGGGAGTACAGCATCAGTTGATATTTCTGCCGATGTTTCATGGAAAGCCAGTTCTGACCAACCCTGGCTGAGTGTTAATTCAGGTTCGGGATCCGGAAATGGCAAACTAACTTTTACTGCAACTGCAAATCCTACAACAACTATAAGGTCGGCAAATGTAACCGTCACATCGACAGGTGTTGAATCGCGTACCGTTTCGGTTGTGCAATCTTATGCTTTACAAACAAATATTATCAAACTTTATGATTTTGATTGTCAAAATCCATACTCATTTGCATATAATTCCCGGCTCGTTTATGATGGAACATATTTGTATGGGATAATGGGGGACATTTCATTTGATCCTAAAAGCAAATTAATCCGAATAAAACCTGATGGCAGCAATTTTGAGGTATTGCATGAATTTGATTTTAGTGGATATGCAAATGTTCACTTAACTGTTTATGGGAATATGCTTTATGGAACAGTTAACGATTACGAAATTCAGGATGATATACTTTTCAAAATAAATACTGATGGAACAGGTTACAAAGAATTAAGTTTTGTAAAAGATTATAAACTTAAACTTGGCTATAATTCGTTAATAATTTCGAATAATCTAATATACGGATCTACACATGATTACAGTTCTTCGAATGGCAAACAGAATCTGTTTAAAGTGAATACCGATGGTTCAGGATACTCTGTTCTATATTCATCAACCGAAAATTCATTTGATAATTTAACCCTCTCCGGAAATACAATAATTGGGGTTAATTATGGCAAAGTGGTCAAAGTCAATATTGATGGATCCGGATTCTTCGATTTTGGAATTAACTCAGATATTCCGGTGACAGTGGATAAGAATATTATTTACGGCATAAAAAGCGCCAATGAAGGCACGGAAGGGTATATCTTTAAAGTGAATATGGATGGTACTGGATTCACTAAAATTAAATCAATTACCTACCCTAATTTTGGAAGTTCCCCAATTGGATGCTTATCTATAGTTGGAAACTCTATCTATGGAATGGATGAAAATAATTCAGGTATTTTTAAAATAAATACTGATGGGAGTGGTTTTTCACAAATACAGACTGATCTTAAGTTTGGAGAGTATTCAACTTCATCTGAACTAACCCTGATTTGGAATGAATTGTTTGGTTTTACAGGTGGTGAAATTTTTAAAATTAATACCTCAACTGATGTTGTCTCTGGTGTATTTAAATTTGTTACCTCCACTTCAGGTATTTTACCAACAGGAACTCTTGTTGAATCCGATAATTTTTTGTTTGGAACAACGGTTGCCGGAGGGAAATTTGATGCCGGCACCCTTTTCAGGATAAATAAAGATGGTAGCAACTACACAAAACTATTTGATTTTAATGGAGTTGAAACCGGAACTGGAAGTATAGGGCAATTAACGTTAATAGGAGATGAATTATATGGAACATTAGGTGGTGGAATAATACAGGAAGAAAATGGTTGCATTTTTAAAATAAAAACCAATGGGTCCGGGTTTACCATATTGCACAAATTCGATGGGACGAATGGCGCAAGCCCGAATGGTTCATTAGTTTTTCACAAAGGATGTCTATATGGGATTACTTCAGGGGGTGGGAAAGAAAATCATGGAGTGATATTTAAAATCAATCCTGATGGTACTGGCTTTACAAAAATATCAGAGAATACGGATTTCGATACAGGAGAAAGTTCATTTAATGGCATCACTATTTCTGAAGATGACGTAATTTATGGTGTAACTGCTATAGATTATGGGGGAGTTTTCAAAGTAAATACGGATGGTTCAGGTTTACGAAAGATTTTTGACTTTTACGATGAATCGGGGGTTGTTGGTGTATGTAAACCCTTGCTGTTAAATGATGAATTGTATATTACAACCTCAGATGAAGGTAAAAATGGATTTGGCACTATTTTCAAAATAAAAACAGATGGAACAGGATTAAAAGTGCTTTATAATTTTGAAGGTGTTTATGATAATCCTGATTCCTGGAGTGAGAGAAACAATTCACTCCTATACCACAACAGGAAACTTTATGGCACAGCAACAAGAAATGGAATTAACAATCACGGGTATTTATACGAGATTAATTTAGATGGAACAGGATTCACAAAATTGTCTGATTTTAACGGCGAATATGGTTCAATACCCTATTTATGTGATTTGATTATTGACGAAAATGAAGATATTTTTGGAATGACAACTGTTGGAGGATTGTATTCCGGGGGCATTATTTATAAATATGCTTTGGGTGAACCTAATTCTGTGCAACAAGAAATTGCAGATAAGCCGCAAATACAGGTTTTCCCAAATCCAACAAATGGCATCGTCCAACTTAAATTCAACACTGAATTGCAACCCGATACATGGATTACAGTTTATAACTTTTCGGGTAAAATGGTTATGAAAACCCAAGTTTTTCATAAGGAAGAAAACATCAACATGAGGGGAAACAAACCCGGTTTGTACTTTATAAAAGTCAATCAGGGCAACTCAAATAAAACATTTAAAATTGTACTTGAATAGGATGATACAACCAAGGATTGCTGTGGAAGGCAAATTTTCGTAACCAGTAAATCAAGTCCTATGCGATTCCTAAACCGCAAAGGCCCTTTTCACATTTCACAACCTTGATAACCATGAGAACTTGAAAACAACGATAACCT
>CAWDAW010000040.1:0-9574 GCA_963800345.1 uncultured Prolixibacteraceae bacterium | reverse complement strand
ACAACTCAGCGGGTTGCTGGAAGTTTTACTAAACTGATTTTGTCTTATTTCGTTTTCGCGTTAAATCCACAAGTCCGTTTATTATTGTTAACGGATGCGTTGGATTTCCCGGAATATATAAATCAATTGGATATTTATTCAAAAAGCTGCGGTCAACAGCCTTGCTGTCGGCATGAATTCCTCCACTGATGGCGTCGGTTCCGGCTAAAACAATAATTTTTGGTTCAGGCACAGCATCGTAACAAATCTGCAAGGGCTCGGCCATGTTTTCGGTAATTGGGCCGGTAATCACAATTCCATCGGCATGCCGGGGCGAAGCAACAAATTCAATCCCAAAACGGCTCATATCAAATTGAACATTGTTGGCTGCACCTAATTCCCACTCACAACTGTTATCGCCGCCGGCACTAACCTGTCGTAGTTTTAACGAACGTCCAAATACCCTGTGAATTTCTTTTCGAACAGTTTCTGGATTTACTTCAATAGGGTGTTCATCACCTTCTTTAACAATCAGGCATTCACGCTCATTTGTTGAAATTTTATAATCGGTTGTAAACTTTATTTTGTTAGGAAAACGCATTGCACACTCACCGCAAAAATTACACTTTCCTAAATCGATACTTACCGGATTAACTGAAATAGCATCAACCGGACACAATTCCATCAATTCATTTTCATCCACTTTTTCGGTACTGATCACAGGGCGACCTCTGAAAATTCCGGGAACTTTAGCAGTTGCGGTGTCAGGAATAAATTGTTTTCCCTGGTGGTAAAGTATTTTAATATTATCGAACATAGCAGCTCTCTTTTTAATTGTTACTTTCTTTTGCAGAAATTTTCAAAATCCAAACATGTTTAACTTACTTTCTTCACCATCTCCTTTGGAGAGGGTTGGGTGAGGCCTTATAAATCGTGACCTGAGTAGGACAGGTTAAAACTCTTGTTACAAATGGGGAAATCGGATATTTCGTTATTGCGGACAGCCAGTGCCAGTGCCAGCCAGTTGTGAAACGAGGGGTCCTTGACTTTATAAAGCGAAAGTTCTCCTTTTTCATCGGTAATTGCACAATGACAAATTTCTCCGCGCCAACCTTCAACGAGTGAAAGTGTGAAGGCATTTGGTTTTGGTTTGCCCGGTTTTAAAGCTTCAGCCCTGAAATCAGGAACATTCGAAATAAGTTTTCTAACATATCCCATAGATTGTTTTACTTCATGTTTCCGAATTTGAACCCTTGAAAATACATCGCCGTGGTGTTTCATCACAGGTTCGTGGTCCAACTCATAATAAAGTGCATACGGGTGTGAAGTACGAATATCACGGTTCAGGTTGCTCATTCGTGCTGACATTCCCACTGCTCCGACAGACAAAACATCTTCATAGGAAACAACTCCTGTCCGCTCGAATCGCGAAAGTGCGCTTGGCAGAAGAAAAAGCTGTTCATTCATTTCATCAAAATCAGGTTCGAAAATATCCAGAACTTCGGCTAATCGTTTTGCTAATTCAGGTGTAAACGGAAACTTATTCCACCCCGGGCGGATAAGTCCTTTTGACAGACGATTACCGCCCCACTCCTGCATAAAATTAACGAGCGGAGTACGTAAACGACCAAAAACAGCACTTCCCAACTGGTAGGCAATATCAGTACAAACCGCGCTCAAATCGCCTGTGTGTATTGCCATGCGTTCCATTTCGAGTGCTATGGTGCGGGCAAATTCAATATCACGGTCAACCCGTACGCCGCACAAACTTTCCCAAACCTGCGAAAAGGCTGTGGTGTGCCCAACTACTGTGTCTCCGGTAATCGATTCGGCCAGGGTTGTACGCTGCGATAATTTTTTCTTTTCAACAAACTGACGTTCAATGCCCCTGTGTTGAAAACCCAATTGTATCTCGAGATGCAGAATTTGTTCACCGTTACAAATAAACCGAAAATGACCGGGTTCAATTACACCTGCATGGATTGGCCCAACGCCTACTTCGTGAAGTTCCACGCTATCGATTGAAAAAAACGGATAATTTGCAATGGTTTTCGAAAGGTCGGCACGGTTTTGTGAAAAACGGACTGGTTTTAACCACGGGTGATTGGTATATTCCAACCCAAAATTCTCATGTATTTCCCGTTCAAATTTTTCAAAATTCAGGTTAATAGCCGAAAAAGAATCAAGTTTATCTGAAGTTTTCACCCAACTCGAAGAGACGAAAATTTCGTGTAAAATATCATCGGCAATGCAGCAAATAAGTTTCAATCCAATTTTGTTTTGATAACCGAAATAATTGACACAATGCCTCGCAGGAGTATCCTTCAAAAAACCAATATTCAAACTAAGAAACTCATTATAAATTAATTCGGGGATTTCCGACAACAAAACTGTTTGATTATTTTTAATACTCAGATAATTCATTTCTCACTAATTTGGTAACATCATCACACTTTCTTTGATTAACTCCACAAATTCAGCCGGAGGATTTAATCCCAGGTAAACAGCCAAAGCAAGCAGAGCAAATTGAGTTGCCGATTCCCATGGACTTATTACAGGAACATTCGAATCGTCGAACATAACAGGAGGGATAAAAAGTATTTTAAAAATATTTTTCCCGAATGCCCAGATAATCATGGTAAGCAAGAGCAAAACGGCAATTAACAGAACTATTTGATTGCTTTCGAACATCGATCTGAAAATCAGAAATTCACTAACAAAAAGCCCCGAAGGCGGCATTGCAGTAGCACTAATAAAACCAAGTAAAAGAACCATTGCCCCGGTGGTGTTATATTTAAAATAGTTACCCACCTCATAAATACTTTTGCTCTGATAAACCCTGTATAACTGGGTGAACTGGAAAAACAGGCTCGATTTTACAAAGGCATGTAAAATTATATGAAGAATTGCTGCATAATAACCAATTCCTCCGGCAGCAATGCCCAACATTACCAATCCCATGTGTTCGATGCTTGAATAGGCCATCATTCGTTTCAGGTTTTTTACTTTTACCATGTAAACAGTGGCCACAAAAACCGAAAGGAAAGCTGCTATACCAATTACAAGGTTCGCCCAGTGATGTAGTGAAGTGTTGGCAATTACAACATAAAACCTGAAGATTCCAACAAAACCAAGATTCATTAAAACACTTGAAAGCAATGCACCCGCGGGAGCCGGAGCTTTATCCTTTGCATCGATTCCGGCAGTAAACATGGGAACCAAACCTAATTTGGCTGTTAGACCGGTAAAAATAAAAATAAAAGACAGCCTTAACCAAAATGGATTTAAACGGCTGCTGTTTGCCAGCAGATTTTTAAATGATAACTCATCGGAACTTGCATTTCCGAGTGAAAGGCTTAAAAATAAAATACCAATAAAAACAAAAGTTATGCTAATGGCACAAATGAAAACATATTTCCATGTTCCTTCGAGTGCAAGTTTATTGCGGTGATGATAAATCAGTGCCGACGCGCTCAATGTGGTTATTTCGGTAAAAATCCAGATTACGGCAATGTGGTTTGCCAAATATCCTGCGCTGATGGCTGTAACAAGTAAAACAACAGCAGCGTAATAAATCCCTCTTGACTGTGCCGGTGCCGGTTGATCTTCGAGATAAATATGACTGTGAATTAATGCCGGAACAGCAATAATACCTAAAGTAAGCAAAAGCAAAATTGCCAGCGAATCATAGGTAAAGTAGATTAATTCCGTTGAATGAAAATTCAAATATGCATAAACGGTAAGTGAACCCTGAAGCGCCAGAAAAAGTCCGAGTAACACAAAGGAAATTATTTTATTCCTGTTCAGAAACAACAGAAATGAAATTAAAAATGCCGCTATTAAATATATTCCAATCATGATTCTTATTTTATTTCGAATTAGTGGTCCTTTAATCTGCTCAACTGGTCAACATCAATGTCTTTAAACACATCGCCAATCTTGTTCAGAAAAATTCCAAGTATGAGCACACTGGCAAAAATATCCAGCATTATTCCAAGGTTCACCAACATGGGCATTTCGTTACCAACCGCAATTGACAGGACAAAAACACCGTTTTCAATAATTAAATAGCCGATTACATGGGTAATAATTTTGCGCCGGGTGGCAATAAAATACAAACCGGTAAAAAGCGAAGAAAGCGCCACAACAAAAAATATTTTATCGAGATTGGGATCTTCTACCCCATTGGCAAGCAAAATAGTTATAACAACTATAAATGTGATGATTATGAGTGACACAAAATTTGGCAGAAAAGGCTCCGACTCGCGGGTTATATTATTTCGTTTCAGCACATAAGCCATAAACAGGGGTACCGCAACCGATTTAAAGACAATAGTTTCGAGCAGAATCAGCGCAAGATTTACCGGATTGATTTCGCTAAGCTGCAGAAAAACAACAACAAAAAGCAGTACTCCCTGAAAAGCAAGTACTTTAAGATAAGTCATTATCCTGTTGGCGATGGCCACATAAAACAGGCTAATCAAAAATGTTATCAGTAATACATCTATCATTTGTATTTATTTTTTTCTGGTTAAACAAATTTTCCTAAAATGAGCAGGGCGCCAAAAAATATCAGTAAGCTAACCGAGGTAAGTACAAAAATAAACTGGGCATTGTGGCTCATCCTGAACCGCGCCATAAACGATTCAATCAGTCCTACTCCTGTGGCTAAAACCACCTGGATCATAAAAAACATCGGAATTGCAAACTGGTAAGGGAAAAGCCCGATAAAAAGGTTTACCACCAAAGCGCCGTAAATGGCAAATTTCAGGTAACCCGCAGTGAGAATTAAACCCAGGTCGAACCCGCTGTTATCCAAAATCATTACTTCGTGAACCATCGTTAAT
The DNA here is from genome assembly GCA_963800345.1 of uncultured Prolixibacteraceae bacterium. Classification (GTDB taxonomy): domain Bacteria; phylum Bacteroidota; class Bacteroidia; order Bacteroidales; family Prolixibacteraceae; genus Draconibacterium. Next base: position 4,748 of record CAWDAW010000040.1, on the reverse strand, counting down.
TCAAGGTGGGTTTTGGGATCGTCGATTGGCATACGGCTGTTTTCTATCATAGCCACCATCATCAGAACGAAAGTTCCCAAAATACCCAGTGCATAAGTAATATACGAACCAATGTGAAGCGCCATAAACATTTCATGAAAAGACGTGTATCCGGTAAGTAATGCAAGCGAACCCATCAAAATAAAAAAAGCAGGTTCGGCAAACATGGAGTACAGAGCTTCACGGCTTGCACCCATTCCTTCAAAACTACTTCCGGTGTCGAGAGCTGATATGATGCTGAAAAATTTTCCCAATGCCAGCACATAAGCAAAAAATATAAAATCGCCATTAAAACTAATCAGCCCTTTCGACTGCCCAAAAGGCACAACCAACATGGCCATAACTACCGATGCAAAATAAACTGTAGGTGCAATTTGAAATACAAAGCTTGTAGTTTCGCTGTAAATCGCCCCTTTTCTAAAGAGCCTCGCCACATCTTTCAACGGCTGGAAAATACCTGGTCCTTTTCGACCCGAAGCTATACTTTTTACACGGATAATAATTCCGGTAAAAAACATACTTGCTATGATGATTAAACTTAAACTTAACATATTACAATTGCTTAATGAATTCGATAAATATCAAAATTTGTTTGTAAAAGATTGGTACAATGGTAATCAGTGTTATGAAAATAATTCCGTAGGCAATATAAAATTGCAGCTTCCCGTTTTGAAGAAACGCAAATCTTCCTAAAAGCCATTTGTACCCTGAAACAGGAATATCTATTAAATATTTTTCAATCCGGTCGTGAATATGAGTTTCATAGGTGCTTTCCGAAGGAAAAATTCCATCGGGTTCTTTTTGTATCTTAGAAGACAACAATATTGGTTTGAATAATTTACTGTATGTTCGAACAAATGAACCGGCTGTATATTGTTGCTTTTCGGTTGGAGCAACATAACCGCAGCCCCACGTTGTACCGGTTGTTCTGATCTTGTTTGTCTGTAAAATCTTTCGAAGACCAAAAACAAGCCCAATAATTAAAATGAAACCCCAAACCGCAAAAGATACAGGTTGCAGTGTTTCATGAAATCTCATCTGAAAAGAGGGACCTGTACCTTGCGGTAAATTTACAAGTGAATGAACAGGTTGAGAAAGCACTATGATAAAAAACTGCGGAAACACACCAATAAATACTATAAAAAAAGCGATAATGTACAATGGCAACAGTTGAAGAAATGGTACTTCCTTTACTTCATGATGAAAAGTTTTTCGGGGAGAACCCAAAAATACGATACCAAAAGCTTTGGTAAAACAGAGCATTGCAAGGCCGCCGATTAATACCAATGCCAAAACAGAAAAAATAATTGCCATCAACTGTCCCAGCAACGAACCCTGCATCCAAACGTAAAACCCGCTGTAAATCAGAAATTCGGAAATAAAACCATTAAAAGGCGGAATACCTGAAATAGCAATTGCAGCAATCAGAAACAGCAAAGCTGTTTGCGGCATTTTTTTAATTAAGCCTCCCAAATGCTCAATGGACAACGTATTTGTTGCCTGATATACATTTCCGGCAGTAAAAAACAGCAACGATTTAAACAGCGCATGGTTCCAAACATGCAACAAACCACCGGCAAAACCTAGTGATGCAAGCATATAATTATTTGTTCCCAATCCGATGCAACCTACACCAATTCCCATCCCGATTATTCCAATGTTTTCGATGCTGTGGTAGGCAAGCAACCTTTTTAAATTATGCTGAACAATGGCAAGCATAACCCCATATAATCCTGAAATTATAGAGAAAACAAGAATTACCAGGCCAATTGTATAATATTCAGTCTGGATGAGGGATATCATCCTGATAATCCCAAAAATCCCGATTTTAATCATCACCCCCGACATTATGCCCGAAACATGCGACGGAGCGGCAGGATGAGCGTATGGCAGCCAGGTATGAAAAGGCACAAACCCCGCCTTAATTGCAAATCCGATAAAAAAAGTAAGAAAAAGTATAAGTCCCGTTGCATTTGAATTCTGGCTTGTGTAGCTGGTAATTGCCTGAAAATCGTAGCTGCCCGTTTTAAAAGCGACCCAAATAAAACCAAACATGAGGATTATTATTGAAACATGCGATTGTATCAGGTAATTGATACCCGAACTGAGTGTTTCCATTTTTTCGTGTTCAAAAATAACGGCAACAAAAGCTGATATCGCCATAATTTCCCAGGCAATCAAAAAAACCATGCTGTTTTGTACAACGCAAAGTGAAATTAAGGCTGAATAAAGCAACGTAAAAGCAATTGAATGCAATGTAATGTTGTTTTTTTGTTCACTGTAAACTTTCATATAAAACAGTGCATAGAAAGTGCCGGTGATGAAAATAAAGTTGATAATCACGATAAACCAGGCAGAAATGGCATCAGCAAGAATCCTTATATCGCCGGTTACCAGACTGCCTTCAAGTACCAACTCAAGTGTTTGCCCCGATAATACCGGAATTACTACTGAAGTTGAAACCACAGTGTTTAAAACAATTCCTGCAAACACAACCATTCCCTTCCACTTTACATTTAAAAAGGGAAGCAAAACGAGTGTGATTGCTGTAATTGCCAAAAACACGTTTATCTGGTTCATTTTAAAATATTTAACACTGTAAGTATAAAAATGGAAATCATAAAGATAATACCATACCAAACATACGACTGTATTCTTCCGTTTTGAATAAATTTAAAATAATTTACTGCATAAACCAGTTGGTGAGTTATAAAATTAAAAATCCGGGTTTCAAAGAAATCGAGGTAGTATGACTGGTATTTTCTGGGTTTAGGAAAGATTTCTCCTTTTTCTAGTTCTTTGTACTTCTTGCCCTCGAAAACGATAAATGAAAACATTTTTCCCATCGTTTTTGAATATGACTTGCCTGTGTATTGCATTTTACTGTTTGGTGCAACATAACCGCAACCCCAGGTTGATCCTGTTTCAGTTTTTAATCTGACCATAAACCTTGAACGGGCAATCCAGACTATTAATATTATCACAATAAAAAACAGAGAATATAAATTGATATTGGCAAGGCTTGAGGAATAACCTTTCCACATTAAATTTTCAGGAACAATTCCGGAAGCGTTAAAACTTTGAAGCAGGTTCATAACCGTATTCATGTACAACTGCGGGTAGAATGCAATGCTTAACATCAATCCAACAATCAGATATTGAGGAAAAAGCATGATTTGTGACACTTCTTTTGGCTGGTTTGTTAAGTTCGTTCTCCCGGTTCCGAGGAATATCATCCCAAAAGTTTTGGTAAATGTTAAAATCGAAATCCCACCTATTATACTAAGACCAGCCATTGAAATAACCAACAGGCTAATTTCGCTGATACTGCCTGTTTTAAGACCTTCAAGAAAACCGACATATAAAATAAATTCAGAAACAAAACCATTAAAAGGAGGTAACCCTCCAATTGCAACAGAACCAATAAGAAACAGCCCGGCAGTAACGGGCATATTTTTTATGAGCCCACCTAATTTATTCATATCCCGGGTGTGTGTTTGCTGGTACACCGAGCCGGCAGAGAAAAACAATAATGATTTAAACAGCGAGTGATTTAACACATGCAACAATGCTCCTCCGAATCCCAGATAATAAAGCAGGGGTGAACCGTTTCCCATTCCCATTAATCCAAGTCCGATACCCATTCCCACAATTCCTATATTTTCGATTGTGCAATATGCCAGCATTTGTTTAAAATCACGATGAACTGCTGCATTCAGAATTCCATAAAAACCCGTCACCAAAGAAATTGTCAGCACAATTTCACCCAAAAGCAGAAAATCAGCCCTCAAAAAAGAAATAACCCTGAAAATTCCGTAAATACCCAGTTTCACAATTACACCCGACATAACGCCCGAAATATGCGATGGAGCTGCCGGATGCGCGTGTGGTAACCACGTGTGGAGCGGGACAAATCCGGCTTTTATACCAAATCCCACGAAGAATATAATGAATAACCAAATATTGCTGTTAGCGCTAAAAAAGGTTTCGAAAGCACTGAAACTAAAAGTACCGGTTTGCGCATAAACCCAAATAAACCCGATGGTTAAAAGCGTTACGCTAATGTGCATCTGCACAAGATAATTAATACCCGCTTTTAGTGTTTTGGGTTTTTGATGGTCGAAAATCACAAGCAACATAGATGATAACGACATTACTTCCCACGCAACAAGAAATACAAGACTGTGTTGCAGCATACAAACCCAAACCATCGAAAGATGGAAGATGATAAATAATATCCAGTGAAGTGTTAGTTTTTGTGGCGTATTGTCGTATTTTTTTAAATAACCAATACCATAAATCGCACCCGTGATTGAGGTGAAATTAATAATAAGAATAAACCATGCAGACAGTGGATCAATCTGAAGTAATATATTGCCCCAGTAACTGCTTCCGTTCAGCACTAACAGGAAAGGTTCGCCTCCCAAAGCTGCAATAGATGGAATGGTTGACACAACTGAGTTTAGAATTACCGTTGCTGCAGCCCAAAAGGGCTTGGTTTTAACCGGCAAAAAAAACAACCCAAGAATTCCTAAAAGTGTAAATCCAAAAAAGAGATTAATAACTGAAACTGAAACTTCCATATTTTGGCGAAAGCTTAATGGTGAATTTCGTGCAAAGGAACTGATAAAATGAAAACAATGTTTAAAAAAATACTTATTAGTGAAAACAGAAGATTAAAAAGTCAGATAAAATTAAACACATTTTTA
>CAWDAW010000039.1:0-33007 GCA_963800345.1 uncultured Prolixibacteraceae bacterium | reverse complement strand
GGAATCGAACCCAAATCTACAGTTTAGGAAACTGCTATTCTATCCGTTGAACTATGAGACCATTTTCCCTTTTAAGGTCTGCAAAAATAAAAAATACAATCAGTTATTCAAAATACAATGATGAATTAGCTAAGGAAAGTATGTTGTACGTTAAATTAAATTTGAACTAACCAGGAGCCAAACCCGAAAATGGATAATATTGTAGGTTTCGCAAGACCCAAAAAGCAATCACAATTCCTAAAATAATCCACGGTGTACTTTTAAAGTAGATAATATTTGGAAGTTTCCATCTAAAGTATCCGTTTAAAACTGGATGCAAATAGTGGTAAATAATCAATAAAAATGTCGGAAGAAAAAGAAAATTATAACTCACAGCTCCTGTAAAATCAAAATGTAACAAACTGTGAATTGCACGTTGTGATCCACATCCCGGGCAATAATATCCGGTAATGGAATTAAACAGGCAATGGGGAAAAATTTTGTGTTTGGCAGGGTCCAAAACAAAAAAAAGGACAGCCAATCCTATGAAAACGATTAGCAGCCCAATGTTTAAAATTTTCTTCATTCGTTAGAAATCAATACCACCCAAAATTCCTGCAAGCACCCCAAGCATACCTAAAATAGTAGTAATAACAACGATTATTATTCCACTGCCAAAAGCAATCCACGCCCAAAGTTTTGCATTTTTACTTGCGTCGAGTGCGCCTGGTATATCGCCTGAATTCCACCTTGAATTAACCTGTGCGGCAAAAACTATGGAAACAATTCCCAGAATCTGACAGCAAAAAATAGTAGTAAGTATTGCAAAAACCAAATAATTGGGTGGAGGCGTTTGTGGATGTTGGAGTTGTTGTACGTTCATAATTGTAAGATTAATTTGTTTTTCCGATTTTGAACAAATTTAACAGATGATTTTCACAATTGAAATAGTTAGGATTGATTGGTAAAAATAAAAATGATTTTTATTTGGAATTTAAACCATTTCGAAAATTACAAGTCAATGATACATGGTAAAAAAGAGAGCTTTTTTTCCATACGTTTATAGTTAAAGATAAGTGCCATCTTTTTAGATGGCATTTTTTTATTGACAATTTTGTCTGAATTTAGAATAAAGCAATATACGCATTTATGTGTAAGCCCTTAACACCTTATTAACATTTTTAAATTAAACCAACAGAGGATATAAAAGTCTTAATATATGAAAACAGTTAATAAGAAACACTAAAGAAATACAGAAATGCGGAATTTACTATTATCATTATTGATATTGCTTAATCTAGAAACGTTTGGGAGTTTAACAAAAAACGATACTTTTTCTGAAGACGATAAACCCGGCACAATCAAAGGAGAAATCATAGAGGAATCAACAGGTCATGCAATGGAATATGCCAATGTTGCTATTTATAATGTATTGGATTCATCACTTGTAACAGGTGGAATTACAAATGAAAAAGGAGAGTTCGAAATAAAAGGTATGCAAATGGGTGAGTATTACCTCGAAGCACAGTTTATTGGTTTTGAAAAATCGAAAGTTGAGGATATTATTCTTGACAAGGAAAACCCAACTTTTGATTCCGGTAAAATAAAACTAAGCCCCTCTGCTGTTGCGTTAGAGAGTGTGAATGTGGTGGCAGACAAAGCGGCAGTTGAGTATAAACTGGATAAAAAAGTGGTAAATGTAAGCCAGGTTTACAGCGCTGCCGGAGGTTCAGCAGCCAATGTTCTGGAAAACACACCATCGGTTCAGGTTGACATTGAAGGAAATGTAACTTTACGCGGTTCAGGTAGTTTTACTGTTTTAATAGATGGTCGGCCAAGTGTGCTTACCGGGAGTGATGCCCTTCGTCAGATTCCGGCTTCGGCCCTTGAAAACATTGAAATTATCACAAATCCATCGGCCAAATACGAACCCGATGGAAGCGCCGGAATTATTAACCTCATTACGAAAAAGAATTCAATGAACGGGCTTAGTGGAATAATAAACGGAACCATAGGAACCGGTGATAAATACCGCGGAGATTTTCTACTGAACTACCGCACCGAAAAGTTTAACTATTTTATTGGAGCCGACTGGCGCGATGAAACAAACTACGGAAGTATGAATTCGTCCCGCGAAACTTTTTTGGGCGATACAACCAAATTTCTAAAAATTGATGGTGACCGGAATTTTATTCGTGGTGGTCAAAATTTTAAAGGTGGGTTCGATTACTATCTGTCTGACAAAACAACTTTTACACTTTCGGGAGAATTGGGAAAATCAAAAAACAACCGCTCGGGTAAAGAGTTGATTCATGAATATACAATTCCGCAAGCTACTGATGTTTATTCTGTTAATGATGAAATTTCTTTCAGGGAAAACGATTTTTACAGCGGAACCTTAAACTTTCAACATAAATTTAAAGAAGAGGGGCATAAAATTGATGCGAATATTTTTTATTCAGGTGAAACAGGGATCGATGGAGATGAGGAAAATGAAATGTTAACCGATGAAAACTACAACTCCTTGGGAACATATCTGGCCCAGGTTAAAACTTCTGAGGAAGAAAATGAAAAAGACCTCAGAATGAAGGTCGATTACACTCTTCCATTCAGCGATGTAAGTAAACTGGAAGCAGGTTTTCAAAGCAGAGTAGAAAGAGAAAAGGAAAGTACATCGTTTGAAGAATTCGATCCGGAAAGCGGAACCTGGATAACCAGCGATTATTTTTCAAGTGCAATCGATTTTAAAAATGATATTCATGCTGTTTATGCAACTTATTCAAATAAGCTGGGGGGTTTGGAGTTTATGGGCGGACTTCGCGGGGAACTAACAGACCGCCAAATTAAATCATCGGCAAACGATTCTGTAGCTTCGTTAAAACTCTACGACCTTTTTCCAACTCTGCATTTATCGTATGATATAGGCGATAAAAATCAGATTATGACAAGTTACAGCCGGCGGATTAATCGTCCGGGAGGTTGGGATCTCAATCCAGTACCTACATATTTCAATCGTTATACAATTCGTGATGGAAATCCTGGTCTTGAACCCGAATACACTGATTCTTACGATTTGGGGTATATGTTGAAATTCGGTCGCTCCTATTTATCACTCGAAGCTTTCAGCCGGATTACAAAAAATAAAATTGAACGCATTGAATCATTGGGCGACGATGGAATTTTGTACTTAAAATCGGAAAACTTAGGGAAAGACTATTCAACTGGTTTGGAATTGATGGGAAATGTAGAATTTGCAAAATGGCTTACCGTAAATGCCAGTATTTCCGGATTTAATTACAGAATTAAGGGCGAAGTTGACGGAGAATCATACGACAGGGAAAGTACTAACTGGAGCGGAAGAATGAACACAACTATTAAATTCTCTGAAAATTCGAGAATGCAGATTCAGGGATTTTATCGTGGTCCGTCAGTTTCGGCACAAGGAGATTCAAAAGCTGCATTTTTTACAACTATGGCATTAAAACAGGATTTACTAAAGAAAAAACTGACCGCGACGCTCACCGTGCAGGATCCGTTTGGAACTGCCAAATTTGAGCGCGAATCGGTTACTAATGAATTTAAAAACTGGTTTCAATGGAAACGTGAGCCGCGTGTTGTTATGCTTACCCTGAGTTACAAAATCAACAATTTTAAATCAGATGAGAGAGGAAATGGTGATTCTGGTGGTGGGGTTAATCAGGATATGGGAGGAGAAATGTAAAGAAAATAATACGCCATGAAAACAATTTAAATGCTGCTCTTTTGGGTGGCATTTTTTTGTTTTCAGATTTATTAACTGAAAAATCAGTTAACAAACTGATAAAACAGTTGCAAAACTGAAAAATCAGTTGTATGTTTGTTGTCAGGGAAATTTTTAGTCTTGATACTTGATTCTTTAAATCTTGATACTACTTAAAATGAAAAAACTAACGCGAAAAGAAGAAGAGGTAATGAAAATCCTCTGGAAGCTCGAAAAAGCTTTTGTAAAAGATATTGTTGAAGAATACGAAGACCCAAAACCGCATTACAACACGGTTTCGTCGCTGGTGCGCTTGCTGCAGGACAAAGGAATTATCGGATATACACAGTACGGAAATACCTATGAATATTTTCCGCTCATGACAAAGGAAGAGTACCGCGGCACCTTTATGAAACAGGTGGTTAGCGATTATTTCGACAATTCCTACAAAAGCGCTGTGGCCTTTTTTGTAAAGGAAAAAGGATTGTCGCCCACCGAGTTGGAAGAGCTGATAAAACTGATTAAAGAACAGGAATAATGGAAACTTACATCATTTATATTGGGAAGTCTGCGATTGCTGCCGGCGCTTTTTACATCGCGTTTCTGCTGCTTTTTCAAAACCAGAAACATTTTACATTTAACCGCATTTATTTGCCGGTTTCGCTGGCGCTGAGTTTTGTAATTCCGCTTATTACTTTTACCACTGTAAAATATATCGAACCTGTAAATTTCGATGCAAACAGTTTTGCATATCTGGCGCCTGCTTCCGGAGAAATTGTACAACCGGCATTTGTTATTGAGTGGTACCATTATTTGTTTGGATTGTACCTGCTGGGAACTGTCGGATTCCTGTTTCATCTTTTGCTGGGCCACCTCAAAGCCATCAAAATCATACAAAAAAGCCGTATTCAGAAAATTTTTAACAACCTGGTGAATATTACCCAAAAAGATGTGCACCCGTTTTCGTTTTTCAGCAAAATTGTGGTTTCCGAAAAAACACTTTCGCACCCCGATTTGGAAATGATTGTCAGCCATGAAAACATTCATGTTCGCGAAAAACACACGCTCGACATTCTTTTTGCCGAAATCATGTTTCTGTTTCAGTGGTTTAACCCGTTTGCCTGGCTGCTGAAAGACGCCGTGAAAAACAACCTCGAATACCTTACCGACCACGAAATTGCCAAACATTACAACCCGCAAACCTATCAACTGGCCATGGTTACGCTGGCCGACAAACAGGGAATTGCGCCATTTTTAACCGCTTTAAACGGAAGTCAACTTAAAAACCGTATAGTCATGATGAAAAAGAAAACAGAAAACAAGTATGCAATTGTAAAACAATTGGTAGTTCTGCCGCTGCTGGCCGTTTTGGTCATGGGTTTGTCGAACAAAGAGGTGAAAACTGAAGTTATTCAGGATAATCAAACTGAGATTTCAGGTTTTGAAAAAATCATTAAAGGAAAAGTCACTGACAATGAAGGAGAACCGATCTCCGGTGCCTCTGTTATCGTAAAAGGAACAACAACAGGCACAATTACTGAGCCTAACGGAAACTATGAGCTTCAGGTAAATAACAAAAATGAAAAAGATGATCCAGTATCAGGAATAAATTCACAAATCCAAGGCAGTCTTAAATCAGATACAATCAAAATAGTTGATTACGGAAAAACCCAAAATATACAATCGCAAAACGTAGGTTATACTATTTCAGGTGGCATGAATGGAACAATACAAAAAGGCAGTGAAAATGTTACAATTACTCCTTCATCACAAAACGGGTTGACCATCAAAGCCATCGGCGACCAAACTGGGCAACCTCTTTATGTTGTTGATGGTGTTGTAACCAAAAATATTGACCAGATTCTGCCAGAAAATATTGAAAGAATAGATGTATTGAAGGACAAGTCGGCAACTACAATTTATGGAGATAAAGGAAAAAATGGTGTAATTTTGATTACAACAAAAGATAAAAAAATAAAGGGAAATCCACTTGTAATTGTTGACGGACAAGAATATGATTCTGTGGAAGATGCCAATGTTCAACCAGATGAAATCGCTAGCATGTCGGTATTAAAAAATGAAACTGCATCTACCAAAATTTATGGTGAAAAAGCAAAAGACGGTGTGATTCTGATAAATACAAAGACAAAATATAATTCTGAACCAGAAATTAAATTAGACAAACAAGCTATCTTGGAATTAAGGAAAAAAATAGCCCAATCAATAAAATACCCCGTTGTTGCACAAGAAAACAACCAGCAGGGAGTTGTTGAAATCTGGGCTTTTATTGCAAAAGACGGAACAATTAGCCGGATAACCGACAAAAGACCTGACGGAAAATTTATCAATATCGATGAAGTTGTGGTTACTGCTCTGAAAAGTGAAAAAACTGTGACTTCAGAAAAAAGCAATGATCTGGCTTTGCTGGTAAAAGAATCAAAAAGAGTAATCGAACAGCTTTCTCCTTTGAAAATTCCTGAATTGGAAGGCGAAACGGTGTGTTTCAGAATTAAATTTGTGTTAGAGTAATTTGTGTGTCAAAAAATATTGTTAGCAACAAAAAAGGAGCCTCGCAGCTCCTTTTCCATTATCTTATTTTTTTCAGTATTAAACCAATTTTGCATCCAGTTCAATGTTTGCAGTTCCACCTGCATAAAGCCTCGAAATCGGGCATTTTACTTTTGCTGCTTCTGCCAGTTCCTTAAATTTCTCCTGCGAAAGACCAGCGCATTTTACAACTGTTGCCAGTTTAATGTTGGTAATTGCAGGACCTCCATCAAGGTCACCTAATGTTACTGTAGCTTCTGTTTCAATACTTTCAGGGTTTAACCCTTCTCCGCTAATCAGCGCCGATAAAAACATTGAATAACAACCTGATTGTGCAGCTCCCACCAATTCTTCAGGATTTGTTCCCGGTGCATTTTCAAAACGGGATGCAAATGTAAACGGGCCGCTGTAGCCGGTAAAACTCATATTGCCTTTTCCCTCTTTCAGGGTTCCGTTCCAAACCGATTTTACTTTTCTTACTGTCATAATTATTATTTTTTAGTTTACCCGAATAGTTGCTTCACCCGGCACCCAGTCACACGGGACAAGTCCTCCGTTCTGAAACGCATCAAGTAAGCGCAATGTTTCAGCAACGTTTCTTCCAACATTCAAACCATTAACCGAAATGTGTTGAATAATTCCTTCCGGGTCGATAATATAAGTTGCACGGTATGCAATTTTATTTTCTTTTTCCAGAATACCCAACTTTTTTGAAAGCGATTTTGATGTATCGGCTATCATCGGGAATTTAAGCTTTTTGAGGTTAGGGTCTGAATTCCTCCAGGCCAAATGCACAAATTCAGAGTCGATTGAGGCGCCAAATAAATTTGTATCTCGTTTTTCAAATTCTTCAAAATGGTTGTTGAATGAAGTTATTTCTGTGGGGCACACGAAAGTAAAATCCAATGGCCACCAAAAAAATACACTCCACTTACCATTAACAACATTTTTTAAAGTAATTGTATCAAATTCTTTTCCTGGTTCGAGCGATACAACTGCTTTCTTTTTGAATTCAGGGAATTTTTTGCCAACTGTTAACATAATTTCTAATTTTATTGATTAATATCTTTTTAGTCTGAATTAAAATTCGGTTACAAATATATATACCGATGAACTGTCAATCAAATTGATTTTTTTTAACACAATTAGACAAAAGCTATTTCAAGAACAGTAATCGCCTGAAATTGAGCTCTATTTAGTTGAAAATTGATTTTATTACAAATTACTGAGACTAAAATTGAAATAAGAAGACAGATTAAACAGACTTTCATTGTTTGCCTGTTCTTTTAATATAACTATATTTAGCTGTTTTTTTGATTAATAATACAAATGATAGATACCTATCCAATTAAAACAATTCATTATTATGGAACAAAATTCAAAAAAGATTTCGGTTTCCAGAAGGGCATTTCTGGGGACAACAGCCGTTGCTGCTGCCGGGATTACAATAATTCCGAGCCATGCGGTAGCAGGATTGGGGCATGTGGCTCCAAGTGACAAACTTAACATTGCGGCGGTTGGTATTGGCGGCATGGGGAATTCTAACCTTAGAAACCTTGCTTCTCAAAATATTGTCGCACTTTGCGATGTTGATTGGGATTACAGCAAAAAGGTTTTTGAAACATACCCAGGTGCCAAAAAATACAAAGACTGGCGTAAAATGTACGATGAAATGGGTAAGGATTTTGATGCCGTTCTTGTTGCAACAGCGGATCATACGCATGCCATAATTGCTGCAACAGCAATGACAATGGGAAAACATGTTTATGTACAAAAACCTTTGACTCATTCGGTTTACGAATCGCGCTTGCTTACAAAACTTGCAGAGAAGCACAATATTGCTACACAAATGGGTAACCAGGGATCATCGGGTGAAGGTGTGAACCTTACTTGCGAATGGTTGGCGAATGGTGAAATTGGTGAAGTAACTAAGGTGGAAGCTTTTACCGACCGTCCAATCTGGCCCCAAGGTTTGAATACGCCTGAAAGAGGAGATTGGGTACCGGAAACTTTGGATTGGGACTTATTTACCGGTCCGGCAGAAATGCGACCCTTCAATCATATTTATCACCCCTGGAACTGGCGTGGCTGGTGGGATTATGGAACAGGTGCCTTAGGTGATATGGCTTGCCATATACTGCACCCTGTATTTATTGGTCTTGAGTTAGGTTATCCAATTCATGCCCAGGGAAATTCAACATTATTGTTACAAGAATGCGCACCGGTTTCTCAAACAGTTAAACTTACATTCCCTGAACGTATGCCAAAACATCCTTGGAAAGGAATGAAGAAAAATACTCCTTTAAAAGAAGTTGATGTTTTTTGGTATGATGGTGGTATTAAACCAATGCTTCCAGATGCTTGGCCAGATGGTAAAAATCCAAATGACAGTGGTGGTGGTGTTTTATTCCATGGAACTAAAGATACATTGGTTTGTGGATGTTATGGTGTAAATCCATGGTTACTTTCAGGTCGTGTGCCAGATGCACCAAAATTCCGCCGCAGGGTTGAAGCCAGCCACGAAATGGATTGGGTACGTGCATGTAAGGAAAGTCCTGAAAACCGGGTGAAATCAGCTTCTGATTTTAGCGAAGCTGGTCCGTTCAACGAAATGGTTGTTATGGGAGTTTTGGGAGTTCGTTTACAGTCGCTAAACAAAGTGCTGGATTGGGATGGACCAAATATGAAGTTTACCAATCTAACGGATGACGAAAAAATCAAAATAGTTATTAAAGACGGTTTTGAAATTCACGATGGTCACCCAACATTTGATAAAACCTGGACTGACCCTGTTCCTGCTAAAGAATTTGCTGCTGAATTAATTAAGCACACATATCGCGCTCCATGGAAATTGCCTGATATGCCAGCTTAATTGGCTATTAATATTTTCAAAACAGAGGCTGTCTTACAAGGCAGCCTCTTTTTGGCTTCAAATGTTGCGTGATGCTATTTTCTTGTTTTTGTAATAAATTGAGGCTCAGGTTCTGTTGTATCAAAAAATTTATTGGGTTAACTGGTGAAATATGTTCTCCAGGTTTTGTTGTTTTTCTTTCAATGTCAAAAGAACCAGCTGATTTTTAACTGCAAAATCAAAAATACCGGGACGGATATCTTTTTCACCGCTTGCTTCAATCTCCAAAGTTATCCCTTTTGACCTTGCATTTTTTACTCCATCAATTTCCAATAATTTTTCAGGAAGTACAGGTTTCGAAAATTCTACAATAACGATTTGCCTGCTATCTATTTTTCCGCTTTTTATTTCACTTATCCCACCATCAGCAACAATTTGGCCTTTATTGATAATGATTACCCGGTTGCAAACAGCCTCAACCTCCTGCATAATGTGCGATGAAAGCATCACAGTTTTTTCACGGCTGATTTCGCGAATCAATTGCCTGATTTCTTCCAGTTGGTTGGGATCGAGACCGGTTGTAGGTTCATCCAAAATTAATACTGAAGGATCATGTATGAGCGCCTGTGCCAATCCGACCCTTTGTCGATAACCTTTCGATAGTGACCTTATTTTTTTGTGCTGTTCATCTCCCAGCCCGGTTAAATCAACCATTTCGGCAACACGCTGTTTTGAATTTCCAAGTTTGTAAAAACCTGCAGTAATCTCCAAAAACTCTTTTACATATAAATCAGTGTAAAGTGGATTGTGTTCCGGCAGATAGCCAATATCTTTTCTGATTTCGAGGTTTTTCGATACAATTTTTTGATCGTTTACAAACACTTCCCCGGAGTCGGGTGGCAAAAATCCGGTAATAATTTTCATCATTGTTGACTTGCCTGCGCCGTTTGGTCCCAAAAAACCAACCAATTCACCTCTTTTTATCGAAAAACTGACCTCCTTTAAGGCCTTTTGCCTTCCAAATAATTTTGTTATCTGTCTCGTTTCTACGCTCATACATTTGTATTCAAAAACAAAAATAGTCCTTTCTTTTTATTTTGAAAGCATTAGACTAAATTTGCACTTTTTGGTAAAAACCTTTAACAAAATCAATAGATTACTGTTAAAGTATCTAATAACCAGAAGTAATAAATAGCTGCAGAATTAAACAATTTTGAAATTTGACAAAGATGAAAGATCGTCATTTTAATTATATAGAAGATTTAACCCGTTACGAACGTCAAAAAACATGGGAGGTAAAAATAGGAACCGTGCCGGTGGGCGGCGATAATCCAGTTAGGATTCAAACCATGACCGATACTGATTCTTTAGATACAGAAGCAACTGTAGAACAAATTATCAGGGCTATTAAAGCAGGAGCTGATTATGTAAGGGTTACAGTTAAAGGAACACCTGAAGCCGATAACCTTAAAAACATAAAACGTGATTTGGTGGCACGTGGCTATAATACACCTTTGATTGGCGATATACATTTTAACCCCAGACTTGCTGAAATTGCGGCTCAAACTATTTCAAAAGTGCGCATCAATCCCGGAAATTTTTATGATAAACGTGCCCAGTTTAAAAGTAAAGTATATTCTGATGACGAGTACAAACAAGAACTAGTTAAAATTGAAGAGCAGTTTATTCCGTTTCTGAAAGTACTCAAAGAAACAAATACAGCCTTGCGTATTGGCGCCAATCATGGTTCACTTTCCGACAGGGTTATGAGTCGTTACGGGGATACGCCTACCGGAATTGCCGAATCGGTGCTTGAGTTCCTGAGAATTTGTAAAAAGGTTGATTTCAACAATGTTGTGGTTTCAATAAAATCAAGCAACACCCGTGTAATGGTTTATACTGCCAGGCTTTTGAATTTCAAAATGAGGCTCGAAGGAATGAAATACCCTTTCCACCTGGGAGTTACAGAAGCTGGTGAAGGTGAAGACGGAAGAATAAAATCGGCAGTTGGTATCGGCGCTTTGCTTGCTGATGGAATTGGAGATACGGTAAGGGTTTCATTGACAGAAGACCCGATTAAAGAAATACCGGTTGCACTAAAACTTGTAAACCATTTCAAAAGCTACGAAAACCACCAAACAATTACGGCCCCAATGATCGCACAGGCCAATCCATTTGAATATGAACGCCGTTCAACCCGACCGGTTTTAAATATGGGCGACAAACAGTTGCCTGTTGTAATTGCCGATTTGGGCGACCGCAGTTTAAGCGAAATGATTCCAATCAGGGGAAAATTAATCCCCGATTATTTTATGTCTGGAAATAAAATATTAGACATTAAAGGCGAGGAGTATCCAATTATTTCGTTGGAGGAATATTTGTTCGAAAGTACACGATGGGGAAGGATGAAATTTATACGTACAGATAAAATGGAGTTCGACCGTTTTATGGAGAAACATCCTGAAATTATTACCAAATTGAAACAAACCCGCAAGACGGTGCTTATTCTTGAAAGCTTTAATAAAAATCCTTTTGCCGAACTTAGGGCATTTTTTATGTCGCTTGAAACTCATATCTGGAAAGTTCCCGTTATACTTTATCGCAGTTATAACGAAACTGAAATTGAAAATTTACAAATTAAAGCTTCTGCTGATTTAGGTGGATTATTTCTTGACGGATATGGAGACGGGATTTGTATTTCAAATGACAGTGAAAACATCACTTTTACTGAACTTAAAGATCTTAGTTTTGGCATTTTACAGGCCAGCCGGATGAGGGTTTCAAAAACCGAATTTGTGTCGTGCCCGGGGTGTGGACGTACTTTGTTTGACTTGCAGGAAACAACTCAGAAAATCAAAAAGCACTTCAAGCATCTCGATCACCTCAAAATTGCTGTGATGGGTTGCGTTGTCAATGGTCCCGGCGAAATGGGCGATGCGGATTATGGTTTTGTGGGTACAGCTGTTAATAAAGTCAATCTTTACAAAGGGCTTCAACCAGTTAAACGCCACATTTCATACGAAGATGCAGTTGAAGAACTTGAACAGATAATTCGCGAAAACGGCGACTGGAAAGATCCTGTAGATTAGTAGTCTCGCATCTCTTCCATAATTTTATTTAGAATTTGTCGTAAATCCTGGGTTTCTTCTACTTCATTGGGGAAGGAATAACGGATTTCATGGTTGCTCTCGTATTCAGTAATTTTAATAATTTCATCGCATCCGTCAACACAAACGTTACATGAATTGTAATTCAGGGTTTTAAACAACGAAAAATCATAAGATGAAAGTATTTCATTCCATTCTTCGGAATTAATATTTTTCTCTTTTGTCTTAATGCCTTTACTTTCCCCACAAGGTATTATGCGTGTATATTCAATTTTTGAATTGCTTACCGTAATAAACTCCTGTCCTGCACACCAACCACATTCTGATCCAAATTCGATTTTAATATTTTCCTGCACCGGAATTTCGCTTTCTTTGCAACCTGTTATCAGAAATATAAATATGGTGAATACTGTTATTAATATTTGCTTCATAAGAAACTCTTTATATCCAGACAATAATGTACTAAAAATGGTTGCGTTGGCAAAAAAATATGAATTTTCAAATTCATTGGGATTGATTATGTTTGTTGACTGATTAAAAATAATCTGATAAATCAAAAACCTATGGCAAAAACCTATTGGAAACCCGGGACAATTATCTACCCCTTACCTGCAGTTATGGTGAGTTGTGGCGAAAACGAAGAAGAATACAATATTTTAACAATTGCCTGGACAGGAACTATAAACAGCGATCCGCCAATGTGTTATATTTCAGTTCGACCCGGCCGGCATTCATACGAAATCATTAAACGAACCGGAGAGTTTGTTATAAACCTCACCACAGAAAAACTTGCACAGGCAACCGATTGGTGTGGTT
Organism: uncultured Prolixibacteraceae bacterium; assembly: GCA_963800345.1. Lineage (GTDB taxonomy): Bacteria > Bacteroidota > Bacteroidia > Bacteroidales > Prolixibacteraceae > Draconibacterium. Next base: position 19,968 of record CAWDAW010000039.1, on the reverse strand, counting down.
GTAACTCAGGAAGAAAGTATAACAAATGGAAAATGATGAATCTTACACCTGCACCAGCGAAAATTGTAAAGGCTCCAATCATCCTTGAATCGCCGGTAAACATTGAATGTAAGGTTAAGAATATTGTTGAACTGGGCTCGCATCACATGTTTGTTTCCGAAGTGGTAAGTGTTTCAGTTGATGATGAATTCTTGAATGAACAACAGGCATTTAGTTTTGCAAAAGCAAACCCGCTGGTTTATAGTCACGGGCATTATTTTGGATTGGGTAAAAAAATAGGAAAATTCGGCTGGTCAGTCGAGAAGAAAAAAACAACTAAAAAGAAATAATCAATTTATCCGGTATTGTGTGGAACAATCCTCCACTATTTTTGTAATTAAATTTATGATTTAATTACACATTCATCATGTTTTATTAAATCACTTTAAAATGAAAAACAAATTAATTACAGTAGCAATTTTATTAATGAATTTCGGAATGATAAATGCACAAAATAATCCATTGCTGGGCGAGTTTAAAACACCGCATGAAACAGCACCTTTTAGTCAAATAAAAAATGAACATTTTATCCCGGCTTTTCAGGAAAGCATAAAACACGGAGAGGCTGAAATTGACGCAATTATTACCAACCAGGCAACCCCAACTTTTGAAAATACGATAGTAGCACTCGAAAATACAGGACGTTTGCTTAGCCGCACTGCCGGGGTATTTTTTAATCTGATGAGTTCGGAAACAAACGAAGAATTGCAGAAAATTGCACAGGAAGTATCTCCGATGCTCACAAAGTTTCAAAACGATATTTCTTTGAATCCTGACCTTTTCGCAAAAATAAAAGCAGTTTATGCACAAAAAGACAAACTGAGCCTGAATGCTGAACAACAAACCCTTCTTGAAAATTCTTATTCAAATTTTATAAGACAGGGTGCCAACCTCACTGATGAACAGAAAGATAAATTTCGTGAAATCAGTACCGAACTTTCAAAAACTTCATTGACTTTTAATGAAAATGTACTGAAAGAAACCAACAGTTACGAGTTGCTGATTACCGATAAAAGTAAACTGGCAGGTTTGCCCGAAAGTGCGTTGGAAGCTGCTGCCGGTCTTGCAAAATCAAAAAATAAGGAAGGCTGGCTTTTTACACTGAACATGCCAAGTTATCTGCCTTTTATGAAATATGCCGACAACCGTGAATTGCGCAAAGAATTGAACATGGCATACAACTCGAAAGCTTTTAAAGGAAATGAATTCGACAACAAGGAAAATGTGCGGAAACTGGCGGCTTTGCGTCTGGAAATGGCGCAACTGCTGGGTTATGAAAATTATGCCGATTATGCCCTGGAACGCCGCATGGCAATGAATCAGGCAGGTGTATATAAACTCCTGAATGATTTATATGAAGCATCATTCAATAAAGCAAATCAGGAGAAAGCCGAAGTTCAGGCATTCGCACAAAAAAGTGGTTTCGATGGCGAAATAATGCCCTGGGACTGGACTTATTACAGCGAAAAACTTAAAGTTGAAAAGTTCGATTTGAACGATGAAATGCTAAAACCCTATTTCGAACTGAGCAAGGTTGTGGATGGCGTTTTTGGCCTGGCTACCGAACTTTACGGCATAACTTTTAAAGTAAACAAATCTATTCCTGTTTATAATGAAGAGGTGATCCCATATGAAGTTTATGATGCTGACGGGAAATTTTTGTCGGTTTTATACACCGATTTCCATCCGCGTGACGGGAAACAGGGAGGCGCATGGATGAATGATTTTAAAGGACAGTGGAAAGATGACGGTGTTGATTCGCGGCCGCACATCACAATTGTCATGAATTTTACACGCCCCACTGAAACCTTGCCTGCACTTCTGACTTTTGACGAAGTTGAAACTTTGATGCACGAGTTTGGACATGCCCTGCACGGAATGCTGGCAAATTCAACCTATTCAAGTTTATCCGGAACCAGCGTTTACCGCGACTTTGTTGAACTTCCATCGCAAATTATGGAAAACTGGGCGGTTGAAAAAGATTTCCTCGACCGTTTTGCTGTTCATTACAAAACCGGTGAAAAAATTCCTGCTGAACTTGTTAAAAAAATTGTCGATGCACAAAACTACCTGGCCGGATATTTATCCATCCGTCAGTTGAGTTTTGCTTACCTCGATATGGCGTGGCACACCTTGGACTTACCTTTCGAAGGAAATGTAAAAGATTTTGAAGAAAATGCATGGGCAAAAACCCGCATTTTCCCAATAATACCTGAAGTTTGCATGAGTACACAGTTTGGGCATCTTTTTGCCGGTGGTTACGCGGCAGGTTATTACAGCTACAAATGGGCAGAAGTTTTGGATGCCGATGCTTTTAGCATTTTTAAAGAAAAAGGTTTATTTAATAAGGAAGTAGCAAAGTCTTTCCGTGAGAATATTCTTGAAAAAGGCGGCAGCGAACATCCAATGATTTTATACAAACGTTTCCGCGGCCACGAACCTTCGGTTGATGCGCTTCTGGAGAGGAGCGGGTTGAATTAAAGAAGCCCCCTTCCCGTTTAATTTTTTATTATTCTGAAATTGCCGGTTATTCAGTAATATCAGGGTAGAAAGAACGACAGAGACCCCAACTTCGGTTCGGTAGATGTATATTGAAGTAGCTGCTCAATTTTAAACAATAGGTACTTCATATTAAACAATGAGTACTCGATGCCAAACAATGAGTACTCGATGCCAAACAATAAGTACTCGATGTCAAACAATAAGCCCTCGATGCTAAACAATAAGCCCTTAATGCCAAACAACAAGTACTCGATGTCAAACAATAATCCCTTCAACTAAAACAATGCACACTTCAACTGAAACAATGTCAGGTTTACTTCAAACAATAAGCGCTAAATGCAAAACAACGGGCACTCATCGCCAGGAAGTTTGCTCTATTCAGTTTACAACTGCAAAATACATATACAGGATAGCTCAATGCTAAAGGAAATAAAAAACCAGAACCGGCAACAGTTCTGGTTTTTTATTACAAAAAAATAGCACCACAAAATGCGGTGCTACTATAATATTTTAAAATCGAAACAGTTACACGTCAATCATTTTTTTATAATCATCAGCAGATAGAAGTTCGTCAAGTTCTGAAGTTTCAACCATTTTAACTTTTATCATCCATCCGGCGTTGTACGGATCTTTGTTTACAAGTTCAGGCTCATCAGCAAGAGCCGGATTAACTTCGGTAACCTGACCTCCAACCGGCATGAATAAATCTGATACTGTTTTCACTGCTTCCACTGTCCCAAAAGTATCGCCTTTACCAAGGTGTTCGCCTTCGGTTTCAATTTCAACAAAAACCACGTCGCCCAATTCACCTTGTGCAAAATCAGTTACGCCAATAATAGCTACTTCGCCATCAACGCGAACCCACTCGTGATCTTCTGTGTATTTTAAATCTGCCGGTATTTTCATGTCTAAAATTATTTAAGTTTTGTTCAAAAATAATACTTTTTAATGAAAGAAACAGGTATAAAAATCAGCCAATTCATAATTTATTCATATTAAATATCAGAGTTACCCCAAAAAAAATGATTGCCATTTTGTATTATTGCAAAAATTAAAGACTTATGTTTTCAGAAAAGGCCAATCAATTAAAAGCGCTGGATAAAGTTGCCGAAAAGTTAATAAATCAATTTCCTGATTTTCGGATTTTTGCATTTTATGGTAAAATGGGAGCAGGCAAAACCACATTTATCCAGTCGGTTTGCAAAGTTTTGGGAACTCCTGATAATGTTACAAGCCCAACCTTCGCATTAATTAATGAGTATAAAACCGGTCAGCAAAAATCTATCTTCCATTTCGATTTTTACAGGATTAAGGATATTGAAGAAGCTTTTGATTTGGGATATGAAGACTATTTGTTCAGCGGAAATTATTGCCTGATTGAATGGCCTGAAATGATAGAACCTTTGCTTCCTGAAAATATAGTTAAAGTAAAAATTGAAGTTGGGGAAGATAATGTTAGGAATATTCAGCGGTAGCCATTAAATGAAAAATTCAATATGAGATTAAAAAAGGCCAATGACTAAAACAAAAATATTTTTAATCATTCCATTTTGTTCAACTTCTTTTACTGTCAGACTTAATCTTTTATTTTTTGAATTAAGAAAAATATTATCGTGAACTATCTTAATAAATCCAACTTTCATCTCTCCTTTAAATACTATTACAGCTCTTCCTTTTAACGATTTTCTATTTTCTTTAAATATATAAGTCAATTTATCTCCAATCTTTACACTTCCATTTTCAAGTTTGATATGAGAAAGACCAGCTAAATCTGTGACAAATCTAAAATTTTTTTGTGGGTTGAAATTACCAAGAAATTCAAAATTATCAGTTGGGAGCATTCCTTGTGTAAGAGCTAAAAGATCGAATTTATCAGTCACACCTTGTGCTTCCCAAAATTCTATTAATTTTAAATTATCTTTTCTATCAAAAGGAATAAGTCTTAATGAAAAAATATCAAGGTCATTCTCTTGATAAATTTTATTAAAATCTAAAGGAAAACCTGGGTATTCTTTAAAACCTTCTTCCTTTGCTTCAAGCGCTCCTTTTTTGAGATAGCGAAAAGTAATACCTGTAGTAGCTGTTCTTTTTAAAACACCTACAACTTTTCTGCGACTTCCCCTTTCTTTACGCCAACTTAATAATATCTCTCTTACTTTTATTTTCAACTTCTTAATTCTCCCAACATTATTATTCTTTGATCGATAAACTTAACGATTAATTTTTTACGCTGTAAAGATAGTTTAGTTTCTGCATACTTTTCAGGTATGTTATTGTCTATTTGATTAACAATATCTTCAATTTCACTTTTCTTATATTTTATAAAAACCTCAGAAACTACTTCTTCAATAATTTCTTGATAATTTGATTTAATTTTTAATAGAAGTTCAAAATGATTAATATTTTTATTATTTGGCTGCCATTTTATCTCAGATCTGCCACCTTGTATATACTTTATTATTTTATCTTCATTCAATAAATATTCATGAATACTTTCCTCCATAATTTCTCTCCCTAAACTACTTCCACTGTCATAAATAGGAGAAAACTCGATATTTATCAATTCTGCCTTATTCATGTATTTTATAAAAAAGGTTTTGAAAGGTATTTTGTTGAATCTAAGCCCTGTTCTTTTGTACAAGTCATATAGTTTTAATGCTAATTTTTTCGTATTGTATTTTTCATTACTTACGTCTAAAGAACGTATAACAGCCCAATTTTCAGAATGACGATCTTGGTTCCCAATAATCGCATCAAATACTAGAGTCTTAATAAAGTGATTAATAAATCCACTATAGTTCTGAAATGATTTTTCAACGTCAGAAAATAATATAAATGGTCGATCAGTAACATGAAAATCTCTTATTGAACTTTTGATAAGATTAATACCGTGATCAAGCTCTTCAGTTGTTTGGTTGATCATGGATTCACAAATACAACCAACAGTATCATGTAAAATTCCAATGTTGTAATCTAATAAATTAAATCCAAGATATTTACCCACCTTACTGGATATTATTTCTGACCAAAATTCAGATGGATATCTTTGTATAGATTCTTTAAAGAAATATTCTTTCCCATTACTTGGATTTTCTACAAAACATTTTTCTCTTGTACCCCCAGTCTGTAGCCATCGTTTTATGTTCCATTCGGAAATATTTATAACTTGTACCATATTTTACTTCATTTCTTTCATTGGCGTTTAAATGAAAAATTTTAAAAATAGCATATCATATTTGAATTCGTTTCGAATCCGTTTAAATTCAATTAAATTAAATATTTTTTATATATACCGGAGAATTTTTCATTTTGAAATTTCCACATTTGAGTGTAACTTGTTCACAATTTAAATTGAAATAAAACCAGTATTAAATCATCCGCGAATTATGACATCAAAGGAAAAATCGAAAGAAAACCACCTGATTTCAAAAACCATGCTTATGCCGCAGGAGGAGATGCTGGAAATAAAAAAGCGTGGGCAGAAAATCAAAATTGGCATCCCTTCTGATTTTTCAAAGGTTGAATACCGTGTTCCGCTTACTCCGCAGGCAGTTGATTTGCTGGTTTCCTATGGTCACGAAATTTTAATCGAAACCAATGCAGGTAAATCGGCCAGCTATTCCGACAAAGCCTACAGCGACATGGGCGCGGTGATTGTTGAAACCAGCGCCGAAATTTTTCAATGTGATATTATTTTGCGCATTTCGCCGTTTAGCAGCGAAGAAATTGACATGCTCCGCGGGAACCAGGTAGTATTATCAAGCATGCAGCCACACGCCTATTGCACCGAAACTATTCAGAAAATGATGCAAAAAAAGGTAACTGCCATCGCTTTTGAATATCTTGAAAACGAGGAAGGTTTTATGCCTTTTGTGCATCAAATGAGCCAGATTGCCGGGGTGACTTCAATAACAATAGCCAGCGAATATTTAAGCAAATCGCGAAATGGGAAAGGCGTTCTTTTTGGCGAAGTTACCGGCGTAACTCCTGCTGAACTTGTGATTATAGGAACAAGCACTGCTGCGGAATATGCTGCGCGGGCAGCTGTGGCCCTGGGAATTTTTGTGAAAGTCTTTGATACTTCAGTTTACGAATTGAGCAAATTAGAGGAAAAACTTGGCCGCAGGATTTTTACCTCGGTTTTTTATCCCAAAGTTTTGAAAAAGGCATTGGTTTCGGCTGATGTTGTGATTGGTGCAATGTCGTTTAACACTGCTTTAAAATTTAAAGTTTCTGAAGAACTGGTGAAACAAATGAAAGAAGGCTCTATAATAATTGATTTAAATGTGAGCCAGGGTGGTTGCTTCGAAACTTCGGAATGCACCGATTTCAATAAACCAACTTATGTGAAACATGGCGTTGTGCATTATTGCGTACCAAATTCACCAGCACTTGTAGCGCGCACTGCTTCTATTTCAATGAGCAATATTTTAATCCCGATTTTGCTTTCAATCAGCGACGACGGCGGGGTTAACAACTACATAAAAACATCAAAAGGTTTTCGCAAAGGAGTATACATTTACCATGGCATTTTAACAAATCCTGAAATAGGTTATTTGTTTAATATTCCGTCAAAGGATATAAATTTATTGCTGGCAGTATTCTAAATTCACTTTTTATACTTCACTGCTTTCCCAAATCAGGTTTTTCCCAAAACCCAGACGATTGTCAGTCATTTTTATATAATCAACATGAACAACCCAAAGTGTAGAGTTCATTGCAACTGCCAATGGAAATTTTTTGTAATAGGCAATTTTTGCTTTTAATACAAGTTCTTTATCGGGGATTTCCATGGTTCCAAGAAATTGAATCCCCTGAACTTTTCCAACAATGCTTGTTTCAAGTACCACACTTCCGGCAACTTTTGGATTTGCATTTACATCTTTAACATGTTTTGATTCGGAACCCGAAGTAAAAACAAAACAATTTTCATCCTTGAGCCACACATAGTAACAATGCGCACACCAGGCATTGTTTTCAGTACAGGTTGCCAGTGTTAAAACATGGTGTTCGTTTATAAAATCAACAATTCGTTTATCAGGATGATTCATTTTTGAAAATTTAAATGCTAAAAGTAGCAGTAACTTTAGATTTAGGCAAATTGTATTTAGATTTGAGTTTGTATAAAAATTAAAAAATAAATAATATGGCAACAATAAAAACTATTTATCTGGGCGATTTACGCACCGAAAATGAACATTTGCAATCGGGAAACAAAATTATTACCGATGCACCCACCGACAACCAGGGAAAAGGTGAGGCATTTTCGCCAACTGATTTACTGGCAACTGCGCTTGGGAATTGCATAATGACCATTATGGGAATTAAAGCACGAGATAATGGTATTGACATTCGCGGAACCGAAATTGAAATTACAAAAATCATGGCCTCCGAACCACGCCGGGTTGCAGAGGTTATTGTCGATTTCACTTTCCCAAAAAAGGGTTATTCTGATGAAGAAAAAAAACTTGTTGAAAGTGTGGCAGGAATAAGTCCGGTGCCGTTGAGTTTGCACCCCGATTTAAAGCAGACTATTAAGTTTAACTGGTAAACGGCAGTTCAGAGTTCAGAGTTTAGAGTTCAGAGTTTGGAGTTTGGAGTTCAGAGTTTGGAGTTTAGAGTTTGGAGTTCAGAGTTTAAAGTTCAGAGTTCAGAGTCCGGAGTTCAGAGGTATTAATGAATCAGTTACCGGATTCACTTTCTCCCTGTTGAACGCGAAGACTGCGGAATCCAATGAATGTTTTATTCCGACTGCACTTCAGTCAAATCATCAATTCGTAAAGTAAAAGTTTTCGGATTTTATTTCAGGATTGGGAAATATTACAGCTTTACAATTTTTTGTTCGAAATTACCCGAATCGGTTTTTATTTGAAGGAAATAAACGCCGCTTGACAGTTCCGGCCAGTAAAAATTCTTTTCGTTTCCATGCGATTCTTTTATCAGCAATCCTTCCGTTGTGTACAATCTGACAGAAATAAGCTTCTGTCCGGATGGCAAAAACAGGTAGAAATTATCAGTAAACGGATTCGGATAAATCCCGATTTTGTCCAATATGATTTCATTGTTGTGACTTACGATGGATGAAGTTTTTGAAACCAACCATAAATCGGGGTCAATTTTTAGCTCAGCAACATTAAAATCAGCTTCAACAAAAAATTCCTGTTTGTTTGCAGTTTGCACCAACCGAAAGTCCATCGAATCTGTTTTATTGAAATTGTAAACCCTCACCGGGACTGGCATTTCAAAAAATTCTACCGACGGATGTGAAGAAGTTTGTGAAAGCGTAATTTTAAGGGTTCCTTCATCAACTGGAGTAAACTCTGCTGAATAAACCGGAAATCCTTCACCATAATACCAGTCGTTGAAAAACTCTGTCAGAACTGTGTCGCCTGCTATTTCCATGTTCCTTATAAAATCATTTGTTACAGCAAAACCATTGGCTAATTTGGGGTCATTAAAATAGCTTTTCATCCCTTTAAAAAAATTGTCATCGCCCAAAACCCAGCGCAACATGTGCAGTAAATAGGCTCCTTTCGAATAAGAAAGTCGTCCGCTAAAAATATCATCAACATTTGTTGTGTCTTTTACGAAAACCGAACCATCCGGAAGATTTACAATTTTGTTTAAATTGGCTTTTTTCCAGGTTGTCCACCAGTAACCGTCCTGCAGGTTTTCATAAACAAGCCCTGTCATGTAAGTCGCAAAACCTTCGTTTAGCCAGATATCCTGCCATGAACCACAGGTAATGTAATCTCCAAACCACTGGTGGGCCAGTTCATGTGCAATTAAATCGTAATTAAAGTTGAACATAAAACTCATGGTTTGGTGTTCCATTCCACCGCCCCAGCCAAATTGTGCGTGGCCATATTTTTCGTTTGCAAACGGATATTCTCCTATAATTTGATTGTAAAGCTTAATGAATTCAGCCGTTACAGGGGTTCTGACTTTGGCTGTGTCCAGATTTTCAGGATATACATAATTTAGGATTTCTATTTTTCGGCCATCTTCCAAATCTAACCAATCGGAGTACTCTGCATAATTTGTTACAGCAATTGCCACAAGATAAGTAGCAATCGGGTGCCGGTGTTTCCAGTGCATTTTGCGAAATCCGTTTTCCACTTTATCAGAAACAAGCACACCGTTACTTGCGGTTCTGAACATTTCGGGCGAGGTTACGATTATGTCGATAGAATCTATTTTGTCTGTCAGCGATTGTTTGCATGGCCACCATTCCATAGCACCATAAGGTTCCGAAAGTGTGAAAATGGTTGGTACTCCGGCATGTTCACTTTTTGTAAATGAACCGAAACCATTGATTTCAGGTTCAGGTTCGCCCTGGTAAAAAACCTGCAATGAATCAATCTCCATAAAACCTAAGGAGCTACTTAATTGAATTATAAGTTTGTTTTGTTTTTGTGTAAAAATGATTTTATTCTTATTCTGAATCACTGAATCTACCCGCATTGTATCATTCAAGTCAAACTCAATTTGGGTTAACTCTTCAAGCTGACTTACAAAATACGAAATCACCTTTCCTTTTATATACTTTACATTTGGATTGATCTGCCATTCCATCCGCTGATAAATCAAATCGTAATCAGAATAATTTTGGCTCTCTTTAAATGCCGATTTCAACTTAAATTTTTGCTGTTCCTGAATGGCCATTTTATCGGTAAAATCAGGATCGGGTTTCTGCGCAAAACCTGCGGAAATGGTAAGAAAAAAGAAAAGGATTGGCAATATTGTTTTATTCATGTTACAATGGTTATTTAAAAATTAATTATAACGGATTGCTAAATCTGCAAACGTTTAATTGTTGAACTTTACTTTAGCCAGATAGATAGCCGTTTTTTCTTCGTGAGATGAATAATAACTCACCCAAAGAAAACCATCAAATAAAGCAAGTCCTGCATAACTTGTGTCGCCTCCCGAAGGAAGCTGGAGCTCTTCTGTAAGTCTTCCGGTTACCGGATTAAGCAGGCAAAGTGAAGTTCGGGCGGGGCTCCAGCCATCACTTCCATACAAACGTACTGCAGCCAACAACCTGCCATCGGGTAGGAAAATCAAATGCGGCCCGCCAATTCTGACTTCCGTATCTTTCCAGTTCCAATTGTTGTAAGGTGGAAGCGAAATTCCAATCAAACCCGATTTTTTCTCCCCGTCCCTCCGAAGCAAACAGAACGCTGTGTCGCCTTTAAATACAACAGAAGTTTCGTTTGGGTAACCCTCAATATTCAGATTTTCAACAAGTGTTTCAAATGTTTTTCCATCGTTGCCGGAATACAATCTTAGCGACTTTTCCTCGCGGCAGCCATAACCAAAATTATATGCTTTTCCATTGTGCCATGTAGTTCGCCAAAGCCAAAAATCAGGATCTCCAATTGTCCTGTTTTTCGCTCCAGTTGTAACCGTCAGCTGAAAACCAAACAAGCGACTGGTGCGTGTGAAGCGATTTGTCGTGAAGCGCTTCAGCTCCGCTCAACATTAATTTCCCGTCGGGTGTAACAGTGATTTTTGCATCGCGTAAATCTGAATTGGGCGAAGTAATTAAAGCTGCCGATTCCCAGTTCTTACCATCTTTTGAAGTAATTACCCGCAATGCCCCGTCTGCAGAAACATGTTTTTCGCCTTCCCTAAATACACAAAAGAAGCGGTTGTTAAACCGCACCAAATCAGTGAAAGCGTTGTGGGGAGCTTTATCCCATATTCGCGCAACATTCACCAACTCCAATGAATTTTTACTTTCCTGCGCCAAAAGCGGAAAAGTTGACAATAAAAACAGGATAAACAGCAAGGATGTAGTTTTGGTCATCCAATAACTGTTGCTAAATATTTTCATTTTTTTCGAACCAAAGTAACAAATTGAACCTAAAAAATTAAAACATCCAAAACCAGAGAATCTATGTTCAAAAATAAAAGCACAGGTGAATTAACTTGTGCTTTTACATACTAAACAAATAGTAAATCCTTTTAATCCGACATTAAGGCATAATATTTACGAGATATCAATATGTTAAAGTGAAGCAAACACTTTTTCAAGAAGTTTTTTTGTGGCAATAATTCCTTCTTTTTCCGACAGTTCGCTTCCTTCATATTCAACATCAACGTAACCTTTGTAACCTGAGTCTTTTACTATTTTCATCAACCTGTAAAAATCCATTGTTGTTTCATTTCCCTTGTCATCAAATGCATACGATTTTCCGCTAACTCCTTTAGCATAAGGCATTAATTGTTCAACTCCCTTGTAGCGGTCATATTGTTCACCGGTTTCGCGGTTAATGGTGAAATTACCAAAATCGGGCAGAGTGCCAACCCTTTTATGGTCAACCAGTTTCATCACACCCACCAGCCAATCTCCGTTACTTGAAAGACCTCCATGGTTTTCAACAAGTACATTAATTTTTTTTGTGTCGCCATATTCACACAACATGTGTAAACCATCGGCGGCAAGTTTTTGCTGTTCTTCATAACTTCCCTGGCTACCTGCATTCACACGTATTGAATGGCACCCCAGAAATGCCGCTGCATCAATCCATTTTTTATGGTTTTCAACTGTTTTTATTCGTTCTGATTTTTCTGGTGCACCCACCATACCTTCGCCGTCGCACATAATCAAGACGTTTGTAACGCCTTCGTTTTTAGTGATTTTTAATAACTCAGCCAAATATTTTTCATCTTTTGCCTTGTCTTTAAAAAACTGATTTACATATTCAACAGCCTCAATCCCTAATTCACGTGAAACCCCGGGAAACTGTAGATTTGTCATTTCTTTTGCAAATAAAGCTTTGTGTAATGACCATTCTGCGAGAGAGATTTTGAAAGGTGATTCTTTTGCTGCAATTCCTGCAAGTGCAGGTGAAACAAACATTGTGGCGGCAGTTGCTGCAACTGTTGTCTTAATGAAATTTCTGCGATTTGTTGTGTTCATAATTTATAAAGTTTAATTTGAATGGATTTAAATTCTGAAAAATATCCTTTTCTTATACAAATAGTAACAAAGCAACCACTCTAAAGTTAAAATGGTTAGTGATGTAAATAGATTTGTTACAAAAGCAGATGCTCCAATCCAACCCATAACACCACCTGTAAAGATGGAAACAAAATCATTGAACCACTGTTCTCCCACGGTGTTGAAAAACATATAAATAAAAATTGCATTTGTACCGAAAATTATGAATGGGAAAATCCAGCCGTTCATTTTTTTTATATCGATGAGCCAGAAACTGAAGGCAAGCACAAGTAATGCCCAGCCTCCGGAAGCCAGTACAAATGATGAGGTGCAAATGCGTTTAATAATGGGAGTAACCGAGGTCCAGTCGAGCAAATAACCCATCGCGAGTAAAATTAATCCGGCAAGGGCAATTTTTTTGAATTTATCCATCGCAGGTTTTGCCGACATTAACATTTGTCCGGCTACAACTCCCCAAATGGTGTGTGCTGCGGTAGGAATGAAATTGATAGCCACCCAACCTCCGCCATTGTTTATTTTGCCCATCAAAATCATGTCCATCCAACTGCCAAAATTATGGTCTTTCACAAAGGGCTGGTTGTAACCTTCGAGCGAAAAAGTGCGGTAAGCAACTTCAGTTAAAATCAATAAACCAAATGATACAGCAATTTGCACCGACCATTTGTATTGCATTAAAAAGTAGGCAATAATGATTGTAACGGAAAGCTGGGAGAGGACATTCCATAATTCCCAAACTAATTTGTGACTATAACCAATATGCAAACCCACGCCAAAAGCCAGTAAAATGATGCAGCGCTGAATAATGTGCCATGTAATTTTCTTTTTCGGTTCGCCCATTTTAATGCGTTTTGCATACGAAAACGGCATGGCAACACCAACAATAAACATGAAAAAGGGTTGTATCAAATCCCAAAACCGCAGGCCATGCCAGGGGTGGTGATGAAATTGCTGAAAGAACGGTTCAAGAAAAGTACCGGCAATGGGTTCTTTTACAAGAACGCTCCAAAGTGCTGTTCCTTCGGCAACTAGTAAAAACATGGTTATTCCCCTGAAAAAGTCGAGGGAAAGTAAGCGGGTGCTGGTTGGTTCGGTAATTTTTGTGCTTTGCATTTTAGATTGAATTGTTGGATGTAGTTTCAAACATATTTAAACCGTTTGATATTCTTTTTTGGCGTTTTCTCAAATTCCTCGCTTACAATTTCAAAACCACTGATTTGCTCATATTTCGGCAGTTCGTGGTTGGTTTTTTTTATGTTTTCTTCCATTATTTTTTGAATAGCCGGTTCTTCAATGTTCTCCGTTTTTAATGCTTCCAAATCCGGATAAATCAGCGCAATTAATTTGCCCTTTCGTTCGGTGACAACACATTCAGCAATAAATGGCTGGTTTGTTAATTTTGATTCAATTTCTTCGGGATAAATATTTTGTCCCGAAGGACCAAGCAACATGTTTTTCGAACGGCCTTTTATGTATATGAAATTGTTTTTGTCAATAATTCCCAAATCGCCCGTTTTCAGCCAGCCATCTTCTGTAAACGATTCGTTGGTTGCTTCCTCGTTTTTGTAATAACCAAGCATCACATTTTCTCCTTTTACCTGAATTTCGCCTACAATATTATATGGATCCTCCGAATCGATTCGAACCTCCATCCTGTCAACAAGTTTACCTGCCGATGATTGCATGGTTTTATCCCAGGCTTCATAACTAATCAGCGGTCCGCATTCAGTCATTCCGTAACCTATTGAAAACGGAAATTTAATGCGTTTGAAGAACTTCTCAACATCGGAATTTAAAGGAGCTCCACCAATCACAATTTCGAAAAAGCGGCCACCAAAAGTTTCAAATAATTTCGACTTTATTTTTTTTATTAGAATTGAAGAAATTCCCGGAATGTGCAACAATATTTTTATGACTGGTTTTTCAAGCGTTGGCAACAATCTTTTCTTGTAAATCTTTTCAATAATAAGCGGAACTGAAAGCACCAAATGAGGTTTTACTTCACCAAAAACTTTTGTAAGCAGCGCCGGAGCAGGCATTTTGTTTAAAAATGTAATGTGGCAGCCAAGTGACAGCGGAAACAAAAACTCGAAAAGTAAACCATAAACATGAGCCATTGGTAAAAACGAAACTATTTTATCCCCTGTTTTCAAAGGCATATGTTCACGCGCAAAAACTATGTTCGATACCAAACTTCGTTCAGGTATCATAACACCTTTTGTAAAACCCGAAGTTCCCGAAGTATAAGAAATAACACAGGGTTCTTCGGGGTTCCATTCCTGAAAGGAAAAGCCTGATTTTTTTAACTGATTCTTTTCGTAAAACTGAAATGAATCTGCAATTTTATATTGTACATTTTCATCTTTTGCTTTGAACAATGAAAAGTCTTCGAGAATTAAAACTGCCTGTGTTAAAGGCAAATTCTCAATGTCAATTTTGTCGAGCAGTGATTTTGCCCCGACTACAATTTTTGCTTCCGAATGGTTAATGATGTGGTTTGTATCGTTTTTATTGAAATCGGGTAAAACCGGAACAATTACCAAACCTGAAGAGACAGCCGAAATAAAAGTCGCTCCCCAATTTGCAGAATTTCTGCCCAATACAGCAACTTTATCTCCCTTTTGCAAACCCATAATCTGGTAGAAAAGCTGCAACGACATGATGGTTTTGGCAACTTCACTGTATTTGAAATCTTTGCCTTCATAGTCAGTAAATGCAAGTTTATCCCAGTTGTTGTGAAAAGATTGGGTGAAAAGTGTAGCAAGAGTTGTTTTGTTCATATCATTAGATTGTGATTAAGTGAACTAAATTAAGAAAAAAAAGAACATTGGTATATACTGACTAATGGTACTGTAGATTATGATATAAGAAGTTAATTAACATTTATTAACATTAAATTAAATACCTATAAATCAAACAAATAAAAATAAAAGTTACAAAATGTTTAATAAAAAAATAAAAAATATGAACAAAAAAGCTTTTCATTTTTTATAATGTTGAAACAAAATAAAACAAGTAGAAAACAGAAATTAGAAACAATTAAAATTAAAATTATGAAAACAATGAAAACAATTTTCACATTAGTGCTGGCGGTTTTTGTTTATGGAGCAGTTATGGCATCAGGAAATTTACGGGTGAACTTTACTGGCTTAAACAACAGTTTAACTGAAGTTGAAATTTTGAATGCAAAAATGAGCATGTTCGAAATTGAAGTAAAAAATGAAAAAGGTGAGTTAGTGTTTTACAAGGAAACAAAATCACCGGCTACAAATTACACACGGAAATATGATTTTTCGAAATTGGAAAATGGTGTTTACTTTTTTACAGTTAAAATCGATAATGAAACAAAGGAAACGAAATTCAACATGGAAAACGGTAAAATGACTTTGTTGAAACAAACAAAAATGGTAGAACCTGTATTTATGTTTGATGACAATCAGTTTAAATTGTCATTTCTGAATTTTGAAGAAGAAAACACATTGTTAACGGTTTACGATTCAAATAGAAATCAATTGTATCAGAAAGATTTAAAATCGGATTTTGTAACGCAGCATGGACTTGATTTTTCTAAAGTAAACAGGGGATCATACAGAGCCGTATTGAGCGCCGGGAACAATGCATATAGTTATGATATTATTGTGGATTAGATTTAGTTATTGGTTTAGTTGGTTGGAAGCGGTTTCATTTGAGACCGCTCTTCTTTTTTGTGCAAATTGCTGATAGTTTTACTCATTTCAAGAACTGAGTCGAAATTAACAAATAACTCGGAACTTTTACCGTGTCATCCTGTTGATATATTCTGTAATAAAAATTAGTAAAAATGAAACGGACAATATTTTTGATGACATTGATTTTCATTTCAATACAATCATTTGCACAGAATTTTGAAAATATTGCTGTTGGAAAAAAGGCACCCGATTTCAAACTGAAAACAATTCAGGGAAGTGAAATTCAGTTGAGTGATTTATTAAAAAATAACCCGGTTGTTTTGGTTGTATTGCGTGGCTGGCCTGGTTATCAATGCCCCATTTGTACAAAACAGGTTGGTGGTTTGATTTCAGATGCTGATGAGTTTTCAGAATTAAAAACTACTGTTTTAATGGTTTACCCCGGACCTTCTGATGACTTGCAAAATCATGCAAAAGAGTTTGCTGAAGATTTTAAATTCCCTGATAACTTTATATTTACCATCGATCCCGATTATTCGATGATAAATCAATATGGATTGCGCTGGGATACACCCAAAGAAACTGCTTACCCATCTACTTTTGTAATCAATAAAAATGGCGAAATCGTGTTTTCGAAAATAAGCACAACTCATGGTGGCCGGGCTGATAATGAAGAAATTTTTGAGGCTTTGGAAAAACTGTAATTTTAAAATAAAAAAACCATCGGATTTGATGATCCAACGGTTTTTGTTTTTCGAACTTATAGATTTCCAACTAATATTTTCGCAGAAAAATATCGCCGCTAACAGTTTTTAACTCCACATCTTTGTTTCCCCCGTTAAGTGTAAGTTCACGTTTGGTTCCTACCCACGAAATTTCTTTCGAATCGGCATTGTCGAACTTAACATTCGAATATACATCGCCTGTTACTGTTGAAAAATCGATTTTGGCTTTGAGTTTTTCAGGAATCGAATAATCGATAAATCCACTAACCGAGTTAACAACCATTTCGCCTTCGCAACCAATCAGTTCAACTTCGCCTGAAATTGTGTTTACACTGAAATTCAGGTTTTTCGGAACTTTTATGGTGTAGTTGATTTCAGTATTGAAATTGCATAGGTTTTTTTCTCCTGTTTTCTTTTTGATTCCGTCAAAATCAACGTCTTCCACAATTTCAATTTTGCCTGATTTTTCGTTGATATTCAGATTATAAAAATCGTTGTACCTGTTTTCATCAATATTGGCTGTGGCGTGAAAACCAATGTAATTGTTGTTCCAGACTTCAATTTTAATATTGTCGGCAAAACTAAGTTTCATTTCAGTTTTCTTTCCATCAACTTCAATTTGTTTGTCGATTATTTTTTGGGAAAATGCAAGTGTTACAGCTCCCAAAATAATAGCTGATGTTAATAGTAATCTTTTCATGTCCACTATTTTTTGCGCAGGTAAATATTACCTGAAATCGATTTCAACAGAATTTTTGAACCTCCACCGTTTAGTGTGTAGTTGTTTTTCCCGTTTCCATGTTTAATTGAACCCAAACCATCGGCTCTTTTATCACCTTTTTCTGATGATCCGCCAACAAGATTCAGATTGTTATAAACATTGCCTGTCATGTTACTGATGTCGAATGTGGCCTTGCTGTCGGCAGGTACGGTTAGGTCTATAAAACCACTTACCGATGCCAGTGACGATGGTTCATCCTGGCTCACACTGCTGAAAACTGCCTCAACATTTCCGCTGATTGAGTTAACTGTGAACGGGCCACTGCAATTTGTTATGCTAACATTCGCATTCAGTGTTTTAACTTCGAGACTGCCTTTGTATGAATCTACTGTAATGTCGTTGCTGGCAAACGGACTGTTGTAATCAAGGTTGACAGCAATTCCCTGCGGAACCGAAATCGTATATTTAAAATCCTTAACCTGTTTTGTAATACCCGAAATGGTAACAACCCCGTTTTCTTCAGAAACATTTATTCCAAGTTCGGTATTGTCTTCCATGCCACCCAGCAACTTTAGTCCATCGGCGCGCTCCGGGCGTTCCATATCAAAATCCGATTCAATAACAATTGCGTTTCCGCCTGCATTTTTTACCGAAACTTCGCCCAAAAGATTAATTATTTGAACCTGATTTTTCACTTTTGGGGTGTACTCAAATTTTTTCCCCTGCCCGAATATCAGTAGCGGGGAAATAAATACAATTACTAAAAATATTACTCTTTTCATCTGTTTTATTTTTAAAGTTTTTTCGTAACCAACACCTGAGTTTTTACATTTCTTGTCTCAAAAGTCAGTTTCAGATTGTTTTTAATTTATTCAACTTATTCCGAAAGATTTCATTAGCCGGCGTTAAATCTGGCTTTCGGATTATATGATTGTTTTTACCATATTCTTTGCATATTCTTTCACCTGTTCGTTTGTGTTTTCGTTGTTCGATATCGATTCAATTTCATCTCTGGCTTCTTTTACTCCCGATTCGGTAAGCACCTGGATGAGGGAAATCTGTAAAAGCGGGTTTTCCTGAACTGATAATGAATGGATGAGTTCGGTTTTAATTTTTTGGTTTTTGTCCATCATTTCCGACAAAGCGTTGATTGCAGCCAGCCGAACATTTACATTTTTATCGCTGTTCATGGTGTTTACCAAAGCATCGACAAGAGTTTCACTTGCCTGTCCCGATGATTTGATGTTGTAAACCGCCTGTATTTTTTGCGGTCCCGAATATTCGCTTAAACCTGCCAATAAAACTTCCTGTTTCATTGTGGTTAGTTCAGCCTGCAAGCTTGTAATTTCATTATTTTTTGAGCCTGAAAAATATCCTGTTATAAAAGTCCCGGCAATAATTAAAACCGATGCTGCAATTTTTAGCCAGGCTGGAAACCACACTTTTTTTGCTGTATTTTTTTCATTCAGTCCGGCCAATTCCATAAATTCTTCTTTCATGCCAAACGGCGGTTCAACAGGAGGAAATGAACCTGTAAATTTTAAAAACGAACTCATTTCGGAGTGAAGCTTTTTGCATGAATCGCAGGTTTCAAGATGTTCACTCACCCATGCCGATGTTTTTTCGTCAAGCACTCCATCAATGTATTCCGGAAGTTCTATTCTTATTTCATCACATTTTTTCATCACTCAATCATTATTTTGGTATAAATTTCCTTTAGTTTTTGTATTGCCCTGAATGTTTTCACTTTCACTGCATTTTCTGTTGACAGAACCGTTTGTGCTATCTCCCTGTATGAAAATCCCTGAAATCGGTTTAACTCAATCAGTTCGCGGTACTCGGGCGGCAGCTGCGACATTGCTTCCATCAGAAACCCGAACGATTCTTTCATGTCTGCGTCTCTCACTGATTCTGCCTGGTCTTTAACAGCTATTTCCTGTTCCTCTTCCACACTAAAAAATTTCCGCGATTCGTTGTAATGATCAATCAGAATATTTCGTGCGATACGAAAAAGCCAGTAGGCAAAAACTTTGTCATCTTTCCAGCTGTGACTGTATTTCAGTATTTTCAAAAAAACGTTTTGCGTGAGATCGCGGCTGATTTCAGAGTCGTTTGTCATGCGCACAAAATACCCGTAAACCTGTTTGTAATACCTGTCGTACAGAACACCGGCCGCCCGTTTATCGCCACGCACCAGTTGCTCCATCAGCATTTCATCACTCAGCCGTTCAGTCATTCAATTTTAATATCGTTTGTTTTTTAATCGTTCAACTGTAATCAATACCTGAAATTAGTTGATTCGTTACTCCGAATGTAAATATTTATGAAAATTATTTTGAATGGGAA
>CAWDAW010000038.1:0-47411 GCA_963800345.1 uncultured Prolixibacteraceae bacterium | reverse complement strand
GTTGCATCCTCAATTTTGGCTGCATTACTTCTTCCTCTTCCATCGGTTTTTTTGTCCATTTGCATGGTTTCACCTTTGTCCATTGTCATAACTCTGTCAGCAACTGCATCTGCTTCCCGTTCATATTTGTCACCCGGTTGGCCAATTTTCAATTTGGGTTGAATAACTGTTCGGGTTGCTTTTTGTTTTGTCTGATAACTGAACATGATTGCAATTTTTAAAGTGTCCTTCTGTTTTTATGAAATTCCCTTCTGATACCTTCAATGATATCATTTTGATTGATGAGGTTGCTGTCGCGGCCAAGTGCCCTGAGTGAGCAATGCTGGATAATATTTGTGATTGCCCCACCCGATATTTCGTATTTTTTAGCGATTTCATTCAGGTCGATGAATTTGTCCAACTCCACCGATTCTGAAAATCCGTTTCTCCATATTTTAAACCGTTCATCTGCATTTGGCATCGGGAACTGAATTATCGACTGGAATCGGCGCATAAAAGCCTCATCAATATTTCCTTTTAGGTTTGTGGCCAATATTACCAATCCATCAAAATCTTCGATGCGTTGCAACAGGTACGAAACCTGCTGGTTGGCAAATCTGTCGTGGGCATCCTGGGTACTTGTCCGTTTTCCGAAAAGTGCATCGGCCTCATCAAAAAACAAAATCCATTCTTTATTTTCTGCACGATCAAAAACTTTTGCCAGGTTTTTTTCAGTTTCGCCAATAAATTTCGAAACCATTTGCGACAAGTCGATTCGATAAACATCGCGGTTGGTTTTTTTTCCAATCAGCGCGGCAGTTGTTGTTTTTCCTGTTCCGGGCGGCCCATGGAAAAGTGTCTTGTAACCTGGTTTTAAAATTCTTTCCATGCCCCAATCTTTCATCAACCGGTGATGATGCGTTATCCATGTTTCTATTTCTTTCAATTGTACCAATACATGGTGATTTAATACCAAGTCATCCCATCCCATTTTTGTAGAAAGTAATTTTGCCGGGAACTCCGCGCTGAAATTGGGTTTTCGGGCTTCTCCTGTAGTAAACAAATCAAGCACTTCCTGCGCAATAGTCAGTGCACCACTCAACATGGGTTCATTTTTTTCAATTTCTTCAATGTTTAGGATACTTTCCTTGCTGAATTTGTGAAAACCATCGAAACAACGCTGCAACGAAAACCTTTTTTCAAGGTCGTTACCGGCAAGTATAAACATTGCCGTTTCGCCGGTAGGTAAAAAACCTGAGTGATTTTTACCATGTTTACCACCAAACTCGGTATAAATTTGCTGCGTTGTTTCATTTTTCACAAGAAACATGTCAAGCAATTCGGGTTTAACATGCGGCACCAATGCCAGGGCAAGCAAAAACCGTTCTTCAAAATCGAGTTCATGTTTATTTATAAATTTTGCAAAAGCAGAAGTGCTGCCGTTTAAATGCGGCGGGGGAATGTCGTGAACACTTTTGTATTTAACCTCCTTTTTCGCATTCAGCAAGGAACGTGTTTTCAGAATCTCCCTGAACCACGCAATTTCACGATCAATATCAGCCGCGTTTGATTCTATTTTTATTTTATCTACCATTCTACATAAAGTATGTGTGAAAGCCACGGCAATTTTATCAGATTTATTGACCACGGCAGTTTTTCGAGCATTATATCAAAACTGTTTCTTTCTATGGTTAAACTCCAGGACTGCCCGGATTGTTTCAAAACCCCCTCACGCCGAAGATAGGTATCCCGAAGTGCCGCAGGATTTGACGTTTTCAATGCATCCCATCTTTCCAAAACAGTTGATATTAAATTTAGGCACTCTTTTTTCTCTTCTTCCAAAAGTGGAAATCTGTTTGGAATTGGTTCAGCAATGTCAAGACCGCACAAAATTTTATTCAACGGGAGCTCCACTTCCACCACTGAATCAGTTTCAGAAACAATATATTGCAGCAAATGGATTGCTTTGAAAACATCAGATTGACTTTTAAATTGCTGTTCTTTATCCAACAATCCCAAACCATCGAAAAAATACTTCAAAAATGGGTGTATCATTACCAGTCCGGCATTTGAAACAACAATTCCCTCAGCATCATCAGCTGGTTTTGGAGAAAACAGTGAAAATGGTTTTTCTTCATTTTTGTTTTTAATTTCTCCCGTTGGATTATGTTTTAAAGTGCTTTTTGTATTAACTGATTTCCTGTTTTTTAATTTGTACTGCTCAACTATATTTTTAACTTTTGAATTACTTTTTTCAATTTCATGAATAACCTTCTGTAAAATGTGATTTGGTGAATGTAATTCCAGAGCTAACTGAACAACTGCAACAACTATGTGATTTAAATTTTCAGGTTTTTCTTTACGCTGTTTCGTATTTATCGATTTCAGGATTTCTGTGAGAATGATTTCATTTTCTTTTAATGAATATTTATTTAAAAAAATGCCTAAAACATCCTTAACAAAACCAATTTTCAAATCATCATTTTTCAATTCTTTCCCGGCACCGTAATATTGCAAGGCAATTTTGTAAAAGCTTTCGGTTACATTGTTTCTTTTTGGTGTTGATTTTAACGACGAGCGTAATACCTGAAACATTGAAAAAAGGACTTCAAAATGTTTTTGGTTTATTCTATTTAGTAGTGCTTTGAGTTGAGTTTCATTAAATTGATAAATGAGTCGTTTCCTGACTGAAGGGTAATTTAACAAGGGAACCACAGAATTTTGCAATACTTGTATTTCAGATTTCAGAACTTCAGCAAAAACTTCATCCAATTGAGAAGAACCCGGTTTAGCTGAACTTTTACCTGATTTGTGCCACCACGGAAAACGCCCGTATTGAAGAAAATATACAAACTGTTCCAATAAATCCTTAGATTTCGAAGTGGTTGCAGCACCCTCATTTGTTTTTATAGAATGCCCGTTTACAGATTTATTTCCTGTGTTTGTCATACCAGAAATTTTAAGCCGGTTAACTTCATTGCCAATTTCCCTTAAACTTCTTTCGACAAAAAATTTTTCAAGGTCAATCTCTGAAATAACTCCAACATCAATTTCAAGCTTGTCGATTCGAACAATTTCATTGGCAGAGGTGAGTTTCGAGAACAAATTATCCAATTCAGCCTGCAACCTGTATTTTACTATTTCCGAAATTTTATTTTGAATGGGCTGGGCGCGGCCACGTTCCGGAATTGTGAGTTCCAAAACCTGACGATTAATGATGTGTTTTTGCTCATTCAATTTTGTAATTTTTAATTCTCAATTCAAACAATTAGTTTATACCAGAAACACAGGTCAAAATAGTTTTCTGATGAGTTTTGTTTTATCCTCACTCGCCGTAAACGTGATATTCTTTTTATCTAAAATGGTTACAATTGAATTTCTCGTTAGAAGCGACATTTCAGATTCAGTTAATGCATGTCCTTTATCACTTTCCTCAAGTGCGCTCTCCACAACGCTTCTCGATTCATTTGGGCTTATTGTGACACCTCTTGATTCAAGCACTCTCACCAATTCGCCAACTGGCACCAATCCAGATTCGATAGTAACTGTTGGCCTGTTTATCGCAGCCTGACAATTTTGTGACTGGTATTCGATTAAAACTTCAATTGGCTTTCTATCGGTAGGTATTGAAATTCCAATGCACTTCAACAATTCATTAATTCGTTGTTCGTTTAAACTATTTAATTCTTCCGATGTAAAACCTTTAGTACTTCGAAGGCTTTCAAGCAGCAATGCGAAAATATCACCCTCGGCTGATATTCCCCTGATTTTAAGCGACCTTTGAACATTTGAATCTCCCCAGCACTGTAATATTTCCAATGAGTAACATTCAGTTTCAGGTTGAACCGTTCCGCAATTGTTTTTTTGATAATCAAGGATCAATTGTCCCAGTTCTTCATTAGTTGTATTCTCATTGTTTGCAATTCCCAAACAATTTAACAGTGCTCGTCTACTGTCGGATTCTTCAAGTACATTAGAAAAAATTTCATCTTCACTAAAACCACCAGTTTTTCGCAGGCTTTCCAAAAGCAATTCAAAAATATTTGCACCTTCGGGCACATTAATTTGCCGTATATTAAGTGTCGCCATAACGAATTTATCGCCCCAGCATTCAAGTGTTTCAATTGTGTAGCAACCATTCTTCTGTTCAGCTGATTTTACAACAACAGTAACTTTACCTGTATCGCTGTTGCCTGTTTTGTTATCGACTAAAATATATGTAAAAGTATCAGTCCCTAAAAAACCTTTATCGGGAGTGTAAGTAAGCAAACCTGTTTCTGAATTTTGTTTGATTGTACCGCCAAACTGCGAAACTTCATCTGGTTTAACAGAAAGCTCTGCACCTATCAGTTGCGAATCATTGCGCAATACGTCAATATCAACTTGAACATCAACCAAAGTAATTGCATAATCTGGCCGTGCAAATGGTTTCATTTCAAAAACAAATTCTTCATCGCAAGAAGGTATGCAAGTGGTTTTTGTGCAACAGAAATACGGTAAAGCAAAATCGGCAATTACGTTATTTTCCTCATCGTTGATATAAACCAAAATAAAAGTCCCGCCTTTCTGAACACCTGCCTGGTGATCGATTCCGGGATTTTTGGCTATGTAAGTTGAAAACGTATCAATTTGTTTTTTCAGATAAAACTCCCTCCGTTTAAATGAATAATACAACCTAAAAAAACGGTTGTAAAACAGCAGATCAATAAATTTGTTGGCAAGTGGTGAGAGACGCTGTATTATACCATTTATCAACGGTATCTGTTTTTCGGAATCGTCTTTACCGATATTAATTTTTTGAAGCAATTCAAGATCAAGTAACACAAAATCAACAATTCTCACAAGTACTGTTTTGTACTGTTCCTGAAACCCGGAAAAATCGAAATTATTAATACATGAGTCAAAAGACTGGCAAACAGCATCAATTAATTCAACAATCTCCTTTAATTTTCCGAGGTACATTTTTATATCTTCGGAATCTTCATTTTCACTGTCAAAAAGGGTGTCCTGATTTTCTTCGATGAATTTATACAATTCACGAATATCGTTGGCAAACCTGCAGAAATTGAGTTTCAACACATCATACTCTTCCTGAATGTCTTCGAAACCACATTTATAATCAAGTGTTATTGAACCAGGATTTGGATCGAGTTGCAAAGAAATTAAATCGAATGCCAGATCGAACTGAGATTTGAGACCTGTAATTTCATCAATCGCAAGATTTACCTTCTGCCCAATTTGTCCTTCAATTCTCAAAAATGAATAATCCTGAATATCATAAAAAAGCGGTGTACCCAATTTGTAATCAGCAACTGACTGATCCGCCAATTGATCTTCATAATTGAGAATCAAACCCTCTTTTTCATCAGTACATTTGCGGCTGATATCAAAACTCCAGTAATTTTTTATTGAACCGAGTGCGGCATAACTACTATTCATTTTCAAATTATAATACCAGGGAATAGAACGTAAACTAAGTGCTGTCGTTTTTTCAAGACTTGGAGTAATTCGTATTGGGAAAACATTGGATTCTTCTTCCTTTATTGAATTTATACGCTGTATATCAAAGCTTTCAAGCATTAAAACCATCCGGTTGTGCAAGGAAATTGTGCGCTGAATCAACAGCTTTTGCAAATTATAAATGGGCGGCTGAATAAAATAATGTCTGTATTCCGAATTTTGGCAGAGTGATGTTGGCAACGGGATTGCTTCGCCCAGCATCAAATGTTTTGGGAAACGCGTCATGTCGGCACTGCATTCCGACATTAAATCAAAAGCTGTATTTTTAAATTCGTTGTAGGCTAAAATTAAATCCCTGAATAAATCATAAATATATTGAACGCCAAGAAATGAATTGAGAGTTGCATCCGCATCATTGAGAAAATTTTGCAACTTCCCCAATTTTGTGAGTACAGGAGTTGTTGTAAACGGATTTTTCTCAAGGTACGATTTAATGAGTAAAGGCCGGTAAATATCATAAGTCTCGGCAAGTGCTGCAATAAGTTTATCAAAAACTTCAAGTATTGCTGTTGTGTAGTTTAGCGAGAAATCTTTGTAATCTTTTGAATGTGATTCGTTTGGATTAAAAAGAACGCGTTGCATATTTATAACCGGCAAATTGAATTTTTCAGGAAAAACAGCATCAAGTTTGCCTGTGTTCGTTCTATCCAAAACCTTTTGCAAATCTGTTTTGCTGATCAATAATTTACGGAGAGTCAGGATCCGTTCTTTGCCAAGTTCGTCGCAACTTTTACCGAGACACGATTTTAAATCTTTGTCAAAACTTTCGATAAACAGCAATACAATTTTGTCGTTAAGGAAAGTTTCGTCATCGAGCAATTTATCGTCGGAACCTGCTTTTGAAGTTTCCGTAAGCAGTTCGAACAACTTAATATCCTGCTTGTTATTTGCATCAACAAACGGTTCGTAAATGGTTCCGGGCGGTAAATTATAGGGTCGATATTTAACCGTAATACAATCACCAATATTTATCAGGTACCCTTCAGAAGTAATCCCCGTACCTTTTGAAATAGTTATTGTATTTTCACTCTTGTTGTAATCAATCTCCAAACCACAAACTACGCCCATCCCAATCAATTTGGCCCGTGTCAACCTATTTTGTTGGTCGAGATAATTAACCATGTTGTTGAGTTGAGTACTAGTGAGTACCTGGTTGCGTTCAAAAACCGGGTAGGTATTCAGAATATCAGTCATCGTATTTTGTTTTTAAGCATTTCCTAAAGCCGAGTTATCAAGTATAATTGCATTTTCAAGCGTTTCATCCTCTTCACAATCATGAAGGGTGCCGGTAGGATAGACATTTCGCAGTTGGTTCCTTATGTCAATCAGTTCAGAAAGCCGGGCCGACAATAAGCCAAAATCTTTGTGTTTTTTGGCATTTTCAACAAGCCAGGTTTTGTATTTTCTCTCAAATTCAGTCATCTGTTCACAGCTTATCCAGCAGATTACAAGAAAAACATGAGCCGGAGCTTCGAGCCGAAGTTGCCTTTCAAAAAACCGTCTGAAATCCATGTTATCGAATCTGCCCTGCCAATGTGGAATTATTACGCTGGCAATACAGGTGTAAGGATCTGAAATCTGGCAATCATCACATTTATCTTCATCCAAAACTATTTGCAGCAAACTATCTTCCACTTCGGTTTCAACCCGGTTGACAATAATATCCTGTGTACCTGAATTGTCAATCACTTCTTTTACCAGATAGCGGCCATCGTTTATTTTGTCCGTTGAACCCCTGATTTCAATTATTTCGCCTGCTGAAATATTTAAAGTATCAGCATCAGAAACTGTTATGCTCAGGTTTGTTGCTGAAAGACTTGAGATTGCCGTGCCTTTCATAAAAGTTATGTCGCCAAAAGGTGAAAAATGCGATATTTCCGAATGAATTTTTTCCAGAGGTTTAATGGTAGTGCGATCGGTTCCAGGATCGTAATTCACATTTTTTACTTTGTAAACAGCGTCATTTGCTCCAGTATCAGAAATTGTAAATTCACTTGAAATATTTGTAGCTTCAGAAGCATCAAGATCGGCAGACAAATCGCCTTCAACCCTGAAAAAATTGGTAATGTTACTTGCCGAATACAAGGGTAAAGTTTTATTAAAATAAAGGGAACCTGCATTCGCAAGACCTTCTGTCAACGTTTCAGTATCGGCATCAACAAAATTTTTGCCTTTCACTTTTGGGCGCAGTAAAACGTGTTCCAGCACATGGAATCCTTCATTGCTAAAGAATTTCGAAATGATAAATTCGATAAAAAGTTCAACAGCTTTTAAATCGTAACCACCTTTAAATGTCACAGAATTGGGTGTTACTTTTTCTATTTTAAATGATTTTGAATAACTTAAATCACCTGTGTTATCGTCCGCTGGAACCGATTCTTCCACAACAATTACAGTTTCTGAACCCGTAAATTCACTTGCAAAAATCGTGTATTCCCCATCCACGCTATCAGAACCTGATACCTTGAATTTGCTGCCATTGAATAATTTATTCGTAAGATCTATACCGATTGAAAATGAATTTTCTTCCTTGTTTGAAGAATAAGCAAATACTTCGGTGAAACTGATTGAACCGTCGGCAACTGTTGAAGGTAAAGTTTCTGTTACATTAACCGTAACTTCATCCTTGTTTGCCGTTGCCGAAGTAACATTGTATTCCCCGTCATTTCCAGCAGAACCTGTTATTTGAATCACACCTGAAACACTGTTTCCTATTTCATCGGCCAGCGGATTATTAAAGTCAGCTTCAACACTTTCTGCCAAATCAATACCTTGATTACTGAATATTCTGAAACGGTAAGATCCGCTTTCATCGGTAAAATAATATTTGCCGTTTTGTGTAGCATTGTCAATCAGTTGCCAAAGAATTTCAGGGAGACTCTCCTGCGCCTTAATCAACAATTCATCTTCAGTTTCGATATTATAAAATAATTCGCCCAAAGGTGTTGTATTGGTTGGAATTGATTCATTTAGAATTATTTCTGTATTTGCACCAACATCAGTTGCAGAAACCACCGTATAAACCCCGTCGTTATCCTGCGAATTTTCAATTGTCAAAACATTTCCCGAGGCTAATTTTACTGCAATATTTCCGTCAATCACAATTTGATTAAGAGCAGTATCAACCGAAATAATATCAACTTCCTGTTTGTTATCACCTTCAACAATAAATTCCCCGGTAATGTATTTGTCGGAAACATTCGTACTGAACGGTTTTGAAAAAAGCTCGTAACTAACAATTGCAACCGGCGGATTTGAAGCCATATCTGCCGAAAAACTATATTGAATATAATTTAAAAGCGGGCAAGCAAGGTTATTTCTGTTCGACTCGGGATTGTTGTAAAATTCATTTTCAAACACTTTCACAAGCCTGTCGATATGAATATCCAACTCGCCACCGGGATCGCTGTCTGGGTAATTTTCCCTCTCACTGATTGCTAATATTTCATCGCCGCAAACCAGTGTAAAATAATGATTAGTACCGCTTTGTTCAATTTCTAAATGATAGTTTTCCTTTGTCAATCCAAGAATAATAATTTTTTCGATAGCCAGTTTTGCTTCGTTTTCGGTTTCGAAAAATTCGTAGCTTTTCATCAGTAAATCAGCAGAATCTGAAATCCTGATCAAATAACCGCTACTGAGTTGGATGATTGAAAATCCCGGTGAAAAATTTAGTTTTTCAGCACCTGACGCATCTATTCCTGTAAGAAAAGAAGCCCTTCTGCGCAGTCCTGAAATGTTATCCGGGTGCCAAAGTTTACAAGGTTCCTGATGGTTAAACCCTTTGCCCCTCGCCGAACTAATTAAAGGATAAGCATTTAAAAATGCGAGTTTGTCTTCCACAAGTTCTTTTGGTGCTGTTAATTCCCCTGATATTTTAAAAGTGAGGAGTGCATAATCGGTAAATTGCTCGGCAAACCTGCCAATCAGGTGATCAAGGAATTTATTTTTTCTCAGAAAGAAATCTTCTTCGTTTTCAGCAATTGTATTCAAAGTAACTGCGTGACCGTTTTTATCAATGTATAATTTATCAGCATTCGGAACAATATCAAATAAAGGTTGGGTATAATATGTCCTTCCTATAATATAATTGCCAAACTTGTCTTTTTCAGCGTTCATTGAAAAAAGATCTTTGACATGTGACAATTGCGAAAAATAATTGGCAAGCAATTGGTCGAAGTGCATTAAAAAACCTTTTAATTGCTTTGCACTTGCCATTTTGCGGTTGTTAACAGCCAGGTTATTCCCCATGTTCGGAATACCTTCTTCTCCTATTCCATAGGTCAAAGGGAATTCATTTTGAATGCTTTCGTAGCTTTCCAAATTGCGGTAAGTACCTTTCGGTGCTTTAAAATCAAGTACTGGATCGGTCAATTTTGGTGAACGTTCTTTTGCTTCTAGTTGTGCAATCAGCTCATCCACTTCTGTTGCCGAAGCCCTGAATGGCAACTGATCTTTATAATAGGTAATTTTTGAATTAAGCAAACTTAAGCGCGGCACATAATTTTGCTCAAATGCCAATCGCATACACCATTTTACCGATTTCGAAACTATAGAACCATCTTCATTGTCTTGCGGAATGTTTGCAATCTGAATAGTATTTACTGAAATCACGCCCTTAACATCCATAATAATCTGAATCAAATCAGAAACATGGATATATTTTTTACGATCGGCTTTTTCAAGTTCATTGTCATCGATAAAACCATGTTCGAGAGCAGGCCCTTCAAAAATCTGGTCCACAGAAAGGCACTCATCTTCATTTATTGTATAGAAAGTTAAAAGTTCGCCTTCGGTCAACAAATCAGAAGAAATATCCTCAACAACATAAATTTTTGTGGTCGATTTGTCTTTGTCAAATGCAACTGATTTTACTGTGTATTCGCCATCGTTACTCCTCGAATTTATAATTGAAACTGTATCATTTTTGAAAAGGATTTCATCAAGAATTGTATCGACAACAAAATATTTATTTGTGCTGCCGGTTTCAAGAATTGTGAGTTCATGCAGAATTTTACACTTGTCGAGCATTTCGTCGAGCGTATAAAAATAAACAGTTGGCGAGAGAAATTTAGCAATTCTGTGATATATTTCAGCCTGCACTTCTTCTACGTCAGCTTCCATTTCCAGCTCAATATCAGCACACACGGCAATTTTTTCAACCTTTAGCGCACTCAGTTTGTAAAAATCTTCACACAAATTGCGGTTGGCATGTAAACGTGCTTTTACTGCTTCGATTATTTCATTTATTAAATTAATTTTTTGCAGATAAAAAGCCAGTAAACTGTCAGTATTATAATAAATGAAATCGTTAATCTGAGTTTCTATTTTATCAATTCCGGCAACATCAACTATATCCGAGGCAGTGGTTTGTTTTCCAATCAGTTTTACTTCGTTGTTGATCAATTCAAAAGAAAATTCGTAATTGCCCGGGTGATTTGAAAATCGTAGCGTAATATTATGAATATCAGCTTTTACGCTTGTAATTTTATCCCAATCTGTATCTTTACTATCCCACCTCGGGAATTCAATTGCGATTTTTATTGTCAGTCCGTTCAAATTTGTATCATCAGTGTGTTCTTCGATAACCAAAGTACGGGTGAGGGAATTTTCGTTTAAATCGCCATATGCTTCACTCTTTTCAAATTCAAGTAAAATATCATATAAAATACCAATATCAAGCGGTTGCTGACCAGGGACTAAGGGATCGGGATCATAGCTCAGTTTACTTTCATCTTTATGAACATAAACAGGAATTTCATTGGATTTGGATTTATCTATCCAGGCATTTTTTATACCTACGTGCTCAATTTCTTCATTTTGAACAATGTGTGTATCAACATCAATCAGCAATTTACGATAATCATTAATTGTTACCGGAGAGTTGGGAAGTATTTCACGTGCAGTAAAAAAGTTGCGTATATCGGCGGCATCCTTGTTTTCGGGGTCATTTTCCAAAAGGTCTTCAATATTGTAGGAAGCTCTGTAACCCAATTCGGTAATTGCATAAGCCAAAACCTCAAGGATTGTAACCCCAGGATCATGAATATTGTAATCCGTCCATATTTTTCCTGCAACTTTCTGAATATATTTCAGCCCTTCTTCCCGAAGGAAGTTGTATTGCTGGCTTTTCGATTCCGGTGTTTTTTTCGATATGGTAATTGATTCTGACATTCAATATTTTGTTTTAATTGCATTGGCAATCATCCGCCGATGCTATTACAATATTTTCAACAAGATTATCTTCACAGTCGCATTCTCCCTCGGTTTCCAGGATCTTTATAGCGTGTTCTGAAGCCGACCCAAGTACCGAAGCCGAAGTTGAAGCAAGCGCTTCGTCAACGTCTTTTTCGGGGTCGTTGTCCGGATCGCCGGGAACGATATGGAACATTTCGAAACAGGTAATGTAATCAACATACTCCTGTTCCTCAACAAAATTCAGTATAACGGATTTGTGTATTTTACCGCCAAAAACTATATCCGAACCGGTTGCATATGCCCACGGCGAAAGGAATTTTACAAGTGCCTCATTTAGTTTTACTGAATAAATTCCTTTGTCGAAACCTGCATAAAAACTTACATTGAATTTTACACGAACTTCCTCAAACAAAGGATTATAAACATGTAAATTGATAAAGGGCGACTGGATTACATGGATAAAAGTTTTAATATCGTCGAGCGTAACAAGGCTTGTGCGTGGTTTTAAAGGATCGACAGCGTTTTTGTTTCGAATATTTGAAACAACAACTAAACTTACATTTCCGGGGGCAGCTTCATTAATACTTATGGCAGTACCTTCATATCGTGTGTGGTTGAGACATTTGACCTTATACACGGAAGAAAAATTCTGTAAAATAATATGTTCGTAATCCCAAATTGTAATTGCGCGGTTTTTATGGCGCAACCGCTCACTGACGCGGGTATAAAACTCATCGCTTTCCTCTTGCACCCTTCCACCAAAAGAAGTGAAAGGCTGATCGATCTTCTTTACTGCCGAATCGGCCACCACCATTTTTGATATGGTTTTTTCAGGAAGCGGTTTTGCAAGATAATCCGGGTCGTTGTTTTTATCGTTAAACTCAACTTTTACGGCCTGGCATTTTATGTCGATCAACTGAGGAATTCCGCCAGTATCTTTTTCTGCCGCAGCCCTCAACCAATACAAGCCATTTGTTAGGATATTATTATTCCTTGATGCTTTGGAAGGAATATCGAAAAGTATTATACCTGTAGTAATCAATCCTTTGGTAGAATCTGACAAGATATTCTGGTCAGAAAAATCCTGCCATTTATCATCTGCCAAATAACTCCATTTTATTGCTGGCGGTTTTAAATCGGGATCAGAAGTTCCTTCAGAAACCTGAAATAAAACCGACAGGTTTTGCGGTGGAAAAAGATCTTTTACTCCAATGTATAGTTCACCTTCGTTATTATATTCTGGAATAAGCAGATTTTCTTTATTTGTTGTCTTGATTTCTCCAACTCCCATTGGATGAACTTCAAACAGCTGCTCAACCCGATCCTTATAAACATCAGCATTGACGTTGATTGCATTGATTTTTACCGTTGAAACATAATCAAGCGAAATGTTTTCCAATTCGGGCGTGTGAGGCTCTTTAGGTAAGTCGCCTGTGTAATCTTCGCTCGCATTTATTCCCGCAATTACAGCTTTTGTATATGAAAGCTGGTAATCTTTGTGGCCAAAATCAGTTCCTGCCAGCGAAATTTTCAGAAATCCTTTTTGACTTTTTTGGTTGTATTCATCAAATTGAACAAGTTCTGTGTCGCGTTTGATATTTCCCAGGACAGTTACGGGTGGCTCACCTTGTGTATCGGTGTTTGTAAAAGTTATGACATTATCAGCAAGAAGTTCCCCATCATCATCGGCAAAAAGCCTTGTACTTTGCGGAGTTACCAATTTCCAGCTTTTTTTATCCAGCAAACTGGTTTTTGCAATAAATGATTCATTATCTCTTTCAGTGGTTCCCGTCGGGTAAAAATAATTTTCGTAATAATCTTCAAAACCTTTTGCATCCTTCGGCAAACCAAACCATTTCAGATTCACATTAAGTTTGTTGAGCGATTTTTGGAAAACTTCCCAACTTCCCACATAAAAGTTTGAAGTTACAATCGGTCGGTTTCCAAATGGCTGAAACGGTTTTCCGGGATCAAGCACAGATTGATCATTCTGTATGATTAGGTTTTTAACTTCGCGCACGTCAACCACAACGTCAACGCTCCCGAGTTTTAAATCTTTTAAATATTTATAAATGAAAGGATTGTTTTTGCTTTTTGGGTTAAGCAATATTTTCACAACCGGCCATTTGGTTTTTATAGGATCAAGCAGAGTGTCTTCATTGTATGCAACAATTGCTTCCTGATCGCGGGTAATTGTGCGCTTGATTACAATACGGCTGTTTACCTTGTCTATTTTTGTAAAATGAACAGGGTCGCCAAAACTGTAAACAAGGTCGTTTATTTTATCAGCACCTACATATTTAACGTTATACAATTGCTGTAAGCTGGTAAAACCGGTAGATCCAAGTTTGTTTCTTTCCGTTATAATTCGGGCAGCTACAGTTATTCCAATGTCATAATCTCTGATTTGGTCGCCAAAACCGGTTTCGGGATTATCAAAAACAGGACCTTCGGCAGGTTCACTTCCGGCAATATCTGCAGCAGTATTTGCAGCATTTATAAAGTCGAGAATGCGTTTTTCTATAACCGGGTCAATGTCGCCAAAACCGTAGGAGAAGGTTTTCTCCCAAATCGGTTCTATCCATTTTTCTTCGCCACTGAATTTTAACCTTATCGCATCATAAAGCATCTCATCGTAAATATCATCGAGAACCGCATCTTTTGGCAGATTGAGGTAAATAGTAACAATCCGTTCTCCTTCTGCCAAAAATAAGTTTGGGGATGCAATCGCCAGGCCAATTTCAGAAAGCGGGCGGTCGGCAACAAGTGCATCGGCAGTCCCTGAATTAAGATTTGGAAATTTTATACCGCCAAAAGTCCGCCAGCTTTTTTCGTCGCTTGTTAACTCCCCGCCAACTCCGTCTTCTGAATTGGCAACCAATGAATTATACAGTCGGTAATCGTTTTTTGGATAAGGTGTATTGCCCGAAAAAATATCGTGTTTATTTGTAAATACAGCTTTTATTTCTGCAACTGTGGCTTTGTTTAGTGCTGTCTCCTGTTTTGTTTCATAAAATACATTGTTGCCCAGTGCATCTTTTCCAGCCTTGAATTCGGTTTCCTTTTTCAACAAATGCGACGAAACATGTTTTGCAAGTTCAAAAATCAGGTAAACCTGGTCGGGAACAGCAGGTTTTTCAACCAAATGCAGCACATCGCGATAATAAAAATCGAGGTGCTTTTTGGTTATTTTGTTCATTTCGTCCTGGGCATTTTTGAAAATTTTCAAAAATGCTATGAACAGTGCAAAGTGGGGAGAATTATACTGGCTGTATTCATCGAAATTTTTGGTGAAAAAATCTTTCCAACTTCCATCCGGTGCATTATATAAATCGAAATAGGCAATCTCTTCAGCATATTTTGCCACAAAGTTTTTAAGGTCTTCAATATTTCGTTCATCCACAGCAACATAACCGGGAAGCAAAGTTTTGAGTATCCTTTGTTCCTGGCTGGTACCATCGCGTTGCAGCGGATTCTTTGATTTACAATTTATCGACATGTGCCTTTATTTTTCTGATATATCGGTCCCTTCGTTGATATAATACGGATAAACAATGTTGCGCCTGTTGTTGGTGGCAATTATTGTGTAATCAATTCTTATCTCCACAAGTCCGTTTTCGTTATCCTGGTTGTAACTAATGTCATCGGTTTCAATGCGTGGTTCGTAAAACAATATGGCGCGTTCAATTTTGTCGCTCATTCGTTTGGCAAAAGAAACATTTAATGGTTCGAATAAAAACTCTTCCATATTTGCACCATAATCTGGTTGCATTACGCGCTCACCTTTAATTGTTGAGAGCAGTATAATCAAGCTTTGCCTGATATCTTCTTCTTCATCAACCATTTGCACACCGTGGTCGCCACGCGTAAAAACAGGTGGAAACGACCAGCCTCGCCCAAGAAATGTATTTTCTTCTATTTTAATTTTTGCCATTATCCGATCATTACTGTTGGTTCGCCCACTGCTGCCGAAGCTCCGCATATTGCTGTATCGCCCACTCTGATTGCCGGTTTACCACCAATTAAAACTGTTGCGCTTCCCATTGGAAAAGGGCTGACAGTTGGCTGATGTACATTTGGCGGCAACGAGCAAATATGGTTGTCGCCCAAAACCGCTGCCGGCATTCCGCCAATCAAAACTGTTGGTTCGCCCGGTCCCACGATTGTCCCGCCGTGGGTGGTTGTATCTGTTACTCTTGCTGCAGGTGGCATATTTTGTTTACTTTTTTCGTTTTAATACTTACGTTGTTTGTGTTTGACGTTGTCAGGAGCTTCGCACGCTGACAAGTCAGTTGTCCCAAAACCTGACAGCGTCATAGACCTGTCAGCGTTTACAAAAATTTATTTTAATTTATCATTACCACAGACCCTTTTAAAACGGCCTGTCCGCTTGTTGACATTTCGGCACCGGCACTTCCTTCTGCCTTAAATTGGGATTGTGCTTTTACATTGATGTTTACACCTTCCATGTTCAAATCGCCTGATGCTTTTATGTTTATATCGCCCGGACTTTCCATGTTTATTCCATCCGAAGTCAATTCTAATTTATTGCCATTTTCATCTTCAATAAGAATACTGCCTTCATCTTCACTTAGAATAATTTTATTGCCATTTGGTGTTTCAGTCGTTACAATCACTTTATCGTCATCAAAAGTGAATTTCATTTCGGCCCGGCTCACATAACCTTTAATATTGTTTTCTTCCTCCGGTGGAATTGGTGACGGTTTTGCACTGCTGTAAACTGAACCAAGAATTATCGGATTGCGTGGATCTCCGTTCAGGAATCCTACAATTACTTCGTCATCCAACTCTGGTCTGAAAACCCAGCCACGGGAATCAGCACCGTCAATTGTTGTTAGCCTTGCCCAAACCCCTTCATTTTCATTATCAAGAATGGGTAAGCGAACACGTATTCTTTCTTCACCTTCGGGGTCGTCGTGGATGTTTGTAACAACACCAATTTGCAAACCATGGATTGCAGGTACCAATCCGGAAGCAGGTTTTTCAACAATGTCATTGTAAATGTCAGTAAACCAGTCCTTATCGAGGCCGAATTCGATATCTGTAAACCACGGCGTATCGCCCGACATGCGATGTGCAATTGATGATACAAATGCAACGCCGTTGAAACGTGCTCCAAAACCTGCAAGTTCAATTACGTCACCCGGTTTAATATCGCTAAAACCTTGAATTTTAACTTTACCTTTGATTTTCGCCAAACGGCTCCGCATCAGTTTTGCATCAGACCACGCTTTTAGCTCGCTGTCCGAAATTTTGCCCGTATGCTGTAAAGGCAGTTCTTCCAGGCCAATCACATTTGCCAAATCCGAATTTAAAAAGTTTCCCTGCTCACTAAACGAAGGTTCTTCAGCTTCGCCTTCGAGAATTTCCTGATTGGCAAAATCCCATGAGCTGCTTTTTACAGTAACAAACTGATCACGGGCATCCATTCCTGCCTCAAAATCAAACACATTATGACCATAAGCCAATTTTACAATCGGGTCAACAGATAAATCAGGCGCTTTTACAGTGATTTTACCGTCATCAACAAAAACAAGTTTACCGTTAACTTCAGCGCGTGATACAAGAAAATCCCAGTCGGTTACATGGTGCTGAACCATTTCTTTATGGGTTACTTCGGTAGCTTCTATGTCGGGTGTAAGTCCATAATCACCAACAATTCCTTCAATAATCTCGCTGTCCTTAACTTCTTCAAAGAATTTGTTTTTCCTGCCGATGGTAAGTTTAACGGCCTCATCTTTTAAATCGATTATCAAAAAAGAAGGTTTGTCTTTTTTTGATTGAATGGCGTGTTTTGTAATAATCCCTTTAAAAATTGTACTTTCCTCAGAATGGTACCCCGCTTTGATTTCCAGTTCGTTACCCGGGACAAACAATTCTCCCGAACTCACTTCAAAATCCTCACGCGGCACACTTCCGTCAACAATTGTAATACGTGCCGTTGGTATTCTATTTACTGATTTGACGACATAAATGCTTTCAATACCAATTTCCCCGCTAATTTCCTGTCCGTTCGACAGGATGGTGAAGGTTGCAAGGTCGGTTTCGGCCTGGGTTGGTATTATTAATGAATCAGCCATACTTTTATTTTTCGATTGGAGGAAGGACAAGTTGCTGTCCTGCTTTTAATTTCCTGAAATTAGTTATATTGTTTACCCGAGCAATTTCGAGGTAATACTTCGAATCGCCATAAATTTTATTGGCTATCAATGGTAAAGTTTCGCCAGCTTTTACAATCCTGAAATGTGTCAGGTCAGGTGATTGCAATCTTGCCTGTGCAGCTTGTTCAGTGCGCGAAACTGATTGCTTGAATACAGCATTAATTGTTGCACGGAGTGGCGCACCGGAAGAATGAAAAAGCTTATACGTAATTGTAGCGCTTTCCATTACGCCATTAAAAATGAACGTACCCCAGCTTAATTGCAGAAAATTAGGTTCGTGTGTAGTTCCATTTACACCTTGGGTAATTGCCATGAAAGCATTAATTTGTTCCTGAACATAGCCAACTTCGCCAACTTGTGGATTCAAATCAACAGAAGTACCACCAACACCGGAAACACCTGTGCCATCGAAGAGAAAATCAAATGAAACGCTGTCGGATTGTAAACGGCGGTATGACTGATTATCAGCAGTTCCACCCTGCGGTGTTTCTCCAATCCAAACCGAACGGTAATTTTGACTGAATGTATTTGGATTATACATAGCAGTAAATATATCACCCGTTGCAGTGCCGAAATTTGCATCTTCATAGGCTTCGATGGTAAGTTTTGCCACTTCTGCCAATCCATCAAAAAGATTCAAAAGTCCCATTAGCGTTCTTTTTTATCATTTATAATCTGAAAAATCATATCCACTGTTTCAGAGCAGCAACTTTTCTTTTCATTTTGATCCGAGTTGTTTGTTCTATCACCATTTTGTGCATTGCTGCGCTGCGAATCATCAACCGTAGCTTTTATAACCAACTCCCTGATTTCTATCATAATCTAAAAATTTAAAATATAATTGAGGTTACATCGAGCCGCCTGAAATATTGATAAGCAAATTCAATGCTTTCAATTACGATTGTCCCCTGTTCAGCATTAAATTCCGAAATGTCCCATTTTACAGGCCAGGCTTTTATGAAGTTCCACCCTTGTATTGGAATATGGTCGCCGTTTAGTAAAATAACCGTAATGTCATGAGCCTCAAAAGCATAGTTTTCAGTAGAATCTTTGAACCACTGCATTAACTGTGAGCCAATTAACATTCCACGTTTCAGTACAAGATTTTGATAAGTTACAGGATTGGGTAATTTATGTTTAAACCTGTTTTCGCCTCCTTCCTGATATTCTTCAATACCAACTTCGGCATTTATGCCCGAAACTGATTGAAAACCAATATCAGGAATTCCCGGATACTTGAGCAACAAACCCTCAAACCGAACAAAAAAATGAAAACCGAGCGGTGGATAAAACAATGCCATGTTAATTATTTTCAGCAGTTATTATGAAAATTCAATATTCAATCCTTCGTGGCACAATTCAATACTTTCAATTGCAACCTCGTTGCCAGTTGAATTCAACGATGGCCCTTCAACTTTACATGGATACGCATTCTTTATCTTCCAGGAAACCACGGGAGCGTGTTCTTCATTGAGCAAACTGATTGTGAGATCGCGCCTTTCAATGCTTGTCATTTTTACTGTGTTCAGCCACTGAAAAAATTCGTTGTCGCTTTTGAACATCCCGCGTTTAAGCGTAATATTCGAGTACTGAGCCATACCCGGAAATTTGGTAACATGAAATTCTGGAGAGATACCTTCCCTGTAATCAATATTTTGCAATTCAACAGTCAATCCCGAAACTTCTGTGAAGCCGATTCTTGTTCCACCCCATTCAACCTGGAAATGGAAAACTGTTACTGGATAATTTATTGCCATAACTTTATGTATTAATGATTTAAATGATTTTTAAACTGATTTATGATTCTTGTAATTTGTGAGAGAATTTCAGGATAATAAACTCTGCCGGACGCACCGCTGCAAGTCCGATTTCGATATTCATCCTGCCTTCAAGAATATCCAAAGCTGTCATTGTAACTCCCAGACCGACTTTTACAAAAAACGCGTCTTCGGTTTTTGCTCCGGCAAGTGCTCCATCACGCCACAAGGTTGTGAGGAAATTCTCAATCATTGTTTTTGTACGAAGCCAGGTATTTGCATCATTGGGTTCGAAAACCACAAACTCGGTGGCTTTTTTAACCGATTCTTCTATATAAATATATAATCTCCGGACAGGTACATAGCGCCATTCATTATCATTTCCGGCCAGAGTGCGTGCGCCCCAAACCAAAGTTCCTTTTCCTGTAAATACTCGCAAAGCGTTGATTGACTTGCCTGTAGAAGCATCCACATTCAGTAATTCCTGTTGCTCATGGGTAATTTTAATAACCGGACCAACAATTGATCGAACCCCCACATTGGCAGGAGCTTTCCACACGCCACGTTCACGATCGACACGGGCATAAATCCCGGCGATAGTTCCGCAAGGCGAAAGTTCTACATATAATTTTTTAATCTCTGCCAGAATCGATCGGTATAAACTTGGATGACTTGCACTTAGCGCGGTTAACGTTTGTCCCTGAACATTATCAACTGTTGCTGCTCCACCATTTTCGGTGTGTGTATCAACATTTACAACGGCTTCATCAAATCCAAAATTAAGCACTGTATTCAGATTTGGGTAATAAGCCGCCCCATATTTCATATTATCGGAACCGATTGCTGTACGAAAAGCTGTCATATCAGTACCGTATACATCAGCAATTGTAAACCGATCCTGCAATTTTGCACAATGTGCCAGTGAAGCACTAATTACCGATCCATAGGTAGTAACATCAGCCAAAGCATGTGCATCGGGAAAAACAAGCAACGTTGGTTCATCTACTTTTTCAAGATCAAGAATTCCTCTTGTAATTCCGGCAGAATTATCGCCAGGAGCATCAACCGCATCGGTATAATTGCCCACCGACATAATGTAACACGCACCGCCGCCATTGTTATAAAACATTTGAAGTTGGTAGTACATTTTGTAGTCAGAAGGAGTTGCAAGAGTTGCTGTTATCTGCCTGCCTGTTAAAACGTTACCTGAGTCAAGCGTATCGGAAACAGATATTGAAATATCTTCGTTGTTCGGACCGCCAAATACTTCTTCATATTCCAAAAGTGAGCCGATCCTTGTGGCTTTAAAGAGCAGTTTTGTATCATCGCCATTTTCCGTAGCGCGTTGAGTGTACCCAATAAAAGCGGGTATGGCCGTTTCAACACCTGCTATTGAAGCAGGCAATGTCGAGATTTCCTGAATATAAACTCCCGGTGTTTTGTAATTTGCCATTTGTTTAATTTTATAATTGTTTTGATTTTATAATTCTATGATTCCTGCAATTTATGAGAGAACTTCAGGATAATAAATTCAGCAGGACGAACGGCAGCCAGACCAATTTCAATGTTCATCCGCCCTTCGAGGATGTCAAGGACAGTCATTGTTTCGCCCAAACCTACTTTAACATAAAATGCCTGTTCTGGTTTTGCACCAGCCAATGCACCGTCGCGCCACAATCCAGATAAGAAGTTTTCTATCATAGCCTTAGTTCGCAACCATGTATTTGCATCGTTGGGTTCAAAAACAACAAACTCTGTAGCTTTTTTAACCGATTCTTCGATAAAAATAAATAACCGCCTTACCGGAACATATCTCCATTCATTGTCGTTTCCGGCCAAAGTGCGGGCACCCCAAACAATTACGCCTTTTCCTGCAAATTTTCTGATTACATTTATTGATTTTCCTGAGGTGGCATCAACATTCAGGTTTTCCTGTTGCGCATTTGTTACCATTTCAGTTGGATCTTTTACCAATCTCAAACTTACATTAGCCGGAGCTTTCCAAACGCCGCGTTCAAAATCAACCCGGGCATAAACTCCCGCCATTGCGCCCGAAGGGTATAATATGGTTTCAAATTGCTTTTTAATTTCTTTTATAATATTGTTATAAAGTGATTTATCGGCCATATTACCGTCTGTTCCACCTGTTAACGTTGCACCCGAAAGTGAAATTCCGCTGCCTGTTCCGCTATCGGTATAAACCAGGGCAACACTGTTACCGGCGCTACCGGGCGTTGCTGTTAAAGTAATTACATTTGAAGTTCTTGCGGCAGTGTAAGCTGCATCGGCAAAAGCATTTATAGCAGCAAGCAAGGAAGTTGCTGCCTGCACATTTGTTCCACCAGCTTGCCAGTCGAGTCCAGCGCCTTCAGTAAACACATTGCCGTTAATTGTAATTGTATCACTTCCTAAAACCGAAAAATCGTCAATCGTTATTGTTCCCGTTGCTGAAACGGGACTGTTAACACCGTTCAAAACATTATCAAGTGTCATCGAACCTGTAAATGTCCCTCCAGTTCTGTTATCGGTAATGGCAACACCTGCATTTTCGAAATTCAATCCCAGTGTTGTTTTAAGTGAAGGATAATATGCCGCTCCATATTTTAAATTATCAGTACCAACATCATCACGGAAATTTATTCCATCGCTATCAACGGTGCCGGTTGAGTTGTAAAATACATCCATTATTGCAAACCTATCCTGAAGTTTGCTGCATTGTACAAGCATATCATCATTAATAGTCTTGCGGTTTACAGCGCTTAATACAATAGCTTCCGGAACAACAAGCAAGGTAACTTCATCTTCTTTTTCCACTGCTACCAACCCGGCCTGCAAATCGGTAACGCTAATTAGTGTTGAAGGATCGGCAGGAACCGGAGGTGCTGCATAAAGCCCAACCGACACAATATAACAGGGACCGCCACCATTTCCGAAATACATTACAAGGTTATTGTATAAGGTATAAGGAGATAATGTTGATGCCGGAGCAATTGCAATCATAGTATCAACTTCGGCAACACTCGCACCTGTTAGCGTTACCATAAGATTTTCATCGAAAGCCCCGCCAAAAATTTCCTGATAATCAAGCAGAGAAGTAATCCGCACCGGGGTAGCATTTGCGAGGGTTACCCCGTTTATGACCCTTTTTTCTGTGTAACCGATGAATGCGGGAATTGCTGTGGCAACCGGAGCTACTGAAGCAGGCAACTTCGATATTTCCTCGACATATACACCGGGAGTTTTGTAGTTCGCCATAATACTTTTTTTAAATTGTTTTTAATAAATTCTGATTAAACGTTTTTTTCAAATAAACACATACACTTCCGATTCAATCCGGTCAGCAAAACCTTTCTTTATCCCACTGTGCGAGGGATTTGGAAGATTTGCCATAATGATTTGACTGTCGGATACTTTCTTTAGCTCTATTTTAAGTTTTGGAATTTCATAAAACGGAATTTCCTGCAATGAACCAAAAACCAAGGTTTTAAGGCCGTTTACAAGGATATCATATTCAAGGCTGGCTGCTGTAACTTCCACCGATCCATTGCTGTTTATAGC
The DNA here is from genome assembly GCA_963800345.1 of uncultured Prolixibacteraceae bacterium. Lineage (GTDB taxonomy): Bacteria > Bacteroidota > Bacteroidia > Bacteroidales > Prolixibacteraceae > Draconibacterium. The sequence goes on along the minus strand of CAWDAW010000038.1, from coordinate 24,217 downwards.
AGCAACCAGATTAGCTGCAGTATCCGCAGGAGTTGTCCCTTTATTAAATTCGGTACCTTCAGTAAAATTTATACCCCCAATATTTATGGAATAAACTGTAATGTCGTTATTAATAATAGTAATTGAGCCTTTAGCCGAAACCCCGGTTCCTCCACCCGACAAAGTTTTACCAGACAATGAAATTGCAGGGAAAGTTCCACCTGCAAATGTCAATGTAATAGAATTTCCTGCAATCCCGGGGGTTTTGGCAGTAATTTCAATACTTGCGTACAACCTTTGAAAATCGTTAATTACATATGGCACTCCATTTAATACACCTGAATCGGTTATGAACAAAGAGTCAGCAGAAAGGTCAACATTTTTGCTTTTGTTAACGATATAAAATTTCCAGAACGAATCCGCACTGTTAAGCTGGAGTTTGTACTCTTCAGTTTCGCCATATAAATTATTTGTTGCTGAATTATATACAATTTCGACAATTCCTAAAATATTTTCTTTTGCCAACTGCTCATCAATGTAAATTTCTTCTAACTTAAGTGTATCTGTTTCAGCATCATTTTTAATTTCAATTTTATAACGTCCCCGACGATAGTCGCGCAAATCAACTTGTTTTTCAAATGTATTATTACTGCTAATTGACAACGAAAGTGTTGTAGGCAAAGAAACTCCATTTCCATCTTTTCCAATAGAAACCGGATCTCCATCAACGTTCGTAACAATCATTTTTACCAAAGCCGGATTTCCGCTAATATTAAATTGATATGTAAAAAGCGGGCCTTTTACTGAATCCAGAATTTCATAGGTCAATGTTTCAGGGCTGTTGCTGTTTTGTGAAGGATTTGCAGGATCGTTTGAAAAATAAACGATATTACCTGATCCAAAACGCCGCGAAGAAGATTCATCTAAATCTGTCACATGTTGTAAACCGGATGTGTTTGCTGATTTAACAAAAAATGTAAAACGTTGGTTTTTATCCAGTTCTACAAAAGCTGTAGTTTCATCATCAAGTGTTTTATACAGAATTGTAATACCATTTGGAAGTCTTTTGAATAACATTTTACCATTTCGAAGCAAGGATTCGGTAGCGGCTGTGGGATACAAAGTTACAAACCTGTCGAGACCGTCTTTAAAATAGTTGTGGCCAACAACAAGGTTCATTATCCGCTTGTAAATGATATTCATGTTTATTTCGTTTTGCTGTTAATTCCAATTTTTTCAATTGGAATAGTTGTATTAAAGAATTCCCTTTCCTGAAATGTTAAAATTCGAATCTTGTACAAAACCGATGGCAAGTACTTTGCACCAACCACCGACCAGAAATTGTATAATTGTTCAAATGAATATGAATAGAGTTCAACAACAAGTTTTGTTAAATTTGGATCGAAATCTGCCAATTTTGGCGAATTCTCTTGTGTAAATACATTTTTTGCCTGGAAAAATGAAATGACCCACGAGAGTTGTTTTAATCCTTCAACATAATCATCTGTTGAATCATCAACATCGGCATTTTGAAAGTTCGCTGAAATCAGCACATATAAATTTAATTTTATTTCAGGATTTAGCTTTTCAACGTTTCCGTGGTTGTTAATGATGGTTGATTTTTGATCTTTATAAACCCTGTCTTCTTCGATATTAATCAATGAAACGCCCAGTGATTTAGTGGGAATCACTACACCTCCCCCTTCAGTGGCAACACTTGTGAGGAATACACGATCAACAGTTGGTGATCCTGTTCTAAGTTTCAGGTAATCATTTAATTCGTTGGTTAAAAAAGATAGGCAAGTATGTATCATAAGTTGTATAAAGTTTTAAAAACCAAACCATTAAGCGTCAAGACCAAAATCAAAAGCTTTTGAAAATTATTGTATTAAAGAATTTAAGATTCTTTAATCTTATAACTACTGCAGATTTTCTGATTTAACAGTTTCTTTTCTAATTTTATTTTTGTTTTTTCGTCCTTAATGAGTGTGCAAAAAACACTCTTTTGATTTAATCTGACCTAATGGTAATTGCATTCAAGTTACAACATAATAAAATACGAGTCAATATTTTTTTTAGAAATTTCTAAAATTTATTTTTTGATGAAGGTAAAAATGGTTTCAGTTGGAGTACCAAACAACTCATTTATTGCAAAATATTTTTGCAAAATAATTTCTCAAACCGAAGTTCTAAGGCCAAAATATTTTTATGAATTTATTGAATATATAATTTAAGAAATACAGTAAAGCGTGGTGCTTTTAATATTTAGAAGTGTTGCCAATAAAACGGAAAAAAATGTATACAACAATTTACATCAAGTTTTTTTAACAATAAAAAGCAGGTTTTCTATTTCCTTGACAAGTTTAAAGTCTGAGCCGGAAAAGTCGTTGAACATGATTGAAAATGCTAATTCTTTGCCCAGATTAGTTTTTATAAAACCTGCATAGCAACGAACCCGTGTCATTGATCCACTTTTTGCTTTTAAAGTATTTTCGGGAAAAAGCTCTGTGCTAAAACCGGAAAGGGTTCCACTTCCTGCATTTGGAAGTGAGTTTAAAAAAACCTCACCACTTTTACTTTTTTGAGCCATATAAATTAAGATAGAAGTAATTTGATCTGGAGAAATGGCATTAAAATGAGATAATCCACTGCCATCTTCCATGAAAAAATCATCTTCCAAAATCTCTTTTGTTTTATAAAACTCTGTTATCAGCTCAATTCCTTTTTCCCTGTTACCAATTCCTGTTTTTTCGGCAGCTATTTGTTTTACCAAATGTTCGGCAAACAGATTTACACTTTTGTAGTTTAATATTTTTATGATTTCTGCCAATGTTGGAGATTCATGTATATAAACAGTTTGGAATTTCGATTTATCAATTTCCTGGAATTTTATATCTCCTGAAATAAAAATACCTTCTTTTGCCAAATTTGCTAATAACTCAAAGGCAATAATTTCTTCCGGCTGATGAATTGCAGCCTTAATGGTAAAGGCTTTTTTGTTTTTCGGAATAGTACCTCTGATTATGCGTCTTTTATCTAAAGGACTGCCAAAAACATAAGCTCTGTCGCTGTTTATATCCGACGAAACAACTTCATTTGTAATTTCCAAACCTTTAATTTCAGGGTAAGTAGAAATTATACTCGTAAGCTCTCCCGCTACATCCGAGGATTTGAAAGTAATCCGGAACAAATTATCATAACATGTAAAAGCGTTTGCTCCCGCACCGTAATAATTTCCAATATCGCCCCAAATCCAGGAGGACGGCACTTTTTCAGAATCATAAATTGAGGCATCCAAAACAATATTCCCATTGATTTGACGGATTCCGGCAGCTTTAATTTTTTGAATCCACAAATTTATAAAGTTCGAATTCAATCCTGAATTGCTGAAATAAATGGATCCTAATGTTGGATCTCCACCTCCAATTAACACCAAATCGCCATTTAATTTATTATTTTCCAGTAGTTCACCAATAAAACCAATTTTAGTTTTAAAACGATAATCGGCACCCAGCATTTCAAGTGCCGCAGCAGAAGTTACTATTTTTAGTGTCGATGCAGGAATCATTAATTTATTGGAGTTATATTCAAAAACTGACAGACCTGACTTAATATCCACGAACTGCATACCAATGGAAGCATTTCTGTATTCGGGTTGACTGAGAATTTTTTGTAATTCTGCTTCGGGATTTGTTTGAGTAAAACCAAATATGGAAAATCCGCCAAATAAAACCGATATTAAAAACCGTGTAATCATTTTTTTTTAGTTTTGAAGGATTAAAAATAGTAGAAATATATAAAGTTTTAAGTTTATAGTTCAACGTTCAAATTAACAAAAACAACATAAAAAGTATCTTCAAAAATCAAAATCCGGAATCAAAATAAATACAATGCTAAAAACTTTATTAATAGTTGGGTCAGGTGGATTTATTGGCAGTGTAATGCGTTATCTTGTTCAGCTTTATATTGAAAAAGGAATGACGAGCACATTTCCGTTTGGTACTTTAATTGCCAATATTGCGGGAAGTTTTATGATAGGAATGGTGTTTGCATTAGCGGAAAAGGGTAATATACTTAGTACGGAATGGAGAATTTTCTTAACAGTTGGGGTTTGTGGTGGTTTTACAACATTTTCAGCATTTGCATATAATAACTTTACAATGATTAAAGAAAACTCCATTGGGCAATTGTTGTTCAACGTTGGTGGCAATTTGTTTTTAGGCATACTTGCAGTGTATCTTGGTATAGTGGTTATCCGTATGATATTTTAAAATTGCTAATCATGAAAACTTCAGAAAAAACAGGAATTTTAAAAATTTATATGGGCGAAAACGACACGGTTAATGGACGGCCATTGTTCGAAGAAATTGTATTCGAAGCGAAAAAGGCTGGTTTAGCGGGTGCAACTGTTATCAAAGGAATTATGTCGTTTGGCGCAAGCCACTCCGTCCATACCATGAAAATTTTTGCACTTTCTGATAAACTTCCAATTGTTGTTGAAATTGTTGACAATATTGAGAAATTAGATGAATTCGCGAAACACTATAAACGAATTAATGGATTTGAGCAAAAAAGGAGGTTTGGTAACTTTCCAGGAATTGGAAGTGGTGCGTTACATTTCAGGCGATAAATCCGGAAAATAAAAATTATATGTTCATGATTTCCCAACCGACCAAACTTCCGTGGCCATTTATCTAAATTCTGTTTGTGCAAAAGCCTGTATAAATGGAAAAACACTAATAATCAGCAGGAAATGAATTTCTTTTACTTTCATAATCGAAATAGATAATCCTACTTTTTTACAAAAGAAAAAGGCAAATTATTGAATGCCCGCGCCAGCACAGCAATGTTTTGCTCATCTGCTTTTAAACTGTCTACAGGATTCGACAAATAATAATCAACAGGCAACATATATGGGCCGGCCACAGGCTTTGTAAAACCATAAAGACCTACATTTGCTTCAATTGCAGCAGGAACAACTTCGGAAGGATTTTGTTTGTTCCAATTGGCCAAACAGGTGATAAGTCTGGTTTCAGCACCTACAAATTCGCGCATTTCATTGGTTCGTTTAATATCTCCGGCTTCGTTCATCAGCCAATCCACTTCCTTTAACAATGCCGAACCTGCATATTCTTTGCTGTCAACTTCATAGGCAGTTAACCAGATGATGCAATCAGGTTTGGTTTCTTTTGTAACTTTTTTTATTTGCTGCCAGGCCCTGTCAATTGCCTTGCGACGAAAATCCAATTCAATTGTTGGGTTCATTTTATCAATCCCCGGGAAAGGATCGCCCATCAATTCCGCATACATTTCCTGCTCGCAGGCCAGCCATTTTAATGGACGAAGCGGTTCCCGTCCACCACCCGGATTGTAAAACCAGTCGAGCATAATCCCATCCATATCGGTTTTCTTTACTGCATCTTCAACTGAGGCTGTTAAATAATCAATATATTGTTTTGTAAATGGAATTTGCTGACCATCCATTTGGTAGCACAAATCCGGATGATCTTCTTCCCATTTGTTGTTGGCACCAACACAAAAATACCCAAAAACCTTCATGTTCTTTTTACGCCCAATTTTTACCATTTCGGTAAGAAAATCGTATTTCAAACCCGGTTGTTCCGGCACAAAACCATTCTTGTACCACGCATAACCATTGCACGATACTCCAAACGAATGGACAACATTACATCCCAAATCCTCATACCATTGCATCAATGAATCGGGATTTGCATCGGCCCATAAACCAGGCGAAGCAAAACCATGTGCACCACCGGGGCCCCAGTTGTAATCAACATTATAGGCTCTAATTGTTTCATCGGTTACCGCATCTTTTTTAATGCTGTTGCACCCAACGAAAAAAACGGCTATAGATAATGCAGTTAATAAAAGTGTTCTTGTTTTCATGTTTACATTTTTTGTTTGAATCTTGGATTAAAGCGATTCAAGTTTAATAACATCTCCAGGTTTTGTTTCGAAAACCAAATTACTTCCATCCATTTCATACTTAAATTCTGTTTTGATTCCCTTTCCTTTAAAAGGATTTTCCAAGACAAGTTTTCCACCTTTTTCAGCAGTTATTTCAACATCAGAAACTGCACCATTTTTCATTTCTGCCGAAACAAGAAATGCCCCGTAAGTCCTTAACTTTGTGAATGACAAATCTTTCCAATCAGCAGGAATGGCAGGGAAAAGTTTTACAACTTCTGTATGACTTTGTATCAACATCTCCTGGATTGCAGAAGCAAACGCAAAATTACCTTCAAGAGTAAAAGGTCTGTAAGTCATAGTTGAATGGCCTGCTTTGCACTGATCACCATTGACATGGAACGAGTTTTTCAGGCAAAAACATTCAGCAAAAATGCGCAATGCTTCGGCGGCTTTTTCGCCTTCGAAAGCACGAGCATATAAATTTCCTTCCCAACTGTACGAATATCCGCACCAAAAGTCGGGGCCTATTTTCTCAAGGTTTTGCAATGTATTTTGGATAATTTTTTTATCGGATTCGCCATTCGAAATATCAATCAAACCGAGTGGATGAAAAGCCATGAGGTGCGAGAAATGGCGGTGCGACTCAATATACGGAACTCCGGGTGCAAAAGTCAGTCCCGATTCAGCATCGACATCAAATTCAGGCCATTCCGATAAAATCTGGTTCCATTTTTCTGCTTCTTCCTTCAATCCCAATTCATTGGCCAATTCTGCAGCTTTTTCATAAGTCCAGCGAATTAAGGCCAAATCGAAATTGGTAGTTTCGGCAAACCAGGCTTCACGCGAATTATTATAAATTTCAGGACTTGAACTAATTAAAAGTTTCCGCTTTCCATTTTCCTCTTTTATCAGAAATTTCATCAAGAAAAACAGCAACGTCTTTTATCCACGGATAAGCACGTTGTTCAAGAAAATCACGGTCCATTGTGTATTTCCAGTGTAAATAAAAGTGGTGTGATAACCATGATGCAACTGTTTGTCCCATTGAATACTGAATCCAGCCACCCATTGGTTCACCTTCCAAAGTTGTAACGCCGGGAACATTCATTCCTTCAACTCCAAAATAATCGTGCGTATATTTTTTGAAAGTTGCCCGGTATTTCCACAGCCAGTTCAGGAAACCTGCTTCCAAACCTAGATGGTTTCCGGTATATGATGGCCAGTAACTCAATTGCGTATTTAGATCATGGTGAAAATCACCTTTCCAGGGTGGCAGTTTTCCGTGATCGGCAGTCCAAACCGCCTGCAAAGAAATTGGTGGTGCATCGGCACGGGCAGCAGAACCGAACTTGTACATTTCAAGATAATACTGTCTTTCGAGCAATGAATCCGGGATTGAAACGGAGGATTTCGACCAATAATTTTCCCACCAGTTCAAATGTTCATTCAACGAATTCTCATAACCCGAATTTTCAGCAGAAGCAACGTTTTCTGCTGCTTTTGGCGTAGGTTCCCAACCATCGTTTTCAGACGAAACCGACCAGCAACCAATGATTTCGTTTCCATTATCTTTCCATTCGGTATGTATTTGATATGAAAAACTTCCCCACCCTTTTTGATTGTATGTAAATGAGTTTTTGCCTTTTACTATTTCACCCTGCGGATAACCAAGCTGGTTTAATTCACCGGTTGACTGGTCGGCACGTTCGTTGCTGCTTTCGCGGTTATACGCAGGTGCAATCAGTTCAATGTTAATAGTCTCTGGTAAGTTTTCGAATTTATACCAACCCACCGGATTTAAGCCATGAACAAAAGTTGTGAGTTTTGCGCCATTTTCCCACTCAACAGTACAAACTGCGGTTTCAACATCCAAACTCACCTGCTTTACTTTTCCCAAATTCGAAATGTCAAATTCAAGTGCTCCTGCCGGTATTTTTGAAGGTGCAGGCGATTGGTCATATGGTACATCAAAAGCCTTTTGCACTTCTATATATTTATCATTTTTCCAAAATTCATAAACATCTTTAAACTTCCATTTATTGAAGTCGATATTTTCCATAGGGCGCAAATCCCAAAGATCGGCACGATCGAGGGAAAATCGGAGATTGCCATCTTTTTGCCAGACAAGATTACCGACCATTCCGTTTCCAAGTGGCATGGCTTCGTCCCAAACTGTAGCCAATTCATTGAAAATTAGGTTGTGCGCAGAAGTAGGTTTCAAAGATTTATGGTTCTTTTCGGAACAAGAAAAAACAGTCGAGATAATCAAAATAATAAATAAGCTTTTTAGTTTCATTGCAATTTAAGTTTTAGTGGTATTTCCTATTTTGTCAAAACCCCGATTTCACCCACAGAAGTCCAATCTTCGCTATTTATGGCTTCTTTCGACACAAACCTGAAGTAATGGGCATTTTGCGGTTTATCAAACCAGACAAACTGTTTTACAGGATTGTTTTTGATATTGCTGAATTCTCCTTTTGTGGGTACTAATTTCCAATCTTTTCCATTATCACTCACATAAAATGAATATCGAAATACAGTACCACTTTTATTGTTGTCTGTGCGGGGTGTATATGTAAAACCTTTTAATACTAAATTTTCGCCTAAGTCAACCGAAATATGGTGAGGTTGTTTTGCAACATTATCTCCCCAGGGAGTGTGCCACATGGTTGCGCTGTTTCCATCAATTGCCATTTCGGCGGGGTTGTTTGGGTGGCTCGCATCAGCATCAACGACTTTCCATTTTGCGGGACAAATATCAAAGCTCTCAACAACCACTGCACTTGAATCAGCGAAATTATTTACAAAAGCTCTTGCTTTTATTTCACCGCCATCGGGTAATGCAAATGTTTCAACAAATTGTTTCGAATCTTTTGTGGGCTCAGAACCATCGAGCGTGTAAGTGATTACCGGATGTGGTGTTTCTGTGTTTATGCGAATCATTCCATTTTTGTCCCGCTGAATAACCGGATCGCTTAATATTTCAGGTGCATCATACAAATTAAAGTTCGAAATTAAAGCTCCATCACGCGCTTCCTCAATGGTCAGCCTGATTTGATTTGTTTCGACCGCCGAAAAACGGAGCATTTTTTTATATCCAATTGTAGTTGAATTCGCAATTTCTTTCCATTCACCATCAACCATCGCTTCCACTTTAAACTTCTCAACCCGCTGCCCTTTTTCAATAAATTCCTGAATCGACAACACATTGACACGTTTTTTTTCAGAAAGATTAAATTCTGCAACTGCAGGAAGTTCATTTATTTCCCAGTAGCTTTTTTCGTTTCCATCAACAGCTTTTTCAGCTTTTTTATTTGAAGAAGAAGCATTCAGAATTACATCATCATCCAGCATTTCATCTAAATATTCACTGAATTCTTTTAAACGTGCAACATCGTTTTCATGAATTAATCCACGTTTATCGGGTGGAACATTCAGTAACAAGACAGCATTTCTTCCAACCGAACTAAAATAAATATCCACCATTTTTGCCAGCGATTTCACCTGATTATCTTCACTTTCGTGGTAAAACCAACCCGGTCGAATTGAAACATCAACTTCAGCAGGATACCAAAACAATTGCGAAGCTTTGTCGATTATTTGTCGGCTGCCCAAATCGTTTGTCATCGCATTAATTCCCAATTTTTCATTAATGGCTTTATTTTCGGGACGGCCACCGGGAGCCAGCGCTGTAACACTCCATTCAGTTTCACGTCCGTAACCCGATTCAGTGCCAACCCAGCGCACATCTTCGCCAACAATAGCAACCACAGCATCAGGTTGAAATTTATGAATGGTTTCATAATACATATTCCAATCATACTCTTGTTTTTTACCGTTTGGACCTTCGCCATTTGCGCCATCAAACCACACTTCGTCAACTTTACCGTACCATGTTAAAAGTTCTGTCAACTGGTTTGTAAAAAACTCGTTGTATTTTGGAGAATCTCCATAACATTGGGCGTTTCGATCCCATGGAGAAAGATAAACGCCGAATTTCATTCCAAATTCATTGCATGCATCTCGTAATTCCTTCACTACATCGCCTTTACCATTTTTCCATGGTGATGATGCAACTGAATGTGTTGTTGTTTTTGTAGGCCACAAACAAAAACCATCATGGTGTTTACAGGTAAGGATAACAAGTTTCATCCCGCCATCTTTAAGGGTTTTTACCCACTGGCGGGTATCAAGTTGGGTTGGATTAAAAATCACGGGCGATTCGTCGCCATGTCCCCATTCCATATCTGTAAAAGTGTTTACAGTGAAATGGATGAAATGCTGTCATTTCCAGCTTTTGCCAATCGAGTTGTTGCGGAGTCGGGACTACATGTGCTGCTTGTTTTACTTTTTGCTCAAGCGTGGTTCCGGGTTCAAAAACCACTTTTTTTTCATATTCCTGAACCTGAGTTTTACAGGAAAAAAGGAAAGCTGAGGCGATAAAAATAACTATGAATAAGGTTCTTTTCATGGTCTAACTATTATTTATAAAGTTCAAAGGCTGTTTAAATTTTGTTTCGTATTGCAAGGAACCAAATATGGTAAAACTGATAAAAGTCCTGTGTATTTTATCATGCAAGGCATGTCCTTCAATATAAATCAATTTTCGTAAACAAATATTTTTTTTGGGAAGTTTTAAAATGTTTGAATTTTCTCCTGATCATTTAAATTTTAAAACTCAGTAAAAATTATTTTTCAACTCAATTTACCTCCAACCACTTGTAAATTCTCAATTTCACATTTTCCCGAATATTCATCCAAAAAAGGTTGAAATCATATTTGTGCAGGTCTTTCCCTTTCTTCATTCCCTCGATAATAACATCGGGCGATTCAACCCAAAGTATTTTTGTTTTTGGCTCGATTCCGGCTGCAACTGTGTGCGGGATAATTTGGTCGAAACCGTTCATAATTCCAATATGGTTTTCCTTTGTCACCCATTTTTCCGAAGTAGTCCAGGTTAGGGGATTTACGCAAATACAATCTCCATTTTCAGCTAAAACCCGATCAGGGATTTCTCCTTTTTCATAACTCCTCCAGCCTGCAAAACAACCAATTTGATCAGGTTTTTCGCTCACAGGAATGTTTTGAAATGCATCTTTTTTTATTCTGTACCCAGGGATATATGCACATACCAGCTGTTTCTGCAAAGGTTTCCCGTCGAAAAACTCCTGCAATAAACGAATGGCGTGCAAAGTACCCTGACTGTGGGATGCTATCACTATTGGACGGTTTTTGTTTTCTTTTTGAAGATAATATTGAAATGCAGCTTTTACATCACTGTAGGCCAGGTCGAAGGCTGCTTTTGCTTCGGGTGTTCCCATTTTGTAAAAGACTTCCATGTTTGCCTGACGATAGCGTGGAGCAAAAACCCTGCAACTTCCATTAAATACAGAAGCCTGAAAAAGTATCGATTTGTAATCGGTTTCATCGTTCACAACCGAATCGCTCAACCAGGCATTCCATGATGCGGTATCAGCTTCATCAAAATAGGAAGTGGGGTGAACAAAAAATACATCTGCCTTTCTATCTGTTTCCTCATCATTTAAACCCTGAGGTATTTTATCGCTTGTATCCATTTTATACGGTGAGGCAGCCCAGTTGTCAAGTTTTGAATAATCAGGGGTAGCGGGCGATTGAGCACTTGAATTACCATATATAAAAATGATTGAAATTACCAAAACACCTAAAACCTTCATTATTCAAAATATTTATTTGTATTACGATTCCCGATGTATTTTTCCACGGCTGAAAGAGAAATAAATTCCTGTAACTGCAATAATTGAAGAGGTTATAAAACCCATTTTTAAAGCTTTTAAAAAGATAATATTTGAAACGATTTCCACCGACTGTTTCTGAAAAAGAATGGCAAAAAAGATGGTGGCAATTGTCATGCTGATGATTTGTCCTACCACCCTCATTGTTGAAGCAGTTCCTGAAGCCAGCCCCAACTGGGTTTTTTCCACAGAACTCATTATAGTATTCATGTTTGGTGACGAAAAAAGGGCAAATCCCAATCCTACCCAAAACAATAAAACAACAATAATCCAGATTGGCGTTGATTTGCTTAAAAATGCAAATGCTGCCAATCCAATTGTACACATTGTCATTCCAATTGTTGCAAGATATCGTGGTTGAATCCTGTCGGACAACCGGCCTGCAAATGGTGAAAAAATGGCCATAACAATGGGCTGAGCCACCAAAATTGTACCTGCATCACGAGGAGCCAATCCTTTTACTTTTTGTAAATAAAGACTCAACAGGAAAATAATGGAAAACGTTGCACTATAATTGACGAGCGCTGCAAGGTTCGAAAAAGCAAACAAGCGGTTACGGGTAAAAAGCTTAGTTTCGAGCACCGGTCTGAAGGAATTTGTTTCAAGTATCCAAAAAACAATCAGAAAAATTATACCTGTTCCCATCATCAGCCATCCCTGCAAAGCGGGTATCCGTGCTGATCCATAAGTGAGGGCGACAAGGCCAAGCATATAAAAAACAGTACCTTTTAAATCAATTTTTTTGTTTGAAACTGCTTCAAGATTATCTTTTCCCAGAAAAAGAAAAGCAAGAATTGTGGCAAGAAAGCCAAAACCTGATGAAAAAAAGAAAATCGACCTCCAGCCCATGTATTGTGTTAAGAACCCACCGAAAAAAGGACCAAAAGCAAGGCCGAGATAAACGGCAGAAACTCCAATGCCAAGCACCCTGCCGCGGTATTTAGGTGAAAATTCGGCAACAAGTATTGCCGCACCTGTAGTGCTGCTGAATGCCGCGCCGATACCCTGCAAAAACCTGAAAAATATAAGCCAGTAGCCGGAAACAGCAAATCCGCTCAACAATGATGAAACAGTGAAAAGCACAATTCCTATTTTATACACCCGTTTAATTCCAGTTAAATCACCCAAGCGGCCAATGGGTAGAAGAAACATGGCAGTAGACAACAAAAAAGCAGTTATCACCCAGCTCAAGGTCACCGCATCAAGGTTAAAATCCTTTTCAATGGCCGGCAATGCTATGTTTATTGACGAGATTAGAAATGTGGACATAAAAGAGCTGAACGCCACGATTGACAGTACTGTGATTTGCGTTTTTGTCCAGTTCATATTATTTGATTGTAATTATTCATGATTTGTTTTTCTTTCTTTTTTATTAAAAAAAGCCATTAATTATAAAAGTTCGTAATGTCGCAGCAAAATTACTTTTATTCCCATCAATTTTCAATTTTATGGTTAAGGGATTCGTGTTATATTTCCTTCCGCAAAATTCCGGAATCTTCACAACTAACAAATTGAGAAATTGTTGCGGATGTTTTATTCTCATTTAGTAAATCAATGTAGAAGTTATTGATTCAGGAAAATCATTTTTGATTTGGGCCATGTCGGAAAATCCTGCCTGCCGTGCTTTATTCAATATGGAAATAGTTGCTTCACTGTTTCCGTTCCAGAATTCCGGAAAAGCAGATAAATACACTACATAGGGATTTTCAGGTTCCAACATGCGGTAAACCGCCACAATATTTTTCAGCATCTCAGCATTTTTTTCTTTCACAGCCTGATTGCCAAGTGAATAACAGACAATTCCGAGAAAACCTTTAATTCTGAGAAACATGTCTTTTTTAAATGAATCAGGTTCTGATTCTGTTTTTTCGTTCAACACCCGAATCTCGTTTTTCCACCATAAGCTATCTTTTGTCGAAAAAGCATCAATATATGGTTGTCGTGCTTTAATTTCAAAATTAAGACAGTCCTTCAGCCGGTTCAACTGACTGGCATATTCTGGTCTGGCAACTAAATCATTGTATTTTGAAGTAAAAGTTTTATCGCTGTTAAATGGTGCTGTTGTTGACAAGTTTCGGGCAATTGTTGCAGCTTTCAGAAAATCAGCGCTTTTTACCAACGTTTCAATTCGGGCAACTTGCGATTCACAAAATTCATTAGTTTGCGACTTTTTAACTACTGTTGAATTTTGATTCGATAAATAAAGAAAACCCATAGCATTTATCAGCATCAAACTGTCGGGCCAGTTGTGTGAGGCATTTGTCAATTCAATTTTTAGGTTTTTGGGAATTGTCTGTTCCTGAAAAAGGTACTGCGCGGTTTCAATAAAATTAAAATCGTCAGTTCCCGAAATTGCATAAACAATACAATTTAGAGTGTTAATCTGACCGGCGTTGGCCAAAGCCCCGCACAAAATTAAACCATTGAGCTGATGTGTAAGCGCATAACCCAGTGCCATCCGCGCGCCACCTGAAAATCCGGTCATGAAAACTATTTCATTTACCGGATATTTTTGTCGCACATCTTTAATCAAAGCTTCAATTGCTACTTCATAATTCAAAAATCCATTTTTCACGAGGTTTGAAGCAACAAGTACAACAGGAAAACTTTTGGCTGAAAATTTGAATTTGTCAATTGCAAATGCACCATTTCCATGCGCATCCAGAATAATTAAAAGCGGTAATTTTTCATCGGCGTTGTTTCTTTCGGGTATATAAACTTCGTAAGTATTTTGCGAATCCAATTGGCATGTTTCTGTTTTTTCAAATGCATTCACAGTTGTATTTGATTTTCCTGAATATGTGCAGGAAACCAACTCAAAAAAAATGATGACATATAAAATTGGCAAAAATAGTTTCATTTGAAAAGTTCTCTTTTTTATTTGAATGTAGTTAAACCGTTTTTCGTTTTTTACAACGCATTTGAAAAATACCGCTAAAAGCAAGCGATAGAATATACAGAAAGCGCGTTAATATTTAGCTTTTAATATCATGGGTTGAATAAATTAGGTAAATAAAGGCTTTCAGTTTTAATCGAATCTTTTGTCATAAATTTAAGACATTTATTCCAAAATATTTATTTTGACATAAATGTTGGGCAAATATAAATCAGATCATTCTTTTCAATGAGCAATTAATTATGTATTTTATCTGCAATTCCCGAAGTATTGAAATACCGATTACAATTAATTAAAATGATGTAATCTTTGAAAAAAACGAAATAGGAATGGTTCAAAAGTAACAACAAAATAAATTACGATAATGCTAAATCATGCTGAACTTTTAAGACTGAAACGTTGGAACACCCCAACTATTTACAATGGCTGGGAGCAAATTACGAAATTGGATTCATCAAAAGAGGGTTTTAATCTGGAGGAAACTCACGATTTTATGCCACAAATGGGTCCGATGGTAGGCTATGCAGTTACTGTTGTGATAGAGCCCGGCAATGCTGTTCACAAACAAAAAGAAAAAGTTTGGGAGGAATATCGTGCATATATTGCATCTATTCCGGGACCAAAGATTGTTGTGGTACAGGACCTGGATAAACCTGCAACATATGGTTCATTTTGGGGAGAAGTAAACAGCAACGTTCACAAAGCGCTGGGTTGTGTGGGAACAATAACTGATGGCAGTATACGCGATGTTGATGAAATGTATAATGCTGGTTTTAAAGCATTGGCGCGCCGTTTATCGGTTGGACATGCGCACAGTACTCCGGTAAAATGGAGTTGCGAAGTGGATGTTTTTGGCCGGAAAATTAAACACGGTCAGTTAATTCATGCCGATAAACACGGATTTCTTGTAATTCCGGATGAAGATGCTGAAAAGCTGCTTGACGCGTCGGTTTTCATGGACAGCAACGAGTGCAATACAATAATTGCAGCAGCCCGAAATGCCTCAGGAAAACCAACAAAACAAATTTTAAAGGAATTAAATGAAGCTTCTGCCCTATTTGGCAATGCGGTAAAAGATAAATTCGGAGGGAAAGGAGAATGGTAAATTCCAGGACATCAAGGCAGTAACAATAAAAAGGCCGGCCAATAAAATATCGGACGGCCTTTAGCATTAAAGAATGTGTTTTGGTAATAATTAATATTATCACTGTTCAACACAAACTTTGTTATTCCACCAATTCCCCTGTGTTTTCATATATTTTTCCGATTGCAGCAGCAATCATATCCATATCAGATTTAGACCCTAATAATATTTTGTGATGGATGCAAACCGATTCCTCAAAATGAACCCTGTCGCACACTGGCAAATTAAAACGTTTTGGGTTGATTGCTTCCCAATATTCATCGCTTAATTTATGGCGGCATGGTTTTGTATGCGGCACATATAGCGAGCATTTATTAAGGGGTTCGTAACTTGCCGAAACCTGAATGCCGATTTCGGCAGTCAATGCTTCGCGGAATTTCGCAACGGGCAAACCTTTAAATTCGGTTTTAAAATAACGGAAAGCAAAGTTAAAATATGCTTCTTTTGTTTCCCGTTCATCGCGTTTCATGGGTTTTACGCCAGGCAAATCTGCTAATAAAGAATTTAGGTAAATTCCATTTGCATCCCTTGTCGCGTTTTGTTCAGGCAATCTTTTTAACGCTTCCACCAAAATGGCAGCCTGAAATTCTGTAATTCTGAAATTCCCACCCTGATAAAAATTTCCCTGGTCGGAATAGAGACCGGCTCCTTTGTCTACTTCTTTGTTCATTCCTTCGGGACGACGGCCACAGTTGCGAAGTGCATCCAAACGTTCGGCTATTTCAAAATTATTTGTTGTAAGTACACCACCCTCGCCAGCTGTTAAATGTTTCGATAACTGAAAACTGAAACTTCCCACATCGCCAATACTTCCGGCCTTTTTACCGTTCCACTCACCACCATGTTTGTGGGCGCAGTCTTCAATAACATACAAATTGTGTTTTTTGGCAATCCTCAAAATTTCATCCATGTTGGCAAAACTGCCATACAAATGTACCGGAACAATTGCTTTTGTACGAGGTGTTATAGCTGCTTCCACTGCTTTTGGATCGATGCACCAGGTATCTTCGCATACATCAACCATGACAGGGGTTGCGTTAACGTCGAGAATGGTTGCCGCGGTTGCCTGCCAGGTTAAACCGGGCAAAATAACTTCGTGTCCGACTCCAATACCGCAAGCCTCAAGTGCCATTTGCAAAGTAACAGTTCCGTTTGCCGCTGAAATTGCATATTTAACCCCAGTGTATTCTGCAAAGTTTTTGTTGAACTCTGTTTCTTTTGGTCCGTTGTATGACCAAACTCCACTGTTCAGCACTTCGAGCAAAGCTTTTTCTTCTTTTTCATCCCAAACCGGCCATTTCGGCCATGGGTTTGTTTTTGCGTCGCGCATTGGGGAACCGCCTTTTATTGCCAGTGAATTCATATTGTTTATTTATTAATGATTATTGATTAGTTTTTGTTATTTGTATGCAGTAATCTTAATACTTGATACTCACATCTTCTTTATCCTTATTATTTTTCAGTACTAAAAATGGTCTTATTCTTAATCAATGGTTTTGCCCAGAAACTGATACTTAAAATGTAACTCAGGGTAATGAACACAAACGCCATTCCTCCCCTTAAACCAATTGCATCACCCAGAACACCAACTATTAGCGGAATAATAGCACCTCCAATGATTCCGGAACAAAGAATACCTGAAAAAGCGCCGTGATTGCTTGGCAGCGAATTCAATGCAAGAGAGAAAATAACCGACCACATTACAGATGCGAAAAATCCAACTCCAATAAATCCATAATAGGCTGTCATTCCGTTGCTTGTTAAAAGTGCAGTTGCCAGCGAAATCATCGCGGCAACAGAAAAAATGCGCAACACAATTTTGCTGTCAATAACTTTCAACAATCCCAAACCCAGAATACAACCAACAGTGAGCAAACCCCAAAACCATGAAATTGCTTTTGCTCCTTCCACTTCAGGATTCATTCCGTGATAATCGGAAAGAAATTTCGAAATCCAGCTTGCAACGCCTTGTTCGGTGCCTACGTAAGCAAAAATACCAAAGAAGAAAAGGATGACAGTTTTGTTTTTCAACAACTCTTTTATTGTACCAAAATTCCCTACTTTCTCCTCAGCGTTCAGTTCAACTTTTGGAAATTTTGAAACCAAAACAATGATTACCATTGCAAATGCGATTACACCAAAAATCCAGTAAATGGAAACCCATTTAAGGTTTTCGGGGACAAGTTCGTTTAAAGTTGACAACAGCAGGTTTGACGTATTTCCTGCCGAAAGATTTGTAACCAGATAAGAATACATCAATGGACTTAAAAAAGAGGCTCCACCAAAAAATAACTGTGCCAGTACAGATGTAAATGCAAAATGCTCTTCACCGCCCGAAACCCTGAGCAATGGATTGATGGCTACCTGTAAAACAGCCATTCCCATTCCTATCATAAACAACGAAATCAGATAAATACCAAACGACGGGAAAAAGGAAAATAAAAGCGCTCCTGCCGTTGCCATTGCAAAGGCTGCGGTAATTACCTTTTTTTCCCTGTATTTTTCAGTAAGCATTCCTGCGGGAACCGACATAACGCCATAAGCAATAAAAAATGAAAAATTCAGCAGTCCCGCCATTCCTTTGCTCACACTAAATCCTTTGATAACTTCGGGAACCAACGGTCCTATAATGTTAGTCAGGAACGAAATGACAAAAAAGATAAAAAAGATGAGGACAACAATAAAATAATTTCTTCTCATGATCATTGGTTTAATTTAAAGTAACTTTTTCATTATTCCAACCTCGAACTTCAACAAGAGGTCTTTCTCCTTTAAAATCAGAAAGGAAAAATTTTGCTTCATAAGTTCGATTTTCACCGGGAAGCAAAGTCACATAATTATCGTCCCAGTATATTGGCAAAACCGGTTGCATTGTTTCCGGATTCAATACATCCAGAAAATTGAAAAAAGCAATGGTTTCTGTGGTGTTTTTTATTGTTAAAGTTACTTTTCCAAACTCATTTTCTTTTGCATATTTATAATCATATTCGAGCTTAATTTTTGGAAGTTTGTCGAGCGCGGTGTAATCAGCAAACGATTTTGTTGGTGTATAAAATGGCCACTCCAGTTTTTTTGCAGCTTCGTAATCCAGCACGTCTTTTTTTGTCGAAAGCCAGTAAATACTGTTATCCACTTCTTTATTTTCTGAATCATACATTCTTAAGTCAAGAAAATACACAGGAGTCAGGTTTTTGATTTCAGGCAGTTTATAAATGAATTTCGAAATATTGGAAGGAATATCGCCAGTCCACTGGTCAGCAAATATTTCTTTTGAATTGATATCGAAAACCCTGATTTTTACTGTAAGATTTTTTGCGTTCGTTTAAATCTTCGTTTGCAAGATAAATATCATCGAAACCATATCGATAAATGGCATGTAACGGTGTACAGGCTTTTTTCACACCATAAAAAGAACCGTTAGGTTGCAGATAAGTATCATACAATTGCCAGATTAATTTTGGCCATGCCGAGTTCAACTGCCACTGCACAAGTCCTGTACTTTTAGGTTTGTGTGCGATAAACGCTTCAAACTGCGGACGCATAATTTCGTAGTTATTCACCTGTGCTTTATATGAAAATTCTTCCACATCCGATGATTTTCCGTAGCGTTGGTTGATTGCAGAAATATCACGGTCGAGCGAAGTAAACTGGTTGCGGCCAGTGTGGTATTCCCAGTAGTTTTTATCGATGGGCCACAGCGCTTCTTCGGGCATCATTTTGCGCAACGAAGCAAGCGGAGCAATACTTGCACCGGGACAAGTTTCTGTATTAAAACCGTAAGCTCCTCCAAGCAAGGTATCGGTAAACCAGTAATTCGGCGGTGTCCAGGCGTAAGGCCCCAACATTTTCATTCCGGTCGGCCCACTGATATCGCTGACCAACGGAACTTCAGCGACAATATTATTATCTTCAGTTCCGGCACCGCCAGCCGAGGTAATGTAGGTGCGTGAAGGATCATATTTATCAAAAAGTGAAATGTATTTTCTTTCCAAATCGGGGTGCGGAAGTTTGTCGCTGCCCAGCATCCACACATAAATACTGGGGTGATTGCGCAACCACAACATTTGGTCTTTCCACGAATCGGCAAGCAATTTCATATCAACAGGAGTTACTGCGCCACCATATTTTTCGTGGCATGCTTTACCCAGATATTCTTCCCACTCCCAAATGCAATTCCAGCCAATCATCACCAAAATGCCATATTCATCACATAAATTATACAAATCCTCATCCTTCCCCCAAAAACCTTCACAACGGATGCTGTTCAAACCCATGTGCCGGATATACCGCATTTGAGCTTCAACCGATTTGTGCGTGTCGCGGAGGAAAATATCATCGGCCCAGCCACCACCCTTCAGTAAAATAAATTTTCCGTTTATTTCGAAAGCCCGGTTTTTATCTTCATTCAAATAACTGCTTATTTCGCGGATTCCATATTTTTTTTCAACCTCATCGTAGATTTCATTCCCAACTTTGAATTCGGTTTTCAGGTTATATAATTTTGCGTTTCCCATTCCGTTGGGCCACCACAATTCAATGTTTTTGACTGATAACTGGGCAAATTCAGAAGGATTTAACCGAACCGATAAAGTATCATTTGCAGGTACAACAACCTTTTTCTCCAATTTTCCAACTTCAAAATCAACACTAAAAGTTCCCTCAACAGGTTTATCTGTGCTGTTTACAATTTCGGCCTGAACATAAAGGTCGGCAGCACTTTTCGAAACCGTGTCAACTTTTGCATAAACAAACGGGCTGCGAATTTTTACACCTTCATTTATTTCAAGCAAAACTTCCCTGAATATCCCCATGCTACGGTCGGTTGGAAGTGGGTTCCAGTCACAGAAACCCAGTAAATATTCGCCATCAGCATACTGCGAAATTTTTAATGCAATCGTATTTTCACCGGTTTTAATGAATGGATTGATATTAAACGAAAACATGCGGAAAGAACCTGCGAACATCTCACTGTCAGCAACTTTGTTTCCGTTTATCCACAAATCTGCCCGGTAGTTAATCCCGTTGAACCTGAGTGAAACATTTTTATTCAAATCATCCTCTGTTATTTTAAAAGTTGAACGGTACCACCATGGTTTCTGAAATTGTGTGGGGTCCATGTTTTTCATGTTCACGCCAAATGTGGCATCTTCAATCACTTTAAAATCAGAAAGCGCGCCCATCACTGTTCCGGGCACCACGCCTTGGTACCAACCGGAAACATCAAAACCATTTTCTGAAATCGCCTTATCTTCCGTTCCCACCAGTTTTTCACTGGATTGGATTTTCCAGTCTGATTTCAGTGAAATAACTTGTGACTGATTTTTAAATTCAGGTTTGGTACAGGAAGAAATTAACAGCAAGCCAAAGAAAAAAAACCAGACTGCTTTTAAGTATTTTTGTTGCGACATTAAATAGATGTGTAAATGATTAATTATTAACTAATTTGCATAAGAATGAATAGGAACAAAGAAAAGCCTGATGTCTTTAAAAAACTTCGGTTATTTTAATCAGTTTACATTATCTTTTAACTTTTCATTTGGTTTTTAAAAACTAATTTCGCAAATCAGGTTAAGATTCTTAAAGTCGGGTTAAAAATATATGATTCAATATTGTTTAGAGAGATCAGACTTCGACTACGCTCAGTCTGACAGTCACCCTGAGCGCAGTCGAAGGGTGTTTGTAATCAAGATGTTTATAAATTTTGTCATAGAGACTGTTTTGATTTATTTGAAAAATAATGCTATTAAAAAACCTGTTTATTCAAATAGTGCCGTAGGCACCGAATATGGGTAGAAAATGCAATTGAAACGACATGATGTTGTCCCAGATGGGACAATATTCTCTTTCTGATTTATTTTTCTACCCATATTCTATCCCTAACGGGATTAAAATATAAATTCAGAACAATCTCTTAATTAAACGATACTTTTTTTTGAATTCAAATTTCACATTTATGAAAACTAAAATTGCCTTTTCTGTTTTACTGAGTTTATTTGTTATAGTTGCAAATAATGGCATTGCTCAAACAAATTCAAAACAACCGGCAGAATATGTAAATCCTTTTCTGGGAACCGATTTCTTCGGACATACTTTTCCGGGGCCTTGTCTTCCATACGCACTGGTACATGTTGGACCCGACACAGGGACAAAGGGCTGGAGCCACTGCGCCGGTTATGTTTATTCTGAAAGTTCAATTATTGGTTTTAGTCATACGCACTGGAGTGGCGTTGGAATGGTAAATGGCGGTGAAGTAATGCTGATGCCAACGGCAGGCGATCAGCTCCAGATTGTGCCGGGTTCTGCCAAAAATCCTGAAGAAGGTTACAGATCCCGTTTCAGCCACAGCGATGAAACTGCGTCGCCAGGTTACTATTCTGTTTTACTAAAAGAATACAATATTAAAGCGGAACTATCGGCAACTAAACGTGCAGGTTTTCACCGATATACTTTTCCAAAAACGGATAACGCCAAAATAATCCTCGACCTTGGCCACCAGATTGGCGACATGAAATCTGCCGAACTTTCCGAACTTCGAATAATAAATAACAATCGCATTGAGGGGGCAAAAAGCGCCGGGCTGGGAAAAGTATATTTTGTCGCCGAATTCAGTAAACCTTTCCGCTATTACGGAACTTTTGATGCTTCGTATTTTACTCCCGAATCCGGCGGAAGTATTTTCCCTTATAAAAACGGCGAGAAGGGAGATAAAATCGGTGCTTTTGTAACCTACAAAACTGAAGAAAACGAAGCTGTTTTGGTGAAGGTTGGCATTTCATATACAAGTGTTGAAGGCGCAAGGAAAAACCTGCAGGCTGAAATTCCGGACTGGGATTTCGACAAAGTAAAAAATGACGCGGCCAAAATCTGGGACAACGAATTGGCGAAAATTAAAATTGACGGGGCCACTGACGACCAGAAAGAGATATTTTATACTTCGCTTTACCATTCATTTCTGGCACAATATATTTCGCAGGATGTAGATGGAAAATACATCGATTCTGACGGCGAAATCCATGTTGCAAAAGACTTCGATTTTTACGGTTCTTTTTCGTGCTGGGATACTTACCGTTCGCAACACCCATTGTTAACTTTAACTGCACCTGAACATGTAAATGATTTTATAAAATCGATTGCTGCCAAAACCGAACATTATGGTTGGTTGCCTGCACAGCATTTTCTGAATGTTTTTGGTGAATCGATGGTTGGCGACCACCTCATTCCTGTAATTGTTGATGCCTATATGAAAGGTTTTCGTGATTTCGACGTGAAATTTCTGTACAAGGAAATGAAAAAGAAAGCACTTGAAAATCCAACGGAACCAAGATTGGCGCACGCGGGCCGCTCGGGACTTGATTATTACCTTAAATTGGGTTACACACCCGTTGACAAAGTTACCGAATCAGTTCCCAACACGCTTGAACTGGCATACGATGATTGGTGTATCGCACAACTGGCAAGGGAACTGGGATATAACGCGGATTATGAACTTTTTATGAAACGTGCCGGAAACTACGCGAATGTGTGGGATGCCGAAACGCAATTTATGCGGCCCAAAAAAGCTGACGGAACCTGGTTGGAAGCATTAAATGACCGCGAACAGGAAATTGTTACCGAAGGAAATCACCATTACTATAAATATTTCGATCCGTTGCTTGTGGGCCGCCGTCCAAACCGCTATTACACTGAATCAAACGCATGGCAATACATTTGGTCGGTGCAGCATGATCCGCAGGGTTTGATAAATCTGTTTGGGGGCAACGATGCATTTGTAAAAAAACTCGATACCTTTTTTGAAATGGAGCCAACCATCACTCCACCAAAATATATTGGCGTTGTGGGAACAATCGGACAGTATGTTCACGGCAACCAGCCTTCGCACCATGTTGCGTATTTATACAATTACGCAGGTCAGCCCTGGAAATCACAGTTTCATGTGCGCCAGGTTTGCGAAGAACTTTACCGCAGCGGTCCCGGCGGATTGTGCGGTAACGAAGACATGGGTTCGCTTTCGTCGTGGTATGTTTTAAGCTCCATGGGAATTTATGCAGTTACGCCCGGTTTGCCTGTTTATACAATTGGAAGCCCAATGTTTGGCGAAGCACGATTAAAACTTGGCGGAAACAAAACCTTCACAATAAAAGCCATAAACAATTCAAAAGAAAACAAATACATACAATCGGCCACCTTAAACGGAAAGCCATTTAACCGCACATGGATTGCACATGATGAAATACTTGCAGGTGGCGAACTTGTTTTTAAAATGGGTGCCGAGCCAAATAAAAAGTGGGGAGTTGGAAAGGATGCTGTGCCGCCTTCGATGAGTTTGGCGAAATAAAACACCGCAACCTTGTTCTCTGTCAAATTCATGCTGTGAGTGTTTGATATCAATGGCAATTATTCTTTGATGCCAGCGGCATCGCATGTTTATAGAAAAGTTCCTGCATGCAGCCGTTCGACATAATTGCCACACGATGAAATCGTGCGGCAGCGAGG
>CAWDAW010000037.1:0-14079 GCA_963800345.1 uncultured Prolixibacteraceae bacterium | reverse complement strand
CTACCAGGTTGCATGACAGTTAATCGCATAAAGCGCAACTGCGATAAGTTTGCCCAAATCTGTGTTACCAGCTCCACCACAGAAGTTCATTATCGTGATACGATAATTCGTTTGGCGCCAATACAAGCCCGCTTGCCCGAAAGCAATATTATTATTAGCTCGACACTTCGGGTAATTAACGGCATGGTTGACATGCCTAAAACCATTGAGAAAAACGGGCTTATAACAACAGAAGTCAGTATAACAAACAACCAGCTTTTTATTCGCTCATACCTGAACGACAGTACCATCATGGTTAAGCCGGAACCGGTTGTTATCCATGACGCCATCCGGGATGAAAAGAATACGAATTATATTACCCTTCCTCCGGAGAGATACATTCCCGGTATTTTCAAAATTGCATTTTGGATTGTAGTAATTGAATTGGCTGCAGTTGTAATCCTGTTTCTATTATCGAAAAATACCCCGTTAGGGATATTGGGGAAAATCATTGGCTTTTTGCGCAAAAAATAGTTTTCACATTTATTAACCAAGTTCATTTAAAATTTTATTTAATAGCTCTTAGGTAATATTTGTGGGTTTGTAATGGAGGGCGCTGGGTAGCTACTACCATTCAAAATATTTTCTACGTATTTTGTTTATATTTAACTATAGTTATTGGTTCGTCATTGGGTTTAAATCTGTTTGTTTATTTTACAGAATTTATTCAAAGCATCGCAGGAACAAAGCTTAGATAAAGTTAATAGTTTAGGAATAATTTATGAATAATTTTTTTGGTCGTTGTATGTTATTAATAATTAATTTGTTATGAAATTCGAGCATGTATCTCCAAAACCAGGTGTCGGGAGTTCGAGTCTCTCCTCCCGTGCAAGGCGGAAAGGCAGTAAAAAGTGGGGTTTCAAAGAAATTTGAGACCCCACTTTGTTTTTATTGGTTTGGCCTTTTTTGTGCATTTTTATCGGGAAAAGTTAATAAAATTTATGTTAGTTTAAAATTCTACTATATACCAACATTTAAGGCGGTATATTTCAAAAGGAGCGAAACAGGTTTAAGCCAATAGATCATGTAAAGTTAAAATAATGATAGCCCCGAACGTTTAACCTTTATACATCCCACCAAAGTTTATTCAATAACTGAACCATTGGATATTTATAAGGATGGCTATAATCCGGGGGAAAACAGAAATTTAAACAATTTTCATATTTCAAACCAAATTCAAAAAGAGAAGATACAACTGCAAAATTAGTTGCGGAAAACAAAGCTGAATCGATCGATTCTTGAGCGGAAAAAATCCGGAAACACAAAACCATTTAGGTAATTCTAAATTCCGTCTTTCTCAATTTATTGTTTTACCTGAGAAATTGGCCTGAATTTTGATATCGATAAACAGGGGAAAGAACTTCTGTAGTATAGATTGGTTTTGTATAAAGGGGTTTGTAAATCATCAGTCATCTTCAAAAAGCGTCCACAGTTCTTTCCCCTTCTTTTTCCCCTTATATTTTGTTAATTATTTTCTGAAATCCTGTAAAACCAAAACGGAAAAGCGATTAATAATCCTTCATATTTCATGGAATTAGGATATTCCGGATAGATATTTATTGCTTTATTATTGTTATATTGTTAAGGATTTATAAAACTAAATTACTTTCTTATGAATTTAATTTTGAATCATAAAGCAAATCACAATCATAGAATTAACTATAACATTATTAAAGGTGATTTCAAATTTGAAGATCTTGTAAAAAAACTTGATGATGTACTGTTCAATCCCGAATATAATGACTCCTACAACATTTGTATTGATATTACAGAGATAAATTTTATAGACTCAAGGAAAAATATTTCCATTCTTGTCGATTATTTTAAAGCAAATAAAGGTTTCTTTAATTTGAATCGTAAATGTTCTTTTATTACAACAAAACCTTCAGATGTTGTAATAGCTACACTAATGATTGAAAAATTAAAAAAACCGGATATTAAGATGGAGTTTCGCATATTTTCTACACAAGAGGCTGCAACACTGTGGATGCTGCTTTAGTTGCCATAGAATTTCGGTAGCAAAAACCTGCAGACTTAGAAGCAACCTTTGGAAATACTAAACAGAACAAAAGATTGAAAATATTATGCTCCTGTGTAGAAACAAAGTTGAGATTTTTCAATTTTTATGTGATATTCCTTTTTTCATATTCTTTTCGGTATTTTCAACCCAAAAATAAGCCAATGATTATTGATGCATTTATCCCTTGTTTTATTGATCAGTTTTATCCTGAAACTGCATTTAACTTTATCAGGTTATTGAAAAATGCAGGATTTGAAGTTAATTACAATCCCGAACAAACCTGTTGCGGGCAGCCATCGTTCAATAGCGGTTACTGGAAAGAAACAAAAACCCTGGCACTTAAATTTTTAAATGATTTTGAGAATGCCGAAATTATTGTTGCACCATCGGCTTCATGCACAGGTTTTATAAAGAACTATTATAAAAAGGTTTTTGCTGAAGATACTGTTCTTGTTGAAAAAACAAATTTATTGACTCCCCGCATTTATGAATTTTCCGACTTTTTTGTCAATGTAATTAAAAAGGTAGAGTTTGGCTCTGTTTTTAATCACAAAGTAACTTTCCACGATTCATGTGCGGGTCTGCGCGAATATGGCATAAAAGAAGAACCACGAATTCTACTTCAAAATGTAAAGGGCATGGAATTAATAGAAATGGAAAAATTAGAGACATGCTGTGGTTTTGGAGGCACTTTTTCAGCAAAGTTTCATTCAATTTCTACAGCAATGACAGAACAAAAAGTAGAACATGCAATGAAAACAGGTGCGGAATATATCGTTTCAACCGAAGCTTCCTGTATAATGAATATCGAGGGATACATAAAAAAACAAAAGTTACCTGTAAAAACCATTCATTTGGTTGATTTACTGGCGTCGGGTTTGTAGTTAATTTCATAAGTCTCGTTTCCGTGACATCTGCAATTTAAAATATTTGCATTTTATGCAGTTTTTTGTATATGCCCTTTAGTGCCAGTAACTCATCGTGGGTCCCTTGCTCAACAATTTCGCCTTTGTGGAGTACACAAATCTTATCGGCATTTTTAATGGTTGACAACCGGTGAGCAATTACAAGTGATGTTCGGTTTTTCATCAAATTGGTCAAAGCTTCCTGTACAAGTTTTTCTGATTCTGTGTCCAGGGCGGAAGTTGCTTCATCCAGAATTAATATGGGAGGGTTACTCAAAACAGCACGGGCTATTGA
This sequence comes from uncultured Prolixibacteraceae bacterium, assembly GCA_963800345.1. GTDB lineage: Bacteria > Bacteroidota > Bacteroidia > Bacteroidales > Prolixibacteraceae > Draconibacterium. The sequence continues at coordinate 10,820 of CAWDAW010000037.1, read as the reverse complement.
AATTCGCTGTTTTTGTCCTCCTGAGAGTTTGTCACCGCGGTCACCAATTCTTGTTTGGTAACCTGCTTCGGTTTCAACAATAAAATTATGGGCATTTGCTATTTTTGCTGCCCTCATTACTTCTTCCATGCCGGCATTTTCCACTCCAAAAGCGATGTTGTTAAAAATGGTATCGTTAAATAATATTGGTTCCTGGTTCACATTCCCAATCAAGTGTCGCAAACTTTTCATTTTCATATCGCGAATGTCCAATCCATCAATTGTAATTCGTCCACCAACAACATCCCAAAACCGTGGTAAAAGGTCAACCATTGTTGTTTTTCCGCTGCCCGATTGACCTACAAGTGCAATTGTTTTCCCTTTTTTAATTGTCAACGAAACATTATTTAAAACAGGCGCTGAATTATACGCAAATGAAACATTCTCGAAAACAATTTCATTTTCGAATCCGGAAATTTCCACCGCATCTGGTTTATCAGAAATATTGGATTTGGCCAATAAAATTTTGTCAATCCTTTCCATTGAAGCCAATCCTTTTTCTACACTGTAAAGCGCAGTTGAAAAGGCTTTTGCCGGATTAATAATGTTGTAGAAAAACGCCAGGTAACCAATGAATGCAGCGGCATTTAATGAACTTTCATTATTCAGAATCAATTTTCCCCCATACCACATTACAATCATTATAACGGCAGTTCCCAAAAATTCACTTACAGGTTGTGCCAAAAAGCGCCGCCACATCAATCTGTTCATGGTAAAAAAGTAGGATTGGTTTTCAGCTTCAAACCGTTTTGTCGCACTTTCTTCAGCATTAAATGATTTTATAACACGCAAACCTGAAAGATCTTCTTCAATAAGTGAAAGAATATCACCCATTTTATTTTGTCCTATGCGCGACTCCCGTTTTAAACTTCTTCCAATTCGCCCAATTATAAAACCTGCTATTGGGAACATCACAAAAACAAAAAGTGTTAAACTCCAGCTCATATATACCATCACTCCAACCGAAATAATTATCAGGATTGGATTTTTAATCATCATGTCGAGAGAGTTCATTACTGAGTTTTCTACTTCGGCTACATCTCCTGTCATTCGAGCCATTATATCGCCTTTCCTTTCTTCCGAAAAATAGCCCAGCGGGAGTTTCAATATTTTTTTATAAATCAAAATCCTGATGTCGCGCACCACACCATTTCTGATTTCAATCATTTCATAATTTGAAAGATAGGTAAACAGTACCTTTAAAAAAACCATGATAATTATGAAAAAGCCAATATAAACCAATGCCCTCTCATGACCATATTGGGAAATGACTTTGCTGATATAAAAGTTGAAATTGGTAAGCAGTGAATCAAGAGAAAAACCCCAGGGTACTTTTTCAGCGACCAAATCTTTTGAACCAAAAAGTATTTCCAATGCCGGAATAAGCAAGTCCGAATGAGAATGCGCCAAAAACCGCACTTAATATGTTATAGAAGACATTTAAAAACAACTCCTTTTTGTAGGGAGGAATAAAACGTCGGAGCAGTTTTAGAAAATCTTTCATTGATTAAAAGTTAGTATAAAGATAGAAGTGTGAAAAGGAAATTAGCAAACTTGGATTGAAAATGTTTTTCATACTTGTATCCGTCTTGATATAGAGAAAGTGTTAAAAAATTCCGGTGTAATTTTGTGGCGTAATTTGTTTCAACTCCTTTTTAATTGTTTCAGAAATGTTCAGGTTATCAATAAAATTGTGAATTGATGATTTGTTCATTGCGTTGTTATTCCTTGTTAAATCCTTCAATGCTTCATATGGATTTGGGAAAAATTCGCGGCGCAATATGGTTTGAATGGCCTCGGCAACTACCGCCCAGTTTTCTTCTAAATCATTTTCAATAACCGATTCGTTGAGTAATAATTTATTCAAGCCTTTTATTGTGGATTTTAGCGCAATAATCGTGTGTCCAAACGGAACGCCAATAAACCTTGTTACAGTTGAATCAGTTAAATCGCGCTGCAACCTCGAAACCGGTAATTTGGAAGAAAGCTGCTCGAAACCCGCATTTGCAATCCCGATATTACCTTCTGAATTTTCAAAATCTATGGGATTTACTTTGTGTGGCATGGTTGATGAACCAACTTCGCCTTTTTTTATTTTTTGTTTGAAATAGCCCATCGAAATGTACATCCAGAAATCACGGTCGAGGTCGAGGATGATATTGTTAATACGTTTCAACGCATCAAAAATAGCGCTGTAATTATCGTAATGTGCAATTTGTGTTGTATATCGCGAACGTTCTAGTCCAAGATTTTCTTTACAGAATTTATTGGCAAACTTTTCCCAGTTAATTTGCGGATAGGCAACAAAATGCGCATTAAAATTACCGGTGGCACCACCAAACTTGGCGTGGCAGGGGAGGGCGCGCAACTGTGTTAACTGAATTTCAATCCGTTCAATAAAAACCTGAATTTCTTTCCCCAGTTTTGTTGGAGAAGCAGGTTGTCCGTGTGTTTTTGCCAGCATTGGAATGTTTTTCCATTCGGCAGCCAATTCTCTCAGTTTGTTAAGCAATTCTTCAATTAGCGGATAATATTCATTTTTTAAAGCATCCTGAATTGACATTGGAACAGCCGTATTATTGGCATCCTGCGATGTGAGTGCAAAATGGATGAACTCCTTATATTTTGCCAGTCCAAGTTTTTCAAATTCTTCTTTGATAAAATATTCAACTGCCTTTACATCGTGATTGGTCACATTTTCAATTTCTTTTATGCGAACTGCATTTTCAAGCGAAAAATTTTCAGTAATTTTTCGTAGTCCTGCAATTTGACTGGTACTGATTTCGGCTAATTGCGGCAATGGAATTTCACAGAGTGCAATAAAATATTCGATTTCAACAAAAACCCTGTATTTAATTAAAGCGAACTCACTAAAATATTTCCAAAGATTTTCAACTTTATTGCTGTATCTTCCGTCAACCGGTGAAATGGCGGTGAGTGAATTGATTTCCATTTTTATTTAAATCTGAATTGAACGACAAAACTAACAAAATCAGCGAATCTGGGTTTTTTGAAAGAACGATAAAATTGAAATTTAATCATAAAATTGTTTTTAACTTCGCAGATAAATCATTCAAATTAAGATGATGAAAGGATTAAAACATAGCTGGTGGATAATTTTTCTCTTTCTTTCAGTGATGGGAAGTGCTCAGGAGAAAAAGGAAAAATTGGTGTATAAACTTAATATAAAGGAAGAAATAACCAAGGCTACATGGCGCCAGACTCAGCAGGCTTTTGATGCAGCCGATTCGTTGAATGCAGATATTTTTCTAATCCACATGAATACTTATGGTGGAATGGTTTTGGATGCTGATTCAATTCGCACAAAGATTCTGCAAAGCCCGATTCCTGTTTATGTGTTTATTGATAACAATGCAGCATCTGCGGGTGCGCTTATTTCAATTGCATGCGACAGTATTTATATGCGGCCCGGTGGAAGCATGGGCGCAGCAACTGTGGTTAACCAAACCGGAGCGGCAATGCCCGACAAATACCAGAGTTATATGCGCTCAACCATGCGTGCCACGGCCGAAGCGCATGGAAAAGATATGATAATAACAGGGAAAGATACGACTTACAAATGGCGCAGAGACCCACGAATTGCAGAAGCTATGGTTGATCCCCGTGTTTTTATTGAAGGAATTATTGATACAGGAAAAGTTTTGACTTTTACCCCAACTGAAGCCATTGAAAATGGTTATTGCGAAGGAACGGCAGAAAATATCCAGGAAGTGTTACAAAAAGTAGGAATTGAAGACTACAAAATAGTGGAATACGAACCCACATGGATTGAAAAAATAATTGGTTTTTTAGTGAGTCCCATGATTTCCGGATTGTTGATTATGGCAATAATTGGCGGTATTTATTTCGAAATGCAATCCCCTGGAATAGGGTTTCCGCTTGGGGTTGCAATTCTTGCGGCAATTGCATATTTTGCTCCGCTTTATCTTGAAGGTCTCGCCGCCAACTGGGAAATCCTTGCCTTTATTATCGGTGTTATTTTGGTTGTAGTGGAAATATTTGTTATTCCCGGATTTGGCGTTGCCGGGATTTCAGGAATCGTTTTAATGTTTGTCAGCCTTATATTGAGCCTTATCAATAATGTTAATTTTGATTTTGAAGGAGTTAAAATGGAACATGTAGGAGTGGCTGTAACCACTGTGGTTTTAGGTGTTTTTGGAGGATTTATACTCTCTCTCTATTTGGGAAACAAGTTGTTTACAGCAAATTCAGGAATGTTTAGGAACTTGTCGCTTAAATCGGTACAGGAAGTAAATGATGGTTTTGTTTGTGTTGAAACCGGTATGTTTGCTTTGAAGGGGAAAACCGGAATTTCAAAAACCGTTTTACGCCCCGGAGGAAAAGTATTGATTGAAGGCGAAGTTTTTGATGCAGTGGCAATCAGTGGTTTTATTGATAAAGAGGTAGAAATTATAGTTGCAAAAGTGGAGGCAACACAGCTTTATGTTGAAAGAATGGAAGAATAGATTTCTAAATTGACAGCACTATAAAATTGTATATTTGTATAATTGAAAAATCTTATAATCATTAAATTTTCAAATATGGATACAGTACTTATTCAACTTACTACCCCCAAAACGATGAAACTTTTATTGCAATTGGAGGAACTTAACCTTTTGCGCGTTTTGAAAAAAAATATCTCATCGAAAGTAAAAATGTCAGATAAATATGCAGGGAAACTCCCTGTTAATATTGCAGAGGATATACAAAAGCATATTGAACAAAGTCGAAACGAATGGAAAAGCAATATTTAATAGACAGTAATGTTGTTATAGATTATCTGGCTGGAAAATTCATGAATGATGGGTTATTATTTATGAACCAGATAATTAATGAAATACCTTCTATCTCAGTAATTACAAAAATTGAAATATTAGGATTTGAAACAACTTCTGAATCTACCCATTTACTAGAGTCATTTGTTCTTGATTCATTGGTTCTTGGACTATCAGATGAAATTGTTGATAAAACTATTGAAATCAGGAAAAGGAATAAAATAAAAATGCCGGATGCAATAATTGCTGCAACTGCAATTGCTTACAATTCAATAATAATAACGCGTAACATAAAAGATTTTCAAAATATTAACGATTTGAATTGTATCAATCCATATGAAATTTGAATCAGTTTTTTTAAATTGATTAAAACAAACATTCCAACTATATCTTTAAATTTGCATCCCCCAAAACAACCCCGCTTTTGTTTTGTTTTTGATTTTAAAAGCCAATTATGTATTTGTATATCGAAGAATATTTTGATGAACTCTGGTTCCTGCTTCTCGAAATGGCGCCGTGGCTGTTGCTGGGATTGATTTTTGCAGGATTACTCAAAGTATATTTTCCTCAAAAACACATTGACAAATACCTGGGGAAATCTAACTTTAAATCCTCAGTCAATGCCTCATTGCTGGGAATTCCAATGCCTTTGTGTTCATGTGGGGTTATTCCCACAGGGATTTCATTTTTTAAGAACGGGGCGTCAAAAGGAGCTACCAATTCATTCTTAATTTCAACACCTCAAACCGGCGTTGATTCAATTTTTGCGACTTATTCCATGCTGGGCTGGCCTTTTGCTGTGTTGCGGCCAATTGTGGCATTTGTTACAGGTGTTGCTGGTGGCGCTTTAACAAATTGGTTAATTAAAGAAAAACCACTTGTTAAAACTTCTCCATTTGCCAATTTTAAAATTGATTCCGTTGTTTTAGGTAAAGCCGATAAAACCTGTGATGACGATTCATGCGGTTGCAACGAGCCAAAAGTGGAAGACAAACGGTATTCATTAGTCAGGGCGGCTGATTATGCTTTTGTAGAATTGCTTCAGGATATTGCAAAGTGGTTAATTCTTGGTTTCCTTGTGGCAGCATTCATTTCGGTGGCTTTGCCCGATGATTTTTTCAGCTCGTTCAAAGGGCTTGGGTTACTTGAAATTTTGGTAGTATTGGCCGCCTCAGTACCCATCTATGTTTGTGCAACCGGTTCAATTCCAATTGCTGCAGTTTTGCTTATGAAAGGTGTTTCTCCGGGTGCAGCGCTTGTGTTTTTAATGGCTGGTCCTGCAACAAATGTTGCTACAATCACTGTTCTGGGAAAAACTATGGGGCGAAAATCCCTTGCCATCTATTTGTCAACTATAATTGGAGGCGCTATTGTTTTTGGATTACTTACCAACTGGCTAATTCCGGCGGATTGGATTTTAAGCAAAGTAATGCATATCCATGGTGATGGCAGTGAACATGAAATGTTGCCCGGATGGTTACAATTGGGGTCTGCGTTGTTGCTTATTATTTCAATGGCTGGTGGATATTTTTATTCAATATTTAAAAAGAAAAGAAAAATGGAAAAAGTTGAAGGTGTTACTGTAAATGTAACAGGAATGACATGTTCGCATTGCGAAGCAAATGTGAAACGTAATTTGGAAGCTTTAGCAGGGATTTCAAATGTTGTGGCTGATAACAAAAGTAATACAGTAAAAATTTCGGGTACAAAAATTAACCTTGCCAAAGTGAAAGAAACTGTAAATGGTTTAGGCTACAATTTCATAGGTTAATAATTTTCGGTTGTTAATCTAAACAACCCACTCGAAACGATTAGAAGTAAATTCAATTATCCTAATTTTAGGGATAAATTTGAAATCATGAATATTTCCAAAAATCAACATTTAATCTTTTTACTGATAATGGCTGTTTTTGCAGCTTGTTCGGGAAACAAGAATACCAAAGAAATACTTACGTTAGATAAATCAACAGAAAAAACGGGTATTGATAAGAATTCTCTGTTCGATGGTAAATCCCTGGAAGGATGGAAAATTACTGAATTTGGAACACAGGGTCCGGTGCTGATTTCTGACGGAAAAATTATCCTTAATTATGGCGATGGCTGTACCGGAATTACCTGGCAAAAAGAATTTCCAAAAGTTAATTATGAAGTTACTGTTGAAGCCCAAAAAACGTCGGGCAACGATTTCTTTTGCGGAATTACATTTCCCGTAAATGATGAATATTGCAGCTTAATAGTAGGAGGGTGGGGCGGCCCGGTTGTTGGTTTAAGTTGTATCGACGGGAAGGACGCCTCCGACAACAACACCAAAATTCTCAAACAATTTGAGAAAAATGTCTGGTATAAAATTAAACTAAATGTTACTCCTGAAAAAATTACAGCCTGGGTTGACGACGAAAAACTGGTGGATTTTGAATACGCAGGCCACGAATTGTATGTGCGCCCCGAAGTAAGTCTTTCAAAGCCTTTTGGAATTTGTTCGTGGAATACTACAAGCGAAATAAGAAAAATCTCGATGCAAAAGCTTTAGTTTTTCATTCATTCTTATTTGTATAAAGTCCCGCAGAATCATTCATTACTTCTTTTTTCTCCATACAAACTCCTGGCGATTAACCCATATTATTAAAATGCCATCATCTGAAGCAATACCAATCAGCGAACTTGTAAAATACTATCCCTGTTGATTTCATTAGCCAATTTTAATATTGAAATAGTACTGCAACTTATTGTAATACCATTTGGATATAACGAAACAGAGAGTGAAACAACCGAAATGTTATCTGTAAAATCAGAAATATAATTCAGATTTAAAGAAATAGAGCTCGGAACTAACGAAATGGAAGTTGACACTGCCGCAATGGCATTTGGAACTAACGAAATGGAGCTTGACACCGCCGCTATGGCATTTGGAACTAACGAAATGGAGCTTGACACTGCCGCTATGGCATTTGGAACTAATAAAATGGAACTTGACACTGCCGCTATGTCATTTGGAAGTAAAGAAATGAAGGATGGAAGTACCAAAATGCAGTATGGAAGTACCGAAATGAAGAATGGAAGTTCCGAAATGGAGGATGGAAGTACCGAAATTGAGGATGGAGAACCGAAATGAAGGGTGGAAGCAAATTAATGGAAGATGATGGTTATGAATTAGCGATTGTGACTGACTTTCCCTAAAATAACTTGACAGGATTTTTACTTATTTGTTGAAGTGGATACAAACATAAAAATTATCTCTGATTTGTAATTCACTTTGATTCTAATTTCCTGTTTTTTTTCTCCTGTGTTCTCTTTTTACTGTTTTTTCTTCATGAGTTTTTATTTTTCCTGGTTTGTAATTCAAATGAATTTAAATCCCTGTTTTTTACTTCCTCCTTTTTCTTTTTACTGCTTCTTTTTACATGTTCAATAGTAAATGCTGGAACTTCGCCTCATGGTTTTGTTATGCACTAAAAAAACTGACAGGCTTGTGGGTGCAAGGATTTTGCCCAAAATACTATCCCGATGGCTATCGGGAGTGGAGATTTTGGGCAAAACCCGCAGGGCTTGTCCTTGCACCTGCAAAGGCGGTCAGGTTATCTTTGCATTATCAAAAGCATGTGCTTCTCCAACTGGTTTTGCCTTTTTGGGATACCACCTTTTTTTCATTTCACCTGTCTGTTTATGTGCTTCGGATGGGACAAGGTAGTTGCAACTTGCATGTGGACGGCGATTGTTGTACTTGTCAACAGCCGTTTTGACTGCTTCATTGGCTTCAAGATAATTGACAAAAGTGGTTTCAAGTTCGTATTCATCTTTTAAAATGCCGTTTACCCTTTCAGCAATGGCATTTTCGTAAGGGTCGCCGTTTTGAGTCATCGATACGTTGATTTTTGACCTTTCCAGAAATAACACAAAGTCGGTGCAACAATACTGGATGCCCCGGTCTGAGTGGTGAATCAATCCTGTTGTTACTCCTTCTGTTTCAATGGCCATGCGCAGTGCGTTTAATGCACCGGTGCTGGTCAAATCGGGCCATAAACACCAGCCCACAATCTTTTTCGAGTAGGCATCGGTGATTAGCGACAGGTAAACAAAGCCCAGTTCGGTGCGTATATAGGTGATGTCGCTTACCCATAATTGCCCCGCGTGGTCGAGTTTTAAATCCCTCACAATGTTGGGATATTTTCGGTAAAAGTGATTCGAGTTAGTGGTGGCCGGGCGGTATTTACGCCGTTTGACCAACAATCCATGCTCACCCAATAAGTTGTAAAACTTGTCGCGCCCGAACTTGATCCCATGCTCTTTTAGTACAGGGCTAATCAAATGGTGGAGCTTTTCAACGCCCATCCGCTTGTGTTCCTTGCGAAGTTCTTTAGTAAGTTTCAGGATAAAGACCTCCTGCATATCTGTGGAGGCATGCCTCTTTTGGCTATCGTACCAGGCCTGACGGCTTTTCCCAAACAGTCCGCAGAGTTCCCCTTTTGTTCTTAGTGGGTACATCTGCGTCAGTACGGTTACTGCTTGGGTCCATACTTTTTTCGTATCTCAAGTTTGTAGTCCTTCTCGGCGATGTCGATAACCGTATTCAAAGCTATAACTTTCATCTGGGCCAGTTCCAGCTGTTTCTCCAACTCCCTGATCCTTTTCTCAAGCTGCTGGTTGTCTGTTCTTTCTTTTGCACTCATCAAAGGCAAAGTTAAAATAATATCTTCGGCGTGCTTCTGCTGCCATTTCTTGTAAAGCTTATCGAAATGGTAAGGTAAATGGAACTTTAATCTAGCTTCCTGCCGACTCATCCGACTCGTTTCAATCTCGCATACCAGCCACCGCCGAAAACTCGTTTCATACTTGCTTAAATCTACTTTTTCCTGAATGAACCCTTCCATGTTGTCGGTCAGGTTCGGTGTCAAATTTTCCATAATAACTTGTTTTTATTGTCAAGCTATTTTAGAAGAAGACACCCGATATGAGCATCGGGCATTTTTCGTTAAAGCCACTCCGCAGTGGTTGGTTGCTCATTTTTTACTATGAATGAATTTTAAAAGAGTTGAAAAATAAATTTACCTTTTAATTTTTCCTAACCAAAGCAATGCATCAATTACAAGTTTGTTTTGGATTTTATTTTTGAAAGTGAACGACAATTCCTTGTCTGTGCCACCTTCGTAATCAATATCATTGTGCCCCATGTTTATGTAAATCATTCGGTATTTTATATTTGTCCAAACTACGGGATAATATCCACTGTGCCATATTTCGTGGAGTTTTGGTCCGGTTCCCAACGGAAAACTTGTTGAATCGATGGATGCAAGAATTTGAATATCCGGGTTTTTGCGTAAATCATTTTCCCAGCGATACCACTCATTTGGCGAAGTTTTAAATGTTGAAGGCAAGCGTTTTGTCGCCGGATGTTCACTGTCTTCAACTTTTAAAATAGCGGATGTTGGCCGCCATGTATTGCTGACATATTGACCCGAACCCAAAAATGTATTGTGATACCAGTTCCAATCCTGCGGAAATGCCGAAGGAGTTAATGCAAAAGCACAAAAATGAAATCCCATCCATGCCCCACCGTTTTCCATGTATTTCTGAAATGCTTCGCGTTGCTGTAACGTTTCAGGGCGTGAATCAAGAAAAACAACAACATCGTATGGGGCAAGAAATTCTGGTGTCATTTTATTCCAGTCGTTGGTGGAGTCGTATGTAAAATGTTCTTTCTTTCCTGTTTCAGAAAACCATGTATTTGCTTCGTTTACAAAACTGATATGTGCCTTATCGTTTTTTCCTGTGTAAAAGGCGATCATTTTATAATCAGAGTTCTTCTTCGCAAAACAGGTAAACCCGACGGTTAAAATTGTGATTGTAAGAAAAACGCGTTTAAGATTTCGGATTGATGTTTTCATGATGAATAGTTTTGACTGAAACAATGATTTTCAGTACAGCAACGGTAAACCATAATAATACTGGTTTATGTCGTTTCTTTTTTAAGTCTTTCCGGATTCATCC
>CAWDAW010000036.1:0-47228 GCA_963800345.1 uncultured Prolixibacteraceae bacterium | reverse complement strand
TTTTATTATATTTGAGCATTAATGAAAAACTTAACCGACAATGGCCCTTTTTCAAAAAACCGTTGAACAGAAATATATCAAACACCTTGATGCAGCGTTAATCGATGCAAAGTATCGTGAGTTTAAAGCCCATTTCGGGAATCCCGACATTCAGGAGAATATAAGAAACAGCAAAGAGGAGCAATATCAGGGTGAATTTTTAATCGACTTGTTTGTTAACATTCTTGGATATACTAAAAATCCTGCGCCAAACTTTAACCTCACCACCGAGTACAAAAATGTAAAAGACAGTAAAAAAGCCGATGGAGCAATAGTTCTCGACAAGGGAGCATGCTCCTTTGTAACGGCAGTTATTGAGTTAAAGGGAACCAATACCACCGATTTAAGCAAGATTGAAACACAGGCTTTTGGCTACAAAAACAATCAGGCGGGTTGTGTGTATGTGGTAACATCCAACTTCGAGAAGCTTCGATTCTATATCGACAATGCCATTGAACACATCGAGTTCAACCTGTTTACTTTGACGAAACCCGAATTTGAACTTCTGTACTTATGTCTTTCGTTCGAGTCGATTAAAAATGGTCTGCCGAAAAAGGTAAAAGATGAATCATTAAGTCAGGAAGATGTTATTACAAGGAAATTGTATCAGGATTATTCGCTCTTTAAGCGCGAGTTACACCAAAACCTTGTTTCCATCAATCCTCAATACGATTCACTAACGTTATTCAGGAAATCGCAAAAATTGCTGGACCGGTTTCTGTTCCTGTTTTTTGCCGAAGACCGCAATCTGCTGCCGCCAAATTCGGTTCGTTTAATTTTAAACGATTGGAGAGATTTACAGGAGCGCGATGTTGAAATACCGCTTTACCAACGCTTTAAAAAATATTTCGAATACCTGAACACAGGTTTCAAAGGAAAACGTTACGACGTGTTTGCCTACAATGGTGGCTTATTTAAACCCGATGAGGTACTCGATACAATCATCATCGACGATGAATTGTTGTTCAAACACACGTCCAATCTTTCGGAATACGATTTTGTAAGCGAGGTAGATGTGAATATTCTGGGGCATATTTTTGAAAATTCGCTGAATGAACTCGACGAGCTTACAACAAGGGAGCAAGCTCCCTTGTCAGGAGAAATAGCTTCCCCATCCGTTTCGCGGCGCAAAAAAGATGGGGTATTTTACACACCCAAATACATTACCAAATACATTGTTGAAAATACAGTTGGAAAACTTTGTACCGAAAAGAAAGCCGAACTTCAGATTGTTGAAGAAGATTACGCTACCGACAAAAAGCGGCAACTGAAAACAAAACAGACATTGCTCAACAAGCTGAAAACCTATCAAAGCTGGTTGTTGCAACTTACCATTTGCGATCCGGCCTGTGGTTCGGGGGCTTTCCTGAATCAGGCGCTCGACTTTTTAATTACCGAACACCGAACCATCGACGAGTTACAAGCTAAACTGCTGGGCGTACCCATCATTTTTAGCGACATCGAAAAAAGCATTCTGGAAAACAACCTTTTTGGGGTAGATTTAAACGAAGAGAGTGTTGAGATTGCCAAACTTTCGTTATGGCTTCGTACCGCACAACCCAACCGCAAGCTAAACGACCTGAGCAATAACATAAAATGTGGAAACTCGCTAATCAGCGATCCTGCAGTTGCCGGTGACAAAGCATTTGATTGGGAAAGTGAATTTCCGCAGGTATTTGGACGAAAAGAAATAGAAACCCCATTCACTGAAGTTCCCAAGGATAAAACGCCCGATTATCTTAATCTGATAAAAGAAAAATCGCTCGAAGCGCAATCGAAAGCCGAGCAAGCCTTGTCATTGTCGAAAGAAGCTGCCGACCTCTCGAAAAAGGTTTATGAATATGCCGAGAAATTAGATTCTATTTCAGATGACGATTCAATGTATGGCATTCGCAAAGGTGGTTTTGATGTGGTGATTGGAAATCCGCCGTATGTGCAGCTCCAAAGCATGGGCGAAATGAGTGAGAAGCTATCAAAATGCGGTTACGAAACATTCGATAAAGGAGCTGATTTATATTGTCTTTTTACCGAACGTGGTTATCAATTGCTAAAGAATGGAGGTATTCAATCGTTCATTATGCCTAACAAATGGATGTTGGTGGCGTATGGCAAACCACTTCGGAAATTTCTATCGAAAACGGGTTTGCGTCAGATATTGAATTTTGGTGACATCCAATTCTTTCAGGAAGCCACTACATACGTCTGTATTTTAGTTACACAAAAAAGCAATGCGCACGATAACATAAAAGTCTTGTCGCTCAACCAGAAAACCTATCATGGTGATTTTATGACAGAGGTAGAAAGCAATCTCTACGATTTTCCCACCTCGAAGTTTGGTGAAAGCGAGTGGAGTATTCAGCCTTATAACGATTCCCAAAAGTTGGAACAGATGAAGTTGAATGGTACTGAGTTGAAGAATTTACCGATTTTAATTTACAGAGGAATTCTTACAGGCTACAATAATGCTTTTTATATTGATGACAAAACACGCCAAAAGCTAATCTATGGCGATGATAAAAGTGCTGAACTCATCAAACCAATGGTTCGTGGCAGAGATATTTCTGCTTATGGAATAACTGGTTATGAATATCTGATAGGCATATTTCCTTCTTTGAAATTGGACATTGAGGATTATCCTGCCATTAAAAAACATTTGCTTTCATTTGGTTATGACCGTTTGAAACAAACTGGCGACAGTGGTGCACGCAAAAAGACAAGTGGCAAATGGTTTGAAACACAAGACAGCATAAGCTATCACGGTGAATTTGCCAAACCAAAAATCATCTATCCCAATATGACTTCGGTTTTTCCGTTTATGTACGATGAAAGCGGAATGTTGAGTAATCAGAAATGCTTTATTCTCACAGCACAAGACAATTCTGTTTCGTTACTATTTTTAACTGCGATATTTAACTCATCATTGGCAAAACTTTGGATCTGGTTTAATTGCCCTGAACTTCAAGGTGGTACACGTGAAATCAGTAAAATCTATTTTGAGAACTTCCCTGTTCCTCAAGCAAACGAAGAACAGACCGCTACACTTGCACAATATGCAAAAGAACGTGCCCAATTATCCGCCAGCCTCCAAACTATTTGCTCAAAATTTACCCGCAGCATACAACGCGAGTTTAATTTGGAAAAGCTTTCGGGTAAACTTGAAAATTGGTATCAAATGCCGTTTAATGAGTTTTTAAAAGAGCTTGAAAAGAGCAAAGTAAAACTCAAACTGTCGCAAAAAGCCGAATGGGAAGATTATTTCATGCAGGAATCACAAAAAACCCTTGCCATCAAACATCAAATTGATATAACCGACAAAGAGATTGACCAGTTGGTTTACAGCTTGTATGGTTTGAGTGAGGAGGAAGTAAAGATTGTGGAAGGGAATGATAAACAATGAATTTGCCCCTACTCCCCTACTACCCCTCGTTTGCAACAGCCTGTCCCGATTTTTTCATCGGGAAGGGGGTTGGCTGTTTCGCATTTGTAATGCTTTATTTTCAACACAACATTTATTGAAAAAGAACTGGCAATTTTAAAACAAAAATTATTTTTACAAACTCAAGAATCACTTACCCTTCGTTGCAAACGAGTAGCAGGTGGGAGATAAGAAACAACTATCAATTTAAACCAAACATTCTGCACACAGTTTTCCAATTCAAAAAACCTTATCTCACAAAAAGTGTTATTAAAACAAAACGGTAACATATTTGGGTAATACCTAAATACCGGCAATTTAAGGGTTTACAAATGTTACCTGCACGCAGAATTTACAAACGGCATTTAGATAAATAAACCGTTACAAAACAAAAAGACATGGACAAATTTTTTTTTGATAATTGGGAAAGTATTTTCAGAACACTTATTATTACTGTGCTGGCGTATATCGCTTTAATTTTCCTCCTGAGAATTTCAGGCAAGCGAACTCTTTCTAAAATGAATGCATTCGATTTTATCGTGACAATAGCGCTTGGCTCTACCCTGGCAACGGTTTTACTTAACAAATCTGTAGCACTTGCAGATGGTTTACTTGCTTTGGCTCTGCTAATAGGATTGCAATACTTCATTACATTTCTTGCGGTAAGATTTAAAACAGTATCTCAATTGGTTAAAGGAACACCAACTTTAATTGTGTACAATGGCGAAATGATTTCTAAAGCAATGTTAAATGAAAGAGTAAATGAAGATGAAGTTTACGCTGTATTAAGGGAAAATGGACTTGCGTCAATAAAAGATGCAAAAGCAGTGATTTTGGAAACAGATGGCAGCTTGACAGTTATCCAAACTTCTAATAAAGCAGACCCTGAAACTTTGCGTACAGTCGGCAACAATGACCATCTGCAAGATGAAAGTATCTGAGATTCGAATTAAAAAACACCTTGGGCGTTCACTATTTGAAAAGCCGGCATAAAATTTAAAATGATGAACAACAACGAATCTCCTGACTTGAAAAGTCTCCCCTTACCACCCCTCGTTGATAAAGAGGGGTGGGCTGTTTGGCATTTGTAATGCTTTATTTTCAACACAACATTTTCTTGAAAAAGAACTGGCAATTGTAAAACAAAAATGAATTGCAATTTTAAAAATAGCTTATTCCCCGTTGCAAATAAGGGGAATATGGGAGTTCATAAAGAAGCATCTGCTGATTTCAGGAGTAACTTTTCGTACATTTAAAAGCTAAATGAAATCTGCGAACAGGCAGGAATTATTAGGACCCCTTTGCTCCAGCACAATTGAATCGTATGCCAGTTATGATCTCCAGGCGATTAAATAGTGGGTAAGCGGGGGAATTAGAGTGGCACATTTTAGGGACCGGAAAACAATTTAATTGATTTGTATTCTGAATTGCCAAAAGAAAGAGGTTCAGAATAAGTAAATGAAATGTTTACAAATTTATCATCGCCTTAATTGCTCCATCTTTATATGCTTCAACAATTTCGAAAGCCTTTGGTGTTTCTTCGAGAGAAAAGTGATGGGTAACCATCTTTTCAACATCAATTTTACCGGACACAACAAGTTCGATTGCTTCTTCAACGCAATGGTTTTGGCGGCGGACATTAATAACAGTTAATTCTTTTCGGCGCATTAAATCCATATCGAAAGTATATTTTGCATCCGGTGGAATTCCAACCAAAACAAGTTTACCGCCGGGTTTCAGAATTTTCACAGCATTTGTTACAGCCTCCTGTTTGCCACTGGCTTCAAAAGCAACATCAAGCAAAAGTTCGTGCCGGCTTTTAACTGTATCTTCCACATTTTCAGTTTCAGGATTAATCAGAAATCCGGCACCTATTTCCTTTGCCTTGTTTAACCTGTACTCCAAGGGCTCAATCATTGTAATATCATCAACACCATCAGCCAGTAATTTAAACAAAACACTCAATCCAATTGGTCCGGCGCCAAAAATACCTACGGAAACTTCTTTATTATGAATTTGTGCAAGCTTCACTGTATAAACTCCAATGGTTAAGGGTTCAATTAAGGCAGCCTGAACCGGGGTTAATTTACCTGTAACCGGAAAACAAGTAAACGAAGGCATTACAATATATTCGGCAAGACAACCATCAAGCTGACCGGGGCATCCTAAAAATCTGTTGTTACGGCAGGTATGTGGCCGGCCTGCACGACATTGGTCGCAGTGGCCACAATGAACGGATGGATCCACAACAACCAAATCTCCCACCCTTACATTTGTAACGTTTTCACCCACTTCCTGAATAATTCCTGAACATTCATGCCCAACCGGAAAAGGGTATTGAACAACCTGAGTACCTATTTTTCCTTCGGCATAATAATGAATGTCGGAACCACAAACACCAATGCTTGACATTTTAATTTTTACATCATCAGGGTTAAGTACAGCCGGATTTTGTACATCAATCATTGTCATTTTCCGGATTCCTGTTAATACAACTTGTTTCATTTATATTGATTTAATATTTCACAACAATAAACCGTAAAATTAAAATGGACTTTTAAATTCTAATCCTGCGGTGTCATGTTCATGTGGTGTAAATTTAATTCATTATTGAATTTGATATTTAATTTTGAGTTTAAACTGAATTAGTTCAAATAAAAGAATAATATTTTTATTGAGTATTTCATTTTCTTTTTACTAAAAATCAATCTGTTAATTAAAAAATACGGAAGATTTTTTAACAATCATTAATAATTTTTTAATTATTTTTTAGAATAATGTTGATTTTATACTATATTCGTCAAGCAAAAATTTAACGAAGAATTAAAGTTTATCACATTTATACCTTTTCTCTATTAGACCAGGGGGTTTTTGTCTAACTAAACTAAACTATGAACAATCGGGTTATCAATTAAAAAGATAACCCTTTTTTTATGCGCTGGTTTTGAGTATATATTGAAAACGCAGGTAGAACAAAACCCCGGCAACTCCCAGGCCTGCCAAATAGCCGTACCAAATTCCCTGAGGACCAAGTTGCACAATAAAAGATAAAATGTAACTTGTTGGGATTCCGACAAACAGGTATGCAAAAAAGGCAATAAACATGGGCAATTTAACATCGGCCATGCCTCTCAGCGTGCTTAACATTACTACCTGAAGTCCATCGAAAACCTGAAAAATGGCAGCAATAATTAATAAACCGGAAGCTATATTGATAACTTGAGAATCAACTGTGAATAAAAATGGCAATATATTTCGGGCAAGTACAAACAAAAGACCCATTGAAGACATAAAAATCAATACGAGATGAGTTGAAGCAAAAGCAGCTCTTTTTAATGCTACAAAATCATTGACTCCCATTTGGTGGCTGACTCTTATTGTATTGGCCTGTGAAATTCCAAGTGAAATCATGTAACTAAACGAAGCCAGCCCAATTGCAACCTGATGGGCAGCCAAGGGAACTTCACCTAACCAACCCATCATAATGGCCCCAATGCTAAATGCAATTACTTCAACAATTATCTGGAATGCAATTGGAATGCCTATTTTTAAAAGTGAAATTACTTTTCTTAACTTGAAAAGCTCCTTGCGGGCATGTACAAAATACATTTTTATGACAGGGGTTTTCAAAATGTAAACAACAAACAGTATTGGCATAGCAACTCTTGAAATTAAAGTTCCAAAACCTGCGCCGTTTAATCCCAGTTCAGGAAAACCAAATTTCCCGTATATTAAAAGATAGTTGAAAATTAGATTAATAACATTGGCTGTAATTGTAATGTGCATTGCAATTTTTGTATTTCCAATACCTTCGAGAAACTGTTTGACTGAAAAAAAAAGCATAAAAGGTATGTATGAAATACACAAAATTAAATAATAAGGCCGGGCAAGTTCGGTTACAATTTCAGGCTGCCCCATTAAAGGCAACAAAAAATAAATGCCAACCATAACCAAAAACAACACAAATGCGGCAGCCAGATGTGTAAAAATTCCATTTTTTAGCCACACTACAACATCATCATTTTTCCCGCTGCTAAAAGCGCTTCCTATCAGTGGGGTGATTCCAAAAGTGATACCCATTCCGAAAAACATACCTATCATGAAAACACTGTTGGAAAAAGATGCGGCGGCCAGCTCCGAAGTACCGACATGGCCAACCATCATATTGTCGATTAAAGAAACCGATACCTGCCCAATTTGCGATATTACAACCGGTAAGGCCAAATGAAGGTTTCTTTTATAAAAAGGTATATATTCTGCCAGCTTCACGGCGCCAAAGATAGGGTTTTAGCTTATAAAGAGAACCAATAACTAAATTTTACCATGAGCGCATTTTGTGCATTAACATTTGATATGTTCTTAAAACTTTTTGTTATAGAAGAGTTATATTGATTTTCATAACCGGAACTTATGTTTGTCCAAACAAAATAGAAAGTTGAGCCGGTTTTATATTCCCATCTTAACACAAAATTTGATCTGAACTCCTGAAAATTAAAATCAGGATTTTCAGTTTCGAGATCCAGCAATTCATTCCCATTTTCATCGTTTAATTTACCTCCATTGTCAAAAAGTGGTGAATACCGTTCATTTAAATCTTTTGATGTCGACAAGTTTACCTTTCGGAATGAGTCGTATTTACCAATTGATGCATATGGACTTCCATAATATTGCAATGAAAATTCAGGTGTTATAAAATATTCAAAGCGCAAAGTTGTGTATAAAGTTTCGCGGGCAATTTTGCCAACAACGTATTCCTTTTTATTATCTACAGTTTTTTGTTTTACATACTGGCTGTTATTAATTTCGTTGGTATAACCTGTGTATGATGAAACAGTAATGTTGTTATTAATGAACCAAAACAAACTAACATCATACCTGTTTTTCCATGTGATTTTATCATCATATTTGGTAAAATCCATTAAAGTTCCAAATATAAAATTTTTGCTGCTGTTTGTTTGGAAGATATAACCTGCACTCGTGTTACCCTCAATTCTGAGTGATGGTCCTCCCCGCAACTGGCGGGTATCTATTTCGTTAAAAGTCCTGTCGACATCTACTCTCAACAACCAATAATTTTTAAATGTAAATTTTAGTTCGGTATTAAATATATCCATAAGCTTTTCTCTGCCAAAACTCCAATTTCGCCGCTGATCAAAACCTAAATGATACTTCAGAAAAATTCCGTGAGGTTTATTAACAATATATATTAAGTGTGTTTCTTCCCTTATATAATCTGCCTGCCGCATATAACCTACATCGTTTAAATCAACCCCTGGTGACCTCCAGTCAAAATTACCTGTAATTCTTAATTTTCCGCTTCGTTTTCCGCCGGTCACTTCACCACCCCAGCCTTGTAATGAATTTAATGCAGGATTATACTCAAGATGATTTGCATCTTCCCTTTGATACAGGTGTTGCGAAGATCTTTGCAATCTTGAAACAGCTGCTTCACTACCGTCGATTTTTGAATAAAAACTTTTTGAATTGATAAAATATTTCCTGTTCAGCCAATTGTGCTCGAAATCTACTCCTCCTACAAAAGATTTATCTGCAAGGAATTCAAGTTGTTCATCTTTTATATTCCTAAGTGTTGTGGTTGCAATTCCACCTAAAGTTGTATTGCCTTTATTCCAATCCTGTTTTAGCCGTCCGATAAAATAATTGGTAAATGGTTCAACAGCTACTTCGGTTTTATTTGTTTCAGCAGAAATTGTTGCAGTCTCTTTTGCAGTCATACTATTCACAATTCCCAGCGACAGTCCCTTTTTGTTTTTTCCTGTCAATTTCAGTGCATTAATAATTGATGTATTATCAGGAATAGAAAGACTCTCATTATCTTCTGTTTCAGGACGATAACCAGGCGAATGCCCAATTCTTCTTGAATAATACAACATATCCTGATCAGCATTATATTCAAGAATACTTTTCCCTTCGAGAAAAAATGGTCGTTTTTCATCATAAAAAACTTCATAAGAAGTTAAGTTCAGAATTGAAGGGTCTGCTTCAACCTGGCCAAAATCGGGATTAACTGTATAATCAAGCGTAAAATCGGAAGTAATTCCAATTTTACCATCAACTCCTCCTCCAAAATTTTCGTTGTTCTGCGAATCAGTAATATACTTTCCTTTAACATAAGGCATAACTTCAAAATTCCTTTTGTAGGGAATATCTTTTATACCTCTCAATTCGCCAAAAATATAAACCATTGCAGGTGCATCCACAGGTATCAGTTTCCATTGCGATTCTTCCTGAAATCGGTGGATCCAACGCCAAATGTGCATCCCCCAAATGTGTTCTTCTTCATTTGAAAACCGAATTTGTGTAAAAGGTACCCTCATTTCAGCAAACCATGCTGAGTCACCAATTGAGGTTTTTCCGTCCCAAACCGCATTCCATTCAAAATCCCAGCCATATTCGCCCATGTGCATTAAATCAACTTTTTGACCTGCTGCGGTGAGATTAAATTCAAAAGCGGTTTGTTTATCATTGTACGAATCCAAAGCAATTCCTGCCATATCCCCTTTATTTTCATCGCGTCGGCCAAGAATCGGGCTCATTTTTTCGGGTTCATTATCGTGGCAAATTATAGCAAAATAGAGATATTTATCATCATACAGGATTTTTATTTCAGTTTGTTGTGAAGGTGGGGCCGCCTGATGCGGTTGTTGCTGAATAAATCCGCCATCCCATGTCCCGGTTTGTTGCCAGCATTCATCATCCAACTTACCATCAATCTTAGGCTTCAGGTCGGTTCTTGCAGCATAATATATGCGTTTAATACTGGCTGATTTATTTACAAGGGAATCGTCGGATAGTGTATAATTTAAATCTTGTGCCTTTACAGAGAGCATTACCATGCACAGGAAATAAAGCGAAAGGAGTAATTGTTTCATAAGTTAAATTAAAACAGCAAAACAAAAATATCTTTTTTGGCAGGAATAAAAAATTATGTTCGGAATAATTTAAATTTTTGACTATTTGTTTTTCATATTCAAAACAAGATGCTATTAATACAGTCCTGATTCAGGCATTTTGTAAATATTAACAAACATAAATTTGCATGTTAAACAAGTACAGGTATTTTCGATCCCTGAAAATTTGAAATAAACAATTTACTGACATTGTAGTTAATTATAACTAAATTTAAACTTGTTACAAATCATATTGTTTTATCACTTATATGACTAAAATTAAAAAGATTCTTATCGCCAATCGAGGCGAAATCGCCATCCGTATCATGCGGACCTGCCGTGAAATGAATATTGAATCAGTTGCCGTTTATTCCGAAGCCGACAGAACTTCATTACATGTCCGATACGCTCATGAAGCTTATTTGATTGGAAAAGCACCATCCAGTGAAAGCTACCTGAACATTGAGAAAATAATTGAAGTTACAAAAAAGTGCGGTGCAGATGCTGTACATCCCGGCTATGGATTTTTATCTGAAAATGCAACTTTTGCAAGAAGATGTAAGGAAGAAGGGATTATTTTTATTGGCCCATCGCCTGAAGTTATTGTGCAAATGGGAGATAAAATAATGGCCCGTGAAGCAATGACAAAAGCAGGGATTCCAATAGTGCCAGGTACGCCCAATAGTATTTCCGATGAAAATGAAGTTTTAAATATCATAAAAAATATAGAACTTCCGATAATGATAAAAGCTGCTGCCGGTGGTGGTGGAAAAGGGATGAGGTTGGTTAAAAAAGAATCGGAAGTTATCTCGGCAGTTCGTGCTGCCCGCTCAGAAGCATTGTCATCATTTGGTGATGATTCTGTGTATGTCGAAAAGTACATCACTTCACCACATCATATCGAATTCCAAATTTTGGCTGACCAACATGGAAATGTAATCCATCTTTTTGAGCGGGAATGTTCAATCCAACGGCGACACCAGAAAATGATAGAAGAAACTCCTTCACCATTAATGACTCCGGATTTGCGCGCAAAAATGGGAAAATCGGCAGTTGATGCTGCAAAAGCCGTTAATTACACAGGAGCGGGAACCATCGAGTTTCTGGTTGACAATAACCTGAATTACTATTTTCTGGAAATGAACACCCGTTTACAGGTTGAACACCCAATTACAGAAAGAGTAACCGGTGTTGATTTGGTAAAACAACAAATTAAAATAGCAGAAGGATATTTCCTTGAATACAAACAGGAAGATTTATTTCAAAGGGGGCACTCGATTGAATGTAGAATAAATGCGGAAGATCCCGACAATAATTTTATGCCCAGCCCCGGTAAAATTTACAAGATATCTGAGCCTCTTGGTTTGGGAGTGCGCACCGATGGTTATGTTTATGAAGGGTACGAGATCCCCATTTATTATGATCCAATGATATCGAAACTCATAATTTGGGGTAAAAATCGCGATGAAGCAATAAACCGAATGAGAAGAGCTTTGTATGAATACAAAATTACCGGGATTAAAACTTCTATAAAATTCCTTGAGCGGATCATGAGCAACCCAAATTTTATAGAGGGAAATTATGACACACATTTTATCGAAAACAACCATGAACAATTAATGGAAAACCCAAATAGCGATGAACAAACTGAAATGGTAATTGTAGCTGCTTTTATTGACTATCTTCAAAAAATAAGCAACTCTGTGGAATCGACAAAAGATTTTGCCTTGCCGCAAAGCCGATGGAAAAAAATACCTTACATCAATCATTTTTAAAATAACAAATAATGGCTATTGAAATAAAAGTTGGGGACAGGGTTTCGTGGGTTGACCTGCGCGGACAAGATGGAAACCTACTTGAAATTGAAGTGGATGGCAAAATTCTAAAAGTAGATGTAATGCACACTGCTGATGGAACGTTTTCTATTTTGGAAAGCGGTCATTCATACAATATTGAACTTGTTCCACATAACCAACCCAAGAAATATACGGCATATACACTTTATCAGGAATTTGAAGTTGAGATCATTGATGCAGAAGCAAGATACCTGCTTGATCGGGGAACAAACGCTTTCGCTTCTTCCGAAAAGAAAATCTCATCGCCAATGCCGGGCAAGGTTGTTAAAGTATTTGTGATCGAGGGTGAAGAAGTCACTGAAGGTCAAACTGCTGTTGTAATATCAGCAATGAAAATGGAGAGCGAATACAAAGTTCCGATGGATGGAAAGGTTAAAAAAGTTAGTGTAAAAGATGGCGACACCATAGAAGGAAATCAAATATTAATTGAACTTGAATAAATAAGAAATATCGTATGAATTTACAAGACAAATATACCCTGCTTGACGATCTGAACAAAAAAGCAGAACAGGGAGGTGGCCAGGAAAGGATTGAAAAACAACATGCAGCGGGTAAAAAATCAGCAAGAGAACGAATCCTGCAATTGCTCGACCCGGGAACATTTAATGAAATCGACAAATTGGTTACCCACCGAAGTTACGATTTTGGAATGGAGATGAATAAGGTTCTTGGTGATGGATTAATATCGGGATATGGAAAAGTTAAAGGAAGGCTTGTTTATGTTTTTGCACAGGATTTTACAGTTTTTGGAGGTTCATTGAGCCGTGCAAATGCCGACAAAATTGTTAAAATCCAAAAATTGGCTTTACAAATGGGAGCTCCGCTTGTTGGGTTAAATGATTCGGGCGGAGCGCGTATTCAGGAAGGTGTTGAAAGTCTGGCAGGTTATGCCGATATATTTTATAACAACGTAATTTCTTCAGGTGTTATTCCGCAGATTTCTGCAATACTTGGTCCATGTGCCGGAGGAGCAGTATACTCCCCCGCCCTCACCGACTTTATTTTTATGGTGAACGAAAAAAGTCACATGTTTGTAACTGGGCCTGAAGTAATTAAAACCGTTACCCACGAAGATGTTACAAAAGAAGAACTCGGAGGTGCTTTCACGCACAACAGCAAAAGCGGAGTAGCACATTTCAATGGCAAAGACGAAGATCAAACCATAATGATGATTCGCGAATTGTTAAGTTTTCTTCCTTCAAACAATCTTGAAGATCCACCCGTTAAAACGACAATTGACCCTTCAGACAGAGTTGAAGACAGCTTGCAGGATATTGTTCCGGCAGATCCTAATAAACCTTATGACATGCATGATATAATTCAAAAGGTGATTGACAATAACCACTTTTTGGAAGTGCAGGCGCAATATGCTCAAAACATAATTATTGGTTTTGCCCGGTTTGGTGGAAAACCAGTTGGTGTTGTCGCCAATCAACCCAATCATTTGGCAGGTGTTTTGGATATTAACTCTTCGGTAAAAGCCGCACGCTTTGTTCGGTTTTGCGATGCTTTTAATATCCCTCTTGTGACTTTTGTTGATGTGCCCGGGTTTTTACCGGGAACAAGCCAGGAATTTGGTGGGATTATTAAACATGGTGCAAAATTATTATATGCATTTGCCGAAGCTACAGTACCAAAAATTACAATTATTACACGCAAAGCCTACGGTGGTGCGTATGATGTGATGTCGAGCAAGCACATTGGAGCGGATGTTAATTTTGCTTACCCTACTTCGGAAATTGCAGTTATGGGCCCTGAGGGTGCCATTAACATTATTTACCGGAATAGCTTTACTGATGAGGAACGATTGGTTGCCGTTCAGGATTACAGGGAAAAATTCGCAAATCCGTATAAAGCAGCTTCTTTGGGTTATATCGATGAAATTATTTATCCGCGTGATACCCGTAAAAAAATAATTGGTGCTTTGGATATGACACAAAATAAGCGGAAATCAAACCCACCTAAAAAACATGGGAATATTCCGTTATAGATTGAGTTCAGATTAGAAATCAATTCAAAATGAAAATAAAAATCCTTGTTGAAATGTCGGCAAGGATTTTTTTATGGTATGAATTTGGGTAAAACATTATCCTTTCCCACGAATTGTGGTGTGTTATTGTTTATTTTATCGCCATTCAAAATTTTTTCGTACAGCTGCAAATAGTTCTGGGTCATTATTTTAGAATTGAAATTGTCAGCAGCATATTCATGGCAGTATTGGGGACTAAAAACACCAATATTTTTAAACTCAGCAATTAATTCTTTTTCACTATTCGAAAGAAAACCAACTCCTTCTGTAATTAATTCGGGCAACGAACCATATTTTGTTCCAAAAACCGGGCATCCAAAAAAAAGCTTTCAATTATAGCCAAACCAAATGGCTCGTGCCACAAGCACAGGAAAAATCAGTGCTTTTGAATGTCTCAGTAAATCCAATTTTTGCTACTCCGCCAATCATTCCATAAAATGAAGCCCATTTTGAAGTTGTAAAACCTCAATCCCATTTTGAAATTCAAGCGGGTTCCGCCAAGTATCTTGATTTCTGTTTTGTTTTTATCTGCAATCTTTATCACGCACTCTCACATTTTTTAATCGCCATGCCGCTTTTCCCAGAAAATGTACGTAGTTCGTTTGTTCAATCAAAATCAGGCTTTCCATAATCATCCCAATCCAATCCGTTATACACAAAAGCATCCGCACCATATCGCAGAGCATGGTTTTTCGAAACGAAGTTTGTATTTGATGAAAAAATAGTTTCTTGGGGTAAATTTCCGTGAATTGTAACCAAATGAGGAAAATAAATCATTTCTTTTGGTACAAAATGCAGGTGAACAAATTCAGTATTTTCCGGAATTTGCTTGTTTAACGAAATTGACGAATTGATAATTTGGATTTTTGCAAACGGACATTCTGAACCCGATTTCACCAAATAAGTAATATGGTGACCCATTTTAACCAATTCAGCTCCGAGATACCATATCACCCTTTCAATACCGCCATATTCAGTTACGGGAATTTTACTGTTGTGCACTATCGCAATGTTCATATTAACATAATCAAATAAAAATGTTACAAAATAAGTTATAACGCCAAAACAATGAAAACTGCTTTTATTTTCATTGTATTCAGCAACTGAAATATGCCAAAAAATCAAAGATTTAAGTTGATTAAAACATTCGAAAATAATAGAAAACTATGGAGTATGTTTTTTTCGATGATAGTTTTACTCATTCTTAACTTATTGTTTGATAAATAGCAAATTATTTTTACTTTTGCGCTTCCAAAAAATTTGGATAAACAATATTAATAAATTAAAAATTAGTTGATTATGTTGAATCAGTACGAAACCGTCTTCATTTGTACTCCCGTTTTATCTGAGCCACAGGTAAAGGAGGCGGTAAAAAAATTCAAGGACATTATCACAAACAACGGAAGTGAAATGCTCCACGAAGAGAATTGGGGAATGAAAAAACTGGCTTACCCAATCCAAAAGAAATCTACTGGCTTTTATCAGTTATTTGAATTTAAAGCCGAACCTGCATTTATTGCAAAACTGGAAACTGAATTTCGCCGCGATGAAAGAATTATTAGGTTTATGACCGTAAAACTTGACAAATTCGCTGTAGAATACAGTAGTAAGAGAAAAAGACTTCAAAAAGAAAAAACAGAAAAGGAGGGATAAAAAATGGCACAAAGTTCAAGTGAAATCAGATATTTAACCCCACCATCAGTAGAGGTTAAAAAGAAAAAGTATTGCCGGTTCAAGAAAAACGGTATTAAATACGTTGATTACAAAGATCCCGAGTTCCTGAAAAAATTCTTAAATGAACAAGGCCGTATTTTACCCCGCCGAATTACGGGTACTTCGTTAAAATACCAGCGTAAAGTAGGACAGGCAGTTAAACGTGCCCGACTTATTGCTTTGCTGCCATTTGTAACCGACAACATGAAATAATAGGAGGAAAAAAAATGGAAATTATATTGATACAGGACGTTGAACGTCTGGGAAGCAAAGACGATTTGGTAAAAGTTAAAGATGGGTTTGCCCGCAACTTTTTAATTCCACAAAAAAAAGCGATTGTTGCAACATCAACAGCTAAAAAAATATTGGCTGAAAATACAAAACAACGTGCCCATAAAGAAAACAAGTTAAAGAATGAAGCGCTTGCAATTGCTGAAAAACTTGCCAACAAGAAAATTTCAATCGGAGCAAAAACAAGTTCGTTGGGTAAAATTTTTGGTTCGGTAAATACCATCCAGTTGGCTGAAGCAATCAACAAAAAAGGTTTTGAAATTGACCGCAAGCAAATTTTGATGCCGGAAGATCACATTAAAGAAGTGGGTACTTATACCGCAAAAATAAAACTTCACAAAGAAGTTATAATTGAAGTAGAATTTGAGGTTGTTGCAGAATAGCATTCAAAACAAAATAACAATATTAAAAAATGGGTTTTCGAAATTTCGAAAACCCATTTTTTTTTCCGGGACCGTGAATTTCCAATTCACGGATCTTTAGGAAACGTTTGACTTTGGAAAGTCAAACTCCCGGTAATCTCCCTATTTCATTGCAATTGTTTCAATTTCAACCAAAGCACCAAGTGGCAAATCTTTTACTGCATAAGCGACCCTTGCAGGTTTCTTTTCTGTATAATATTGGCCGTAAACCTCATTCATTGGTTTGAAATTTTCAATATCGCTAAGCAGGCAGGTCGATTTTACAACATCTGAATAATCGTAACCGGCTGCTTTTAAAATAGCGCCAATATTTTCCATAACCTGTTTTGTTTGTTCTTTTATTCCACCTTCAGCAAGTTTCATAGTAACCGGATTTAATGGAACCTGCCCGGAAACAAACAAAGTTCCGTTCATCTCAACTGCCTGACTGTAAGGGCCAACGGCCTGTGGCGCATTTGTTGTTTCGATTATTCGTTTCATATCAAAAATTATTATTGGTTAGAAATTATCATAATTACTTTCACGTTTTTGCAACTTTAAATCTTTAAGCATCGATGATTTTGCATTTATGGTGAAACTGTAGCTTTTCATGTAACCAAACGGCACAAAGTTAAATGCCATTTGCCAGCAATGCAAATCGCGGTTTACATTAATCGTAGTATATGAGAATTCACCGGCTTCAAAATCGAAATTGGTATTAACAGATACCTTCCACTTTTCAGTTAAACTCAGGTTTCCCCGTAATCCAAGCGTTTGAGAAATCCTGCCATTGGGTGAGCTTTTTGTTGGACCATTGTAGCTAAAACTGTAATCGAACCCAAACGTCCAGGGAATATTGAAATCCATGTAACCTGAACCAATTTCAGGAACAACAGGTTTTACTTCTTCCCCTTCATCTTCAACATTCGCAGTGCCGCCCTGTCCACCTTTACTTTCTTTCTTTTTCGAATTAAAGTTCATGCCAAATGAGAGGTTCGCATTTGAAACCCTACCTATTCTGCTAATACCTCTTTTGTTGTTCCAAACAAACTCATTGTAACGCTGGTAATTATCATTCACCATATACGGGTCGAGAATCGTTCCCATATTTATACTAACACCGGCAACAGTAGTTCGGGCTCTGATACTGATTGGTGCAAGATTCATGGAATCTCTTATTAAATCATAAGATGACGACATGCTCAAGTTATCTATGATTTTTACCTTTTTATACTTTTCAGCAGCTTTGGTATCGGTTGTATCTTTAGTATCCAACACTTTCATTTCGAGGTTATTGCTTATTGACATGTTAATTGCCCCCGATGCGCCCCTACCTGGTGATCCGCCATAAATCCCGCCCGCATTAACATCGAAATACGCGTAGTTTCCTAACGAGTCAGTTTGAACATGTTGGTAGTATCCAAAACGTTCCTTTCCAAAATCAGGCCGGTAGCTAAAACTTGCTGAAGGTGTTATTTTATGTCTGATACCCTTTATTTTTGAATTTGGATTTCGGGGCATAAACATTCCATAAATATTTGTTGATGCGCTTAAACTGTAATTGTAATCGTAAACACGGCTTAATCCGTTAATTGTATCCTTTTCAATATTTGATGCATTTCCCGATTCATCATAATGAACATCATCAGGATCATAAGTGTAATTGTATTTCTGGAAATACCATTTTTCATTGTACCCAATGCTTGGGCTCACATTTACATATTTGGCAAGATTAAATCCCGGGAATGCCAGAGGGATACTGTGTTGAATTCCATTTTTCCAATCTTCGGGGAATTTTTGATTTAGGAGGTTGTATTCTTTTACATTACTGATAGAATTTCTCAAATTACCAGTGTAATTAAAACCAAATTTCTCATAAAATTTAACCGGACCAGTTCTGATTTTTTTTCGAAACGGATATATTTTTGCCATACTAAAAGTCATTTCAGGCAATGATAATGAAATTGTTGTATCAAGTGAGTTTTGAGAATGCCTGAGATTCATGGACATATTAAACGGTGTGTTTTCAAATTTTTGTGAGTATGAAATGCTAGATGATTTTTGGGTTTGCAGATAATTATTCCCACCGGTTTGCCCAACATACGAGTTTTGTTTATCGTAACCACTGCTTGATAAATTTACACTTGCCGAAAATGTACGATTCGGATTTGCTTTTTGATCCTGGCTGTGATTCCAGGTAACTGCATATTGTTTTGATTTTTTATACGTATCTAACCCCGATTCGCCATAAATATTTATATTGTACCTGAAATCAAATCCACCTGAAAATTTATAACGCTTGCGGTAGTTTGTGTGCATTTGTGTTCCCCACGAACCTTTTGAATATATTTCGCCACGCAACGCCAAATCGAAATATTCGCCCGCAGCCCAATAGTAGCCTCCATCACGCAAATAGAAACCCCTGTTTTGTTCTTCTCCATACATAGGCACAAGAATTCCAGATGAATACGATGGTGTATTAGGAAAAAATCCAAAAGGTAAAATTGGAAAATAAATGGGGAAATCTTCCAGTACCATGTAAGCCGGTCCAGTTACAATAGTTTTATTCGATATAACTTTTGCCTTTGTCAGATGCATGTAAAAATGCGGATGATCTGCATCACATGTAGTATATTTTGCCTTCTCAGTTATAAAAGTTTCTTTTCCTATTTTTTTTGTTCGGTCGCTTAAAATAAAACCTTCACCTTGTTCCGAAACAACTTTAGTAATGAATGCCTTCTCAGTTTCAAAATTATATCTCATGGTTTCCGATTCATATTCATCGGATCCTTGCTTAAAAATTGGTTTTTGAACCATAGTTCCGGTGCTGTCCACCAGACCTTCAGCATAAATTTCTTTAGTTTCCAGGTTGAGGTCAATATAATAGGCGGTCAGTTCAATTTGCTCATAAGTAACTTTGGCATTATTATAAAGATAAACCTTTTGACCATCGAACGTAACAACTATTGAATCTTCGGCATTATAAACTATTGCTGCTTCAATGAAAGGTTTTTTTACAGTGTCGGCAACTACAGTATCTACTGATATTGAATCGGAAACCGTAAGTTCCATTTGCACTGAATCAGCAACAATAGTATCCTGTATAACGGTTTCGATACTTGAATTTAAGGATGGCAACTCTGTCCTTTCGATTGTGAGATTTTCCGATTCCTGGCTAAATACAATAAATGGAAGCAGGAAGAGTATATATGTATATATTATTTTAAACAAATTGTTTTCTGTATTACAAACTGCCCTTAAGCCCGACAAAAATAAAAATAAGGGTTGTAGTATAACGCTAATAAATGTAAAATAATTTTAATATTTCTATTTTTACAATGGAAACGCAAAACATCATGACAAAGACTATTGTAAATTTGATTTTTATCTGCTTTTTTATTTCTGTTACGGCCAGTGCAAACAGCAGAGTGTCTTCAGTGACAGCAGAAAAGGACAACAAACATATAAATGTTGTGGTTATCGATCCCGGGCATGGAGGTAAAGACTTTGGCGCTTCGGTTGGAAAAGCAAGAGAAAAGGATATAGTTTTGGATGTTGCTTTAAAACTGGGCGAATCAATAAAAGCCAGTTACCCGGATTTAAAAGTAATTTATACACGAAACAAAGATGTTTTTATCCCCTTGTATGACAGGGCAAACATTGCAAATAAAAACAAAGCCGATGTGTTTATATCAATTCATGTTAACGGAACGGAGAATTCCGTCGCCCAGGGAACAGAAACTTTTGTATTGGGCGAACACCGGAGCAAAGCTAATTTTGAAGTGGAAAAAAAGGAAAACTCGGTGATTTTACTTGAAGACGACTATACCACAACTTATGAGGGATATGATCCAAATTCGCCTGAATCGAATATCATGTTTTTAGCTATTCAAAGTGAATATCTTGAACAAAGTATTATGCTGGCATCTGAAGTTCAGGAACAATTCAGAATGGCAAAACGCGGAGACAGAAGTGTTAAACAGGCTGGTTTTATTGTTCTTCACCAAACCACAATGCCAAGTGTTCTCATCGAATTGGGTTTTATCAGTCATCCGGCTGAACGGAATTTTTTGATGAGTGACCAAGGTAAATCAACTCTTTCCAATTCAATTTTTAATGCATTTAAGGATTACAAAAGAAAAATTGAAGAAAAAAGCAGTTTTGCAATCCGAACTGGTTCAAGTAATCCTGGCAATTCTGAGGTGCAATCAAAAATACCCATTTCTCAATCGCAAATGGCTAAAGAAGAAAAAATTACCCAAAGTCAAAATACCATCAATATTTATTATTCAGTGCAAATTGGTGCTTCTAAAAACAAAATTGATCCTTCCCCATCAAACTTTAAAGGTGAGAAAAATGTTTTCAGAAAAGAATCAAATAGTATTGTACGTTATTTTTCAGGAAAATTTGATAGTTACGAAGATGCTGTTAAAGAAAAAACCCGGATAGAAAAAAAATTCCCCGAATCTTTTGTGGTTGCGTTTAAAAACAATGAATTAATATCTGTTAAAAAGGCTTTGGAAAAGCTGTAAATGAAAGTGAAATCTTTAATTTTACTTCAAATTGAGAATACAACAATAAATAATGCAGCTTGCAACAATTAAAAATTAGTAGTTATGAAATATTCAAAATATGTAAAACTGGGATTTTTGATTGTGATATCACTTGTCATTCTATTTTGGGGACTTAATTATTTGAAAGGGAATGATATTTTTAAACGAAGTAATTACTATTATGTGGTTTACGATCGGATTGATGGCTTGCTGGAGTCAAACAAAGTAACAATGAATGGTTATCAAATCGGTCAGGTAAAAAGCATCTCATTTGATCCTGCAAAATCAGGAAACCTTATTGTTACATTAATGGTTGATGCTTCGTTTCAAATCCCTGTAAATTCTGTGGCACAAATTATAAGTAGTGACATTATGGGAACGCGATCCATAAAGATGGGTTTGAGTAACGAAGATACTTTTTACAAAACCAACGATACAATTCCGGGAGCAATTGAAAGTGATTTAAAAGAACAGGTAAGTTTACAGGTTCTTCCCATCAAAAACAAAGCTGAACAACTTTTGGGTACTATCGATTCAGCTATTACGGTGCTAACTGTAATATTAAATGAAGATGCTCAGGAAAATTTATCCCAGAGTTTCAAAAACATTAACAAAACCATTGAAAATACCGAAAAAATAACTAGCGATTTAGCAGAAATAATGTCATCTGAAAAAGCAAGTATTCAACAAATTTTTAGCAATATCGAAGAATTATCAAATTTTTTAAACAAAAATACGTCTGAGCTTCAAAATGTTATACAAAATCTTTCATCTTTTAGCGATACATTATCCCAACTCCAGGTTTCTCCAATATTGACGAATATTTCCATGGCAACCAATCAATTATTGAATATCATGGAGAAATTAAACAGTGAGGAAAATACAGTAGGTTTACTTTTAAATGACGATCAGTTATACCTTGAAATAACGACACTAACACAAAATCTCAGCTCATTGTTAAAAGATGTTCAGGAAAACCCAAAAAGGTATGTTCAATTTTCGGCAATGGATTTTGGGAAGGAATATTATATCAACACTTCAGGAGATGTATCCTCGAAAAATATTGTATTCAAAGTACACCTGATTTCCAGTGAAACAAAAATACCCTCTAACTCAAATATGTTTGAAGGTTTGGGCAAAGTTGAAGAATATTATGCAAATGGTGCCTATACTTATTTATTGGGAGATACTGGTTCATATTCTGAAATAAGTGAAATTCTTCAAAAGGCAAAAAAGAAATTTCCCGAATCTGTAATTGTTGCATTTAAAAACGGACAGTTAATAAAACTTGAAAAAGCACTAAAAACATTACGTTAATTAACCTGTGTAAGTTAATAAATTTATCATACTACATATTATACCCACCACTACCTACCTGTTATGGTTCTAACAGTCAATTGCTTAATCATAAATAACTGACAATCAGAGTTATAACTAATATAAAAAAAAATTAAATTTTAAATGCCTGATAACGAAAACAATATAAGGTTAAGGAGATTTTCAACAGTTTTTTAATTTTTTTTTTAACTTTTTTTTCGCAAATTTTGCCAATGGGAATAAGTTTAATGAAATATTGGAGTGACCTCAAAAAACCAACAATTTAAATGAGCGAAGAATACAAAGCTGCCTGGGACAAATGTTTAAACGTTATAAAAGATAACGTTCCCGGCAGTAGTTATAAAACCTGGTTTGAACCGATTGTGCCGGTAAAACTTTCTGAAAAAGTACTTACTATACAAGTACCCAGTGCTTTTTTTTATGAATATCTGGAAGAACAGTTTATAGATATTTTACGAAGAACGTTGCGCATGGTGCTTGGCAATGGTGCAAAACTGGAGTATAACGTTGTAATGGGCGACAAAAATGGAACTTCGCCCTACACTGTTAGTTACCCAACAAACAGCAATGCTAAAATTGTTAACAACCCATTAACAATACCTTTAAAATCAGATGAAAAATCTGCAATTAAAAATCCGTTTATTATTCCCGGGATACAAAAACTTCAAATTGACCCGCAATTAAAACCTGATAATACTTTCGAAAACTTTATCGAAGGCGATTGTAACCGGCTAGCTCGCAGTGCAGGTTATGCAGTAGCCCAAAACCCCGGAGGAACAGCATTTAATCCATTAATGATATATGGAAACTCAGGTCTTGGCAAAACACATCTTGCTCAGGCCATCGGTATTGAAGTAAAAGAGCGTTTTCCCGATAAGATAGTATTGTACGTGAATGCCAATAAGTTTCAAACCCAATATACCGAGGCAACGCGGAACAACAACAGGAATGACTTCCTTCATTTCTATCAAATGATAGATGTTCTTATTCTGGATGATGTGCAGGAATTTGCTGGAAAAGAAAAAACACAGGAAACATTCTTCCATATTTTTAATCATTTGCACCAAATGGGCAAGCAATTGATTTTAACTTCCGATAAACCTCCTATCGAACTAAAAGGGATGGAACAGCGGCTTTTATCCAGGTTCAAATGGGGATTGACTGCAGATTTGCAAATACCAGATTTTGAAACCCGCATGCAAATTTTAAGACACAAGGTTTATAAAGATGGCATTTCGTTTTCTGATGATGTTCTTGAATATATCGCATCACATGTTTCAAACAATATTCGCGAACTGGAAGGGGCACTTGTTTCTTTACTCGCTCAATCAATGCTGAATAAAAGGGAAATTACACTTGAACTTGCAGCTAAACTCATAAATAAATTAGTTAAGAATTCGAAACGTGAACTTTCAATTGAATATATTTCGAAGGTAGTTTGTGATTATTTCAATATGCAAGTTGATGCACTTCAGGCAAAAACCCGCAAACGAGAAGTTGTACAAGCAAGGCAAATTGCCATGTATTTTTCAAAAAGTCTCACAAAATACTCACTTACAAGTATCGGAGCCCAAATTGGGAGTAAAGACCATGCAACAGTTCTTCATGCCTGTAAAACAGTAAATAATCTAAAAGATACAGATAAAAACTTCCGGCAATATGTGGAAGATATTGAAAAGAAATTAAAAATGTAAATATTAAGGCTGTTCAAATGGACAGCCTTTTTTATTGCAATGGAAGACACCTATAATACCATAGAACAAGAAAGTCAAGGTTTTTTTAAAGACAAAAAAAGCAAATTTTATGCTTTTGCATTTCCATTGCAAAATGAGGAAGTTGTGAAAGAAATTCTGTCTAAACTGCGAAAAGAGCATCATGCAGCCCGTCATTTTTGTTATGCCTGGCGATTGGGTACCAAAGCAATTACTTATCGGGCAAATGATGATGGTGAACCATCATCCACGGCAGGAAAACCAATTCTTGGGCAACTTCAAAGTTATAATGTTACGAACATTATTGTAGTTGTGGTCAGGTATTTTGGTGGAACACTTTTAGGTACAAGTGGATTGATAAATGCTTATCGGAATGCAACTTCAGATTCCTTAAACAATGCCGAAATAGTAGAAAAGATTATTCAAAAGGAGATAAACCTGAAATTTACATACAAAGAATTATCAGAAGTAATGAATGTTATTAAAAACGAAAACCTTGTGGTAAACAATACACTTTTACAAGAAAATTGCAGCTTGATAATTTCTGTAAGGGAATCTGAATATGAGAGAATTAAATTAATATTCGATAATATTTACGGTGTTGTGGTTGGTGATCAAATCTGATATTTTGCTGTTAATAAAATGGTAATAAATTCGTTCAGTTAAGTTTGACAGAAAAATGAAAGCCGCTAATTTTGAATTATGATGAATCTTATAAAATATGAGTTGAATCGTTCTCGATTTGATACAAAACCCATACAAAATGAAGTTTTTAAATGTCGAAATAACATTTTCCTCTCGTTAATGTGTAATAAAATTTCAAGAGGTGTGAAAGAAAAATTAACATATTTCATACAACTGAAAACCAGCATTTTAAATATATAAATGTTGGTTTTTTTTTATTACATTAACTTGATATCAATAAAAATTAAATATGAAAAAGGATCTAATTTCAATCTCGGATTTTTCGAAAGAAGAATATCTGAAAATTATGGACCTTGCTGCTGAGTTCGAAGAAAAGCCAAATCAGGATTTATTAAAAGGTAAAGTTGTGGCTTCCCTGTTTTTTGAGCCTTCAACACGAACAAGGTTAAGTTTTGAAACTGCAATAAGTCGTTTGGGTGGTCGGATTATCGGTTTTGCCGACCCTGACAGCTCAAGTGCAAGCAAAGGTGAAACGTTGCATGATACAATTAAAATGGTAAGTAATTATGCTGATTTAATTGTAATGCGTCACCCCCTGGAAGGAGCTGCACGATATGCTTCTGAAATTTCACCGGTTCCGGTAATTAATGCCGGTGATGGTGCCAACCAGCATCCAACACAAACGTTGCTTGACATGTATTCGATTTTAAAAACCCAGGGTACCCTCGATAATCTGAATATTTTTTTGGTGGGAGATTTGAAATATGGAAGGACAGTTCATTCACTACTCATGGCCATGTCGGAATTTGAAAACCCTGTTTTTAACTTTGTTGCACCAACAGTTTTGGAGATGCCCCAGGAATACAAATTGTTTCTGCGCGAAAAAGGCATAAAATATTATGAACACAAGGAATTTACTGATATAATTAGCGCTGCCGATATTATATATATGACCCGTGTTCAAAAAGAAAGATTTTCTGACCCTATTGAATATGAGCAAGTTAAAAATGTATATATCCTTCGTAATGCAATGCTCGAAAAAACTAAACCTAATGTCAGGATTCTGCATCCATTGCCACGCGTAAATGAAATACATACTGATGTTGATGCCAACAAAAAGGCCTATTATTTCACTCAGGCTAAAAATGGTGTGTTTACCCGCGAAGCTATCATTTCCCATATCATGAACTTAAAATAATTTATGCCATGCAAGACGACCAGAAGAAAAAACTCAAACTAAAAGTTAGCGCCATTAAAGAAGGAACTGTAATTGACCATATACCTGCAAAAAATCTATTTAAGGTAATTTCAATTTTAGGACTTGATATTATTGAAAACCAAATAACCTTTGGCACAAACCTGGAGAGCCAAAAACTTGGGGCAAAGGCAATAATCAAAGTAACTGACAAATTTTTCGAGGATGATGAAATAAATAAAATAGCCTTGATTGCTCCACACGCCAAATTGAACATTATTCGCGATTATGAGGTGGTTGAGAAAAAGGTAGTGGAAATACCGGATACAATTTCAGGAATTGTGAAATGCTTTAACCCAAAATGTATAACAAATAATGAACAAATAACCACCAGTTTTAGGGTTGTAGCCAAGGATATAATTTCGTTAAAATGTAAATACTGTGAAAAAATAACCAACTCAAATCAAATACGAATGTGTTGATGATTATTTTTACCCGGAAAGTTGAAATTCCATCTTCACAAATTAATGAAGTTGGATTTTTCATAAACAATTCAAAATTTCGGTTAATTTTTATAATTCATTGATTTAAATACCCATTATATAACATCTCGAAAATCAGAATTTTTTTATTTCAAAACAGCAATAATTTAATACAATTTACTATATCATGGATGTTCGCTTCAACTGTTTTGATATTCAATTTTAAAATCAGGTCGGTCGGTAATAGCAAATTCTTCTGTTACCAAATTAGGAGCAGGATAAACTACACATTCAGGATGCAAATTAAGCTTCGAGAAAATGAAATTCTTAACATCATTAACCATGAGCAAATGAAACAACGAAATATTAACCCGGTTTTCGGGTTTACTTGTATCTTCCTTAAAATGCAGTTCTTTAATCACAGTAATTCAATTTTTTCAAACAGTAATTCCGGTAATAAAATTTTAATTTCAGGTTCTTCAACCTCCTCTGATTTCCAGTAAAGAATAAAATTCACTTTTGCTTTGGTTAAAGTAAATCCATCTTTTTCCAATCCCTCTTTTTTATCTGCGAATTGTTTGGAGAATTTTATAATCAACTCATTGTGTAAATTCAATAATCCTTCATCACCAACAAGCAATTTTTGCCCGCTAATAATTGAACTTAAACCTCGTTGGACGAATTTAAAATAACCCAAATAAACATCCTGATGTGTTAAATGGATGGTGAGTTTATTGGGTGAAGAATAAATATTGGCGTCATTTAGATATTCGAGGTCTTCAACCTCAATGTTTCTAAAATAATTATTATTGGTATGAAGGATTAGATTTTGTTTTGCGCGGGTCATAGCAACATAAAGTTCGCGTTTTTTATCGTCGCTGTTTGCATTAAAATTATCGAGAAGCAAATACACATTAACAAATTCCTTCCCTTTTGCTTTGTGAATGGTTGAAACGTTGATTGTTTCAACATTTCCAAATGTAAAATCTTCCATTTTCGATTCCCTGATAAATACTTCGAAATCGGATTTGTATTTCACTTTTGGATGGGTCTCCTGGAAATCTTTGATTATTGAAACGCAAAGCTCATAATTGGAACTCTGAAACTGTTCTTTTGCAAATTTTCTTTTTGCATTATCCCAATCTTCCTGATTAATTGTTGGATAATCTTCAAAAAAGTTCAAGTCGTTTAGAAATGTCCTTATTTCAAAAAGGTTGTACAAATTAAAACCATCGTTGGTTTGAATCAGTTTTGCCGGTCTTTTATTATTTAATAAAAGACCGGTAATTTGCAGTGCTTCATCGTTTGTTTTAGTTAAAATACAAGTTGAACCGGTGAGTTCAGCGTTAAGAATGTCTGATACCAATGGGACTATTAAGTTGCTGCTGTTATATTTTATAATTCTAATTTTCCCGTTTTCATTTTGAACAGGCACAATCGACATTTTTTTGAATCGATTGTATATCTGTTCCACAAAATGATTTGTAAAATAAACCAGGTTCTTTTTGCTTCTGTAGTTTTCAATCAGCTCATATTTTGCAGCATTTCCTTCGTGAATAAATTGTTCAAAGTATTTTGAGTCGGCTCCCCTAAATGTATATATATTCTGGTCGTCATCACCCACGGCAACCAGGCGCATTTCATCGTTTCTATCCATCAGGGTTTTAACCAGTTCAAACTCATCGGCATCCATATCCTGTGCTTCATCGATTACCAATACACCTTTTGTTATCCGGTTCTGTTCCACTTCTCCATTCCTAATTTTTTCAACGGTAAGTTGAAGAATTTTGTCTGCTTTTTCCAGACTGCCAACTCTTCCCAGCAAATCAAAACAATACGAATGAAAGGTTTTTATTTCAACAAAATTGGCTGCATTCCCAATCAGCTGTAACAATCTTTTTTTGAATTCTGTAGCTGCCGCTCTTGAAAATGTCAACATTAACAATTGCTCGTGTTTTATATCTTCCATCAGCAGCAGCGAAGCCAGTTTGTGCACCAATACCTTTGTTTTACCACTCCCCGGACCGGCTGCCACAACAATATTTTGGTTCTGATTATCTTTGATAATTTTTAGTTGCCGTGGAGAAAGTGTTCCAAACAATTCACGAAACTTGCCGGGAGTTATGTTTTGCTTTATTTCATCTGTCCTGCTCCCCGGAAAATATTTATTTAGAAATGAAACGAAGTTTAATTTGAAATAATCATCAACAAATTGTAACGCCGAATTATAGTCTTCCAGCATTTTTTTTGCGTACTCACCTACAATATGAATCTGCTGTACTTTGTTGGTATAAAACTGACTAAGCTGCTGATAATCTTGCTGCTTGTATTGAATCTTGTTGTTTTGTTCCAGCCTGTCAATTGTCAATTTATTGTATATCACTAAAAAACCTCCGTCAATATTAATGGCTTCAATACGTGACAGATAAAACAAGGCATCTTCAATGTCTTCAATTGATATCTCCAATTTGAACAATGAAATTGAATTTTCATATTTTGTTTTGAGCTCATGAACCGAAAATTCCACTAATTTTTCTCCCTCACCGTTAGACTTCTGTTCATTACTGATTCTGAAAAGGTATTCAACAATAAACCTGGCAATTTCATGTCTTTTTTGCTGCTTATCCTTTAAAACTTCCTTTGCTTGTAATAAAATGGTTGAAATGTGACTTTGCGAATAATCATGACTTTTCCGTTTGATCCAGTTTTTAATGGCCCAGTAATTAAGAATTTTTTTAATCTTAGCGGGATCAGCATTTTCAATTCCACCGGCATCAATGTCTTCGTTTAATTGTTTTAGATTAATTATTTTCTCCTGTTCTTCCAAAAGAGAAAGCATGAAATTTTCAATTTTAGAAAAGGTTTGAACGATAGACAATGATTTGTTGGTGTTGTCTTCATGTTTTATATATGCCGTTAAATCTTTTGTATCAGCTAAAATTTTTACCTCCCGCAGTAGAGTGATAATTTTAATTACTTCTTCTTTAACAATACCCAAATGATCTGAAATGTAATCAACCCGTTCTTCTGCAATTTCTTCATTGGCATGTTTAGTGTTTTTCGCTGAAAATAATTTTCGAATGATTCGATGAGCTTGTACTTTTTGTTTTTCATTAAACTTTTCGGAACTATTGATTACATCAATTGCTTCTTTGGCATTCTTTGATAAAATACTTGTGGCAAAAATTCTTGGAATATTCTGTCCGCGTTTTACATATCCTGCATTTTCCAAAGCCGCAATAGCTGTTTTTACGCGTG
This sequence comes from uncultured Prolixibacteraceae bacterium, assembly GCA_963800345.1. Taxonomy (GTDB): domain Bacteria; phylum Bacteroidota; class Bacteroidia; order Bacteroidales; family Prolixibacteraceae; genus Draconibacterium. The sequence goes on along the minus strand of CAWDAW010000036.1, from coordinate 17,390 downwards.
TTTCTATTTCAGCAACATTATCGTCCCACCCAGCCTTTCGGGCTATTTCCAAAGCTGAATTTGAAACATTTTCTTTTCGGAATTTGGTTATTTCTTTTATTGCTTTCCAAATTTGCTGAATTTCCTTTATTGTTAATTTGGTTTGATTGAGTAAGATAAAATGTTTACTTAAATCATTTTCATTAAAAAGCACATAACAATCGGCCGTTATTTTTTCATCTCTTCCCGCCCGTCCGGCTTCCTGAACATAGTTTTCCAACGAATCGCAAATCTCATAATGAATAACCATCCCAACATCCTTTTTATCCACTCCCATTCCAAAAGCAGATGTTGCCACCATTATCTGTATTTCATCGTTTATAAATGCATTCTGGTTTTCTGCTTTCTCCTTAACATCCATTTTACCGTGATAAGGTTTGGCACTATATCCGTCGGTGGTTAATCTTTTTGCCAGTTCGAATGCTCTTTTGGTTCTTGAAACATAAATGATTGCAGGGCAATTATTTGAATCAAGCAATCTTCTGACTTTATTGTATTTTTCTTCTTCCGTTTCCGATGTTAATACCTTATACTGCAAATTTGTACGTGAAGCATTTGCCCGAAACACTTCGAGTTTTAATGATAATTTATCTTCGAAATAGACACAAATATCTTCAATTACTTTTTGTTTGGCTGTAGCCGTGAAACACGAAACAGGTATGGGATAATGAAGATTCTTTTTTTCCTGAAGCAGTTTAATAAAATCGGCAATATATAAATAGTCAACCCTAAAATCCTGACCCCATGCTGAGAAACAGTGTGCTTCATCAACAACAAACCGGGCTATATTACGTCCCAGCAAAAGTCGTTCAATGGTTCTGGACCGCAATGATTCTGGTGAAATGTATAATATTGAAGCAGAACCATCTTCAACACGTTCAAAAGATTTCGCCCGTTCAATTGGATCGAGCATTCCATTTATTGTAACCGCTTCGGTAATCCCAATTTTCTCCAAATTATCAACCTGGTCCTTCATTAACGATTGTAAAGGAGAAATGACCACAGTCAATCCTTTTGTATTTTCCCCAGCCATTAAAGCGGGAACCTGGAATGTAATTGACTTGCCACCGCCAGTAGGAAATATGGCCAGTAATGATTTGTTATTAACGGCTGCTTTTGCTGCGTTTTCCTGCAGTGGCTCACCTCCGTATGTCCTGAATGAATCAAATCCAAAGAAATATTTTAAGCCGAAAAATGTGTCAAAAGCCTCGTTACAATAATCACATCCTACAATACAAGGATTATTCCTGAGTAAAAAAATAATTCTTTCAATCTCCGGATAATTCATTAATACCCATCTGGGGGTAATTGAATATCGGTCGGTACTGTTAATTAAAGCAAGGCAATAAGCCAGTTCTATTGGATATTGGTCAACAATACTTTCTAACCTGGCATTTGAGCAAATTCGGGAATTTAAATGAGTTCGAATTTCATTAATTACATTGCCTGCATTTCTATATGACACGTACTCAAAAAATGATTTAAATTCTTCTTTGTCATGCAATAATGAATAGAAGATTCGTTTTAGGGGTTCATCCAATTTTCCAAATGCTGTTACTTCATCGTTAAATAAATCTTTTGCTTTTTGAGAATCGTTTACCGGGTTATTAAGTTCATCAGTTTGTATTTTGTCATCCTTCAGTAAGCGATGATAGGGTTTTTTTGGAAACAATAGTGGAGATAAATACAAAGTGTCAATAACTCTAAAATGCTCATTATTAAAAATTGAGGATACCTTACTTAAATATTTTATATCATGATTAATTACATTGTGTCCACAAATGAACTCACAACCTTTTACAAATTTCTCGAAATCCCATATTGAATTTGAATGGAATATGGAGTTATCATTTTTTACGCTTCCAATATCAAGTATTTTCTGACTTTTCGGGTCAACTTCGGTATCAAAAAATATAATTTGTTTCATTTAGGGTTTAGTCGTTCATTAAAGGTTTATAATCAAGTTTCGGATTTTTAGCGGTCTAAATGTAACGATGCTTTTTATTAAAAGCAAGTATTAATTATGACAGTAAAATAACCAGGTGAATACCCCAAAAATTTAACAATAGTATTAAAAATTTTTAACTGACTGGTTTTATCAAGTTGAAATTGATTTTTTGCTTATTTATTTTCCATCAAATATTTCTTGACTTTTGACCAATCCGGGAACTTTTCTGTTCCAAAATAAATTCTCCCTTAAATTCTCCGGCGCCATTTTTGACTCAATCACAGATTAAACTAATACCGCATAAAATATATCTCACATTATATTTCAGAACCGGGTCATTTACTTAAGAGATTCGCCTAAACGGAAAACAAATTACTATACAGCCATGAGAGACTTAGTCGTTTTTGTTCTCAAAAAGCAATAATATATTGCATTTTTGGCTTTTAATAGTATTTTATGCAAATTGTATTTATGATTTCTATATTTAAAAAAATTTAAACTGCAAAATTATGAAGATCTTAGTTTTTTGTTTGTTAATATTTATCGTTTCTCAACTGACCGATCGTGTAGAACAAAAAAAAGAAACTAAACGTCCAAATATACTCTTTGCGATAGCGGACGATCAATCATTTTTACATACCAGTTTTGCCGGAGCAAAATTTTTAAAAACGCCTGCTTTTGATCGGGTTGCTTCAGAAGGTGTATATTTTAGTAATTGTATAGCGGGTTCGCCCGGATGCGCACCTTCAAGAAGCACAATTGTTACTGGTAGATACCCTTGGCAAAATGAGCAATCGGGACAACACGCTTCATCATGGATGAAAAAATACATTCCCTTCATTGACTTAATCAATGCCAATGGCTATGCAACGGGTTTGACCGGCAAAGGTGTAGATCCATTTCAATATGCCCGAAATGAAAATGATTCATTGTGGAGAGAGACCAATGCGGCCGGAATTACGCATAGCAATCTTCAGTATATAAAGGGTTCGCCTGATGATGAACGCACTGCGGAAGGAATTGGACCCGTAAATTATTTTGAGAATTTCAGGTATTTCATGGAAAACGTACGTCAGGATAAGCCCTTTTTCTTTTGGTATGGTTGCAAAGAACCACACCGCGAATATGAACAGGATTCCTGGAAAAGAAACGATAAAAATCTTGAGAAAGTTGATGTTCCAGGTTTCTTTCCCGAAAATGACATAGTTCGTGGCGATATGTTGGATTATGCGGTTGAAATTGAATGGTTTGATTTGCATTTGCAGCGTATGCTGAAATACCTGGAAGAAATTGGTGAATTGGAAAATACCATTGTAATTGTTACCGCCGACAACGGAATGCCTTTTCCACGTGCTAAGGCGAATGGATATGATTATGGTATTCATGTTCCGTTTGCAGTTCGATATCCAAAAAATTATCAGGGCGGCCGTATTATTAATGATCCGGTAAGTTTTGCCGATATTGCACCTACTATTCTTGAACTGACCGGTACTTCATCGAAAGGAATGTTGCCCATTTCCGGGAAAAGTATTTTGAGTATCCTGAAATCAAAAAAACAGGGAGTCGTGGATAAATCAAAAAAATATGTGTTTTCAGGCCGTGAAAGACATTCATCATCGCGTTATTTAAATTGGGGATATCCGCAAAGAATGATACGAAGTATGGATTATCTGTTGATTTGGAATATTAAACCTGAACGCTGGCCGGCCGGTGCACCCCAGAGCATTAAACCCGGAACATCTGATGAACTGTTGCCTATGTATGGTATCGATGAAAACGGAGTACACCATTCTGAATGGGCGTTTACCGACATTGATGCGGCACCGGCTAAATCATATATAGTGGAACACCACAATGACCCGGATATAAAACCTTACTTTGACTGGGCGGTAGCCAAAAGACCTGAGTTTGAATTTTTCAATATTCAAAATGATCCGTATTGCCTGAACAATCTGGCAGGGAATTCCGATTATTCTGAAGTAGAAAAGGAAATGAAAGATGCGTTAATGAATGAATTGGAAAAATCAGAAGATCCCAGGGTTGTTGGACCAGATAAAGAAGTTTTTGATTCATATCTGCGATACAGTCCAATACGCGAGTTCCCAAAACCAGAAGGAGGGGAATAGTGACATAACCTCCCGGTACTATATAAATACAAATTAATATAACCATTTTGATTTCAGGGATTATTTAATACTACGGGATGGGTTAACCGCCCAAAAAGAGCAAGACGCATACCCTCAATACTTCCCGGGCCACATTCTTTTAATGACTTTAAAATAACAGGGGATTTATAATAATGATATGCCATATATAATGCATTTATTCTGGCGGCTGGAAAACAATGCGACTTTTTGGGATTGTCTATCACAAATAAATATGCCTGAAGAAGAGAGCCTGAGCCGTCTTTTGCAACATGGTCATATAAAGAACTGTCTCCCCGACGCAACAGGAATTCAGCGTGTGCTGTAAGATGTTCAATATGTGTCATCGTATAATGTGTTCCACTGCCATCGGATGGAAGATAATCACCATCAATAGGATCATCTCCTCGTCGAATTTCTTCAGGAATAGCACCATTGGGTAATATTCCCCAAATTGAAACTTTTGCATCCATCTTCCATTCATCTGACGTACTTAACCTTCCGATTTGATAGTCGTTATGTGATTTAAAAGCTTCAGCTGGCGAAAGTTTCTGATGAACCGGACTTAATTCTTCCAATTTCCAATCCGGATGATCTGCCAGGTAAAATGCAATTAGTGCCGCCGAAAATGATCCGGCAACTCCCCAGTTATTTTTCCTGGTGCGACTGGCCCATGCCACCTTATTGTACATTACATCGCGCAACCAAATCTGATAAGTTAATTTATCGGTAGCGGTCCAGCCATTCCATCCTTCCAGAAGGTCGGCGGCATAAATATAAGGTGTTCCTCCGCGGGCGAGGTTAAGAATACCCTGGGCACCCCATTGAAATTCCTTTTTTTCTTCGTTTCGGTATCCGTAGGTATCTGTGAGGTCAAGAATCAAATCTCTTGATTTGCTTGCATATTTATCATCACCCGTTAAACGCCAGGCTAACGCAGTCCCGTATACCAGCTTCCCGCCAGTAGAACTTATCTGAATTGGATTGCTTGAACTTCTGTCGAATACAGTAACTTCACCATTCAGTTCCGACCAACTATTCGAAACTTGCATTAAACTGTCAATGAAATTAAAAAACAGTTTTAGATTAGTGCTATATGGTTCTAATCCTTGTTTTGCTTTATCCTTTATATCCTGCAATTCTTCCACTGAAACAAGAATCCCTTTTGGTGAATTTGGTGGTGACTGTTTATTTATTTTTGAACTATAGGTATATTCACCTGGCATTATAATGAGGATTAATAATGATAAGTATAATTTCTTCATTTTTATTTTTTTTTAGTTAAATCCGTACACTCACAATTGAATTATGTTAAAGTAATTCTCAAAACGTAATATCAAATTCCTGAACTATCTATTTTTTCTTCCATTCGATATAAAAAAATTATTCCCTGCATTACAATCAAACACTTGTCATCCTGCACTATCTGAGCGTCTACTTTTCCGGCCATTGTTCGTAAACAACGGGAGTCGTTTCAAGTTTTTTTGGGTCAACCACCACATGTTTTATTCGCTCGCGACGCCAGGTGTACACAATATGTACTAATCCATCCAAAGTCTGAATGACTGACGGATACGAATATTGGCTGATTTCAGAGTCTTCCAAAATCAACGCAGCCTCCCAGTGTTTGCCATCTTTGGACACTGCGACGTTTAACGGAGTGCGGTAACCTTTGTGTGCATTGGCAGGAGTTTTTACGTGATTGTAAACAACGAGCTGAGTACCGTCGGCCAGCGAAACTCCATCGATTCCGGAATTGTTGTTTGGTAATCCTGAAGGCTGCATTAACGACCAGGTTATGCCATTGTCGTACGACCAGGAACTACTGATGACACGGTTTCCCGTTCGGCTCAATGCCTGAAGACTTCCATCTTTATGTGTCAAAATTGTGGGTTGAATGGCTTTGTAGTGATTTATATCGTTGATGGCGTTGGTTTTTGTCCAGGTTTTTCCCAAATCTTTAGTCATCTCGAAATAAACTCTCCATCCTCCTTCATCTGTGGCACTTGATGGACAAATCAGAGTTCCATCTTCCAACAAAATTGGTTTGTTTTTGGCAGTTCCTATGATGCCTTCCGGAAGTGTTTCCGGTTCCGACCAGGTTTTCCCACTGTCAGACGATCGGATCATCATACCCCACCAGGCGGCTGATTTTGGACCCACTTTATAAAACAACAGCAAATCCCCGTCAGGCACTTGAAATAATACCGGGTTCCACGTTGAAAATCGAAGGGTATCATTTATAATGCCATTAGCTACTTCAACTGGTGCCGTCCATTTTCCGTCAATTAAACGACTTAACCAGATTCCAACATCAGGGTTACGTTCGTTAGTACCACCAAACCAGGCTGAAACCAGGCCATTGGGGGTTTCAGCAATAGTTGACGCGTGGCAGGACTTAAAAGGTGCGTTTGTGTAAATAAACTCATCCACTAAAATCCCTTTTCTCCACCGATCCTTGTCCTTATTTAATTGAGCCTGAACCTGAACCACAAAAGTAGTCACTAACAATAGTATCAAGCTTAATCTGATCTTATTTCGCACAGTAATTTGTTTTAATTTATTATCCAATTTTAAAAACTTAAACCCGTTATCTTTCGGTTATTGTGCAAGAACTATTTGATTTCCATTAAAAAGTATAACCCGATTTCTAAATACGTATTAATCCTTTGCCTTTTCCAAAATGATAACCTTTGTTTCCGATTTCTCATCTGAGTGTACATATTACTTTTATTTTCCTTGATAATTTTGGATGTACTTCATTAATATTCTCATATTGTCCCTAAATGTTTTTGTAGATATTCCTCTTATCTGTTTCTTGTTATCTTCCGTAACCATTGTTATATTAATATCATGAACTGTAATATCTTCGATCCAGATTCCTTTTTCATTTCGTCCATTCAATATCTCAATAACCGTCTTTTGATCCGGGATTAAGGGTGTTTTATTGTTTTTATAAATCTGGTGAAAAAGTTCCTTTTCTTTACCGTTTTCAATTGATGAGACAATTTCAAAGTCACTTTTTAATTGTGCAAAATTCACATTGTGTTTCCGTCCAGGAAATGGTTTATCATCATTAGTAAAATAATGAAAAATGACATAACCATCTGCACTTTTTTCATCCAGAATTTCAAAATCGACAGGTAGATTAGTAGCAGGGTCATAATAACGGGCCATTTCATACATACCATCATCCAAAACATTTAATTTCGATTCTTCCATCCAGGTTAAAGTTGCTGGAATGGGCTTCAAATAACGACGGTCACCTGTAAAAAGAAACATTTTCATCAACATTTCTAAGGTATGCACTGTTTGCCGGGTACCATAAGCAGGAGGTTCGTGTGTGCGGGCCCAATCTGGATTGATGTTCATATCATACTGTTCTGACCATGCCGGCAATTCTTTCGGCCCCTGAGATAAAATGAAAAAGTCACAACCTCGTCGGGCAGACTCAAGATATTTCTCACTCCCCAGTATTTCATATGCCTCGATTAAAACGTCGATTGTATTATTCATCGCGTCATCGTTTAGTGTATAATTTGATGTATAATCATCAAATCCATCATGGACATAATCGTACTTAAGTGGAAAACGTTGTGGCCATCCGCCATTAGGATATTGAGCCATTAAAATAAAATTTAGAGCTTTTTTCAATGGACCAAGGTAAGTTGGCTCTAAAGTTTCATTATATAAATGCAAAAGAAAAGTGGTAGGTGCTTGTGTAACATTATCATCGAAAGTACAATTTCCATAATAATGACGAAACTCTTCATATCCTCTAATAAATTGTGAAGCTGTATCTTTATACCACTCCATTAATCCTGGTTGGTCAAAATCTATAAAATAGTGCCAACCACCCAATTCGTGCTGTCCATAGATTAGCACATTTGCCGCACTTTTTGCATAATCAAGATAAGTTTTGTCTCCGGTTAATTTGTATAAATCAAGGTAAAGCTCACCAAACTGGGGTGTTGCTGCCTGTACCCAAACTTGTGATTTACGAGCTGGAATCTCACCAAATAATTCTGTAAAATCTTCAGAATAATACTGCAAATAGCCTCCTCTGTTTGAAACTTCATTGACCATATATTTTGAAGCATTTCTCATCGCAATAAGAACATCTTCCTTTATATTTTTTTGTCCGAAAGAAAGTAAGGACTCCATTAATAATAAAAAAACAATTAAGAATTGTAACAATTGATTTTTCATATTCAATCTTTTTTAGAAAGGAAAAAATGTTCCCATTGTAATTGAAGAATATAATTTTTCAGATTAAACGTATCTGAAAAAAACTTTCCTATTTCTGTTTTTCTGAAATGGATTTTGAGTATGCCTTCAGATACTTTATTTACTTTATTTTTCAAGCATCAAAAATTTATTGAAATCATACAAATGGATGGCATGAGATTTTAAAATGCCATCCATTTGTTAAGCATAAGCAAACTACAATTTTACTTTTTCTATTTTTTAATCAGTTTTCCATTTGAAATCGAGCTTGTACCATCAGACAGATCTAAATGAATTTTGTAAAGATAAATTCCGGGTTTTGAAATTTTACTTAAATCCATTTGAATCGTGTTGTCGCCTTGTACAATCTGTACTTGCTTTTTAATAATTTCTTTCCCTAACATATCGCATATAGTTATTTTTGCTGAAGCTGATTTTTTGCTATCAATTCCAAAAATAACAGTGTTGCTGAATGGATTTGGAAATGCCGAAATTGAATTTGGATTTCTAACGACAGATGCTGAAACTGGTGTAAATAGTGTCCAGCGAGGATCTCCTAATGGACCTCCATCGGTTGATGCCGTTGCCGACTGTGAACTGGCATTATAACTAAAATCGAATGCACCCTCTGTAACTTCTCCAAGTGCAACAGGATCTTCATCAGCGAATGGGCTTGGAGGAGTAACGTTGTCAAGATTGAACTCATGCTCCGCAAAGAATTGCCAATATTCTGTGAATAAAGGTGGCGGATTCTTAAAGGTAAGTTCTTCTTTGATATTATTCGTTGTATCAACTTGTCCGGCCTTAATAAAATTAATTAACACTGGAATATCAACTATGGCTGTATCAAGTATGGCAGGATCTGCAAAAAAGTCCATTCGTGTTGTGTATTTATACCAAATTGTGTCACTGTTGTCAGTATCCTCAGGACTAAACCTAAATAAGACATCATGAGAATATTGTTCAAGTATGTCACTAAATTCCTGTTGTGTATACCAATTGTTGTTGGTCAAATTAAATTGTCGATCAGCATCTGTATATTCTCCAATTGTAAAAATGGAATCTGTCGCGAATAATGGAGAGTGTTCATAAGGATCTCCACTTAATCCAACATTATAAAAGATATTATTTGTAACATTAGCCACTAAAGCAGTATTTAAGTCAATAGGCAATCTTTCATAATTTACCTGAAAAATAGTATTGTGGTTAATGTTTAAATATTTCATAAACCCTCCACCTGTCCGAACCATAGTCCCAGAATTGTTGTATAAAGTTGAATTCTCAATCGAAATTGTATCCTGAGGATTACCACGAAGATCAAGAACGCGACCATTATCCGGATTTTCTGGCCTTACAGAATTTCTAAGGATAGAATTCTGTATATAAACTTTATTGTTACTCGATCCTAATCTTAAAAATGTTTGGTTTGAGTAATCTAAAAAACAATCCTCTATGATAATTCTATTCCCATCACCACTTGCTACAATTATTCGATTTTGAACTGCACCAAGTTCATCTTTTGCTGTAATATATAAGCCTTCCAAAATTAAATTTCCTCCTGGCGAAAAAGCATCGCTTGATGCTCCAAGTTCATCCACCGCTGGTTGAAGGACAGGACGCAACCCGTCACCTTCTTCGGCTCTTATGTGAAGGGTGTAACCTGTGTGCGAAATAGAACCATTTAAGAGGTAATACCCGCCTCTTTTGAGTTCAAAAATTGTATTACCCGGATCGGCTGCTGCCGAAATAGCATTATTAAGGGCGCCGATATCAATACCTTCATCGGGTTCTACTTTAATTACTGTTTTCTGGGCAATTGCCTGGATATTAACCATTAATATCCCTAAGAAAAATAAAACGTAAAAATTCTTTTTCATAATTTCAAATTTTTAATTAATAATTATTATTGTTTTCAGTACCTCAATTCATTTCGATAAATATTTAACTTTAGTTTAAAATAAATTAAATCGAATCCCGGCTTGAACCATATATCCGTAGTATTCAATTTTAGTAATATAGCCAGTTAATAACCTTGATGAACGATCCGGCTGATTAAAAATGTTTGAAACATTGGCCGTAAATGACAGCCTTTTTGTAATTCTTTGATTCATTTGAAAATCCCACCTGTAAAAAGCCAGTGTACCTTCCCTGTCAGCACCGTCGGGTCTTCTTTGTTCCTTTGTAAGGATATCATCCTGAAAGTTAAATGATAATCTTGCAGAAAGCCCAATTTTTTTATTGTCATACCCTAAACCTGCATTTGCCAAATAAGTGGGCTGAGATAATAGCCTGTCAACATAAGCTGTGTCCTTGTTTGTAAATATTACTCGAGGTGCACCGGGAATAACTCCGAAATCCGGATTGGCAGTACGTTGAACCAAAACTTCTGGATATTTAGTTTTGGATTCCATTAATGTCAGGTTCAAATTAAAAACGAATCCTTTTATTGGAAGAAAATCCATGTTTGACTGGATATCGACTTCAAAACCTTTAATAGAAGATCTGTTCAAATTATTGACCGGATAGTGTACCGTAAAGCCTAATGAACTTTGCGGTATGCCCAAAATATCAGGATCAGTTTTTGAATCAGCAATTACCAAAGCCTGTTTGTTCCATAAAAAATCCTGAATGTCCTTATAAAATGCGCCTAAAGTCAGTAACCCGTATTTTTGTTTATAGAAAGTTAAAATTAAATCATAGTTTCTTGATAAAGCAGGTTTCAATTCGGTGTTACCTAGCTCTATATTCCTACTGTTCACGTTAATAATCTTTTTTGGAGCAAGTTGATTATAGTCAGGACGGGATAATGTATTGGTGTAGGCCAACCGGATATCAAACCAATCAGTTGGTTTTATTTGAAGGTGGATCTGCGGCAGAAAGTGATGGTAGGTATTTCTACCAATGGTGTCCTGAAAAAAAACATTTACCGGTATCGATTCAGAAGCTGGAAAATCTTCAGCAATGTATGACTCATATTTAATATTTGTTTTTTCATATCTGATTCCCGGAATAAAAGTGATGTATTTACCAATTTTTAGTTCAGTCATCAGGTAATATGCAAATATGTTTTCATTTGTTATATAATCATCTTTTGCTGCGGAAGGTATTGAGTCATAGTAATTTCCTAAATAATCATCATACAATTGTGCCATTAAATTCCTGTCCAGTACCTGATCTATCTGAAGATATTCATAATCACCATTTAAAAATCTCCTGGGTTTATATCCTGAATCCAGGAAATTCAATAAGGATATTTTTCCAACATTACCTTTAGTAGTCAAAATATAATCAGGATATTGTTGAAGAAAATTATTTACGTCACCTGTACCGAACATACTACTATTATATCTTATATTATTTCTATATCTATCTTTGGATCTGTATTTTGTCCCAATTTTTATATTTCCTGAAAAATGCTCTCCCAATTTAAAGGGAATTTTCCAATTCAACTGGACACCTTTTTCAATTTCCTGGGCTTCATAAGGTCTGAAATTGCCATTTTGAAAAAAATACTGGTCTAGCGTGTCTTTAACGTTTTCCGGGGAAGGAAGTAATTCCGGGGGGCCAACATCAAAGGATTTTCCCATAGCATATCCACGGAAAGCATCAAGTTTTCTGAATGAAATATCATGAGAATAAGGTCTTTCATTCATAGATTGAGAACGCGAAATTCCCCAATCCAAAACCGAACCTAAAATTATATGTTTACCTTCAATGGAATTTGAAAACAACATTTGTGTTACAACTTCCTGGGTCTGGTCAAGGTAAAGATAATTAGATGTAACATCATAACTTTTCCCTCTGTCATAAATGTTTCGTTTTAGATATCCAATAAAATTGCTTGATTTTATTGTTGATGAAGGGCTTAACTGCCAATCAAGCATAAAACTACCGCCGGAACGAATACGGTTTTCGATGTTGGCCTGAAGAGTTTCACTTGTAATCCAAGGTTTTATGTAGGTTTCACCTTCTTTGTATTTAGGTGTGCCTGTTACGTCATAATTCACATTAAATGCATCTGAATTTCTTTCAGCCGATTCCAGGTTGCCCGTTATCATTACTCCAAGTTTTTCCTTAAAAAAACGGTTACTGGCATAGATATTTGCTTTATAATTGCCAAGTGATTTTGAAAGGCCACTATACCCAACAAGTACATTTGAAGTTACTTTCTTACCAGATGGTGCTTCACGAATAATTAGATTAACTGTTCCTCCAAGACCATTTGCATCCTTATCAGCTGTATTCGCTTTTAATACCTCTACTCCACCTAGAATTTCAGGTGATATCATATTTAAGTCAGTACTGCGGTCTTCTGTTGAAGTTGAAGGGGCAATATTTCCATTTATAGAAATACTGTTATATTTTGGCTGCAACCCCCTTATTACAATCTTTTGACCTTCTCCCCTATCTCTTTGTACCATCAACCCAGGAAGACGGCCAACAGCTTCAGCTATATTAACATCGGGTAATTCCTGCATTCTCTCAGATGAAACCACATTTATAATACCTTTAGCATTTAACTGTTCATTGATAGCTGCAAGTTGCCCCCTTGCCTGTCCATATACCTCAATGCCAGAAATCTCAGCTGCTGATAACTTCATCTGGATATTTACATTAACAACTTTATTAGGCAGTACATCTATTTCCCTGACCTCTTCTGTGTAGCCTATAAAAGAAACTTTAATTGTTTGTTTACCTTCCGGTACTCCCAGTAATTGGTAATCTCCATTAATATCTGTAATAGCTCCTGTTGTTGTCTGATTTAAAATTATCGTCGCTCCTACCATTGGCAAGCCTTCTTCATCTATTATTTTTCCTCTAATTGAACCTGTACCATCTATTTGTTGAGATTTTGCCGGAATTTCATTTTTTAATTTCTCTTTGGGTGAAAGTATAACTACGCTATCTCTAATAATATAGCTCATGTTTGTATTTTCCAGACAATGATCTAAAATCTGCACAATTGTTGATTCCTGAAATTCACAACTGATTGTACCCAGTTTTTTAATATCATCAACATTATAGACGAATGTAAATTCACTTTTCTTATTAATACTTGTAAAGAGTTCTATGAAAGTGACATTTTCCAGTTTCAGGTTAAAGTGAGAATTACCAGAATTGATATTTGCAGAAATCTTTGACTGATTCAATAAAACAAATAATAATGACAGCCATGCAATAAATAAATTCTTAAGAACTCCATTTTGCAAAGGATTTTTTTCTGCCATTCGTTTTTTTTTCATATTTAATTTCATAATAAATTTTACAAATTCATTTCTGCTCCAACAGTAATGATTTTATTTATTTGAGCTGAAGCATCTCCATTATTTCACAGGTAATACAGTTACCCGATTTCTATCTATACTAAATTTTACTTTTTTAGTAAGTTCTACTATTTCAAATACTTTATCAAATTCAGTATATTTTTTAACATCTATTGAAAATCGTAATTCCTTTAAGCTGTCATCTGAAAAATTAACTTCAACATTGTACCACCTTGAAAGGGTTGAAAGAATTTCATCCAGTGAATTATTCTCAAAATAAATTCGTCCGTTTTTCCATGCAATGAACTGCTCTATATTTACATTTTCTATTTTCGTCTCCAAACCCGATGACATGGCTTGCTGACCAGGCTTTAAGCGATAAATTTCCTTTGTTTGACTTTGGCTAATATTCACTGACCCGTCAACAAGTGTAGCTACTGTACTTTTTTCATCTGAATATGCTCTTACATTAAATTTAGTCCCTGTAACATGTATGTCCATTCCGGTAGTTCGCACAATGAATGGCATTTCTTTGTTTTCGGCTACCTCAAAATAGGCTTCCCCGACAAGCTGTAACTCTCTCGTTTTTCCCGAAAAAAATACCGGATATCGAAGTGAAGTTTCAGAATTTAACCACACCCTTGTTCCATCTGACAATGTAAGTTGGTATTCACCTCCCCTTGGAATTTCAATGTTATTATATTTTATATCTGACTGGTTTGATTGGTCCTGTCCTTTTTGGTAAATTAGTTCTTTCTTAGTATTACTGATAATCGCCCCATTTTCATTGGCAATTTGCTTTTTTTCATTTTCAAGATCTACTATTGTACCATCAGAAAGTTGAAGAATTGCTCTACTGTAGCCAGGTGTTATCCTGGATTCAGTAACGGCTTGCTGAGTTTCGTGTTTTTCATCGTTTTGTAATAAAAAATATATCCCAAATAAGATTGGAAAAAGGACAGCCGCAACGCGAAGAGCTCTTTTTATCAACAAATTAGATGGTTTTTGAGTTGACGTTAGAAATCGGTTAAAAGCTTCCTCACTATTGAAATTGGCAAGTTCATTCATTTTTGCAGAAACCCGGACGTCGTCCATTAATGAATCGAGCAACTTCTGATTACTGTCACTTTCCTGCAACCATTCATCAATAAACTGTTTTTCTTCAGAATTGAGGGTTTGTTCTTTTTTTGCAACCAACAGTTTTGCGATATGTTCTAATCGTTCAAACTCAGTCATTAAATTTGTTTTAAATTAATCTTGTATCAGTCTATTAAAATATTTTTACAATATCTTTAATCTAAAAACACATCAAATTAAAACAAGGGTGACACTCAAATAGAATTATTATTAAAATAGGCAACCAGAACTTGAATATCACAAATTCCGAAAATATAAAATTCATGAAAGTTTATCGGGACTTAATTCACAACGTAAAAATTGATAAGCCTTCCGTTTAAGGGTTTTTATTGTATTGATTGAAACTCCTAATGATTGTGCAATCTCTTTATTTGCAAGACCCTTCATGCTCAAAAGAATAATTTTCTTACGTTCAGGTGACAGTTTGCAAATTCCCAAATAAATGTGTCTGAAGTATTCTTCTTCAATCAAAATTTGCTCCACAGAAGTTACTTCTAATTGAATATCCAAAGTATGTTTTCCATCAAATCCTTCATTTAAAAACTTTGCGAGATAGCGCAGATGATTAAGACTAGCATTTTTTACAGAAAGATATAAAAAAGCTTTTAATGAACTTGAAGTATCAAATTTAGCAGTTCCTTTCCATAATCGTAAAAAAACATCCTGTACAATATCCTCAGCATCTTGCTTATTTTTTACAAATCTCAATGAATAACTACATAAAGAAAAATAATAATGATCAAATAAATATTTGTAGCCTTCACTTTTTTTGCGATTTATTAGATTTATTATTTTATCCATCATCCCAAGTTACAAATATTTAACAAAAAACGAGAAAGACTATATTGCTCTTTACGCATTAAACTTTTAAGGAAAACATAAAATAAAATTGTTTAATAAATATCACATCTGTCCTAAATAAAGCCAATTAAGTTCAGTTTTCTTGAGCTGTTATTGTTGCGGTATCGAGTCATAAAAATACAAATTGGATGTGAAGACAAATTTAACGCTATTTGCAAAAATAATTTAATCCTTGAGTAGAAACTGCTTCAAATCCCAGGTGAAAAATTAAAAGAATGACAAGCAAAAATTAAGTTATCGATAGTTGGACGCATTTAATAACCATGCTGTTTTGCCAGTTTTCAAAATTAAACTTGCTTCGTGACTTAATAATTGAATTACTTTCTGCCTTATTGTTGGCACACTGGGAAAAGTAACTTTGTTTTCAGGCTTAAAAAATCGGACAAGTATAAAAGGTTAAATGAACGGGAATTGCCATAAGATAGACACCAACATATCCTGGTTAATGAATACATTGAATTTTCAGAAGAAAAAACAAAAGCAAAAAATTCAAAGAAAATTTGCAGAGTTGTTATTTGAGACGAAGTAGATACATTTTAAAACATGGGTACGACAAATTGATTTCAGAAATGGATTTCGCATAATACGGACTTTTGAAAAATAAACATGGTTACGACAATTGATTAGGAAACGAATTTGATGTAACAGCAATAGCGCGGGCCTTCGGGTTTACGAACTATTTTTCTTTCGAAGCTGAGTTGAGAAAGGGCTTCTCCTATTTTCTCTTCAGAAATTTTGTGGAGATCTTCCCTGCGGATTTTTTTGTTTGCGGTAAAGCGCTGAGCGCCTTTTTAAATTCATCTTCGTTCTTGCGGTTGATTCCATACAGCTCGTCGAAGTATACAAGGAAAAACCGGGCGAAAGATTCCTGCAGGTTGAATTTGCCGTTTTCGCTTGGGTCGGCAATCATGTTGCGTAAAGGTTTTGGGACAATAAAATTGAAGAAAAAACTTTTTCCGATTCCTTCTTCAGCATGAACCAAACCCATTGCCACGTCATTGGGTTGCAATCCCAGGGCACAGGCTGCAGTAGCAACGAAGCATTTTTTCATATATGTATAAAGGCGATCCTGGTAGAAGCCATGTTTTTTGCCCGCAAACTCGCGCAAAGTAAGATGGCTCATGAGCAGGTCAATATGGCTCACGCCTTTGTATTTTCCTTCAAGGCTTGTAAAATATTCGGCAATTGGACTATAGGTATCTACCTGATTTGGGCTGTGAAGTATTTTTCTGAGGACTGTATCGGAAACTATAATTTCTTCCTCTAATTTTTACATTGATGGTACCATCGCTCTTTCTTTGGTTTTGATTAAGTGCATTTTACGAATGGACCAAAACACGGGTTTTACAACCTTCGCACCCAACAAATTGTATAAATATTCAGTTTTGAAGCTTTCGCGCTCAGCGGAGGGTGTATTTGCCGTGTTTTGGAGCTTTCGCGTTTTGCGAAGCGTATAAATATGCATAACTGCAGCCTTCGCGTTTTGCGAAGCGTATAGATATGCATTTCTGAAGCTTTCGCGCTCAGCGAAGGTTACAATTTTGACTGGCTGGAGCTTTCGCGTTTTGCGAAGCGTATAAATATGCATAATTGCAGCCTTCGCGTTTTGCGAAGCGTATAGATATTCATTTCTGAAGCTTTCGCGCTCAGCGAAGGTTACAGATTTGCCGGTTTGAAGCTTTCGCGCCCGGCGAATGCTCCAATTATTCTGAATTGAAGCCTTCGCGGCCGTCGGAAAGCATAAATATTCAGTGTTGATGCTTTCGCAGC
>CAWDAW010000035.1:0-112425 GCA_963800345.1 uncultured Prolixibacteraceae bacterium | reverse complement strand
AGACCATTGATGAACACTTGTTTGGTCTCCATTTATACCATTTGGGATAAGTATATTATTCTGCTCAACAAGGTCTCCAACACAAAGAACTAATTCAATATTTAGGTTTTCCTTTTGATCAATTATCCAATCTGTCATAAGTTGAAAAATGGCTTGATTTCGACCGAATTTTTGATAGCTCTGCAGATCAGGTAGTAATATCCATGTATATGAGTCAGGTTCGGATAATTGTGGAGATTCATTTGCCTGCTGTCCGTGTGAAGAAAGGCTGATAATAAGACATAATACAAAGAATAGTGTTTTCATTATTAATTATATAGCAATTAGTTGGGAATAATAAAACTGGTCGTAAGATCAATCAAATTTGTTTTAAGAGAAGGAATAACAAAAAACTTTTGTTATTCCTTCTGGATAAAAATTTGCATTCTTCTAATACTGTGAATCCCAACCAGGGGTTTGCTGTAATTTAGGATTGAGTGTTAATTCCTCACTTGGGATAGGATTTAAATACTCCCAGTTTTGAAATTCCGGTAGTGTTCGTTTTAAATATGGACCTATTCTGCCTGATGTACCATTTGTTAATCCGTTATTCTCGCTAAGTTTCAAGTATTGAACACCTGGTACCTTATCTACTGGAACGGTTTCATCCGAACCAACAACATACAAATCAGGTTTTCCGTCTTTATCTAAATCAATCAGTTTATTCATGCCAGAAATATAAATTCCAAGATATTTCGCTCTGAAGTCAGCTGCTCCTCGCCCAACGAATTAGATCATCCTTCCTGAATCCTTCAAATGCGGCTCCATCCTTCTTTCTCTGCGAACTTCCAATATTGCAGGATTGGAGGTATTAGTATATTCACTGTTCAATGCTGGGTTATCCTTTATTGGTAATGTTAATGGAGGTAATCCAACACGGTTACGAATTACATTGAGCGTCATATCAATATCATTTTGTGATAAGCTCCCAAGTTCAACTTTTGCTTCTGCGTAATTTAATAGCACCTCTGGGTACCGAATAATAATGTTGTCACGGAGAATCAGCGCCCTGATCTTCTGCCGGAGTACCTACCCGTTTAATTATTTGATACCCTGTTCGGTTTGCAGCAAAATCACTAACTGATTTGCTCGTGGTTCCTACCCTAACATAGCCAGGATATGTAATCGTTTGACTTAGACGTGGATCACGATTTTGAAATTCATTATAATAAGACATTGTGTCTCTTTTTTCAGAACTGGGATAATTTTCTTGGGAAACTCACTCCATTATCCATAGAATATGATGATATTATCGAATGTGTTGCACCATAATTTCCATTAGATGTTGAAGTAAACAGTGGTGTATAATACATGCCGGATCCCTCTATCCAGGATCTTGCAAGAATAACTTCACTCGTGTTAACATTTTTAGGCTGAAACAAATTAAAGTAATCTTCATTTGGTGAACCTGTGGAATATAAACTGTAAATTTCCGCATCCATTAATTTTTTACTTGCATCAATGCATTCATTTAAAAATTCCTCTGCATTGGGCAAATTAGCATAATTATGATATTTTCTCCAAGTACCTTCATATAAACAAATTCTCGATTTTAAAGCCCGTCCATTTTGAAGCTCTATTTTTATATTTTGTCTGAGGAAGGTATTGAATTGCAAAATTCAGATCATTTAAGACGGAATCCATAACCAAGACTCTACTGTCTCTTGTTTTATACAATAATTCTTCATCGTCGGTTTTTAATATTTCTGAATACCAGGGCATATTCCCTAAATCGCTAACTTTTTCAAAAATAGAACCATGCTCTAAAGAATTTAGCAACAGCCAGATATTGGTTTTTAATATTTTCATCAATATCAGCTTCATTACTATTTTGGATGAAGTAATTGATATTTCTTAATTGGCTCACAGCTCGAACCTCCACTTCCAAGTGCAGTTGGGACATCATAATCGGCCGAGCGAATAGTTGGCAAAGTTGTAAAGCGTTCACAATTATCACTTTCAAAATCTTCTGTAATTTTTCCATGATTGATATAACCATAAAAGGAATTTGTAAATGTTTCCAAGCCACTTTCACTTTCAAAGAATTCTAGTGATTCTCCAATTTTTGTCTTAGGTTTTAATTCAAGGTAATCGTCATTACACGAAATACTTGAGAAAAGAATTAGTATGATAAATATTTTGTTTTTCATAGGAATAAATTTTAAAAGTAAATTTCAAAGCCAAAAGAATATACTCTTTGAATAGGGTATGAGGTTCCAAATCCTACTTGACTAGAGGCATCGGATCTGTTCGAAGCCCTTCTGGGTCTAAAGAGGAGTGTAAGTTCGTGGATTCCCATAGATTTTGCCCACTAACATATACCCGAATATGTTGTGTTTTAATTTTATTCGATATTTTCTTGGGAAGGGTATAACCTATTGTCAAGTTTTTGAGTCGGATATACGATGCATCTTGCAAATATTTTGTTTGCGGAAGACCCAAGTCATTATTTCCCAATGCAATATATCCCTTGGGGCGAGGAAAATAAGAATTAGGGTTTTCAGGAGTCCAGCGATTTTCAGCGACATGAGTAAGGAGTACCTGATATTTTCGGTTATAAGAGCTCCAGAAATTAGTGGATTCAGAAATTGGATAAATATCTCGCTTCCCAACACCTTTAAAGAAAGCATTCAAATCAAATCCCTTCCAATTTGCATTCACTGTGAATCCATATTGATATCGTGGTGTAGTGTTGCCAATAATTTTAAAATCTCCTGGGTCTTCTAACGTCCAAGGACCTCTGCTGATAACGCCATTATTATCTAAATCCGCAAACTTGATATCCCCAGCTCCCGCGTATGCTCGATAAGAATTTGTAATGGATAATGGACCTTTTTTAGCTTCCTCGTCGGTCAGAAAATAACCTAAAGTTGTAGCTCCCCAAATCTCACCTATTTCCTGACCAACATAATAATCTCCCAAATAGTTAGTGGGATTGTAATAATCAGTGATTGTTGCTTTAGAATCATATAAATTTAAACGTATCCCGTAACTAAAAATGTCGTTCAAAAGTGAAAACTTATCCTGCCAGCCAACCGATAATTCCCATCCCTTATTACTAAGTGCGGCGATATTTTCTTTAGGCACAGTAGCTCCATAAACCGACGGGAGAGAATGATAGGGTGCCAACATATTAGATGTTTTCCTTTCATACCAATCAAAAGTAGTATTTAAACGATTCCTCAACATTGAAAAATCAATTCCAAAATCAATGGTTTTTGAGGCTTCCCAAGTAAAGTTTGCGGACTTTGGTTGGGGATAAGTCGTATAGTTAATCCTACTTCCTTCCAGGCTGTAACTTGATTGACTAACGTTCATGATAGGAAGATAATCGTAAGAGCCGATGTCTTGATTTCCAAGAAATCCATAAGACGCTCTTATTTTTAGATTATTGATTAAATTTTTAACCGGTAAAAAGAATTGTTCTTCAGAAAGCCGCCAACCTCCCGATACCGATGCATAAGTAACCCCTCTATTTTGTTTTGCAAATTTTGAAGTTAGGTAATAACTCGCATTAATTTCCAACAAATATTTTTGGTTGTAGTTGTAATTAATTCTTGAAAATGTGCTTCTTGACGCATTTTGATCGTCATTGTCACTTACCCTAGCATTGCCTGTTGCTAAATTTAAAGCATGCTGTGGAATACCTGAAATTGGATCTATATGTTCAGCATAAAAATATAAATAATCATAACTTTCCTGATTAAATCCACCCATTACGGTCAATTCATTTTTCCCAATAGTCTTATTGTAGGTGGCATAGGTATTCATATTGGTTCTTTTCGTGTTCGAAGCACTCCTGTAAATAGTAGCTGGTCCAGCATCCATATACGCAGCTAAAATTGTATTTCTGTTATTAAATGAATTAGAAAGGTATGGTCCCGTATTATCCCACCACCTCAATTTGTTAGAATTGCCAAATTGATAACTAAAATCTGCATGTAAGTTCAAATCTCCTTTAAACAGGGAAATGTCTGTCCCAAATGTTGTTAGTACATCGTGCATCTCTTGGTTAATATCTGATTGATTAGTTACAAATTCCCTGTAGAATCCAAGATCAGTAGGTACCTTTACCCCATCCACCTCAACATATTCAGGCATTAATGGATTGGAGTTTTCAATAAAGCGCCAAATGTTGGAACAAAAACCATAAAGATAGAGATTAGGCAAATCTTCATTCTTTTTTACCATGGAAGTATTATTGAAGAAACTTATATTTTTATTTAAATTATAAGTAACATTTGAACGGAGTGTGAATCTATTAATTTTTTCAGGTTTAAATTCCAATGCTCCCTCTTCGTAATTATATTCACCGGAAACGTAATATTGAAACTTTTCTCCCCCGCCCCTTAAATTTATGTGATGGTTTTGTTTTGGAGAATATGTTTTAAACCATTCTTCATAATAATTATGAACCTCTCCCCCCAACAACAAAGTAGATCGTCCACCAATAATTTCAAGTTTTGTATGCGGAAGAGATGGGTCAGCGGCAACGGCGCCAACATATTCCAATTGTGCATCCGTATAATATTTGTGTCCAATATTTTTGTTAAATTCATTTTCCTGTATATGTAGGTATGTTGTTGGATCATCGTAAACATCGGGTATCCATGTCGCTTTGCTGAACCCAAAATAGTTGTTGTATTCAACTTTTAATTCTCCCACCTTTGCTCTTTTCGTAGTAATAAGGATTACTCCGTATGCTGCTCTTGCTCCATAAATTGCAGCGGATGCTGCATCTTTCAACACTGATATTTCTTCAATGTCTTGAGGGGACATATTATTCAAATTACCACCTGATTGGGGAACACCATCTATAACAATTAATGGACTACCCCCGTTAATTGATGTTGTTCCACGAACATTAAAATCAGCAGCTCTTCCAGGTTTGCCGTCAGCCATTGAAACATTAACATTAGCAATTTGCCCCTGCAAAGCTTCTCCCATTGTATTAGACTTTAGCGCACTAATTTCATTTGAAGTAATTCTATCAACAGCTCCCGTTAAATTAGCTTTTTTCATTGTTCCATACCCAACAGCCACAACCTCTTCCAGTCCAATTGCATCCGCCTCCATCCATACATTGATATTCGTTTGGTTTCCAACCACAACCTCCTGCATCCTCATCCCTACAAACGTAAACTGCAAAGTAGCATCATCAGGAACATTTGAGATTGAATAGTTCCCGTTTACATCAGTTACTAACCCCCTGCATTGTGCCTTTTACTAAAACTGATACGCCAGGCAACGGTTGGCCGGCGTCGTCGGTTACTTTTCCCGAAACTGCTTTTTGTTGTGCAGCAGTTTCTGCGGAGAAACTGAAGGTTTCTCCTTTTTCAAGCAGTGCAATCTGCCGCCCATACACTTCATATTTTATCCCCGTGCCTTCGAAAAGATCGTCGAGGATGTCGAATACTTTTTTGTTTTTCTGGGAAACGGAAGCGGTTTGATCTACGTCAACATTGCTGCTGTAGAAAAACTTAAACTCGCTTTGACTTTCAATTTTTGAAAGGATGCTTTTGATTGTCGCGTTTTCAGCATCTAGTGTCAGCTTAGTAGTTTGTGCGTAACTATCGGCAGCGAAACCTCCAAGTACAGTGATGCAAATCAGAAAGATTGTTAGTTTCATTTTTGTAAGCATTTCATATACCGCCGGACTTATACCGGGGTATAACCAATTTTTTTTCATAGTTTTACATTTTGGTTTATTACTTGTAACAGTATTTTAATCAAGAATTTAATAGGGGCGGAACTGCAATTTCTGCCTCTTTTTGTTTTTAAGGAAAGCTTTATTTATTGCATAGGCGATAAGTTTTTAGTTTGTTAGTGATTAATATTTATTGTTATAAGCATTTATTTAACGTTGTTTGTACGTAATTTTAATTGTTCTGGTTTTTTCGTTGTAGGTGTAATCAATGGGGGCGGTAACTTTTAGCAATTGCAGCACCTCACTGAATGATTCCATTTCGAGTGTGCCATTGTAACGGATTTCTGTCAACCGTTTGTCCTCCGCCAATTCGATTTTTACGTTATACCAGCGTTCGAGGCGTTTGGCCACCAAGGGCAACTGTTCGTCCCTGAAGATGAGTTTTCCGTCTTTCCATGAAGTAAACAACTCGGGTTCCACATTACCAACAATGATTTTATTGCCCGAAATATTGGCTTGTTGCCCGGGCTGCAGGGTAACCTCATTGTTGTTGTTTTTCCCTTTCACTTTTACGGATCCTTCAACCAGGGTTGCCTGGAATCCTTCATTTGCGAAAGCTTTGACATCGAACGAGGTACCCTGCACTTCCACTTTGCCGTAAATGGTTGAAACGATGAACGGTTTCGCGCTCTTTTCTACTTCAAAAAAAGCTTCGCCTGTTAAGGT
This sequence comes from uncultured Prolixibacteraceae bacterium, assembly GCA_963800345.1. Classification (GTDB taxonomy): domain Bacteria; phylum Bacteroidota; class Bacteroidia; order Bacteroidales; family Prolixibacteraceae; genus Draconibacterium. The sequence goes on along the minus strand of CAWDAW010000035.1, from coordinate 106,013 downwards.
AACCGGCCTTGTTTCATCAAATTGCGACGGAAATGAAAGTTCTGACCCGGAATTTAACCAAACTATGGACCCATCGGGTAACTGAAAATTTGTTTTTGCACCATGTGGTGTATGCACGTTTTGCATTTGTGCGATTGAACTGGTTTCCTGATTGGTTGTTTTGATCACAACGGTTGTAATCAATGCGCCAATTATAAATGCGGCGGCAACGGATGCAGCCCACAAAATCAAGGTTTTTGATTTAGTTGGTTTAGGTTCTATCCGTTGCTTAAAGTTTTGCCATTTGCGTTCTAATTTTTCGTCGTGTTTTTCTGCAATGGTATTTATGATGTACTCCTGTTCCTGCAAAAAAAGTTTTTTGTTTTCGTCGTTGGCTTTTATCCAGTGGAGCAATTTCAATTCGTTTTCTTCGCTTAGTTTCCCTTCGAGAAAATGATTGGTATAATTATGAAGTTCCTTTTTGTCCATTTATGTTGATAATCATCGTGTATAGTTATAATACAATCGAAGGTTATTTTTACCAACCCTGAATTGTGAAATATTTTTTTGGATGGATACCGAATACATACTGTCTGCCCACCCAACCTGGTTATTCAGGCGGGGATGACCCGTTCGAATGGGGATAATTGATTTTGGATACTTACTGTTTTTTCTAATTCTCCCCCTCGGGGGAGTTAGTGGGGGCTAAAAATTCAAAAACATTAGATAAAGCAACAAAAACATTTCCGATGTCATTTTTTCCCGCACAATTTCCATCCCTTTGGCAAGGTGTTTATCGACCATAGTAGTAGAAATTCCCATGATGTCGGCAATTTCACGGATCTTTTTTCCTTCTTTCCATTTCATGCAAAAAGCAGATTGGCATCGTTCGGGCATTTCTTCAATTATTTTTTCAAGTTCTTCGTAAAGCAATTTTTCCATGGGCAAAAAATTATCCATCTCAAAACTGATGTTGTACAATTCTTCGGAATTTACCTGGATTTTGTCGATATATTTCTTTTCAACCATCTGTTTTTTCAGAACATTTAAACAGCGGTTACGCACCAAAGTAAAAAGCCAGGAATCAAAATTTGAATCCGTTTTTATTGCCTCCCTGTTTTCCCAAACCTGCACAAAAACGTCTTGTACAATATCCTCGGCTTCCTGGCGGTTGGCGATAAAATAACATGCATATTTCTCCAAACGGGGATAGTAAATGGTAAAAATTTTCTTAAAAGCCTTTTTTTTGCCTTTTTTTAAATTAACAAGTATTTTGATTTTTAATTCCACATTTTTTTGGTTGACTTTCACCAAATTTAACCAAAATACTTCAGGCTCAATCCAATTTACTTATTTAAAAGAAAATTTGCTTTTTTGTAATTTACCTTTTAAATGTTTTCCCAGGTAATCGGTTCAGGATGAATGGTTGAAACATATCCAAATTTTTCTTCAATGGCATTCTCAATTACAGTACAAATATCATGGGCATCATTGAGCGTCATCCTGGGTGGTAGTTTTATATGACAACTCATTTCGGAGTGTTGGCCATAATTGTGAATATGTATGTGATGCAAATAAATGGGCTGGCTGCAAGCTTTTTGTGCGGTTTCGCGTATCGAAATAAGTAAATCGTCAGTAGGGCTTTCTCCAAGTAATGATGTTATTTCTTTTGATAAGATTTCATAGCTGGTGTATCCAATCATTAAAGCAACAATAAAACTTAAAACTGAATCTGTCCACCAAAAAAAATTGCCAAAAGTCAATCCAATTAAAATCACTATCGATGAAAGTGCATCAGAACGGTGGTGCCAGGCATCGGCTTTTAATATGGAGGAGTTGGTTTTTTTTGCTGCCCAAAAAGCATATTGTGCCATTGCTTCTTTTGCCAAAATTGAAATAATAGTAACAATCCAGGCAATTTTTCCGAACACTGTTTTGTCTTTTGAACTGAATTTTTCAATAGCTCCCACAATAAAATCGAATGCGACAATGGCAAGCAGAACGCCAATAATAATTGCTGCAATGTGTTCGGCCCTGCCATGGCCAAAGGGGTGATCGTCATCGGCAGGTTTTCGTGAAACTTTACCGGCAATTAGTACAATAATTGAAGATACCGTGTCACTTAAGGTATGCCATGCATCGGCGATCAATGCCAGTGAGCCTGTAACAATTCCGGCCCAGTATTTCAGTCCAAATAAAACTGTGTTCCCGATAATCGAAATCCAACCCTCCTGTACAATGTATTTATTTCTGCTTTGCATGAAATCAAAAATAGTAAAAGCAAATTATTTTAGTTAACCAGTAAATTAAAGTTCAATGCCGGATTATTTAATTTTATCTGAAACCTTGGTTATCAGATTTTTCAGAGACGGTTTTTTGCTGAGTTTCGAGAAAATCCCTTTTTTGCCGTAGTGTAAAAAAATGTTCCGGGTGTACATAAAAAGTCCCAAACTGTGGGCGGTAAATAAAACCGGATCTAATCGGGGAATTGAATAAACAAAGATCATTAACGAACCGATTGTGCTGATAATCCAGAATCCGAGAGGCAATACTGAATCATTGCGATATTCTGAATAGATCCATTGGTAAAAAAAGCGCATATTAAAAATAACCTGTCCGGCAGATCCCCAAATCAACAGGAAAAGTGAAACATTGTTATTTTTTAATATTGAACTGAAATTATGGTTTTCGCCAAAAATAAGCCAGCCTAAATATATTACAGGAATTACAATTGCAAGCATCCTTGTAACTGAATGCATTTTTTTCCAGGCATTTTTTAACTGAAGGTTCCGGATGTAAACACTGTAAACCAAAACCTGTCCCAGTACAATTGAAAAATCGTTTCGGAGAATACCATAAGTAAGCATCAGCATTGAAGCTAAAAGGCTGATTTGCCAGTAAATGACAGGAGAGATTATTTCACCCTCATGCTCCGATTTGAACCACTGCACGATTGTTCGGGCAAAAAACAGGAATTGGGCAAAAAATCCGAAACCTATAATGAGGTAATTGTTCATTTACTATTTTAAAAATGGGTAAAAATAGAAATCTTAAATAATTAAAATGATTTTTGCCTGTGTGATTTATAAATTTTCAAGTTTGTTTATCGCAATACGGGCAGCATTTTGGTGTGCCTCTTTTTTGGAAGTGCCCGTTCCGAAACCTATTTTTTTGTTGTCAACAATCACAACAGTTGTGAATATTGGTTGTTTTGATTTTTCGTTGAATTCTTCGCTGGTATCAAATTCAAGTTCCTTTTTATTTTTTTGGCTCCATTCGATTAACCGGCTTTTGAAATTCAAGTCATTTTGTTCTATTTCAGTAAGATTAACAAAATTCGATAAAATTTTTTTTGTAATAAAATACTGAGCCGCATGGTAGCCTTTGTCAAGATAAATGGCACCAATTAATGCTTCGAGTGCATCACCGTAAATGTGGCTGCTGTCGATATTTTTAGTTGTGTTCGAATCGATAAAAACACCAAGCCCCATGTCGTTGGTTAGTTTTGTGAGAAATGCCCGATTTACAAGTTTCGATCTTGTTTTTGTTAAAAATCCTTCGTCTTCTTTTGGGAACCTGTTGTATAAAAAATCGGCAATAACAGCACTGAGAATTGCATCTCCAAGAAATTCAAGGCGTTCATTGTTTACAAAATTTCCATGCGAATCAACAGTTGAAGCTGATTTATGCAGGAATGCGAGATCGTAAAGTTTAAGATTGCGAGGGTATGTTCCGATGAGGTTTTTTAAAAATAAATAAAACTCTTTTCGGTTGGACGAAAAGAGTTTTATTCGCTGTACTATTCTTCTAACCACAACTGACTATAGTTTTTTGAAAACTAAAGTAGCGTTATGACCACCAAAACCAAATGTATTGCTCATGGCTACGTTGATAACGCGTTCTTTGGCAACGTTGAATGTTAAATCCAGTCTGCTGTCAATTTCCGGGTCATCGGTAAAATGATTGATAGTTGGTGGGATAATGCTGTTGTTGATGGCCAAAATACATGCAAGACCTTCAACTGCACCTGCAGCACCCAATAAATGACCGGTCATTGATTTTGTTGAACTTATACTAACATTAAAAGCATGTTCTCCAAAAGTTTTGATAATTGCCTTTGGTTCAGCAATATCGCCAAGTGGTGTTGAGGTACCATGAACATTGATATAATCAATATCCTCTGGTTTCATACCGGCATCTTCAATAGCCCATTTCATTACAAGGTTGGCTCCTCTTCCTTCCGGATCGGGTGCAGTCATGTGAAATGCATCAGCAGACATACCTCCACCTGCCATTTCGGCATAAATGGTTGCACCTCGTTTAACAGCACTTTCATATTCCTCGAAAATAAATGCCGCTGAGCCTTCTCCCATTACAAATCCATCGCGGTCAAGATCGAAAGGACGAGAAGCAGTTTTTGGATCATCGTTTCGGGTGGAAAGTGCTCTCATGGAGTTAAATCCTGAAATACCGGCCTGATTTATACCCGCTTCAGATCCCCCGGTAACCATAATATCAACTTTCCCAAGACGTATCAAATTGAATGCTTCAATCATAGCATGAGATGCAGATGCACAGGCAGAAACTGCTGTAAAGTTAGGTCCACGGAAACCGTATTTTATCGAGATCAAACCGCCAGCAATGTTGGCAATCATTTTAGGAATAAAAAACGGTGAAAACCTTGGCATTTCATCCTTGAACTGTCTTGCTTCCTCAAAAAAGGTTTCAAGACCGCCAATTCCAGCGCCCCAAACAACCCCAACCCTGTCATGATCCACTTTTTCAAGATCCAATCCTGAATCCTCAATTGCCTGTTGACTGCTTGCAAATGCGTACTGTGTATATAAGTCGTGTTTACGTATTTCTTTACGATCGACATATATTCCCGCATCAAAGTTTTTAATTTCGCAGGCAAACCGGGTTTTATGATAGGTGGGATCAAATTTAGTAATGGGTCCGGCACCACTTACTCCGTTTTTTAAATTATTCCAAAATTCTCCGACGGAATTACCTAAAGGGTTTACAGTTCCTACTCCAGTTATTACTACCCGTTTTAATTCCATAAATGAAATTTCTGAATTTAATTACTTAGTTGCCGATTCAATATGGGCAATTGCTTCTCCTACTGTAGAAATTTTTTCTGCTTCATCATCAGGAATTGCAAGATCAAATTCTTTTTCAAATTCCATAATTAATTCAACAGTGTCAAGAGAATCCGCTCCCAAATCATTAGTGAATGATGCTCCGTTTACTACTTCACTCTCATCAACACCTAATTTATCAACGATAATAGCTTTTACTTTTGCTGCAACGTCAGACATAATTGTAATTTTTAATTAATACTTAAATTTGTTTTCAAATAATTCGGTGCAAAGTAATACATTTACGATGTATATCTCAAATAAAAAAAATAAAAAAGATAATAAGCAACTATTAACCATAAGATTCAAACCATTAGATTTGAACATATTATTCAATTATTCCAGTTGTTAATTTATTGTTAAAATGAAAGTGAAAAGAATATCGTTATTTGCATCAGGATCGGGTACTAATGTGCAAAACATTATTGAGTATTTTTCTGATAATGAGAATGTTATTGTTGATTCTGTTTGGTCCAACAATCCAAAGGCCTTTGTTTTGAACCGGGCCAGGAGTTTGGGTGTAGAAACGTTTGTTTTTACAAAAGATGAATTCCACAATGATTCTAAAGTGGTAGAAGAACTTAAAAAAAGGAATGTTGATTTTGTTGTTCTGGCCGGTTTTTTATGGCTGATACCAGTAAATTTAATTCAAAGCTTCCCCATTATAAATATTCACCCGGCCCTTTTGCCAAAATATGGTGGTAAAGGGATGTATGGATCAAAAGTTCATCAGGCTGTTATTGACAATCACGAAAAAGAATCAGGTATTACAATTCATTTTGTAAACGAGAATTATGATGAAGGTAAAATCATTTTTCAGGCTAAATGTGGAGTTTTGTCCACAGATTGTGTGGAAGATGTTGCCTCAAAGGTACATCAATTGGAGTATAAACATTATCCTGAAATAATCGAAAAAGTATTGTTTGGAACAATGTAAATTTTCGGATAAACTATTTCTGCCATCTTTTTAAAAAAATTTTTATTGATTGTGGTCATTTGAATTGATGCGCTGGTTAATAATGATTACAATTAAACATTTGAAGTTAAATAATGTTAAGCCTTAAAATCATACCAATTCAATAAAATTATCTTTGCTGCATGAGTCGAAAAATGCTTATAACATTAATAGTTTTGTTGGTTTTTGTCCTTACCGGTTTGATATTGGTTCAAACTAAAATGATAAAGACAGCTTCAGATATCAGGGAGGAGCAATTTAACCAGAGAGTGAGAAATGTGTTATATGATGTATCTGCTTTTTTGGATCAGAATGAGGCTAATATAGCACGCAACAGTGCCCGGTCAAATCAATTACCGATGCCTGGTTTATCATCTGAAAAATTTAATATTTTTCCCAATAACAGCAAGAATAGTATTTCGTTAAGTATTAGTTCTCAATACTCTCAAAATGGAATAATGAGAGAATACCAGGGTGAAATTCAATTTGGAGTGCCTGATACATCAAATGCAAATCAGGATGGGACACAGGCACAAAATGGAGTTTTGCTGGGTATTGAAAGTTTGGTAGAGTATAGGAAAAATCAGGAACAAAGGAGAAAACAGTGGTTAAATGACATAAACTGGTACCAGAATTATAAAATATTTCTTGAAGAGAGGCCTATACGAGAGAGAATTGATTCAATCTTTTTGAAAGATTTATTGGCCTTTACTTTTGGTGAAAGCGGAATTGAGCTGGATTATAAATACGCTATTAAAAACTCAAATCTTGGTAAAGACAAGATGGTAATGGGTGATGCTGATTTTAATCCCGGAAGAAGAAAGGTATATAATCAGCCACTTTTCCAGAAAGATCAAAACGGGGCAAAACCAAATTACCTTTATGTTTATTTTCCTAAAAGATCAGGTTATCTTTTGCGTGAAACAGGTTTTACAGTTATTCCCACAGTTATTTTAACAGCATTTTTAATTGCTATCTTTGTTTATACAATTATGGTCATTTTCAAGCAGAAAAAATTGTCGATGATTAAAAATGATTTTATAAACAATATGACGCATGAGCTGAAAACACCTATTTCGACAATATCGTTGGCCAGTCAAATGCTTGAAGACGGAAGTATAACAAACACACCGCAAACAATTGAACATATTTCGAGGGTAATTAATCAGGAAAGCAAACGACTTAGTTATCAGGTTGAAAAAGTGCTGCAAATGGCAGTTTTTAACGAAGGTAAACTGAAATTCAAATTTAAGGAGTTTGATGTGAATAAAATGATTGATACAGTTGCAGCAAATTTCGAACTTCGTGTCAAAAACAAAAACGGTATTTTAACGACACAAAAACTTGCAGAAAAGCCAATTGTCAACGGAGATGAAGTGCACATTACAAACGTTATTTTTAATCTGCTCGATAATGCGGTAAAATACAGCAACGGTTCACCTGAAATTAAAATTACAACAGAAAATAGAAAGGGAGAATTGATTATATCTGTGCAGGATAAGGGAATTGGGATTTCAAAAGAATATCATGGTCAAATTTTTGACAGGTTTTACCGGGTGCCAACTGGTAACGTACATAACGTGAAAGGGTTTGGTCTTGGCTTAAGTTATGTTAAAAAAATTATAGATTCGCATAATGCAAAAATAAAAGTTGAAAGTGTTGTAAATAAAGGGACAAAATTCACTATTTTATTCCCACAAATAAATAATTAACCATGGAACAAAAAACAAAATTATTACTGGCTGAAGACGATGAAAACTTAGGATTGTTATTGAAAGAGTACCTGGTGGCTAAAGGTTATGAAGCTAATTTATATCCTGATGGCGAAGCTGCATACAAAGGATTTATGCGCGAGCATTATGATATTTGTATTCTTGACATTATGATGCCAAAAAAGGATGGATTTACACTTGCAAAAGACATTAGAGTGGTTAACCCGGATATTCCGGTTATTTTTCTAACTGCTAAAAACATGAAGGAAGATGTGCTGGAAGGCTTTAAATTAGGGGCTGATGACTATATCACCAAACCATTCAGCATGGAAGAACTGATAATGAGAATTGAAGCAATTCTGAGGCGCACATCGCAGGAAAACCTTGCGAATTCACAACCTGTTTTTACACTTGGAATTTATACGTTTGATACAAGAAAACAAACATTGGCGCATGGAGATGAGGTAGTGAAACTCACAACAAAAGAATCGGACTTGCTGAAACTACTTTGCCAAAATGCAAACAAAATACTGGAAAGAAATTACGCTTTGCGATCAATTTGGATTGATGACAATTATTTCAACGCACGAAGCATGGATGTGTATATCACCAAACTACGCAAACATTTGAAGGATGAACCAACAGTTGAAATTATCAACGTTCACGGCAAAGGATATAAACTAATAATGTAATTTTTTGAGCAATGATCTAATTTTACAAATTCAGTTTGGCAGTTTGATTTGCATAAATCAAACATTTTGTCACAAAAGCGGGAATCTTTTTGTAATAGAAAAGATTCCCGCTTTCATCTAAAATTCCAGTCTAATCAAGTTTTAATACAGCTAAAAAAGCTTTTTGCGGAACTTCAACATTCCCGATTTGTTTCATCCGCTTTTTACCCTTTTTCTGTTTTTCAAGCAATTTACGCTTACGTGTAATATCACCTCCGTAACATTTTGCCGTAACATCTTTCCGAACAGCTTTAACTGTTTCGCGTGCAATAATTTTAGCCCCAATAGCCGCTTGAATAGCAATATCGAATTGTTGTCTTGGAATTAATTCTTTTAGTTTTTCACACATTCGGCGACCAAAATTATACGCATTGTCAAAATGGATTAAAGTTGAAAGCGCATCAACCATTTCACCGTTTAAAAGAATGTCTAAACGAACTAACTTTGCTGGTTTATAACCGCTTATGTGGTAATCAAATGAAGCATATCCACGTGAAATGCTTTTCAGTTTGTCATAAAAATCGAATACAATTTCGCCCAATGGCAAATTAAAAACCAATTCTGCCCTTTCAGCAGTAAGATAATGTTGGTTTACCAGCGTTCCTCTTTTGTCAAGGCACAAACTCATTATTTGACCAATATATTCTGAAGCGGTTATAATATTTGCACGGATATACGGTTCATCGATTTCCTCAATTGTGGTGGAAACCGGCATTCCCGAAGGATTATAAACCGTTAATGTCGAACCGTCAGTTAAATGGGCAAGATATGAAACGTTAGGAACAGTGGTAATTACATTCATATCGAACTCACGTTCCAGCCGTTCCTGAATGATTTCCATGTGCAACAAACCCAAAAATCCGCAACGGAAACCAAAACCAAGAGCAGCCGATGATTCGGGTTCAAATGTAAGTGAAGCATCATTTAACTGAAGCTTATCCATTGCATTTCGTAAATCTTCATAATCGTCGGCATCTATCGGGTAAATTCCGGCAAACACCATAGGTTTTACTTCTTCAAAACCTTCAATTCGTGCTGCACAAGGATTTTTCACATGAGTAATTGTGTCGCCAACTTTTACTTCTTTGGCGGTTTTTATCCCCGAAATAATATACCCAACATCACCTGTTGACAAATAATCCCGTGGTGATAAAGCCAGTTTTAAGACACCAACTTCCTCGGCAAAATACTCTTTCTTTGTTGCCATGAACTTCACCAAATCCCGTTTTTTGATTTCACCATTTACTATTTTGAAATAAGCAATAATACCACGGAAGGGATTAAACACAGAATCAAAAATTAGCGCTTGCAGAGGAGCTTCAGGATCGCCTTTGGGAGCAGGCACTTTTTTGATAATCCGATCCAGAATAGTTTCAATACCCATCCCTGTTTTACCGCTGGCATGTATAATATCTTCGTGGTCGCACCCAACAAGGTCAATGATTTGCTCTTCTACAACTTCAGGCATTGCATTTTCCAAATCCATTTTATTAAGAACCGGAATTATTTCAAGGTTGTTTTCGATGGCGAGATACAAATTTGAAATGGTTTGGGCCTGAATTCCCTGTGTAGCATCAATTATAAGTAATGCACCTTCACACGCTGCAATTGACCGCGAAACTTCATAGGAAAAATCAACATGTCCGGGAGTGTCAATGAGGTTTAATTTATATTGAGTTCCTTCATGCAAATAATCCATTTGAATTGCATGACTTTTTATTGTAATACCACGTTCCTGTTCCAAATCCATGTTATCCAGTACTTGTGCATGCATGTCCCGCTCCCCAATTGTATTTGTAAATTCAAGCAGCCGGTCAGCCAAAGTGCTCTTCCCGTGGTCGATATGGGCAATAATGCAGAAGTTGCGAATGTTATTCATTGAATTATTTTAATTATTTCGTTTTTACTGTTTTCCTAATATGTCGCAAATATATCTATTTTTTAAGATTTAATATTTTATCGTTTATTTGTCAGCTTTGTCAATTTTTGTTAAAATAGAATGTCTTATATAGTTTTGGCATGTTGTTTGTATTTCATATATTAGATTTTAAAATGTAATAATTCGAAAAGTTATTACGAAAGCGAAAAGATACTTCGCAGCATCAGGCTGCATTTTTCATAAGTTTGGTTTAGTTAGGTTAAGTTTGAATCCCGGGGTGTTGACCCCGGGATTTTTCTTTACAGTTTTTAGTTAATTCAAAAGATCTCCTTGATTTTGATGCGACAGTTAATTAATTGTAACCTTAAAATCCATTGAACAAAACTTGAAAATTTACAACGAACAACTTCAAATCCTATTTCTGATTTAACTGATGATATGGTTTTTTCAGTTATTGGTTGTTTTGGTTCGTAAAAGAATATACCTTCCCACGATAATTTGGCTGAGTAAGGGCTTTTATCCTCACTCAATCATTGTTTTGATATGTTTCTTGTTGAATTACAGAAATTGCGGCAACAATAAATGAAATTGAATAAACTTAAATAAATCTGGAATGAAGAAGCTTTTTTTACTGGTAATTCTAATAGTTTTAAATCAAATAATTTATAGTCAACCTGTAAAAGAATGTGATCTTGTTATATACGGAGGCACATCTGCCGGGATAAGTGCGGCTATTCAGGCTTCGAGAATAGGGAAAACTGTAATACTGATTGAACCCACAGACCGTATTGGTGGATTAACAACGGGTGGACTGGGTCAAACCGATATCGGGAACAAACAGGCAATTGGCGGAATTTCACGCGAATTTTATCAAAATGTGAAAAAATATTACCAGCAACCCGAAAACTGGAAATGGCAAAAACGGGAAGAATATCGTGACGGTGGACAGACTAAAAGTGATTCCAATGAAGATGCTATGTGGACATTTGAACCATCGGCAGCATTAAAAATATTTGATCTGATGTTGGAATAAGGAAAAAAATATCAGCATTAGTATGTGGTCAACGACTACATAGAAAAAGTGGTGTTACAAAAAAGGAAGGAAGGATAGTTTCCATTTCAATGGAAAGTGGTGAAACATATATTGGAAAAGTATTTATAGATGCAACTTATGAAGGTGATTTGATGGCCGCATCCGGCGTTAGTTATACGGTTGGACGGGAGTCAAACAAAAAATATGGTGAAACATTAAATGGCGTTCAAACCGGAGATACGGCAAGAACCATGACTAATCAGCATTCGGCGAATGCAATCAATCATAACTTTGTAACTGGAGTTGATCCTTACCGTGTGAAAGGTGATCCATCAAGCGGCTTGCTCCCGTTTATCAACCCAAAACGTCCAGGGAAAGAGGGATCCGGAAATAAAGGTGTTCAGGCTTACTGTTTCAGAATGTGCCTGACCGATCAAACCTGAAAACCGCATTCAGTTTGAAAAGCCAGCATCTTACAACGAACTTGACTACGAACTGCTGCTGAGAAATTATGAAGCAGGGGAAACGGGATTTCCATGGATTAACTCGGATATGCCCAACCGAAAAACCGATACCAACAACAGAACAGGTTTTTCAACTGATTTTATTGGGCAGAATTATAATTACCCTGAAGCAACGTATGCAGAACGGGATGCCATTGCCGAACGTCACAGGAACTATCAAAAAGGATTGATGTGGACGCTGGCTTACCACCCGCGAATACCCGAAAAAATTAGAAATGAAGTTTCACACTGGGGAATGTGTAAAGATGAATTTACCGAAGGAAGCGGCTGGCAGCAACAGTTGTATGTGCGGGAAGCGCGACGAATGGTAAGCGATTACGTTATGACACAACTGAATTGCGAAGGATTGAAAACAGCCGCTGATCCCATAGGACTGGCGGCTTACGGAATGGATTCGCATCATGTTCAAAGATATGTAACAAAAGAAGGTTTCGTAAAAAATGAAGGCAACGTGGAAGCAAGGGTAAAAGGACCTTATCCAATCAGTTACCGGTCAATTGTTCCAAAAGAAAAGGAATGTAAAAATTTGCTGGTGCCAGTTTGTTTGAGCGCTACACACATTGCTTTTGGTTCAATCAGAATGGAGCCGGTTTTTATGGTATTGGGACAGTCGGCAGCAATTGCAGCTTGTATGGCCATTGATAAGAATATTTCAGTTCAGGAAATTCAATATAATGAATTACGTCCACTTCTGCTGGAGTTTAAACAGCAATTGAATTAATAAAAAAAGTAATTACGAAGTGAAAACATGTTGAAAAACTATTTTAACAGCACGTTCAGGTAATTTCTTCATCCTTATTTTAGTTCATTAGAATAAAAATGAAGTTTGCTTTGCTGAAGTCATTTCTGATTCTTAATTTAATGAACTAATTGAAATAAATAAAAAATGGAAAAACTTGTGTTTAAGCGAAAGTTTATAAACCTGTTGGCCAATGGAATACTGCGAAATTAATTGTTGACTGTAATGAAGTTACCCAATTTTTGAACGGCAAGGAAGTAGTGAAATACACGAAATACCCGGATGAATGGATAAAATTGCGTGACTGCGAAAAATGGGCAGATTACCCCGATTACGGGAAATATGATGAAGGCCATATTTCGTTTCAAAACCACGGCACAAATGTATTTAACCGCAACATTAAAATAATGAATTTTAAACTTAAAATAAAATAAACCATGACTAAAATTAATAAATCCAGACGCGAATTTCTAAAAAATACTGCACTTGCCACTACCGGGGTAACAATTGTACCAAGCTTTGTTGTTGCCGGTTTGGGACACAAAGCCCCCAGCGATAAACTGAACATTGTTGGGGTTGGGGTTGGCGGAAAAGGACACCCAAATTTAGTGGGGATGAATACAGAAAACATTATCGGTTTATGCGACGTGGACTGGAAATATGCCGAAACATGTTTCAAGGAATTTCCGAAAGCAAAAAGATTTTGGGATTGGCGAAAAATGTTCGACGAACTTGGCAATTCTGTTGATGGCGTGATGGTTGCCACTGCCGATCATTCCCATGCAATTGTTGCAGCTACCGCGCTTACCTTGGGCAAACATGTATATTGTCAAAAACCTTTAACGCATTCGGTTTACGAATCGAGGTTGCTCACCAACCTGGCAAAAAAACATAAGGTTGCCACACAAATGGGTAATCAGGGAAATTCCGGAGATGGTGTTCGCGAACTTTGCGAATGGCTTTGGAACGGTGAAATTGGTGAGATAAAAGAAGTTCACGCGTGGACCGACCGACCTATTTGGCCTCAGGGACTGCAACGACCAACTTCAGCAATGACAGTTCCCCAAACTATGGACTGGGATAAATTTATCGGGCCGGCGCCATTTCGTCCGTTTAACGATATTTATACACCATGGAACTGGCGTGGCTGGTGGGATTTTGGTACAGGCGCTTTTGGCGATATGGCTTGTCATGTGCTCGACCCGGTTTACCAATCTTTAAAATTAGGCTACCCTGAAAAGGTTCGTGGGAGTTCAACGTCAATCAATACCGAATCTGCTCCACAGGCAGAAACCGTGGAATTTACTTTCCCCTCACGGGATAAATATAAAAACCTGACCATGCCGCGCGTAAAAGTTTATTGGTATGATGGCGGCTTACTGCCCAATATTTCCGATCTGGTTCCCGAAGGTGAAAACCTGATGGCTGATGGCTTGGGAGGTTGTTTGTTTGTTGGGTCAAAAGATACGTTGATTTGTGGTTGTGGCGGATTTAATCCACGTTTAGGTTCGGGTCGCAAGCCAAAGGTTGCCCAATATCTCCGTCGCATTCCGGGCGCAATTGGTTATGTTGATGGCCCGCATGAACAAGACTGGATTCGCGCCTGCAAAGAGTCGCCCGAAAATAGGATTGAGGGTACTTCACATTTTGGATATTCAGGTCCGTTTAATGAAATGGTGCTGCTGGGTGTTTTGGCAATTCGCTTGCAAGGCCTCAATAAATCGTTGCAGTGGGATGCTGAGAAAATGAAAATCACAAACATTTCACCCTCCGAAGAACTTAAAATCATGACTTCGGATGAATTTAAAGTAATAGATGGGCACCCGCATTTTAATACGCAGTATGCTACTTTCAATGCACTCGAAGAAGCTACCAAATACATAAAACACAATTACAGGGAAGGTTGGAAATTACCTGAAATGCCAATGTAGGGAGTTCTGAGTTTAAGGTGGAGAGCTTAAAGCCAGGTTTGAACCCGGATACTGTATTCCGGAATGAACGGGATATGTAGTTTCCAACACCGAATAAAGAGTTGCTTGTTTTTATATGCTTGATACCTAAAACTGGATTTTTACTTCCCCATTGAAGGAGATAGAGGGGACATGAAACTTTGAACCTGAAACTTTATAATATGAATTCAAAAGAAAGATTTGATTTAACTGTAAACCACAAACAACCCGACAAAATTCCAGTGGATTTTGGGGCAACATCGGTTAGTGGAATTCATGTATTGGCCATTGAAAACCTGCGCAAATACTACAGTTTGGCAAACATCCCGGTTCGTGTAGTCGATCCATACCAAATGCTTGGCGAGATTGATAAGGAACTGATTGAAATACTTGGAATTGACACAGTGGGCGCAAAAGGTAAAAACAGCTCATTTGGCTTTTATAACCATGCACCGTATAAGGAATATAAAACTCCATGGGGGCAAACAGTGCTTGTTCCTGTTGGTTTTAACACAACGACAGATGATTACGGTAATATTTTTAGTTACCCTGCCGGTGATATCTCTGCCGGGCCTTCAGCAAAAATGCCAAGAGCAAGTTATTTTTTCGATGCCATAATCCGTCAACAACCTTTTGAAGAAGATCAACTTGACCCAAACGACAACCTGGAAGAATATGGATTGGTGTCGGACAGCGATTTGGAATACTGGAAACAAACAACACAAAAGGCACGGGCAACCGGACGAGCTGTTGTGGCGGGACTGGGTGGAACCGCTTTGGGCGACATTGCCCATATACCAGGCATGAAACTCAAAAAGCCCAAAGGTATCCGCGACATTACAGAATGGTACATGAGCATTATCTACTCGACCCGATTATATCAAAACCATATTTGATCGTCAATCGGAAATAGCAATTGAAAATTTTACGCGCTTACACAAAGTAATTGGCGAAAATGTGGATGCTGTTTTTATTTGTGGAACCGATTTCGGAACGCAGGACTCAACTTTTTGCGCTCCTGCACAATTTGATGATTTGTGGATGCCTTATTATAAGCGCATTAACAATTGGATACACCAAAATACCAACTGGAAAACTTTCAAACATTCTTGTGGTGCAGTTGAATCATTTATGCCCAGATTTATTGAAGCAGGCTTCGATATTATCAATCCGGTTCAAATAAATGCAAAGGGAATGGACCCATTTCATTTGAAAAAAAATTACGGCAAAGACCTTGTTTTTTGGGGCGGTGGTATTGACACACAAAATGCCCTGCCAAATTTTTCTCCTGAAAAAGTACGGGAAGAAGTACTCCGTTTGTGCGAAATATTTGCCAAAGACGGTGGATTTGTTTTCAATGCGGTTCATAACATTCAGGCGAATGTACCGGTAGAAAATGTTGTGGCTATGATTGATGCGGTTAAGGAATTCAATGGAGTAAAATAATTTATTTCTAAACAATGGTTGTTCCACAAAAGTTTCGTTGTAAAAATCAAATAATCATTAGTAGTTTGCAGGACGACTGGCGGTTTAAATTCAAAAATTCAAAATAAAAAAAATGTCAGACATTATTATAGGGATTGACCTTGGCGGAACAAGGATAAAAGCGGTGGCCATAGATGCAGGCGGCAACATTTTGCAACATTATTATCAACCTACAAAAGATGGCGACGATACCAATTGGAAGAACGCTGTTGCCACTGCCGTTAAGGAAATGCAAACTAAAATGAATAATAATAAATTGCTTGTTGGGATTTCGGCACCGGGACTACCCAATTCTACCAATTCGGCCATTGGATTTATGCCTGGCAGATTACAGGGGCTGGAGAATTTTATCTGGACCGATTTTTTAAAAACAAAAACCTTTGTTTTAAATGATGCCATTTCTGCAATGTTGGCCGAATCCAGATTTGGTGCGGCAAAAGGTAAAAAACATGTGGTTATGCTAACACTCGGAACGGGTGTAGGCGGTGCCATTTTAATTGATGGTAAACCCTATCAGGGCGCATTTAACAAAGCAGGGCACATTGGCCACATGGTGATCGACAGCGATGGCGAGCCCGACATAATTGGAATACCCGGAAGTCTTGAAGACGCCATTGGAAATTGCACCATAGAAAAACGTACATTAGGAAAATATACTACTACCCATGCACTTATTGAGGCTTATCGCGAAGGGAATAGTTTTGCAGCTGAAGTTTGGCTGACCTCTGTGCGAAAATTGGCCATCGGACTGGCAACTTTAACCAATATTCTTTCTCCCGAAATGATTATACTGGGAGGTGGAATCACCGAGGCGGGCAACGATTTGTTTGAACCCCTTGAAAAATATATGACCAACTATGAATGGCGCACAGCGGGCAACAAAACAGAGATTGTACATGCTCAATTTGGCGATTTAGCCGGAGCGGTGGGGGCTGCATGTTTTGCACGTGAATTTTAGCAAAATATTAACTGATGGTTGAATGATTAATGTCGTTAAGTTTTGAATCCCAGCACAAAATCCCAGGATTTTTATTTTTTATACATCCATCTTTTTGAAATATTCAACTTTTCCTGTCATCGCAATATCCTTTACTCTATCAATAAGATTCGATATTTGTTCATCAGAAAGTTTAGAAAATGATTGAGCATAACCAATTTTCTGCTCTCATAAATTCGGCATTTTCATTTCCCGAAATAAGAACAGTTACAGGCAGTGACCAAACAAAATGCATAGCATCCTTAATACTCATGTAATTAGGTATTACGGGGTCATCGGTAGACCAGTTGGCTTGTTCTTTTCTGGCAAAAAATCTTCCATCGGCTAATGATTTTATTGCAAGTATCCCCATGTTTCGATCCAAAGCTTTTTGCATTATATTTTCTTTGAAACTATAATAAGAAGCATCAAGCACATTTACCGGCATTAAAACGGCATCAAAAATGTCAGTTTCACTGGATCGTTCCAACATGTGAGCATGTGCATATGGATTTTGATGCCCTGTAAATCCGAGATATTTAAATTTGCCCTGAGCTTTTGCTTTTTGCAAATAATCCAGCACTCCCTTTTCAATACGGCTGTCCACATCTTCAGGTGTACGTATTGAATGTACCTGGTATAAATCAATCTGATCGACTTTTAACCGTCGCAACGAACCTTCCAAATGTTCCTGTACAGTTTTCGCATCCGGCCCGGTGGTTTTCGACATTAAAAAGATCAGGTCGCGGTTTTTAGGTGTAAGATATTTACCATAACGTTCTTCGCTTCTTCCGTCAGAATAACTTTCTGCTGTATCAAAAAAACGAACTCCTCCCTCCAATGCAACTTCAATTACTTCTTGTGCATCCCTTTCAGTAGTCCAACCAACATGATATCCCCCTGTTCCCAGCATGGTAACATATTCGCCGGTTCTGCCTAATTTTCTTTTTGGTAAAACCTCGCCTAATCTATCGCTTTCATTTTCAGAGCCATATGAAGTTTTGGTTAAGTATAAGCCGGCAGTTGCTCCTGCCAGTGATTTCAAAAATAATCTTCTGTTTGACATGATTTCCAGTTTATTGAATTTAAGATTATATACATCAATATTGAAAAAAGGTTTAATTTATGAAAGATTACTTATACGTACAAGTATTTTTTTTGTAAACTTGTCCACACAAGATTTTTAATTTTGTATAGCAAATTCACTATCCAATTTAAGAAAATTGTACCTGAAAATTTAAACTACTAACTATTTATTATGAACAGAATCATCGTATTTTTTTTCCTGACATTTATTGTTTTTAAACAATCCACTGCCTCAGATATTGTTGAAATTGCGCCCATAACAAATAAAATCCTTGCTATTCATTTCGATGACGGATATGCAGTTTATCATAAAAAAGGACAGGCGAGAAGTAATGAACGTGTAGTTGTTGAACAGTTAAATATTGAACAGGCAGAGTTACTTTCAAATTATTCAATATCAAGTACAACAGATGCGGCCTATTTCAATGCCAGACACCCATCAGATTTAGGAAGGAAAACGAAAGGTTCTGAATTTACGTGGATGTGTCAAAGCTGGAATAACGGATGTGTGAATAAAGATCCCGACCATGTTGAAGAACATTGGATTTATTTGTATCTGGCAGAACCGCTTCAAAACAACAACGAATACATTTTAAATACCGGCGAAATTGCCAACAACGGAAAGGAATGGAAATTTATTTTCGATGAAAAGGAAGTTTTCTCTCCAACAATACATACAAATTTAATAGGCTACAAACCAAATGCTTCTGAGAAATTTGGCTATATATATCATTGGATGGGCGACAAAGGTGGAGTTGACCTATCAGACTATTCAAATCAAAAATTTTATATCGTTGATCATTTTACAAATGAAACGGTTTTTGAAGGAAATGTAAAATTCCGGAAATCAAAAACAAACGTAGAAACAGGACAGGCAACAGAAACTCCCAACGCTAATTTTTTAGGTTCAGACGTTTACGAATGCGATTTTTCTGCGTTCAAACAAACCGGAAAGTTCAGGTTGGTAGTTGAAAATATGGGTTGTTCAAATCCTTTTAAAATTCAGGATGATATTTATCAGCAGGTTTTTTATACCTCGATTCGAGGATTGTACCACAACCGCAGCGGAATTGAATTAAAGGAACCTTTTACTGAATTTACCCGGCCTGCACCGCACAATCCTCTGATAACTCCGGGTTTTACAGGAAAACTAAAATATACAGCTTCCCGTTTTACCGATTGGAAAAATGGCGACAATTCTTCCGCTGACAAACCTGCCATTGAGGCCGGTATCAAAGGAAGTATTGACAGTTGGGGCTGGTATCAGGATGCAGGTGATTGGGATGGTTATTATACACATCTCAACATTCCTGCTATTTTACTTTTTAGCTGGCAAATTGCTCCTGAAAATTATACAGATAATCAGCTTAACCTTCCCGAAAGTGGCAACGACATACCGGATATTTTAGACGAAGCTGCCTGGTTACTCCGATATTTTCAGCGTACACGGCAATTAATTATTGAGAATGGTTATGGAACCGGTGGTGTCGGAGGCAGAGTTTGCGGCGACCATTTTGGAGAAGATGGGGAGGGTGTTCCTTCATATAAGGATGTAAATCGCACCTATATTATTTCGGGAGAAGACCCTCATACAACATATAAATATGCGGCAGGGGCAGCGCAATTGGCTTATTGTTTAGAGAAATTAGGCAAGGAAGATCCGGAAGGTGTGGATTGGAAAAAAGAAGCAGTTGAAGCTTACCAATGGGCAAAAAATAACACATTGCCCGGAGACGAAAGTACCAAACCAGCCATGCCGGTATTATTAAGGGATTTTAGGGCTTTTGCCGCAACAAGTCTTTACCGTTTAACAGGTGAAGCGGAATACAGGCAACAGTTTGAAACCGATTTGGCCTGGCTAAGTTCAAGCAGTGCTCCCGGTGGAGATCAACTTTGGGCTTCATTTACGCTGGCAATTATGCCTGATGAACTGGTGTTGGACAAAACATTAAAAAATAAAGCAAAACAAGCTGTACTTAATGCAGCAAACGGAATGGTTTCAACTGCCGGCAAAAGAGCCTGCCGCTGGGGAGGTAATTTCTATTTTCCGATGTTAATCGGACAGGCAACTACTCCAATGATATTCGAAATTATACTTGGTTATCACCTTGTAAAAGAAAGTAATCCAACTCTGGCGGGTTCTTATCTTTCAGTTATTCAAAACACTGCCGATTATTTTTTGGGAACAAATCCTCTGAATACAACATGGATTACCGGTTTGGGAATCAAACAACCCGGGCGTGTTTTTCACATGGATTCGTGGTACAACGGGAAAGAAGAAATGGCGCCAGGAATAACGCCTTATGGTGCATATCGCGATGAATCCTGGTTTACCGGTCAGGGAATTTGGGATGTTGCCTGGGCTTATAAATCAATTTATCCCACTAAAATTAATTCGTGGCCGGGGCACGAAAGATGGTTCGGAAATTACGGAACACCGCTTAATGCTGAATTTACAATCCATCAAAATACAATTTTAAATGCTGCGGTATATGGATTTTTGGGTGGACCGGCAAATCCGGCTTTTCAGGCAAATCAAAAACCAAAAGTTACCGATTTCGAAGTAAAAGCGAGCGGACCAGAAGTTCTTGTATTAAAAACAGATATTTCCGATCCTGATGGCGATAATACTATTTACAAAGTGGAATTTTACAACGACTGGCATAAAATTGGTGAAAGCAATACATTTCCGTTTGAAATAGAATACAAACCAAAACCGGGCGAATCCATAAAACTTAAAGCCAAAGTTATCGATGAACTGGGTTCCTATTCTTATTCCGAAGTAAAAAATGAGAGTGATATTATTACATCAGCTAACACTTTAAAATGGCGCTCAAATATTAAAGTTTTTCCAAACCCTTTTCAAAATGAAGTAACTTTTCAATTGCCGGAGAGTTATGCTGAATCTGTTCAACTGGATATTTATAACCTTACAGGTGAGTTGATTTTTACACATAATTACAAAATAAATTTAGTTTCGGATAATACGATTTCCTGGAAACCGAACAATACAGCGCTATCTTCCGGGATTTATTATTTTCAGATTTATAATCCTGAAAACAGAAATTCATCAGTGGAATCGGGCAAAATCATGTACAAAAACTAAGCTGAACAGTCATGATGCTAAACACAATTTTGAAGTCAAAGAAATAAAAAATCTCAAGAATAAATCGATGTCAAAATGGGTGGACAAGTAATACATTTATACAGCAGATTCACAGAGAAATAAATTAATACAATGCAAAAACATCTGTTTACAATAATTTTTGGAATTAGTTTACTATTGATTCTAACTGTCCCAAATACATCAAAAGCAGCAAAATTAGTTGAAATCCTTCCTGTCGATAATCAGTGTCTTGTACTCCATTTTCAGGACGGAGCGGTTGAATACAATTGGGATGATACAATCAGCGGTTCATGCAATGGCTGGGATTATTTTCATACCGAAAAATGGTCACTTTGCCCCGACAAAGACCAGTACATTGCCTTTGGAGATCCTTTAAATGTTGAGTTGGCAAAGCTAGCCGGGGAGTTTTAGGATTTTATCAAAGGACGATGAAAACTACGGTGAAAATGGTACAGTACCAATCAGTGTTTATCGAAAATCAAAAGTTTGGGAGGCCGCTATCGACGAAAGAAAACCCGCAATGCACCACTGGATTTATCTTGAATTGCCCTTTCCCATGCAAACCGGGAAAACGTACACGCTCAAAATAGATGGTAAAACAAATTCAGGGGAGGAATTAAAGCTTTTTACTTTCGATGAATTGAATCAGGAATCACCGGCAATTAAAATCTCCAATATTGGATACGAAGCCGGTGCCGTTTTTAAATCGGCGGATTTGTATTTGTGGATGGGCGATGGCGGCGGTCGTGATTTTTCCCGTTTTAATGGAACTCCTTTTTATTTGGTTGATGCAAAATCAGAAAAAAAGACTTATACAGGCAAATTAAAATTTCGAATGTCGAAACAGGCAGAACCGGAATATGATAAGGATTTTACAGGAACTGACGTTTGGGAATGTGATTTTTCTTCATTCAATATTCCGGGTGAATATAAACTTGTAATCAACGGAATAGGTAGCAGTCAGCCATTTATTATTGGTGACAATCGGTTTGAAGAAGCATATAAAGTTGCGATGCAGGGCATGTTTTATCTGCGCATGGGTTGTGAGCCCAAACCCGCCGGCGATTTTCCAAAATCACGCAGGCCTTTGTTTAAACAAGGGGTCGAACCCGAGGGATTTGAAGTTTTTATTTCGAATAAGGAAATGGTAACAGGAACAAACCCCGATGACCGCAAGTTTTACAGTGATGATTTAACCGGCGAGGTTGCCAAAGAAACCTGGGGCGGATGGGCAGATGCTTACGACAACGATGAGCGACCCGATAATTTTATCTCCGTATTTGATATTTTACTGACCTATTATTTATCTCCTGACGCATTTAAAGATAATCAGCTTTATATTCCTGAAACAAATAACAAAATACCCGATATTATAGATGAAGCACTCTGGGAAATCGATTGGTGGTTGCGGATGCGCGATTCAAAAGGAGGTTATTTAACAGGGCTGACCAATATCACGGATGAAAAAGTAAATTACGCCGGAGCTCCATGTGCATGGCAGGGATGGTGCGTTGCCGCAGGATGCGCCATGGTTGCCGATTGTTTTCGGTTGTCGGATAACAAAGAATTACAAAAAAAATATACGAAAGAAGCAATCATCGCATACAATTGGGCACAAAATCAGTCGGATAAAATGCCCGGTGTTGATAAAAGCGGACTGCGGGGAAAGGATTTGAAAATGACTGCTGCAGCTTTCCTTTACAATCTCACAGGAGAGAAAGATTATGAAGAAGTTGTAAATAATGAAAGTGAAGTTAAAAGTCCTTTGTCAAAAATAAAAAACATGGGAAAGTGGGAACAACAATTTGCCTCAGTTGCGTACATTTTTACGCCTCAAAAAGTGAACTATTCTGAACTTCAATCCAACATGAAAAAGGCAGCGATTAACCAGGCCAAAACCGATTATGTGGATAAAATGGAAAAAAGCCCCACAAAAGCTGCCCGTTGGTCGGGAGGATGGGAGGGAATGATGCAAACCTCAAACGAAATGTCACTGGTTGCCATTGCCCATAAAATCTCCGAAAACGAAACAGATAAAAAATATTTTGAAAAGGGGTTGTATGCAGAAGCTGAGTGGACCCTGGGCAGAAACCCACTTGGATTGGTACAAATGACCGGTTTAACTGACCGCAGTTTTACCCAAACTTTTGGACCTGGCCGCCGAGATGGTTACCCTGGCTTAACTCCCGGCTGGACACCCTACATGTGCCGCGATGGATGGATGAGAGGCGACGAAAACATTATTGCCTGCGATTGGTACACCAGTCGAAATTATCCGGCAGACAAAGAAATCTGGCCCTGGGGAGAACATTTCTGGAATAGTCGTTATTGCGTACCCAATGGTGAAACAACCGCGCAGCAAACTTTCCGGCAGAAAATTGTGCTTTATGGATATTTGTTTGCCTTGGGGAATAAGCTTTAAATTTATTTGGAAATCATAACCGGGAACTATGAAAAAATATAAGATAATAAGCGACGATTTAAAAAAACAAATTCAGTTGGGCGAATACAAAAAGGGCGATTTTCTTCCTTCTGAAAATGCCCTTTGCAAAACATATTCAATTACCCGGACAACTGCAAGGCGAGCCCTTGACGAACTGCTTAAGGAAGGATTTATTGAAAGACTGCACGGAAAAGGTAGTATCGTTGTTGAAAGAAGAAAATCACTCGGTTTGCTCAATGTAAAAGGTTTTTCTGAGGCAGTAGGCGAAAATGTAAAAACTATTTTTCTCCAAAGTCCAACTGAAAGCGATTGGAACGGTGAAATTTTTTCTTCGGTTAATTCGGAAGATAAACAGGAAAATTGCCTTTTTTTTGAACGCTTGCGCTTTGTTGGGGATGCTCCGGTTATGCTTGAAAAAAACTGGTTTCCTGCCACTGCTTTATCCGAATTTGTCAATTCAGAATTTACAGGAGGGTCATTTTTTAAAACCTTATCTTCAAAATATTTAATTGAAATTGTAGGTTCTTCTTCAGAAATAAGAGCTGAACTGGCCAGTGAAAATAGTTGCGCAACTGCTGCAAATTGAAACGGGTGCTCCAATTCTTCATATTTCCATCAAATTTAAAACCAGCAATCCTAAATTAACAATATACAGCGAGTTGTATTGCAATACGCAGAAATTCCCGGTTGGGAGTAGCTATTTTATGTAAATCTACACTATAAGGAACAAATGAACAAAAACAACTTTTCACGCCGTAATTTCCTGAAAACCGGAGCAATCTCTTCGGTTGCAATTGCAGGAACAGGTATTTTAACTTCGTGCGAAACCAATTCAGCAAAAGAAAAACCGGAACCATTTCCTCTTTTCAAGGGAGAAAATTATTCTGTGGAAGATGGTGTTGCAGGTTTGCTTTTCTCACAGGTTGGTTATGAACCCGGATTGCCCGTTCGCATTGTAGTTCGTTTGCCAAAAAAAGATTTGCTTCCTGAAAATGCAAATTGTGTTTTAATCCCAACTTTTCAGGAGAAAGAATTTCAAACTGAATGCAAATACTGGGGTGAAATCTGGAAAAGCCATTGGTGGGTGGCTGAGTTTCCTTCGATTGAAGAGGAGGGTGAATGGAATGTTGAAATTCGAAATGGTTCAAAAGCCGTGTTCAAAGATTCCGGATTGAAAGTAAAAAAGAATATTCTTTGGGACAGTACAATCGAATGGTCATCTGTGGATATGTTAAAACGTCGTCGCCCATTTCCTGGAGTTGGCGCTGGTTGGCAGGATGCCGGGGCACTTTGGGCCGAAAGTCCTGCACAAAGTGCAATAATCATAGCGATGGAAGAATTGCTTGAAAATAGAAAAGATGCTTTCAACGAAGAATTTCAAAACAGAATTTATGACGAAATTGTATGGGGCTGCAATTACCTGATTTTAACTCAGGAGAAAGCAACTGAACTTGGGTTTCCAAAAGGTGCGATGTCTCATGATGTTTTAACGCACCAAAAAGATATTTTACCGCACGATGTTTCAAAAGCTGTTCTTGCCTTGCTAAAAGCGGCGAGATTGCTTCCGGATAACTATTCCGAAAAGAAGAAGATTTATGAAAAGGCAGCAATGGAATCATTCAACTGGTTGATAAATAAAGCCAAGCCTATGGGTGATTATGGTTATGTCAAAAAACAGCGGGGAATTTCTGAAGATACTGAAATTCCTAAGGATGAGTGGCCTACCCGGGATTTATTGGTAATGTGTAGTGTTGCTTTGGAATTGGTAAAACATGGAAAATCAGATGCAAAGGAATTGGCAGTTGATTATGCCCGAAAAGTGATGTCCCGCCAAATACCAAAACAAAAGGCAATGAATGGTTATTATGGCCATTTTTATGAATTTGATAGTATGAATCATGCCGAACCATCGTGGACACATGGAATTGTTCCCGGTGCAAATGGTTCACAGTTTGGAACCGACATGGGTGGAATTTATCCCAATTATTTGGTTCCGATTATTGAACTGTTGAAAAAATATCCGGAACATGAAGATGCTGAAAAGTGGAAACAAACTTTAACCGATTTTACCTACGGGTATTTAATTCCCGGGTGCGAAGCCAATCCATTTTATCTGGTGCCGCAGCTCATTACAAAAGATGAAGGCGCCACCTGGTTTTGCGGTACTTTCCATGGTACAAACTGTATTTACGGATATACTGCAGCACTGGCTCTTGAATTGGAAAAGGTGTTAAGTGAACCAAAATTGAAACAGATTGCATACGGAAATTTGCAGTGGGTGGCCGGATTAAATGCCGGAATTACCGCTGACAATCTTAAATTGGGTTGTGTGATTTTTAGTGCCGATATTCCCAAAGGTGTTGCACTGCCGGCAAGCATGATTTGCCACGTTGGAAATCGCTGGGCAGGAACATGGTTTCAAACACGGGGTTCTATCTGCAATGGTTTTTCAACCGGCGAACAGTTTAAATACGATGTTGAACCAAAAAAGGAAAATGACGGTCCGTTTTCATTCACCGATGAAGACTGGATTCCGCATGCAGCAGGATGGTTAACCGGATTGATGAGATTATGAAATACGTGTGTAGAGACGTTGCATGCAACGTCTCTAACCTTCCATTAAAAATAGAAATGGAAAAATTCAGAGATAAATATCGAATTGGGTCAGCGCGATTGCAAAAATGGGATTACAGGAAAGACGCATCTTATTTTATTACAATTTGCACCAAAAATCGCGAACATTTTTTTGGGGAAATTGAAAATGGCAAAATGCAGTTATCGGGCGCAGGAATTGTGGCCAACATATTTTGGCATGAAATAATTAATCATTCAAAAAATATTCAATTGGGACAATTCGTGGTGATGCCCAACCATATTCATGGGATATTGATTTTGGATGGAAAAGAAACCAATGACGTTGGGGCGTTGGTTGCAAATACCAACGTAGAGACGTTGCATGCAACGTCTCTACCCCCGCAATCCCCAACGTTACCCCTGCAATCCATAACAATACCCCCGCAATCCCCGCCGGATAAAAATCAATTTTATTCCGATATTTCCCCGAAATCAAATTCGGTTTCAACCATTTTGCGTTCATATAAATCGGCCGTTACCAAACATGTGAACCGGTTAAATTTATGCGGCCAATTTGCATGGCAGGAGCGGTTTTATGACCATATTATTCGCGATGAGGAAGAATTCCAGCGAATTGAAAATTATATTCAAAATAACCCGGGAAACTGGAAGGAAGATAAATTTTTTAGTTAGAACTATTTATCAGATATTAGAAATTCAAAATAACAATAAAAACAATGAAACAATTAGCATCCTTCATTTTTGTTCTGTTGATAGGAACAGGTTTGTTAGCCCAAACAAAATCTATCCAAAAATCACCTGTTTTAACTGAGGCATCTCCGGAATCGGTTGGAATTTCTTCCGAACGTTTGGCCCGAATAGATAAGATGTGTGAAGAAGAAGTGGCAAATGGAAATGTTCCCGGAATCGTTTCGCTGATTGCCAGAAACGGGAAAATAGTGCATTGGAAAGCCTATGGAATGGCAGAAAATCAAACCGGAAGAAAAATGAAACGCGACGATATTTTCCGCATTGCATCGCAATCAAAAGCCATAACTTCAACTGCAGTAATGATGTTGTGGGAAGAAGGGAAATTTAAACTTGACGATCCAATCTCGAAATACATTCCTGAATTTAAAAATCAGCAGGTTTTAAAATCGTTCCAGTACAGCGATACAACCTGGACAGGTGAACCTGTAAAAAATGAAATTACAATCCGGAATTTATTGTCGCATACATCCGGAATTGGTTACGGAATTATTGATGGCGACGAACGTTTTAAAATGATTTACGCCAAAGCCGGAGTAACCGATTTGTTTACAACCGAAAAAATTACAATTGCCGAAAGTGTGAAAAAACTGGCCAAACTGCCTTTGCACCACAATCCCGGCGAAAGTTTTACCTACAGTGAAGGACTTGATGTGCTCGGTTATTTTATTGAAGTTGTTTCGGGAATGCCATTTGATGAGTTTTTGAAAACACACATTTTTGATCCGCTTGGAATGAACGATACACGTTTTTATTTTCAGGATGAAAAGGCAAACCGTTTGGTTGCCGTTCAGCAAAAAGTTAATGGAAACTGGGAAAAATACCCTGTTACCTTTTACGATACGGATTATCCTGTAAAAGGTGCAAAATCATTCTTTTCGGGTGGAGCAGGACTTTCAAGCACGGCAAAGGATTATGCAACATTTCTTCAGATGTATTTAAATGGCGGAGAATATAATGGAGTTAGGATTTTAAGCCGTACCACTGTCGATTTAATTTTAAGCAACCAGCTGGGTGATATTCGCGGTGATAAATCCGATACCCAGTTTGGACTTGCATTTGGCCTGTTAACTCAAATGGGTCAGAACAAGGGAGGAAACGGAAGTGCCGGTACTTTTGACTGGGGCGGTTATTTTAATACCCAGTATTTTGCCGATCCGGTTGAAAATGTAATTGGAATTATCATGAAGCAAACCCAGGGTCCGGTAAATGATCAATCCGGCTGGAAATTCAGGCAAATGGTTTTTCAAACTATTGATGATTAGGATTTTCACAAATCATTGAAAATTAATTTTTTGTTTTTATTGAAAGTAAAACTTAAAACAAAAGAAAATGCAAACAAAAATTTATCCATGTATCTGGTTCGATAATCAGGCAAAGGAAGCAGCCACATTTTACTGTTCGATATTTAAAAATTCGAAGATTAAAAGTGAAAACTCATTTGTAACAGCTTTTGAATTGAACGGAAAACAATTTATGGGTTTAAATGGCGGCCCCATGTTTAAGATTACGCCTTCCATTTCGTTGTCGGTAAATTGCGATTCAGCGGATGAAGCCGACCGTATTTGGAATATTTTAATTGATGGTGGACATGCAATGATGGAAATTGATAAATATCCGTGGAGTGAAAGATATGGCTGGTTGATTGACAAGTTTAACATGACCTGGCAAATATCTTCAACAGGAAGCAAAAACGGAGAATTGCGCATTTTACCCAGTTTCCTTTTTACCGACAAACTTTTTGGTCAGGCTGAAGAAGCTGTTAAGTTCTATACTTCGGTTTTTGAAAAATCGGCAACAAACGTGCTGGTTTTGTACCCTGAAAACGACCCTTATGAAGGAAAAGTGATGTACTCTGAATTCAGTTTAAACGGTGCCGATATGATTGCAATGGATGGACCGGGTAATCACAATTTTGCTTTTAACGAAGGAGTTTCTTTGGTTGTGGAATGTGAAAACCAAAGTGAAATTGATTATTTCTGGGAAAAACTTACCGAAGGCGGTGAAGAAAGTAGGTGTGGCTGGCTGAAAGACAAGTTTGGAGTTTCGTGGCAAATCATTCCTGCAATTTTGCCAAAATTGATGGCTGATCCTGAAAAGGCACCACATGTTTTTGAGTCTTTTAAAAACATGAGAAAATTTGAAATTGATAAATTGAAAACAGAATAATTATAAAAATGAACATGGGTAGTTTGTTGATTCAAATTCTGTGAATTTCAACTTCTGACTTCCTGTTAAAAAATAAATATGGATAAAGTAAAAGAACTTGCAAAAATGATTGACCACTCCATTCTTCACCCTACAATGACGGATGAAGACTTAAAACGGGAGTGTGCCGTTGCCGCAAAGTATGATGTTGCCTCGGTTTGTGTAAAACCTTATGCAGTAAAACAAGCGGTTGAAAACTTAACAGGAACTGATGTTTTGGTGGGCTGTGTAATCGGATTTCCTGCCGGAAATTCGGCAATCGAAGTAAAGGTTTTTGAAGCTGAACATGCCTGTAAAGATGGCGCCGTTGAAATCGACATGGTAATTAATGTTGCCAAAGCTTTGCAGGGCGACTGGGATTACATTGAAAAAGAAATCGGTGCGGTTACCGACACCTGTCACAAACACAAGTGCAATCGTGAAAGTTATTTTCGAAACCGATTATGTAAACCGAAAAGAAGATATTATTAAATTGTGCCAAATTTGTACAAAAGTGGGTGCCGATTATGTGAAAACTTCATCGGGCTTTGGATTTGTAAAACAGGTAAACGGAGATTACAATTACGTTGGAGCAACCATTGAAAACCTTAAATTGATGAAAGCCAGCAGCGGACCAAAAGTTAAAGTAAAAGCTGCAGGTGGTGTTCGTTCTCTGGATGGATTATTGGCGGTACAGGAAGCTGGTTGTGCACGTTGCGGAGCCACTGCAACTATAACAATTTTGGAAGATGCCAAAAAACGTTTTGGAAGCCCCCTTTAATTCCCCCGGAGGGGATTAAAAAAGGAAAGAGAAATTTGAAATAACAATAACTAAACTGCTTCCTAATCTCCCCCTTCGGGGGGACAAAGGGGGGCTTTCTAAACTAAATTTTATGTACATCGTCGATTCTTATTCGCTTGCAGTACTTTTCTGCATCATTACCATGCTGGGTTGGGGCTCGTGGGCCAACACCCTGAAAATGACAACCAAAAAATGGGAATTTCCGCTTTATTACTGGGACTATTCCATTGGTCTGGTTCTAACTACCTTGCTTTTTGGCTTTACTTTTGGAAGTATGGGAACTGCAGGGCGCAGCTTTTTGGCCGATCTCACACAGGCCGATTCTTCAGCATTAACTTCTGCATTTATTGGTGGGGTAATTTTTAACCTCTCCAATTTATTGATTGTTGCTGCAACTGCCATTGCGGGCATGTCGGTGGCTTTTCCCATTGCGGTTGGGTTGGCGCTTGTAATTGGTGTAGTTGTCAACTACATAAAAACACCGCTTGGAAACCCGTATTTGTTGTTTATCGGTTTGGCATTAATAGTTATTGCTATTTTGGTTGACACAGCAGCATACAAAAAATTACCGCAGGAGAAAAAAGGCGACCAGAAAAAAGGAATCATCATTTCCATCATTTCCGGTATTTTAATGGGTTTCTTTTACAAGTTTGTTGCCGATTCCATGGTCATCGATTTTACAACTCCTGAAGTTGGATTAATGACTCCTTATTCGGCAATGTTTGTTTTTACCGTTGGAATTTTCCTGTCCAGCTTTGTATTTAACACTTGGTTTATGTACAAACCTGTTACAGGAGAAAAAGTTTCATACAAAGATTATTTCAAAATGGGAACACCAAAATTACATTTTATTGGAATTTTGGGTGGATTGATTTGGTGTGCTGCTATGGAATTCAATTTAATGGCTGTGGAAAAAGCGGGTCCTGCCATTTCGTATGGACTCGGTCAGGGAGCTACAATGATTTCGGCCGCCTGGGGAGTTTTTGTCTGGAAAGAATTTGCAAAAGCACCAAAAGGAAC
This sequence comes from uncultured Prolixibacteraceae bacterium, assembly GCA_963800345.1. Classification (GTDB taxonomy): domain Bacteria; phylum Bacteroidota; class Bacteroidia; order Bacteroidales; family Prolixibacteraceae; genus Draconibacterium. Next base: position 74,903 of record CAWDAW010000035.1, on the reverse strand, counting down.
AAATAAACTGCTTGCAGCCATGTTTGTGTTTTTTATTATTGGTTTGTCGCTGATTGTAATAGCAAGATTGAACTAAAATACATGTCTGTTTTATGCAAAGGTTATTTACTCATAACTATCTTTATTTTTATTAGCCTGTCTGGTTCATCATCTGAAAAGCACCGTGTTTTTGTATTTACAGACATTAATATTGATTCCGGCGATCCCGATGATCGGCAATCTCTGGTTCATTTATTATGGTATGCCAATGAATTGAATATTGAGGGGATTGTGCCTGACAGGTGGGATGCCGGAGGATTGGAAGCCTGTAATTTGGTACTGGGTTGTTATGCAAAAGATTATAAAGAATATGGTTTTGAAAAACAGGAATATCCGAAACCTGAAAGCATAGAAAAACACATTGCAAAGGATACTTTGGATGTTTTTAAACTTTTTAAAGAGGCGGCAGAAAAAAAGGATTCTCCATTGTATGTTTTAATTTGGGGAAATATGCTGACTTTCAATAAAGCATTTTTCAAATATCCGGAGTTAGCTAAAAACATTCGAATTATTACTATCGGAACAGGAACAATGCTTGAAAAAGATTATCCGTTTTTACCTGCCGGTTGGGAAAAGGCTGAACTGCCCTGTGAACAGTATAACTGGAATGGATTTGGAAGAAAGGAACTGTACAACAATTCACGGTTTACTGATTTGTGGTGGCTTGAAATTAACTGGACCTACAACGGAATGTTTGCAGGCAGCGAACCCGAAGAAATGTTTCAGAAACTGGCGAAGTATGGAAATATGGGGCAACACATTAAAGAAGTGGTGAAAAACGAAGCCTGGGCGCAGTACTTCAGGGTAGGCGACACCCCGAGCGTTTTGTATGTTATAGATTCAAGTCACGATATTAACGACCCAAAACAAAGCAGTTGGGCAGGCAAATTTAATCAACCATTTCCTGCTACGCGTCCAAATTATTACACCGATTTTTGTGGTAACCTCGGTTGGGATTATGCCAACCCCTGCAATACCTGGCAAATTCATGAAAAGGTTCGGGATATTGCTGCAAAAACGCTTGAAGACAGAAGAGGTGAAATGTACGAAGCGCTGCTTTATAAACTATCAAAATTATATAGGTTGAAATAGAATTCTGTTAAAGCAAAATTTTAAATCGAAAACATGAAAAACAAAATAGTAGTCATCGGCAGTTCGAATGTAGATTTGTTAATGAAAATGGACCACCTGCCCGAAAAAGGAGAGACTGTAACAGATGCAGTCTTTATGCAGGTTTACGGGGGAAAAGGTGCAAATCAGGCGGTTGCGGCAGCACGTGCCGGCGGAAAGGTGGCTTTTGTGAATTGTGTGGGCGAAGATGCTTACACTCCGCAAATGGTGCAGAATTATAAAAACGATGGTATCGATACCCGATTTGTTTTTCAGGAAAAAAATATTGCGAGTGGTCACGCTCTGATTATGATTGGTGGTGAAGGAATGAACTACCTTTCTGTGGCGCCCGGAGCAAACTATGAGTTAACACCTTCAAAAATCGATGATGCGATTCAGGTAATTGATGAAGCTGCAATAATTGTGATGCAGTATGAAATTCCCGAAGAAACAATCAAATATGTAATCGACCTGGCAAATCAAAAAAACATTCCGGTTCTTTGGAATGTTGCGCCAGCCCGGCCATTTGATTTTTCCTATATCCCAAAAATAAACATATTGGTATTGAATGAGGTGGAAGCCGGTTTTCTTGCAGATATGCCCGTTGAAAATGAAGCAGATGCTGAAAAAGCCGCAGAAAAATTAGTTGCAAAAGGTGTTGAAAAAGTTATTATAACACTCGGTTCGCAGGGAGCTTTTGTGCTTACCAAAAACGAAAAAGTTAGTGTTCCTTCTTTTAAAGTAAACGCAGTTGACACTACTGCAGCAGGCGACACTTTTTGCGGTGCATTTGCCGTGGCTTTGGTAGAAGGTAAGTCGTTAAAAGAGTCGTTGCAGTTTGCCAGTGCAGCCGCTGCCATTTCTGTAACACGGATTGGGGCTCAACCTTCGGCACCGAAACGGGAGGAAATAGATTTGTTTTTATATGAAAATTCAAAGTAAACAGCGAATCTTCCGATGAAACTAATTATTATAGTCGCTCCTGATAAATTAGTTTCCTGGTAATCAAATTAAATTTTGATTTAAAAACAACCAAATAAATTCCTGATTTCAGATTCATATTGTTTAGCTGAACATTTTGATTATGATGGCCTTCGGGCAAAAATTCATTGACAAGCGTACTTAACAGACGGCCATTTATATCATACAAACCGATTTCAACTTTTTCATCATTTTCAAGTGAAAAATCAATATTTACTGATGATGAGGCTGGATTTGGATAAACTTCCAGATTAAATGATTTTGTTGCAAAAACAGGCGTATTTGTGATAACTGAAGCTTCGTCATCGATCATTGGTGAGCCATTCAGGTATTTTGAAACAGCCCAGTATTCAGCCATGTTTGGATCGCCGGTTGGGTTTGTTTGTGCCGCAACCAGTGAATAACCGTCGCCATCAGGCTCAGTTGGCCACGGAATTGTATCATAAAAGGTAAAAGAAATAACTGTTTCATTTGTACTTGTTGCCAATTCAATGTGTTCACCACCATTTGAAAGACTACCCGAATAACCAAAGTCAGTTGAAAATCCATAAAGTTGCTGGAATTCAGCAGGATTTGAAGCAACAACAACAAATGCCTTTGGGGCCAGTGTTGTTCCATTTGGAAATGTATAGGAAATGCCATCTGTGAATGACAAACCCGATAAGTCCAAAGTTGTTGTTCCTGTATTTTTCAATTCAATAAACTCAAGTTCTTTTGCATCAACCGTATTCTGATCGGTGGGGTGATAATGCAATTCAGTTACTTTTAAATCGGTGAAAAGTGCTGAATTTTCGAAAACAATTTCATGCAATGGGCTCCATTCGGAATCAGATAACCTGATTCGCGCTTTTATGCGTGTGCCGGGGGATATAATTATCGTTTTTGAATTTCCTCCATTTAGTGCAGATCCGGAAGTCTTGCCTCCAATTGCCCTTGGATCCGTTCCATCACTTGTGTATGCAATGGTTCCTTTACCATTATTATTTTCCATCTGCAAACTGTAGGATCCTGTAATGATAACTTTCCCGTCAATTATTTCAACTCCGTTATTTTTAAAAACAGGAGGTTTTAAATTGACATAAAGATTTTCATTCAAAAGTTGCTGTAAAACGATATCCGAGCGAAAAGGCATATAATCGTTGGTTACCTGGTTCACAGCTTTAACCCAGTCATCATCCCTGGTTCTTGCCGGCCAGCTTCCTGCATCGCCCCAACGTGCTGACTCAGCAATAATTGCCAGATTTAGTCGATCGGAAGTTTCCTTGAACCGGCTTATACATGAATCTGGCGTAAAAGCCCCCGTGTTGAAAAATCTTCTGTAAACCCTGTCGGCAAAGCGCATACGGTATTCTGCATTTTCGGAAAGCTTGAAATGCAGCCATTGCGGGTGGAATTTTCCAAAATTCCAAACATACATTGTGTTGTTTGCCGTACTGCCAATATTCACCCTGTTTTCTTGTATCCCAACTCCCGGACTCACCGGATCGGCAAGTAAAGAATGTTCCGCATCATGAATAAAAAACCTGAATCCATCGCGTTTTTTTGTCCTGTCGTCAATAGCGAAAAAGTTATTTGGATTATTATTCCCCGAAAATTTTGAAACAGGTGAATCAAAATTTCCGCCATAAAATATTGTCAGCATGTAATCAATAAGATTGTCAACATCAACATATACATTCAGTGTTGTATCTACTGTACCGGTTGGACTAAGCCCGAGCAATTTAAAGTAGTTTGCATTAGAGGCAAACCCTTGCTGGCACATATTCCAAATGGCTTCCCAACTGTCTGTATTTCCATCTGTTGCTTCAATTTCGTATAAATTAAAGTTATCGCCGATATCAACTTTTATTACATCGTAATCCTCTTTCTTACCGCCAAAATATGATTCTGCAAAACTTGCTTCTGCCCGTTCCTGAGTTTGGTATACTCCCCAATACAATCCATTCAAATACAGATGGTAATATCTGCTGCGGGAGTAAGGCTGGTTCATGTCTTTTTGGCAATCACGCGAGAAAACATCACGGTTCATGGTGTTGTATCGTGATTGATCGCCACCGTTTGCCCACGAATAATTTTGCGATGTCCTTAAATCAACCTTGTCAAATTCATTGGTTCCTTCATTGCCAAAAAGCGGAAAATCCAATTTGCTTTCACCATATTCTTTCCTGAAAAATAACCGGAAGGCATGTTTCGGATAATTATCGTGTCTGCTCCAGCCTCCTCTGATTCGGATACCTGCGTCAATATTAAAACCGGGGCTGCCATCGGGATTTATCAACTCAATATTGGCCGGGCGTTCCCATTCTGAACCATGATTTTCAGCATTAACATAAATGCCGGTCTGCGAAGCAAAAAGATTGTCGGGGTCGGTGGTTACCGAAATAGTTGGAATATCGAGTAACGCACTTTGCAATAGGTTTTTGTAACGGTTGTCTTCAACAACATTCACGTCCATTGGCAGGTCAATTCTTTGTCCGTTCACACTGTTGGATGGCCAGCTTCCGCCCGGATATTCGCTTTGTTTTTGTACAGCGGCTGTAAAAATATAAGTCCTGCTTGTAGGTTTACCAGGAGCAAGACCTTCCTGATATTTTGATGCCCTCAAAACAACTCCACCCGTTTTTCCTCTGCCACCGGTCGTGCTGTTTGGATCAATCAGCACATTTACAGGCGAAGTACCTGTTAATGCATTTAACGCAGTTTTGGGGTCACTGCCGTCCAAAGTATATTTTATAGTTTCACCCGGTGCATTCCCAGTCAGTTTTACTGTAAATGGATTTTTATAAAATCCACTTGAAATATCACAATCAACTGTGCCTTCTGTTTCAGGTAATAACTTTTTGCTTTCCAGTTTAACACCCAAATAAAAATCGGTGCTGTTTCTTCCAACATTAAAACCCTGCACTGCGATTATGTTTTCACCGTTTATTAAACCAATATCGTTTTTATCAAAAATGAATCTTTCTATTTCCCCATATTCATGGCTGGCTGTAGCGCCCGAATTATATGCATAATTGTTTATTACATTTATCTTTGCAACTTCATTTCCATTTATCCAGACAACAAATCCATCATCATAATCAATGTTTAATGCAAGTTGATCTATATCGTCAATATTTTCGATTGTAAAATGTTTTCTGATATACAGAGTTGTATAACTGTTCATCATGTTGCTGAGTTCAGTTCCACCTGTACCATCACCATACCTGAAAGGCGCATTTCCTTTTAGCCATTCTGAATCGTTAAATGATGCACCCAACCAAAGGTCAGTTGGTTGCGAAGGTTCTGAGATTCCTCTGAAATAGGACCATTCCGAATTCCAGTCAATAATTACCTGGGCAGAAACATTACTGACGCAAAACAAAATAATGATAAGGATGATATTGATTTTAAAATTATTCATAGCAGATTGTATTGACAGAAATTAAGAAACAGGTAAATTCTGTTTTTTTCTTTTTTAATCAGACAAAACTAACAACATTTCATGGTTTTGTTAATTCAAAATCAACTATCAATAAAATGAAATCAAAACCATAAAATTTCAGATATCAAACTTTTAATGAAGCTGAAGTTTTTTAATTCAATAACCTGTGAATTATTGGCAAAAATGCTTTACTGCTTTGAAATTAATTTTGAGTATGAATTGTTTCCCTGAATAACTTTTACCAAATAAATTCCGGCATTCAGTTCATTGATATTGACTGAATGTTTGTTCCCAATAAAGGATTCGGTTTTAACAAATTGTCCTGATATTGATGAAATCGTTACATAAACTGTTCCCTGGTTTGCTGTCGAAGTTTCTATCGTTAAATAATTTTGTGCCGGAACCGGATAAATGTTTATATCCATTTTCAATACATCAGATCTTATTTTTGTTGAAACTGAATCAGGATCCTGTAAAATCATCAAACCAAAGTGATCTGCATTTTTATACATATCGTTGGCTGTTGCCGGCGTCATCACCATCGATCCGATAAAGTTTTCACGTGAAGTAGTTTCGTCATTGTCACAGTATGCAACTGTGATGCCCATTTTTTTGTTGTGGCTAAGTTTTACACGGCTCTTTTCCGGGTTGCTCAAACTAAATGTTTCATCATAGTTTTTAAAGGCGAATTCCCATAAATAAGTATCCACACCTATTGTATCCATATCAACAATCACATTATTTTTATAGTTAATCCCATTGCCTTTCGAATCCAAATCGACAGCGTCATAAAACAAACTCACGTGGTATGCGAATGCGTTGCAATTCCTTTCGTGGTCACCCTTCGATCGGTTTTCATCGATAAAAACTTCAAGGCAGTCATCATCCCACCAGTTTTGCAATGGGTTTGAATGGTCATCAGAAAGAGAATCGTCAACCACCTCAACCAGCATGTATAAAAAATCTTCGTCCCATGCCACTTTAAAACGCCCGCTAAAATCTCCCTCTTTCATTTTGGCATTCCATGGAATCCAAACCTGGTCGATTGCATGCCATTCTGCATTTGTCCAGCACTCTTCTGTGGCTTGTCCGTCAACTGTTACAGGAGCTAAAGTTTTAAAGTTGAAAATTGTATCGTTTTGTGTCTGGCTCAAAACCGAACCTGCGAAAATTATAGGGAGGAAAACAGAAATGTAAAATTTCATCATGTTCATCATATTAATCCGGTCAACTTTCCTGTTATTTTTTAAGTATTACTTTTCCTGAAAACACTTTCTGACTTGAATTATCCTGTATTTTATAAAGGTACATTCCTTCGGGCATCGAAATGTTTTTGTCGTTGTTTCCGTTCCACTCAATTACATCAGAATCGGCAAAACTGAAATTGTTGATTAACTGCCCCGACAAATTGTAGATTTCAAGTTTCGAATTTTTTGAAATATTTGCAGGTCTTTTAAAGCGCGTGTACTTTGTAAATGGATTTGGAGCAGCAATATTTAAACTTTCAATTTTGTTTGAAGAAATACCGCTGACACCATTTTTAATGTATTTCAACTCAATTCCCTCGCCTGTTCCCAGGTTTCGGGAGTAAAGTCTGTCAGTGGAGTTGTTCCAGTGTTCAAAAACCCCGAGACTTTTCACAGGTGTTCCATCACCTTCAGGGTCGTAGGTAAAACCTTCCGGCCAAAAATCGCTGCTTGCACATTGCAAAAGGTAATCGGCAATTTCGGCTTTAAATTGAACCGGGTAATTTGATTTGCCGGCATCTGTAATGTATTCCTGGAAAAGTACGTCATAACAAACCGATTCAAGAGCCACCGGATCCTGCCCGACAAAAATTGAATTCGGATAATCACTGTTAAAAGGTGCCGATTTAAATTTCGATATCCAACCTTCCCAGCCTTCGCCACCCCAAATACCATCAACGATATAAATCAGTGCTTTACCGCCGGTTTGCTCGTGGCCCATATAATCAACAGTATGGCGGTATTTTTTTGTCCCCCTGCTGTTCGCAGGTAAATAAGGGTGCATTTTTATGGCATACTGACTACTTGGTTCATCGCCTTTTTCAAGGAACGATCCCTGGTGGTTTTTGGCAATCAAGGTAATTCCACCTTCATTGTGGCTTTTTAAACAGGGTATATTAATAATGTATGTAGCATCGAGATATTGTTGCGGAAGTGTTGACTGCAGGCTTTTGTTACTGAATTTTAAAACAGCATTTGCCGAAGGCACAGTTTTATGCACTCCATGTCCGCCTGCGCCATCAACATAATATACATCAGGATAATTGCTCATCACCATATCTCTGTATTCTTCCCTGAATTCCCTGTAGGGATCACCCATAACGATGTCAGCTTGTGGAACACCTGCATTATCAACCAGTTCATGCAAAATGGCATTCAATAACTGGGGTGCAACATCCATTCGCTGCGGTCTTTCCTGATCGCTGCAACTTTGGTTGGTAAGATTAATTTTGAAAGCGATTTTTTCACCCTGTGTGTATCCAACATCGCCGCGTCCGTGTGAACTGTTGAATGACCTGAAAATTGCATCCCATGCTTCGGTCATATTATCTTTCTCCGTATACTTCATAAGTGATGTTGCGAGCATTTCCTTTACAACAGTTTCATCAACATTGATATCGCTGTACCAAAAATCCGAACTTCCCTTTTTCGGAACATAATTTTCGTTTGTTGCATTATCATCCTGCGCCCAAACAACTCTTCCCGGAAACAATCCCTGAGCAACCCCAATTGGCTGGTTCGATTCAACAGGAAAAGTGTTATCAACCGGATTTAACACATTGGCAACTGCAGTTTTATTATCATTTAAAATGATTGCAGAAACTGAAATTATTGCAAAAAGAAGGAAAACTGATCCAAGTAAATATCTTGATTTCTGAAATGCAAGTTTGAATTTTTTGAACGAATACATTGAGGCGCTGATTGCCAGTAAATAAATTACAAACGACGACATTAACGGTGCTGCGGCCTGCATACACGGATATGTGGCACGACTTGGTTTTGGAATCACCCGGATTAAAAACCACAGTGTGGCTGATATTCCGACAAATAAAAGGTAGGTTTTCGATGTTTTAAAATTATTGGAAAATTTCAGTTTCATAACTATTGGATATTGGTTAAGGCCGTAATATTAGTCATATTTCACTTTGAAATGAAATTTCTTTAAATCGAATGCATCATTTGCATTTTTAAAAAACCTTATTTCCCTATTTCCAAAACCTCAGTAGAAAAAACAAAACCCACCAAACCACAACCTTATTAAACGGGCTAAAAAGAGATCAGCCACACAAAATAAGGTTAAAATCAATGGGGGATTTCCGGGTTGAAGTTATGGTGTCGTAATTGGTTACAAGAATGTCAGTCCGACTTTTTTATTTAAACCCTTTTCGAAAATCCGAATCAAAGTCGATAATTGAATATTGCCTTTGGCGTTTTCAATTTTTGAAATATAGCTTTTCTTGGTTCCTGCTTTTATCGCGAGTTGTTCTTGAGTCATATTTGCAGTTTTTCTTGCTTCTTTAAGCATCTCGCTTACGATGAACATTTGAGCACCTTCTTCATATTCATTTCGGCTGTCAGTCCCAATTTTGCCGTGCTCTTTTTCTATAAGTTCATCAAATGTTTTTATTCCTTTATAATCAGTCATGTTTTTATTTTTTAGATTCAAAATATTCTTTCATTATCCTCATTGCCTTTTCAATCTCATTAACTGGTGTTTTCTGTGTCTTTTTTTGAAACCCATTAAATAGTACAATCAGCTTTCCTTCATCAAAACAACAAAATACCCGATAAATATTTGATTGATATTCAATCCGTATTTCATAAAGTCCATCATATCCCTTCATAGGAGATAAAAACTTTTCCGGCACTCTGTCAACCTGCTTTATTAATTCAAGTACATACTGAACTTTTTGTTTAACCTTAACATCCAGCTCTTTATAAAAGTCAGTGAAGTAGTCTCCGTGAAATACTATTTGTCTAGCCATATGCAAAAGTTATCTCCAAAGATAACAAGTCTTTCTCGAATTCCAAATACCTTAGTAAAAATGCAGTGTCTTTCATGAACCGGGTATTATGCGCCATAATGCTTAAGCTACCCGCAGAGGTGAATTGTCCCGATGCATCGGGATCAAGCCGATAACCAGCCCGGGCTAAAAGATGCCCAACGAAAACCACTGCTGCCGCACTTGACGGGTAGGAGAAGTTATCAGCAGTTTTTATTTCCATTTTAACTTTCCATTTTTTAAAACACCCTGTTTTCGAGAACCGATGACCTCCGAATAATAAGGTAATTTTCTATTATTATTTCCAATTCGAGCACATTGCATTTCTGCATATTGCTCAGGAACAAGAATGTTTGAATCTATTAATTCTTTTTCTAATGCGACATTTAAGTTGTTCGGAGATTGTACACTACTATAGATAAATCCACAAATGGAACTATCATTCCTCTTAAGATTTAGATAAATTGAATTACTAAATGCAGAAGTTAGTTCATATATGTATTTTTCTTCTTTTCCTGTTGTTTTAAATTTTTTTGACATATATGACCAAAACTTTAAAGCATCAGAACCTAGTCTTTTTACAACGATTTGGTTAAGGTCTGATTTATTGTTAGGGTCAGGTATTATTATCAATTTTATGTCTTTAGTTAATCTCCATCTTCCCATTGCGACTTTTATCTTATCGCCGATGTCAAATTCTTCTCCCCAAAATCTCATCATTTCTGCAAGACAAGTATGTTCTGTTTCTCCTGCATAAAATAATGATTGTCTAGGTCTATTTACTCGTGAAAAACTTTTTACATATTCTTCAGGAGGATACGAGAATTCTTCAGGATTAGAAAAATTCTCATCTGCACTTTTATATCTAGCACGTGTCAAACTACTACCTTTTTTCATTGGAACAAAATGAATTGGTAGTCTATCTAAATTGAAGAAAAATTCAAGCATAGTCTCATAAACCAAAGTGGCTGATTTATAACTCTTTTCAATTGAGTCAATATAGTTTACTATGCTATTTTTACTATCCTTCGTGGTCATTTTTTTATAATTGTTGGCAACTACCTAATCCCCCGAACTTAATCTACTTTTTCTCATCTTTTCTGCTGGGTTTTTTATGGGAGGGCTGGGTTGGGTTTCGATGGAATTCATGGTTGAGCCAGGTTTTTAGTTTCCCAAATGTAGGAAATTCAGAATCAGAACCCATAATCAAGCGCTGTTTTTTTAGGTTCATTTTTACAACGCGGTTCTTCCGGCCATTCCTGTTGGAAAGATTCGCCGGTTCGCTGCCGCTTACCGTTGCTTCGCCAACGGTAATGGGTATCTTTTAGGCAATTGCCGGTATTTCGCAAGGTCAATCAGGTGTCTGGCGAAGACATTCAGCCGTCTCGCTAAAGCGTACCGGCGTTTCGCGAAGACTTTCCGCCTTCTCGCGAAAGCGTACCTGAAACTCCTGCTTAAAGATATTTTTGATTCATTTAAATCTTGTTTTTTTTTATCCGGGAATCGCGTAGAGATGTGCGATTTCCGGATTTTTCTTTTGTTCAGGGAAAACAATTACAGCGAAGATTCCAACCCATACCGGGTTGTGCTCTTCCCAATATATTTCATGCTATTAAAAACCAACCCGTACCGGGTTGAGATTTTCCACATGATCGAAAAACCCGGTTCGGGGTTCGATTTTACCAGCTCAATAAAATCGATCCAATTTTTTGTGGTTCAAAACAGAATTCTTAGATTTCGAACCTTTTTAATATTCAGTGAAAATGAACAAACCAAAGACTGCTGAAAAGAAAATTCCGACAAAACATAAAGTTGTTTTCAATTTAATTACCGGATTAATTCCCTTTGTAATTTTACTGGCAATTGAAGGTTCCCTGCGACTGGCCGGTTATGGTGACAATCTTGATCTGTTTATCCGGAATCCAGTTGAAGGATATGAAAAATACATGGCAGTAAATCCCCTTGTTGGGAAAAAATACTTTCAGAAATTTGAATATACCGCGCCTGCCAATGATATTTTCTTAGCTGAAAAACCGCAGAATACATTCAGGATTTTTGTAATGGGAAGCTCAACTGTTTATGGTTTTCCGTATGAGCGGAATCTTATGTTTTCGCGGATCCTGCACCATCAGCTTGAAGATGCGTATCCCGGCAAAAAAATCGAAGTCGTAAATACAGCAATTACTGCCATCAACAGTTTTACATTGCTCGATTTTACCGACCAAATTTTAAAATATAAACCAGATGCAGTTCTGATTTATGCCGGGCACAATGAGTTTTACGGAGCTTTCGGTATTGGGTCGAATGAAACCATGAGCCGGAACCACGAACTCACCAAATTGCACATTGCGCTCATGGATTTCAAAATTTATCAGTTGATGAGAAACATCATTGCCAAAGTTTCACAAAAAATCGCAAGCGGTAAAAACAGCGAAGTTCACGGCACATTGATGAAACGAATGGTTGCTGACAACGATATTTTGCTTAACAGTGAAGAATACAAAATTGGAATGGAGCGGTACAGGCAAAATATGGGAGATATTTTGAAAAAGTTTCAAAAGGAAAATGTTCCTGTTTTTTTTAGTGAAATGGTTTCAAATGTGAAAGGGCTTGAACCATTTAACTCTGTTTCAACAGAAGGACTTGAACCCGCGATTGAAGTATATAAAAAAGCCCAAAATGCGGAGGTAAATGGAGATTTCGACAAAGCCCTTGAATATTATTATAAAGCAAAAGATTTGGATTGTATCCGGTTCAGGGCATCAGAAGAAGTAAACAGCATTATAAATGAGTTGGCTGATGAATACAAAACATATAAAGTGCCGATGCTCTCATGGTTTCAAAGCCACTCACCAAATAAACTGATTGGCAACAATTTAATGACTGAACATGTGCATCCAAACATAGATGGAATTTTCATGATGGCTGAAGCTTTTTATACCGAAATCCTAAAATCAGGTTTAATTGCAGCCGAAAATCAAGATTGTGGTTATTCAATTTCCTACATTAAAAAGAATTACGGATATACTGAACTCGATTCAATGATTGCTGTACATCGGGTGAATACATTAAAAGGGAATTGGCCTTTTATAAAAGTTGATAAGGATGAATATAATTATTTAGTGAAGCATATTCCCACTTCTTATATTGATTCACTGACATTTTCAGCTCTGAAAGATAAAAAATTGGCTCTTGCTGATGTGCGCCTCGAACTGGCCCAAAAATATGAGAAAAATGGGCAGTATTATTTGGCTTTTAAAGAATATGATGCCCTGTTGCGAACAAACCCGTATTTGGCAGTAAATTACAGGGATGCAGCAAAATGCCTTATCGAACTTGCGGATTTACCGCTGGCTTTAAAATATTTCCAAAAGTCGCTGGAGTATGAGGAATCGGGGTTTGCCATGTTCAAAATGGGTGAAATTTATTTTTTTATGGGCGATTACAACAACGCAATACTTAATTTTGAAAAAGCGTTTCCACTGATTCCTGATGATAAAAAGTTGATTGTTTTGGTGAAGTCATACATCGCCAGTGTTTATGGCAATAATTTGGTAAAAGCAAAGGCAATTGCTGCCGAACTTAAAAAAGTTAAAGCTGAGAAATACCTGAACATTCCCCGAAAATCCTATACTTATAACAATTACATTCCATATCAAACCCGCGTGCAGGTTGAAACTGCGAAACAACTTATTCATGAAAATAAAGCAAACGAAGCTTTAACAATACTTGAATCATCACTGAATATTTACGATTCGCATATTGCAAACCGGATGATTGGTGAAATATATATCGGTATGAAAAACCCGGGGAAAGCTATTTTCTATTTGTCAAAGGTTTATAACCAGTTTAAATTCGATACCCGGTTTTTGCAAAATATATCACTGGCTTATATTGAAAACAAAGATTTGATAAATGCAAAAAAATGTATAGAAGATATTAAAAACATCGATCCTGATTATGAAAATCTCGCGTTGTTAAATTTGTTACTTTCGCCAACCAATTAAACATTAGCCATTGAAAATTCTTGGTATTTCAGCCTTTTATCACGATTCGGCAGCTGCGTTGGTTGTTGACGGGAAAATTATTGCAGCCGCACAGGAAGAAAGGTTTACAAGAATTAAGCACGACCCTTCGTTCCCAATTAATGCTATAAAATATTGTTTAAATTCTGAAGCAATAAATATTTCAGAGCTTGATGCCATTGTATTTTACGACAAACCTTTACTGAAATTTGAAAGATTACTTGAAACCTATTATGGTTTTGCACCAAAGGGAGTTGCATCGTTTGTTACTGCAATTCCGGTATGGATAAAAGAAAAACTATTCCTGAAGAGAATTATTCATGATGAACTTGGTAAAATAGAAGGCTATCAAAAGCAAAAAGTAAAGCTTCTTTTTCCTGAACATCATTTATCGCACGCTGCGAGTGCTTTCTTTCCTTCGCCATTTGATGAGGCAGCCATTTTAACCATTGATGGAGTAGGTGAGTGGGCAACAGCTTCCATCAGTTTTGGGAAAGGAAATTCAATAACAAATATTAAGGAGTTACATTTCCCGCATTCAGTTGGGCTTTTATATTCAGCATTTACCTATTTTTTGGGTTTTTCTGTAAATTCAGGCGAATATAAATTGATGGGTTTGGCTCCTTATGGAATTCCGGGTAGCAATGAAGTGAATCACTTTATTGATATAATTAAAACTGAACTTGTTGATTTAAAAGATGATGGTTCGGTTTGGTTGAACCAAAAGTATTTTTCTTATTCCACCGGGTTGCGCATGGTGAAAGAAAAGAAATGGGAGGAACTTTTTGGTTTTATGCGGCGCGAATCTGAAGCAAAAATTGAACAGCATCACTCCAATCTCGCGCTTGCAATCCAGCAGGTAACTGAAGAAATTATCATAAAAATGGCGGGTGAAGCCAAAAAAGTAACAGGTTCAAAAAATATCTGTCTGGCCGGTGGTGTGGCTTTAAATTGCGTGGCAAATGGAAAATTACATAAAGAAGGTTTGTTTGATGACATTTTTATTCAGCCCGCTGCCGGTGATGCCGGAGGTGCCGTTGGGGCAGCTCTTGCAGCCCATTTTATTTATTTTAAAAATGAACGGGAAGTTACTTTACCTGATGGAATGAACGGTACTTTTTTGGGACCTGAATTTTCAGCGACTGAAATTGAACACACTGCGAAGTCTTTTAAAGCAAAATTTGTTAAGGTTGAAAACTTTGAAGAATTGTCCGCATTGACTGCAGGGTTTATTGCCGCTGGAAATGTAGTTGGCTGGTTTCAGGGGCGCATGGAATTTGGCCCGCGTGCTCTTGGTAACCGCAGTATTTTGGGTGATGCCCGTAATTCTGAAATGCAACTGAAATTAAATTTAAAAATAAAATATCGCGAAAGTTTCAGACCTTTTGCTCCATCTGTTTTAGCCGAAGATTGTGCTTCGTATTTTGAACTCGGGAAACCATCGCCATATATGTTGCTTGTTGCAAATGTTCAGAAAAAACGCTTGTTCAGCTTTCCCGGCAATTATTTTGAACTTCCCCTGATGGAACGATTGTATTTTAAAAGATCAGATATTCCTTCTGTTACACATATTGATTGCTCGGCACGGATTCAAACTGTTGATATAGGTACAAATGAGCGTTACTGGAATTTAATCAATCAATTCAAAAAACTAACGGGTTATGGCCTGATTGTTAATACAAGTTTCAATGTGAGGGGCGAGCCTATTGTTTGCTCACCCGTTGATGCATACAAATGTTTTATGCGCACCGAAATGGATTATCTTGTAATGGGTGATTACCTGTTTGTTAAAAAAGACCAACCCGAATGGAACAGTGTGGACACTTGGAAAACGGAATTTAAGTTGGATTAAGCATATGGAACTGAATATAAAAAGTCTTCCTGAACAGATTAAGCTGTCATTTCAGCGCGATCAACAAAGTATTGTAACTACTTAATCAAGGCATTTCCGTTGGTCAAAATTGATATGGACATTCAGTTCCGGTGAGGTAAAAACAGGTATATTCGCAAATAAAATTAATATCGATGGATTTTATAAAAGACCTTTGGAAATATTTAAAAGAACGTAAGAAGTGGTGGTTGTTGCCAGTAATAATAATATTGTTATTATTCGGTGTTTTAATTGTTTTGAGCGGAGGAAGTGCAATTGCGCCATTCATTTACACTTTATTTTAACTGTCGAATATGAAAAGGGAAAAATCACTGGAAACGAGCCTCGTTTTAACAAGCGGCTTTATATTGGTTTTTTTAATAACTCAAATAAACCTGTTTATTTATTTTGCTTTTGGACTGGGTATAACTGGTATTTTTTTCAAACCAATTGCGAATATGATTGCCGTTTTGTGGTTTAAGCTGGCTGATATTTTAAATTATTTTGTTTCGAAATTAATTTTTGGGATCTTGTTTTTTGTTGTCCTGTTTCCCATTTCCATTTTGTACCGGATTTTTAATAAAAGTAATTTAAACCTTAGCAATTCATTAAAATCTGTATGGCATGAGCGGGATCATAAATATTCAGCTACCGACCTTGAAAATATTTGGTGAGAAGTGGCAGATTTAATATACACAATGCGAGCTGTTTGGGATTTACAAGGTTTTCGGCGGGAAATTTATTTTAAACTTAACAGAGTTTAAACCTATATGTAATTTTTTTGTTTTGATTTAATTGCTAAATTCGTCAGATGATTTTTAAAATGGGAAGGGGTCAAAGGAACATTTAAAAATCAATATGAATTTCTATAACTAAAATAAATTATTAACTAAAAAACAGAGATTATGAGAAAATTTTTTACTTTAATTTTGGGTTTACTGTTTGTTACTGGCACTTTTGCTCAGAAACCAACAGATGTAATTAAAAAAACAGACACAAAACCTGTTATTGATGGTGTGATGGATGAAGGAATCTGGGATCAGGCGAATGTGAACTTTATCGACAAACCATTTACTGGAGAAACTCCAACTCTTGGAGAAAGCGGCGAAACTAATTGGCGCGCATTGTGGGACGATGATGGTATCTATGTTCTTGTTACAGTTACTGACGATGTTTATGCTCCTGTATTTATAGGCACGGGTGACGGGTATATGTATGACAAAGTGGAGATTTATTTCGATACCAACTACATATTGGAAGATGGACAAGGACCTCAGACTGATGGTAACGGAAATGGTAATGGTCATTATCAATTTGCTGATGACATTAAAGCAGGGATAGACAATGGCACACTTCAAACACGAACAGATGGTGCAACATATGCTTTTATGGCCAATGATCCTAATTATACTGTTGAGTATTTTATTCCATTTGCAAAACTAAAAACAGGCGACGGCACTGGAGTTGATATACAGGAGCCAATTGGTTTCGATATAACTGTTAGTGACAATGACGCTACAGATACTCCAAACGCTCCCGTACGCAACAGGGCAGTATGGTCAAATGATAATTCAGACGGAGCAGGCGAATCATGGACTAACATGGATGCCGCTGGTACCATTACTTTGGATGGTGCTGTAGTAATTGAAGTACTTGAAGTTACAATTTCAGTAGATGGTGCAATCACTGAGGATAATCAAACATTACAAATTAACTCAGTAGTACTTCCTGATGATGCAACTGATAAATCTTTAATTTGGGAGGTAAAAACAAAAGATGGTGGTAAACCAAGAGCACGAATCAGTCCATCAGGTTTGATTACCCCGATTGTGAATGAAGTTTTGGTAGTTAAAGCCTGGGATGCCGACAGATTTATTGAATCAAATGAATTAGAGATTCCTATTACTGGTCAGATTCCAACAATTTCAGAATTAAGCTATATACTGGACGGAAATTTTGATAATGCTGATGAAAATGGTAAAGTTAGTTCAGTATGGGATACTCAGGCTAATGCTGTAGTTACTGATGGTGTACTTATGTTTGGACCTGATTCAGTATTAGCAAATATGTGGGATTATCATCTGCTGCAAACTACACATATTCCGTTTGAGTTGAAAGATATGGACTATATCATTTCTTTTAAAGCCTGGGCTGATGCACCAAGAACCATGCCTTTGGTACTTGAGGATTCTTATGCCGATGATGCTCAGTGGGATGCATATTTTACAACATCCAATGAATATTTTGATGGTGGTAAGGTATTTAATATTCCATTAACAACGGTACCAACAGTTTTTAATTTGGAAGTTGATTTTAGCCTAATGAAAGAAACAACAGGTCAAAATTTTAATTTCCAGGTTGGACTTGAAACTCCTAAAATATATATTGACAGTATTTACATCATTAGCGTAGCGGATATGGCTTTAATTCCAACAGCAATTTCTCAGGAAAGAGCTTTGGAATCATTTAAAGTTTATCCAAACCCTGCAACTTCTAAATTGAATGTAGAACTTTCTGCAATCAACTCAAGAGTTGAAATTTATAACAGCGTTGGTGTAAAAATGGACGAAGCAGTTGTTTTTGGAAATCGTCACATATTCGATGTTAGTGCTTATGCAAAAGGTTTGTATTTTGTTAAAGCAAACGGTGTGGTTGTGAAGTTTGTAAAGTAAAGTTTAAAAACGATAATTAAGAAAAGGTTGCTCATATTGGGCAACCTTTTTTTATGGTTTGAATTTTAATTAACACACTTTTCATTATTTAAAATCAAAATTCAATCAGGGATCGGGTAATATAAATTTCCATTTTTCCTTGTTACCTTTACAAGCATGTAGATACATTTCAGTGATTATATTTTAAATCAATTTGAATGAAAAAAATTGTCGTTACCTGTTCGTTATTTTTAATTCTATTTATAACCAGCAGTTTATCTGCCCAGCGTGGGTATTTCGATGCACCATATAAACGTTATGAAGCGGATCAGGCGGTGTTGTCAAATGGTGCTTTCACAACAACAAAATCCTATGCCCAGGTGGATTTGCAATCGGAAGCTTCAGATCAAATTTGTGTAGATATGACAAGTGATGAGGCAAGTATTGAATTCACACTTATTGAAGCGGCCGATGGAATGGTTATTCGATATTCAGTGCCCGATGGGGAATCGGCAGTGATTGGTATTTATAATGGGAATACCAAAATTGCCAGTCTTACATTATCCTCAAAATGGTCGTGGGAATATTTGTGGAACAATGGCGACCCCAATAATGTTGGAATAACCAATAAAAACCCACGTATGCGGTTCGATGAAATCCGGTATAAACTTCCTGAAAAATTATCAAAATTGAAATTAGTAACTGAAAGCGGAAATCCATCTGTCGATTTTGTTGAAATGGAGATAGTTCCTGAAGAAATTGCTCCGCCTGATGGTGCTGCAATTTACAACGGAGATGGAAGTACTTTACAGGCTTTTATTGATGCGAACGGCAGCAAAACTATTTATGTTCCTGCGGGAGTGTACAACATAAACAGTCAGCTTTATTTTGGCGTGGCAAAAACAAAATTGCAGGGTGCCGGAATGTGGTATTCACAATTAAATTTTACTGTTACCAATGCAAGTAACGGAGGCTTGCGGGCAAACGCAAAGGAAATTGGTTATGCCGATTTGTTTATAACTTCTGAAATGACTACAAGGACAAACGGTTATGCTGGTATTCTCGGTGTGTATACAACTGGTTCGGTTATCAGAAATATATGGGTTGAACATTGCGCAGTTGGAGCATGGATTGGTCAGTATGTGCAGGGTGGAATAACACATGCTGATGGTTTTTTAATGATCGGCTGCCGTTTCAGGAATACATACGCCGATGGAATTAATCTTTGTAAAGGCACAAGCAACGCCATTGTTGAACATTGCAATTTCAGGAATAACGGTGATGATGGTATGGCAATTTGGAGTGCTGATGGTTTGGAATGTATAAATAACACATTCAGGTACAATACTGCTGAAAACGGCTGGCGGGCCGCCGGAGCTGCCTTGTATGGCGGTAAGGACAATAAGTTTTATAACATAATTATAAAGGATAATACTGATGCTGGAATTACCATCACAAACACTTTCCCGGGTGTAGGATTTAATGAAAAAGGAATGCACGATTTTCATGACATCACGATTATTGGGTGCGGCACTTTTAATGCCACTTACAACGACAGGGTGGGGGCAGTTAATATTTATCATGCTTTAAGCGCCGGGAGGAAAGTCCAAAACATACGAATGTACAATATCGATATCAACGATTCAAAATGTGATGCAATCCGTATCGCAAAATCTTCGGGTGATGGCATATTTAATATGGTTCTTGAAAATATAACAATAAATTCAACAGGCGTAGAGTATCCATTTAACAATGTAAATAATGATTCAGCAAAGCGTGGGTTTGCAGTTTATTTTGATAAATATCCATTGGGCGGCGCTACTTATTGTAACCTGAATTATTCAAATTTGGGCGGTAATGCAAATGGGGAAGCTTTTTATACAGTTCAGAAAGGAACTTTTAACTGGACTGAATTAGCAGGTTGTGAACCGGCTGAAGTCACCGGAATCCTACTTTCTCCTTTGGATACAACCATTGCAGGAGGCGAAAAAATTCAGCTTATTCCGGTTTTTTCTCCGGCAAATGCCACCAATAAAATAATTCATTATTCAGTTGACAATCCGTCAATAGCAAGTGTAGATTACGAAGGGTTGGTAACAGGTTTATCCAGGGGGCAGGCAACAGTTACCGCCGCCACCCAGGATGGAAACTTCACGGCAGTCAGTAAAATAAATGTATCCGGAAATCCAACTGTATATTACAAAATTAAAAGCCGCTGGCAAAGTACATATCTTTACGATGCAGGTGATAGGGTAAAATATAACCTAAATGCAAATGATGATACTTTTTTATGGAATATCAGTGACGCAGAAGGGATTAAAACAATTAAAAATATTTCGACAGGCGATTACATGAATATCAAAAACCTTTTAGGGTATGTTGAATGTACTGCTGTTGATACGGCTGAAACACTTTCCAAATGGTTAATAGAAGAAACAGGTGATGGATTTGTGAGAATTGAAAGTGAACAGAACAAAGCGGATTTTATTCATGTTGAAAATCTCCTAAACCAGGCACAATACGGAACTGTTGAAACTTCATGGTGGAGCGCAATGTGGGAATTGGAACCTGTGATGGTTACTTCTGTTGCAAATTTGAAATTTGAAAAAATTGCTAAAATATTTCCAAATCCTGCCAGTGGAGATTTTAGCTTATTTTTAAATGAAAATGAAGTTAATGGGTTTATAACAGTTTCTATTTTCAATCTTTCGGGGGAACGGGTGTATAGTGAAACAATTAACTCAAACGGCAATGAAACAAATTTTACTGTTCATTCCGGAAATTTTCTAACACCCGGATTTTATCTTGTTGTTGTAAATGAAAAATCAATACTTGCCAAAGCGAAATTAGTTATCAGCAGATAACTGAGTATGCCTTAATTTTCTGAAACAGATACAAAAGAGAATGGCTGCCAAAATTTGCAGCCATTCAATATTTCAAATCAAAATTTGTCTTAATTGGAAGGTAAATACCAGTTTGCCGGATTCATAAGTTTATTGCGAATAGCATCATATTGGCTTGTACCGGCGAATTTTGCTGCTACATGGTCAGCCAGGTAAGCAGGATCATTCCGTCTTTCAGCAATTCGTACCAAATCAAACCATCGTTTTCCTTCGAACGCCAGTTCCATTGCCCTTTCAGCAATAATTAGATCTTCTATGATGATTGTTCTCTCTTCCAATGGAATGCTGTCCCTTGCAGGTACTTCCCTTGATTTTAGGTAGGCTCTGCCCCGAATACCCAAATTACCAGACCATTTTGTAAAAGGTGCAGGTTTTGGATTTGTACTGTTAACTCCCTGATTTAACAGCATCAGCGCATATTTTTGCGATGTTTCATCACCCATGCGGTTATATGCTTCTGCAAGTAATAAATGAATATCAGCTGCCCTTGAAAGAATAATATCAGAACTTTGAGGATCATTTGGATCAACTGCATATTTGCGGATATATGTATTCACAAGTGTCCAGGTAGAATCAGAGGTCATTTCAACTTCCCCGTTCAAAGTAAAGGGTGCTCTGTACATATCGTATGTTACATTTCCGGCCAATGTCGTTTGTGCCAAAAAAGAGTCAACTACTATTGTAGATGGTTTCACCAAATAATCGTTATTAATATCTAACCAGCTGGCAAGTGGATTGAACTGGCCTTCAGATCTTGAATATGGTACAACTGCAATGTTTTCAATATCCTGCGATTCTGCATTAAGAAAAATTGATCCCCATGCAGCATCTTTATACGACTTATCAACTTTAAGTAAAGCAGTTCCGTTACCGTAACTTTCACAAGCAAGCTTTAAATAATTTGCCGCATCAGCATATCTGCCAACTTCGAGGTATAATTCACCCAGAATCGCTTTGTTGTTGGGGAAATTTCCGAGTCTGACTTCAGGGTATTTAGTTGTTGTAAATGGCGATTCAAAATATTCTTCCAGTTGTGCAATCAGTTTATCAATGATTTCAGCTTTGCCAAGTATATTTTGAGTGTGATTTGCAGGAATTGAAACCATGTTATCTTCAAAATAGGCTGCTTTATTAAACATGCGAACCAAATTGAGATACGTATAAGCCCTTAACCCCATCAATGCCCCTTTAAAAGAAAAGGCAACCAATTCATCATATTCTTTGTCCTTATCTTTTACTTTGTCAATGTTCAGCAGAACTTCGTTAACATTGATGATTACCTTGTAAAGGTCGGCTGCATCAATATAGGGATTGTTCGCAGAAATATTCTGGTTATTGATTTCTTTTAAATAAGAATCAGCATTTGGAGTGAGCTCCATCATATCCGATCTTACACCATCGAGCATGATCAGTTTTGGTGCAATATCCTGATACGGAGAAAAAGCACCAAACATTGAAACCTGTGCATCAATTATTGATTTGTAATGTTGGTCGGGTGTGATCCTGTCACCGGCTGTGCTGTCAAAGAAGTCGTCTTTGCACCCGTAACCTGTTATTAAAAAGACACTAAGGATTGCGAGGATGTATGGTGATATTCGTAATTTCTTTTCCATTTGTTCTATGTTTTACCTGTTATAAGTCTAATTTTAAACCAATAATAAACGATTGGGTTTGTGGCATTTTACCATAATCAACTCCCATATAGAAAGGGCTGTTCATGTAACTGAAATCAGGATCGTAACCCGTGTAATTTGTCAAAGTGAAAAGGTTGGTGGCAGTTAAATAAATACCTACACCTTTAACAAAACCCTTAATAGGAGGAACATCATAATTCAATGTCAGTTGTCCAAGTCGAAGATATGAACCGTCTTCAATCCAGCGATCGGAAAATACTGTATTACCTGAAGGATCTCCATATGCTAATCTGGGTAAAGTTGCGCTTGTGTTTGTTGGTGTCCATCTTTGTAACACTTCTGTTGACTGGTTTGCATATTCACTCATCGACTCCATTTTGAATCTGACATAATTAAATAAGTCATTCCCAACTGAATAATTAAACATAGCCGAAAGTGAAAAATTCTTATAGGTAAATGATGTGAAAATCCCTCCAAAAAAATCAGGATTCGGGTTTCCAATAATTGTTTTATCGTTTTCATTAACAACACCATCCTCGCTACCAACAAATTTAATATCACCTTCCTGCATCAGGTTGCCATTTGGCCCTATAATTCCGTTTCCTGCTTCTGCGCTTGTTAGAAGTCCGTTGGTTTTATAACCGTAATAGGCATTTGGAGCGTTACCAACAGAAGTGATATACTGAGCAGCATCAATTGTTGTTATTATATTGGAAGTGTTAGGATTTATAAAAGTTAAACTTTTAACTTCTGTCATCTTTTTGCTAACAGTTCCGCCCAGGGTCCACACCAAATCGCTAAAATGGAAACGGGTATCAGCAGATATTTCAATTCCGGTTGATTCAAGTTTGCCCCCATTGTCAAAGTAATTGGTGTACCCATATGTTACAGGGAGTTCCTGTCTTATAATTAGGTTGTTGACATTCGATTTATAAACGTCGACATGAAAATTTACCTGTTGTTTAAATACGGAAAGGTCAAGACCAGCGTTTATCATATTCTGTTTTTCCAATTCCATGTTTTCATTTGGGATAACCTCCCTGGTAAGTACACCTGTACCGTTCAGTCTTCTGTCAGTATAATATAATTTTGAATAATCATAAATTGTGCTGAACATATTTCCGGTGGTCGAATAAGAACCCCTGAGTTTTAAATCTTCAAGCCAGTTGACTTCATTAAGAAAATTCTCGGAAGAAAGTCGCCACGCAGCGCCAAACGAGGTATATACATTGTAGCGGTTATCTGCATTTACTGCAGAATTACCATCATATGACAAGTTAGCGTTTAGGTAATATTTATTTCTGAAGTTATAATCTATATCACCAAAGTATGATATCCACTTCAATTCCCTGTTGTCGCCGGTTGTAGAGCGCAGATAACTGTATTGTGATCCTTGTCCAAGACTTTTAAAGTCATCGGAAGGTGTATTGAGGTCTAAACTCAAATCGTATTTATAGCTGTTTGCCAAATAGCGTAATCCTGCATTTGCAACAATTGAATGACCTGTAGCTGTAATATTTGAATAAGTTAAATTTGTATAGTTTTGGGTTGAACGAAACTCATATACAAAATCACCTGGACTATTGTAAGCGGAATCAACACGAACTATTCCCAAATCAGGCAGGAAAATATTTTCGCGTGAGTTGTTAAAATTTATACCAATCAAAGTTGATATATTGAAATGTTCGTTAAACCTGTATTTTGCTGTAATTGAACTTAAAAAATGATAATTTCTATTACCTCCAGAAGCGTTATTTGTTATTGCAACAGGATTGCTAACCATAAAAATATCACCTACATCATCTAAGTAATCAAGTTGTGCTCCGGTAGCTTTGTCTCTGGCATTTGGAGCCATTGTTGGTGGTTTTAATACAGAAGAAATAGTTGCATTTTTCCAGGTACTGGGACCCTGATTTGCTAATTTGCTGTCAGCTAACGAAAGTTTGGCATTAGGAACTATTGAAAATTTATCGGTAATATTAATATTACCGTTGATACGGAGATTATACCTTGTATATGAAGAATTGTCGCTGATTCCTTTATGTGACAGATAGCCTGTAGAAATGTTATAAGTTGCAATGTCGTCACCTCCCTTTAAAAAGAAATGGAATTTTGAAACTGCAGAGGGCGAATAAATCTCATCCTGCCAATCTGTATTGTTGTTGTATTTATAATAATTCTGAGCTGACTCACCCCCATTAAGCCAGGGGTACATTGAGTTAATTTTGTTTGCATCATAACCTTGTGAATTCAACATATCAATAAAATAGGTATTAAACTGAGCCGGATTTAGAACATCCTGTGACTTTGGTGCCATGGTTATACCGCCATAGGCTGAAAATTTCATTACAGTACTTGTTTCAGCTTTTTGTTCTGTATTTATATTGATTACACCGTTTGAGCCTAATGCACCAAGATATGAGTTCCCGTTTTTCAATACTGTAATATCCGATATATCTTCTACATCAATAACATCCATGGGATTTAAGGAAAATCCCTCCATTAAACTTACATCAGCGTACGAATAGTTATGAATCATCCCGTCAATAAAAAGTATGGGTTCCGAATTGGCATACAGTGATGAAAATCCTCTGTTTTTCATATAAGTCCTGTGGCCAGGCATCCCCGATTGATTTGTCACTAACAATCCTGGTACTTTTCCTTGTAAAGTTTGGTCAAATGATGTGGCTTTTGATCGTTTTAAATCATCGGCGGTAAGCGCTGTAACTGAATAAATTGCATCCTTAATTGCAACCGGGCCGGTTGGGGAGATGTAAGAATTATCGAAAGTTCGGAATTCGGAAGGAACAAGAGAAATATTCACTTTTTCCCTTCCATTCAGAAAAATCCTACGCAAATTATATCCTGGTAAATTGAAAACCAATTCAGTTTTCAGGTTAGGCACTGCAATCGAGAAAGCTCCGTTTTCATCGGTATCTGCTGTAGTACCCGTTGAAGTAACAGAAATTGTAACCTGTTTTAGCGGGAGGCCGGTTCCTGATTCCGTTACTACACCCGTTACAGTAACATCGGGTGTTTGTGCCATCAAGGGTTCAGTAACGTTGATAGCAAAAAACAAGGTTAGAAGAGATAAACAGGTCGTGTATATGTGTCTTTTTGTCATTTCAAAACTGTATTAAGTTATTTAACAGGTATTGAATTAATTGATAATTGGTGTAAATATAACTGTGTCCCAGAAGAGTAATCCCGGGCTTGTAGCAAATACTTTAATTTTATGGGTTTCGGTTTTGCCCCAATCAACTTCGGCCCATGTAGTTGTTCTTGCCGGATCCGATTGTTTAATAAGTGCCGTATTTACTCCATCAACATAAACCGCATAATCAATTTGTCCAGACCATATATTTCCTGACACTTTGTATTTTCCCTTCATTATTTTTGGTGTGGTAACTTCGCACCACCACCATCCGCTCATGGCTAAACAATCCCAGTTATCCTGAACAACATCTTCTTTGTAATAATATAATAAGTAGTCGCCTTCCCACTTAATGTTGGCAAAGGTGTTTTGACCGTCAAACCATCTTTTGTAATTTTTAAGATAGTAATCTCCCTGTTTCAAATCAAAATGATCTGTGGTTTCCCATGTTATAGTTGTAGGGCTTGGCTGAGTAGATGGCATCAAACCGGCCACGGTATGAATTGTACCATTTTTGCCGGGTAAATTTGATTGGTCAACTACAAATTTTGTATAATTATTATTCTTGTCGGGGTTAATTTTGTAATCGGTATCTACTGTTATGGCAAGGTTAAAGTCATATGTTATAGTTGGATAAAGTTTAGTAGACAGGTCGCTCAGGTAGTATGTGTTAGCAAGGCAGTGATATTCCATGTACCTGTAGAAATCATTATCCAAAAAAGTTATACTGTCAGGCTGATTGGTAAAATAGGCAATTAACTGATCGATATTGGTAATGCCATACCTGTTAAATGTAGAATCGGCGACTGCCATTATTGTAAAACGTGTACGTGCTATTTGATTTCCATATGGAAAAGTAATTGTCTGCAAAGTATCTTTTAGGTTTGTTCGTATTAAACCCTCAGTAAACAATGAAAAAGAAGGATTTTCTGCAAGAACTTCATATACACTTTTTGTGATGGGATCGAGAACTTTATCGATATGATGAATAACGCCATTGGAAGCTAATATATCTCTTTTAATTATTTTACTGTATTTGTTAAGAATTATATCGGCTCCCTGAAATTCAGTTACAATATAATCTCCAATAGCATTAGGATCCCGTATAGCACCCAACCCTATATCCCCTGTTTCAATATTACTTCCTATTACATGGTTTAATACAAGTTCTTTGAGGAATTCATCGCTGAAATCAGTATAGGAATTAACTCCTTTTTCACTGTAATATGCTTTCATTTCAGTGTCAGAAGGCAGGAATAATGTAAATGGTCCCCTTACCGACAGAAGGCTGTTCAACCCTGTTTTTTCCAATAGTTTATTGAATTCAGAAAATTCAGGATTTGTTGCTACATATTCAGTAATTACCTGTTGTGTTGATTTAACTACCCATAATTGAGGTTCGGTATTACACCCAAATAGCATTAATGCAAATAATAATAATTTGCTGCCATGTTTATGTTTCCGCCAATCAATATTTTTCATATTAGAAATATTTTTTATGTTTTTACCTGTCATAGTATGGACTTTGAACCAGATTTTGGTTATAAATTAATTCATGTTCAGCAATTGGTAAATAATAACTTAAAGTATCGAATACTTTGGTTCTAAGCACAGCTTGTTGTTTGATATCGGCACCTGAAAGGATCATGTTGATAATAATCTGTTTGTTCTCAAACTTATTTCTTTTGGCAGCGCGCAACAAATCAAACCATCTTTTCCCCTCAAGCAAAAACTCTCTGCCTTTTTCATCCAATAATGCTTTTCTTAAAGATACTTTATCAAAACTATCTTCATAGGGCATACCTGCCCGCAATAAAGTTTCGCGGATCAAACTGTTGGCAATTTCAAAATTTCCAAGTTCAATTTCCGCTTCTGCTTTCATTAGCAATATATCTGCGTAACGGTATATATTCCAGTTTGCATCACGTTCTGTACTTGTTCTGCCAACCAAACCAAGGACATCTTTGCCTTGATATTTCCATGTTGCTGTTCTGCCGCCAAAATTACGAGCATCTTCCCTGCTCAGAATAAGACTTGTATTCCTTGTGTTTAAAGCGGCCTGAGTAGATCCGGAAGTTGTTATCAGGTCATTGTATATTGGATTCTCCTGATTGTCAAGAGCATCATTATACTGTAGCTCAATTATACTTTCAACAGGTGAATTTCCCGGATAGTAAATGTTAAAATAAGTATCATTTTCCTCCAGCCCATATAGTCCTGAATTAATAATGTTATCACAATATTCAACACATTTTCCGTATTGTTCTTTCCATAAATAAACATCGGCCAACAGCGCCATAATTGAATACTTATTTGCACGACCATAGAAATAGTTACTGCCCTGGAACTGTGTTGTATAAGCCATATCCTTTGCTTTTAACAAATCGCTGATAATTTGATCAGTGACAACGTTTTCGGGGCTTTTGCCAATGTATAGATTGGTAGTATCAGAGATTGAGGCTTCCAACACCAATGGAACATCTTTCCATAATCTTACAAGATAGAAATAGGCCAATGAACGGATGAAAAGTGCTTCAGCATCAACCGCATCCAACATTTCTTTTGTGAAAGTTTTATCTTTCTCAAATACTTCCTTATCGTAAACCATAAGCGTATTGGCCAGGTTTATAGGAGCATAGTAATCTTTCCAGTTAACAACCGGATTAGTAGGACTTATATTGCTTTCCCCGATTTTTACATAATCGCCAAAATTTGTAGAGGAAAAAATTATTAAATCGGCACGCACTTCGCCAAGGATCAACGAAGAAAGACTTGCTTTACGCATCGCATTATATGTTGCGGCAAGTGCACTGTTTACATCTTCAGTTTTTGTCCAGAACTTTTCTTTAACAAGTTTGTCTTCAGGAGCTACAGTTAACCAATCCTTACAAGAGGAAAATGCCATAATTGCAAAGAGTAATGCAATTACTGACGAACTTTTTATTTTTAGTTTTCTCATTGAATTTTTGTTTAAATGTTAGAAACTAATGTTTAACCCAAACATATATTTTTTGCTGGGGGGAGTTTTGCTGTAATCTTTTGGGAGTGAGTCAGGCTTTGTTGGGGGAGCCACGTCTGGGTCCTGTCCTGAATAATTGGTCCAGGTGTACAGGTTGTAAGCTGTTGCAAACACTTTCATATTGCTAAGTCGCAGCATTTTGCTAATGGACGGTTTAACATTGTATGTCAGAGACAATGATTTCAGTCTGAGGTATGACCCATCTTCTACAAACCTATCGGAACCCAGCCAGTTAAAACCTTTGCTGTAAAGCGCCCTTGGTACATCAGTAATATCACCATCTCTCCTCCAACGCCAGTTGGTTGCTGTACTTTGGTTATCGTAATTATACATTTTTTCTGTATCCATCCGGGTCTGATTAATAATCTCCTGACCAAGTTTGAAATAGAAGAAAGAATTTAGAACAAAACCCTTGTATTGTACCCTAAATCCGGTGCCACCCATCACTTTTGGGTTCAAATCACCAAGATAAACGAGGTCAAGTTCATCAATTTTTCCATCATAATTCTGATCCACGTACTTTGCATCTCCACCTTCAAATACATAAGCTGAAGGACCGCCCATAATCATAGAAAGTGGCTCTTCAGCATCTATACCGTAAACAGGGTTCCCGTTTTTATCCTTTACAACAGCATCAGCATCCGAAGCATAAACCCCGTCATATTCATATCCAAAAAATCCTCCAAGGGGTTCGCCTGGTGTTATACTTATTTTGTAACTTCCATTATCAAGCATATTACCATATTCCAGACTATAGTTTTCAGGCAGGCGCAAAACTTTATTTTGATTGCCTGAAAGGTTAAGGTTGAAGTTTAACTGAAAGTCTTTTTTCCTGATAATGGTATAATCAAACATGAATTCATAACCCCTGTTTTCCATCTCGCCATCGTTGCGGTCAATACCTCCAAATCCTGTATGATTTGGAATACCTGAATTCTCAAGGTATAGATTTAAAGTTTTCTTTCTGTATAAGTCAATTTCAATATTCATTCTGCCATCCATTCCAATAAATGAAATTCCGGGGTTTATCTGATCGATTGTTTCCCACTGGAGGCTTGTTAATTCAATTCCATTAGGTTGCACACCTTGCATGTCCATATACGAATAACCTGAACCGGCACTATACGTGTTGTAGTATAAATAATTTCCGGCAGGAGAGTTACCGCTCTGTCCCCAGCTCAACCTTAATTTTAGGTCATCAATAAAGGTCGCTCCTTTCATGAATTCTTCACCTGAAATACGCCAGAATCCGGCTACAGTTGGAAATAAGCCCCAACGGCTTTCAGCACTAAATTTAGAATTACCTTCGTATTTGGCACCTACCATAACACTGTATTTATCTTTCCATTTATAGCTGCCGGTACCATAAAAACCCAACGATTTGTATTCTGTATAGCTGGCGCCAAAATAGTTAAGGTGTTTGTCGTTAACCGGTTCGGTAATAAAAGGAGATGCTGATTGACTTGACTCTGTTTTATACCATCTTGAACGTGATTCTTCCGTATCTACCTGGCCCATAAAAAGTACGTCGTGATCAGTACCAAAGTCGGGTCGGTAAATTAATTGATTTATTGTAAAAATTGAACTTTTCTTTGAAAACTCATTTACAGCACGGTTGGATATATCGTTTGTATAATCATAACCAACTGCCTTATAAGGAAGAAATTTTTCTATCTTCTGATCGAAGAGATCCAATGTTACAGTTCCGTTCCAGACTAATTTTGGAGTAATAGACCATTTAGCAGTAAATAAAGCCCTTGCATTGTCTTTAAAGCGATGTTGCTGTCCTAAGTTAGCGAATGCTACCGGATTATAATAATCTTTTGAATTACCTTGCAATGTTGAATAGGGAGTAAAATATGCCCCGGTATTTTTTCCCAAAGTGTCGAGGTCATAAACCGAAAGGTTAGGCTGTTTCCGATAGGCGACAGCACGTAAAGTCCTCCAGCCGCCTTCACCTGCATAATAGGAATCTTCAACATCATATGTATTGTTTTGGTCGTAGCGGGTAAACATTATATCCGATTTGAATTGGACCTTTGACGAAAGATCATAGTCCAACGAACTTCGAAGCGTAAGTTTACCCAAATCGTTTCCAATGGTTGTACCACCTTCATCAAAATAACCCATTGACATGTTGTACCTGGATTTATCGCCACCACCTCTAACCGAGAAGTCATGTTGCTGAGTATAAGCTACCTGAGTGATTTCTTTTACCCAATTTGTATTTTGAGAATAATTATGGTATTCTTCCCATTCCGGGTCGAATGCAATTTCCTGACTGTAAAATTCATTTCGGTCCACATTGTAGTGTTCTTCAGTAATTAGCCTGGCATACCCGGAACCATCAAGCATCGGAATAGGATCAGGTTCGTGTGCTGAAGTAGTTTTGAAAGTATATTCAAAAATAGGTTTCGATTTGGAACCACGTTTTGTTTTTATCATCAAAACCCCGTTTGATGCCCGTGAACCCCATACTGCAGTAGATGCTGCATCTTTTAATACCTCTATTGATTCAATATCTTCAGGAGAAACATCAATAAGATTACCAAATTTTTCAATGTCGGCACTTGCAAAATCAAAACCGTCATCAATGTTGGCATCATAAGGAATTCCATTAATTACAATCAAAGGCTGGTTTCGGGCATTTAAAGAAGCTGTACCACGAATTCTGATGTTCAATCCGGCACCGGGGTCACCTGATACCGATGAAATATCAACATTACCTAAACGCCCCTGGAGCATATCTTCCACCGAGGTTGACATTACGCTTTCCATTCCTTTTAATTCAAGGCGCGTAACTGCAGTTGCCCTGTCACGAACGCTTGTCATACCATCGTTACCCATTTTTGCACCGGTAACCACCACGTCTCCAACTGCCACTGATTCTGTTTCCAGAGAAACATCGATAGTCGTTCGTCCATCGATAGAAAAAGTTTGTTTTTTGTAACCTATAAATGATACCTGTACCTGATTCTTTTCGTCAGTAACCTTTAAGACGTAGTTTCCATTGATATCTGTTACTGTACCACTAATAAACCTGCCATTCTTGTCAATTTCTACCACATTCACAGCCATTAACGTTTCCTTGGTTGTTGAATCAATTACCTTTCCCTTGATAATTGCCGATTGACCTTTTGCTGAATTAAAGCCTGATAATAAGGATATTAGTAGTCCCGATAGTAATATAATTTTTTTCATGTTAGCTCTGGTTAGACTTTAAAAACTAATTGTAATATTTTAAAACAGTGTCAATTTTATGGCAAACCCCTTTACGTACAAGAATATCGGCTTTTGCATGATCGAGATTAACAATCTGCTGTGAAACATCCTGAATAGATAAATTTTTAGGATCGGTATTAAATATTTTTAGAGTAGCATTTGTTGATACACCTTCTGCATTTTTATATGTCTGGTTGGTTTTAAATGTCCCTGACAGTTTCCCATCATCAAAAACCACATCATCTTTAACAAAATGGTACATGATAAAATTATTAACTGAATCTTTTCCTGTAGTGGTAGTTGGATACTTTTCAGGTATTAAACCTTCAGCCCTGGCTTTTGCCATAGCATCGTTGGTTGGAATAAACCCGGTCCATAATTTGGCTCCGGCTAAAAATTTAAGATTTGGGATTATTTCTTTTGTTATTGGGTCTCTGTATCTTACGTCAAGTAGTCGGGCATCTGTTAATAACTTAGCGAACTCTGAAACTTCAGGATCACTGGTTAGATATTGACCCATTACAAATCTTGACATCATTGGATTATCAATCTTTATTAAGTATCCATTTAATTCGTTTTCAACAATGGCATTAACATTACCCAATACACCAGATGATTCGTTTTCACTTCCAGAAATTGTTTGATTTCCATAATGTAAATAATTTCCAGATGTTGTTTCCACATAACCCTCATCATTAAATTCAAACAATCTGCCTTTAACAATTTGATCCTGTGCAAAATATACCAAATCCTGATTATTCATTGTATTCCATTTTCCATCTGCAGGACTTCTGAACTCGATAACAGAATTGGTGGAATTGTACCTTACGCCGTATTCTTCAAGTTTTTGGTTGGTTGCAGCAAAAAGAGTAACATCAGCATCAGGGTTTGAAAGTGTTGAGAGCATATTTGCCTCGTTTAGTACGTATAGCAAGGTAGAATAATCCTTATCAATAAATAGAATACCGGGAACACATATAAATACATTTGGTTCAAGCACTTTCTTTGATTCGTATATTGGACCGTTACTTGTCATGTACCCTGAAACGATATTTGATTTTGGAATATTCATCGCATCGCCAAAAGCATTGTAATACGTTTTGTCGAAATGGGAGTATAAAACCATTCTGGGCGACAACTGTGTCTGTAGTATATAATAAAGTGTAACTCTTGGCACACTGTCAATGGAAGAATAGTATTTTAAAACTGTATTGTTAAGGTAATTCTGCAACACGTCATTTGGTGGCAAAATTGCAGACCACATATTTTGTGGTGGCACTGCAGTATTGGTAGAAGGCCCTCTCTCTTCTGCAAGGTCGAAAAGGTTTTCATAAGACTTTCTAAACTGTATTCTGTTTTGTTCGTCAATTTTTTGGCCGGTATATTGAGCAAATCTTTGGAGTAAGTCATAGTAAAGACTATATTTTTCAGGATGACCGCGCAAATATTCTTCTATGCTTGGCATTGGTGGAACAACCCTGTCGAGGAAATAAATAAAGCCACTGGCTGTTCGTACTTCCAACTCATCTGGAATTTCAGGATTAGGTATCACCTGCGCATTGTGCCAGTTCATTCCCTTTAACTCAGGAGAATAGCCTTTTTTCCATGTACTACCCGGATACATAAACAAATAATCCGAACCGTCTGCCGCTCCACCAAAATCATGAAAGAATTCCTCCGTAAAAAGAGGAATGTTTTTTACGCCAGTGTAAATCAGTAATTCCTGACCAACCTTGTCTGGTGGATAATATTTAACTACTTCACTATATGGAGTTGAAGTACTCGGTGATACTTTTCTGTGGAATAAAGATGCATATTCACCTTTTGGACCCTGTAGTTCACCCCACGCCCATTCGTAAACCATTTGAAATCTTGATCTTGGGTTACGTAAAACATGCAACGTAAACAGCTGAACTGCTTCGTCTTTGGTTAAGTCGTTTACAGAATTTTTCCCAATTGATTTAAAATAAGTGTCAAATGCTGCATCATCGGGTACAAAAAGGGTAAATAATTGTTTGGAAATAGGTTCTGTGTAGTTGGCCTTTTCCATGAGGGCAAGAAAAGCAGTATAGTTCCCTCTTTCCTCAAGAGTTTCAATGCTGGACCCACCAAGCCACGGCGGATCCTGGTATCTTTCCTGGTGATTTTCACAACCTGCAATTCCTAAAATCCCGGCAGCAACTACAGCCACAAGGATTAGTTTTATTGATTTCTTCATAGTTCTGTTTATTACAAAAGCCCCAAAATTAGAATTTTAATTAAAAGTATTTTGACATTTATTTATTATTTTTTAACTTTTTTTTAAAAGATTTGTAATTCAGACCGTTATCATTAAATTAACAAAATGCGGGTTCGCAAACAATGTCTTACCATTTTAACGTTTAAATCTTAGTTATTAAAGTTGTTAAACAGTGTTAAAATCAGGAATGAAACCAACCATTTTTCAAGTTGGAGTAGATTATACTATATGTATTTTATAAATGGTTAAAAAGTTTACCCGCTTTGCTTAAAGAATAACTTAAGTATAGAATCTTATGAAATCTGAAATTCTAATTTTTTGTATTTATTAACTGTATTGTCCAGTATACATTTTTATTCTGCCATTTTGCGATAGAACCATCACTTCATTATCCATATTAGCAAATTGCATTCGTTCAAAAGTTAATATTGCTGCGTTTCCAAGCAAGCAAGATTAAAAAGGAAAGGAATTAAGTTAACAGGATATTTCTTTATTTTTTCTGAACATCAAAAAATTGAAGTAAAATATTTCCGTTGTTCACTTCTGTTTTTAAAGTATTCCTGCCGGCAGTAAATTTTCCGTTTTCGATAGCAAGTTCGTTCCACAATGTATCTGTTAAGGCAAATTCGTGAATGGTTTTGTTTAACGAAATTGTAAATTTTGAATCGGATTGATTTGCTTTTGCTTTTATCGTAATCAATCCGGTAAAATCTTCGGTTGCAAAAACAGTGTAAAGTGTCCCTTCTCCCTCATTCAGTAAAATTGCTATTTCTGATGTTCTTCTTTCTTCGCTCTGATTCGGGAGCAAAATGGTTTTCACAGGTTCGTTTGTCCGGTAAAATTTTGCATTTGTTGTGTCATTCACTGTGTATGAAATCCCTTCTCCATCGTGCCCGTAATTTACTGCATAAATTCTGGCCGGAACCTGCCGGAACCATGCTTTTGTAATGTGGTCGAGATATTCACAGTTCGCCACTTTCACGTTTTCAAGTAGTTGGGTGAAAACCTTTTCTGCGAGTTCTTTTGAAGGTTTTTCTCCACCACGGCTGTATTCAATAATTTTATCATATCCATCGGGTGCATTTACCGAATAAATTACCTGGCGGTTGTCGATTTTTTTCCAGGGCCAGAACGACCAGCCAATGTTGTTTTTTTCGAAATATTGTGCAGTAGCAAAATAAATGGCCGGATTTCTTTCACCCGTTTCGCCCACCCAAACAGGAGTATTTAAACGTTCACGTTCTTTTAGAAAATAACTTATATCATTCAGGTGATCCGGATTATTCCAGCAATAATAATGGAACTGGTAAACAAGGTTATCATCGAAAGGTTCTGTAAACTCCGACCAGTTGTTTGACCAATTGAATCCTTCCAGAATAATCATGTGTTTTTTATCAATTTTTCTGATTTCGAGGGTTAAATTTTTGTACATGGGTTCCAGCAGATGTTTGTATTTTTCAGCAGCGCCGGTGTTTTCAGGAAGTGGTTCATTTAATAAATCATAACCGGCAACTACCGGATTATCTTTATAACGTTCCACAAATTTCAACCAAAGTTTTGTTAACCGGTGTTCAAATTTCGGATTCATAAAAAGTTCGGGTTCATTGTTCGGACTGTCGTCAATGTTTTGCCCGGTTTGTCCGCCAGGTGCACCATGCATGTCGAGAATGACATAAATTTCATGTTTTCCGCACCATGAAACCAAACTGTCGAGAAGCGCAAAATTCTCTTCAATAAAAACTGCTGTGTCGCCTTCGGTCATAAATACCCGCGCATTCAAAGCCGGACGAACGGAGTTAAAACCCAATTCCTTCACCTTAATTATATCGGCTTCCGTAATATAATTCAAACGAAATTCCTTCCAGAAATTCTCACTGAATTCAGGCGAAGTGAGGTCTTCAACAATTTTTTCTATTTTTCGCGGACGGTCACCAGCCTCACCAAAGTGCCACATATATCCTTCCGGGAGTAACCAGTTTCCAAGCCCGACACCGCGAAGTAAAATGGTATCGTTTTGTTCGTTTACCATATATTGCCCACTAGTGCGTAAAAACGACAACCCCTGATTATCTTCTTTTTTTTTTGTGCAGGAATTAAGAAAAACAATTGAAAGGATAAGTAAAAAATAATACGTTTTCATTAGAAAAGTTTTAAAAATTAGTTTCTTTTTGATTTCTGAATTGATTTTGAATTCAAGTTCATTGAATAATCAGCTTAGATGTTAATACTCGGTTATTATCCGTTTTCAACACTATATAATATAGTCCTTGTTGTAGTTCAGAAACATTCAGCCGGTGAATGGAAGCTTCTGCATTTTTAAATTCTTTTACAGTTTGGCCTAATACATTGCAAATGCTGATTTGGGTTTTTAAACTGAATAAACAGGTTAAATCAATATTTACAAAATCACTGGCGGGATTTGGGTAAATCTGAAAATTATAGATTTCCTGTTGCGTTTGTAAAGCAGTTACAGGTGTATTTGTTGTTTCAAACCAGTTTGAGTTGAATTCGCCTGAACGAACATAATAACGTAATGTATAACGGCCTTCGGGAAGATAAGCTGTTGATGAAACTGTTTTCCAGGTTTGCCAGCCTCCGGTTGCTGCAATTGTAACGGTGTCAATTGCTGTAAAAGAATTCACTTCACCAATGAGAATAATGATTTGGCTTGTTGAATTTTGTGAAGCTACCCTGAAATTAAAATTGTAATGCCTTGCCACAGAAACATTTACAAGATAGTCCATATAATCACCTGGATTTGCAAAACCCATATTTAAACCTCCTCCTGTATCGGTGCATTTTTCGCTAACAAGTCCATTGTTTAAACTGAAATTTTCGGATTGGATTCTTCCCGGGAAATTATAACGGACAGGCAGATTGTTGGTGACTGTAAAATCTGAAAACTTTTCGAGTTTTTGATTTCCACTGAGAACAGAATTTCCCTTGTAGTTTAATTTGATGGTACCTCCGTAAAACAATGGTTCAGTAACTGAAATTATTAATTTATTTTGATTCTGATCGTCAATTTGAATTTCACTTATTTCAACAGGATTGTTATTGATGGTAACTGAAAAATCAACCGAAATAATATCGGAGGCAACTGAAGTTACAGTTTTATTTAATGTCAGAAAAATTTGTTTTCCATTGCTTGAAGTTGCTGCATATAATTGTTCAAAATCCATACTGTCGGAAGCAACGGGGTCAGTGAACATGAAATAATTGAGATTCGATCCCCCCTGGTCAAAAACAAACCTGATTTTGTTGGATCCTTTTTCAAGAAGAATGCCATTAGTTACAGTTGTTTTCCAGTTTTGCCATCCCGAAGTTCCTGCCAGACTTATGGTGGAAGTAATAATTTTTCCGTTTGCTTCCAAATGCACTTTCGAACCTCCCGAACCTGAAGCAGACCTTATATTTAATGTATAACTGGCAGCAGAATCAACTTCAACTGTGTATTCCATCCATTCTTTGTCGCTTGTCCATCCAACATTAAACCCGTTTGTTGAGTCCTTGTCTGTGCATTCCTCAATGTCAACACCATCGTTACGATAGGCCCATCCGGCATTCCAGTTAACATATTCGCCTGTGCTGCTGTTATAATTAGCTGTGTCGTTATCAAAATAGGCAAATCCATTTCTTCCAAGATTATAATCTGTTGCAAATATGGGTTCTCCTGTTAAATGGATTTTAAATGGAATTGTTTCTGTTGTTTTTGGTTGTCGAATCATTGCATCAACAACGTCTTTTTGAAAAGTACAGTTTTCAAGCCGGTGGTTTTCAGCAAACCTTAGAACAGCCGAAAATGCTGCATCAACTCCCGGATTAGTTACGGAGCCTTTCCAGTAATTGATGAGTTGTGTGTAATCACTGTTTACTGAAACATTAAGCGGATTATTGATTCCAGGTTTTTTTACAGGCCACCATGACCAACCAATCCTGTTTTTTTCGCAAAGTGCAATAAGTTCGGTAAACCAAACATTCGAGTTTTCGCCGGATTCACCCAACCAGAGTGGTACATTCCTGCTGTTGCGAAGATTGATCATCCAATCGAGAGAACCTGTATTATTAAATGACCAATATTTATGGAAACTCAAGGCAAGATTATCGTCCCAGATTGCCGGTAAGCCGCTGTAATCGTTTGCAAACCCATTTCCTTCCAAAATGATAAGGTGGTTTTTGTCGACTTCCCGAACAGCACTTGTAATTTGCTTGTACAAATCCCACAAAGGTTTATTTCCGCTGGGTAAAGGCCAGTTTGTTTCGTTAATTAAATCGTAACCTCCTATCCAGGGTTCGTTGCTATATCTTTCTGCAAGTTTGCGCCAAAGTGCAACAGTTTTTTCTTTGTTTGCATCACTCTCCCAAAGTGAGGGTTTCGAAGGATCGTAATCCGAAATATTTGTTTCTTTCCCTTGTCCTCCAGGCGCTCCGTGTAAATCAAGAATAAGGTACATTTGATTGTCACCGCACCAGTCGA
This sequence comes from uncultured Prolixibacteraceae bacterium, assembly GCA_963800345.1. Classification (GTDB taxonomy): domain Bacteria; phylum Bacteroidota; class Bacteroidia; order Bacteroidales; family Prolixibacteraceae; genus Draconibacterium. The sequence continues at coordinate 36,125 of CAWDAW010000035.1, read as the reverse complement.
GTAGCGAGTCAATCATTGTAAATCCTTTATTCAGCCATGTAATTTCTCCGGGAACCGGTTCATCTTCAATTGGCGGCGTAAACCAAACATAGTGCATGGCAACCCGAACACTGTTAAATCCCCATGCTTTCATCGAATCAGCATCAATTCTGCGGAAATGGGAATCCAGCCAAACTGTATAAAAACTATCTGTTTTTGCTTCTCCGATTGTGCTTTCAAGTTTGGCCCTGAATTCATGCTGACTTCCGGCAACACCTGAAGTTTGCATCATATACCCTTCCTGAATCATCCAGTTGCCGGTGCCAATCCCGCGTAGAATTACTTCGTTTCCTGAACCATCAAAAATATATTTTCCTTCCCGGTGTAAAAATCCCTGGGCTATTAAAGTTTGGGAAGCTGTTATCAGGAGATAAGTTAGAATTAATGCAGATTTAGTCATCGTTAGTTTAATGTTTTAACCGAAAAAGTACTTTCTTCTTGGGAGGGCAAAAATAACAGATTCAACTGACTGATACAATATAAATAGTGAAGAAACAAAATACTGTGAAAAGTTGAAATACTAATTTTATTGAATCAGGTACTTTGTAAATAACATTAAAGTACCCAAACACAAGTTCTTTGATGCCAGCGACATCGCATGTTTATAGGAAAGATCCAGCAAATCGCCGTTCGACCCTGGCCAGGGTCGCATAATGACTTTTGATTATCTTTCTATAAACATTTGAACCCGCTGGGTTCAATAATTTTTATTGTATCGGCTAAACCCCTGATCCAATAATTTTAATGAAAGGTTATTTTATTCCGTTTTTTCTTATTCATCATCATCATCTTCATCTTTCCCGCTGAATTTCGCAGGATAAGCTTCTTTTCCTTTCATGGCAAACCAGATTATACGATTAAACAAATCATCATTCCCTGAATCAATTTGATCAAAAACAGGCAACATGCTTTTTTTTGCATAATGAAGTTCTTTTCCGTTCAATTGCGAAAGTTCCTTGTTCATTTCGTCCAGCGGTATTTCATTGGGAACTGCGGTATATGGCGTGTAATCCGGCTTTACCTTAAAGCAATCAAACATTGGCATTGCGGTGGCGTCCATAATATTCATGGGCGGCAAACCAAGTATTTGTTCCATCGTGCGAACCATCGAAACCTGGTTGTAATTGGTATGATTTGTTTTGTCGAATTTGGTGTAAGGGCTGGCAATCATTCCAACTGTGCGGTAGGCCGAAACGTGATCCCAGCCCGCTTGTGAGTCGTCTTCAGTAATAAAAACTGCCGTATTTTTCCAGAACCGGCTTTTTGTAAGGGCTTCGAGAATTAAACCCAACGCCACGTCATTGTCGGCAACCATGGCGCGAGGCGTAGGAAATCCGGGCCGGGTTCCTGCAGTATGATCGTTTGGTAAGGCCATTATAATCAATTCGGGCAATTGATCGCCATCCATATTTTCGTAGGCATGCAATTCATCAACAAAGGCTTTTGCACGAATTAAATCTGTGAATTTGTGCGTGCCATACCCCGGAAAAGTTGGGCATAAAATTTCAGGGACGGTATTAATGGTGGAGGTGTTTGTAAAGGCAGTTTTTTCGCCATTCAAAAACCTTTTATAAATCGATTCCCATGTTTCACTGTTATCCATTTCAGGCGAGCAGGCTTCACCATAAATTCGCACACTTTTTCCGTGATTTCGCGCATTGTCCCATAAAAATCCGGTAGGTGCATAAACCAATGCATCTTCCTGAACATGAGGGTAACTGCGAAACCAGGCACGTACATTTTTTTCAACATAATCCGTTACAATTGCCATATCAGTCCATTGGTGTCCTTCAGCCGATGATTTTCCCGAAACATAAAAATTGTCGAGGAGTAAAAAATCGTCACAGATTTTATGTGTATTTGGTGTAATTTCCTTTCCAAAAATACAAAGTGAAGGATCTCCATCTCCGTCAGGGTGATCACCTAAAATCTGATCGTAAGTACGGTTTTCTTTGATAATATATACCACATGTTTAAAAACTGAAGGTTCGCCAATCCGCAACAGGAACCGGCACCGGAGCTACATTTTCACGGGGTAAATCTTTTAAAAGTGCCAATCGGAATAACTGATTTGTTTTTTCAACCTTTCTGGTGTAATCTGCCAGTTGAGTCTCATCTGGTATTGGTATAATTGAAACTGAAGCCATTTGTTTGTGGCTGTTGTAAGAAACTTTTCCATCGGTTTCAGAAACAAACGGAATCCGGGCTCCTTCCGATTCAATATTTGGAACAACTATATATTTATCGTTCAGCACACACACTGCACCGGGATATGCACCGGTTGGTATAAAACCTTCAACTGCACTTTTTTCTGTGTCTGTATTTGATGCAGCTTTTTTACCAAGTTTAACAACGGCAATGGCATTGTCCATTCCGTTGGCAACATACAATGTATTTCCATCGCTTGAAATTCCAAGTCCATTGGGAGAATCTCCCCAATATGTATTTTGTTCTTCTCCCAATCGTACGGGTATATTCTCACCTATTTCATCAGTTTTTGTATTTATTGCTGAAACTGCATCACTGTTGGCATTGGCAACATACACATATTTCTCATCGGGACTTGAAATGATATCATTCGGGTGCAATCCCACCACTACTTCTTTTAAAAGTTTACCATCTGCAGGGTTGAAAACTGAAACAGTACCTTCGCGGGTTGCCCCTGTTCCAGGATCTATTTTGGCGTTTCCCCATGGAATTCCGGCCACATTTTTGTCGTTTTCTTCCGGAACACCACCTGCCCAATTCGTAACATACAATTTTCCGTTTGCCATAGTAATCCCAAATGGCGCAACTCCTGTTGCAACCGACCAAACTGTTTCACCTGTGTTGGTATTAATTTTCTCGAGTGTGTTGTTTCCATTCAAAACAACAAATAAATAGGTTGTTCCATTTTCTTCGGAAATAACGAGCTCGTTGGCCAGTGGATTTTTTGCAGGGGTTACCGCGTCAAAAATGTATGTTTTTGAAACTTCAAGTTTTTTGTTGTCCCAGTTGGCTTTAACAACATAAGATTTTCCGCCATTTCCTGAAACACTCAAGAAAAGTGTATTTTCGCCATTTTCAGTAATCCATTTTACACCTGAATAAGTACCCATTGCATTGGCCTTGCCAAAAATTTCGTTGTACACAACCCGATAAACAATCTTTTTGGTTTCAGAAGATATAATAACCACAGAATAACGACCTTCCACTGCAATCCATTTTCCATCGGGCGAAACTGCACAATCCAAAGCATGATTTTCATTTTCTTTATCGCCAAAATAAATTTGCTGGCCAGCCGGGTCAATCCAGCGGTTGTAGGGCATCATAACCGGTAGTATGCTGTCAGCAAGGGTTTGCATTTCGTAGGAAGAAAGATGCAGGGCTTTTTGTTTTTTACCTGCCATTTTTGGCCCTGTACACGATGAAGATAACTGAGTTATTAGTATCAGTAAAAAGGCTATCCTAAATAAATTTTTCATGTTGAATGTATTTTTTGATTATTCTGAATGACATAATAATATAATGTTCTTTTTAAATTTTGAAATTAGTGTTTTTCTGACAATACCGGATAAGGACGATCATATCCTTTCATGGCATGCCAGATAATTCGGTTAAAATCATCTTCATTTATACGATCATAATCTTCCAAATCCTGCTCCATCGATTTCTCTGCCCAAAATCGCTTTTTTCCGTTTAAACTTTCAAGTGGAGGATTTATTTCTTCCAACGGGATATTGTTTTTTACAACTTTATAGGGAGTAAAATCAGGTGATTCTGTAAAACAATCAAACATTGGTTCTGCTGAAAGATCGAATTGGTTCATTGGCTGAATTCCAAGGATATTCTCCATTGTTCTCACCATATTTATTTGCGAATAGTAAGTGGAAACAACTTCTTTTCGTTTGGTGTACGGGCTGATAACCAAGCCAACCGTGCGGTGTCCGTCAACATGATCGAGCCCGGCCTGCGGATCGTCTTCTGTCACAAAAATACATGTCTCTTTCCAGAATTTACTGTTTGATATTGCTTCAACAATTTGACCAAGAGCAAAATCATTGTCAGCAACTGCGGCTCGCGGAGTTGGCAATCCTGGTTTGGTTCCCGAAGTATGATTGTTTGGCAGCGACATTATTATAAAATTCGGGAAATTGTCATTTTTCTCAAATTCATTCAATTCTTTTATAAATTCTGCGGCTCGATAAACATCGGGAACCTTGTTTGGAAATCCAATGAAAGTTGGACATAAATAAGGTTCCAGTTGTTCAAGATTTGCTTCTGCCTGGATTGAGATTTTGTTTGTCCCGTTTTTGAAGTCGTTGTAAATTTCGGTAAAAGTTGCGTTTGCAGGTTTTATAACTGCATCAACAAATTCACCATAATTGCGGAAAGTAAGACCATTTTTCAACACATTGTCCCAGATAAAACCTGAACTTGCATATGCCAGTGCATCATCTCCGTCATACGGATAACTTCGTGTAAAATCTCCAAACGATTTTTCCAGATAATCTGTAACAAAAGCTTCATCTGTCCATTGATGACCATCGGCACTCAAAACGCCACTGCAGTAATAATTGTCCATCAAAACAAAAGTTTCAGCAAGTTTGTGGTGGTTTGGCGTAATCTCATATCCAAAATGAACCAGGCTTGTGTCACCGTTTCCCTGTGGCATATCGCCAAAAACCTGGTCGTACGTTCTGTTCTCTTTTATAATATACACAACATGTTTAAAATGCGAAGTCTGATCGGGAAGATATGGAACTGCCACTTTAGTTTTTCCTTTTGATGATTGATTGGAATATAATCCCGGGAAAGCGTTGTTGTTTGTTACAGTTTCCGTCATTTTAACCAGTTCTGCCTCATTAGGAACCGGAATTATTGAAATACTTCCCAAATGATCGTGCGAATTATACCCTGTTCTATCTGTTCGCTGATTTCTTGAGCCGGCTCCCTTTACATTTGCCACATACAAAACAGTTCCCGATTTATTCATAACAACCGAACCCGGATACCAACCTGTTGGAATAAATCCGGAAATATGATATGGATTTTCGGTTTCGATAACACAAATGGCATTATCGGTTCCATTTGCAACGAATAATTCTTTTCCGTCAGGTGAAATGGTTAACGCATTAGGCGAACTGCCAAAAGTAATATTGTCATCCATTCGTACAGAAATTTCAGCTGTAACTTCATCTGTTTCAGTATTAATAACTGAAATAATATCGCTGTTTGCACAAGCCACGTATAACAATGATTTATCGGTATTGAAAACCATTCCTGAAGGATGTAAGCCAACATTAATATTTTTTATCTGTGTATTTTTCTTCAGATCGATAACTGAAACTGAACCATTATTCGCAATTCCTGTTACCGGATCAACCAATACATTGCTGCCGGAAGTGTTGTAAACAGATTCCCCTTCTTTGGGTTGACGCCCTCCCCAATTTGTTATGTACGCTTTTGTTTCTGATTTTAGAACAACATCATAAGGAGCGATTCCCACAGGAATTTCAATAATAGAAGAGTCAGAAACGTTTATTACTGCAAGTGAATTATTCCTGCTCAGGGTAACAAAAATTGTATTTTCAGATTCATTGAAACAAATACCACCGGGAACAGGATCGCCTCCAATTTCAGGTTTTGGCAATTTTATGGGTGTTTCCCAGCTCAAATTATTTTTATCATCGAAACTGGCAACAAGAATAAGATCTTCAGCATCTGTTGTATAAATCTTCTTTTTGCTTTCTGAATAGTAAATTCCTGTAAAAGATGCACCGCTTTTTGGAAATTGAAGCGACTGAAGAATTGTTCTGTCGGTTAATCGGATAAGATCAAGTGAGTTTTTGTTTTTAACTGCGAGAATTCCTTTATCAGCTATCAAAACCAAATCAACCGGTCGTCCCGGAAAGTAAACCTGAAATCCTGCCGGTTTTAGCAATTGATTTGTTGGTACTAAAATGCTTCCGTCAGGTTGATTGCCCACTTTGATTTGATCTGCTTTTTTTTGTGCAGCAATTTCAGTTCCCGATAAAATGACAAACACCACAAACAGGCACGCACAAAAACTTATTTTGATTAAAATTTTCATATTTCTATTTTTAGGTTCTATTTTTCCTTTTCCCTGTTTTCCAGCCGAAACTCATCTTTTTCCTTGCTTTCGCGCAGCATATCTTCCTTGTTATCCATTTCCGGTGATTCTTTCAACGCTTTCCAATCAAAATTTTCATCAAACGGATCGAGTGCTTTTTGCGGATCGAAAATCCTTGAATCAACAGGAATTGCTGAGTAGGGAGTAAAATCAGGTGTTTCACTAAAAAAATCGGCTAAATCACTTGCACCGGCATCGTACTGGTTTAAATAAGGCAATTCCAGAATATTCCAGAAAGTTTTAAAAATACTGCCGAAACTGTAATGCATGTGACTTACATAATCTTTTTTCACCCAAGGCGAAATCAACATTAAAATACTGCGGTGTGCATCAACATGGTCAACACCATTTTGCGCGTCGTCTTCGGTAATTACAATCAACATATTTTCCCAATATGGTGTGTGAGAAAGAAATTCAACAATTCTACCAACTGCCAGATCATTGTCGGCCATATAACTTTCACGAAACGGATAACCTGCTTCCGGCCTGTCATCGGCGCCATGATCGTTTGGTATAATCACTGTCATCAAAGCCGGCATTGTATCTTGTCCGTTTATCCATTTTTCTGAAAATTCCTTTTTAAACTGATCAACCCTGAATTGGTCGGGAATTGCTGTGTTATAGGTAGGATATTGTTTTGAAGTGCGATCCCAAATCGGCTGTGGCAACGGGTAGTTTACATAATGGTGAATCCCTTCGTATTTAAACTTTTCATCATAAATTCCCGGTTCAAACATAATGCTAAATCCAAAATTGTAAAAGTCAATGTTATTTCGCTCCAGATGATCCCACATTGAACCCGCTTCGTTGTAATCTTCAGGATAGATTGCTCCGGCAGCGCCATTCATTGCATAAACTCCTGGTGCTTTTGAGTCAAATTTGAATTCGCGGTTACCTCCATAACTGGCTGCGGTGCAAGTTTCCGTCCATTCGTTTGGATAAGTGTTTACCAACCAGCGGTGGCCATCGGCAGAAACATCCGAATCCACATAAAAGTTATCAGAAATGGCGAAATCATTTGTCAGTTTCAGGTGGTTTACCATCACATCAGCATTTTCAATTGTGGCTGTCCTTTTTCTGTTACTGAAAGTTACACCCTTTCCATAACGTGCCAGTTCAGGTTCGCCATTTCCTTTTTCAACTTGACCGAAAACTTCATCATATGTGCGATTTTCTTTCGAAATAAAAACAATGTGTTTTATGGGGCTTTGTTTTTCGCCCGGGTAAAGCGGGACAGGATTATTTTTCCGGGTTGCAAATTTTTCAGAAGAAGCACGTTGGAAATTGAAATTATTTGAAATTACCTGTTCAGTATATTTTTTAAGTTCCTCATCTGTAGGAATATCAACCACCTGAACAGTTCCTTTCATTAACGAGCCAATATAACTTCCCTCGGGGGTAATATGGAAAGTTGAACCTCCGTTTGGTCCACTTCCAAATCCTTTGGCATTCGTAACAATCAGTTTTTTACCATCATTGCTAACCTTTAATTTTGCAGGAAACCAACCGGTTGGGATAAAACCTGTAACTACAAGTTTTTTAACATCAACAACTGCCACTGCATTTATTCCTGAACAGGCAACAAAAAGCTTTTGATTGTCAGGTGAAAGTGCCAATCCAAATGGGATAACGCCACGGAATTGTTTTATCCGTTCATCTGGTTTGATAAAAATGGTATTTACAATTGTATCCTTCTCAATTGAAATAACTGAAATATTGTCGTTTGAACCGTTTGTTACAAATACATAATCTTCAGTTGCAACCAGCGAATTTGGGCTTGAACCACCAACTGCCGGAATTCCTTCAACCAGCGCTCCCACAAGGTTTCCTGTTTTGGTTTTGGCAATTACTTCGGGTTTTTCAGGGTTTGCCAAACTAACTGTAAAAACCGAAAAAGCATCGGGAGAATTCATTTCACCCAAACCCGGTACTGAAATACTATCGTTTTCAATTCCTATTTTCATTTCTTCGCTTCCATATGCAAAAGCCGGAAATTTTAGTGCCTTTTCAATTACATCGTCTTTTGTAATTCCATTAATCATGCTGTATTGGAACATGCCAACATTGGCGACAAATATCTTTTTTTCATCGGGTGAAAGACAAATTCCAAAAGGATATCTGCCAACCGGAACATTGTATTCCAATTTTCTGGTTTTGGTATTTGCAATAATCATCCTGAACCCGATCTGATCAACTGCATAAAGTTTTTTGCCGTCTTTCGAAAGCACAAGATCGCCTATGTAGCCGTGCGAATAATCCAAATTATCAGAAACAAAAGAGCAGTTAATCGAATCTTTTTTCTCTCCTGTTTTCAAATCGAAAATGAAGATTTTGTTCTCCTGACCACCGGCAACATAAATTTCGCTGTTGTCATTCGAAACTGCAAGTCCCATAAAAACAGAGGCCAAAACGCCTTCATCGGTAGCAGGTCCCGGCGGAACTTGTTGAATCTCCGGATTTTCAGATAATATATTCCGGATTATTGAAATTGAGAGTGGCTGGATTCCTGAATTGGCAGTAATTGCTGTTTTCCCATCCGGACTTAAAGTTAGTCCGTACGGATGCGGAGCAACTACTATACTTTTCCCGGCAGGAGTAATAATCCGTCCGTTTGGGAGGATAGTTTCGCCTGATTTGTCGATTGTTACAAATCTATTTCCCGCTGGTGAGGTGGCAATCCAGGGATCGTTTTTTTTATAGTTTATATGGGTATTGAACTGGAAAAAGAAGAGAATTAATATGCTAATTTGCAATTTCATTTTCAATTTTTTGTAAATGTCATCAGTTTTTAAAAGTACAACATTTACAAAATTGGACAAATTTTAATTTGCTATGATTTTACACCTTGTCCAAAAATGGATCAACCCGAACTTTACTACCTGTAAAAGATGATTGGGTAGACAGGAATGAAACACATTATTGAGAAAAAAATGGAATTTAGAAAAGTATGATTGATATTGAAGGTTAAATGCTCTTTTTACTTTGTATTTAAACCTCAATACAGATTTAATTCTTTGAAACCATCAATTTTTTAATTACAATTTTATCCTCGCTTGTTTTTATTTTCAGAAAATAAATACCATTGGGAATGTCATTCAACTGAACCTGTTTTTTGTTTTCAGAAAAGGGGTATGTTTTCAAAAAAACTTCCTTGCCTGTAATATTTGTCAGGCTTATTTCCTTAATTTCCCGTTTGTTAAATTCAACTGTAACGAATTCACCTTTCACGGGATTTGGATAGATTTTAACTTCAGAATTTATAATGCTTTCTTCTGAATTAGAGTTATCCCAAATTTTGCTATTTCCTGCCAGACTTTGCGAAAAGCCTGAAATATGAATGGTTAAAATAATTATTAGAAGTATAATTTTTTTCATTTTTCATTTTTCTATTGTACTTGCAAATAATGTGCCTTTATTTATAAGACAATTTTATTTTTTAAAAGTTGCAATGCCTGTAATAAATCTTCAGGTGTGTCAATCCCAATACTTTGATATTCTGTAACTGCTGTTTTTATTTTAAAACCGTTTTCGAGCCAGCGCAATTGTTCAAGCGATTCTGCTTTTTCCAATGTTCCCTGTTTCAATTTGGAAATCTTTTGAAGTACATCAGTTTTATATGCATACATTCCAATATGAGCCCAAAAAGTTTGTTCTAAAAGCCACTCTTCATTTTCGAATCCGCGAACAAACGGTACTGTTGATCGGCTGAAATACAGTGCATTTTGCTGGTTGTCGGTTACAACTTTTGGCCGGTTGGGGTTAAATAATTCTTCAGTTGTTTCAATCTTCTTAATTAATGTAGCAATATCAGTATCGGTTGAAAAACATGATTTTAACAATTCAATTTGTTTGGGGTGAATAAATGGTTCATCGCCCTGAACATTAATAACGAAATCAAAATTAGTTTTTTCTGCGATTTTTCTTGCTGCTTCGGCACATCGGTCTGTGCCACTTTGGTGCGATGAAAGTGTTTCAACAGCTTTACCTCCAAAACTCTCCACTGCTTTAAAAATTCGTTCGTCATCAGTAGCTACCCACGCTTCGCTAACTGCTTTTGTTACATTTTCATAAACCCACTGAATCATAGGTTTATTGTCAATAATAGCCAGCGGTTTGCCCGGAAAACGTGTGGATTGATATCGTGCAGGTATTATGCCTATAAACTTCATCCGGCAAAGATAGAAATAGAAAATTGAAATTTGATGATGAGAATTCCGGCAATTACATTATCAAATCTTTCAATAAAAAAAGTTAATAATAGCCGATGGGAAAGTTAACCGCGTAAAAATTGTAAATTTGTACTTTATTTACCGTGAAATTATGGATGTACAGGGTATAAAACAAAGATTTGAGATAATAGGAAATTCTGCTATATTGAGCCGGGCAATTGAAATTGCGGTTCAGGTTGCCCCAACCGATTTGTCGGTTTTAATTACCGGGGAAAGCGGAACCGGTAAAGAAATATTCCCGCAAATAATCCACCAGTTCTCGAGCCGGAAACATGGAAAATATATTGCAGTAAACTGTGGAGCAATTCCGGAAGGAACAATCGATTCTGAACTTTTTGGTCACGAAAAAGGCGCATTTACAGGTGCGCTTGCCGATAGAAAAGGTTATTTTCAGGAGGCCGACGGAGGAACTATTTTTCTCGATGAAATTGGAGAATTACCACTCGCGACCCAGGTACGTTTGTTGAGGGTGCTTGAAACAGGTGAATTTATAAAAGTGGGTTCTTCGAAAATGATAAAAACAAATGTTCGTGTTATAGCCGCCACCAATTTAAACTTACCCGAAGCAATTGAAACGGGAAAATTCAGGGAAGATCTATATTACCGTTTAAACACAGTTCCAATTATAGTAACACCGTTACGTGAAAGGCCTGATGATATTAATTTGCTGTTTAGAAAATTTGCCCGTGATTTTGCGGAGAAGTACCGAATGCCTCCAATTATACTTGATGAGCAGGCAAAATCAGTACTCCTGAATTATCGTTGGCCAGGGAATGTTCGCCAGCTTAAAAATATTACCGAACAAATTTCTATTATCGAAAAAGAGAGGGATATTACAGCCGATATATTAAGGAATTATTTGCCGCTTGACGCTTCAAAAAACCTGCCTGCAATATTTTCAAAGTCAGAGGAAGGTTCTTTTTCAAACGAACGCGAGATTTTATATAAAGTTTTGTTTGATATGAAACGGGATATGACTGAACTGAAGAAATTGGTACTCGATATTATGGAAAATAAAGAATCACCAATAACAAGAGATCAGGCAAAAATATTCAGAAATTTGTATGACACTGAATCGGGCAATTTTGTTTCAAAAGAAACCGGATCAAAACACATCCATATTGATCCTGTAGAAAAGGAAAACATTCAGGACACCGAAGAATTTGTTGAAGAATCCCTTTCGTTGGAAGACAAGGAAATCGAATTGATAATAAAAGCCCTCGATAAACATAACGGTAAACGCAAATATGCTGCACAGGAATTGGGGATTTCGGAGCGAACACTCTATCGCAAAATTAAGGAATATGATGTCAAAGGTTAAAAAAAGAACAGTAAGTATATTCATTTTTGCGGCGCTTGTTACAGCTATTGTATTTACATTTCAGTCATGTAAAATATCCTATTCTTTTACAGGAGCTAATCTTTCGCCAGCGGTAAAAACATACAGCGTATATTATTTCCCGAACAGGGCCAGATTAATAAATCCAACACTGAGCCAGAACTTTACTGAAGGATTACGCGAAAAACTGCGTAGGCAGACATCGTTAAACGAACTGTCAGAAGATGGGGATATAGAGTTTGAAGGACAAATTACAGGTTACGAAGTACGGCCAATGTCGATACAAAAGGATGACCTGGCAGCAAAAAACAGGCTAACTGTTTCGGTAAAACTAAAATATACAAACAACAAATCGCCTGAAGAGAATTTTGAACGCAGTTTTTCGGCGTATGAAGATTATGACAGCAACCTTACCATTAGTGACATAGAGGATGAATTATCTGAACTGATTATTACAAAACTAACCGAAGATATTTTTAATGCAACAATAGCAAACTGGTAAAAATGCAGACTGAATCGTTTTATAATTTACTCAACAATCAGCATTTGCTGAACAGTGAAACCGAAATTGAATTAAAGTTAATAACGGAAAAATATCCCTGGTTCAACTTAGGCTGGATGCTTTATCTAAAAAATTTGAAACTAAATGAATCACCCGATTATCAAATGGTTTTAAAAAAGGTGGCGGTGCGTTTACCCGATCGAAAGCTGTTGTTTAATTTCATTAATTCTGAAATTCAAAAAAAAGCAGAAAAAGCAGAAAATGAAAATCCGTTTGATGGATATGACGTGGATGCGGAAAAAAATCCGGGAAATCAGTTGATAGATAATTTTTTGAACTCAAACCAGGGTTCAATAAGAAGAAATCAGGGCGAAGAAGGTGGTGCTGAAAATGATAACAGAATTGATGTTATTGAGAAATCGGATGCCGAAAATGAGGAGTTGATAACTGAAACTTTGGCAGGTATTTATTTACAACAGAAAAACTATGAAAAAGCTTTGTCGGCATATACAAAATTAAGTTTGAAATATCCGGAAAAAAGTATTTACTTTGCAACCCAAATTGAGGAAATTGAAAAATTAAAGAATACTAATTCATAAAAAAATGTACACATTAATTACGGTTTTAATATTTATTGTTTGCGTCCTTTTGGTGTTAATTGTATTGGTTCAAAACTCTAAAGGTGGCGGTTTGGCAAGTAACTTTCAATCAACCGGACAAATCATGGGTGTTCGTAAAACGGCCGATTTTCTTGAAAAAGCTACCTGGGGATTAGCTGGCGCATTATTATTCCTTTCGGTTGTTGGCACAGCATTTATTCCACATGGCGAGGCTGGTGTTGAAGGATCGCGTGTTAGCAAACAAATTGAAAATGCAGTTGACCCAACGCAGGTGCCAAATTTCCCAACAACTACTCCAACTGATACTGCACAATAATCGGATATAATATTTTTAAAATGAAAAAAGGCCGTTTGTCAGCTGACAAACGGCCTTTTTTCATGGAGAATTAAATACTATTATAAGAAAAGTGTCAGTACTGCGACTGAGCATCCACAACTGCAATTGCAACCATATTAATAATTTCGCGCACTGAACTGTCGCGCTGCAAAATGTGAACAGGTTTCTTCATACCCATTAAAATAGGTCCAATCGATTCGGCAGTACCGAGTGATTGCAAAACTTTGTAAGTAATGTTTCCTGAACTTAGATTCGGGAAAATCAAGGTATTTGCATCTTCATCTCCCAACTTGTTAAAAGGATAGCGTTTGATCCGTAATTTTCCGTTAAGCGCATAATTTGCCTGCATTTCGCCATCAACTTTTAAATCGGGGTGGATTTCATGAAGGATTCTAACTGCTTCTTTCACTGTGCCGGGGCTTCCTTGTCCCTTGTGGCCACCAAAGTTGGAGTAGGAGAGCAGCGCAATTTTTGGTTCAACATTAAAACGTTTTACTTCTGCAGCGGTTAAAAGTGTAGTATCTGCAAGAGTTTGCGATGATGGATTCATGTTTACAGTTGTATCTGCCAGAAAAAGCGTTCCACGTTTCGACAGGATAATATACATACCTGCTATGTGATTGAACTCCTCTTTTACACCTATTACCTCAAGAGCCGGACGAATTGTGTCGGCATATTTTCTTGTAAAACCCGAGATAAAAGCATCTGCCTCGCCTGTTTCAACCATCATTGTTCCCAGGTAGTCGGGCTTGAACATGTTTTCAAATGCATCTTCATACGACATTCCCTTTCGCTTTCTTTTTTCATAAAGTATATTGGCAAAATGTTCCCTTTTTTCTGCTGAAATGCTTTTATGGATGTCAATTATCGTTACGTTTTCCAAATCGAGTTGATTTTCTTTAATCAATTCCCTGATTTTATCTTCGTTACCAAGAAGAATGGGTTTTGCAATATTTTCACGATAAACAAACTGAGCAGCTTTTAGAATTTTAAAATTATCAGCTTCGGCAAATAAAATCCGTTTTGGGTTTTGACGTGCCTGTTGCCTTATTGAGACTACCAGTTGATTATCAAAGCCAAGCCGTTCAGAAAGTTCCTGTTTATAGGCATCCCAGTCGGTAATGATTTTGCGTGCTACACCTGTTTTTATTGCTGCTTTGGCTACCGCAACCGAAATTGTAGTAATTAAACGCGGGTCGAGTGGTTTGGGGATTATATAATTTTTTCCAAAAACAATGTTTTGCTGATTGTATGCTTTTGCAACCATATCGGGTACATACAGTCTGGCAAGGGAAGCCAGCGCCTGCGATGCTGCAATTTTCATCTCTTCGTTGATGGTTGTGGCCCGTACATCAAGAGCACCCCTGAAAATAAAAGGAAATCCCAGCACGTTGTTAATCTGATTTGGATAATCGCTTCGTCCGGTTGCCATAATAATGTCTTCACGAGCTGAAACCGCGTCTTCATAAGAGATTTCAGGAGTGGGATTGGCCATGGCAAACACAATTGGGTCCTTTGCCATCGACTTTATCATTTTCTGTGTTACCACATTTCCAACTGACAAGCCAAGAAAAACATCGGCACCAACAAAAGCTTCCTCAAGTGTTTTTATTTTTCGTTGGGTTGCAAATTGCTGTTTTACAGGATTCAAATCGGTGCGCTCTTTGTTCAATATGCCTTTACTGTCAACCATAACTACATTTTCCGGTTTTACACCCATGCTGATGTAAAGACGTACACACGAAACTGCTGCTGCGCCTGCTCCGTTTACCACAACTTTAATTTCTTCTATATTTTTTCCATTGATTTCAATAGCGTTTATTAATCCCGCGGCAGAAATGATTGCAGTCCCATGCTGGTCATCGTGAAAAACGGGAATATCCAGTTCTTTTTTCAGTGTTTCTTCAATTTCGAAACATTCGGGAGCTTTAATATCTTCCAGGTTTATACCGCCAAAAGTTGGTGCAATTGCCTTCACAACATCAATTAACTTTTGCGGATCCTTTTCATTTACTTCAATATCAAAAACATCAACATCGGCAAAAATCTTGAAAAGCAAACCTTTTCCTTCCATAACTGGTTTTCCTGCAAGCGGGCCAATATCGCCCAAACCAAGAACGGCTGTGCCATTTGAAATTACTGCCACCAGATTCCCTTTTGCTGTGTATTTGTACGCATCTTCAGGATTTTTTTGAATTTCAAGACAAGGTTCGGCAACGCCAGGAGTGTAGGCAAGCGACAAATCGTATTGTGTGTTGTGTGGCTTTGTTGGTACAACTTCTATTTTGCCGGGACGGCCTTTTTGATGATAATTTAAAGCATCGGTTTTGCTGATTTTAGCCATGATTTTAGTTTTTTTGATTTCCTATAAAAATAATGAATCATAATCTTCTTAATCAGGACTTTAATCAGGTTTATAAAGGTTTATGATCTTTGTATTTTCTTGAAATACATATCAGGGTTTAATAACTTTTGCCAAAACAACCGGTATTTGCAGCAAATCGTAATCGTGTGTATAAATTAAATACTCGTTTTGCCATTGAGGAGAAAACTTTTCTTTATAGTCGCGCAAGCCTTTGTAATGCGAGAAGGATTTGATTTTTTCATAGGCAAACTTCATCGACTTTTCAGGGAAATTTTGTGGTTCATCCAACCCACTCATTGGGGCAAGCCCTAAATTAACCGTTGAATAATTTTGCGATTTCAGAAAGTTGAAAAGTTCAACCAACAAATAATCCATTACACCGCCGGGTGCATCTTTTGTTTTTCTGATTAAGTCGTAAGTTCCTTCACCTTTTACAAAATCAGGAATTATATTCAAGAAGGCAACAACCTTTTCTTCAGCATTTTCAATAGTAATTATGGTTTGAGTTTTCAATTCATCCCAAACAAACATTCCCTGCGAAAAAATGATTTCATCCCTTTTTGTGTCAATTAGCCATTCATCGTTTACTGATTTTATTTTTTGTAGAACGCCGTCTTTTATTGGTGGAAAATGCACTGTTGCTTTCAGTCCTTTTTCTTTTATTTTGTTGATTGAATTTCGCAACGATTTTCTGGCTTGCCCTTCCAGTGTAAATTTCGATAAATCAACAATTCCTGTTTGACCAAGTAGCAGTTTCTTTTTACCAAGAGAAAGATAATGATCAATACTTAGCTCCGGCACCCGGTAATAAATGCTTTTCAAACCGCTTTCATAACAGAATCTGTCATATTCAGTGATGCAATTTTTCATTTCCTGTATATTTTCTGCAACTGGATTTTCAAGGGCAACTGCAAAATTCCCAGAAACACGGTAAGCAATAAACGCCTTGTTATTCGCCGAAAAGAAAAACATTTTATCTGAATATGTTTTGAAATAATCAAAGTACGAACAACCGTTAAGTTTTACCAGTTGCCTGGCCAGGTTGTATTCATCTTCAGAAACATTTGATTTAAAAATATATGGACGAATAAAAGTGTAAACCAGAAAACCCAGAGACAAAAAGCCACTGATTTGAATGGATGCCAAAAAATTGCGGGCAAAACCATCAACAGGCACTAAATCGCTGTTACCGGCTAAAAAATAATTTTGTAATGTATAAATTACGGATTGTGCAAAACTAAAATCAAAGTTAAAATGCTTTTTATCAATAAAATAGAAGCCAATGATTCCATAAAGGATTATGAAAGTAACACTCAAAAAAGAAGTTTGTAAACCAATTAACTTGAGTCGCGGATTATTTTTAACATAGTATTCTTTTCTCGTTGAAATCAAAATCGAAATAATAACAAGGGCAATCAATGCCTCTTCGAAATCAATTGCTTTTGTTAAATGCCCTATTACTGAAATGATACTCAGAAAAAGAGCAAACCACCAGGCAGCGCGTAAACCCTTGAGCATAAATGCAGCGGTGACAAGTAAAAACAAACCGGCTACCATAACCAGATAATTTGATGCATAAATTGCCTCAACCGGTAAAAAATGTTTAACCCTTGTCAATCTTTCAGCAACGGCGGGGGTCAACACTGAGATAATATTAATTATTCCGAGGAAAAGCAGGAGTATGGCCGGAACTACGCGCATCAGCAGTTTGCTTATTTTTAACAGAAAGGTAAAAGCACCTGATAAAAGGGGTATCCAGAATTCAAAAAAACGGTACAGAAACGTGATGGTTATAGCTTCAACACTGCCGAAACCAAAACGGATTAAACAATAACTCATTGAAACTTCAATAGCACCTAAGCCACGTAAAAAGGGAGAAATGATTAAAAAAACAACTGAAACAATATATCCCATGGTTGCCACAAAAACAGAGGATGAATAGTGGAGCGCTTTCATTGCAATGTATAAATGAGCAATTCCTGCAATTTCGATGAGCAATGAATAGAAGATAATAAGTAAAAATTTTCTAATGTCAATTTTGTTATTCCGTAGATCTTCCATAAAAACCATGGATTTGGGAACTAATTTTATTATCCATTTATAAAATATTCCTTTTTTAATTATTGACTTGTACAATAAAAAAAGGAAGTACACCAAAAGAACAACGGCACCCAAAGCAATCCATTCACCCAAACCTGTTTTACCCTTTAAAAATGCGTAAAAAAAAGCGGGCACGGCAATTATAATTACCGAAAGAATTCCTACGAAACCATAAATTGTGGAGGCAAAGTAAATTTGCGATTCCTTAATTCCTTTTTTTTCGATTGGTTGTGTAAAAAATGCGAGTGATGAAATTCCGCCGGCCGGAATAAAAACACTTATAAAATTCCGCTTTAAAAAAAGCATTATGGTATCGGGTAAACTAACATGGCTATTAATGGCTGCAAAAGAGGCTTTATACATTAATCCGTGCTGTAAAAATATTACCAGCGTAACACCAAGGCCAGCAATTACCCATTGCCAGTTTGCTGTGAAAAGAATTGCCTTAACCTGCATTAATTCGGTCTGTTCGTGTTTTATAAACCAAATACCGATACCCATAAAAAAGGCGGTTAAAACAAATTGTGATATAATTTTACCATTTTCTTTTATAAATGGGATGCTTTTTTCTTTGAAGAGATGAAAAACTGAACTTGAAAATTTCGATATTTTCATTTCTGTAAACTGTTGTTTTTTTGTCTGAAATTACAACAATTAAAATTAAACTTTCTTTTGGGTTATGGCAAATAATACAAAACACCACCTATGAAATACATCAGCAAGTTTGCCTCTGATTCATAAAATCAACTAATCCTTTATGTTTAGTTTGAAATCAGGCGATTCAACGAGTTGGAAAGTTGCCGATGCAAACCTGATTTCTCCGTTAGTTGCTTCTATCTCCGATAATATTCTTGTGAAAAGTTCAGTTTTTGTAGCTCGTCTCCGTTTGTAATTAACAATATAACGAAGTGTAAATTCCACCCAGTTGTCGTTTGCAATCAGCGAAACCATTGGCTCAGTAAGGGCATCTTCAAGCCTGTATTTTTTTTGAAGCAGATGCCATTTTTCCAATGACATTTGCGAAAGTTCACCGGCGACTTCTTTTCCAATCTGAAGTAATATTTCATTGGTTTTCTTGTAGTTGCTTCCATATTGAATAGGGATTTTTATTTCGTCCCAAAGAAATGGGAAATCGCCGGAATAGTTGTAAACAGGTTCCTTAAAAACAAAGCTGTTGGCAACCAGTACAATGCGCCCGTTGTATAAATCTCCGTCAACCCACTTACCTGTTTCCATAATTGTTGTGCGCAAAACTCCTATGTCCATTACATCGCCAATAATTCCGCCAAGTTGCACCCTGTCGCTTGTTTTATAAAATCCACCAAACATAATTGCAAGCCAGCCGGCAAATGAGGCTATAACTTCCTGTAATGCAAAAGCAATACCTGCACCTGCAACGCCAAAGGCAACTGTCAATCCGCCGAGGCGGTCACTGTAAACAATTGTGATCAGCAATATTGTAAGCAGAAAGCCAATAAAACCGCCGAACTTCTTTGCCCTGTATCGGTTATCATTGTCTTTTATTTTCGAAAGTATATTGCGTTGAACAGTTTTTATGACGACCCAAATTATGAAGATACCGACCAAAACAGTTACAATTTTTCCAACTGTGGGGTCTAGTAAATATTTATCAATAAATTCCTGCATACTCAATTCGATTTTAATTTTGAATAACAATTATCCTGTTTATTATGCTCAGGATCGTTTTTTATCTATAATTAATTACCCGCTAATCGGTAATGTTTTCAACTTTAATTTTGAACCCCGGTACTTTATAATCTTTTGGCAGATATTCAGCCGGAATGGTAATCATATTTCCATCGCGTGCTGCACGGTAATGTGGCGAAAGGATTTCAATGCCTGCTTCGTTGCAGCAATCCTGAATATTTTGATGCAGGTTGGAATAGATAATTGCCTGTCTGCTGGCTTCTCTTGTATAAGCGTTTATTTGGTACGCAACGTAAAAATCTTCAAGACTGGTTTGCAGCACAAATGGTTTTGGCTCCTTTAAAATTGCATCTGTTCTTAGTGCAGCATTAATTAGAGCTTCATGCATCTTTTTCCATGGCACATCATATCCGATTGTTACTGTTGTGTGTATAATTAGCCCCATTTCGTTGGCTTCAATACTGTAGTTGGTTGTATTTCCTGAAAGAACAGAAGCATTTGGAATTGTAATAATTTCATTTTTTGTTGTTTTTATCCTTGTAACAAGTAAGGTTTTTTCAATAACATCGCCGGTAACATCAGCAATTTTAATGCGGTCGCCAATTTTGAATGGCCGCATATATGTAATTACCAGGCCAGCAACCATATTGGCAATTGCGGAAGATGATCCTAATGAAAATAAAATACCAATAAAAACCGAAACTCCTTTGAAAATATTTGAATCAGAACCAGGTAATAAAGGAAATATAAGTACAAACATAAATGCATAAAGCAGGAACTTTACAATACTAAAGGTTGGCATAGCCCAATCAGCATGAAATCCGCCTATTTTTAATTTATTTTCTTCTATTTCGGAAAAAATGTAACGCACGAATTTTATAAAATACCTCATTACGAAATAAATTACCATTATGCTGAACAAGTTTGGCAGATAATTCCAAACTCCAAAAATTAAACTTTTCAGGGGCGACCATACCAATTGAAAAAGTGCATCAGCCCAATCGCGGGAAAAAGGGAATATGCTGAATAAAATTGGTAGTGAAACATAAAGCAAAACAGCATATACGAACCAGTGTAAAATTTTAGCAAGAAACAGAACCACCTGCAATTCATGTTCTTTGGTCAAAAATGTGTAGTCTTTATAAGACAGGTCTTTTAACCAGTATTCTTTTTTCGTTTCAATAGTATACAGCAAACGGGCATTTCCTTTGCTGATTAGCCAGATGAATAAACGTGTAATGACTAAAACCAACAGCACCAGACCAATTCTTAACAATAACTTTGCAAAACTGTTTTCTTTTTTAGCTACAATTATCGAGTTGAGAATTGTGTCTTTAAATTCATTTGCCAGGTCAGGCATACTTTTGTCATACCATAGTGCATCGTTTTCAGAAACGCTCATGATAATTATATCTCCATAAATTATGTCGTAAGCGTTTTCAGATTTTATTACAAGGATTGAATCAGTGTTCAGAAATTCGTCATTGTACAGGTTGGCTATTTTTGCAGAAATTCTTGCAGCTCTTTCTTTGGGAGTTGATGCACCTACTTTTGAGTTTACTGTAAACAAAGTATCGTGTAAAACGCCTGTTACAGGATAACCTTTTGCCGTTTCTCTTAAAATTTCAATTCTGGCTTTTTTTTCAGCAAGTCGTTGATAATTTTGTTCTTCTATTGCTTTCAACTGTTTTAATAATTCCTGTTTTTCAAGATTGTCGGATGTTGAAAGCAATTTCAACTTTGATTCCAAATCAGCTTTTTTAATTGAATCAGAAACTCTTTGATTTTCAATTTCTGAAATTTTATTGTTGAATTCCTGGAGTATGTATTCCTGCCTGGAATCATTTACATCGATATTAGTGCTATCGATTTGTGCCTGGGTTGAAAAACTAAGGAGCACTGACAGAAATAAAATTGCACTATTTATCAATACATTCATTTTTCATTTTTAAGTTTTAAATATACAAAATTAGGATTATCAACAGCACCAGTAAGAAACCTGAAACATACGCCCGGAAAATTAGTTGTCAAAACCTATGTTTCGAGAGAAAAGATATTAAGGTTGTGTTTTCCAAATTTTATCTGAAACTGGCAAATATTCGGCCAATGCAGCTGAGCCATACCACTCATATAAATCAGCAGCAAGCAGGTTGGCTTTTATTGCTGGGTCAGTCAGCACAAGTTCTCTAGCTTCTTCGATTGTTGGTATATTGAATATGAAAATGCCCCGGTAAGTTTGTTCGTTTTTCCCCAACGGACCGGCAACAACCAATTTGCCTTCTTTTACCATTTTGACCATATTTTCCATGTGGCCTCTGAAAGCCTCATTCGATTCTTCTTTACTGGCAGTTTTGTTTTCACCAGTTTTCAAAATTACCAGAATATATTTTTTCATTCCAAATTCATCAGCGCCAAGTTTTTTGGCAAGTGAGTCATTGTAATTGGGATTTACGGATTGAGCTAAAGTTTCAATCATTGAAATCAGGATGATAAAGAATGCCAGAGTAATTTTCATTTTTGATGATTTAGATATTATCACAAACAATGAAACATTTGTTTTGTTTTTGCAACTTAATTTTATTCAAGTGGTAAGAAAATATGTGCTATTTTATGAATTTCAAAACAATTACATTATCAAATGCCAACATGTTTAAGTTGGAAATTACGAGATTGATATTCAATTTATTTTTACTTTTTTTGGTTGTGATTTTCTTTCCTGTGTCAAAATGAAATGCTTCTACCAATTGGTAAGGAAAATCTTTTATTTCAATCTGTTCTCCAATAATTTCAGGGTTTGTAATGTGCAAATAGACTTTATCACCCTTTTCCACAGCTACACCCCAATTGGTTGGTTTCATAAAACTTTTTCGTGTTCCATATATAGTTTCGCCATAGATTTTCAGCCAATCGCCCATTTCCAGCAATCTTTTTTTATGTTCCTTGCGAATTTTGCCTTCGGGAGTTGGCCCAATATTTAAAAGAAAATTGGCGCCAAGTCCTGCTGATTTAATCAGCAAATGAACCAATTCTTTTGTGCTGCGGTTGATTGTATCGCCTGTTACATAACCCCAGCTTTTTCCAATAATATCGTTCGATTCAAGTGGCAAACCCTTTGAAATTATTGCATCACCCGAAAAACCTCCACCTACATTTTCTCCGGGTAAATCACGTTCAAATGTTTGGTAATCTTCCCCCGGGAATACTGATAAGTGATGATTGTTAACTATCATACAACCCGGTTGAAGTTCGTGGATGAGCGAATAAATTTCATTGTATTTCCATGCACGTTTTTGAGTTCCGGTTTTTTTGTTGGGCAGGTTATTTACCTGGTCCCAGTGCCCGTCAAACCAAATTCCGTAAATTGGTCCGTAATTGGTCAATATTTCGGTGAGCTGGTTTTTCATAAACTGAATGTATTCATCCCAGTTGCATTCGCCATTAATTCCTGTAGCTTTTTTCACATTTCCCTGGCAATAATCGGCCCTGTAAAAATCGGTGAGCGAATAATAACAAAACAGCCTGATTCCCTGCTTTTGGCATTCGTCAGCTAACTGTTTCAACACATCTTTTCCGTATGGAGTATTCATGATATTCCAATCAGAATATTTTGTATTGAACATGCTGAAACTGTCGTGGTGGCGTGTTGTAAATGTAATGTATTTCATTCCTGCATCTTTGGCAAGTTTTACAACTTCGGCTGCATCGAATTTCTGGGGATTAAAAACATTTATATTTTGGCGGTATTCATCAATATTCTGGTTGCTCAGTGCCCAACCTATTTCTTTGCCCAGCACACTCGAAATGCCCCAGTGGATAAACATACCGAAATGGGCATCTCGAAACCACTCGCGGTTTTCAAGGTTTTCTTTTGAAGGAAAATAATCAATTTGGCCTTTGTCAAGATCGTTTCCCTGCGAAAAACAGGGTGTTGTATGAATAAACAAAGCAATAAATGAAAGCAAAATCTGGTTTTTCATGGGTTTGCACACACTTCGTGAATAATACTACAATTAAAATAATTTCTGAATTTATACTTTTTTCCGAAACATCTGAAAAATAGATATTATAATTTCAGTAATTTAAAAGCATGCATCCATTCATTTTTCAATAATCCAGGAATACACCAAAGCATGCACAAAGGCTCAATGGCACGAGCTGATTGAACGTTCCCAAAGTCCTCACTTTCCCAGCCAATTTTTTCAAGAATCTGGGCAACTTCGATTTTAGCATTTTCGTTGTTTCCACAGATAAACATGGTTGGTTTGCTTTCAAATTTTGGGTCAATCATAAAAGCATTTCCCACGCAACTAAAAGCTTTTACAAAATTTGCATCCTGAAAAGTGTTTTGCAGTTGTTCCATCAACGATTCATTTAGTGTTGTAAAGAATTTCAAAACTCCATTATCCGGTGCAGCATCCGCAATTGGATTGGTCGCATCAATAATTGTTTTGTTTTTCAGATTTTCGGCTCCGGCCAATTCGAGTGCAGACTTGGCTGCTCCACCATTTACTGCCAAAATTACAATATCACCAAATGCAGCAGCATCATTAAATGATCCAATTTCTGCTCCTTTTCCATCTCCGGATTTCCATTCCGCTAATTTTTCTGCATCCCTTGTGCCCAATTTAACTGCATAACCGTGTTTCACCAACCCGGCTCCCAGTGTTTTCGCAACAATCCCCGACCCCAAAATTCCTATTTTTTTCATCGTGCTTAAAATTTAAATGTTAATACTAAAACTAACATTTGTTGAACTGTTTTGTTTGTGCTTGTAACCAGTCATTTTGGTTGAATAAATCCGTTTGACAAAATTTTTAATTTAGTCTATATTTGGCCGAACTTTTAAAATGATAAAATGATTTCTGTAAACGAATATTTCGATAATAAAGTAAAATCACTGGGTTATTCAACATCTGCCGGAAAATCAACTGTAGGTGTTATGGAAGAAGGTGAATATGAATTCGGAACTACTTCACATGAAACAATGATTGTTGTTGAAGGTGAACTTATCGCGCTGCTCCCGAACGAAACTGAATGGAAATCTTTCAAAGCCGGAACTTCTTTTGAGGTTGAAGCAAATGTTACTTTTAGGGTAAAGTCTGTTGGGCAAACTTCATATTTGTGCAGGTATAAAAATGTTAACTAATCGATTATAAAGATTTTTTTTAGAATAAAGTTTAAATGATTTGGCAGAATGCTTTTGTTAAAATACGGACAACAATTTTGCTTCAGAATATTGATCTTCAGATAAATAAAGGAGATGTTCTGGGAATAATTGGCCCTAATGGCAGCGGGAAAACAGTTCTGGCAAAAGCAATTGCGGGCGAATTGGCTGTTTCGGGCGAAATTGTTGAAGACAAAGCTTTTTTAAAGAAACGGTTTGTTCCGTTTCATTCTTCATTATCTATGTCAAATGGAGGTGCAGTTTACCGACAACAGCGTTGGAATAAAATCGATACTGAGCTTTTGCCCAAAGTAAAAGATGAATTTCAAAAATGTGAAGACCTGGCAGAAGCAGAAAATCTTGCCAAGCAATTTGAATTGGTTCAATTATTTGAAAGTTTTGTTATCAATTTATCCAATGGTGAACAGCGAAAATTAGAGTTGTTAAAGGCTCTTTCAGCAAAGCCTGATTTACTTGTTCTTGATAATGCTTTCACAGGTTTGGATAGTTTTGCACGACCCATATTAACCCAAATGCTTGAAACGTTAATTTCACAGGGTCAAACTATAGTGATGACAGGTTTGGAACTGGCTGATTTTCCACCCTCTGTAAAGCGGTTCGTGATTTTAGAAAATGGTTTTGTGAAAGAAACCTGTTCAAGAAATGAGGTAACTACCAAAGATTTTAAACCATTGGATATTTAAATTCGATGCACTACGTTGGACCAACTCAACTTTTTCAGAGTTAATTTATTTGAATAATGTTTCTTTACAATATGGAGAAAGGGTTATTCTGGATAAAATAAAATGGCAAGTAAATGTTGGCGAGCGCTGGTCACTTTCCGGGCCAAACGGTTCTGGGAAAACAAGTTTATTAAATCTCATTTTTGGCGATAATCCAAAAGCTTACGGTTGTGATATCCGCTTGTTTGGAAAACAAAAAGGAACGGGCGAATCAATTTGGGATATTAAATCCGGAATAGGCTTTGTTTCACCTGAATTGCACCAGTATTTGCCTCATAACCAGACGGTAACCGAGGTTATTTGTTCAGGTTTTAGTGAATCCGAAAGTTCATTCAAAAAGCCCACAGGTTACCAGCGTGATGTTGCCCTGCGGTGGTTGAAAGGCCTGAATTATAATAAAATAAGTAACCGTTTGTTTGGAGAAATTTCCACTTCTGCACAAAGAATGGTGCTTTTTATTCGCACACTTGTAAAAAGTCCGCCATTGATGATATTGGATGAACCTTTTCAGGGATTGGATTCTGAACATATTCATATGCTAAAAGACCTTATAAACCACATTGCAGCAGAATCAAACTGTGCAATGATTTTTGTAACGCATATTCCTGAAGAGTTGCCGGAATGTTTTACACTTCATTTAAAACTAAAGGATGGAATGATATTTTAAATGTTTAAACGTGCATTTGCAAATAAAGTAAATCATTATATTTGCGGCACAAATTGCGGGAGTAGCTCAGGGGTAGAGCATCAGCTTCCCAAGCTGAGGGTCGTGGGTTCGAATCCCATTTCCCGCTCAAGAGGAAAAAGGCTCTAAAGCCTGCAAATAGAAAGGGTTTCAGAAAATGAAACCCTTTTTTGTTTTTGCATATGAACAGTCTTTTTTGTACATTTATACCCTATATGTTTATAAATAGTTTATAAATAAGGGGTAAAAAAGGAATAAAAACGCCCCAAAAAAACTGTGTTTATGTCAACATTTAAAGCTGTTCTTCTCAAGGGAAATATTCATTTAAAAGATGATGGGACTTCCAATATTAAGATAAGAATTACACATGACCGTAAAGCGGACTATATATCGACTGATTTATATATTATTCCTTCTGATTTTGATGAAAGAGAAGGTATTGCAAGATATGGGAAGAATAAAGATTTTATCAACTATAGAATTACTGATAAACTTAAGGAGTTTAGACTGTTAGATATTCAATTGGGTGATCGGAAGGAAAGAATGACTGTAAAAGAAATAAAAGCCATTATGAATTCTGGTACAACCGAAATTAAAATGATTGATTTTTTTGAGTTTGCTGAAGCTTATCTTGAAAATATGAACTCAAAAAGTCATAAACGAAATATGACCTCATTTGTGTCAATCTTAAAAACATTTTCAGGAGAAAAATTGAAATTTACAGATATAAATGTTCCATTTCTTTTGCGCTTTGAAAGTGATTTAAGAAAAAAAGGGGTTAAGAATGGGATTAATAATTACATGAGAATGTTTCGCGCTTTATTTAATAAAGCTCGGGATAATTATAATGATGAAAATTCCGGAGCCATTGCAATACCGCATTATCCATTTAAAAAATACCAATTACCCAAACCCAAATTAAAAACAAGGGAGCACTATCTTTCTATTGAGGAGTTGAAAATGTTTATTGAATATAAACCGGAAAATGAAGGGGAACAATTGGCTAAGGATATGTTTTTGTTAATGATTTATCTGATTGGAATTGAAACAAAAGATTTATACTATTTAGCTAAACCCAACAAAAAAAGAAGGGTGTATTATGATCGTTTTAAAACAGGCAAAGAATACTCAATTAAGATTGAAAAGGAAGCAAATGAAATAATTGAAAGATATAAAGGGAAAGAACTATTGCTGGAAATTTCTGAAAGATTTAAGTTGCACGAAAGTTTTATACGTACAGTAAATAATTATTTGCATGGAGAAAAACATCATAATATTACGGGTATATTTCCAAATATAGGCATAAGGAAGAAAGTAACAACCAAATGGGCACGTCATACCTGGGCTACGATTGCCAGGAATGAATGCCGGATTAATAAGGATGATGTTGCGCTTTGTCTAGGCCATGAGGATACAGACAATAAAGTTACAGACATGTACATCAAATATGACTATTCGATTATTGATGAATCCAACCGGAAAGTAATTGACTTTATTAATTTAAATTGCTCTTCTGTTGATATGCCCCTTAACAACAAATAGTTTCAGTATATCTGTTTTGTCAATTTCAAAAGTCTTGTAAAATGGATTTTCGCTAACGCAGCTTATTTTGCTGTCGTCACTTCCGGGTTGAATGTATTTAATCATCCGGTGATTTTCGGAAGTAACAATTAAGTAGATGTACCCAAACTCAATAAAACTTTCTTTCCATTCTTTGCAAAGAATAATTTCACCATTGCACAGGACAGGATTCATGCTTTCACCCCAAACGTTAAGGGCAAAGTCACAATCACCGTAACCTGGTATAATTATTTTTTTGAATTTTATTCCATTTCCGGGGTCAAACATTTCAACATGCCCTGCTGAAGCATCCAGGTCATAATACCGGATTGCTCCTTCGGGGAATTCATCCCTTTCCTGGGTTTTTAATGTCTGTTTATCAATAAAATAGTAAATATTTCTATCTATAGCCTGGGCAATTTTTTCGAGAATACCCGTCTTAATATCCTGAACACCAAGCCAGTTGTTGAAATTTTGCGGGGATATATTTAATTTTTCTGCAACTTCCGCAAGTTGATGCCCATCATCTTCCAAAATTTTTTTTACCTCTTCCCCTTTCATTACCAGTATATTAAAAACTAATGATAATAATATTGATATATAGCAATAAACATTAATGTTTTATTGCAAATAATTGTGTTTAATTTGCTAAATAATTTAATAAAAATGCAAATATAATAATATGCTGAAACAAAACAAAACAATTTCAAACAAAGGTATGAAAATAGAGGAAAGAGACTTAAAACAAACTGGCAACATGGAACTGAGAAAGCGTTTGCCCCGAGGAGCAATACAGCAAATAGCAGATGAAATGGGCGTTTCATGGATGTGGACATCGAATGTCATTACTGGAAAAGTAAAAGGCGACCCAAGAATTATTTCTATGGCTTTGGAATTTGCTAAGCTGGAAGATGAAACAAGAAACAAAGTTTTGGGAATGATTGAACGTAACAGGAAAGAACTTCAAAAAATTGGTTAACCGATTAAATCGAAAATCAAACCTTTAAATCAGAACAGAAGATAAATACATAAACAGATTTCAAAAAATCAATGATCAAACCATGTTAGAAATTCATGAATTTCAATTGAGGCAAATGCTTACCACGGCAGCCGAAATGGGGGCTAAAAATGCCCTTCGCGAAATGGGTGTTGACAAATCACAAATTTCCAAGGCAGAAAGTTACCGAAGATATAGCCGGCGTCGGATAGACCGGTGGGTGAGGGAAGGGAAAATCATGCCAGTAAAAAGTAGTGGTTCTGTTGTTTTCAACGTTTCCGAACTGGAGTCGCAGTCCCAGACGGTGGAACTCTATTTTAAACATATTCAACCCATATCTAAATAAGTAGTTTCTTTTTAAATTGAATAATCACCGATGCAGGTGAAGCACCCCACCGTCAAAAGGACGGTGGGTTTTTTTTCACTCATTTTTAAAAAACCAATATGAATAACAGGAAATTTAAGGAGGTTGAACTATGCGAAAAATGCAGGGGAACCGGCAAATTAAAAGACGGAAACCTGCATGAAATGCACAATCATGACATAATTCAATGCCACCATTGTGACGGCGAAGGCTCATGGATTAAAGTCACGACAATTGAATATCTTAAAAGGACGCCTGAGTTAATCGAGTCTTTAATTTTTTAACATGAAAGATTCCGATTTCCTGAATGACAGCAAAATTCTGTTGAACAAAATAGTCAAACAACGCGACTGGCTCCTTACCCACAATAAAAGCCATGTTTCAACATCTTTTGCCAGCCAGGAAATCAGAAACCTCAAATATGCAATTTCAACAATTAAAGATGCCGAAACCATGAAAGAATATCTCCTTAGAAAACATTCGTCACTCCATGTCTTAATCCCTTCAAAATACAAATCGTATCACACTCAATTATCCCAATTAATTGACACAGAATTATCTAATTAATAAATTTAAAATCCGTTTATGAAAAAAGTTATTGCTTTAAACGATGAAGAAATTCGCGTTCTCACTACCCGTGAAACCGCAGAAAAAAACAGATGGTGGATCACTCACAACCTTGATGTTAAAATTCTTCCTAAAGAATTCACTACCACAGAAGCCAGCACAGAACCCGAAGCCGGAAATATTATGAAAGGTAATGGCCGGTTCTACCGGATCAACAAATCCGATAAAGTGTTAATCTGTACAGTTTGCGAAAAAATAGCAAAATTCAAAATCGGGTACCGCTTTTACTGTAAACAACACTACAAGCATTTTATGCTTACAAAACCAATCCGGAGAATGGCACTCCCGGAACGCAACAGTACCTGCGAATGCGGCTCAGGAAAAAAATACAAAAACTGCTGTCTTGCCAAGCTGGATCATAATCCCAGGCATTATTTCAACAGCTTGTTTATGAAAGATGAAAAAATGGTTAGTTCCCTAAAAACACAGGTAAATCTATGAGCGCAACCAAAGAAATTAATCACAACGAAATTGGAAAGGGCATAACTACAGCTGATGCCGGTAAAAATGATTACCCTATGCTTTTCGATACTCAAATGGTGAAGGCCATTTTATCCGGAGAAAAAACACAAACCACAAGAGCGTTTAAATCCCCTCTTTCAAAGTTTGTGGAACCGGCCAAAGAAATCTTTTTTGAAAATGACGATTGGGTTGCCAGATTCGAAAAACCGTCAGTTAATGTTTCGCCGAATCATTTGTCCTTATGGAAAAGTAGGGGATTTATTGTGGGTGAAAGAAACATGGGCACCGGCCATAGGTGAAATTGCTTACAAAGCAGATTACACCAAAGATGTTCTGGCTGAAAAAAGAAACGCGGGATTATGGAAACCATCCATCCACATGCCTAAAACCGCTGCCCGCATTTGGCTCGAAATAACCGATATCAAAGCACAGAGAATTCAATCCATTTCTGAAGAAGATGCAAAACAAGAAGGTTGCGGTGTAGCTAAAATTTATGGCTTTAGCGAAACCGGCCAAAGCAACTTCCGGGAAGGCTTCTTTTCTAAATGGATCTCAATTTATGGTATTGAATCGTATTACGAAAACCCATGGACATGGGTAATAAAATTTAAACAGGCATGAAACAAACCTGGGAATCCCTTGAAAATAATTTCAGTTCTGTTAAACAGGAACTGGAAGAACTCAATGAACTGCTTCCGAAAAGTGTCAAAATCCATCAAAAAGTCGCCAACCTAAATAAGGCATGGAGAAAACTCCGGATATCACTGAACGAAATGGATAAATTCATTACTCCGGTAAAATCCGTGGAAGTGAAAAGCAAACTTTTTGATGACCAGGCTTTCCGCGAAACATGGAATTTATGGAAAGAATACCTCATAGAACAACATGGTATTCATATGCGTTCCCGGGCAGAACTTATCGGCCTGAAACGGATGCTCGATATTTCAGGCGATGATCCGAAAATCGCAATCTCTTATCTCGAATACTCCATGAGCCGCCTCGAAAAAGCATTTTATAAAGTCATTGAAAAGGAAGATAAAAAATCAAAAACAAAATCGGACGGAACTCCAAAGTTGTTTAAGCTTCCGGCAAAATATAAACATCAACATGCCGATCCACTCGAAGGTCTGGCCAATTAAAACATTCTTTTATTATGAATCAACCAAGAAAAACAAGACCGGAAATTACACCGGTGAATGTCGATGCCATTATTTATGGCAAAATACCACCACAGGCCATTGAAGTGGAAGAAGCAGTTCTGGGAGCACTGATGCTCGGTGAAAACGAAATCTATAAAGTTTCAGGAATCCTTACTGAAGAATGCTTTTATAAAGATGAACACCGGATTATTTTCCGCACCATTCAGGAACTGTCAGACGCAGGAAAAAACATCGACATTATTACTGTATCAGTAAAACTAAAAGATGAAAATAACCTTGAGAAAGTCGGTGGTCCTGCAAACATTACAGCACTTACCCGCAGGGTTGCATCCGCAGCTCACATCGAGCAACATGCAAGGGTAATCGCTGAAAAATACTTTTCCCGCGAAGTTATCCGCCGCTGTACCGCACTTATCAGCAAAGCATACGATGATAATATCGATGAACTGGAAACGGAATACAATAATGCAACGCAGGCAATAGATGATTTGCTGGCCGGTAAATCAGGAATGAAACATATTTCATCCATCCTTGATGAAACACGTACAGATTTAGATGCACGACAGGCAAAAGCCCAGTCCGGAGAAATACAGGGTGTAAACACCGGCCTTGCCGATATGAACGAACTCAACAACGGATGGCAAGCCGGTGAATTAATCATCGTTGCAGCCCGCCCCAGTATGGGGAAAACTGCCGTGGCAGTAAACCTGTTCACAAAATCCGCTGCGCTTAAAGGAAAAAATGTTTGCATATTTTCCCTTGAAATGGAAAATATCAAACTCTCAAAACGCCTGCTTTTAAGTTATGGTGGAATCGTGAGATACAACTTCGAAAGAGGAACCATGACTCCCGGAGATTGGTCCGCATATAACAAAGCCGACAAAGAGCTTCGCCAGCTCCCTATTTTTATCGATGATTCTCCCGGGGTGGATGTACGTCATATCAGCTCAGTTATCAGAACAAAAGTGAGAAAAAACCAATGCGACCTCGTTGTTATCGACTACCTGCAGTTGGTGGAAACACCACAGAGTTACGGAAACAAGAACCGCGAACGCGAAGTGGCTGAGATTTCAAGAGGGCTTAAAAAGGCTGCAAAAGCCGCAGGAGTACCTATCATTCTTTTGGCGCAGTTAAACCGCTGCATCGAAACCAGGGAGGATAAAACTCCACGCCTGGCCGATCTCAGAGAATCCGGAGCCATCGAGCAGGATGCAGACATGGTAATCTTCCCATGGCGGCCAGCTTACTACGAACCGGATGCAATGGATGAAAACGGAAACTCAATGCTTAACGTCATGATGTTCGAAATCGCCAAAAACCGTGACGGTAAAATCGGTAGCATTTATTCCAAACACAATGATGATTTAACCCAGTTTTTTGACTTCAATACAAAACAATTTGAACAACCAATTTTCTAAAATCATGAAAATAGAAACGTACGAACAGGCACAGTATATCCGGGAATCGATACACCATATGAAAATTAAAATATCACAGCTTGAAAAAATGAAGAAACGTGAAAATGACGATGAATTTAATTTAGCTCGCGAAATTGCTTTTGATTCAATTCATTATGCAGTACGTCGCCTGGAGAATGACTTTAAGAATCTATAAAATCTAATAATTTATCAAAATGACTTTCGAAGAACTTGAAAATATCGCAGCCGAACAGAACAAAAGAATTTTCCGGCTGGAAAGCCAAATTGTCTTTAATGCTTTGCCTGCATTCACAGGCGAACATTTCCGGGCCATGAAGTTAACTTACATCACCAGCGCAGCCCTGGAACTGATGATGAATATCAAATTCCCGTTTGAACAGCTAATTACATCGGTGGACCATGTGCATTCAGTAAGTAATAAAACTGGCAAAACACATGTAATTACAGGCGTTGCAATCTCTTTTTCCGTTACAATCCTAAACCGGCCACTTACTTCTGTTCAGGATATAGCAGTGCTTACTGCAGCTTTTTTTGGTCAGTATGGTTCGTTCCTAATTCGGAATTTTAAGCTTCCACTGGAACTTAAAAACGTATCGATGATTCTCGACCTTAAAAAGGAGCACGCTCTTTATGAAGGAATTATGAAAAACAACAGCTTTTAAAATCAATCAATGAAATTTACAGACCTTAACTTTTCGAAATCCGCAGCTACTTTAAACAAGGTTGCTGAAGTAAAACAATTCCTGAAAGAACATTATGAAATCAAAGTCAATCAATTCGATCCCAACAAATCCATTATCCGTTCCAAAACCAAATTATACGGCAGTCCTGTTACCTTTAACGACATCAGCCTGCATTTACTTGAGGAAGAAATTAACGTTTCCGATACAGTCCTCCGCAAAATACTTCACAGCCCAAACCAGGTAGATTCCTATAATCCAATTGCCGAGTATTTTAATAGCCTCGAAGGAAAATACAAAGGCGTAAGCCACATTGACCTGCTCATGAGCCATCTTACTATGCGGGAGTTTGCAGGCAAAAAACAAGGCTTCTACCAAAACCGCCTTTATATGTATATGAAGAAATGGTTTGTTGCCACTGCAGCATGCGCCCTGGGATTGCATCCCAATGATGTGGCAATGGGTTTGGTCCATGCGGAAGAAGGAATCGGGAAAAGCTTTTTCTTTAATTTCATTGTTCCGAAACCCTTACGCAATATGATTGCGGACCCAAGCGAAAACGGCAAATTCAACCTGCAGGAATCTTTTGCCCGCTTTTTCCTTGTGTACTTTGACGAGCTGTATGGAATCAACCGCAAAAACGAAGATGAATTTAAAAAGGCGCTCAGCGCTGACGAAATCGACGTTTATCTTCCCCGGGAACCACAACCAATACGCAAAAAAAGAATCGGCAGCGCCTGCTTTACTTCCAACCGCACACCCGAAAAAGGCGGGTTCCTGACACCAAACATGAGTTACCGCCGATGGCTTATACTCGAGCTCGAAACAATTAACCGCGATTACAGCATTAAAGTGGATATCGACCAGATTTGGGCCGAAGCAGTTCTGCTAATCAGCCAGGATTTTAATTATAAATGGGATTCCGTGGATTGGGCTGAATTTAAAGAACACAACCAGCGATTACCTGAAAGAAACGCCCAGCGCACAATACATCAAAACCTATTTCGATATTCCTACTAACGGTGATGGTGCATGGATGCAACCCAAAGAAATATTCCAGTTCCTGAACGTAAACAAAAAAATCCGCAGAGAAGATCTCCACAGAATATCTGAAGTTGAAATCGGATTAGCCCTGACCAACCTTAATTTCGAAAAAAAAAGCGTCCGCAAACCTGAAGGTACAAGATACTGCTATTACGTCCAGATGCTTTAATGTCGTATGTCGTAACCATGTTTATTATTCAAAAGTCCATATTATGCGAAATCTATTTCTAAAATCCATTTGTCGTACCCTTGTTTTAAAACGTATCTACTTGATACACATGTATTATATATTTATCTCTGATAAAAATATATATAAACCTATCAAAGAAAAAACAAAATCTCATTATTGGGTTACGACACCTACGACATCGCTACAAACCGCGCCAGCCGCAATAAGTTTGTCGTACCCTTGCTGTTTTTATAAGGTTACGACAGGGTTACGACAGGTTACGACATTTTATTTTTTTCGCCCGATTTTTTTCTATTTGACTGATTTAATGCGATTTACATTTTGTCGTATGTCGTAACCTTGTTTCAGATCAATTAAAACACGATTATTTCAATAATATGGAAAATAAATACAAAAATTATAAAGAGAAAATTTGGCAATTCCTTGATAATATGCCACATGGAGATTGTTACCTTATCGAAAATATTGCAATTCCCCAAAACCGTGACAGGTTTATTTTGTGCGTGAAATTATATATGGACGTGAAAACTCCCTTCCAGGGATACGTCACTTTTAATTCAAACTATACCAAAATCTATAAAACAGACGAAATCACTTTTAAAAACCAAAATGTCAAACAACATGAAAATTCTAACAAGAAAATTATTTGAACACGGCTGCCAGTTTCAAACTATTGGCGCCACTGAAAAAAGCCACCTTTACATCACTAAATATAATTCAGCCGGTCACTTCGTTTTAATCGATTATGAATTTGCCTGCGAGTATGGAAAAGACATGTGGAAACATATTTCTCAGGTTATTTTCGTTTCTGATGACTATTTCGTTTTTCAATACAAACTATTGGGAGAAATGGAAATTTTAAACCGGTACTACAACCAATTTCAAGTAGTAAACTTTACAGAACATAAAATTTAATACCAAAAACTATGAAAAAGTATTTTACAATTACCACCAATCGGAAAACTGCCGATCAAATCAAACAACAATGTGACTATGATGAAAAACGTGGTTATCGAAGTTATGAACTTGGAACAATTGACCATCAACAAAATTATTCCGTCGTTCAGATAGTTTCTAAAAAAGAAAAGATTGATCCAGTTGATATTTTCTGGCTCGGCCATTTCTCAGCATCCATTAAATAAGATTTGCTTTTTCGTTCTTTTAAACCGGGTTCTGTATTTAATACAGGACTTGGTTTTTTAAAACTTCTTTAACTTTTAATATCAAAAACATAACATGAAAAACCGAAATTTAAACCACAAAGATGATTGGCAAACACCGCCCGAATTTTATCAAACTCTTAACAACGAGTTTAACTTCAATTTCGATCCATGCCCATATCAACACAATATTGAACTCTGGGACGGACTCAAAATTACCTGGAATGACCGGAGCTTCATCAACCCGCCTTACTCACAAAAACTGAAAGATGCTTTTGTAATTAAGGCCATCGAACAGGCCAGACAGGGCAAACTTTGCGTTTGCCTGCTCCCGGTAAGTACAAGTACTCGTTTGTTTCACGTTCATATACTTCCAAATGCCACCGATATCAGGTTCCTGCCAAAACGATTGAAATTTATAGGAACCAATTCAAAAGGTGAATTGGTCTCAAATAAAACAGGGATGCATGATTCTATGCTGGTAATTTTCGATGGCAGAAAACTTTTAAACAAACCCC
>CAWDAW010000034.1:0-76773 GCA_963800345.1 uncultured Prolixibacteraceae bacterium | reverse complement strand
AACATTATTATCGCATTTCTTTAACCCAGATGCCAATTTCCTTAACCAAGATGCCAATTTCTCTAACCCAGATGCCAATTTCTTTAACCTAAATACCAATTTCTTTGATACGAATGCCAATTTCTTTAACCTAAATGCCAATTTCTTTGATACGAATGTCAATTTCTTTAAACGAAATGCCAATTTCTTTGATACGAATGTCAATTTCTTTAAACGAAATGCCAATTTCTTTGATTTAATGTCAATTTCTCTCCAGCAAATACGACTTTCTTCGATGCAATTGCGTTTTTCTCCCGGTTAATCGTTCATTTCATATTATTTTTCCAGAAGACCTGTCAGCGTCATGCAAAGACCTGACAGCGTCTGCAATGCACGATAATTTAAAACGGAAAATGTGAATGCGCGAATTGGCCCGGTGTTTATTTTTTGGTATTTTTTACCTTGTGCCTGATTCAAAAAAGTAAATTTGTTCTTTTGAGC
Source organism: uncultured Prolixibacteraceae bacterium (assembly GCA_963800345.1). Classification (GTDB taxonomy): domain Bacteria; phylum Bacteroidota; class Bacteroidia; order Bacteroidales; family Prolixibacteraceae; genus Draconibacterium. The sequence continues at coordinate 76,293 of CAWDAW010000034.1, read as the reverse complement.
TAATTTTTAAAATCATTCAAAGTAAAATATGAGCAACCAACCACTGGCAGAACGACTTCGCCCCAAGACTTTAGACGATTATATCGGGCAGGAACACCTGGTAGGTAAAAATGCCGTTTTGCGCAAAATGATTGAATCAGGAAATATTTCATCCATCATTTTGTGGGGACCACCCGGAGTTGGGAAAACGACGCTTGCCAAAATCATTGCGAATACTTTGGAGAGGCCGTTTCATGTTTTGAGTGCAATCAATTCGGGCGTTAAAGACATTCGCGAAGTAATCGACAAAGCAAAAAAACAACAATTTTTCAGCAAGCCCAACCCCATACTTTTTATCGACGAAATCCACCGGTTTAGCAAATCACAACAGGATTCGCTATTGGGTGCAGTTGAAGATGGCACAATTACTTTGATTGGCGCAACAACTGAAAACCCGTCATTTGAAGTTATCTCTCCTCTCCTTTCGCGATGCTCGGTATATATTCTCGAACCACTTGATAAAGCAGGTTTGTTAAGACTTATTGATTCGGCACTAACAAAAGACATTGAACTGAAAAACAAAAAAATAACGATTACTGAAGATCAGGCAATGTTGCGTTTTTCGGGCGGCGATGCGCGTAAATTGCTTAATGTTCTGGAATTAGTTGTGCTTGCCGATGAAGATGACGAAATTGAAATTACAAATAAAAAAGTACTCGACCGGCTGCAAAACAACCTCGCCATTTATGACAAACAAGGCGAAATGCATTACGATATTATTTCGGCATTTATAAAAAGTATCCGCGGCAGCGACCCGGATGCTGCGGTTTACTGGCTGGCGCGGATGATTGAAGGTGGCGAGGATATAAAATTTATAGCCCGCCGTTTACTGATTTTATCGGCAGAAGATGTTGGCCTGGCCAACCCAAACGCATTATTACTGGCACAAAGCACATTTGATGCAGTGCATAAAATCGGTAATCCTGAAGCGCGGATAATTCTTTCGGAATGTGTGATTTACCTCGCAACTTCACCAAAAAGCAACTCCGCATATGAGGCTATTGATGCTGCGATAGCCCTGGTAAAACAAACAGGAGATTTGCCGGTTCCGCTGCACATTCGCAACGCACCAACCAAGTTGATGAAAGAAATTGGGTACGGTAAAAACTATAAATATTCTCATGCTTTTGAAGGCAATTTTGCAGAACAGGATTACCTTCCTGAAAAAATTAAAAAAGAGCGGATTTATCATCCGCAAAATAACGCAACCGAAATAAAAATACTTGAAAGATTAAAAAAGTGGTGGGGAAATAGGTATTAGATGATTTAATTTCAAAACTTTACTTATTTACCAGTAAAGGAAACATTTACTATAAAAGGTAAATCTGTTGAAATGGGTTACTCTTAAGTATTGCTATTTACCTTTAGAAACGTATTTGGTAACCAGGCTCACTTCATCAGCAGACATCCTGGTTTTTGGAGCCATTTGCATCATTATCGATTTCCATCTGCTGCTGCTGAAACTTTCAGGTGTATATAAACCGTGACAATTTTGGCAATTTTCAATATACAATGACCGTCCCTGTGTTAGTTCCCCGATGGTGGCTGTGGCTGTCTCATCAGATGGAGTTGGTATATAAAGATTGCTTGTATCGGTTAACTGATTTGAACATGCAACCGATCCCAATCCAATTGCAAAAATCATTAAAAAGAATTTATTTTTCATTTTCATCTTTATTAAGAATGACTTCAGAGTAATAACAATCAAAACATTATTTTATTTTACCTATTATAATATTTTAATTATAGTTAACATATGATAAGAATTGGCGTATGGTAATTTTTGCTTAAAACAATTCCAGGTAAATATTCCATGTGAAAATGTAAAGAATTAATTTTCAAATGAATGTTATTGAATGTAAATTGCTAATTCCATTGAGCAAACAATAAAAGCTATTTTCGGTGGAAATCTAAATCACTAAAACTTTTCAAAGAATGAAAAACAGGATTCAATTTACAAGAAGAAGTTTTCTGGCAACAACAGCAACAGCTGCTGCCGGATTCACCATTGTTCCTTCGAATACCATTGCAGGACTTGGACACAAGGCACCCAGTGATAAACTCAATATTGCCGGCATTGGCATTGGAGGAATGGGAAAAGGTAACCTTTCACGAATGGAAGGAGAAAACATAGTTGCGCTTTGCGATGTTGACTGGTCAACGGGAAGTAGAATAAATGTCCCGAAAGTTTTTGAAACATACCCCAAAGCCTCAAAGTATTATGATTGGCGCAAAATGTTTGATGAGATGGGTAACTCCATTGATGCAGTTATGTGTGCTACTTCAGATCATAACCATGCCATCATTACAGCAACTGCTATAACTATGGGCAAACATGCTTACACACAAAAACCATTAACCCATAGTGTTTATGAATCGCGGTTGTTGACAAAACTTGCAGCGAAACACAAAGTTGCTACTCAAATGGGGAACCAGGGATCTTCTGCAGAAGGAGTTAAACTGATATGCGAATGGATTTGGAATGGAGAAATTGGTGAAGTGAAGGAAATAGAAGCTTATACCAACCGCCCGATTTGGCCACAAGGCTTATCGGCACCTACAGAAGTTATGCAAATACCGGATGGCCTGAATTGGGATTTGTTTATCGGACCGGCGAAGTTTCGTCCTTACAATTCGGCATATCACCCCTGGGTATGGCGCGGCTGGTGGGACTTTGGAACAGGAGCACTTGGTGATATGGCATGCCATGTGATGCACCCTGCTTTTACAGCAATGAAACTTGGGTATCCAACAAAAGTAGTTGGCAGCTCTACACCTTTTACACCTGACGGTGCTCCAAATGCTGAAGTCGTTCATCTAACTTTTCCTGCACGCGAAAAACCGGCAAATATTAAAATTAATTTGCCTGAAGTAAATGTAACATGGACTGATGGTGGTATTAAACCAAAACTTCCGGGAAACTGGCCCATTGATAGAATTCAGAATTCGGGCGTTATTTTTCATGGATCTAAAGACTCACTTGTTTGTGGTGAGTATGGAACCGATCCAATTCTACTTTCCGGCAGAGTTCCAAATGTTCCACAAACGGAACGGCGCATTGACGGGCATGAACTCGATTGGATTAGAGCTTGCAAAGAAAGTCCTGAAAATCGGGTACCAACCGCTTCCGATTTTAAAGATGCAGGCCCCTTCAACGAAATGGTTGTTATGGGTGTTTTGGCAACCCGTCTTCAAGCTCTTAATAAAGTTCTCGATTGGGATGGACCAAATATGACATTTACAAATATTTCCGATTCTGATGAATTAAGACTTGGCAGAAACAATACGATTAATGCAAAAGAATTTGCCGAACAGTTAATCAAACATAGTTATCGTGAGGGTTGGAACTTACCAAATATGCCTTCCTGATTGATTGTTATATAATTTTTCCCGAGTCTTAAATAAATATAACAGATTCGGAAAAATAATACTTTGAAAATAAACCGATTGAAAATTAGATGTCATTCGGTTTATTTCATGAATGAGTGAATTTACATTCCTCTGTATAACCAAACTATACAGAAAATATCAGACAGAATGTAGAAATAGTTTTATTAATAAGTATACCAGAGGATTTAGAATCATCCGGTATATTTATTAAAAATTCCTGCAATAAAGAATTCAAGAATTACTTTTACACCAAAATCTTCTTACAATATTCTACGCATTTAATAACTTCTTTTTGAGCATCTGAATTTTCAGGTACTTCATATTCAAGTTCGATATCAAAAATGATGGGCCAATTGTTTTTTTGAACCAGTTTCAGCATATCGGCAATTGGCGTGTCGCCTTTTCCCCAGGGCATATTTGTGTTGGGTGGAGTTCCGTTTTTCCCGGTTTTGTCTTTTGTGTGGATACTAAAAATACGTTCGTGCAAACGTTCTATCAATTCATTTGGGTGATTACCTGTTGCGCCAAAATAATGACCGGCGTCAAAATTTAACATATTTTTTGGCGAATAGGCTAAAAATTTATCAAAACTAAAACCAGGTTCACCGGGTTGTCCATGGTTGTGGAAAATGGCGTACATATCATGTTTTTCAGCAAATTTCCCAAGACGCTGGCACGCTTCTTCACCAATTTCGTTTGTAATTCCACCGGCTCCCAATATTTTGGCTGCTTTAAAAGCATAATCAATTTCTTCATCGCTCCAATTGGCAGGTGCAAATTTTACTATGTGGATGTTTACCCCTGCATTGTTATACATTTTTCGCAAGGCTTTGTATTTATCCATCGAAACCGACAAACGCCAATCGCGCTGTGCTTTGTTGGCAGCGTCAATTTTCTTCTGCAAATCGGCTTTTTCTGCATCCGACATTTCAGTTCCACGTGGCTGACGGGGAGCTCCGGCAGGCAGTCCTGCATAATTTTCTGCCACGTCGCCCATTAACTCTATAGAACTGATTCCCGCTTCAACGCAATATTTTAAAATGTCTTCTGCTGTTGATGGCATGCTGCGCCAACTGTAAGTAATTGCACCAATTTGAACGCCTCCAAATTTGGAATTGGGCTTACCAGTTGCAGCAGCAAAAACACGCGGGGCAAAAGCAAGTCCGGCGGTGACAAGTGCTGTAGTTGCTAAAAATTTTCTTCTTGAAAAAGAACTCGATAATGTATTTTCTTCCATGATAGTAAATATTTTAATTGATTTAAGTTCGCTTAAAATTGCAGAAATATTTTGAATTGACTGTTTTAAGTTTCTTTTTTTATTTGGGATTTCTTCTCATCGGCGGATTCGAAATCTCAATAACAAAAAAAAGCCGATCTGTCGAATGACGGACCGGCTTTCAATATAATCATGAATTATTTATTCTTCTTTTTTCTCTTCTGCGCTTTCCTCTGCTGTTGGTTCTTCGGAAGAAACCTCTGTTTCGGCAACAGGTGTTTCAACTGCATCTTCTGTAACTTCTGCTTCTTCAACTACCTTAACTTCTTCCTTAGCCACAGTTTTTGCTTTGGCCTCAGTTTTAGGTTTTACCGGTGCAGCAGCTACAACTTCATCTTTTTTAGCGCCACCACGACGTGAACGGCGTTTTTTCGATTTTGCTGCATCATCTTTTGCTGCCAACATTGCTTCGTTATAGTCAACCAACTCCATGATACACATTTCTGCGTTGTCACCCAAGCGGTTCCCTGTTTTCAGAATTCGAGTGTAACCACCGGGGCGGTCGGCTATTTTTGTTGCAATTTCCCTGAATAATTCAGAAACTGCATCTTTATCCTGCAAATAGCTGAAAACTACCCTGCGAGAATGTGTTGTGTCGCTTTTACCTTTGGTAATTAACGGTTCAACATACATGCGTAAGGCTTTTGCTTTTGCAAGTGTGGTTGAAATTCTCTTGTGAATGAGAAGAGAACTTGCCATGTTTGCGAGCATCGCTTTCCGATGTGCAGTTTTCCGTCCTAAATGATTTATTTTTTTATTATGTCTCATTGCTTGTTACTCCTTGTCCAATTTATACTTCGAGATATCCATTCCAAAATTTAACCCCATGTTATCTAAAAGGTCGTCTAACTCGGTAAGAGATTTCTTACCAAAGTTTCTGAATTTTAACAGGTCATTGCGGTTGTATGTTACCAAATCGCCTAATGTATCCACATCGGCAGCTTTTAAACAATTCAATGCACGAACTGACAAATCCATGTCAACCAGTTTAGTTTTCAGGAGTTGACGCATGTGAAGTACTTCCTCATCGAATTCTTCATTTGCAAATTTCTCATCTGAATCAAGCGTAATTTTTTCATCAGAAAACAACATGAAATGATAAATGAGGATTTTGGCAGCCTCTTTCAGTGCCTCTTTTGGTTGGATTGAACCATCGGTATTAATGTCAAGAACTAATTTCTCGTAATCGGTTTTTTGCTCAACACGATAGTTTTCCACAGCATATTTTACCGATTTGATTGGAGTGAAAATTGAGTCGATAGCTATTACCCCAAATTCTGCTTCTGCAGGTTTGTTTTCACCAGCAGGAACGTAACCACGTCCTTTGTTGATGGTTAATTCCATGTGGATTTTCACGTCAGGCTCCATTCTGCAAATCACCAGTTTTGGGTTTAACACCCTAAAACCAGTCATAAACTTGTTAATGTCGCCGGCAGTAAATTCCTCCTGTCCGGTAATCGTTATCGATATTTTTTCACTGTCAAAGTCGTCAACTTCATTTTTAAACCGAATCTGCTTCAGATTAAGGATAATATCGGTTACATCTTCAATAACACCTTTAATCGTAGAAAACTCATGGTCAACACCTTCAATTTTAACTGTAGTTATTGCATACCCTTCGAGTGATGATAGGAGGATTCGACGTAATGCGTTACCAACAGTTATCCCGTAACCGGGTTCCAATGGACGAAACTCGAATTTTCCGAATTTATCATCGGATTCTAACATAATCACCTTGTCAGGTTTTTGGAATGCTAATATTGCCATAATGACCTTATAAATTTTATTATTTTGAATACAACTCTACGATTAGTTGCTCTTTGATATTTTCAGGTATTTCTTCGCGTTCTGGGCGATTGAGGAATTTTCCGGCCATCTGTTCGTTGGCCCATTCCAACCACTCGTAACGAGTACTTCGGCGCGAATGCAATGAGTCTGTAATTTCTTCCATCGCTTGTGATTTTTCCCTAACTCCAATAATATCGCCAGGTTTAACCAAATAAGATGGAATATTTACAACATTTCCGTTCACAACTATATGTTTGTGTGTAACAAACTGACGGGCAGCAGCCCGTGTTTTAGCAATTCCAAGGCGGAATACTACATTGTCGAGCCTTGACTCAAGCAATTGAAGTAATACTTCACCTGTTACACCTTTAGAAGCTTGCGCCTGGTGAAACAATCCACGGAACTGACGTTCCAGGATTCCATAGGTATATTTTGCCTTTTGTTTTTCTCTTAACTGCAGCCCGTATTCTGATTTTTTCCTCCTTTTTGACGATAATCCGTGCATACCGGGAGGATAATTTTTGTGTTCGAATACTTTATCGGGTCCGAATATTGGTTCACCGAATTTACGTGCTATCTTGGATTTTGGTCCTCTATATCTTGCCATAACCTTTTCGTTTTAAAATTATACACGTCGTCTTTTAGCCGGGCGACATCCGTTATGCGGAAGTGGTGTTACATCAATAATTTCGGTTACCTGCAAACCAATGGTTGCCATTGCTCTAATTGCCGATTCACGACCATTGCCCGGTCCTTTAACGAACACTTTAACTTTACGAAGTCCAAGGTCATATGCGGTTTTAGAACATTCCTCAGAAGCTACCTGCGCAGCATATGGAGTATTCTTTTTAGAACCACGAAACCCTTTTTTTCCTGCTGATGACCATGAGATTACCTCACCGTTCATATTTGTAAGAGTGACTATGATGTTGTTAAATGATGAGTGTACATGACCCATTCCATTAGCCTCAACAACAACAACTCTTTTTCTGCTAGAAACTGTTTTTTTTGCCATAATTTAAACTCCTTATTTAGTGGCCATTTTTTTATTGGCAACAGTTTTACGTTTTCCCTTTCGGGTACGGGAATTGTTCTTTGTACTTTGCCCACGCACTGGTAAACCAATACGGTGACGGATACCACGATAACAACCGATGTCCATCAGTCGTTTTATGTTCATTTGAACTTCAGAACGCAATTCACCTTCAACTTTGAAGCTTTCGTTAATTACTTTACGAATAGCAGCAAACTGATCATCGTCCCAATCCTGTACTTTAAGGTCCTTATCAACACCTGCCTCTTTTAAAACAGAAATTGATCTGTTGCGCCCAATACCATAAATATAGGTAAGTGCAACTTCGCCTCTTTTATTATTTGGAATATCAACACCAACAATACGTGCCATAAATTTTTAATTTTTCAGATTAATTACCCTTGTCGTTGTTTAAACTTGGGGTTCTTTTTATTAATCACATATAAACGGCCCTTTCTGCGGATAATTTTGCAGTCGGCGCTACGTTTTTTAATTGAAACACGAGTTTTCATATTAATAAATCTTTAGTTTTTGTATCTAAATGTAATTCTACCTTTGGTTAAATCATAAGGAGACATTTCCACTTTTACCTTATCACCTGGCAATATTTTAATGTAATGCATTCTCATTTTACCCGAAATATGGCCTGTAATTACATGTCCATTTTCCAGTTCAACTCGAAACATGGCATTTGACAATGCCTCTATTATGGTTCCATCTTGTTCTATCGAAGATTGTTTTGCCATAAATTAACTTAATTTGCCTTTAATTTTAATAATGTGTAGTTTAAATCCTCCAATTTACCTGTTACATTGAACTACCACCAGCGCGACCTTTAATCCTACCTGATTTCATCAAGCCGTCGTAATGTCGCATCAACAAGTGACTTTCAATTTGTTGTAAAGTATCTAACACAACCCCAACCAAAATCAACAACGAAGTTCCACCATAAAAATAGGCAAACGACTGGTTAATTCCGATTAACCTGGCAAAAGCGGGAAGTATTGTTACCAGACCTAGAAATACAGATCCTGGTAGCGTAATCCGTGACATGATAGTATCAAGATACTCAACGGTACGCTTGCCAGGTTTGATACCCGGAATAAAACCCCCGTTCTTTTTCATGTCTTCTGCCATTTGCGTTGGATTGATTGTAATTGCCGTGTAAAAATACGTAAAAGCTACAACCAATAAAAATTGCATTAAATTATACCAAACTCCGTTGATGTTTGAAAGAGCAGCCGCAACACCACGTAAGTTTTCAGAATTAGCAACACCAACAATTGTGATAGGCACCATCATTATTGCCTGAGCAAAAATAATGGGCATAACACCTGCGGCATTTACTTTTAGCGGAATGTACTGACGTACACCTCCATACTGTTTGTTACCGACAATCCGTTTTGCATATTGCACCGGAATTCTGCGTGTTCCCTGAACCAATAAGATAGATGCCATAAAAACCAGAAACAGGATAACAAACTCAACAAGGAACATTACCAATCCACCACCCTGCTGATTAATACGGGAAGCAAATTCCTGTACAATCGCCTGCGGTAATCTGGCAATAATACCAATCATAATAATAAGCGAAATACCATTACCAATACCTTTATCGGTAATACGTTCGCCTAACCAAAGTACAAACATCGAACCGGCTGTTAATATTACAATTGAGGGAAGTGTAAACCAAATTCCCTGCATTGCAAAAGCCGAATCGGGCAACTGCATATTAAGATTGGCAAGATATGCCGATGCTTGCGGAATCAGAATCAACACGGTTAAATACCGGGTAATCTGATTTATTTTCCTTCTACCTGACTCACCCTCTTTCTGCAACCTCTGGAAGTAGGGTACTGCAATCCCCATTAACTGGATTACAATTGAGGCAGATATATACGGCATAATTCCTAAAGCAAAGATGGAAGCCTGTGAAAAAGCACCACCCGAAAACATATTAATCAAACCAAGTAAACCATCCGAAGTCTGTGACTTTAGATTTTCCAGCTGGGCAGGATCGATTCCGGGGAGTGAAACAAAAGAGCCTAACCTGTAAATTAACAGGAGAAACAATGTTGTTCCGATGCGAAATCTAAGATCTTCAATCTTATAAATATTCTTTAGGGTCTCTATAAATCTTTTCATTATAGTTTACAGTATTTCTGTGGTTCCTTGTAATTTTTCTATTGCTTCTTTGGCACTTTTTGTAAAGGCGTGTGCTTTCACTTCAAGTTTTACACTTAAACTTCCACCACCCAGGATTTTTATCCTGTCCCTTTTACTTGCCACACCTGCTGAAATCAGGAATTCCTTGTCGATAACTGTAGTGTTCCTTTTTTCAGACAATTGTTGTAATACTTCAAGGTTGATTCCTTTGTATTCAACCCTGTTAATATTTTTGAAGCCCGATTTTGGAACAACACGTTGCAAAGGCATTTGACCGCCTTCGAAACCTATTTTCTTTGAATACCCCGATCTTGACTTTTGCCCTTTGTGTCCACGAGTCGATGTACCACCTCTGCCTGAGCCCTGGCCTCTTCCGATTCGTTTTTGAGTTTTAGTAGATCCTTCTGCAGGTTGTAAGTTATTTAAATTCATATTTTCAGATATTTGAAATATTAATTCACTTCTTCAACACTAATTAAATGCCTCATTTTGTTAACCATGCCAACAATTTGAGGAGTAGCCTCGTGAATAACCGGGCGGTTTAATTTTTTTAAACCTAACGCTTCCAATGTTAATTTCTGGCGTTTTGTTGAACCGATACTACTTTTTATTTGTGTAATTTTTAATTTAGCCATAACTGTGTTATCCTTTAAAAACTTTTTCTAATGAAACACCTCTGTGCTGGGCTACTGTATAAGCATCGCGCAACTCGAGCAAAGCAGCCATTGTTGCTTTTACGAGGTTATGCGGGTTCGATGAACCCTTCGATTTTGCAAGAATATCGTGAATTCCAACACTTTCAAGTACGGCACGCATAGCACCCCCAGCCTTAACACCGGTACCCGATGTTGCAGGTTTAAGCAGTACATTTGCACCACCAAATTTTGCTGTTTGTTCGTGTGGGATAGTTCCGTGAATTACCGGAATTTTCACCAAGTTCTTCTTTGCTGCGTCAACACCTTTTGAAATAGCAGTTGTAACTTCACTTGCTTTTCCAAGGCCCCAACCTACAATTCCCTCTTCGTTACCAACCACTACAATTGCAGAAAAACTGAATGTTCGTCCTCCTTTTGTAACTTTGGTTACGCGGTTAATGGCTACCAACCTGTCTTTTAATTCCAGATCGCTAGTTTTTACTTTATTGCTAATTTTCGCCATAATTTATTAGAATTTTAGGCCACCTTCACGGGCAGCGTCAGCTAATTGTTTTACTCTTCCATGATACAAATAACCATTCCTGTCGAATACCACTGATGATATTCCTGCAGCTACAGCTTTTTCAGCAATTGCTTTACCAACCAAAGCTGCCTTTTCAGTTTTTGTACCTTCCGTTCCAGCTATTTCCTTTGCTTTTGATGAAGCCATCAGGATTGTTACTCCTTTTGAATCATCAATAATTTGAGCATATATTTCTTTATTACTTCTGAATATACTCATGCGTGGACGGTCGGCTGTACCATTTACTATTTTACGCACGCGCATTTTAATTTTTGTGCGCCTCTGTATTTTTGTTAATGCCATAATAATTAACTTATTAAGAATTATTTCGAAGCGGTTTTACCAGCCTTACGCCTTAATACTTCACCAACGAACTTAATACCTTTTCCTTTGTAAGGTTCAGGCATACGGAATGATCTGATTTTAGCAGCTACTTGTCCGATTAATTGTTTGTCATTACTGTTTAAAGTAATAATCGGGTTACTCCTTTTATCGGATTTTGCATCAACTTTAACTTCAGGTGGTAGTTGCAAATAGATGTGGTGCGCAAAACCCAACACAAGGTCAAGTACGTTGTTCTGAACCATTTCTGCTCTATATCCAACGCCCACTAATTCTAATTTAACTTCGTATCCTTTTGATACGCCTACAACCATATTATTAACTAAAGACCGGTAGAGTCCATGCATTGCTTTTTGGCTTTTTTCATCGCCTGCCCTTTTCAATTCAACCGTATCGTTTTCGATACTGACTGAGATGCTCGGGTCCACTTTCTGTGACAATTCCCCAAGAGGTCCTTTTACTGTAACAACGTTTTCGTCGCTTACACTAATTTTTACTCCTGCCGGAACTGTTACGGGTAATTTACCTATTCTTGACATGACTTTCCTCCTTTAATACACGTAACATAAAACTTCTCCCCCAACATTAAGCTCTTTAGCTTCTTTGTCGGTAATTACACCTTTCGATGTTGAGATAATTGCTATTCCCAAACCATTCAATACACGTGGAATACTATCTGTATCGCAGTATTGACGTAAACCTGGTTTACTTATGCGTTCTAACGCTTTTATTGCAGACACCTTTGTTTCAGGGTTATATTTCAGTGCAATTTTTATATTTCCCTGGTAGCCAACCTCGTCTTCAAATTTGTAATTCAGAATGTAACCTTTCTCTTTGAGGAGTTTTGTCACTTCTTTTTTCATACCTGAAGCGGGTATATCAACCACCCGATGTTTTGCCTGAATTGCATTTCTTAACCTTGTAAGATAATCTGCTATTGGATCTGTTACTTTACTCATTATTTCAAGTTCTTTAAACGATTACCAACTTGCCTTTTTAACTCCAGGAATCAAGCCTTCCGAGGCCATTTCCCTAAAATCAATCCTGCTGATTCCGAATTGGCGCATATATCCTTTAGGTCTTCCGGTTAATTTACACCTGTTGTGTAAACGAACTTTCGACGAATTCTTCGGGAGTTTTTGCAAACCAACCCAATCGCCTTCGGCCTTAAGTTTAGCACGTTTTTCGGCATATTTCTCAACTAATTTTGCACGTTTTACTTCCCGTGCTTTCATTGATTCTTTAGCCATTACTTAGTTCTTTTTAACGTTTTTAAATGGTAAACCTAATTCTTTCAACAATGCGAAACCTTCTTCATCGGTTTTGGCATTGGTAACGAAGGTAATGTTCATCCCGTTGAGTTTGCTCACTTTATCCAAAACGATTTCCGGAAAAACAATCTGTTCGGGAATGCCAAGTGTGTAGTTTCCGCGACCATCCATTTTGCTTTCAATACCGCGAAAATCGCGAATACGTGGCAATGCCACAGCAATTAAGCGATCCAGGAATTCATACATTTGGTCGCGACGCAATGTAACGCGCACGCCAATGGGCATCTTTTTCCTAAGTTTGAAATTTGAAATGTCCTTTTTAGACATGGTCTGCATTGCTTTCTGGCCTGCAATCATAGTCATTTCAGTTGTTGCAACATCAATAAGCTTTTTATCGGCTATTGCTGCTCCGACTCCCTGGTTAAGAACAATTTTTTCTAATTTCGGAACTTGCATTACAGAAGAATAATCAAATTCCTTCTTTAACGAAGGGATTATTTCTTCATTATATTTCTTTTTAAGAGTGGGTGTGTAAGCCATTACTTTATCTCCTCTCCGGATTTTTTGGAAAAACGTACTAATTTACCTTGGTCATTCAATCTCCTTCCAACACGTGTTGCAGCGCCAGCTTTGGCATCGAACAGCATCAGGTTTGAGATGTGTACAGGTGCTTCTTTCTCAACAATACCACCTTGCGGGGTTGCCGCATTTGGTTTGGTATGTTTTTTCATCATATTAACACCTTCAACGATTGCTCTTTCTGTTTTTGTAATAATTTCAAGAACACGACCTTTTTTGCCTTTGTTGTTCCCTGCTATTACAAGCACATTATCACCTTTCTTTATGTGTAATTTTTTTTGCATTTTACGCTATTTTCTAATTACAGTACTTCTGGTGCGAGTGATATGATTTTCATATTCTTTTCTCGCAATTCACGAGCTACGGGGCCGAAAATACGTGTTCCACGCATTTCATTTGCTGCGTTTAACAGCACAACTGCATTGTCATCGAAACGAATGTATGAACCATCTGCACGACGGTTTTCCTTTTTCGTTCGAACAACTATTGCACGTGATACTGCTCCTTTTTTTACATCAGCTCCCGGCATGGCACTTTTAACAGCCACAATGATGGTATCGCCAAGTGATGCATAACGTTTTCTTGTACCACCCAATACACGGATACAGAGAACTGTCTTGGCTCCACTATTATCGGCTACTGAACATCTTGATTCTTGTTGTATCATGATTACTTAGCTCTTTCAATTATTTCAACTAATCTCCAACATTTGGTTTTACTTAAAGGACGTGTTTCCATTATCCTCACTGTATCACCTTCGTTGCAGGTATTACTCTCATCATGGGCATGGAATTTTGTTGTTTTGTTAACGAACTTACCATAAATTGGGTGTTTAACTTTACGTTTAACAGCCACAACGATGGATTTGTCCATTTTACCGCTAACAACCACACCGACTTTCTCTTTCCTGAGATTTCTCACTTGATTTTCTTCCATCGTGAATTAATTCTGATTTTCTTTTAATTCAATTTCGCGAAGAACGGTTTGCAACCTTGCAATGTCTTTTTTAGCTACCATAATTTTCATAGGGTTATCAAGCGGACTAACTGCATGGTTCATTTTAAGGCGAACAAGGTTTTCCTTTTCAACCTGTAACTTTTCGACGATTTCTTTTTTCGTCAGTTCTTTGATTTCAGAAGTTTTCATTATTCACCTTTTTATTCTTCAACATAATCACGTCTAACAATAAACTTTGTTTTCACAGGCAGTTTCTGAGCGGCCAATCTTAAAGCCTCTTTGGCAGTTTCAAACGAAACGCCTTCTGCTTCAATAATTATACGCCCCGGAGCTACCGTAGCAACAAATCCTTCAGGAGCACCTTTACCTTTACCCATACGAACTTCGGCTGGTTTTTTGGTAACAGGTTTATCGGGAAAAATCCGTATCCATATTTGACCTTGTCGTTGCATAAACCTGGTTACCGCAACCCTCGCTGCTTCAATCTGTCTTCCGGTAATCCAATCTTCTTCCAACGACTTTATTCCAAATGAACCGAAAGCTAACTGGTTGCCCCTTTGGGCATTGCCTTTCATCCGGCCTTTTTGTACTCTTCTAAATTTTACCTTTTTTGGCTGTAACATCTGTTTTTAATTTCTGAGTGTTAAACCACTATTTTCTTCTGCGTCCACGGTTACCACCAGCATTACCCGGTTTTTCCCTTCTTTCGCCTCTACCGCCACCGTCACTCGGTTTTTGACCGAAGTTTGGCGAAAGATCACGGACTCCATATACCATACCCTTACAAATCCATACTTTCACACCGATAAGTCCTGTTTTTGTATTTGCTTCTGCCAATGCGTAATCTATGTCAGCACGCAATGTATGAAGTGGTGTACGGCCATCTTTGTACATTTCAGATCTGGCCATTTCTGCTCCATTTAACCTTCCGGAAACCAATACTTTGATTCCTTCAGCTCCCATTCTCATGGTTGAAGCGATAGCCATCTTTGTAGCCCTGCGGTAAGCAATTTTACCTTCAATTTGCCTTGCAATATTTATTGCAACTATTTTGGCATCGAGTTCAGGACGTTTGATCTCGAAAATGTTTATCTGTACTTCCTTACTGGTAATCTTCTTTAACTCCTCTTTAAGTTTGTCAACTTCCTGACCACCTTTACCAATAATAATTCCGGGGCGTGAAGTATGCACTGTTATAGTGATTAACTTCAAGGTGCGTTCGATTACAATTTTTGATATACTGGCTTTTGCAAGACGTGCATTCAGGTATTCCCTGATTTTTGCATCTTCTACCAGTTTATCGCCATAATCGTCGCCACCGAACCAGTTTGAGTCCCATCCTTTAATGAAGCCCAAACGATTAGAAATCGGATTTACTTTTTGTCCCATGAATTACGAATTAAGATTTTCTTCAACAACATTTTCTTTCCTGTCAACGTAAATTGTTACGTGGTTCGAGCGTTTTCTAACGCGGTGCGCGCGACCTTGTGGAGCCGGACGTAACCGTTTAAGAATTCTACCTGAATCAACCATAATTGTTTTTACGTAAAGTTCATTTTCCTCTAAACGAACTCCTTCATTTTTAGCCTGCCAATTGGCAACGGCTGAAAGAAGAAGTTTTTCTACCCTGTTTGATGCTTCTTTTGACGAGAATTTCAAAACATCCAACGCTTTGTTAACTTCCATTCCACGAACTAAATCGGCAATAAGCCTCATTTTTCGTGGTGAAGTCGGGCAGTTTTTTAAAACAGCAAAATATTGTTGCTTTTTTTCTTCTTTTCTTTTGTCAGCTGCTAGTCTTTTTCTGGCACCCATTTTCTTTTCCTTTTAAAATTAATAGTTATGCCTTAACGCTTTTTATTACCAGCATGACCCCTGAACGTACGTGTTGGCGCAAATTCGCCGAGTTTATGACCTACCATGTTTTCGGTCACATACACCGGAATAAATTTGTTTCCGTTGTGTACTGCAATAGTATGCCCAACAAAGTCAGGAGAAATTACTGATGCTCTGGCCCATGTTTTTACTACAGATTTCTTGTTGGCATCATTCAACGCCAAAACTTTTCTTTCAAGTTTGAAATCGATAAAAGGACCCTTTTTTAATGAACGACTCATAATTATTCCTCTTTTTATTTTTTCCTACGTTCTACAATATACTTGTTGGAAGCCTTTTTCTTAGAACGGGTTTTGTAACCCTTTGCAAGAAGTCCTTTGCGTGATCTTGGGTGTCCACCTGAAGAACGCCCTTCACCTCCACCCATAGGGTGATCGACTGGGTTCATCACAACACCACGAACGCGTGGTCTTCTTCCTAACCACCTTGAACGACCGGCTTTACCCGATTTTTCAAGGTTGTGTTCAGTGTTTCCAACTGTACCTACTGTAGCCCTGCAGGACGTAAGTACCATACGAGATTCGCCTGATGGTAATTTCAAAATTGCAAATTTACCATCACGTGAGGTCAGCTGTGCATAAGCACCTGCACTACGAGCCATTACACCACCTTGTCCGGGGTGTAATTCAATGTTGTGAACCAAAGTACCAAGAGGTATTTCAGCCAGAGGAAGCGTATTTCCAATTTCAGGATCAACTCCTGAACCGCTGTTAATCGTTTGGCCTACTTGCAACCCGTTGGGCGCCACGATATAACGTTTTTCACCATCTTCGTATTGAAGAAGTGCAATGCGGGCAGTACGATTTGGATCGTACTGAATAGAATCAACTACAGCTGCAACACCGTCTTTATCGCGTTTGAAATCGATAATACGGTATTTGCGTTTGTGTCCCCCACCTATATACCTCATTGTCATACGGCCCTGGTTATTTCTACCTCCAGTTTTCCGTATGGGTTCTAACAATGATTTTTCAGGCGTAGATGCAGTAATAGTATCAAAAGCACCAATTATCTTGTGCCTTTGACCCGGTGTTACTGGTTTTAATTTTCTTACTGCCATTATCTATTAAATATTACTATAAAAGTCAATACTTTGTCCCTTATCCAAAGTAACTATAGCTTTTTTGTAAGCATTAGTTTTTCCGGTTATTACACCGCCTTTGGTATATCTGGACTTTACTTTACCACCATGCACCATGGTATTCACTTCTGCAACGGTCACATCATAAAGGCTTTCAACAGCCTTTTTTATCTGTGGTTTTGTTGCATTGCGTTTTACCATGAAACCATAACGGTTGAACCGTTCGGCCTGCTGTGTCATTTTCTCGGTAACCAATGGTTTTATTAAAATATCCATTTCTTACTATCCTTAAAGTTTAAATGCTTCTACAATTTTACTCACAGAACCTTCCAGAATAACAATAGTTTTAGCGTTAAGTATCTGGTAAGTGTTTAATTCAGAAGCAGTTACAACCGATACGTCCTTTAAATTTCTGGAGGACAAATATATACTATTATTTTCGACTGGTAAAACGAAAAGTGACTTTTTATCAGCTATTTGCAAATTTGTTCTGATTGCCACTATTTCCTTGGTTTTTGGAGCTTCGAGATTGAAATCTTCGAGGACCAGAATACTGTTCTCGGCTGCTTTATAAGTTAAGGCCGATTTTCTAGCCAATTGTTTTACTTTTTTGTTCAGTTTGAACTCGTAATTGCGTGGACGTGGTCCAAAAATAGTACCACCTCCGCGGAATACAGGCGATTTAATGCTACCTGCACGAGCACCGCCGGTACCTTTTTGTTTTTTGATTTTACGGGTACTACCTGAAACTTCCCCACGCTCTTTTGATTTGCTGGTTCCCTGCCTTTGGTTGGCCATGTATTGTTTTACATCGAGGTAAATTGCATGGTCATTTGGCTCCACACCGAAAATATTGTCATCCAATGTAACTTTTCTTCCGGTTTCTTTTCCTTGTTTATTCAGTACACTTAGTTCCATTGCTTCCTAATCATTAAGTATGAACCTCTGGCGCCAGGTACTGAACCTTTAACCACAATTAAATTCTGTTCAGGAATAATTTTAATGATCAATAAGTTTTCAATGGTAACTGTTTTACCACCGTCTCTTCCTGCCATTCTCATTCCTTTAAATACGCGCGACGGCCAAGATGATGCACCAATTGAACCTGGCGCACGCAGTCTGTTGTGCTGTCCGTGTGTGGCATCATTTACCCCCCGGAAATTATGCCTTTTTACTACTCCCTGAAATCCTTTCCCTTTTGAGATACCCTCAATATCAACATAATCATTTACGTGAAATACGTTTACATTGATTTCTTCTCCCAAATCGAATTCTTTCTGATAGGTGTTTTTAAACTCCACTACTTTACGTTTAGGAGTGACTCCTGCTTTTTTGAAATGCCCAAACTCTGCTTTCGACGTGTGCTTTTCCTTCTTGTCGCCGTAAGCAAGTTGTAGCGCTTCATAGCCGTCTTTTTCTTCGGTCTTTACTTGTGTGATTACACAAGGACCGGCTTCGATCACAGTGCATGGGATGTTTTTCCCCTCAACACTGAATACGGATGTCATTCCGATTTTTTTTCCAATAATTCCAGCCATTTTTTGACTACTTTTTTAGTTATCAAACTTTAATTTCTACTTCAACACCACTGGGTAATTCCAGCTTCATTAAGGCGTCGATTGTTTTTGCGGTTGAGCTGTAAATATCGATCAAACGTTTGTATGAAGACAACTGAAATTGTTCCCTCGATTTTTTATTAACGAAGGTTGATCTTAGAACAGTAAAAACCCTGCGATGAGTAGGTAGTGGAATTGGTCCACTTACAACAGCACCTGTAGTTTTAACCGTTTTTACAATCTTTTCAGCCGACTTGTCAACCAAGTTGTGATCGTACGATTTAAGCTTAATCCTGATCTTTTGACTCATGTTGAGAAATTGTTATAATTGTTATAATAAATCAGTTCTACCTTTAATATTCTCAAGTACTTTTTCAGCAAGTGCTTTAGGCACTTCCTGATAGTGGCTGAACTCCATTGATGAAGTTGCCCTGCCTGATGATAAAGTACGCAACACAGTTACATAACCAAATTGCTCGGCTAACGGAACTTTTGCATTGATTACTTTTGCGCCTCCTTTGGATTCCATCCCTGATACCTCACCACGACGGCGATTTAAGTCGCCAATGATATCGCCCATATACTCTTCAGGAGTTACAATTTCAACTTTCATAATTGGTTCAAGCAATTTTGGTCCGGCTTTGGAAGCTGCACTTTTAAATGCCTGTCGCGCACATATTTCGAAAGACAACTGATCAGAGTCAACCGCATGAAATGAACCATCAAGCAAACTCACTTTAAGACTGTCAACAGGAAAGCCTGCCAACGGACCGTTTAACAATGCACTTTCGAAACCTTTTTGAACAGGGGGTATAAATTCTTTTGGAATTCTACCTCCTTTAACCAAATCTATAAATTGCAAACCTGAAACTCCCTGGTCGGCAGGTTCAATTTTCACAATGATATCAGCGAATTTACCACGACCACCTGATTGCTTCTTGAAAACTTCTCGAAGCTCAACAACTTGGCTAATTGCCTCTTTATATGCAACTTGAGGAGCACCCTGGTTACATTCAACTTTAAATTCACGACGTAAACGATCAACAAGGATTTCAAGGTGAAGCTCACCCATTCCACGGATTACAGTTTGCCCTGAATCGGGGTCAGTATTTACCTGAAACGTTGGATCTTCTTCAGCAAGTTTCGACAATCCCTGCGAAAGTTTATCAATATCTTTTTGTGATTTTGGCTCAATCGCTATACCAATTACAGGTTCGGGAAAGTCCATACTTTCCAATACTATCGGGTGCTTTAAATCGCATAATGTATCACCTGTGCGAATATCTTTGAATCCAACAGCTGCACAGATATCTCCTGCTTCAATAAAATCTTTTGGATTTTGTTTGTTGGAGTGCATCTGATAAAGCCTTGATATGCGTTCTTTTTTACCAGTACGGGTATTTAAAACTGTATCTCCACCATTAATCCGTCCAGAATAAATCCTTATAAATGCCAATCGGCCTACAAAAGGGTCAGTGGCAATTTTAAAGGCCAGTCCAGCCAATGGTTCATCAACATCAGCAGTTCGGGTTTCTTCTTTATCAGTCCACGGATTAACACCCGTAACCTGTCCACTGTCCAGAGGACTTGGAAGAAAGGCACAAACTGAATCGAGTAATCTCTGTACGCCTTTATTTTTAAATGCTGATCCGCACATCATCGGTATAATTACACCTGAGATTGTTGCTTTTCGGATAACAGTTAACATTTCTTCTTTTGTGATTGACTCCGGATCTTCAAAATATCGTTCTAAAAGTTCATCATCAACTTCTGCAACGGATTCAACCAACTTTCCTCTCCACTCCTCAGCTAATTCAACCAAATCGGCTGGTATATCTTCCAAACTGTAGGTTGTTCCCATTGTTTGGTCTTCGTGCCAGCGAATCGCTTTCATTTCAATCAGGTCGATTACACCTTCGAATTTTTCTTCAGCACCAATTGGTATTTGAATTGGTACCGGGTTTGCGCCTAATTTTTCTTTGATTTCACCATAAACCTTAAAGAAATCGGCACCTGAACGATCCATTTTATTAACAAAAGCTATACGGGGAACACCGTATTTCTCTGCCTGACGCCAAACGGTTTCTGATTGTGCTTCAACACCGCCAACTGCGCAAAATAGTGCAACGCTGCCGTCCAATACACGAAGTGAACGTTCAACTTCAACGGTAAAATCAACGTGACCGGGAGTGTCAATAATATTAATTTTGTGTTCTACATCTTTATACTTCCAGAAAGTAGTGGTTGCAGCAGCAGTAATTGTAATTCCTCTTTCCTGTTCCTGTTCCATCCAGTCCATAGTAGCAGCGCCATCATGCACTTCTCCAATCCGGTGCGTTAATCCTGTATAAAACAGAATTCGCTCCGAAACTGTAGTTTTTCCGGCATCAATATGCGCCATAATACCTATGTTCCTGGTAAAATTCAAATCTTGTTTAGCCATCTTATAATTTTTCTAATCCTAATTTCTAATCCTGTAAATGTTGCTAAACTAAAATCTGAAGTGTGCGAATGCACGGTTGGCATCTGCCATTCTGTGGGTATCTTCTTTCTTTTTGTATGCGCCGCCTTCTTCATTAAATGCAGCAACTATTTCAGCAGATAATTTATCAGCCATTGATTTGCCTGAACGTTTACGTGCAAACAATATCATATTTTTGATACTTATTGATTCTTTTCTTTCAGGTCTGATTTCCATTGGTACCTGAAATGTAGCACCACCTACCCTGCGACTTTTAACTTCAACTGCAGGTGTAATGTTTTCCAGTGCTTTTTTCCAAACATCGAGCGGAGATAACTCTGTATCTTTCACTCTTTTTTCCACCATGTCCAATGAATCATAGAAAACGGTGTATGCAGTTGATTTTTTACCATCCTGCATTAAATCGTTGACAAACCGGGTTACCAATGTATCGTTAAATTTTGGATCCGGCAGTAAATGTCTCTTCTTTGGTTTCGACTTTCTCATTTTACTTTTTTTAGTGTTATCTAAATTGGTTGCCCGAAGGCGGTCTTCAGCTTTTCTCCGGAAGACATTAGGGAGATCTACTTACTCAACCAAACCACTGCAATAACTTGTTAACTACTCTTTAAATTTCTATTTTTTGTCCTTAGGCCTTTTAGCACCATATTTAGAACGACGTTGTGAACGTCCTGCAACACCAGCGGTATCAAGTGCACCACGAATTAAGTGGTAACGAACACCCGGAAGGTCTTTTACCCTGCCTCCGCGAACAAGCACAATTGAGTGCTCCTGCAGATTGTGGCCTTCACCCGGGATGTAAGCATTTACTTCTTTACCGTTTGTTAACCTTACCCTGGCAACTTTACGCATTGCCGAGTTTGGTTTTTTAGGTGTGGTTGTATAAACGCGTACACATACTCCGCGACGTTGCGGGCATGAATCTAAAGCCGGAGATTTACTCTTCTCAACTTTACTTTGTCTTCCTTTCCTAACTAACTGTTGAATAGTTGGCATAAACACCTGTTTTTTATATAGTTAATAATCTTTTCAAAATCGGACTGCAAAAGTATGCAAAAATCCTTAAAAACAACCATTTAAGGAATGGAAAAGCATACCACCCCCTTAAAACGGTTTGCAAAAGTACTATTTTGATTTAAAGAACAATACTCTTTTTATTTTTTTTTCAATAAATTAAGATGAGAACGATACTGGATTCTGGGTGCTGGATACTGGATGCCGGAACTACTGGGACGCGGAGTTTCCGACTCCGATTTAAGATTCCGGATAATTGTTACTGGATCCTGTATCCTGGTCTCTGGTCAAACTTGAACTCGTAACTTTGAACTCGCAACCCGCAACTTTTCTCAAATCTTCTCTCTAAAAATAGATACCAACGGTTCAACCAAACGTTCAATCAAACGGCGGTCTTTTGTAATAATTTCTGCATTTCCCTGCATTTCCTGGTTAAATGGAAGTTCTTTTTTATAATTGGTGACGAGTTTATTATTCAATTCAATTTCAGCAGTATAATACCCTCCTTTTTCCGAAGCAACAGGAACCATCGATATATTGCTTATTTTCCCCTCCAGCAATCCAAATTCCATATAGGGGTAATTATCGAGTTTAATATTCACTCTTTGTCCAACTTCAACTTTTCCAGCGCCGGCAAGCGGAACAGTCGCCTTCCCAATTATTTTCTGCTCATTATCTGGGATCACAGTAAAAACAACATTCCCTGATGAAACAAACTGGTTTGCACTCCAAAAATTTGTAAAAGTTACCTGACCGGCAATTGGAGTTTTTAATACAAATGCCTGTTCCCAGGCTTTTAATTGATTCACAAGGTTATCATATTTTTCCTTTAAAGACGCCAGTAATTTATTATTGGTTTCCGAATTCAGCACCCGTTGTTCCTGAATTTGCTGTTTTAGCTGATTCATTGTAATTTGAGTACTGGCAAGGTTTGTCAGCGCATTTTGATAAGCATATTTCTGCTTTAACATGGCCGCTTCCGACTTTTCAAAATCAACATCGGACATTACATTTTCCAAATTCAAAGTCGAATCGCGATGATACTGACTGGAAGCCAATATATAATCCTGATTTAAAACGGCAATTTGCTGTCGGAGTTTATCGTAGTAATTGACATAATCGCTTACCTGTTTTTCAAGCGACCTTATTCGTTGTTCGAAAGTATTATAACTTAACAGAAGTTTGATATTCCCGGAGTTGACTTACCAAAGACGAATAAAATGCGTGATTTTGACCCAGGCTGTATTCCTTGTTAAATATCAAAGTACTGAATAACTCAGGTTGAGTAAAAAAGATTTGAATAGAATCGAGAAACTCAATTAATTCGTAAGCGTCTTCGTAGTTTGCTGGATTCTCAATAATTCCAAGAATTGTGTTTGCTTCAACTTTTTGCTTATCGAGAACAAAAATTTCATCCAGTTTACCATCCGATCGAGCAACTATTGAAATTGGAGGATTTTCGGAAAGTATTGTAACTCTTGCCTGGATTAGATCGGGGTATTTGTAAAAATAACTACCTACCAGCAATACAATTACAACCAAAAGGATTACAGTTATTCCACGACGAATTATCCATTTTGGAGGAGTACCCATTATTTCCTGAACTTCGTCGGAGCGGATTTCTATGTTATCAGCTTCTGTCATAAATCGTATATTAGCCGCCCAATTCGAGTTGGTTTTTTACCAAATTATAATATGCACCTTTTCTATTCGCCAATTCCTCATGATTTCCAACCTCAACCACTTCCCCATTTTCAAGTACTATTATCTGGTCAGCATTTTTAACCGTACTCAAACGATGAGCAACAGTGACTACGGTTTTTCCTTTAAAAAATTCTTTCATGTTTTCCAGAATAACTTTTTCATTATTAGCATCCAGAGAATTAGTAGCTTCATCGAAAAACAAAAAATCGGGGTTTTTATATACCGCACGGGCAATTAATATCCTTTGTTTTTGTCCCTGGCTTACCCCTACTCCTTCCTGTCCAATTTTTGTATTGTACCTTAAGGGGAGGGCTTCAATGTAATCCAAAATATTTGCTGTTTTTACAGCGTTATAAAGTTTTTTTTTATCGGGAAAATCGTTGCCTATTGCGATATTATTGGCAATGGAATCGGAAAACACATACCCTTCCTGCATAACCGTTCCGCAATGTCCCCTCCACATTTCCATATTAAATTGTTGCATTTCAATTCCACCGATTTCTATTTTGCCTTCATTGGGAGGATAAAAACCAAGTATCAGTTTTATCAAGGTTGTTTTTCCACTTCCACTTGCACCAACAATTGCAGTTACTTTGTTTTGCGGAATAACAAGGTTTATATTTTTTAGTACCCTGGGAGATTTTGGTCCCTCATAATGAAATGAAAGGTCGTTAATTGAAATATCCCTTTTCAGCGGCAATTCAAAATTCTTTAAAATATCAGGATTTTCTTCCTCCTCCTTATTGTGAATCTCGCCCAATCTTTCGAGGCTGATTTTAGCATCTTGCCCGGCCTGAATAAAACCGATAAATTCATTAATAGGTCCATTCAACTGCCCGATAATATATTGCACAGCCATCATCATACCTAAAGTCATATTGCCTTCAACAACTGCCTTGGCAGCAATAAATGAGATTAGGATATTTTTTGCCTGGTTAATTAGTGTTGAGCCCGCCTGCTGATTTTGGTTTAACATCAGCCCTTTTACACTTACTTTAAAAAGCCTGGCCTGAATACGTTCCCATTCCCATCGTTTTTGTTTTTCGCAATTGTTGAGTTTTATTTCCTGCATTCCGGTAATAAGCTGGTAAACATTGCTTTGGTTAGCTGCGGCCACATTAAAGCGTTTATAGTCCAGCTCTTTACGTTTTTTAAGGAATAGCAAAATCCACCCTACATAAAGGGCACTACCAACATAAAAAATAAGCAGGATCATCCAGTCATAATAAGCCATTACAAAGCTGTAAATAATAAAAATAAAAATGCCGAAGGACATGCTAATAAGATTTCCGGTGAGAAAAGACTGGATCCTGTTGTTATCGTCCATTCGTTGACGGAGATCACCAATCATTTTCGTATCGAAAAACCGGATGGGCAATTTCATCAGCTTAATCAGGAAATCGGAAATAAGCGAAATACTAACCCTTGTACTTGTATGCAGCATTATCCAACTGCGGATAAATCCAACTGCGGTTTGGCTAATAGTCAGTACCAACTGGGCTACCAAAACCAACACTATAAAACTGAGGTTATTGGTGGTAATACCCACATCTACAATGGCTTGGGTTAAAAATGGGAAGATGAGGCTTAATAAACTACCGGTAAGAAACCCTAAAAGCAATTGGGTTATTAATTTACGATAAGGTTTCAGATAGGAAAACAGGTAGCGAAAACCAGTTTTGTTTACTTTCTCTCCCTCCTCTTTATAAAATTCAGCTGTGGGTTCCAACAGTAACGCCACCCCTGCCGGATCGCCTTCTTGTGTTGTTGAAGCCCAATGTTTAAGTAATTCTTCTTTGGTATATGTAATGAGTCCATGGGCGGGATCGGAGATGTGAAAAGAATCCCCCGCCCGACCTCCTCTAAAGGACGAGGAGAAAAAAGACTTCTTCTTTTTGATTTTGTATAAGACAACAAAATGGCTTTGATTCCAGTGGAGGATAACCGGCACAGGAACTTCGAGCAATTTTTCAAATGTCAAACGGACCCTTGCGTGCGGAAACCCAATTTTTCAGCAGCATCACTGATTGTTAGCAATGAAACTCCTTCGCGGGTTTTCCAGGTAAGATTCGCGCAATGTTTCCAGATTATAATGCCGTCCGAAATGTTTTGCCACTATCCGCAAACAAGTGGGGCCACAGTCCATGGCATCGGGTTGAAGATAATGTGGAAATTTTGGCATAGTTAAGTTTTGATAGCGAAAGATAGTAATTTGAATGAATTTCGCTGAAATTTTAAGGTGATTGGTTTTTAACACATTACTACGCAAGACCTTCTCTAACACAAAAAAATGTTGATAACCGGACTGCTTTTGGAAAATCCTGTTATACAACTATTCTGAATCCTGAGAAGCGGAATAATTCTTCCTGCATGATTGTAGTACTTATTTTTTCAAGTGTATTTGAAAATTTATAATCAAAGAGTATTTTTTTCAATCATGACAAAAAAAAAAGTCATCGAACCTTGGGAATTGAAAAACTAAAATACATCAATTATTCAATCCTGATAACCGGTTCCAGTATATCCGGCAATGTATTTCAAATTAGACTATTTCAATTTTGTTTAATTCTACAAGCGTTGATGTGTCCTCGTCAGATTTCTCTGCAAAGTTTTAAAATTCTTTTTTTTTAACCAACCGAATTGGATAAGCACAACAAAATTTTCATTACTAAATAAAACATTGCTAAAATAAATCCACCGGATTAATCTTTAAAAATTCCTTCCAACTCAAACCATTTTCAGAAATCAAATACATTTTGTCGGGATTAAATTGATTTTTGAAACGATTCATTCCTGACGTAAATTTTGAAGTGCCGCTCTTTACTTCCAACCCAACAATCTTGTTATTATATTCCAACACATAATCAACTTCGAAATTTCCATCACGCCAATACGATAGCATCATATCAGTGGTTTTAACGGTATTTAGTAAATGAGCTCCAACAGCACTTTCTACATGCCGCCCCCAAATTTCATTGCTTAACAATGCATCAGAAAAAGAATAATTCGATAGAGCACTTAACAAAGCAGTATTTTGCACCTGAAACTTTGGGCTTGATGACCGTTGCATAATTATTCCTTTTGAAAATTTTTCCAATCCGGTTAGTAAGCCAACATTATCGAGCAAACTTAAATAATTTGACAAAGTAGTAGTGTTTCCGGCATCATGCAACTGACCTAATATTTTGTTGAACGACAAAATCTGACCGGAAAACATACATCCCAGTTCGAATAAATTTCTTAGTAATGTTGGTTTGTTGATCCGCTCGATTAATAAAATATCTTTTGAAATGGTTGTTTCAATTAATGAATTCAGCAGATAATCGTTCCAACGCTTTTCATCTCCCAATATACCTGCTGCTCCCGGAAAACCTCCAAACCAAACAAATTGTTCCTCCGATAAACCAAATGCCTCGTTCATTTCTGAAAAGCTCCAGTGTCCCATGTAAATGGTTTCGAACCTTCCTGCCAGCGATTCAGAAAGCCCTTCCTGAATCAATAATCTTGAAGATCCAAGCAAAACCAGTTTAATATTAATCTTTTCTATTTTATCTGAATCCCAGTTTGCTTTTACAACTTCACTCCAATTTGGTATTTTCTGAATTTCATCAATCACAAATATTATTTCGGGATATTGATTTGCTTTCAATTTTAGCCTTGCATTTTGCCATTGTTGATCTAACCATGTTAAATCGGTATTAGCAATAGCATCAGCAGAAATATACATAGCGGGGATCGTGATTTCTTCGATTACCTGCTGTATAAGAGTTGTTTTCCCAACCTGCCGTGGTCCGGTTATTACCTGAATAAACCTTTTTGGTTCGTTCAATCTTTTTACTAATTCCTGAAAATGAGGTCGTTTGTACATGTTTTTAGATTTTACTCAATACACTGAGTAAAACTACTCAATATACTTAGTCAATTCAAAATGATTATCATGAAAAAGTACCTGTTTTATTGGAAAAGTATAAACCCCAACACCCCAATCGCCGGTAAAAACCCAAGCAAGGAAATTGCTTTTGCCTGCGACCGGTACTCTTCTTTGTCGTTCAGCCAGTAAAAAATACCGATTGGAATAATTGCAATAAATAAAACTGTTCCAAGAAAATTGAAAATTTCATCCTTCTCAGTTAAAAACGAAAACGAATGGATTCCTTCATCGAAATACCAGATTGCAAACGCGGGAATCAGAGAAACCAACAAAAGGATGATTGGGAAAATCCGGCAGCAGTATTTATTTTTTTCCATCGAAAAGTTTTTAAAGAACCGAAGATAGCAATTCAAATTTGCGTTGCATGCTTTCCAATAATAATTGTAGCCGGCGAATCGGGTTCGTTTTGTTCAAGGAAAGTTGAAACATTGCCCAGTGTAGTTGAGCAAATACTTTGATTTATTCGTGAAATATTACTTAAAATCTGAACGGGAGTAGAACTTTCAACTGAATTTTTAATCAAGGCACAAGCCAGATCTGCCAAAATATTGAGCCCCATATAAATTACAGCCGATGAACCGGAGTTTAAAATATGAGCTATTGAATCCATATTTGAGAAACAACCGTTTTCGCGTTGTCCTGAACAAAAAAGCAGGGAACTGCTTTTCCCTCTTTCAGTTAACGGAATATCAAAAAAAGCGGAAGCAGCAATTCCGGCTGTAACTCCGGGTATTACTTCGTAATTGAGATTGTTTTCCCTGCAAAAACGCACTTCTTCTGCCCCGCGTCCAAAAACCATGGGATCGCCGGCTTTTAAACGCAACACAGTTTTGTTTTGCTTTGAAAATTTCAGAAATTTTGCATGAATACTGTTTTGTCGATCTATCTGGTTTTGACCGTCATTATGCAATTTGCCCACATAAATTTTTTCTGCACCGGGTTTTGCAAGGTCAAGAATTTCATTTCCTGCCAAAGCATCGTATAATATCACATCAGCATTTTTCAACCTGTTAACAGCTTTTATGGTAAGCAATTCCGGATCTCCAGGCCCCGCGCCAACAATCGATATCAGATGCGATATGCCCATTCTTCAAGCTCTTTTAAATAATCCATCGGGTTTGGGTATTGAAACGTGTAATCCAGCTTTTTAATCAGTTTATCGCTGTTTACTATTTTGTAATTTTCATATTTATCAATGAATCCTGGTTTTGGCAAATCGCCAATTTTTGCTGCCCGTGTATAAAAATCCTTTTTTGTGGGATGTCCCGGACTGCAGGCGTTAAAAACTTCTCCCCAAATATCTTTTTCAATTATTTCAGTAATAATTTTTACACAATCATCGCGATGAATGAGATTGACAGGCGTATTTGCTGAAACGTCGGTTTTACCCAGCAGAAATCTGGCCGGATTGCGGTTATACCCAATCAATCCGCCAAACCGCAATACAGTGGTTTTCGTTTCCTTTAAATCCATCAGCATTTTTTCGGCTTTCAAAAGCGCCCGGCCGGCAGGTTTGTTGGGATTTCCCTCATCGCCTTCGCGAACTGTAATATTGCAATTTTCGAAAACTGAAGTAGAAGAAATCAAAATCACTTTTTGAATTTTCAGTTTTTCAATAAACTGAATTACCTGTTTTATTTGTTTCGGGAAAATATCTTCAATATTTTCTATTCGCTGGGGCGGAATTGCAATTAACAACACATCGGTATTAAAAAAAGCGGCATAATCCATATCCATCGAATCAGGTCCAACTTTAACATAAAATGGCTGAATTCCTGTAATTTCAAGTTCGTTTATTTTCTCGGCTGTAATTGTTGAACCTTTAACAACATACCTTTTTGCCAAAAGTTTTTTTCCCAAAGCCGTTCCCAACCATCCACATCCCAATATTGAAACTGTTTTTCTCATCACGTTTATTTTTATGGATTTTTCAAGAATCTTAATGTCTGAATTCTTTCCCTTCTTTTATTTCGGTTACATATCCCAGACGTATCGTAAAATCACCGAAATGCTCATTTTCCAAACGGTTTTCAGCAAAATCTTTAATAACAGTGTGTAATTCCTTCAGAATTTCATCTTCCTGAATGGTTTCCCTGTACAAATTATTGAAGTCGCGTTCCTTCGAAACTTCCTCCCAAATACAAATTATAATATCCGGGCGATTTTCCAATCAATCCAATTTCGGCTAAATACGGGCGGCCACAGCCATTTGGACAACCTGTCATTCTTATTACAATTTCTTCTTTCGACAAACCAAACTCATTTAAAATAATGTCGATTTTAGAAATCAAATCGGGTAAATATCTCTCGGCTTCAGAAAAAGCCAGCGGGCAGGTAGGCAGCGCAACACATGAAATTGAGTTTTTGCGTAATCCTGTAATTTCGGTTGGAGATACATTGTGCAAATTCAGTATTGCATCAACTTTCTTTTTTATTGAATCAGAAACACCTGCAATTATTATGTTTTGGTTTCCTGTAAGAATAAAATTTCCATCGGTTATAGTTGCAATTTCGCGCAGAGCGGTTTTCGTTTTTTCGTTTTCCAAATCCCTTACACGGCCGCCTTCAACAAAATAAGTGAGATGCCATTTGTTGTCTGTACCTTTTTTCCATCCGTAATTGTCGCCGTTTCGCTCAAATTTTACAGGTACTTCAGCAAGAAATTTGTAACCTAAGTATTTTTCAATTTCGCTTTTCACCCATTCAACGCCATTTCTGTCGATTGTATATTTAAAACGGGCGAGTTTGCGGTTTTGACGGTCGCCATTGTCGCGCTGCACCATTACAACTTTTTCGGCAACATCAATAACCTGGTCAGGGGTGCAGGAACCAATTACAGTACCAAGCCGCGGATAAGTTTCGTGCAACCCAAAAGTTGAGCCCAAACCTCCACCGATTACCACATTATACCCAATTATTTTATTGTTTTTAACGACTGCAATAAAACCCAAATCCTGCGAAAAAACGTCACAATCATTGCTGGGTGGAATTACGACTGCTATTTTAAATTTCCTGGGTAAATAACGATCACCATAAATTGGTTCTTCTGTTTTACTTCCGGCAACAAGTTTTTCGTCCAACCAAATTTCGTGATAAGCGCGTGTTTTGGGTAAAAGGTGATTACCAATATTTTTTGCCAGTTCAATTACTTCGGGATAAAACGGTAGATTCGGCAGGGTTTGCATGGCTCATCACATTTCGGTTTACATCGCCGCAAGCTGAAATTGTATCCAGTAAACTTTTGTTTATGCTTTGAAGTGTAGTTTTTAAATTTTTCTTCAAAACACCATGTAACTGAAAAGTTTGACGGGTTGTAATTTTCAAAGTTCCGATGGCATATTTATCCGCCAGCGAATCCATTGTAAGCCATTGTTCCGGAGTTACCACACCTCCCGGAACACGCACTCTGATGAGAAAAGAAAAAGCAGGTTCAAGCTTTTGACTTTTCCGCTCTTTATCAATATCGCGATCCCACTGCTGGTACATGCCATGGAATTTTGAAATTTGTGTATCTCCCGGTGAAATTGCCCATGTAATTGGATCGGCCAAACTTTCAAGCAAAGTACCTCTTAAATAGTTACTTTCGTATTTTAGTTTTTCAACTTCGGATAGCACTTCCCAGTTAATTGTATCGTCCATTTTTTTTCAG
Organism: uncultured Prolixibacteraceae bacterium; assembly: GCA_963800345.1. GTDB lineage: Bacteria > Bacteroidota > Bacteroidia > Bacteroidales > Prolixibacteraceae > Draconibacterium. The sequence continues at coordinate 44,921 of CAWDAW010000034.1, read as the reverse complement.
ATTTAAGATTTAAGTATCAAGTATCAAGACACATAAACAATTTTTCAACTTTTCTCGCCATTAGTATCGGTGGGAGGCTTTCTTAATAAACATCAGACTGAAATCGTTTTTCCTTTTTGAGTTTTTTGATGTATTCATGCGCTTTTTCCTCATTGATTCCACCTTCGGTTTGTATAATATGGTGCAGTGTCTTGTTAACGTCCTTTGCCATGTATCGCATGTCGCCGCATAAGTAGAAGTATGCCCCTTCTTCAATCCATTTAAAAATTTCCTTTTGGTTTTCGAGTAATTTATGCTGAACATATACCTTTTCTTCCTGATCGCGGGAAAAGGCAACTTCCATTTTTTCGAGGTGTTTTGATTTGAGGAGCTTTTGCCATTCAATCTGGTACAAAAAGTCGGCATTAAACCGCCGATCGCCAAAAAACAACCAGGATTTTCCCTCTATACCCTTGCATTCACGTTCCTGCATAAAAGCGCGGTAAGGCGCAATTCCGGTTCCGGCACCTACCATAATTATTTTTGAACCGTTTAAAGGAAGTTTAAATGATGGATTTTTTTCTATATAAATTGGAATCTGTTCGTCTATTTCTATTTTATCGGCCAAATGCGAAGAACATGCTCCGGTACGCAACCTGTTTTTTCGTTCGTAACGCACAACCGAAACTGTAGCATGAACTTCCTCTCCTACACTTTCCATGCTCGACGAAATTGAGTATAACCGGGCTGGAAGCGGTCTTAAAATTTCAACAAATTTATGGATATTCCAATCGAAAGGAAAATCTTCAAGCAGGTCTAACACATCATGACCGTACAGATATTCATCGAGTATCTTGTCATCGTTCATCAATTTCTCAAGGTCTTTGTTTTGAGTTCGTTCAAAATACTTTTGAAGGATATCAAATGTTAAAATTGTTATTTCAAGATGAAATGTAAGTGCATCAAAAAGTGACACTTCACCCACTTTAATATCAACTTTTTGTTCCGGATTAAATCCCATTTTTTCGATAATCTGATTCACAAGCGATTCTGGATTTTGGGTAAAAATCCCAACTGAATCACCTGGCTCGTAGGTAATTCCTGATGCCTCCAGTGAAAGTTCCAAATGATACACTTCCTTATCAGAATCACGTCCGGTTATTTTTACTTTTTCAAGCACTGTTGCCATGTATGGATTCTTTTTTGAGAATTCAAGTTCGGTTGGAGCTGCGGTTACACTAACGGCAACAACTTCAGCAGAAGATTGAACAGGTGTTAAATTCAACAAGAAATTATTCATCCAAATCTCGGCAGTTTCTTCATAGTCAACATCGCACTTTACAAGTGGAGTTAATCGGAAAGCGCCTGTTGCTTTGCATCCGGCATCAATATCTTCACCCGTTTTACAAAAATATTTGTATGATTTATCGCCAAGTGCCAAAACAGAATAACTGAGGCCCGGTAATTTTGGAGCTCGCTTTCCTGTAATAAATTTGTGAAAATCTTCAGCCATATCCGGTGGATCTCCTTCGCCGTGTGTACTTACTATTATTGCAACATATTCCTCTTCCTTTAGCTTTTTGTAATTATAGTCGTACATGCTGTAAACAGTAGCTTTTATATTTTTGAACGACGCTTTTTCTGCCAGTTTTTCGGCCTGTGTTTTTGAATTCCCTGTTTCGGAACCATATAAAATGGTAAGGTTGATTTTCGACTCAGGTTGGCCGGCTATTGCCGAAACAGCTTGAATTATGCCGGTTCCATTTATCGCCGGACTAAGTCCTGAGATCTTTCCTTCCAAAAACCCGCTCAACCAAATGATTTGCTCGGGTGTTATTTCTTTTGTCAGCTCGTTCAATGCCGACAACTGTTTCTCACTTAAAGGATTCGTCTTCATTCGTATTATTCAATATTTTTATAATTCCTTGTTTTTAAAAATTCCTGAATCCCGTTGCGGATTCTTATGGATTCATGCACATTTTCAGCGTTTGAACTTACTGCCACAGTCATATTTCCATCTTTGTAAATGGCCGGCGAAACAAACTGGCATAATTCAGGTTTATCGTGGATATTTACCAAAACACCCATCTCTTTTCCATCAGTCAATATTTGTTTGTCCAGTTCAAAATTATTTGTACAGGAATACAGCATAAAATAACCTTTCAACAACGATTTTTCATATCCCTTTTCAACATATGTAACCCCTGATTGTTTGATATTGTCACAAACATTTAAGGCGAGAACTTCAACTTCGGCATCAAAACGGTGCAAAATTTTTAACTTTTTAAATGCACTTTCACCACCTCCAATAATCAGTATTTTTTGGTTCGCGATGTCAATGGAAATGGGAAGGAAATTCTTTTTCATATTTTTTAGTATCAAATTTCATATTCAACCGGAGGCTCTTTAACAACACCAAAGTTGCTGCGTGCCCAAAGCCTCTCGTGGAAATAATAAAGGAACATTTTTGTAAACAAGTTCAACACCACCAATGGAAAGCGCAAAACGAAAATTGCCGACAATTATCCATGAAATTATTATTGTATCTATAGTCCCAAGTGCACGCCACGAAATTGTTTTCACTACGCTCCGATATCCTTTTTCATTGGATTTTCGTCTTTGGTAAGTATGTTTCATCCTGCTATCCGTAAAATCAATTATTAAAAAAAGCCCTCCTGTAATTAACAGAAGGGCTTTTTGCATTTCATCAAACCTATATTATAATTTTGATTTCCTTCTGCCATATAAAATAGTACAACACATCCACATCATTGCGCATGTCATCGAAACCATTTTTATGCCAGTAGAAATTTTTATCATTGTCAAAAGGTGACTTTTGTCACATAATTGATGCAAATGTAGATTAAAAATTCAATTTACACCCAAATTAAATTTCTTTTTTTATAATCAATCTAAATAAGGTAATTAAATACTGTTACAGCAGTTTAATTAATTAATGGGAATTTAAATTCGCTTTTTGCTGTGTAACAGCATTTGAAAACCTACTTAAATTCCTAATAATCACTATGTCAAACAGTGTATTTACAAAGTTTTTAACCTAAAACAAACTGCATAAAAACTAATTTCCTCATAAACATACACTTAACCAAAAGCAAGTAATTAACTGGTTTTGCATAACAATTTGAACTGTTTTATGTGGCCTTGATTGTTAATAAATTATTACTATTTTTGGTGGCCTTAGCCAAATAGCTTGGCAAAAAAGAGATTTTAAACAAATAAAAAACCAATAAAAATGAAAGTTTATAAAACGGAACAAGTCCGGAACATTACCTTAATCGGGAATGCCGGCAGTGGGAAAACCACCCTTGCAGAAGCTATGCTTTTCGAGGGTGGGGTTATAAATCGCAGGGGGGAAGTAACTGCAAAAAATACTGTTTCAGATTACACCCCTATCGAACAAGACTACGGAAACTCTGTCTATCCAACACTACTTTATACCGAATATAACGGAAAGAAAATCAACATCATTGATGCTCCGGGAATGGACGATCTTTGCGGCGGTGTTGTTTCTTCATTATATGTAACGGGTCTTGGACTATTGACAATCAATGCAACAAACGGTGTTGAGGCTGGAACAGAAAGTGCTGCCAGACATGCTGAAACCATGCAAACTCCATTAATATTTGTATTTAACCAGTTGGATCACGACAATTCTAATTTTGAATCGTCACTTGAACAATGTAGAAATTCCTTTGGAAATAAAGTTACTGTTGTTCAATATCCTGTTGATGCCGGTCCTGGATTCTCTTCAATTATCGACGTATTGAAGATGAAACTGTACAAATATGGAAAAGACGGCGGAAAACCTGAAATTTTAGAAATTCCGGCTTCTGAAACAGAAAAAGCTGAAGAGTTACACAACCAACTGGTTGAAATGGCTGCCGAAAACGAAGAATCGCTGATGGAATTGTACTTTGACCAGGGTACATTGAGCGAAGACGACATGCGAAAAGGTTTAAAACTTGGAATGTTGGATCGCAGTGTAATGCCTGTATTTTGCGTAGGTGCAAAGAAAAATATTGGTGTGGGTCGTTTACTCGAATTTATATGTAACATAGCTCCGGCACCAAATGAAAGAAAATTAAGCCCAATAATTAGCGGTCAGCCGGTTAAAATGGAAGAATCAGGAAAACCATGTTTGTTTGTTTTCAGGACTTCGGTAGAATCGCATGTAGGTGAAATCACTTACTTCAAAGTCATGTCAGGTAAAATTACGGAAGGCCTTGATTTAATTAACACAACTACTGGCAACAAAGAACGCCTCTCACAGATATTTGTTTCGGCGGGTAAAAACCGTGAAAAAGTTGAAGAACTTGTAGCCGGCGATATTGGTTGCACAGTTAAACTGAAAGACACAAAATACAACCAAACACTATCGGTAAAGGACGCCGACACAAAATTTGAACCCATTAAATTCCCACTTCCCCGGATTACTGTTGCCATGAAAGCAAAAAATGATTCGGACGATGAAAAAGTAGGTGAGGTTTTAAATAAAATCAGATTTGAGGATCCAACATTTATTATTGAATATTCAAAAGAACTTAAACAGTTAATCGTACAGGGTCAGGGTGAATATCATCTGAATATCTTAAAATGGCATTTCGATCATGTTTATAAAATTGAGGTAGATACCTTCGCCCCAAAAATACCATACAGGGAAACAATTACAAAAGCTGCGCAGGCCGATTACAGGCATAAAAAACAATCGGGCGGAGCAGGCCAGTTCGGCGAAGTTCATTTAATAATCGAACCATTTGAAGAAGGTGTTGAACCAAAGAAAATGTTCAAATTTGGCGATAAGGAACAAAAACTTTCAATACGCGATGAACAAATTCATGAATTACCATGGGGCGGTAAATTGATATTCCTGAATTGCATTGTTGGTGGCTCTATTGATGCACGTTTCCTGCCTGCAATTATGAAAGGTATTATGGAGAAAATGGAAGAAGGCCCGTTAACAGGCTCATATGCCCGCGATATCAGGGTTTACGTATACGATGGAAAAATGCACCCTGTTGATTCAAACGAAATTTCATTCAGGCTTGCCGGTCGTAATGCTTTCAGTAAAGCATTTAAGAATGCCGGAGCAAAAATACTTGAACCTATTTACAACCTTAATGTTTGGGTTCCCTCTGACAGGATGGGTGATGCAATGAGCGACCTGCAGGGTCGCCGTGCAATGATCATGGGCATGGGTTCAGAAAAAGGACTTGAAAAAATAACGGCAAAAGTACCATTGAAAGAAATGTATAAATACACTACTTCAGTAAGCTCAATTACTGGTGGCCGAGGTTTGTTTACAATGGTTTATGACAATTACGAAAAAGTACCAACCGATGTACAGGAAGAACTTCTGAAAGCATACGCTGAAGAACAGGAAGAAGAATAGACATTTTTAATCCTTTATAATCTAATCTGAGGCACCGGTTCACATGGATCGGTGTCTTTTTTTTGTTTGAATACTGATTTCGGTTATTTGTTTTTTACCCCGATTTTTATTTAGAATTATCCAAACCAACAAATCCTGCTTTTTACATTTCCATGACAAGCGGTTTTTAATTTATAAATAAAGACACTGTTCCAGCCTTTCGAAATTTCTAAATGAAAATATATTGGATTTATAGCAATTTCAGTAGAATTAAACGATGGAGATTTGGTATAGATTCAGGATATAAACACACAACAATATGATGGACAATTTATTAAATTCCTAAAACTACATTGTTCAAAGCATTCAAATTTGTAATCTTTAACAATTAAACAAGCTCTTTCCTTAGTCTTTATCTCTAAACAGATGGAAAAATCCTTCTTTTCTCCTGGTCACACCATCGCGACCTTCACCTTTTATGGCATAATAATAAACTCCGGGACTTGAATATTTTCCGCCCATTCCCCTGCCGTCCCAGACAGTTTCTGTCCAGGTTCCTTCAAAGCCCCGAACGTCGCCGCTTTGCCAGTGATGAATCCGTTTTCCCCAGCGGTTAAATATGTCGATTTCAATGCTTTTCATCGACCAGAATTTCACTACAAATTCATCATTTGTGCCGTCGCCATTTGGCGTAAAAACATTGGGAACTGCAATAAAAGAAGTATCTGCAACAATGTAATCTTCCAAATAAAATGTATCTATACAAGCCTGGTTGCCGGTTATTTTTTTCGAAACAAGTTTTACCATGTATGTTCCTGAATTTTCATAGGTATAAACAGGACTATCGTCGTACGCTACAATTTCAATACTGTCAACAGGTGTTGTTGAGCCATCTGATTCTTTTTTAATATTGTCAAGATTGCGAAAGAAAAACCATTCATAAGCACCGGGTGTGCCATTTTCAGAAGTATTGGTAAATGTTACTACAAGTGGGGCTTCACCGTTTTGTTTGTCAACAGTAAAACTTGCTTTTGTAACTATAGAAACATAATTAACTGTTGTAATTCCTTCACAACCATATTTATCGTAAACCCTGAGTGTGTAATCTGTATCTTTTGTTGGAGGATTGAATATCTGCGGACTTAACACTGTTGCAACAACCCCATCTCCTATCTTCCATTGTACTTTTGTATCTTTAAATAAAGTCAATTCGGCATTATTGTTTAAATCATAATATTTCAGTTCTGCAGTGGTAAAATCTCCATTCAGTTTAAACCAATCACAATTCGACTCTGTAATTTCAGCAGTGGAAATGGTCCAGTCATTAAAAACCCAAGCCCGTTGAATTACAACATTTCCGCCCTGCGTGATTGTTGCACGATAACAACCATCAGCCAAATCCCTGATTTCCGAAAATGAAGTTGAAACACTTTCTGAAAACTGAAATTCAAAAGTTGCAGAAGCTGGATTGTATTTTTCCCACAAAAAAGTTTTTGTGCCTTCCAAAATTGTATTTGCCCGTAAAACACCGGTTGTCAACCCCTCTGATTGTGTGCAAAACACAAAAATACTATCTGTTTCACTAAAAACCGGATAATTTGTTTTATCGGAACCCGAATGCCCGGGTGCTGAAATTTGTGCATTTAAAAATCGCGGAATTATTGACATAAAACCGAAAATCACTAAAAAGAAAAAGGCTTTGCTATTCATAAAAACAACCATTTTGAGCTACAATATTAACGTATAATTTTTATTTAATTGTTTGAAGGAAAACAAAAATCAATTTTCAGGAAGTTTTTTCAGGCCTGAATAATATTCTGAATAAATAGTTCAAAGCGTGGATACACAACAGGCTGCTTCCCGTTATTTGCTTCACCCGGATTGAATTTTCACCCTCCCGGATAACCTTTTCACCCATCCGGATAGGTAAATTTCATCTCCCGGATTGAGTTTTACCCCTCCCGGATAACCCCGTGACCCTCCCGGATTGCTGTTTTTATAAAAACAGATAGGTGTTTGGGCTGCCCGGCTAGGGTTTGGACCCTCCCGGATCTATTTTCCCGGCTCCCGGATAACCTTTCCACCCGTCCTGATAGGGTTTTGACCCTCCCTGATTACTCTTTTTCTCTCCCGGGTAAACATTTCGTTTAACGATACCGCACAATTCAGACAACAATCGAAACTACCCGCCTTCAATTGCAACTTTGTTGATAAAAGACAAACTAAAAACTACAGAAACTATTGAACAACTTTTACTTTTGTTTTTTTAAACTACATAACTATTTTTTTGTGCTCGATTATTTAAAAGAACTCAATAAAGCCCAACATGAAGCAGTAGTGCGAACCGAAGGACCGGCGCTGATTATTGCAGGGGCAGGCTCGGGAAAAACACGTGTTTTGACTTATCGCATTGCGCATTTGCTAAAACAGGGCGTGCGCCCGTCAACCATTTTGGCGCTCACTTTTACAAACAAGGCTGCACGCGAAATGAAGGAACGCATTGCAATTGTTGTTGGCGAAAAAATGGCGCGCTACTTATGGATGGGCACATTCCACAGTGTTTTTGCCCGCATTTTACGAACAGAACATGAAATTCTGGGTTATCCTTCCAACTTTACAATTTATGATAGTTCCGACAGCAAAAGTCTGATAAAAACCATCATCAAAAGCTTTGGGTTAGACGATAAAACATACAAACCAGGCACGGTTGCTGCCCGCATTTCAAATGCAAAAAATAACCTCATTACACCAAATGTTTATGCCAGTCATGACGAAATCAGGCTGATTGACAAAAACATGCGCATGCCTGCCATTTCTGAGATTTACAGAGAATATGTAAAACGCTCGTTTCTGTCGGGAGCAATGGATTTTGATGATTTGCTGCTGAAAACAAATATTCTTTTCCGCGACCACCCTGAAATATTGTCAAAATACCACGAGCGTTTTGATTATGTTCTGGTTGACGAATACCAGGATACAAATTATGCACAATACCTTATTGTTAAAAAACTCGCGTCAAAAACCAATAATATTTGTGTAGTTGGCGATGATGCGCAAAGTATTTACTCATTCAGAGGCGCACGAATTGAAAATATCCTGAATTTTAAAAGCGATTATCCCGAACATAAAATATTCAAACTCGAACAAAACTACAGGTCAACGCAAACCATTGTGAACGCTGCAAACAGCATCATTTCAAAAAACAAAAAGCAAATTCACAAAACAGTTTTTTCTGAAAATGAACCGGGCAAACCAATAAAAGTTTTTTCGGCGCTAACCGATAATGAAGAAGGGTTTATGGTTGTTCAGGAGATAGCGGAAACCCAATTGCGTGATCACCATAAAAATGCGGATTATGCCATTTTGTACCGAACAAATGCACAATCGAGAATTTTTGAAGAAGCATTGCGGAAACGAAATATACCTTACAAAGTGTATGGCGGTTTAAGCTTTTACCAACGCAAGGAAATCAAGGATTTGCTTTCCTATTTCAGGTTGACCATCAACCCGGCTGACAATGAAGCGTTGAAAAGGATAATTAATTTTCCAGCACGCGGAATTGGTTCAACAACTCTCGAAAAGCTTGAAAATGCTGCAGTCGCCGCAGAAACTTCGATTTGGAAAATAATAGAGAATTTAGAATCTAAAAACGAAATTGGCTTAAATAAGGGTACTGTTACAAAAATTTTAAATTTTAGGAATACCATACAAAACTACCAGTCGATACTCGAAGTAAACGATGCTTTTAATGCTGCTAAAATCATTGCTGAAAATTCCGGTATTCTTGTTGAACTGCGCAACGACAAATCACCCGAGGGAGTGAGCCGTTTCGAAAATATTCAGGAATTGTTAAATGGTATCCAGGAATTCAGCCTCAACGCGCTTGAAACCGGGGAACCTGCAAATTTGGCAAACTACCTTGAGGACGTCGCATTACTGACCGATCAGGACAACGAAAAAGATGAAGAACGTGACAAAGTTACCTTGATGACTGTTCATTCTGCCAAAGGACTTGAATTCAAAAATGTTTTTGTTGTGGGAATGGAAGAAAACCTTTTCCCCTCGCAACGACAGGGTGAAAAACAAACTGAGGAAGCACTTGAAGAGGAACGCCGCTTGTTTTATGTCGCTTTGACACGTGCCAAAGAAAATGCATGGTTCAGTTATGCAAACCAGCGTTACCGTTGGGGAAATCTTGATTTTTGTTCGCCAAGCCGGTTTTTGGAAGAGTTGGATGAACAGTTTTTGGATCAATCCGGTAACTCAGGATTTCAGCAAAGTTTGCGAAACAGAAACTCATTTAATTCACAAACTGAAAAAATACAGTCGAACAAACCTACAGCACCTCCAACATTCAAAACTGGTTATCATCAAAACATTTATGGCAAAAAACTCGTTTCGTTAAAAGAACAGGATGATCAAAATGCATTTATTGGCGATGATCCGGTAAAAATACTTTCGGGAATGGTTGTTGAACATCAAAGGTTTGGTGAGGGTAAAGTACTGAATGTGGAAGGCGTGATGCCAAATAAAAAAGCAACAATTTACTTTCACAATTCAGGACAAAAACAATTATTACTGAAATTTGCAAAACTTAAAATCATAAGATAATACAAGCATTCAGTTAAAAAATTGTGTATTGCACGGAAATAATTAGTTTTGCAGAATAATCAACTGGATAAATCCCGAAAAACAACTTGTATTTAATTAGTTATCAAAAGAAAAATGGAAATGGATTACAATTCACAACGGAGAAAACTTCCGCTTCCCGAATACGGGAGAAATATACAAAACATGGTTGACTACCTTTTCACCATCGAAGACAAAGAAAAACGGAATCGTTCGGCACAAACAGTTATTGATGTAATGGGAAATTTGTACCCTTATTTAAGAGATGTTGCCGAATTTAAACACAAACTCTGGGATCACCTGGCAATAATGTCCGACTTTAAACTTGACATTGAATACCCTTACAACCCGCCAACTCCCGATATCCTTACCGAAAAACCCAAGAGGGTTCCATATTCCGACAACAATATCAGGTATAAACATTATGGTTTTATCATGGAATCTCTGATTAAAAAAACATCGGAACTGGAAGGTGAGGAGAAGGATGTTTTAATCGAATTACTGGCCAACCATATGAAAAAATCATATGTGGCATGGAATAAGGACGGTGTTGATGACGAGAAAATTTTCCAGGATTTAAAAGAACTTTCACGAGGCAAATTGAATATCAAAAAAGAAGACATACAGCTTGTTGATGCAAAAGCATTTTTGCCGCCCAAACAAAAAAAGAAAAAATTCAAAAAGAAATAAGCCAAAACACTGTTTCAAATGTCAACATTTACAATCGAAGGCGGTTGCAAATTAACCGGTGAAATTGAACCACAGGGCGCAAAAAACGAAGCACTTCAGATTATTTGTGCAGTGCTTCTAACAGAAAAGGACATAAAAATTGATAATGTCCCAGAAATCAGCGACGTGCTAAAACTCATCGAAATTCTTGGAAATATGGGTGTTGAAGTGGAGAGGTTTAAAAAAGGCACCTATCGTTTCAATGCTGCAAAAGTAAATATCGATTTTCTAAAAAGTCCTGAATACGCTAAAAAAGCTGCAAGTTTAAGGGGTTCAATCATGGTAATTGGTCCGTTGCTTGCACGTTTCGGACAAGGATTCATACCCCAGCCGGGTGGTGACAAAATAGGCCGTCGCAGAGTTGACACACATTTTATCGGCTTACAAAAACTGGGCGCAAAGTTCACCTTCGATACAGAAAAACAATGGTATTCGGTTACGGCTTCAAAACTGACAGGGGCGTACATGCTCCTCGATGAAGCTTCGGTTACCGGAACAGCTAATATACTAATGGCCGCTGTACTTGCCCAGGGAACAACAACAATTTATAATGCAGCATGCGAACCATACCTGCAGCAGTTGAGCAAAATGCTTGTTTCTATGGGCGCTAAAATTACGGGTATCGGTTCAAATCTTCTAACTATTGATGGAGTAACTTCACTTGCCGGCTGCACACATCGCATTTTACCTGATATGATTGAAGTAGGCAGTTTCATTGGTCTGGCAGCAATGACAGATTCGGAAATAACAATCAAAAACGCAGGTGTCGATCATCTTGGAATTATTCCGGCTTCCTTCCGTCAATTGGGGATAAAGATGATACAATCGGGCGATAACCTGATTGTAAAGGAAAACAAACATTATGAAATTGAATCGTATATTGATGGTTCAATCATGACAATTTCGGATGCACCCTGGCCGGGATTAACACCCGATTTACTCAGTGTTTTACTTGTGGTTGCCACACAGGCAAAAGGCAGTGTGCTAATTCACCAGAAAATGTTCGAAAGTCGCCTCTTTTTTGTTGACAAACTAATTGATATGGGAGCTCAGATTATTTTGTGTGACCCACACCGAGCCACGGTTATTGGACTGAACAGGGCACATAATTTAAGAGGGACAAAAATGAGTTCACCTGATATCCGTGCCGGAATAGCATTATTAATAGCAGCTATGTCAGCAAAAGGCACAAGTGTTATTGAAAATATCGAACAAATTGACCGCGGTTACCAAAGCATCGATGAGAGATTGAACCGCCTTGGAGCCAAAATTTCGAGGGACTCCAATTAAAACGGCATTGTCTTTGTATTAAACTTTAATAAATTTGAAATTCTATTGAAATCAGTAAAAAAATAAAAATGAAAAAGTTAATTTTAACACTATCGATTGTAGCGTTTACTACAGGATTATTATTGGCGCAGCCAAAAATTGGAACTGCCATAGGGAACAAAGCCCCCGAATTAACAGGAAAATCGCCCTCTGGAGAAACAATTAAACTTTCCGACGCAAAAGGGAAATTGGTACTTTTGGATTTTTGGGCTGCATGGTGTGGGCCATGTCGCAGGGAAAACCCAAATGTTGTATCGGCATATAACAAATACAAAGATAAAAAATTCACAAATGGCAAAGGTTTTACAGTATTTGGTGCATCACTTGACAAAACTGAAGCCGATTGGAAAAAAGCAATTGAAACAGATAAACTTAGCTGGCCTTACCATATCAGCGATTTGCAGGGTTGGAATTCGAAACATGCTGCTATTTACGGAGTCCGCAGTATTCCAACAAATTTTCTGATAGACGGCGATGGTATTATTGTTGGTACCAATTTGCGTGGACCTGCGCTTGATGCAGCACTTGAAAAATACCTAAAACAATAAATCACCTGAGATATTTTCAGCTGTAAAATATTTCTGATCAATTCAAATTGACATTCATCAAATAGTTATGGGTGTCAATTTGTCGTTTAAATTTGCATGGCAAAATTTTTGATATATGGCAACAGATAATTTAAAAAACTTAAACTATAACTTGGTTTGAACTATAAAATGATCTAAAAATGGCAACAAAGGATAACAAAAAAGAAGAGAAAGAAGTGACTTTAGAAGACACAAAAAATACAGATACAATTGATACTCCAGCGGAAGACCAGGAAGAGACCGGCAACGAAGAAGAGCCAACACACAAAAAAATGAAATCTAAAAAAGACAAAAATGAAGTTCTTTTGCAGGAACTCGCAGAAAAACTTGCCGAAATTACAGACAAACACTTACGATTGCAGGCCGAATTTGACAATTTTCGCAAACGTACTATGAAAGAAAAGGCAGATTTAATTAAATCCGGTGGAGAATCTGTTCTTGTTAATATACTTCCGGTTGTTGACGATTTCGAAAGGGCACTCAACTCATTAAAAGATGTACCTGCAGAAGATGTGGGGAAAAAAGGTACCCAACTCATTTACAATAAATTCAGTGAATTCCTCAAGCAAAACAATGTAAAAGAGATTGATGCAGTTAATCAGGATTTCAATGTTGACCTTCATGAAGCAATCACAAAGATACCCGCCCCTGATGAAACACTAAAAGGAAAAGTTGTTGATGTTGTGCAAAAAGGATACACATTAAACGACAAGGTAATCCGTTTTGCAAAAGTTGTAATCGGAGAATAACAGATTAATCAGTTAAAATGGCGAAAAGAGATTATTATGAAGTTCTGGAGGTAAGTAAAAGTGCTTCACCTGAAGAAATTAAAAAAGCATATCGCAAAAAAGCATTACAATTCCACCCCGATAAAAACCCAGGGAATGCTGAAGCTGAAGAAAAATTCAAAGAAGCAGCGGAAGCTTACGAAGTTTTAAGCAATGCAGACAAAAAAAAGCGTTATGACCAGTTTGGCCATGCCGGAGTTGGCGGAGCTGCAGGCGGAGGATTTGGTGGCAGTGGGTTCCGTGATGTGGAAGATATATTTTCGTCGTTCGGAGATATTTTTGGCGGTCACTTTGGTGGATTTGGCGGGTTTGGTGGTGGTTCAAGCCGTGGCGGAAGAAGAGTGAGCCGGGGTTCTGATTTGAGGGTAAAGGTTACACTTGATTTGAAAGAGATAATTGAAGGTGTTGAAAAGAAAATTAAGGTTAAAAAATATATAGCCTGTGACCATTGCAATGGAACAGGCGCCAAAAATGGTTCGGCTTATTCCACTTGCGGAACCTGCCGTGGTTCGGGACAGGTTACAAGGATTGCAAATACAATTCTTGGGCAAATGCAAACTACTTCAACTTGTCCAACATGCCAGGGTGATGGTAAAATGATTACAGATAAATGTGTGCATTGTGCCGGAGAAGGGGTTGTGCGCGATGAAGAAGTAATCAACATAAAAATTCCTGCCGGCGTTGGCGAAGGCATGCAACTCAATGTTTCAGGCCGCGGAAACACAGGAAGGCGCGGTGGAATTAACGGTGATTTACTTGTGGTTATTGCTGAAGAAGACCACCCGGAACTTGTAAGGGATGGAAACAATTTGATCTATAATCTTTTCCTTTCATTTCCTGAAATTACGCTTGGAACTACATCGGAGATACCTACTGCAGAAGGGAAAGTAAAAGTAAAAATCGAAGCCGGAACACAACCTGAAAAAATTCTACGCCTGCGCGGAAAGGGAATTCCCGATGTGAATGGTTATGGGAAGGGTGATCTTTTAGTGCGTATTCATGTTTGGATTCCTAAAAAACTCAACAGCGATGAAAAACGGACAATGGAAAAATTGCTCGCTTCTCCTGGTTTTCTTGAAGGACCATCCGATTCTGAAAAATCATTCTTCGAGAAAATGAAGGACATGTTTGAGTAAAAAAGGGTTTAGTTTTCAAAAATTATTTTTTCTTACGATCAAACTGAATAGTTTAACAACTATTGACTATTTTTAAAAATAAAATTTTCAACGTTTGTTAAACTATTTTCATGAAAAGTACATTCATCTTCATTTTGGTTTTGATAGTTGCTGTGCCCGGTTTTGCCCGGTTAAACTCAAAACAAATTGTTGGAAAATGGAAATATGAAATATCACTTTCCAATACACAAATAAATGGTTTGCTTGTTTTCTTTCAAAACAATGGCGATTTTAAAGGGGAAAATACGCAGTCGGATGGAGTTGTTTCGCAGCTTTCAAATATAAAAGTCAACAAAAAAAATAAAACCCTTTGCTTCGAACTTGTTCGTAAGAATGATGTTCCGATAGCATTTATTTTAGTGGTTGCCCATAATAAATTCAAAGGAAAAGGTTGGATAAATGATACAAATTTTGAAATTACAGGAAATAAAATTCTCATTTAATAATTACTAAAATTTTAAAATCATGAAAAAGCTATTTATTCTTTTATTCGCTGTCTGTTTTACATTACCCGTTTTTGCACAGCTGGAAAACAAACAGGTTGTTGGTACCTGGAAATACAAAGTTGATACCGGCGATCAGATTTTAACCGGCACTTTAACTTTTGCCGAAAAAGAAGACACTCTTACAGTTGCTGTCGTTACCGGTGAAGGCGATGCTTTTCCTGTTGCCAAAGTCACATCAAAACCTGAAAATGTTCTTTATTTTGAGATAAAGCCGGATAATGATTTGATTAAAGTCTCATTGAAAATAGATGGAAACAAATTCAGGGGAAACGGCTCGAACTACCAGGGAGAATTTGTTGTTACAGGAGAAAAACAAAAATAATTAATAACCAATTGAAGAAATTATGAAAAAGCTATTTATTCTTTTATTCGTACTGGGTTTTACTTCACCCATTTTTGCACAGCTAAAATCAAGCGAAGTTGCCGGCAGCTGGAAATATAACGTTGTTACCGACCAGGGCGAAATGACAGGAACTTTTAAGTTTACTGAAAACGATGGAAAACTATCTGGAAATGTAATAACAAACGACGGATACACAATTCCGTTTACAAAAATTGAATTGAAACCGGAAAATGTACTTTATCTTGAATTGAAAACCGATTCCGACTTAATTAAAGTAAAAGTTACAGTCGATGGTAAAAAGTTTATGGGGACGGGATCATCATCTCAGGGTGATGCGCCAATTACAGGTGAAAAACAGTAGTTGTATTTAAATGGAGGATTTCAAAAATCAATTTCATTTTCTTGAGAAAGAACTTCAGCAGGAAATCCTTCAAATGAGCGTTTCCAAAACTTTTCAGCCTGGTGAAATTTTGATTAGAGAAGGCCAGTTTATCACAAACTTCCCAATTGTGCTGAAAGGATTGATAAGGATTACAAGAAATAATGACGATGGCAACGAACTTTTGCTTTATTACCTCAAACCAAATGAAGTTTGCGCCATGTCGCTAACCTGTTGCATGACTAATTTAACAAGCACAGTCAAAGCTGTTGCCGAAGAAGAAACAGCTGTATTTATACTGCCTGTGGAAATGCTCGGCAACTGGATTTGCAAATACCCCGGTTGGAAACAATTTGTGATGCAATCGTTTCAAAACAGATTTCGGGAATTAATAGATACCATCGATTCAATTGCATTTTTGAATTTAGACGACCGCCTTGTTAAATATCTAATGGACAGATACAAACAATCAGGTGTAACTGAAATAAACGAAACCCATCAGGATTTAGCGCAGCGATTAAATACATCACGTGAAGTAGTTTCAAGGTTACTGAAAAAACTGGAAAAAGAAGGTAAAATTAAGCAATCCAGAAATTTCATTGATTTTTCCAACCTTGTGTGACATAAATTACATTCCGGGTTTACAACTCTTGTTTTCTTTGCAGCAGATTATATAAAAGTAATGGTTCAATACTGTTACTTCATATTTTTAGGGGTTATAAAATCGGTTAGTAGTTGAAGGTTATTAAGCCAGTTTCAGTATGAAACTGGCTTTTTTTGTATAATAATATCAAAAAAAATCCACAACTTTCATGTCGGAAAACTTTAGGTCAACAAGCAGATTATTAACTTTTTAACTGAATCCAAACAACATCATATTGTGTTAATGTTAATTTCATATTGATAAATTAAGCAATATTAGACCAAATCATTTAGATAAAATATTCATATTTGTCAATAGACATTTACATAGCAACCACCTTTTAAAAAGTAAACCAAATGTTCAAGATTCAAACGTTAAATAAAATTGATACCGAAGGGTTAAATCTTTTTCCATTAAGCAATTACGAAATTGCAAGTGAATTACCAAATCCGGATGCCATTGTTCTGCGGAGTTTTGATATGCATAGTATGGAATTGCCAAAATCATTAAAAGCAGTGGCCCGCGCCGGTGCAGGTGTAAACAACATTCCAACCGAGAAATGCACGGAAAAAGGTATCGTAGTTTTCAATACGCCTGGCGCTAACGCAAATGGAGTTAAAGAAATAATAATAGCCGGTTTATTGCTTTCTTCACGCAATATCATTGATTCAGTTGTATGGGCTAAAACACTAATCGGTGAGGGCGACCAGGTACCGGCATTGGTTGAAAAAGGAAAAAACAACTTCGCAGGAAATGAAATTCAGGGTAAAACTTTGGCCGTTATTGGTTTGGGTGCAATCGGGGTTTTGGTTGCCAATGCGGCAACAGCGTTAGGAATGAAAGTTATTGGTTACGACCCGTATATGTCGGTTAAGCAGGCTTTAAGGTTGAGCCGTGAAGTAACCTGGGTCGAAGGAATACAACCGCTGCTTTCACAAGCCGATTATGTTACAATCAATATTCCACAAACCCCTGAAACCAAAGGTTATTTAAATAAGGAAAAATTCAAAATGATGAAAAAAGGTGTCCGCATTTTGAATTTTGCCCGTGGCGGATTAGTAAACAATAACCACCTTGCAGAAGCAATTGCAGATGGGAAAGTAGCCCGTTATGTCACCGATTTTCCTGATGAAACTACACTTAAAATGGATAAAGTGATTTCTATTCCTCATTTGGGTGCTTCAACATCTGAATCGGAAACCAACTGCGCAATAATGGCGGTAAATCAGGTAAAAGATTTTCTCGAACACGGAAATATTGTCAATTCAGTAAATTTCCCCGATGCCGAAATGGAAATGCACAATGAAGCAAGAATACTTGTAGCCAACAAAAATATACCCAACATGGTAAGCCAGATTTCCGCAGTACTTGGCGAAAATGGGCTTAATATAGATAGTATGTTGAACAAAAAACGTGGTGAAATTGCTTACAATATTATTGATGTTGACAAAGCCGTTATCGATGAGTCAATCAAGGAAAAATTGTTGGCAATTGAAGGAATTTTTATGGTTAGAATTATTCAGGCCCAATAAATATTTATAAATAAATGAACAAAAGTATCGAAACAAAAGCTGCCGATAATATTAGGATTCTGGCGGCTGCAATGGTTGAAAAAGCAAAATCCGGTCATCCGGGTGGTGCAATGGGAGGAGCTGACTTTATCAATATCCTTTTTACGGAGTTTTTAAATTACGATCCTTCGGATATGACATGGATTAACCGCGACAGATTTTTTCTTGATCCCGGTCACATGTCACCAATGTTGTATGCTACACTTTCGCTGGCCGGATTTTACAGCATGGAAGACCTCTCCAACTTCAGGCAATGGGGAAGTGTAACTCCGGGACATCCGGAAATTGATGTTTTACGCGGAGTCGAAAACACCTCCGGACCGCTCGGTCAGGGACATACAATGGCAGTTGGTGCAGCAATTGCTGAACGCTTTTTGGCTGCACGCTTTGGCGATTGGATGAGCCACAAAATATATACTTACATTTCAGACGGTGGAGTTCAGGAAGAAGTTTCACAGGGAGCTGGCCGGATTGCAGGATTCCTGGGATTAAGCAATCTGATCATGTTTTATGATTCAAACGACATCCAGCTTTCGACTGACACAGATGCAGTTACCAATGAAGACACTGCAAAAAAATACGAAGCCTGGGGCTGGAACGTAATGACAATTGATGGCAATAATCCTCAACAAATCAGGGACGCTCTAAAAAATGCCAACGCTGAAACTGATAGACCTACTCTGATTATTGGTAAAACAATTATGGGGTTTGGTGCGCTTACACTTACCGGCGAATGTTATGAACGCAAATGCGCAACACACGGTATGCCGCTTGGCGAGGCTGGTGCATCATTTGAGCTTTCAATTGAAAACCTCGGTGGGAACTCTGAAAATCCTTTTGTTATTTTTGATGATGTAAAAGAACATTACGAAAATTGCAAAACCGAACTCATCATAAAAGCAGCAACAAAAAAAGTTGCCATGAAAAAATGGGAAACTGAAAACCCGGAATTGGCAGAAAAACTCAATAAATTCTTTTCAAAAGAGGTTGTCAAATTTGACTTTTCAGCGATTGCACAAAAAGATAATTCAGCAACACGTGCTGCATCAAGCGCCGTCTTGGCTGAATTTGCCGGAAAAGTTGAAAACATGATTGTTTCTTCGGCTGATTTATCGAACTCTGACAAAACCGATGGATTTCTGAAAAAAACAACGGCATTTAAAAAGGGTGATTTCAGTGGTTCGTTTTTACAGGTCGGAGTTAGTGAATTAACAATGGCTTGCCTGGCAAACGGAATGGCTTTGCATGGTGGGGTTATACCTGTTTGTGCTACTTTCTTTGTTTTCAGTGATTATATGAAGCCTGCTGTACGCCTTGCCGCGTTAATGGAACTTCCGGTAAAGTATGTCTGGACTCATGATGCTTTCCGTGTTGGCGAAGATGGACCAACCCACCAGCCCGTTGAACAGGAAGCTCAAATCAGACTCATGGAAAAACTAAAAAACCACCATGGGCACAACAGTATGCTGGTTTTGCGTCCCGCAGATGCAAACGAAACAACTGTTGCATGGAAAATGGCTTTGGAAAATAAAAGCACTCCAACCGCACTAATCCTTTCACGCCAGAATATTACCAATTTGCCTGTCGAAGGAAATCGCTATGAATCTGCGTTACAAGCAGAAAAAGGTGCTTACATTGTTTCAAAACCAATAGAGAAACCGGATATCGTGCTGGTTGCCAGCGGGTCTGAAGTGGCTACACTTGTTGAAGGCGCCAAACTGTTGAAAGAAAAGGACAACCTGAAAGTGCAGGTGGTTTCTGTTCCTTCAGAAGGTTTGTTCAGAAGTCAATCAAAAGAATACCAGGAAAGTGTTCTGCCTGTTGGAATACCGAGATATGGAATGACTGCCGGATTACCTGTAACATTGGAAGGTTTGGTAGGCGAAAACGGCAAAATATGGGGACTTGAATCATTTGGATTTTCTGCACCCTACACAGTTTTGGATAACAAACTCGGGTTTAACGGCGAGAATGTTTACAAACAGGTAAAAGAAATGTTAAGATAATAAACAACAAATAAATTCATTAAAAAGGCGCTTCTGTTTTGGGAGCGCCTTTTTTAATGCAGGAGCCGGACTTTCTTAAGTCCGGCAAATACTTTTTTACTTCTGAAAATGAATATTTTAGATTCAGACCAAGCACAACAGATAAAGAAGAAATCCACTGGCCCAACTTCCGACTTCCGATCTCTGACTCCCGACTTCCCTTACTCAACAACTTTCAGCCACGCATCAGCCATTAACTGCGCGCCGGGCATTGCCGGATGTACGCCATCAGCGGTCCAGTAAGTTGCAGGAGCATGTTTTACAGCTTCGTCAAAAACCTTTTGAAAAGGCACCCACAAAGCACCAAATTCATCAGCTATTTTTTTGGCTGCAGCCTGATATTCTTTCATCGGTTTTGCCCAGGTTTCATCAACTGCCGATGTGTTCAGCACATAAAATGGTTCACAAATCACAAGTTTTACACCGGGCAATTTTTCCTTTGTCAACTTCAGCAACTTGCGGTAATCGTTTTCATAAACCTCCACTGTACCGTCGTATTGCCCGTTGCGTTTGTGCCAGTAGTCATTTACACCGATTAAAATGCTCAAAACGTCAGGTTTTAAATCAAGACAATCCTTTTGCCAGCGGTCCGCCAATTGATAAACTTTGTTGCCGCTAATTCCACGGTTATAAATTGAAAGGTCTTTCTCCGGCATTTCTTTTAACAAGTCCGAAGCAGCTAAAAAAGCATAACCAAGACCAAATGAACGTGCATTGTTTGGAAGTTCCTTTTCTTTATCACGGCCGGCATCTGTAATCGAATCACCTTGAAAAAGAATTGTATTTCTGTTGCCAAAAATCGAATATTTACTTCCCTTTTTTTCAATTTTGCCGGGAATACTGGCAGAAATGATGGAAGGAATACTGGCAAGCGCAGCGGCACCAACTGCA
Source organism: uncultured Prolixibacteraceae bacterium (assembly GCA_963800345.1). Lineage (GTDB taxonomy): Bacteria > Bacteroidota > Bacteroidia > Bacteroidales > Prolixibacteraceae > Draconibacterium. Next base: position 23,938 of record CAWDAW010000034.1, on the reverse strand, counting down.
GATTTTACGAAAAAATTACGTCTTGAAAGGTTCATTTGAATCTATTTTAAATTGTTAATGATGCTAAAATTAGCAAGAAAAATGGAAATTCTTTTTTGTTATTCCATTAAAAGTTTATCGGCCATTGCATCCGCCATTTTTAAAAGTTCCACTTTATTGTCGGGTTTTAGTGCACCTTTCTCTTCAATCGGCTGATAAACCAATTCCCATTTAATGTTTTCGGCAAAAGTTTGAAGGTTTTTTACACCGCCGCCATTCCACGAGTAGTTGCCAAATATTCCAAGATAATGGTTTTTGGGCGCCATGTGCTCAATGGTGGAAAGCAAAATTTCAACATTTGGGAATAATGCATTATTGTATGCCGCACTTCCCACAATAAAACCTTTGTATTTAAAAATATCATTGATTATGTAGGACGAATGTGTTTTCGAAGCATCATACACCCTTATGTTTTTGATACCGCGTTCGGCAATCCTGCGGGCAATAACTTCGGCCATTTTTTGTGTATTCCCATACATTGAACCGTAGACAATTACAACCCCCTGATCCAAATCATATGAACTCCATTTGTTATAGCGGGTTAAAATCCATTGCAAATCGTTCCGCCAAACCGGACCGTGGGTTGCCGCTATCATTTTTATATCAAGTGGCGAGAGTTTTTTTATTGCCCTTTGTGTGTGCGGGCAGTATTTCCCCACAATATTTGTGAAATAGCGCATTACTTCAATTTCATAAAAATCGAGGTTGATTTCATCATCAAAAATACCACCGTCGAGTGTTCCGTAGCTTCCAAAAGCATCGCCCGAAAAAAGTATTTTGTTGGTTTCTTCAAAAGCCACCATAGTTTCGGGCCAGTGTACCATTGGAATGGTTTGAAATTGAATTTTCAGTTTTCCCAAATCCAAAACATAATCATCGTGAACCATTAAAATATTTACGGGTGACATATAATAGCTTTCAACAAAACCAAAAGTTTTCCTGTTTCCCACTAAAATTATATTGGGGTACTTTTGTACCAGGGCTTTTAAAGCTCCCGAATGGTCGGGTTCCATGTGGTTGATAACTAAATAATCTACAGGTTTATCCCCTATAATATCGTTAATATTATCAAGATATTCGTCAATAAATGAACGTTCAACTGTGTCAACAAGTGCAATTTTGTCGTCAACAAGTAAATATGAATTATATGAAATACCGTGTGGAATTGGCCAGATATTTTCGAAGAGATTCGTGCGACGGTCGTTAAAACCCAGGAAATATATATTTTCGGCAAGATTTACTTTTTGCATACTTTCAATTTTTGTTTCTTTTTAGAGCGTGCAAAATTAGAAATATTAAGATGAATTGAATTGAAATCATTTGGTATAACCAACAAATTTGGCATTTTTAAAATGTTTGTAACAATTATCCCAAATATTAAATTCTAAAAATGTCTTATCTTTGAGTTCATGGATAAAAAGGAAAAAGAAATCTCAATTGCAGAAAAACACATTTCCAAAGATGATCCATTTTTAAAGATTAATCATGATGGTTCGTTTGCAGGAAATGACACTAAAAAAGGATTCTAAACCGGATTATCTGAATTTGAATAATTTAATTGTGACAGGAGTTTTGTTTAAGGCTGAACTTTAAACCACCGAAGTTTTGTTCAGTAATGCTTTCAAATCAATTAATAAAATAACTACAATTACATGGCTATCGATAAAAAAAGTAAACTGATGCTGTTCCCGCGAGTCGGAAAATTTATAATAATTTTTTTTGCTGTTGCATTTATCATTGCCGGTATTCGCGGTTATCAGCTTTACCAGTATGTTTTCAGGGAAAATGTAAATACTGATTTTGTTTTGTACGTGCCGAAAGATGCAACATACAAACAGGTAACTGACAGCTTAACAATGAATAATGCATTGATCAGTATGAAAGCCTTTAAATGGATTTCAAAAAAGAAAAACTATCCCAAATCTGTAAAAACCGGACGGTATCTTTTAAAAAAAGGGATGAACTCCAATCAAATAGTCAACATGTTGAAGGGAGGAATGCAAACCCCGTTGAATGTAACTTTCAACAACATCCGAACAAAGGAAGATCTGGCAGGTAAAGTGAGCGTAATACCTGCAAACCGATTCAGTTTCAATCCTCAATTTATTTGCAGATACAGTTCTGATTAAAAAATATGGTTTTACTCCCCAAACATTCTCAGCCATGTTTATTCCTGATACTTATGAGTTTTACTGGACAACTTCGGCTAAAGAATTTGCCGACCGCATGAAGCAGGAATATGACAGGTTTTGGAACGATGAACGAAAAAAAAAGGCGGAAGAGATAAAATTAAAGCCTGTGGAGGTAACAACGCTTGCTTCAATTGTACAGGCTGAAACAGCAAAAAATGAAGAATTGAAAACGATTGCCGGGTTGTACATCAACAGGTTGAACCGCGGAATGTTTTTGCAGGCCGACCCAACTGTAAAATTTGCCGTTGGTGATTTTTCGCTAAAACGTATCTTAAACGTTCATCTTGAGGTTGACTCACCATACAACACATATAAAAATATAGGTTTACCGCCCGGCCCAATTAATTTTCCTGAAACTTCTGCAATTGATGCTGTGTTGAATTACGAAAAAAACAATTATTACTACATGTGCGCAAAAGAAGATTTCTCGGGAACACACAATTTTGCAGCTACCTTAGCCGAACACAACCGAAATGCAGCAAAATACAGGGCCGCGCTGGACAGAAATAAAATCAGGTAGAAAATATGAAAAGGTTTTTTCAATTTCTTTTTGTCGGCTTTATTGTCATTTGTTTTTTGAATTGTACAAAAAAGAGTGACGATTTAGAGGAATTGAACGCGCAGTTCGCCCAGGGTAATTACAACGCTGCAGCTAAAATCATTGAAAAAATAAAATCATCTGAGAAGTATAAAAATCATTCATCAGAAGTTGAAATTATTGAAGCCCGAATTGAACGGATTCAATTGGATTTCAATAAAAATGAATCTCAAATTACTGAAGAGTTGAATCATTGGTTTCCAAACGTTTCAAGCCAGCAACTTCGCCAATGGGAAGAAGATAATACACTGGAAATGAAACGCATCAATGGAGAAAGAAAATATTTTAAAAATGCAGTGAGCAACCTTTTCCGACTGAATTTGAATGCAAAACAAACAAAAGAAGAAAAAGAAGGCAAAACCGTAGATGCACTTAAAGATTTTTGTCTGCAACACAACACAGAGCTGGTGGATTTAGCCAATTCAGGTATTGATTTGACAGAAAAACCCGTGAAATACAAAATCGATTTTACAATCACACTGCAATCTGATGCCATCCCGGCAGGTGAAGTGGTAAAATGCTGGATGCCATTTCCACGGGAATCGTTGCCTTGTCAAAAAAATGTAAAATTGATTGAAGTAAATTCTGAAAAATATAATTTGGCAGACAACGATAATCTTCAACGCAGTCTTTATTTCGAAAAATTAACTGAAGCCGGAAAACCAACCATATTTAAATATTCAGCTGAATTTGAAACTTCCGCCCGGTATTTTGATCTTGATCCGGATAAAATAAAACCCTATGACATTGATTCGGAAATTTATAAAACATTCACTGCTGAACGATTACCCCATATTGCATTTACGGATGAAATCAGGCAACTTACAAAAGATATCATTGATGAAACTTCAGGTCCTTATGAAAAAGTAAAAACTATATATTATTGGATCAACAATAATATCACCTGGGCATCAGCACTTGAATATTCGACAATAGAATGTATTCCTGAATATGTTCTCGCCAGTCATCATGGCGATTGCGGGATGCAAACACTTCTTTTTATGTCAGTGGCGCGTTGTGCCGGTATTCCTTGTAAATGGCAAAGCGGCTGGATGCTTCATCCCGGGCAGGTAAATTTACACGACTGGTGCGAAGTTTACTATGAAGGAATTGGCTGGGTTCCTCTGGATCAGTCATTTGGTTTACAGGATTCAGAAAATCAACAGGTAAAAGATTTTTACATTTCGGGGATTGATGAATTCCGTTTAATTATCAATGATGATTTCAGTAGTGAATTTGATCCTAAAAAACAATTTTTCCGCAGTGAACCAATTGATTTTCAGCGTGGAGAATTGGAATGGAAAGGTGGCAATATTTATTTTAACCATTGGAATTATCACCTGGATGTTACTACTTTGAATTAATGTATATGAATTTCAAAATAATAATTCTCATTTCTGTTTTACTGTTTGTTATTTCGTGCGGAACGAACAAACAGGACGAAGCAAATAAAAAACTGGCAGCGTTTATTGATGAAAACAAAATCGACAAGCGGGAAACTGTTTTCGGGATACAAACGAAATATGAAAAGGGTAATCTTGTATTATCCGGTGAAACGGATAATCCCGTGCTAAAAAACAAACTGCTTTCATTGTTTGACAACTTCAAAGTTGAGGATAAAATTAACCTGTTACCGGATTCCACAGTTGGTGAAAATACTTTTGGGTTGATAAACCTTTCTGTAGCCAATTTGCGTTCTGAGCCCTATCATTCTGCCGAACTGACAACACAAGCGCTAATGGGAACACCGGTTAAAATTCTTAAAATTAAAAAAGGCTGGCTGCTCATTCAAACACCGGATAATTACATTTCATGGGTTGATTCTGAAGGCGTTTTTCCTGCTTACCGAATTTCAACTTGACAACTGGAAAAAATCAAAAAGAATGATTTTTACGGGCGACAATGGAATCATTTTCGACAATGAAAAATTTGAAAATCCTGTTTCCGATGTAACGATGGGAAACATACTTGAAGAAATTGAAAGTAATCCAAAAGCTATAAAATTAAAATTACCAGATGGACGAACTGGTTATTCTGAATCTTCAAACTGGCTTGATTTCGGGAATTTAAAAATACAGTCAGTTGTGATTCAACTCAAATCAAAAAATTAGCACAACAACTGATGGGCCGGCCATATTTGTGGGGCGGAACTTCAGCGCGAGCCATGGATTGCAGCGGTTTTGTCAAAACAATTTATTTTATGAACGGAATAATTCCTGCACGCGATGCCTCCCTCCAAATCAAACAGGGAGAAAGGATTGAGGTTGAAAATGATTTTAGCAATCTGCAAACCGGTGATTTGCTTTTTTTCGGACAAAAACAATCTGAAAGTCAACCTGAGAAAGTAACACATGTTGCCATTTCACTTGGCAATACAGAATTCATCCATGCATCGGGGAAAGTTGAAAGAAACAGTTTTAACCCTGAAAGCAGCATCTTTTCGGAATACAGGAAAAATAGTTTTCTGGGGGCAAAAAGAATCATTGGATTTGAAAACACAAATAACATTCAAACCATAAAAAACCACCCGTGGTATTGAGTTCAAATTTCACCGCACTCCAAAAAGTAATCCATCCTAAACCCGAAAGCAATACGTACCTTCAAACTCCGAATCCTGGGAACTCCAAAGCCGACTAATTTGTCAACTTCAACAAAAAATGGGGCAATACAAAAAAAATAGATTTATATTTGTGAACCTTAACTATTAAAACAAATTATCATGGAAGAAAAATCAGTTTCAGTTTGGAAATCAACAATGCTTACAGGTGTTTATCTGGCAGCTTTCCTGATTCTTTTATCGGTTGTTTTCTATGTAACCGGTAACGTGTTTTCGAAAACGGCACAGTATTTAACCTATCCAATTATTATTGCAGGAATCATTTGGGGTCAAATATCTTATAAAAAAGAATTGGGAGGTTTTTCTACTTATGGTCAAATGTTTGTTGCAGGTTTATTAACCATGCTTTTTGCATCAATAATTTCAAGTATTTATACTTATTTACTTTATGCCATCATTGATCCATCGCTGCAGGAACAGTTGCGGATATTTACAGAAGAACAAATGATTGCCCAGGGAAAAGTACCCGAAGAACAAATGGAAATGGCGTTAAATATGACAGCCAAATTTCAAACTCCTTTGATGATGTTCATTTTGGGAATAGTTATGGGTACTATTTTTGGTGCAGTTGTATCATTAATCACTGCCATTTTTATCAAAAAGAACCCTTCAGATCAGGTTCCTGAATAAATCTCAAAAAAATAAATGGATATTTCCGTAGTAATTCCACTTTTCAACGAGGAAGAATCACTTCCCGAATTGGCTGCCTGGATTGATAAAACAATGACAGAGAATAATTTCTCTTACGAAATCATTATGATCGATGATGGGAGCAAAGACAATTCATGGCAAGTGGTCGAAGATCTTCAAACAAAAAATCCTTTGGTAAAGGGAATAAAATTCAGGAGAAATTACGGAAAATCCGCTGCTTTATACTGTGGCTTCGATGTAGCCCAGGGTGATGTTGTAATTACTATGGATGCTGATTTACAGGACAGTCCGGATGAAATCCCTGAACTTTTCAAAATGATTAAAGATGATGGTTACGACCTTGTCTCAGGCTGGAAAAAAAAGCGCTACGACCCTGTTTTCACAAAAAACATACCCAGTAAAATCTACAATTTCACAGTTCGCTGTATTACAGGAATCAAACTGCATGATATGAACTGCGGATTAAAAGCATATCGAAAAAATGTAATTAAAAGCATCGAGGTTTATGGTGAAATGCACCGCTATATTCCGGTTTTGGCAAAGTGGGCAGGATTTAAAAATATTGGCGAAAAAGTGGTAATCCACAGCGAGCGGAAATATGGTGTTACAAAATTCGGCATGGAACGATTTATCCGTGGACCGCTGGATTTGCTGTCGGTTACATTTATTTCGAGGTTTGTAAAACGTCCGATGCATTTTTTTGGGATTCTCGGAGTTTTAATGGTACTTGTCGGAATTTTTGCATCAATCTGGCTTGCCATTCAGAAAATTTGGGAAATAAAACATGGAATTGTTGGACACCTGATTACAAACAGCCCTTATTTCTATATCGCCTTAACTTCGATGATTATTGGTGCACAATTTTTTATGGGTGGCTTTATGGGCGAGTTGATTTCACGCAGCGCCAGCGAACGAAATAATTACCAGATAGAAAAAAGGACATTCTGAAACGGAAGATGAATCATAAACTGTAAATGACAAATAACAATTCTCAGTTAATTTTCAATAAACAAATTCTTTTATTCCGAATTGCTTCTTTCTGTTGTTGATTTTGCATATCAGAATTTGATATTTATTTGTGTTTTGCTTTTTGTGTTTTGTGTTTTGTAATTTGTGTATTTGTTATTTGCATTTTGCATTTTGCATTTTGTTATTTGCACCTATTATTATTGACGAAATTTATATCCTGATTATATGGTCGAAAAAGATATTCAATTTAAAAAAACAAGGGAAATTGGCGACATTTTTACAGATTCCTTTAAATTTATCAGGCAGGAGTTTAACCCTCTTGCGAAACTGATTGGAATTTATGTATTGCCATTTCTGCTGCTTTATGGTTTAGTACAGGTTTATCTTCAAAAAAATGTTGTCAGCCAGTTTGATTTTTCCAATCCCGACACTTTACTTGAAAACATTGGCCCTATGTATTTGAATATATTTCTCTTTTCGCTATTTGGGCTTTTTGTACAATCGTTGTTAATTGCAGCCTATTACTCCTACATTGAGGTTTATATCAAAAAAGGAAAGGGAAATTTCGACCTGTCGGAAATTACACCACAACTTTTTTCAAATGGATTATTGGCAATTGGCGCCAGTGTAATGTTGTTTATTCTGGTTTTGATGGGCGTTATACTTTGCATCATACCGGGGATATATTTTGCAAACACCTATTCACTGATATTTTTCATCCTGATTTTTGAGAAAAAAGGATTTGGCAGCGCTTTTTCCCGTTCCTCATCGCTTATAAAAATACAGTGGTGGAATACCTTGCTGTTAAATATTGCAGGTGTCATAATGATTTGGACTGTGAGCTTCATCATGTCGATTCCAACCATGATAACAGGATTTACAAAAGGTATTTTTAATCCTGATTTGGCGCCGGCAGAATATCCCAACTGGTATTGGGTTATGATAGCCATTTCAACTGTTGTTTCGTCTGTTCTTTATATTATTCCTTATACATTTCTGGCATTTCAGTATTTTAATTTGAATGAAGAAGCAAAGAAATTAACCACATAGGCACTTTTAGTACCTTCTTTGCATAAATTTCAAATGACAAATGACAAATGACAAATGACAAATGACAAGTAAAAAATCAAATTCAAAACATTTTAAGAGGAAGGTTTGCTGTTTTGATTGTTTGTAATTTCGGTCATTAAAATTTGGGATTTATTTGTTTTGAAATTTGATTTTTGATTTTTCCGGCTTGTCCAGGTTAGGAAACATAGTATTATTGAATTTGCCGTCATTCGCTTATGTGTTCCAAAAAAATCAAAAAATATATTTTCCACCTTCAACAATAGCATTTTTTGCCGACTGATATTCAGAGATGATGTTCTCCAATATCTTTTTTACCGGAAGAACTTCGTTAATTTGTGCCGAAACCTGACCTATTTCCAATTCCCCGTTTTCCAAATCGCCATCAAACATTCCCAGTTTTGCGCGGCCTTTACCAAGAAGTTCCTTCAGCTGGATTGGAGTTGCCCCATTTTGTTCATTGGCATTAACCAGTTCAAAAAAATGGTTTTTTACAAGTCGGACAGGTGCCAGTTTTTTAAGAGCAAGTTTTGTTCCCCCCTCTCCTGTTTCAGTTATCAGTTTTTTGAAATTGGGATGTGCCGATGATTCCTCAGAAATGGCAAACCGTGAACCGATTTGAACTCCATCGGCACCCAAAGTCATGCAGGCAAGCATTGATTCTCCTGAAGAAATTCCACCTGCCGCCAGCAATGGCAAACCTGTTGCTTTGCGTACCGAGGGAATAAGTGTTAAAGTTGTTGTTTCATCACGGCCATTGTGCCCGCCGGCTTCAAATCCTTCGGCTACAACTGCATCTACTCCGGCAGCTTCGCTCTTTTCGGCAAACATGGAACCTGAAACAACATGAACAACTATAATTCCCCTTTCTTTCAGCCAGCCTGTCCACAATTTTGGACTTCCTGCTGAGGTGAAAACTATTTTAACTTTCTGCTCATCAATAATCTTCATTATTTTTTCCAACTCCGGGTACATTAAAGGAACATTCACCCCAAACGGTTTTGTTGTTGCATTTTTCGTTTTGATAATATGTTCCTGCAAAATTTCAGGATGCATAGAACCCGCACCAATTAATCCCAACCCCCCTGAATTACTTACTGCCGAGGCAAGTTTCCACCCCGAGCACCATACCATTCCGGCCTGTATGACAGGGAATTCAATATTAAACAATGTACAAACTCTATTCATTGTGCTTTCTTTGCTATATTTCTGTTTTGTCTTTTAAATTAATTTTCAAATCCCCGTCCATCCTGATAAAGGTGCATGACAGGTAGCTTTAAGCAATACGCAATTTATGCAATTCAATAATAAGATGATCCCCTGATCCTTCAGTCCAACTTTCTTTAATAAGGAATTCGTCATGAACAAGCTGTGTTGTGAATTGGTCATTTAACAGGTATATATAAACTTTAATGATTGATTTTTATTCGACCAAACTGATGTTCTCTTCCAAAAGTGTGATTAATTTTTCTTTTGTAAGCCATCGGGTAATTTCTCCCTCTATTGCCATTGAAATTGTTCCTTTTTCTTCAGAAACAATAATACAAACAGCATCAGTATTTTCAGTAATACCTATGGCTGCCCGATGACGTAAACCCATACTTTTTTCGATTTCCTTTTGTGTTAATGGTAAAATACAACCCGCGGCAGCAATACGGTTACCACGGATTATAACAGCACCATCATGCAGAGGTGAATTTTTAAAAAAAATTGTTCTTAAAAGTGATGATGAAATTTTTGCATTTAGCCGTTCACCTGTGTTTATCTGTTCATTCAGTTCCAAAGTACGCGCCAAAACGATTAACGCACCCGTATTCGACTTTGACATGGAAACACAGGCATCAACCAAAATATCAATTTGCTCCTGGTTTATCGTTCTTTTCTTACTTGTACCAAGTAATTTATCAAGAGCAAGTACTTTGTTCAGGTTGTAATGAGTACCAATAAAAACAAGGAATTTTCTGATTTCAGGATGAAAAACAATAATTAAAGCGATAACGCCAACGCCAATAAACTGCCCCATAATGGAGCCAATCAACTCCATGTTCAGCAACTTTACTACAAGCCAGAAAAGATAAAGCGAAAACAACCCGACAATAATATTAAATGCAACTGTACCCTTTAACAGCCTGTACATCTGATAAAGGAACAGGGTCACAAGTAATATATCGAGTATATCAAGAAAACGAATTGTAATAAATGCCAACATTATTTTATTGATGCTTTAATTTCACAAAAAATCTTCACCACTTCAACTGCCTCTTTTACATCATGAACACGTAAAATATCGGCACCTCCCAGTAATGCCAGGGTATTTGTAACAGAGGTTCCGTTCAGTGCTGCTTCGGGAGTGATTTCAAGCGCTTTCCAAATCATGGATTTCCGGCTTAGTCCGGCCAACACGGGAAGCTGAAATACCTTAAAGGAATCGAGCCGGTTGAGCAGTTCATAATTGTGATCCAGATTTTTACCAAATCCAAAACCGGGGTCAATTATAATATCTTCAACGCCAAGCTTTGTCAACCGCTTTATCCTTTCACTAAAATAGCCTGAGATCTCCTTTATAATATCTTCATACTGAGGATTGTCCTGCATCGTTGCAGGTGTTCCCTGCATATGCGACAGAATATAGGGAACCTTCAGTTTACCAACTGTTTCGAACATGGTGGAGTCAAGTGAACCACCCGAAACATCGTTTACCATAACCGGTCCTACTTCATCGATAACACGCACTGCCACCCATGACCGAAATGTATCAATGGAAAATGGAATTCCAGGAAAATTTTTCCTGATGGAAGCAACAGCAGGCAGCAATCTTTCCAATTCAGTTTTTGTTGACACCTGCAAAGCACCCGGCTTTGTGGAAATTCCTCCAATATCAAGAATTGTAACACCTGCATTCACCATTTTTTCAACAGCAGTTAACATCACTTTTTCATCTCCCATTTTTCCACCATCGTAAAACGAATCAGGGGTGACATTTACAATGCCCATTACAATTGGTATCGTGAAATCAATCTCTTCACTGCCAATGTTTATTTTGTTTTTCCGTTTGAGGAACTTACCCGCCGACTGGCTAATCAACATGCGTTTGTTGCTTTTAGTTATACAATTGAAAGAACACAAATGTAAAACAAAACGGTTCAAATTTCTCATTTTTTAATACTTTTATGCCTCATTAAAAAACACAGATGGAAAAAACAAATCAACAATATGATAAGGTAATTTCAATTTGCCGCGACCTTTTTTCAAAAAAAATGAACGATTACGGAACTGCCTGGCGCATACTTCGCCTAACTTCTGTAACCGACCAGATTTATATCAAAGCCCAACGAATCAGAAGTTTGGAAGAAAAAGGAGTAAGCAAAGTAGATGAAGGAGTTCGACCTGAATTTATCGGCATTATCAATTATGCCATTATGGGTTTAATTCAACTTGAACTTGGACCGTCAGACGTTGAGTTGAGTGCGAAAGATACTCTCAGTTTATATGACAAACATTTCAACAAGGCAAAAACACTCATGCAGAACAAAAACCACGATTATGGTGAAGCCTGGCGAAACATGCGAATCAGTTCATACACCGATTTAATTTTGATGAAAATCAACCGTACAAAACAAATAGAAGACAACCTCGGAAAAACTGCAGTCTCCGAAGGTATTGATGCCAATTATCTTGATATGATTAACTATGCAGTTTTCGCGATGATTAAAATTGAATTTGAGGGCAAATAAATTAACAATAATGAAGATCATAAAACACATTGCAAGGATATTATTTGGAATTACATTTATTTTTTCGGGATTTGTAAAGGGAATAGATCCCTGGGGCTCAGCCTATAAATTCACCGATTATTTTAATGCGATGGGAATGGAATGGCTTCTTTGGTCTGCTTTTCCACTGGGTGTTTTCCTTGCCTTTGCCGAATTTACAATAGGGGTTGCATTTCTTTTTAACATTTCCATTCGTTTTTTCTCGTGGCTGGGATTGCTGTTTATGGCTTTCTTTTTACCGCTCACGTTGTGGGTAGCCATTAAAAATCCTGTAACCGATTGTGGTTGTTTTGGCGATGCTCTTGTAATTTCGAACTGGGCAACTTTTTATAAAAACCTTGTATTGATGGCTTTTGCAATTATCGTTGTTGTATATCGCGATAAAATGGACTGGAAATGGGGTGAAAAACCCGGTTTTATTCTTGGCCTGGCAACAATATTCATTTACATTTTTATTGTTTTTTATTCCTACAATCATTTGCCTGTTTTTGATTTCAGACCATACAAAGTAGGCGTAAATATTCCCGATGCTATGAAAACACCTGAAAGTGCACCAAAGGATGTTTACGAAAACACTTTCTTTTATAAAAACAAAAGCACAGGCGAAGTGCAGGAATTTACAGAAGAAAATTATCCCTGGCAAGATACTGTGAACTGGGAATATGATAATATGGAATCGAAACTGATTCAGGAAGGTTATAAACCACCAATCCACGATTTCATGATACAATCAGCCGAAGGCGACGATGTAAAAGACTTTTTTATCCATGACCAAAATTACGTTTTTATGCTGATTGCCTATAACCTCGACAAATCAAGCAGGAAATCTCAGGATGAGATTAATAATCTTGCCGGTTGGGCTCAGGAAAATGGTTATTCATTTATTTGTATCACTTCTACCCCACCCGACCAATCGGCAGTTTTTGCTGAAGAAACAGGTGCGCCCTACGAATTTTTTACCTGTGACGAAATAACGCTTAAAACCATAATCCGATCAAACCCCGGTTTGCTTGTTTTAAAGGATGGTGTAATTTTAGGGAAATGGCATTATAACGATATTCCAACGCCGGAAGAGTTTAAGGAGGAGTTTGTAGAAAAGGGAGATTGATGGGGAGTGAACGAGATTGATGGGGATTGATGGAGAATGATGGAGATTGATGGAGATTGAATGGGATTGATTGGGATTGATGGGGATTGAGGGAGATTGATGGGGATTGATGGAGATTGATGGAGATTGATGGAGATTGATGGGGATTGATGGAGATTGATGGAGATTGATGGAGATTGATTGGGATTGATGGAGATTGATGGAGATTGATGGGGATTGATGGAGATTGATGGAGATTGATGGAGATTGATGGAGATTGATGGAGATGGATGGAGATTGAATGGAGATTGATGGAGATGGATGGAGATTGATGGGGATTGATGGAGATGGATGGAGATTGAATGGAGATTGATTGGGATTGATGGAGATTGATGGGGATTGATGGAGATTGATGGAGATTGATGGAGATTGATGGAGATTGATGGAGATTGATGGAGATTGATGGAGATGGATTGGGATTGATGGAGATTGAATGGGATTGATGGAGATGGATGGAGATTGATGGAGATTGATTGGGATGGATTGGGATTGATTGGGATTCAGTAAATGGTAAATCGTAAATCCGTAAATCGTAAATGCATAAATCGTAAATCCGTAAATCGTAAATAATAAATGTTTTGGAATGAATAAATAGTTAATTGTTCCGGTTAGACAAAAACTATTTCTTTGGTTACCATCCGAACTGTTAAATTTGTGACCGTTTAAAAATCCAATAAACTATAATTCAGGAATATGAGACAAAAAATAGTAGCAGGAAACTGGAAATGCAATACCACATTACAGGAAGGTATTGAGTTGGCAAAAGCCGTTGACACAATCGTTGCAAATGAGGGTGCAAAAGATGTTGTGGTAGTTTTGGGAACTCCTTTTACACACATCACAAAAGTAGTTGAAACAGTTGATGCAGGCAGAATTGGCGTAGCCGCACAAAACTGTGCTGCCGAAGCAAAAGGCGCTTACACAGGCGAAGTTTCAGCACAAATGGTAAAATCCACAGGTGCAAACTATGTGATTCTTGGTCACTCTGAACGCCGCGAATATTACGGTGAAACCAGCGAAATTCTGAACAAAAAAGTGGCACTTGCACTTGCAAACGACTTAACACCAATTTTTTGTTGTGGCGAGGCATTGAGCATCCGTGAAGCCGGAACCCACAATGAATATGTAACAAAACAACTTGAAGAAACCATTTTTAATCTTTCAGCAGAAGATTTCAAAAAAATTGTGATTGCCTACGAACCAATCTGGGCAATCGGAACAGGCGTTACAGCAAGTTCACAACAGGCACAGGATATGCACGCCAACATCCGTGCAGCAATTACCGCCAGATTTGGTGCTGAAACAGCCGAAGAAACTGCAATTTTATATGGTGGAAGCTGCAATGCAAAAAATGCAAAAGAATTGTTTGCCAACAAAGACGTTGACGGCGGTTTAATTGGCGGCGCATCTTTAAAAGCTGAAGATTTTATCCACATAATCAACGGATTTTAAAATAGAATTAAACGTTGTTTCGAAAGAGACAGCAAAAAGCATATAAAAAGCCATTCGATTAAAAAAACGAATGGCTTTTTTAGATTGGTCAGTTATGCAAAACCGCTTCAAATAAAGAACTTTTAAGTGCCGAAGGCATGTTATTATTATAGAAAAATGTATGAAGCAGGGAAAAAAATGCCGAAGGCATGACAAAACTGTATCACCACTTCGTGGTTTTGGTTTGCGGTTGATTCCGATGCTATAATATTTACAACCCTCCGGGTTTAAAGAAAATACGAACATTCATGATAAAACAATATTTTCCAATTTTTACTCAAAAAGTATGGATTACTATAAAATTACAATAGAAATTACTCCCTTTGAGGAGTGGTTGCGCGACATACTTGTAGCGCAGCTGGGAGAAATCGGGTTCGACAGTTTTATGGAAACTGAGTCTGGTACTGAGGCTTTTATTCCTGTAAACAATTTTAATGAAGCTGATTTTGAATTTGTATTGGATTCATTTCAGGATGATTTTATGTTTTCAACAGGAAAGGAGTTGATTAAAAGCCGGAACTGGAACGAAGAGTGGGAGAAAAACTACTTCAAACCGCTTGTAATCAATAACGAATGTGTAATTCGTGCCCCCTTTCACACCGACTTTCCAAAGGCAAAATTCGAAATAATTATTGAACCCAACATGGCTTTTGGAACCGGAAACCACGAAACAACTTCGATGATGGTGGAAACAATACTCGAAAAGGACATGCAAAACAAAAAAGTGCTTGACATGGGTTGCGGAACAGGAATTCTGGGGATTTTGGCATCCATGAAAGGAGCAAAAAAAATAACTGCAATAGATATTGATGAATGGTCGTTTAAAGGTTCAAATGAAAATGCGGCTTTGAATAACATCAAAAACATGACTGTTAAACAGGGTGATGCAGGTTTACTGGGAAGCGAAAAATTCGATGTTATTTTTGCCAACATTCATAAAAATGTTTTACTGAACGATATGGCAGCTTACTGCAATGTTTTAAATACAAACGGCTTGCTGGTGATGAGTGGTTTTTACACGGAAGATATTCACGATATTAAATCCAAAGCTGAAAATCTGGGATTAAAAAGCAATGGTTTCAAAACAAAAAACAACTGGGTGGCATATGCATTCAAAAGGTGATAACCTTAACCCGTTGAAAGCACACTTTTCAAAACAAACCTTAGAATATTAAGCAGACAAACACCTCCACCAAATGGTGAAGATGTTTGTTTTATTACAGTTGAAAAATAATTGACTGATATACAATCTGATTTTTGAATTTCAACAATTCAGGCACATTAGGAAAAAGTATCTGCCATCAGATTTTTAAACCATTTTAGCATGTCTTCATAATTCTCTGAAGTTGCACCGTTTGATTCTGTTACACCATTACCTGTAGGCTGCATTGTTTTTGTTGCCGGGTCGTACCTGTATACTGCAGTTAACCAGGATGTTGTTGTTTTTGTAATAGGAGTAAAACAGGATGAATTTGTAATTGGCACCTGTAGGACTGTACCCCCTTGAAACATCTGGATAATTGCATCGGCACAAACTTTAGCTTCTGAATTGGCAATATGTCCGGCTTTGGGTTGGGTTGTTTCAGTTGAATCCCCAAGTATGTGAATACCGGCCAGTGCAGGATTTGAAGATTCGTAGGACAATACATTAACACCTGCCCATTTACCATTGGCGCTGTTATTCAATCCGATTCCTGATTGTGTAATTAAATTACCGGCCTTGTGCACTGGTATGGCATTGATAACTTTTCCTTTAAATGTTCCAGCGCTGGTTACAACCGACATGGTATCGGCATTAATGGCTGAAAGCTGCGCATTGGGTACATAAGTAATTATTCCTCTGTGCGTGACATTAAAAGCCGTTGTGAAATTTTTTGCAGCTGCCTGAATTTTTGAATTTGCATCCAGAACAATCACTTTGCCACCCCCCTTGGTTCGTTTCAGATAATCGGCTACACCACAAGCCCGTTCATACGGTCCGGGAGGACAACGATAAGGCGATGGTGGTATGGTTAAAATAAATGTATCCCTTCTTGTCATTGCTTTAATCTGGTTTTGCAGAGAAGTGGTTTGTACACCGGCCTTCCAGGCATGAACGATTTTTGCCTTATTGCTCGTTGTGCCCGACAAAGGCAGCGATTCGAAATCGATACCGGGTGCCAGAACCAGCCTGTCATAGGATAATGTAGTACCATTGGCAAGTTTAACCTGTTTGCCTGCCGGATCGATACCTGTTACCGAAGAGTTTTTGAATTTTACACCATACTTGCTTTGCAGTGTTGAATAATTATAGGTAAGCTGGCTTAAAGTACGTTCACCTGTAAGTACCATATTGCTGAAAATATTGGAAATATAGGAAGCATTGGGTTCAACCAGTGTAACATCCATTCCTGCACCTCCCCAATATCTGAGATACTTCGCCACTGTGGTACCCGCCATACCACCACCAACAACCACTACTCTTCCGGTTGCTCCCGCACTTGCAGCAAACTGACCTGCCATTGCTGAATTCATTAAAGAGAAACCAACAGCAGTTGCTCCAATGTTTTGTAAGAATTTTCTGCGTTCCATAATTAATATTTTCTTTGTTTTGAAATGTAGTTTGCTATAAGTTTAATTTCTTCTGGTGTATAAGCCCTGGCATGAACATTCATGATGTTCTTCCCCGGATCTTTCCTTTTCATTTCATTTAAATCTGAAATGATACTTGAAGCACTTTGCTCTCCAATCTTTAATTCTCCCGCATAACCATTTGTACCATGACATTGAAAACAATTGGAGGCCAAAACCCTTCCCGGCAAATCAATTTCAGCGCCCTTTAGCAATAGCTCTGATTCTGCACCTGCGTTATCAGGTTTTTCTACAGTCATAAGATCATCCTTACAGGAAAAAAGAGACAGCGATAAAAGAAATACAGCTCCCATTGAAGTTGCTTTAACAGATTTGTTTTTCATACTTCTAAAATTTAAATGTTTATATATTAAAATAGGTCTATTCGAAATACCATCCACAAGTTTGAAAACCCCGGTAACTATAAACTTTACCTTTAACCTCTCCATCACTCCCTGAAGGAATATCACGAATGGGTGCATTACACACCATTAATATTCCCAGGTTCCCGCATCAGCTAATAATAAAATTGTACTTTTTATTTTTATAGAATGAATCCTGTTTATCAAAATTTGTACTATCATTTTTTAAACATATTAAAATGTTATTTAACAGCAGTTTATATAAAAAACAGTAGTGAGAATCACAATCAAAATGATAAATACAAATCATTTTGATAGTTATGAAAATTATGTTTTTTAATCATAATATGGAAAAGGGAAATTGAGTGAATGATTGTATGGGTAAAACCATTCCATCTGATATCACCTTTGTACTTTATTTTCTTTTCAAGTGGATTTATTTTGACCTCAGAGAGGTCACATATTTATAGAAAATGATGATTTGAAAGATATTCAAGCCCGGCTGGGGTCGCACATTCGCACGTTTGAACCATTTTCTATAAACATTTTATCCCTCTGGGATAACTTTTTAGAACAGACTAAATTTTCAAGCGCAAGCTTTTTTCGGTATTCTTTTTAAAATTCTTGCACTTCATTCTTTCAAATTGTCTGTTATACTATTTATTATCAATACTTAAAATATTTTTCAGCAGACCCTATAATAATCTTCAGGACACTTGTAAATTAGTGATATTAAAGATCAGGAAAAGTCAGATTGACAAAACACCTGAAAATCTTCATTTGCAAAAATTGTATGTTAATTCTATTTTTAGCAATTTAAATACATATTGGAATAAGCCAATCCATACCTGTAATTTGAAAAACATACATATATTAGTTCATTACCTTTTAATATGAGGCCGCACTGAAACATGAAAAATCAGAAAAAAATTGTGTCTGGTTCAGACATTCCCCGCCGTAAAGCTGAAAAGTCTGTTAAGAATAAACAGCTGGATTACAAACCTGAACTCCTTGAAAAAGAAACACTGCAACTCATTCATGAACTTCAGGCACATCAGGTCGAGCTGGAGTTACAGATTGAGGAACTCAGGAAAGCAGGGACTAAGGAACAATTAACATCACGCAGATATATCGAATTGTATGATTGTGCACCCACCGGATACTTTATTCTGTCAAAAATTGGCGAGATAGTTGAAATCAATCTGAGCGGTGCAGAATTACTGGGCAACAATCGTTCTGAATTAATAAAAAGCAATTTTGAACAATTTGTAAGCTCAACTGACAAACCTGTTTTTCATCTTTTTCTGCAGAAAATAATTAACGACAAAATCAAACAAACCTGTGAGGTGATTTTATCCGCTGATGAAAACCTGCCGGTAACTGTTTATCTTTCGGGCAACCCATACAACAATGGGGAACAATGTATTATTACTGCTGTTGATATTTCAGAAAAAAAGCAGTTTGAGGATGCATTAAAAGTAAGTGAGGCAAACAAACGGAACTTTATTTTACAAACCGCCATGGACGGCTTTTGGCTGATTGATTTGCAGGGAAAATTGCTGGAAGTAAATGAAACTTATTGTAGTATGAGCGGATACAGTGAGCAGGAACTTTTGACAATGTATATTTCGGATCTGGAATACATGGAAACAAAAAATGAAACCATAGCGCATATACAAAAGACAAAAAATAAAGGTGAAGATCGTTTCGAGACACGCCACAGGCGAAAAGACGGGACCATTCTTGATGTTGAAATCAATGTACATTATCAGCAGGTTAACGGGGGAAGGTTTGTCGCCTTTTTACGCGATATCACAACCCGCAAACAAAAAGAAGAAGAAAATCGCCAAAGTGAAGAGCGCTATAAATCACTCTTTCAGAAAAGTAAAATTGCATCCCTTTTAATTGATCCTGAAAACGGTGAAATCATAGATGCAAATGCTGCTGCACTGAAATTTTACGGGTGGTCACATGCTGAAATCAGAAGTAAAAAAATATTTGATTTAAATACCCTCTCCCAAGATACGGTGGCTGTAGAAATGCAAAAAGCAAAACATGAAAACCGAAATCACTTCCAGTTTAAACATCGTTTGGCAAATGGGCTTATCCGCGATGTTGAAGTGTACTCGGGACCAATAAACTTCAATAATAAGGAATTTATTTATTCGGTAATTGTGGATATTTCTGACCGTTTAAGAATAGAAAATGCCTTGTATGAAAGTGAACTGAAGCTAAGGAAATTTATTGATTATGCGCCTCACGGAGTATTTGTTGCAAACGAATTGGGTGAATATATAGATGTAAACTTTTCAGCCTGCACAATTACAGGGTATAGCAAAGAAGAACTTCTTTCGATGAAAATAACCGATTTGGTGCCGCAAGAATCAATGGGTGATGCACTCGTTCATTTTACAAAATTATCAAAAGATGGTTTTGCCAAAGGAGATTTTCCATTGTTAAAAAAGGACAAATCAATAGGATACTGGTCAGTAGATGCGGTAAAACTTTCTGACAATTTATTACTTGGATTTGTTGTCGATATAACAGAACAAAAGCTGGCACAGGAGATTTTAAAACAAAGTGAGGAGAGCAAAAGAATACAACTTCAAACGATATTGTTACCCGAAGGAAGTATAGCCGACCTTGAGCTGAATGATATTATTGATGCACCCTCCATACAAATACTCATGGAAAGTTTCTTTGAACTTGCCCAAATTCCAATGGCCATTATTGACAAAAAGGGTAAAATACTTGTTGGTGTAGGCTGGCAGGATATCTGTACAAAATTTCACAGGGTACATCCCAAAGCGTGCAGAAATTGTTTTGAAAGTGACGTTCACCTTACCCATGGTATCCCCGATGGTGAATTTATGTTGTATAAATGCAAAAACAACATGTGGGATATGGCCACCCCTATAATTATTGGGGGAGAGCATAAAGGGAATCTTTATATGGGCCAGTTTTTCTTTGACGACCAACCGGTTGATTTGGATATATTCAGGAAACAGGCTACTGAATATAGTTTTGACGAACGGGAATACCTGGATGCGCTGGCAAGGGTGCCCCGGCTAAATAAAAGTAAGCTTGATTACGCCAAAGAATTTTTTCTGAATTTTGCCCTTTCCATTTCACAGTTGAGTTACAGTAATATTAAGCTGGCGAGGGCAATTGAACAACAAAAAAATAATGAATTTGCTTTGCGTGCAAGCGAAACAAGGTTTAAAAACCTGATATGGAATTTGCAGGTGGGTGTTTTACTTCACGGTCCAAAAGGCGAAATATTAATGAGCAATCCAAAAGCGCTGGAAATACTTGGCTACAGCGAAGAACAGCTGATGGGCAGTCATTTGTTCAATTCCGATTGGAACATGATAAATGATGACGGACTTCCATTTCCACAAGCTGAACAGCCATTATTCAGGGTTATTGATACACGGATGGCCGTTCGCGATATTGTAGCCGGAGTTTATAACCCCGTTAAAAATCAAATTGTATGGTTGCTGATTCATGCTGTTCCGCAGTTAAACACGGATGGAACTGTTCAGCAAATCGTAAGTACCTTTATCGATATAACCAACCTTAAAAATGCCGAAACAGAATTGATCAACAGTGAACAACGCCTGCGGTTCCATTTTGAAAACTCTCCGCTTGGTGTTGTTGAATGGAACTCCGATTTTATTGTGACTCAGTGGTCGAAGGAAGCGGAAAACCTGTTTGGCTGGCAAAAGGATGAAATTATAGGAAGGCCACTCAACTCCCTGAACATGATATTTGAGGACGATGCGCCGGAAGTGAGCAAAACCATTGAAACACTACAAGGTGGAAAACAGAAGATGGTTGTGAAAACCAACCGCAATTATACAAAAGAGGGAAAAGTAATCGAATGCACCTGGTACAATTCGGTGTTGACAAAAAAAAACGGAGAAATAAATTCAATACTTTCCCTGGTTCAGGATATTACCCAGCGCAAAAAGGCCGAAAACGATCTTTTAAAACTAAACGAAGAACTCGAAAACAGGGTTGATGACAGAACGAAAGAACTGCTAAAATCGAATGAGGAAATAAAGCAGGCTGAAGAAAAATACCGCACCATTGCAAATTACACTTACGCATGGGAATCGTGGATCGATCCAAAAGGGAAATTCATTTATGTTTCGCCCTCCTGTTTAAGAATCACAGGGTTTACTGTTGAGGATTTCATGAACGATTCTCACCTGTTTTTTAAAATTGCCCATCCTGAAGATCGCGATTTTGTTGAAAAATATTTTTACGAAGGTATATCCGGCAATTTTCCATCCATATCCTTCGATTTCAGAATCATAACCCGTGGGGGAGAAATAAAATGGGTGGCACACAGCTGTAGTACTGTATTTGGCAATACGGGTACCTGGCTGGGGATGCGCTGCAGTAACAACGACATTACCGAAAGGAAAAACGTCGAAAACTTTTTGGTCAATTCACAGGATAAACTGAGGGCTCTTACACAACACATGAATGAGTTGGCCGAAAATGAAAGAAAAACCATTGCCCGCGAAATCCACGACGAACTTGGACATATGCTCACAGCTTTAAAATATGACATCGATAGTTTGATGAGCAATTCAGAAATGACTGTTGATTTGGTGAAAGACGAATTGCCTCCCATGTTTAGCATGGTTGAGTCGCTTATCGAATCGGTACGAAAAATTGCAACAGATTTGAGACCCGGTATATTGGATCACCTGGGGCTTCTTCCGGCTTTGGAATGGCAAATCAATCAGTTCAGAATGATGACAAAAATGAATTGCATTTATGCTGTTCCCGATGATTTGGATGTTACATTTACCAAACATGAAACCACTAATATTTTCAGGATGGTACAGGAGATGCTTACAAATGCGGCCAGGCATTCAAAAGCAAGTAAAGTTGAAATTTCAGCGCGCATGGAAAATAAAACATTTGTATTACATGTAAAAGACAATGGGGTTGGGTTTATGATGGCTGACAAAATTCAATCCGGCTCTCTTGGACTTATGGGAATGAACGAACGGGCATTGTCAATTGGAGCGAAAATTCAAATCGACAGCATACCGGAAAAAGGGACCTCAATAACTTTTTTGCTTGATAAAATATAATACATTATATTTAAATCATAAAACAGAAAGCCATCTTGTTAAAATATGAGTTTAAAAGAATTGCGAATTCTGGTAGCAGATGACCATAGTATTGTAAGAAAAGGAATCATCAATTCCCTGTTGTCAAATTTTCCACATGCAGTAATCGGAGAAGCTGAAAATGCCGGTGAAGTTTTAAGTCAGATGAACAAAAGCATTTGGGATTTGCTTATTCTTGACATTTCAATGCCCGGAAGAAGCGGACTTGAAGTGCTTAAAGATGTGAAAACAAGCAACCCGAAAACGCCGGTTATTATTTTTAGCATGTATCCCGAAGATCAGTTTGCCGTAAGATCCATCAAAGCCGGAGCCTCTGCTTACCTGTCAAAAGATACTTCTGCCAAAGAACTTGAAAAGGCAATTAAGGGTATCCTCACCGGCGATCATTTTTTTACCCCTTCCGTAACCGCCCTGCTAACCAGCGAACTTCAGGGCAACACGGGCAGCAAGCTGGCGCACGAAACATTATCTGATCGCGAATACCAGGTGTTCATGAGTATTTCAAAAGGTAAAAGCGTATCGGATATAGCGGATGAACTTAACCTGAGTGTTAAAACCATTAGTGTGTACAGGTCGATTATCCTTAAAAAAATGAACCTGAGGAATAATTCTGAAATGATGTATTATGCATTTAAAAATAATCTTGTAAGCTGAGATTAGGAAATTTCAAAAAACAAATAACAAATTTCAAATAACAAAATTTCAAATAACAAAAAACAAATAACAAAAAATAACAAAATAACCCATCTACTTTTTCTTTTCTTTTGAATAGCCCCGGCATTTATGCCGGGGATCAATGAGCAACGCGAATAACCGGCGCACGAAGTTGGTTTAAAAATGCGCGAATGTGGCATGCGCCGGAAAATTGGCGCTGTATCATGACACGCCTCAGGGTCGTATCCCACACCTGAAATTTTTATTTCTTCAACCGATACTTTTCTGGTGCTGAGAACCACCCCGTCATCGTTTAAAAGAATGTATTCATGGTCTGCTGATAAACTAAAATTTCATTATGATTCAATCTGTTATGATTAAATTTCTCCCATTAAATGCAAGGTTATTCTTGAAATACAAACTATTTCCTTCCATTTATATTTCGGTGCGATGCACCTTTTAAATTTATTTTATCATTGTAGCTACAAAGATTTTAGTGCGCTGCACCATTTGTAAAAGCCACAGAGTGGCGAAATCTTTGTAGAAAACAAATTATTAAGCAAATAATAGGTGCAGAGCACCGAAATATACAATGAACATTATGTTTTTCAGCA
>CAWDAW010000033.1:0-16990 GCA_963800345.1 uncultured Prolixibacteraceae bacterium | reverse complement strand
AATCTCATTGGTCCAAAATTTATTGTTGCGCAGCAAGATCCATTATATACGCAGTACATGGATAATTTACTGATAATAAATCCTGCCTTTGCAGGTTCAAAAGAAAATGGAACCGTGCTTCTTGTTGCCCGTAATCAGTGGGTTTCGCTCCCCAATTCTCCCATTACCCGATCGCTTGTTTACCAAACACCAACAGCAAATAGAAATGTAGGTCTTGGTTTTTCTGTGATGTACGATAAAATTGGACCTCAAAAACAAACCGGAGTTTATGTAGATTATTCATATTTTTTGCGTGTTGGTGACAAATACAAACTCGGAATGGGATTAAAAGGCGGTGTTAGTTTTTACCGCGCTTCACTCACCGATTTAATCACAATCGATCCTGATCCGATTTACTCGCAAGACATTTATAAAAACTTTTTGCCCAACATTGGAGTAGGTTTTTTTCTTTTTTCCAACGATACTTATTTTGGGCTCTCAATCCCTAAACTCATTGAAAACACAATTACACGAGATGATTATGAAACGGCGTATGTAAACAGACAGATGATTCATTTATATACTGTTGCAGGTAAAAAATTCAGTTTAAGTGAAGATTTTCAACTTAAAACAAACGCGATGTTGCGAGTTGTAAAAGATTCACCAGTTTCATTTCAGTTAACTGCAATGACTGGTTTTCAAAATAAATTCTGGATTGGCGGGATGTTACGTTTAGGCGATTCATTTGCAATTTTAACTCAATTTCAAGCCACACCAAATATGTTAATCGGGTATTCATACGACTTTACAACCTCAGCATTAAATACTTTCAGCAGTGGCACACACGAAATTATGTTCAGCTACGGTTTGAATATGTTTAAATAATTTTGCAGAATTTATAGTTAAATTCAGGTTTTTCTCAAACCAGTAATATAATACTTAGGATTTCGCTTTATTGTATGTCTCAGATTATAAAATACCTACAATATTAATTCCGTAAAATCCAAATTTACTTTGAAACTACATAATACATGGCCGTAGTAAAAAAATCTCTTAACCAGGGTATAGAAGAAATAATGATTGCTTGTTTACGCGGTTTCAAGCCGAATTTTGTCTGGTAATTTGGGTTAAAAAACCAGAAAACACGTTTGTCGATTTTGTAATTCTCCCGTTTTAAAATTCTTTCAAACCGCTCAATGGAAATGCCTGTATCTTTTATTTCGAAAAGAGCGGTAATAGTTTCTTCATTCTCACCAAAAAGCTTTAGAACAAACCTGTAAAAAGTGTATGGAAACAAGTGAAACCATGGAAGAACTGAAAGTAATTTACTCCTGCATATTTGCTGATGACCTCCGAAAGGATTTTGCCATGGGGGAAAAGCAAGAAAAAACCTGCCGTCGCTATTAAGAAAGTTTTTTACAAAACCTAAGAATATTTCCTGATTGGGAATATGCTCAATTACGTCGCGCATGATTATTACATCGTATTTTTTATCTGGATTGACTTTGTAAATGTCTTCACAAATTAAAGTCAGGTTTTCACGGTTAGGATGGTCTTTGTAAAATGCTTTTGCAAGTTCAATCCGAGTGCATGAAATATCAATACCAGTGGCTTTGCAACCCATATCAACAAAGGGTTTCAGGTTTCCTGCTTCGGCACAGCCAATTTCAAGAACAGTTGTTTTACTATCAAATTTTACCAAATCAGAAATAAACGGAACCACAAACTTCTTTGAAGTCAAACCCTGTTCATAAAAATATTGTTCCTTGTTTTTGTGGCGTTTCTGCATAAAAAATTGATTGACCTAGATATTTGCAACTTTTTGTAAATTAGCTATATCGAGGAATTTGATTTTCCGGCCCTGCAATTCAATCAGTTTGTCTTGCTTAAATTCTGATAGCAAACGAATTACTGATTCAGTTGCGGTTCCTACCATGTTTGCCAGTTCTTCACGGGTAAGCGAAATCTGCAGTGTATTCTGATTATCCAATTCAAAATTTTCCTTTAAAAGCAGAAGTACTTCGGCGAGGCGCTCACGAACAGATTTTTGAGCAATATCTGTAATATAATCGTTGGCTTCACGAAGTTCTCTGCACACAATCTGCAACATATGGTGCGAAAAAAGCCAGTTGCTTTGAATGAGAAAAAGTAGTGTTTGATAGGGAACATGGCATAAAACAGCTTCATCGATTACCTTTGCGGTGGTGCATGCCAATTCCTGGCTCAATAACGAGCGGTAAGCAATAATTTCGCCCCTTTTGGCAAACCTGATGATTTGTTCTTTGCCATCGATACCGGTTTTAAAAATTTTTACGATACCACGGGTCACACAATAAAAACCAGTAAGGCGGCTCCCTTCACGATAAATAACGGTTGATTTTTTATAAACAGAACAGGTCTTATCAAAATTTAATCGACTAAATTCTTCTTCTGTCAATTTATTAAACAACTGAAATCCACTTAAATCAGTTTCCTGTTCAGTTGGCCTGTTTATTATGCTTCTCATTTTTCTTAATTAATATATAAAATGTAAACAAATCACTTTTTATCAGGTTTAAAGATACAATTTCATGATTTATTATTAAACTTTTACAACGCAATTAGATGTACTATATTTGCGATGCAAATTAAATGAAAACTATTTGAAAATAAATATATAATGAAACATGTAATTGATTTGTCCTGGACAGACAAGATTGCTTTTGAAGGCGACATGGACGGGCATAAAGTAGTAGTTGATGCAACCGAAGAATCAGGAGGAAGTAACCTGGGACCAAGACCAAAAAAACTGATGCTCACTGCTCTGGCCGGATGCACTGGTGTTGATGTTATAATGATTTTAAAAAAAATGAAAATAGTTCCTGAAGCCTTTAATGTAATTGTAGAAGCCGAAGTTACCGATGAGCATCCGAAACATTACACTGGAATGAAAGTTATTTACCAGTTTAAAGGAAAAGACTTGCCCATGGATAAATTGGAAAAAGCCGTTAAACTATCCGAAACTACATATTGTGGAGTAACTGCGGTATATCGAAAAGCCATGAAAATGGAAACTGAAATACGAATAGTAGAATAGAATTGAGTGAATGCATTTTTTCACCAGGCATCCCAGGTTGCTTGTGCCAATCATAATTACATTAAGCCGGCACATGCATTTATTTTTGTCAACTATTTCAGCAACGAAAAACTCATTCCGGACAATAATGTAATTAATGTTGATCTGATAGCTTCCTCTTAAGGTTATGATATTCATCCACACCAGGACATGGAAATCATAACTATACCTCTTTCAGGTGCATTGCGCCACAATGATAATATGGGAAACAAAGAAATCATTACCACTGGAGAAGTGCAGGTTTGTCATCAGGTTCTGGTATTTTATATTCTGAATATGCTTTTGATACCAAAGACTTTTGCCTTTTTCACATTTGGACTTTTGCCAATAACAAAGGACTTAAACCACATTTTGTACAAAAAAAATCTAATGAAACTGTAAGGATAAATTGCAATTGTTGGTTTCTCCAGACAGACAAAGCAATTCGCTTTTATTAAAACAAAGCCTTATTTTCAATTACTGAATCGGACAAAAAGGGTTGTCATCTGTATTTTTACACCTACAATTGAAAAACAACTTTCAAAATTTATCGTATTAATTTTTATATTTAAAATTATCTAATCAATTTTCGTAATAATGTTAAAATCTATAAATCCTACAACGGGTAAAACTGTTAAAACCTACGAAACACATTCTGAAAAAGGAGTTGAGAAAATAATCAATTCAGTAGATAAATCCTGGCACAATTGGCGGTTTATGGCATTCTCAAATAAATCTGTTTGTATGCAAAATCTTTCCACATTGCTTCGAAGCAGAAAAGAGGAACTTGCTTTATTAATGGCACTTGAAATGGGAAAAGTCATTAAAGAGGGAATTTCCGAAATTGAAAAATGCGCCTGGGTTTGCGAATATTATGCCACGAATGCTGAGGGATTTTTGGAAAACGAATTCATTCAAACCGAATCATACCGCTCTTTTGTATCTTTTCAGCCGATTGGGACAATTCTTGCAGTTATGCCCTGGAATTTTCCATTTTGGCAGGTTTTCAGATTTTTGGCGCCAACATTAATGGCCGGAAATACTGCGGTTTTAAAACATGCAAGCAATGTTCCTGGTTGTGCCATGGCTATCGAAGAACTCATTCGCGAGGCTGGATTTCCAAAAAATGTTTTCCGAACTTTGTTGATTGGTAGCAACCAGGTTGAAAATGTTATCAGGCACCCGGCAATAAAAGCGGTGAGTTTAACCGGAAGTACACCAGCCGGTAGCAGTGTGGCCGCCATTGCAGGTAGTGTACTTAAAAAATGTGTTTTGGAATTGGGCGGAAGCGACCCGTATTTAATTTTAAAAGATGCCGATTTGGAGTCAGCAGCTAAAATTTGTGCAACAAGCAGAATGTTAAATGCAGGACAAAGTTGCATTGCCGCTAAACGGTTTATAGTTGTTAACGATGTTTATTCTGAATTTCTCGAACATTTTACCCATGAAATGAACGCCGCACATTTTGGCGATCCCTGCGAAATTGAAACAACAATGGGACCAATGGCAAGAATAGATTTGCGTGATGAGCTGCACCAACAGGTGACTGAGTCAGTTAGAAAAGGAGCAGAAGTAATTTTGGGTGGAGAAATTCCAAACCGCAAAGGTGCTTTTTACCCTCCTACTATTTTAGAAAACATCAAACCCGGAATGCCGGCATATGATGAGGAATTATTTGGTCCGGTAGCCGCGGTTATCCGTGTAAAAGATGAAAAAGAAGCCATAAAAATTGCTAATGATACCATATTTGGTCTCGGAGCTGCAGTATTCACAAAAGATTTAAAAAATGGCGAAAAAATTGCTGAACTTCATCTTGATGCGGGTTGCTGTTTTGTCAACGACTTTGTAAAATCAGACCCACGTTTGCCTTTTGGCGGCATTATGGAAAGTGGTTTTGGCCGCGAACTTTCCATTTATGGAATAAAAGAATTCATGAATGTGAAAACTGTGGTGGTAAAATGATTTTTATAAATTTGTGGAAAATAAACTAACTTAAATGAACCTGAAAATTGCAATCATTTTACTGTTCTCTTTAACTTTTTGGATTTCTTGTTCCATTCAAAAAGATACTGAACGCGACACTATTTTTAACGAAAACTGGAAATTTATCCGCACTGATGTTTCCGGTGCTGAACAAACCGCTTTCGATGATGCTTCCTGGCGGGTAATCGATTTGCCACATGATTTTAGTATCGAAGATTTACCTGAAAAAGAAGGTATTAAACAAAACGGGCCTTTTTCTGAAGAAAGCCCCGGATCAAAATCAACCGGGCATGTGATGGGAGGAACCGCCTGGTATAGAAAGCATTTTACCCTTGGAAAGCAGGATGAAAATAAAGTTATAAAAATTATTTTCGATGGAGTTTACATGAATGCCGATTTTTGGCTTAACGGAAATCATCTTGGAAATCATCCTTATGGTTACACTGCCTTTGCTTTCGATTTAACTAAATATCTTAACCCCACAGGACAGGAAAACGTTTTGGCGGTTCAGATAAAAAACGAAGGAAAAAACTCCCGTTGGTACAGCGGTTCGGGAATATACCGCGAAGTTACTTTGCTAAAAACCAATCCGGTATATGTTGATATTTGGGGAAATTACATTACAACATCTCAGGTTTCAAGAGAAAAAGCTGTTGTGAAAATTGAAACTTCAACAGTAAATTCTGTAGATCAGGAACAAGAGATTTTAGTAAAAACCGAAATTTTTAATCCTGCCGGAAACCTTGTTGCAACAGCGGAAAAACAATTTGAAATTGAAGGGACAAGCAAAAACAAACAATCGAATGAGGTAGAAATATCAAACCCGCAACTTTGGTCACTTGACTACCCAAATTTGTATACGGCAAAAATTCAACTTAAAAAAAATGGTAAAATCGTTGATGAAACCGTACAGAAATTTGGTATCCGCACTATTGGTTTTTTACCGGAGAAAGGATTTTTGCTGAACGGTGAAAATGTGTTTTTAAAAGGAGGTTGTATGCATCACGATAATGGAGCTCTGGGTTCCGCAACTTTTAAATCAGCCGAATACCACAGGGTAAAAGTGATGAAGGAAAATGGTTTTAATGCGATACGAACTTCGCACAATCCACCATCAAATCATTTTCTTGATGCTTGCGATGAATTGGGAGTGCTTGGTTATGGACGAATCATTTGATCAGTGGCTGAAACCTAAAAATCCACAGGATTACAATCTGTATTTTGATAAATGGTGGGAAACAGATATCGAATCAATGGTAAAACGTGATCGCAATCACCCTTCAATAATCATCTGGAGTGTTGGCAACGAAATTGCGGAACGAGCTGACTCAACCGGGTTGGATATTTTTAGAAAGTTAAGAGAAAAAATTCTTGATTTTGACAAATCACGTCCGGTAACACAGGCAATTTGCAGTTTTTGGGATAATCCAGGCAAAACATGGGATGACACTGAAAAAGCATTTGCTCAAATGGATGTTCATAGCTACAACTATCAATGGAGGCAATACGAATCTGATCACGAAAAATTTCCGAAAAGAATAATGATTGGCACTGAATCAATTGCTATTGAAGCTTTTGAAAATTGGCAACAAGTGGAAAAAAATACTTATGTAATAGGCGATTTTGTTTGGACCGGAATGGATCATTTTGGAGAATCAGGAATTGGAAGCACTCATTTTGACAATGAAACGGTTAATGGACTTCCCGATTGGCCATGGTTTATAAACAACAGCGGCGATATCAGTATTTTAGGATTTAAAAAACCGCAAATGTTTTTCCGTGATGTTGTTTGGCGCAACAGTAATTTAGAAATGCTTGTTCATGCACCAATCCCTGACGGTCGAAAAGAAGTGATAAGTTTCTGGGGGTGGCCGGATGAGATGAAGAGCTGGAATTGGGAAGGCGTTGAAGGCACTCCGTTACAAGTTTCGGTTTATACCCGTTGCGATAAAGTTAGGTTGGAATTAAACGGCGAAGTAGTTGGAACAAAAGATGTTTCGGATGAAACACGATTAACAGCAAGATTTGATGTTCCATATCACGCCGGAGAACTTGTGGCAATTGGTTTAAATAATGGAATAGAGAAAGTAAGACAAAGTTTAAAAACTACCGGCTTGCCATATCAGGTTAAAATTTCAGCGGGGCAAAGTGTATTGCCGGCTGGGCAAAACGATTTGGCATATTTTAATGTCGAAATACTCGATGAAAACGGGATGCTCGTTCCCAATGCTGAAAATAAAGTGGAATTCGGGATTTCAGGACCCTGTAAATTGCAGGCTGTGGCCAGCGAAAACCCAAGAGATATGCATAGTTTTCAGCAGCCGGTTGTAAATACATTTCGCGGCAAATGCCAGTTGATTGTTCGCTTAACTGAAGCGGATGGAGAAGTGCTGGTAACCGCAAAATCGCAAGGGTTAAAATCAGGGGAAGCAAAATTCAAACTATAATACATTAAAAGGAAAATCTTCAATATTGAAATTACCCAAAACAAGATTTAGTGAATTCCCGAAAATTTATTCTACCAAAAATTTACCTGTAACAGTTTTCCCGTTATTTGAGGCTGAAAGTAAATACATTCCTTGCCTCATCCCTTTAATGTCAATTCTGTGAATTTCAGTTGCAACCGGTTCCGAATAAAAAGATTTGATTAAACGCCCTGTTATGTCACGGATGTCAATTCTGGTTTCTTGATTAAAACTATCCGAAGAAAAAAATAATTCCTCTTTTGCCGGATTTGGATAAATTTTAAAGGAATTTGGATTTTTAAGCGATGATGAATTTGTTGTAACTGATTTTGTTAATGCATCGAGCATCTGGCGATCGAGTTTATACCCCTGATATGTTTCGTATGTGCAATCAGCTCGGTCACTGTTTAATATTCCGAAGCTGCCGGTAAGATTCCACAAAGCCCATCCCAGATTGTTTTCCCTGAAAAAAGCACTCAGATCAGCAAGAAAATCAACAGTTACTTTGTGCGGAGTTTGGTTGTGAACACCAAATTCCTGAACCATGATTGGGATATTGTTTTCGTTTGCCATTTCAACTATATCCTTATAATCTTTGAAAGGGAGTAAATCGCTGCCGTTTACTGCTTTTAATACTCCGTTTTCATCCATATTGTAAGTTCCCTGTTTTTTGCCCCACGAATTATCAGATAAGTTGTAAGTTTTAACGGATTCTCCAATTTTTATTGTAATCGAATTGATTGTCATCCAGTCACCAACTGTGTTTTCAAAAGCAATACTGTTTGCTCCTTCCGAAAGGATTGTCGAAAAATCCTTGTTGGAAATATTCTGGTAACCCCACTGTGTACTCACAATTTTTGTAAAATCTGATCCAAGGTCAGAGCTACAAATAAATTTTTTAGACAGAACTATTTTGTTTCCCGCTTTTATACTTAATGTGGATTCAATAGAAACTTGTCCAACATTTATGGTTATTTCTGTTCCAATCGGGAAAGTACCATTAATTATCAACGGACTTTTAAATTCACTCTTCCCTGAACCATACAAATAGTTTGAAATGGAAAGCATTGGCCAGGTTGGTACAGGCCAATCCATTGAACCTTCAACCCAGCTGGCTTTGTAATGTGTTAAAGAGAACGGATCGTAACTGTGAATTGCCTGTGCAATATTTGGCTCATCCTTCAGCGAAAGCAGTAAACCTCTTCCATACCCAAGACCGTCGACGAAAGATTACCCGGTTTGGTGTCACTTCATGAATGGCATTTATTGCTTTTTTCATTATCGCCACATAAACTTCTTCGCTTACATTGTTGGGTTCATTCACAAGGTTGAAACTTAGTTTTTCAGGCGAAATTGATTTGTACCTTGCTGGCAAACATATGCCAGTGATTTACAAATGCTTTTTGTGCAACTGTGTCGGTCCACAGATCAAGTTGCTGGTTAACAGGAAGTGTGCTTGAATTGACACAATATCCGGGAGCCCGGTGCATATTAATGCAAACATGCACATTATATTGATTTCCCCATTGAACTGCCTGGTCAATTTTCACCAATTCCTTTTCAGTAAATACATCCCAATTGCCTGCCTGAGTGTAAGTTCGGTAATCAAGCGGAAGTCTTACAAAATTACATTTAAGATCATGTATGATACTGAATTCCTTTTGGTTGAACCCAGAATTGCTCCATGAAACATCGAATTTTCCCAACAAATTAAAACCTTTTTGTTGCGAACAGAATGTTTTTAAATCGGTAATTGGTTCGCCTGGTTGGGCTAATATATTCAGTGACAGCGTAAATAAGAGTAAAAGCATGATTGAGATAAGGTTCTGGTTTTTCATAGTAAATTCAAATTTATTGTAACTAAAACTTTTTCAAAATCCACAAGGATTGAACTGTTTTCCAATGATTTTGAAAATTTTGTGAAATTAATGAATAGAAAATGAAAACCAACTTTCAGATTAATAAAGCTTTTTACGTTTTACAAGAAACGAAAGCAAAACTTGCTGAAAATCTTTGTTGATGTCGGCTTCAGCTAGGTCGATTTTATATTGGCCGCATTTCACTTTCAAATCATCGAAATATGAATTTACAGTTGAAATGTAGTGGCTTTTTATTTCGAATGGATTAAATTTTACGGTTTGTCCGCTTTCCAAATCAACAAACTTGTGTGGCCGGTTGCCAAATTTAAATTCACGTTCCAGGGCATGATCAGTTACATGAAAAAGTATGACTTCGTGTTTGTTGTAGCGCAAATGCTGCAGGGCAGAAAAAAGCTCATCTGTTTTATGATTATCCAGCATATCACTAAAAATAATAACGAGCGAACGTTTGTGTATATTTTCGGCAATTTGATGAAGTACTTCTGTTGTGTTTGTGTTTTTCCTGAGGTGAGCATTTTCGGGTTTTATGAGGTCTGATAATTTCCCGTACATGATTTCGGCATTAACAGAAGAAATCCGTGGGTTTGTATGAAATTCAATTTCATCGGAAAATAGCGTTAACCCAACTGCATCACGTTGTTTGCGCATTAAATAAATGAGTGCAGCAGCTGTGTAAACCGAAAAAGCGAGTTTATTCTGCAAATGTTTATCCCCTTTTGAATATGGGAAAAGCATTGATGAAGAGGTGTCAATAACCAATTGGCAGCGGAGGTTGGTTTCCTCTTCATATTGTTTTACAAACAGTTTGTCGGTGCGGCCAAACAATTTCCAGTCAATGTGTTTTGTTGATTCGCCTTGATTGTACAACCTGTGCTCAGCAAATTCAACCGAAAATCCATGAAACGGGCTACGGTGCAACCCCGTAATGAAACCCTCAACTACTTCATGGGCAATCAAATCGAGGTTATCAAACTGGTGAAATTGTTCTATGTCGAAAATGTTTTTCAATGCAAATATTTATAGGAAAATTACCACACTTACAATCACAAAAAACAAATAAATTCCAGTTTTAAAACCATCACCATTACAAAATATCCCGAAAAAGTAAGTTTTGTAAATTGATGTATTGGGTTGTGGAATTTATTTGAGTTTTGATTTGCTGTTTTGTACTTCTAAAGCAGTTTGTCCAACTTTGCAGTAAATGATGGTTTTGGTGCTGCACCAACTTGTTTGTCAACCACTTCGCCACCCTTTACAAAAAGTACGGTCGGAATGTTTCTGATTCCGTATTTCATGGCAATGTTTGGGTTTGAATCAACATCAACTTTGCCAATAACTGCTTTTCCTTCGTATTCTTTTGACATTTCTTCTACGATTGGGGCAATCATCCGGCAAGGGCCACACCACACAGCCCAAAAATCAATCATTACCGGTTTGTCTGATTTTACTACCAATTCTTCGAAATTGGCATCTGTAATTTCTATAGCCATAATATTATTTTTTATTGTTTATAATTCTTGTATTCAGCGTAAAACTAACTAATTAATTCTATACGTAATGTTTAAGTCCTCATCAAAAAATTTCAAAAATTCGTCGGTAAGATTA
The DNA here is from genome assembly GCA_963800345.1 of uncultured Prolixibacteraceae bacterium. Classification (GTDB taxonomy): domain Bacteria; phylum Bacteroidota; class Bacteroidia; order Bacteroidales; family Prolixibacteraceae; genus Draconibacterium. The sequence continues at coordinate 5,984 of CAWDAW010000033.1, read as the reverse complement.
ATCTTTGCTGTTCGCGAAAACATTTGGACGTTCATATTATTATCAAGATTGTAAATATTGAATTTCAACAATGTTTTTCCCTTATTGTTTAATGTCATTGTTTCAAGTCGTTCCACAACTTCCTCGTTTAAAATGTGTACCGGCAGATTAAGAGTTATGCTTTTCACGTAATTTTTTCGCACTTCTGAAAGCAACTCAATCTGTGAAATTTTAAATTCATAACTATTACCGTTGTATCGCTGTTTTACACTTCCGCGCACCAGTAAAAACAAGCCTGTTTTGCAGTATTTATGATAGTTTACGTAGTCCTGTCCGAAAAGAAAAAACTCAAGCGAGTCAGAATAATCCGAAAGAGTAAACGTGCTAAAAGGGTTTCCATTTTTTGAAGTTGCCTCGCGGTTTGCAGTAACCATTCCGCCAAAGGCAAAATCTTTTCCAATGTATTTTTCAATATCGTTGTTAATGTCTTTTAAAAATACATCACGCGAACAAAAACTTTCAATTTCAAGCCTGTAATCATCAAGTGGGTGTGCGGTTAAATATATACCTATTAAGTTTTTTTCCTTTTCAAGCAAAATTAGTTTTGCCCACTCTTCAACCTGTGGGATATTTGGTTTTTTAATAGCCTGGCTCCTTCCCGCAGCACCAAATAAACTTTGTTGAGCACTTTGTTTTTCAAGATGGATAAGGTTTCCGTACCTGATAATTTTTTCGACGAAAGAAGTGGAATCATTTTCATCGTCGCCAGCAAACATACTGCTGCGCTTTATTCCTTCAAGGTTATCAAAAGCACCTGCCATTGCAAGGGCTTCAATGTTCTTTTTATTTACGCTTTGAAGGTTCACATTTTCAACAAATTCAAAAATATTTTTGAATTCGCCATGTTTTTGGCGGGCAGTTATTATATCTTGTGCTGCTCCGGCTCCCACCCCTTTTATGGCGCCCATTCCAAAACGGATATCTCCAAGTTTGTTGGCCGTGAATTTGATGAAACTTTCGTTAACATCGGGTCCTAAAACATTCAATTTCATTCTCTTACATTCTGTCATCAGTTTTGTGATATCAGTAATGTTGCTAAGGTTTCGGCTAAGGTTTGCAGCCATAAATTCTGCCGGATAGTGGGCTTTTAAAAAGCCTGTTTGATAGGCTATATAGGCATAACAAACAGAATGTGATTTGTTAAAAGCATATTCAGCAAAAGCTTGCCAGTCTTTCCATATTTTTTCGATAACCTCTTCAATTTTTTTTCCGGTTAAATTACACTCATCGACAAACCTGAAATTTGCTTTACAACCTGCAACAAACTTCACCTTCAAATTATTCATCGTGTCGATTATTTTTTTACCCATCGCTTTACGAAGGGTATCAGAGTCACCACGTGTAAAATTGGCAAGCAAACGGGAAAGAAGCATCACCTGTTCCTGAAACACTGTTATTCCATATGTATCGCTTAGGTATTCTTCCATCATAGGTAAATCGTAATCCACTTTTTGTTTGCCATGTTTACGGGCTATATAATCCGGAATGTATTTCATTGGACCAGGGCGGTAGAGGGCATTCATTGCTACCAAATCTTCAAAACGGTTTGGTTTCAGGTCGCGCAAATGCTTTTTCATCCCATCCGACTCAAACTGAAAAATCGCTGTAGTTTCGCCATGGCTAAACAGCTCATACGTTTTTTCATCATCCATTGGTATTTTGTCAATATCAATTTGCAGCCCTTTGGAAATTTTGATATTGTCCAAAGCTTCTTTTATGATGGACAAAGTTTTCAGTCCCAGGAAATCCATTTTTAACAAACCAATGCTTTCCACAAAACGACCATCATACTGGGTTGTTAAAAGTTTTGCTTCATCTTTTGTTGGCATTAATGGAATGTGGTCGGATAAAGGATCACGGCTGATGATTACTCCGCAGGCATGAACACCCGATTGACGCACTGATCCTTCAAGTGTTTCAGCAAATTTCAGAGTTTTGGCGATCAATGGATTATTTGAACTTGCTTCCTTTTTTAAATCGGGACTTTCTTTAAATGCTTTTTCGAAAGTCATTTTTGGAGCATCGGGAACTAATTTTGCCAAACGGTCGGCTTCGGACAATGGAAGTTTTAGAACGCGGGCAACATCACGAATTGCCATTTTTGTGGCCATTGTGCCAAAGGTGCAAATATGGGCAACTCTGTCCTGACCATATTTTTCGGTAACATAATCAAGTACAAGCTGGCGTCCGTCATCATCAAAATCGATATCAACATCAGGTAGTGAAACCCTGTCGGGATTTAAAAACCGCTCAAACAGCAAATCGTATTTTATTGGGTCGATATTGGTAATACCGGTGCAATAAGCCACTGCTGAACCAGCTGCTGAACCACGTCCGGGCCCCACTATTACTCCCATTTCGCGGGCTTTATTAATAAAATCCTGGGTAATCAGAAAATAACCCGGATACCCCATTTTTTCTATGGTTTCAAGTTCAAAATTCAAACGCGACACAATAACTTCGGGAATCGGATCTCCGTATCTTTCTTTTGCCCCAATAAAGGTAAGGTGTTTTAGATAAGCTACTTCAAGTTTAACCCTTACCACATTTTCGAAACCACCCAAACGATTGTATCCTTTTTCGCTAAATTCATTAATCAAAGCTTCTTCTGTAAACTTTGACTGAAATTCTTCTTCCGTACCAAATTCTTTTGGTATTGGAAAAATGGGCATTATTGGATTTGAATTTAATTCATAATCGGATATTTTTTCCACTATTTCAGCCGTATTGAACAGTGCTTCAGGTACATCATAAAACAGTTCGTTCATCTCCCGCTGGGTTTTAAACCACTCCTGTTTTGTATATCGCATCCGGTTGGGGTCGTCTACATCTTTACCGGTATTTAGACATATCAGTAAATCATGTGCATCGGCATCCTCGGCATTTGTAAAATGAATATCGTTGGTGGCTATTATTTTTACGCCATATTTTTTTGCAAGTGGTATGATTAGTTTATTCACCTGAACTTGCTTGTCATACACATCTTCCCGCTGTTGCTGCATTTCCGAAGGATGCCTCATTAATTCAAGATAATAATCGTCTCCAAAAATGCTTTTAAACCAAAGTATTGATTCTTCAGCTTCTTTAAAACGATTGCTCATCAGATGTTGTGGGATTTCGCCACCAAGACAGGATGAGGAAACAATTAATCCTTCACTGTATTTTTCGAGCAAAGTTTTATCAATTCGCGGTTTGTAATAAAAACCTTCATTGTTGGCAATAGATATTAATTTCACCAAATTTTTATACCCCTGTTTGTTTTTGGCGAGCAAAATAAGATGATCGCCGGAGCGATCTACTTTGTCATTTTTTTCGGAGATTGAACGTTCAGCAACATATGTTTCGCAGCCAAGAACAGGCTTGATTCCAAACTTTTTGCATGTTGCATGAAACTCCTTTATTCCATACATTGTGCCATGGTCAGTTAAGGCAAGGGCAGTCATACCATCTGTTTTTGCCTTGTTTACAAGTGCCGAAACGCTGGCGGCTCCATCGAGGATTGAATACTGTGAGTGTACATGTAGATGTGTAAACGGAATCATCGCAATATTATTTTGAATTTAAAAAACCATTAAAAAACGGTTTTATAAAGTTACGGTTTTTGGGGTGCTGTTTTGTCGATGTTGATAAAAAATGGAAGATTTCCGTGTGCAAAAAGAAGCCCGGTAAAAATCAGGCTTTTATTGGATATTTTTCGAAATTATTTCTTTCGTAGATTGAAACTCGTCAGAAGTAAACTTCATTTTTTTTGAAAAATTAATCAAATCACCTTCATTTTGCATGGGGATTAAATGAATATGTGCATGCGGCACTTCGAGCCCCAAAACCAAAACACCAATTTTCTGACATGGTATTGCTTTTTTCAAACCAAGTGCTACTTTTTTTGCAAACGCCTGTAATCCAAGGTACAATTCATCTTCCAGATCAAAAATATAATCTACTTCTTTTTTTGGTATTACAAGTGTGTGCCCCTTTACCACTGGAAAAATATCGAGAAATGCAACATAGTTTTCATCTTCGGCAACTTTGTAGGCCGGGATTTCCCCATTTACTATTTTACTGAAAATACTTGCCATTTTTTTAAACTGAAATTTCAACTATTTCAAAAGGAATAATTCCTGAAGGAACTTTAATTTCAACTGAATCACCCACTTTTTTACCCATCAAACCTTTGGCAATTGGGGTGTTGATAGAGATTTTATTTTGCTTCAAATCGGCTTCACTTTCCGGAACCAACGTATAGGTCATAGTGGCGTTGTTCTTTTTATTTTTGATAGTAACAACATTCAAAATCTGAACTTTCGAAGTATTGATTTTGGATTCGTCAATAATCCGTGCATTTGCAATTTTACTTTGAATTACCGCAATTTTTGCTTCCAGCATCCCTTGGGCATCTTTGGCTGCATCATATTCGGCATTTTCCGAAATATCACCTTTTTCGATTGCTTCGCCTATTTGTTTTGAAATAGCCGGACGCTCGACATTCGTTAATTGCGCCAACTCTTTCTTTAGGTTTTTTAATCCTTCTTTTGTTAAATATACTACCCCGGACATTTTTTTAATCCTCCTTATTTACTTGTTACCATATATAAAAACAGAAAGAATTCCAGATATCCGGAACTCTTCCTTGTGCAAATTTAGATATTTTATTGAAACTAAAAATATCTTTACTAATAAATGTTCTAAATGAACGAATTAGAAATTTTTAAATATATTTTCGATTTAAAATCTCACTATAAATCACGGCTTTCCGCAATGAAAATCCCTCTTTCCTGTCTTTGAACGAATCTTTAACTGTGGGTTCAGTTTTTACTGAATTTTTAATAATTACACCACCTTCATTTTTTGCTTCAAATTTGTAACCTTGTTCGTTTTCGTAGGGAACTGATTCCGGTTCTTCGTCTCTGTTATATACCTGTTGAGTTTGTGAAGATTGCAGAAATGCATCCTCTTTAAACAAATCCCAAATATTCTCAGGACTTTTTTGTTCGCCGGGAACTGAAGTTTCCTGTTTTTTCTTTTTAATTTGCCCTATTACTCCAGCGCCAGCAATTATTAACGTTAAAATTATAACTATTAAATCATCCATTTCTATTTTCTTTATATGACAATAAAAGCTCTACTTTTGTTGTTTTCAGTAAAAATACGAAAAATATGCGGTTGATTTTGAAAAGGAAAGGGTTTTTGTTTTTTTTCATTATTTTGTTTTTGGTTACAAACTCATGCGATAAAATTCAGGATTCACAGGTTCCCAGTGTTCCTTTTTCGTTTACAATTGATTTGATTATTGCTAATGACCTGACAATTCCCGGCAATTCTTTGTATTTCCCCGGTGGTGGATATGGTGGAGTAATTGTGTATTGCGCTGATTTAGATGAATATTATGCTTATGATGCAACCTGCACTTATGAAATCAATCAAAGCTGCAAAGTAAAAAATACGGGTGTTCTGGGAGAATGTTCCTGTTGTAAATCACAATTCCTTTTAACTGGAGGTGCATATCCTGCTAAAGGTCCGGCTGCTGCACCTTTGCGAAATTACAATGTTTCAAAAGTAAATAGTTTTACTTTGAGGGTTTACAATTGAGAGACACGATGAAAAATTACCTAAAAACAGGAACACCCCCAGTTTATTCATAAATTAGAGAACAATGAAATATTTTTTTTTGGTTCAAACTTTGAAGGGCAGCATATTGGAAGAAATTGAAATTTTTTTTGATAATCCTAATCAGCGGCTTTTGTAGACTGATGCTATTGATACATAATTTGATCTATTGTTCTGTTATAATTGAATATCAAAGCTACCACCATAACTCTCAATTCTTAGTTTCAAAGTATTTGCTTGTTCCGGCCACTCTGCCACAATCACTTTCTTATCGCCCGGCAAAAGGTTGAAATATCCATCGGAAAAATATGCGGGCAAAATCCTTTTATTTGAATCCGCAT
>CAWDAW010000032.1:0-17568 GCA_963800345.1 uncultured Prolixibacteraceae bacterium | reverse complement strand
TGGAATCATTAATTATTGCCAGCTCACAAATATACAATGCCTTAAAAATAACAGTCGTAATTTGGATATTAGCTTTTATCGCGGTAAAAATCATGGTGCAACACATGTTTTTGCCGAAATTGTTGAAAATCACAATGGCATGGAGAACACCCGGGCAAACAGTAATATTGGTTCAAACAATGTTCATGACGCTTCCTTTTTTACAAAGCAAGTTAAACTAACCGCACGCGAGCAGCAAGTGTTTGAGTTGTCGGCCAATGGATTGCCCACAAAAATTATAGCTTCCGAACTGACCCTGTCTGAACGTACTGTAGAAAAACACAGGGCAAATATTATGAAAAAAGCTGACGCTAAAAATATAATTGAAGCTATTTTACATTTCCAAAATAACAACAACAATATTGAAATTAAAGAAATTGGCTAATTGAGAATTCAACCTTCATTCAATTGTCTAAATATTTCTCGATTCATTTTCAGAGAAACAAAAATGTTTCATTAATCATATTAATACAAATTTGCGATTTTTTTGCCCCAAATTGAAACAGTGTGTTTCAATTCGAGAATAAGTTCAATCAAAACACTCTAATAAATTGTATTGTTGACATGATGTAATTATCATTAAATTTATGTTATAGTCCCTGAATGACAGTTCTTTATTGATTATTTTTGTTTATTAAATTCTTGTCGTATCTAAGTAGAATTGCGTACATGGAATTTGAACTTAGGGAAAATTACGTATTTCATGCAAGTTTTTAACCTCATACATTTGAAATGAAATTTACGGGAAGGTAAATTCAATTGTTAAAGCAAACCCATTTTTTTCCTGACTTTATATTTAGATGTAAAGCCATCCATAAAATCAATCATTTGACTAGTTGAATTAGTTAATCATTTGAGATTAGCTTAGACATAGTTTTAGTGTTGAATTGAAATTTTTATGGTTATGGTTTATATTTTATTTTCATTTTTTCTGCCTGTTTTTACAGGATTCGCTGTTCCAATAATCAGTAATTATTGCGTAACAGATACAGTAATAGTAAGTAGCGTAGGAACAAACAACCAAATATCAATTGACTCGGTGGAATTTTCAACCATTGCTGCAGATACTTTGATATTGCCATTCAAGGGCAGCATATCGCAATCGGGCAACGCCAATAAAACAGAAATCAATGCAAATCCCATTATTAATAACACCAATGGAAAGTTGAATAAAGTAGTTGTGAAACAAACCGGCACCAATAACAGTGTAAAAATAAACTCTCATTGAGATTATCATAAACCCAATTCTTAAACATTTAAAAACAAATTTTTATGAAAAAACCTAATCAAAGTTGAAAAAGTCAAGCCGTAAGCATTAAAATGGCGCAGGACACGGCACAAACAAACCTCGGGGGACTGGCAATACTGCGGTTGTCCAAAAACCCGGAAACTATTTTAAAAACATTTTTATTTAATTAAAAAACAAATCAAAATTTCTTAAACAATTAAAATTTTTAATCATGAAAAAAGTAATTTTTCTTTTTGCAATGGTGCTGGCCGTTAGTATGGCAATGGCACAAAACACAGCAAACACCCATTCAATTGGGAATTCCAATCAAGTCTCAGTTGATCAAATTGGCTCAAACAATTTGGTTGGGCGTGTCGCTACAGGCCTTTTAGGAGATGCGGTAACCTATAGTTCGCAAACAGGTAATGAAAATAAAGCAACGGTTTCACAAATTGGTGCTAGTAACAAGTCTTTTTTCGAACAAGGAGTTTCCTACAGATATCCCGGTACTTATCTGCCAGGTGACAAAAATGAAATTATTATAACACAAACTGGTAATGTTAATAGTGCAGGAGGATATTCTCTTGGTAATCGGAACATTGTCAACATGACCCAGAATGGCAATAATGATTATGCAGGTCATTGGCTTTGGGGTAATGATAATAAGGCTACAATTAGTCAGACTGGTAATAACGAAAATTGGGCCTATGCTTCTGCCAATTCATCAAACAACACATCAGTTATCACTCAAGTTGGTTACAAAAATGATGGTAGCACTTCTCAGGGGTGGATCGGATATGCCTGGCATGATCAAAACACTGCAACAATTTCTCAGACAGGAAACTATAATAAGTCTTCTTTAGTTGACGGCACTTCTATTTTACCAGCTTTACCAGGTTATACTTCGGATTTGTGGGGATTTGGTATCCAGCAATATGGCTTCCAGAATGTTGGTAGTGTGACACAAAATGGCAATTCCAATGAAGGAGCGATCTATCAATATGGTAATTATAATGAAGGTCAAATAACTCAAACTGCTGATCTTAATAAGGCAAATCTTTTTCAAGTAGGTTCAAATAATTTTGCTCGCTTAAACCAGACAAGTGGAGCTGAGGCAAATATAAGACAAGAAGGAGATAATAATACCCTGAAAGGACTTGCCAGTGAATGGACGGCATACTCTTGGGAAGGTAGCAAATTGGATCTTTTACAAGATGGTAATTTGAATACTCTTAATATTCTTCAAAGAAATGGTGCTATTGCAGATGTTCTGCAAGATGGTAACAGTAATGTTACAACGATCAGTCAGTTGCCTTGATAATTTTATCTAATTACTGTTTTAAGGCATTTATTACTTGACAATACCTGCCACCAACTATAAACCTGAATAGGTTAATGTGTGATGGTTTAATCCCCGGCCTTCGGGCCGGGGATAGGTAATTAAATAAATAGAGCTTTTACAAAAAAATATCAGAAATAATTTGAATTAATATCTGGCTTTAATTTAGATTATTTTTTGACTAAAAAAATTTTATGTTTTAGTCTCCCGGAGAAAACCCCGGGAGGCTTTTGCCGGTAAAAATTAAGAAATGGCAGCACTACGAGTTAACGCGTTTCAAAAGAACAAGATTTTGAAACTAAAGCCTGTAAAATTTTCAAACTATAATGCGGGAACGAAATTAATTTTATGCATATTTACAATGTAAAAATACAGACCCATGAAATTCGCACATATATTCATTTTGTTTTTGATAGTAACCTCCTTTAGCGCATTCGCGCAGGAAGAGGTGCCGGAAACAGTTTTAACACCCAGAGAAACGGTTGAACTGATTAAAGGACAAGTTATCGATTTCGGTTATTCGGTAATAAACGATATGTTGCAAATCCAGCAAATCGGAGATAATAATCAAATTACAGCCATTCAGCAATTAAACGGAAATGCGCAATACATTTTAACAGCTAATCAGTCAGGCACCGGAAATATCGGTTACATTAACCAATCGGGCGACGGACATGAATCGTTATTGATACAAAATGGCAGTATAAACACAGCTAATTTATGGTCGGTTGGTTCTCAAACCCAGAATTTTGTACAACAGGAAGGGATTGGAAACCAGGTGAATTCGTATATCGAAAATTATAATTTTCAATCGCGTACTGCAACCTCAATCCAGCTAGGCGATGGAAACAAAATAAATTTACAATTACCCGATAATAAGGCAGAAAATAGTTTAATGGGGATTGCGGTGTTGCAAACTGGTGGTGGTAATTCGGCCGATTTGTATCTCGATCATTTTGAAGCACCATATTTAAAAGTTGAACAAACCGGGGGTGCAGCGATTTCAATTACTCATTCAGCTTTTAATTTTCCAACAAAATAGATAAAGTAATGGGTAAAGTATGGATAATATTGGTTTTCATTTTCATGGCTTTTATCAGTCATGCACAAACCGATACTGTTCAAACTGCCAAACCACTAAAAGAAGCACCCGAAAGCCTCAAATCGCTGTTAAACGATATAATTACCGAAGAAACTAAAAGGGGAAGAAGGATGCCGACATCGAAATCGATGGATTGCTTTTCGATGAAACCAAAACAAAAAGTGGAAGAGATTTTTACGATCTGTTTTACCGCGATTGGGTAGCCCCTCAAAATGCAAAGAATTATTCCATATTTATCACGGAAAAACCTTATAGGCTTACCACCACGTTAATTGAAATTAAAATAAATGAAACAACTGTGTTTCAATCGTTCCTTCAACCACGAAACGATGTTGTTGAGCAATTGGCTGAACAAGCCGTTTCGCAAACACAACTTTATCTGGCCAATTACGAGGAATTAATGCGCCAGATGGAAGGGGAGGATCAGTCGGGGTCAGGTATTTTTTAAAAACAAAAAACCATACATTATGAAAAATTTATTAATGCTTTTTACTGGAATACTACTTTTGCTTTCAACCCAAAGTAAAGCCCAGCAATTTGTTTATCAGGCCAAGAATCCTGCTTTTGGCGGCAACCCATACAACTACAGTTGGATGATGAGTTCGGCGCAAGCCCAGGATACTTATAAGGCACCGACGGATGGAACAGATCCATACAGCCGTTATGGTTCAAACCCGGTTGACGATTTTGCAGAAAGTTTAAACCGGCAGATTTTAAGCCGCCTGTCGCGCGAACTGGTTACACGTCAGTTTGGTGAAGAAGCATTGGCGGAAGGATCCTATGTTCTGGGCGATTACCAAATAGATATAAGCAACTCCGATGGTGGGATGGATATAACTATTGTCGATAACACAACAGGGGCTACTACCAACGTTCAGGTGCCTTATTTTTAATCAAGGAAAATAAAATATAATGATTATGCTGAAGAGATTTATTTTCAGAGGTACTTTATTTTTCCTGATTTTCCTGATTTTCTCATCTTGCGATCCCTATTTTTACCAGCCATCCAATAACCGTGAGGCGCGTTTGGGACCGGAAACTGAAATGAAACAAGACCTCCTCGATTTGCCTGCACCAAAGGAACCAATAGTGGTGGCAGTTTATAAATTCAGGGATCAAACAGGCCAATACAAGGCTTCCAACACAGGTGCAAGCTGGTCAACAGCCGTTACCCAGGGAGCAACCAATATATTGATCCGGGCTTTGGAAGAATCAGGTTGGTTTGTTCCTATTGAACGCGAAAACATTAGCAACCTGATGAACGAACGGAAGATTATCCGTTCAAGCAGGGAACAATATGAAGGAAATACCAATATAATGTTGCCTCCTCTTCTGTTTGCTGGAGTTTTGCTCGAAGGTGGAATTGTATCATACGAAACCAACGTATTTACCGGTGGTGCCGGAGTCCGTTATTTTGGTACAGATGCTTCTGCCCAATACCGGGAAGACAGGGTAAGTATTTATTTACGGGCTGTGTCAACAAGTAACGGTAAAATTCTGAAAACCATTTATACCACTAAATCCATTTTATCTCAGGAAGTATCTGTTGGGGTTTTTAGATATGTAAAATTTAAACGTTTGCTGGAAGCCGAAACTGGTTATACTCAAAATGAACCTACTGAAATGGCCATTACCGAAGCTGTTGAAAAAGCAGTGCACAGTTTGATTATAGAGGGTGTTTTGGAGAATTTATGGACATTGGAAAAACCTGAAGAAATAAGTTCTGCTCATATCCAAAATTATCGCAAAGAAAAGGAGGAAAATTTTGAAGTGGATTATATGGGGCGTAAACACGTTCAGGATACACGGGCAAAATTTTATATGTCATTTTTGGGAACAGGTCAAACTTTTCTTGGCGACTATTCAACCAGTAACCTGCGTCCGGGAGCAAGCTTTGATATGGGATATAAAATTGGCAAATCATTTTTTCTGGAAAGCAACTTTGGCTGGCAAGAGTTAGATGTAAAAAACAAAATGAAATCGCAGGAATTTTATGGCGATTTGAATTTGCTTTATCTTGTTAATAATCAAGGAAAATTTTCCCCTTTCTTTACATTTGGAGGTGGCAGTTATTATGATTTTGGCAACCGGATAGGACTGTCGGATAAAACACTTTTACCTTACATGGCTTATGGAGCCGGTTTCGAGTATTTATTGTCCGACAAAACAGCTTTAATCGGGAAAGGATATTTTAACCACATGTTCACCGATTATTACGATGGCTCAAAAGCCGGTCAATTCAATGATTATGTTTGGGGATTAAAATTAGGTTTCAAATTTTACATAGGAAAATAAAATATACAACAATGAATAAATTAAAAATAACCTGTTTTATCATGTTGGCTTTTGTCCTCTTTGGTTGTGAAGAAGAAAAATTGGATATTGATAAATTCGGTACAATATCGGGCGTAATTCTCAATGGCGAGACTTATGAACCACTTCAGGGTGTTCTATTGGCCACAAATCCGGCAAGTGCTACTGCGTTAACAGATGAGAAAGGAAAATTTGAATTCCCAAAAGTTATTGAAGGCGATGTGGCAATCACCGCACGTAAAAATGATTATTTGACAAATAGTGTAAGTGTTGCTGTTTATGAAAATGAAGTAACCGATGTAACTTTCTTTTTGCTCAAAGATGAAAAAGATGTAGGGAACGTGGTTATTTTTGATCCAGTACCAGGTAATGGCGCAGTAAATCAAGCGATTTCATTTAATATGAAATGGAGTGTGCAACAGGAAAACAAAAGTAAAGATTTGGAATATACGGTTTATATTTTTGAATCAAACTCAACAGTTCAGCAAATAGTGGGAGAGAATTTAACTGCTAAAGAAGTAACCGTTTCTGGATTAAAATACAATACCTCCTATTACTGGTATGTTGTTGCAAAATTTGAAGGAAACAATGTTGCCAACAGCCCTACCTGGACTTTTATGACGGCTAAAGATAGTGGTTCAGGCACAGGGAACTAAAACGAAGTCATTGCAAACAGATCAATAGCAGTGAAGGCATAAAGCTTTAACTTAACACCAATTAGTTACGTGGTTTAAAACCGGAGTAAAAAGCACCCGGAGTTACTCTGTTTTTACTATGTTTTAAATGAACGTATATAAGCTAACAATGAAAACACCTAAGAAAAAAATTTTATGGATCGATTCTGTTGAACCGGGTACAAGTGAGTTTTTAGAGGTGTTGAACGATCTGGATTTCCAAATTATCAGCTTGCAAAACGTAATACTTGCATATCAAAAGGTAATTGAAGAATCGCCACATATTGTGTGTTGCAATCATAAGCTTTCGGAATTTAGCGGGTTTCAAATGTACAACATACTTGAAAGCATTCTGCAAAAAAAGCAGATTCCCTTTCTGCTAATTCTTCCTTGTATGGATAAAAATTGTTTGATGATGGGCGAAGAACTGGGAATCGACGGCTTCATTTTTCCACCTTTTGAGTTGGAAGAGGTAAACAATATTTTAAACACGCAATTGCAAAAAAAAGAAAAGAGATTTACACTTGAGGAGAAAAAATTTAAAACAGTTTGTAAAATTGTGCCCTACTCCATATTTCTGACAGAAAATGGTAAAATAATCGAAGCAAACCACAAATTTTACGAATTGAGTGGTATCGATATCAATGCCGAAAATACAGTTTTTATAACCGATGTTTTCAATTTCAATTTCAATAAAAAGGAAGAACTAAAATTTATCCGTTTCATCAACGGACTCACTAAACTGAATTGCTTTAATAATATTCCACTCATTTCAAAGCCCGATGAGTTGTTTCATATCTATTTTTCTCATATCGAAGATTCCTTTTTGCCAATACGAATGTTGGGTACAGCCATTCCTGTGGAATTGAAAAAACAAGCTAATCAAATTATTAAAAGTCTGATTCCATCAAAACTAAATGGCAAAGCTTCAATTAAAAAGACCCCTGTTTTTGCCAATGACATTTTCACTAAGCGCGAAAGTGAAATTTTAGAGCTTTCAGCGACCGGAACCCCCATTAAACACATCGCCGACCGATTAGGTATTTCCATTCGTACCGTGGAAAAGCACCGTTCCAACCTCATCCATAAAACCAAAACAAACAACATCATGGAAGCCGTTTTCCTCGCACGAAAAAATGGCCTGCTCGATATATTTTAAACCGTTTTATCAATTAAGTCCCCACGATTTTTGAACCGAACCACAAATAAGATAACACTATGAGAAGTAAGGTGCAGCGCACGCTAATATTTGTAGAATGATAGTTAAGCGTTGAAAATAAGGTGCAGCGCACTGAAATCTTACATATTTCGGTGCGCTGCACCTTTAGATTCCCACCAACATCTTTTCTGCAAATATTGCCGCGACGCTGTCGCTTTTTTCGATTTGTTATATAGTAGTTCTGAAGTATTTAATTTCGTTATTTTTCAAGAAAACAAGAGGTTGCAACCCCTTGTTAAGAAGGCGGAATATAACAAGGGAAATGGAATCAACCAAAATGGTACGTTGCAACCCCTTGATAAAATCCATAATACCACATTGTCTATTTTTATTTACTTGAGCGCCTAATTCAACCCGTATGTCCAATCCTACATCGCTCTGCGTAGAAACCCGTAATTCGATGTTTCCAATTTTTTTTTCCGGTTCTTATTTGCTTGCCAACTTGCCTTGCCTGTCTCTTTCTAATTTTTTAACCTGCCTTTTATTAGTACGTTGCGCAGATTAATGGGTGCATCCACTAAGCCCGTTTGTCATGTCGTAAAACACGAATTGACTAAGTATTATTTTCTCCATAGCTTTGTTTGAGAATTTTATGGGAAGATAAAGTTCATGGTGCCGCAGAGCAACTTAATTTAATTCAATCAACAAAATATGGGAACTTATTCAGTAACTCGAACGCTATTATTATTCACGGTTTTATTCTTTTCCCTTGCCGTTTATGCGCAGGAGGGTACTGATACACTTAAAGTAGTTTCACAAGGCATTCATAACCAAATAACGATTGATTCTACAAAATTTAACCAGCTCGTGCAGGATTCCATTCCGTCAGGAGTAGTTGGCCAAATTAACCAATGCGGCGAGGCCAACTCCATTGAAATCAACACCGGAAAACCAATCGACCCTGCGAAAAAATCAAAACAAAATATTACAATAAAGCAAACCGGAAAAAACAACTCAGTTAAAAATAAACTCGCGTTGAGTTTTTAAATAAATCAAAATTCTTAAAAATTAAAATTTCCAAAATTATGAAAAAAGGAGAATACGCTCTTGAAAAAGTTAAAGCCGTAACCATTATTAAATGGCGCAGTACACGGCAAATTAAAACCACGGGGGCTGGCAACGCTGCGGTTGGTGGCTTACCCGAAAACTAATACCCAAATGGTATTATTATTTGAAACAATAATTAAATCAAAAATTCTTAAAAACTTAAATTTTTAAATCATGAAAAAAATAATTTTTCTTTTCGCAATGGTGTTTGCAGTAAGTATGGCAATGGCACAAAATTCTTCCAGTATTTCAACTACTGGGGATTGGAATGATGCTTCTATTAAGCAAGGTGTAGCAAATAATAATACTGCTAGTATTTTACAGAGTCAGAATGGACAGTCCGTGGTATATCGCGGTAATGCAGAAATTACACAAGTAACTGGCAGTTGGGGGAAAATCACTCAATATGGAACATGGGGTAATGGACGTATTTATGAAAACAATTATGATAGAGGTGAAACTTACCAGAATGGATTTCAGAATAATGCATTAATTAGCTTTAATTATGGACAAGGCTATAATGCTGGTTATATAGAACAAATTGGGAATACAAATACAGGTTATATTCATACTACTTTTCATAATAATGGAACAGAGTTGGATCCATTATTGATAAGACAAACAGGCAATAAAAATCAGGCTTATATCGAATCTGGATGGAATGCACCTGCTTCAAATTATAACAAAGCTTCTATAACACAAACTGGCGAATTAAATACGAGTAAAGTTAGACAAGAGGGGGGTGATGTTAATGATGCACGTGTTGTTCAGACTGGTAATTCAAATCATGCAGATTTAGTACAAACTGGAGCATATTTAGTTGCAACTATTAATCAATGGGGTGGTAATTCAAACATTGTAAACCTAAAACAGGCCGGAGGTAATGCCGATATTGACCAAATGGGTAATGACAATGAAGTTCGTGGGTTACAATCAGCAGCCTCAGCAGATGAACAATTATGGGCAGGCTTTGCTGGTGCAACATTGGATGTTATTCAATATGGTAATGAAAATACATTGGATCTGAGTTCTACTTCAGCGGGAGCAGTAGTTGATGTATACCAAAATGGTTTATTAAATAAAGCGATGGTAATTCAAGAATAATAAAAGATTTACCTTGTCAAAATGAGGTAATTAATCAGTAATTCATATGAAATTGTTATACCTCCCGGTACAATACCCGGGAGGTAAAACAAAGTGTAATAAATTAGATAGCAAAGTATTATTTTAAATTAACTTAAAAAAATATAATTGTTATTTTATTCCACCTGCCAGTGTACATTTTCCATAAATAATTAAAAATTGGATTTTTAATTGAACCACGATTATAAGGAAACCTTTGAACGGGATTAATAAATGTATTTCCTTTTTTTGATTTATTAGTAATTTCTTCTCCATAAAATTGATAGTAATATCTTCAAATTTTAAAAATGAAAACAATTCGGTTCATATTGCTAATTATTATTTACTTATCTATTGAAGCAAATGCCCAGAATAGTATTGTAGTTAGCAATCCTTTATTGCTCAGCCAGGATGTGCTCCTCCAGCAAATAAGCAATAAAGAATATTTTTCTTTTTTACAGGCGGGTGAAATGGATATTTCAAATAAGGCCATCATCAACCAAATCGGCAATAACCATAATACTCGATTACAACAAAATGGTAGTGGCAATGAAGCCAATCTTTTATCCACTGGCCTCTCAACCTCCACAGAAATCAACCAAAATGGCGATTGGAATAAAGTGTTGTTTTCCTTAGAAAACAAAGACGATTTTTTAAAGGCTGCGCAAGTTCTGCAAACAGGCAACAATAATTTAGTCGATTTAAAAATTACAGGCAATCGGCTTTTTGGGGAAACTGATACAAAAGATGCCGTGATTACTCAAAACGGTAACAATAATAGTTTTTCGGGAGTTATGGAATCGTATAAATCACCCATAATAGTCAATCAACAGGCGGGGCCAAACGGGGAGGGTATGAAGGTGGATATTTCAACTTCAGATTTCTATTTACCAATGAAATAATTTTCCTGTTCTAAGGGAAATGGATCTAAGCCAATATTATTATTCTGAAAACAATTCTATAAACTCAAATTATATCCCATAGAAATTCAATATTAACAAAGATTCAATTTTGGGTCTTTGTTATTTTATACCTCTTTACTTTTTTCCTGCTTTTAACGCAAACTAAAAACAAAAGTCATGATAAAAGAAAAATGCTAAAATATATCAAGGTTCAATTCAACGCCGAGTAATATTCTAATGTCCGTTCAGATTCAGGAAAGAAATGACCTTCGCCAACAAATTCTTATTTGGTGCATTTTAGCACAGTTCAGACAATGATCTATGTTCTTTATTTTACGCTTCAAAAAATTACTAATCTCGAATTTTTTGTTCCTAACTTCTTATTTCTATATTTACCTAAACAAAAACTGCCCGCTGGAACGGGCAGATTTTGAATATCGATTTCGTAATCCGTAAACTGCGCTGGTACGCAGAGGAAAACAAATTAGTCAGTAGGGTTGGCAGTGTCCGTTTCGGTGGGTTCTGCCGACCCTTTTCTTCCATAACCCTTATACCTTGTTTTGAGCATGGTATAAGCGGTGCTGGCACCGGGCACACGGTGCTTCGCGGCAATTTTAATTCCCTGGTAGCAGGCACGGGCCATGTCTTCAACCTGACTCCCACTTACTATCGCCAGGTCATTTATATACCTGGTCAGCGATTCCAGCGATCCCCCGAACCGTACCATCTGTTCGTGAAACACCAGCGTACTCTCCATGGCTTTGATATCCACAAACGGACTGGCCAGCGCCGGAACATCTTTGCTCCAGTTAATGGCATCACGCGTGAAATTCTGCGCCTTGATATCCAGTTTTCTCATACTCACCCTGTCGTTCCCGGACAAGGCATCGGTTTGCGGCACAAGGCTCCGCATAACAGCCAACAATTCATCGCACTGCGAAACCTGTTCTGGATTCAGTGCTTCAAAGTAAAAAGTACTCATAATGAACACATTTTAATTGTTACCGGCGATGGGGGCCGGCACCCCGTAAGAAACTATTTTGTTTTTCCGTACTCTTATTATTTTTACTTTATTGAAATGAAGGAATTCCATTTCGGAATTGAAAAGTTCGCTGCAGTCACACACTTTCACTTTTATCCGGTGGGCCTCGCGGGTGAGCAATCCTGAAGTGGTGGCAACCGACAGTTTATGCATTTTTGCTGTCAGCAATGAAATGGATTCGTTCATCTGCATACCGGGATTAAAACTACTTTCCATGGCTTTTAAAAATAAATCTTCACCGGTTTTCAGTACAATTATTTTTCCCTCTTGCAGCCATTGTTGCAACTGTGCTGAACTGGTTTCCGACAGTCCAACGGCCAGCACATCGGGCAAATACAACACCGGAAAGCTTTCATTGGGAAAAGTATCAGGGTAGGCTTGAAACAACCGGATGAGTATCAGTAAATCACCGATTATCAGTCGTTTTTTAACCTCTGGAGCAACTGCCGGAATTGTTTTTCCGTTTTTGATTTTTGGTTTCATCCCTGTGTCTTTTTTGTTAACATCGTTTATTTCCATGACTGTACATATTTAGTTAATAGCTTCGGCCAGTTTCTCCACCGAAATTCCCGACAACTCCGATGCTTTACCAATGGTTACCAAATCTTCTGCAAGGGCACGCCAGATAAGTGAGATAAAACGGGTAGCCTTTTCTTCACCTCCGAATACACTCAATCCAACTTCTTTTCTATTATTTCTAATCGAAAATTGAAACTGTGAATAATAATAGGGTTTTATAATCCCGAGTTCAAGTGCCCTGTACATAAATGCCTGGTGCGAAATTCCATACACCCTGTTGATATTTTTGCGTTCTTCAAAAGATATTTTCGAACGGTAACGGCCAAGCAGTGAATACATCAATTGTTCGGGAAGCATGATAGCCCCGGCAAAATAGTGACAGAGTTTTTCAACCTCCCTGTCAGAAAGTTTTTCGTCGAAATCAAACAACAGATGGGCCAGTTCGTGCAGCGCAGTGAACCGTTTGCGTTCGGGGGTTATGGCAGCGTTAAGCACAATTACCGGATACTTGTCATTGGCATAGGCCGACCACCCGTCGAAATTGTCACTGGCAGAAAATTCAATCACTTTTATTTCATTGTCCTCCAGTATCCTGAAAACGGAGGGAATGCCATTCATACCAAGTTTCCATTTGTCAGTCAGTTTCGCGGCATACAATTCCATATCAGCTTTCCCACGGATAATGGTTCCCGGAAAGGGGTGATTAAAAGTGAAGCTGATATTTAAGATTTCTTCGGTTTTAAGATAGTTTTCAACCATATTAAGAATTTGCTGTTCTATGGCCTGCTCATCACGGCTGGAGAGTTTTGTTTTTTTGCGGAACTCAACTTTTGTTAATTCCACTTCAAACGGACGGATAAGATAATCGGGTGAAACCTGCAATGCCCGGGCCAGTAATTGCAAGACTCCAGGGTCTGCCAGCATTTCGCCCTTTTCGTATTTGGAAATTGCATTCTTTGTGATGTTAACCATTTGCCCCAACTCTTCCTGTGTAAGTTTTGCCATCACCCTGGCGCTTTTAAGACGTTTGCTAAAGATGTCTTTCATAATTCAGTTTTTTTCATTTGATTCATTTTTGTTCATTACTCAATTCATTTGGTTTTATAATTCTTTGTTTGTAAAAAATAATCATCACGGTTTATATTTTCATTGCAAATATAAAATAAATCAACCAGAAATAATTGTATTGGGTTGATAAATTTCATAAAGTTATCAACAAATCAACCGGTAATAAACAATTTTATGAAATGGGTGCATGAAGTAAAACACAAATATATACTGATTATAAAATACTTACGGTTAATGATATCGAGTCAGACACTGAGTTATACTCAGTTGCCCTCTGACTTATACTCAGTCTCAGACTGAGTTGTACTCAGTTGTCCTCTGACTTATACTCAGTCTCAGACTGAGTTGTACTCAGTTGTCCTCTGACTTATACTCAGTCTCAGACTGAGTTGTACTCAGTTGCCCTCTGACTTATACTCAGTCTCAGACTGAGTTGTACTCAGTTGCCCTTTGACTTATACTCAGTCTCAGACTGAGTTGTACTCCTTTTATCCACTCGCCTATCTCAACCTCCACAGAAATCAACCAAAATGGCGATTGGAATAAAGTGTTGTTTTCCTTAGAAAACGAAGACGATTTTTTAAAGGCTGCGCAAGTTCTGCAAACAGGCAACAATAATTTAGTCGATTTAAAAATTACAGGCAATCGGCTTTTTGGGGAAACTGATACAAAAGATGCCGTGATTACTCAAAACGGTAACAATAATAGTTTTTCGGGAGTTATGGAATCGTATAAATCACCCATAATAGTCAATCAACAGGCGGGGCCAAACGGGGAGGGTATGAAGGTGGATATTTCAACTTCAGATTTCTATTTATCAATGAAATAATTTTCCTGTTCTAAGGGAAATGGATCTAAGCCAATATTATTATTCTGAAAACAATTCTATAAACTCAAATTATATGCCATAGAAATTCAATATTAACAAAGATTCAATTTTGGGTCTTTGTTTTTTTATATCTCTTTCCTTTTTTCATACTTTTAACGCAAACTAAAAACAAAAGTCATGATAAAAGAAAAAATGCTAAAATATATCAAGGTTCAATTCAACTCCGAGTAATATTCTAATGTCCGTTCAGATTCAGGAAAGAAATGACCTTCGCCAACAAATTCTTATTTGGTGCATTTTAGCACAGTTCAGACAATGATCTATGTTCTTTATTTTACGCTTCAAAAAATTATTAATTTCGAATTTTTTGTTCCTAACTGCTTATTTCTATATTTACCTAAACAAAAACTGCCCGCTGGAACGGGCAGAATTTGAATATCGATTTCGTAATCCGTAAACTGCGCTGGTACGCAGAGGAAAACAAATTAGTCAGTAGGGTTGGCAGGTCTCCGTTTCGGTGGGTTCTGCCGACCCTTTTTCTTCCATAACCCTTATACCTTGTTTTGAGCATGGTATAAGCGGTGCTGGCACCGGGCACACGGTGCTTCGCGGCAATTTTAATTCCCTGGTAGCAGGCACGGGCCATGTCTTCAACCTGACTCCCACTTACTATCGCCAGGTCATTTATATACCTGGTCAGCGATTCCAGCGATCCCCCGAACCGTACCATCTGTTCGTGAAACACCAGCGTACTCTCCATGGTTTTGATATCCACAAACGGACTGGCCAGCGCCGGAACATCTTTGCTCCAGTTAATGGCATCACGCGCGAAATTCTGCGCCTTGATATCCAGTTTTCTCATACTCACCCTGTCGTTCCCGGACAAGGCATCGGTTTGCGGCACAAGGCTCCGCATAACAGCCAACAATTCATCGCACTGCGAAACCTGTTCTGGATTCAGTGCTTCAAAGTAAAAAGTACTCATAATGAACACATTTTAATTGTTACCGGCGATGGGGGCCGGCACCCCGTAAGAAGCTATTTTGTTTTTCCGTACTCTTATTATTTTTACTTTATTGAAATGAAGGAATTCCATTTCGGGATTGAAAAGTTCGCTGCAGTCACACACTTTCACTTTTATCCGGTGGGCCTCGCGGGTGAGCAATCCTGAAGTGGTGGCAAACGACAGTTTATGCATTTTTGCTGTCAGCAATGAAATGGATTCGTTCATCTGCATACCGGGATTAAAACTACTTTCCATGGCTTTTAAAAATAAATCTTCACCGGTTTTCAGTACAATTATTTTTCCCTCTTGCAGCCATTGTTGCAACTGTGCTGAACTGGTTTCCACAGTCCAACGGCCAGCACATCGGGCAAATACAACACCGGAAAGCTTTCATTGGGAAAAGTATCAGGGTAGGCTTGAAACAACCGGATGAGTATCAGTAAATCACCGATTATCAGTCGTTTTTTAACCTCTGGAGCAACTGCCGGAATTGTTTTTCCGTTTTTGATTTTTGGTTTCATCCCTGTGTCTTTTTTGTTAACATCGTTTATTTCCATGACTGTACATATTTAGTTAATAGCTTCGGCCAGTTTCTCCACCGAAATTCCCGACAACTCCGATGCTTTACCTATGGTTACCAAATCTTCGGAGAGGGCACGCCAGATAAGTGAGATAAAGCGGGTAGCCTTTTCTTCACCTCCGAATACACTCAATCCAACTTCTTTTCTATTATTTCTAATCGAAAATTGAAACTGTGAATAATAATAGGGTTTTATTATCCCGAGTTCAAGTGCCCTGTACATAAATGCCTGGTGCGCAATACGAGAGACCTGTTGAATACTTTGTGTTCTTCAAAAGATATTTTCGAACGGTAACGGCCAAGCAGTGAATACATCAATTGTTCGGGAAGCATGATAGCCCCGGCAAAATAGTGACAAAGTTTTTCAACCTCCCTGTCAGAAAGTTTTCTGTCGAAATCAAACAACAGATGGGCCAGTTCGTGCAGCGCAGTGAAGCGTTTGCGTTCGGGGGTTATGGCAGCGTTAAGCACAATTACCGGATACTTGTCATTGGCATAGGCCGACCACCCGTCGAAATTGTCACTGGCAGAAAATTCAATCACTTTTATTTCATTGTCCTCCAGCATCCTGAAAACGGAGGGAATGCCATTCATACCAAGTTTCCATTTGTCAGTCAGTTTCGCGGCATACAATTCCATATCAGCTTTCCCACGGATAATGGTTCCCGGAAAGGGGTGATTAAAAGTGAAGCTGATATTTAAGATTTCTTCGGTTTTAAGATAGTTTTCAACCATATTAAGAATTTGCTGTTCTATGGCCTGCTCATCACGGCTGGAGAGTTTTGTTTTTTTGCGGAACTCAACTTTTGTTAATTCCACTTCAAACGGACGGATAAGATAATCGGGTGAAACCTGCAATGCCCGGGCCAGTAATTGCAAGACTCCAGGGTCTGCCAACATTTCGCCCTTTTCGTATTTGGAAATTGCATTCTTTGTGATGTTAACCATTTGCCCCAACTCTTCCTGTGTAAGTTTTGCCATCACCCTGGCACTTTTAAGACGTTTGCTAAAGATGTCTTTCATAATTCAGTTTTTTTCATTTGATTCATTTTTGTTCATTACTCAATTCATTTGGTTTTATAATTCTTTGTTTGTAAAAATAATCATCACGGTTTATATTTTTATTGCAAATATAAAATAAATCAACCAGAAATAATTGTATTGGGTTGATAAATTTCATAAAGTTATCAACAAATCAACCGTTAATAAACAATTCTATGAAGTGGTTGCATGAAGTAAAACACAGACATATACTGATTATAAAATACTTACGGTTAATGATATCGAGTCTGACACTGAGTTGTACTCAGTTGCCCTCTGACTTATACTCAGTCTCAGACTGAGTTGTACTCAGTTGTCCTCTGACTTATACTCAGTCTCAGACTGAGTTGTACTCAGTTGCCCTTTGACTTATAATCTCAGTCTCAGACTGAATTGTACTCAGTTGTTCTCTGACTTATACTCAGTCTCAGACTGAGTTGTACTCAGTTGCCCTCTGACTTATAATCTCAGTCTCAGACTGAGTTGTACTCAGTTGCC
>CAWDAW010000031.1:0-33330 GCA_963800345.1 uncultured Prolixibacteraceae bacterium | reverse complement strand
GGCATTCGGCAAATCCATCATCATACCATTTTGAAAGTTTCTCTAAAATGTTCGGAGAACTTTGAGAGGCATGGGAGACATATATCCTGAAATTTATCGGGAGAGTTTTGGTTTTTCGGTCTCAAAGCCACAAAATTTGTTATCCGGTTTAAAAAGTGGGAATTTTATAAAACAAAAAAGGAGTTATGTAACGATACAAAGCTTTGGATATTTTAATTTAGTACTCTGTTAAATCATTTATAATTGATGAGATGAACAATTTGTACTTCGGCAGTCAAACAGTGAAATACACTGAACCTGCTGAATGAAATGCAAACCTGAAAATAGTTGCAATGTTAATACCTGGCTTCCTAAAAGATTTTTACTATCGCCTTTCATGGGGTGAGCATGGAAAAACAGGCAATAACGTTGCATAATTTTAAAACCGGCATAAATGCAGACACGAAATGAAATTAAACAAATGCAGCTGATGTTGGTGAACCGGAAATCGATGGACAGCTTATACAATTTTACAACTGTCTGATTTTTCCGGTGGGATTAATTATAACAACAAAAATAAAGTTATGAGTTACGAAGAAATGGATTTTACAGATGCAGGAATGTTGCGCAGAAAAGCAGAAGAAAAACTCAGGGAAAGGAAGGAAAAAGGATTTGTTGACGGTGAAGAAACAGATGTAAAAAAACTCCTTTATGAATTGCAGGTACAAAAGATTGAACTTGAAATGCAAAATGAAGCGCTGCGCAAGGCATATGAAACATTAGAAACGGCACTTAAAAAATACATTATAGTATTTGAATTATCACTGATTGGATATTTTACCCTCGATGAATACGGAACAATTCGCGAACTGAACTTTACGGGTGCCGAAATGCTCGGAGAAAGACGTTTTCGCTTAATAAACAGCGATTTTAACCTTTATGTTTCGAATGGTTCAAAGCTTATTTTTAAAAACTTTTTCAGAAAAGTTTATTCCGGTAGAAGTAAAGAATCATGCGAAGTGTTATTGGGTAATCATGATAAACCTTTGTGCTTTGTTTATATGGAAGGTGTGGTTACTGAAAATGATGGAAAATGCCTTTTGTCTGTCGTTGATATTTCAAAATTCAGCAGGAAAAACAAATCTCAGAATCTTTATTGACCTTTTCCAATCCCTAATTTCGTTACCGGAAGAATCAGAACAAAAAACTGATATTCAAAATCAGTTCAAATACATTTGAATTTGTTGCATATTAAAAAGTGTGAATGATGTAAATCTTACCCTGAATTTTGTAACACTTTCCGAACAGGGTTGGCGTAATTTTGTTTTAATTAAATTATGGTGTGGTATAATCATGAATACAGGCATCATGAAAATTTTATCAAACATCATGGTAATGTTATTCGTCGTGTTGTGGTGCATTGTACTTTTTTGTTTTAATAATGCGGGATTGACAAACATTCTTTTGCCTGTTGCAGGGCTTATTGTATTGCGTCGGATTACAAATAAAACAATGATTTCAACTTTAAAATAATTAATATGAGAAAACAGATTTTAACTTTTATAATGGTTGCAGCAACAAGCGCAATTTTTGCACAGGGACCGGTTTCAAAAGGTCAGTCACAAATTAATGTTGGGGTAGGACTTTCTTCATGGGGTGTTCCTGTTTATTTGGGGTTCGATTATGGCGTGCATCCGGATGTAACACTGGGTGCAGAATTGTCTTACCGTGGATACAACGAATACTATGATAAGCATGATTACCACCATTCGGTAACCGGTATTTCAGGAAATGCAAATTATCATTTTAATACTGTATTGAACATTCCTTCGCCATGGGATTTTTACGCAGGTCTAAATCTTGGCTTTTATAACTATAACAAAGACTACGAATATAAAGGTCATCGTAATTCAGGACTTGGACTTGGTGCACAAATTGGCGCCCGGTATTATTTCAGCAACAAATTTGGAGTAAACCTTGAATTTGGCGGAGGCAATGAATTTTCGGGCGGAAAAATTGGAGTAACAATAAAATTGTAGAAATATATACTTTGTCCGGTTAGATTGCGGGACAGGTTTAGGCATCACAAAAAAAAAGCCATGTGTTTACAATGATTGCCAATAAACAATTTTGTCAAAAAAAAAGATTTTGCCGGAATTGTTGATGCACTTAAATAAAATGTACTGTATATAAAGCAGTAAAAATTAAAAGATGTTAATGAAAAGACAGGTTGTGGGACAGTGTTTTTTCTATCGAATTCAAAAACATCAGAAAACATAAAAGAAAAAATTTACACACCATGGAAACTGACAAGATAAAAAGCAAAGAAGTTAAAAAGAACCCGTTATCAAAAGAACTTCTGAAAAAAACAGATGCCTACTGGCGTGCCGCCAATTATATATCTGTCGGCCAGCTTTATCTCCTCGATAATCCGCTTCTGCGAAAACCTTTGGAACAAAAACATATCAAATCCATGCTTCTTGGACATTGGGGAACAACACCGGGACAGAATTTTATATATGTACACCTGAACCGGATCATTAAAAAATATGATCTGGACATGATTTACATTTCAGGTCCCGGTCATGGCGGTCCGGCATTGGTAGGTAACACCTACCTTGAAGGCACCTACAGCGAAATTTACCCTGAAATTACACAGGATGAGGCCGGACTAAAAAAGTTATTCACCCAATTCTCTTTTCCGGGAGGAATTCCAAGTCATGTTTCACCTGAATGTCCGGGATCAATTCACGAAGGTGGAGAACTTGGGTATTCACTCAGTCATGCTTTTGGTGCAGTATTCGATAATCCTGAACTGATAGTAGCCTGTGTGGTTGGTGATGGCGAAGCTGAAACCGGTGCATTGGCAACGGCATGGCATTCCAACAAATTTTTAAATCCGGTGACCGACGGTGCTGTGTTGCCTGTTTTGCATCTCAACGGCTATAAAATAGCCAACCCAACGGTGCTGGCGCGCATTCCTGAAAAGGAACTGAAACAGTTATTTCTCGGCTATGGCTGGGAGCCTTATTTTGTGGAAGGAGATGAACCAGAAAAGATGCACCAGCTCATGGCTTCTGTATCTGGAAAAAACCATTTTGGATATTCGGAAAATCCAGCGCAAAGCACGAAAGAAAAATGATACGACCCGTGCACACTGGCCGATGATAGTTCTTCGGTCACCCAAAGGATGGACAGGCCCCAAAGAAGTTGACGGACTGAAAAATGAAGGAACTTTTCGTTCTCACCAGATTCCATTGCTTGTAGATTCCAAACATCCACATCATTTAAAATTACTGGAAGAGTGGATGAAAAGCTATAAGCCCGAAGAACTTTTTGATGAACAGGGAAGGCTGCTTCCAGAACTGGCAGAAATGGCTCCTGAAGGATTGCGCCGCATGGGCGCCAATCCAAATGCCAATGGTGGGCTGCTTTTAAAGGATTTGGTCATGCCTGATTTCAGGAAATTCGCTGTAAATGTACCTGCGCCGGGTTCAGTTGAAGCTGCCGATACACATGAATTGGGAGAATTCCTTCGCGAGGTGATAACGCTGAATGAGGAACAACGTAATTTTCGGATTTTTGGTCCTGATGAAACACTTTCGAACCGCCTGAATGCAGTTTTTGAAGCTACCAACCGGCAATGGGAATCCAAAATAAAAAAGAACGATGAATTTCTGGCTGCTGATGGAAGGGTAATGGAAGTGCTCAGTGAAAACCAGTGCGAAGGATGGCTCGAAGGTTACCTGCTTACAGGAAGACACGGACTTTTCAACTGCTACGAAGCATTTATTCACATCATAGATTCAATGTTTAACCAACATGCAAAATGGTTGAAAGTGAGCGCCGGGTTACCCTGGAGGAAGAAAATCGCATCACTGAATTACCTTCTTGCTTCGCATGTATGGCAACAGGCACACAATGGGTTTACGCATCAGGATCCGGGTTTTATCGATCATGTGGTAAATAAAAAAGCTTCGGTTGTGCGGGTTTATCTTCCACCCGATGCCAATTGTTTATTATCGGTATGGGATCATTGTTTAAGGAGCCGCCATTACGTGAATGTTGTAGTTGCAGGTAAATACATGGCTCCACAATGGTTAACAATGGATCAGGCTGTTGAACATTGCACACGGGGAATTGGCGTTTGGGATTGGGCCAGCAACGATCAGGGCGGCGAACCGGATGTTGTAATGGCCAGTTGCGGCGATGTACCTACACTCGAAATCCTGGCCGCGGTTTCCATCCTTCGTGAACATTTACCAGAGTTAAAAATAAGAATGGTAAATGTTGTTGATTTGATGAAATTGCAACCTGATACAGAGCACCCGCACGGTTTAAGTAATTCTGATTTTGATGCGTTATTCACAAAAAATAAACCTATTGTATTTGCATTTCATGGTTATCCCTGGCTTGTTCACCGCATGACCTACAAACGCACAAATCATGAAAACATACATGTTCGCGGCTACAAGGAAGAAGGCACCATCACCACATATTTTGACATGACGGTTTTAAACGATCTGGACAGGTTTCACCTTGTGCAGGATGTTGTCATAAGAGTTCCGGAATTAGGTGAAAATGGAAATAAACTCAGTCAGTTGATGACCAATAAACTTGCTGAACACAAAAAATACATATACAAACATGGGCAGGATATGCCTGAAATACAAAACTGGAAATGGAAAAAATAAACAAGAACGGAGCGAATGTGAGTCCATAAAATCCAACTTCTGTATTGTAGCTCCAAATCCAAATCATCATCCCTTGTTATCAGAACAGTGGTTTAAATTCTATTAAACGCCAGCGGGGAAACAACTGACAGGCATTGAATTTTCTGCAACACACATTTGATTTTACAGAAAATTCTGCTTGGAAAATACAAAAATGGTAAATTCATGTCAATTGCAGTTTTTAGGTTTTGATGTTGATGGAACTTGTCAGTATTATTGAAACACATAATATGATAAAATTATGAGACATAAAATTGTAAACTATAGACCGATTGATTTTGTTTAAGAGTAAATTATGTAATTCCTGCATGAAATTGTGTAACACTTCATGTTGTTATTTTACCTTTTTTGAAGAAAATTGAAAGTTGACTTATAATTCAAAAAAATGAAAGTTACTGTTTTGTCACTCTTACTTTTTTTGCACCTGGCATTTTCTGTTCAAGCACAGGAAAAAATGAATCTGCCCGTAAAAAGTAATAATGCTTTTAAAGCCGGTGAAATTCTCACCTATCAATTCAAATATGGTTTTGTTTCGGCGGGAATCGCTACACTTAAACTTACAGAAACAAATTACAGACAAAAAAAGGTTTTTCATTCGGTTACGCAAATTGAGACTACCGGATTAGCCGACAAAATTTATGGGGTAAAAGATATTTATGAAAGCTGGTTCGATAAGGAAACAAACCTTCCTTACAAACACATTAGAAAAATCAAAGAAGGTCGTTACTCAAAACACAATGTAGTTACTTATGACCGCGAAGAAAATACGGTAAAATCGAAAGCCAGTGGTGTTCATGCTGTTCCTGAAAATATTCTCGATTTATCTTCCACAATGTATTACATCCGTCGAATCGACTTTTCGCAAATTACGGAAGGAGATTCATTGTTCCTTAACATGTATTTCTCCGACGAAGTATTCCCATTTCATTTTGTGTACAATGGAAAAGATACAGTTAAAACCAAATTCGGGAAGATTAATTGTATTAAAATAACTCCGCGTGTTGAAGTGGGGCGTATTTTTAAGCGACCCAATGATGTAACAGTTTGGTTTACCGATGATGACAATTGTTTTCCGATTCTTGTAGAAATGGATATTCGCATTGCAGGTAAGGTTTTTTTAAAACTCATGGAATATGAGAATACAGCTAACCCGGTGAAATTTGAAGAGTAAAATCTGTTTCATCTTTTTTCTTCGTAAACTACACTACACTGCTTCGAAGTGGGAATTATATAAATTTAACTCAAAAATTTATAACAATTACTTGTGAAATATCCTGTACATTTGAAATGTAAATGAAACAACAATTAAAAATTCTTTTAAGCCTTTGAACCAGCGGCTGTTTTGTTAAATGTAAATTAATATAAAGTTTGTATTCCAACTAATTTATGGCTCGAATAAAAAAAGAAATCCAGGATGGATGGCAATTCTTTTGGGAACTGCTTCTGAAGCTAAAATCGATCTTCAAAAACAATAAACTGTTTTATGAACAGAATAAAAACTAAAAAATATTTAATTTCAAAAGGTATCGACGATTACTTTTCAGGTATAAACGATGCCTTTAAATTTACCACTCTTTTTTTTAGGGAAGTATTTAAAAAACCTGTTCACCTGCGTGAAGTAATTCATCAGTGTTTCGAGGTAGGTTTAAAATCACTGCCCCTGATTACCCTTACCGGTTTTATTGTTGGTGTTGTTTTTACAAAACAATCACGTCCTTCACTTGAGGATTTTGGTGCGACTTCGTGGCTGCCTTCGTTAATTGGAATTGCCATAGTAAGAGCATTGGGTCCACTGGTTACAGCACTTATTTGTGCAGGTAAAGTGGGGTCGGGGATAGGTGCAGAACTTGGCTCAATGAAAGTTACCGAGCAGATAGAAGCGATGGAAGTTTCGGCAATACATCCGTTTAAATATTTAGTGGTTACCCGTGTTTTAGCCACCACAATCACAATTCCGATGCTTGCATTATATTGCAGCTTTTTTGGATTATTCGGTTCATTTGTAAATGTACATGCTCAGGAAAGTACGAGCCTCATTGCGTACTATCAAAACGCATTCTCCTCCATCAGCTTTCTTGACATATTTGCCTCCGTAGCGAAATCAATTGCGTACGGATTTACTATTGGAATTGTGGGGAGTTACAAAGGATATTATGCAACCCAGGGAACCCGTGGTGTTGGAAAAGCGGCAAATCAGGCTGTTGTACTCGCCATGTTCCTGATTTTTATTGAGGAAGTTGTTTTTGTACAAATGGCGAATTGGATTCGATATTTTTAAAGAAATGGAAAAAACAGAAAATTATAGTTCGATGGGGGAGGAGCAGGTGATTTCCATTAAAGGATTGTACAAATCATTTGGAGATCTGGACGTTTTAAAAGGAATTGATTTTAATCTTTTTAAAGGAGAAAATGTGGCCGTATTGGGTAAATCGGGCTCCGGCAAATCGGTTTTAATAAAAATAATTGCAGGATTATTAAAACCTGATAAAGGCGATGTATTTGTTTTGGGAAAACAAGTTGATAAATTGGAACGCACTGAATTGGATGCTTTAAGGCTACGCATTGGATTTTCGTTTCAAAACAGTGCATTGTATGACAGTATGAATGTTTATCAGAATCTTGCTTTTCCGCTAACGATGAATGTGAAACATCTGAGCAAAAATGACATAAACAGTGCTGTGACAGAAGTGCTTGATGCAGTTGGTTTAAAAGATAGAATAAATCAAATGCCTTCTGATCTTTCAGGCGGGCAGCGCAAGAGAATTGGCATTGCACGCACCTTAATCCTTAAACCCGAAATCATGTTGTACGACGAACCAACTTCGGGTTTAGACCCAATCACAAGTGCCGAAATCATTGAGCTTATTAACGAAGTTCAGCAAAAATACAACACAAGTTCCATCATAATTACACACGACCTTACCTGTGCAAAAAATACGGGTAACCGAATTGCCATGTTATTTGACGGTCAATTTTTAAAAGACGGAAAATTTGAAGACGTTTTTGACTCGGATGATGAACAAATTAAAGGGTTTTTTAATTACAATTTTATACAATAAAAAATGAACGAAAAAACAAATAAACGCCCGGTAATAGTAGGACTTTTTATTTTTTTAGGTCTGGCATTTTTGGTTGCAGGTACGCTGATGGTTGGTAATCTGCATGAAACTTTTAAAAATAAAATGGAAATAGTTGCGCTTTTTGATGATGTTGGTGGTTTGCAAAAGGGCAACAATGTGTGGTTCTCAGGGCTTAAAATAGGAACTGTAAGTGACCTGAATTTTTATGGAAAATCTCAGGTTGAGGTGCGCTTAAAAATTGATACAAAAACACAACAATACATACGAAAAGACGCCATGGTTAAGTTGAGCAGCGATGGATTAATCGGGAATAAAATACTGGTTATTTATGGAGGAACAGTAATGTACCCGGAAATTCAGGAAGGTGATACTTTGGGTGTGGAAAAAACATTTACATCCGAAGATATGATCAATACACTTCAGGAAAATAATAAAAACGTACTCGCAATTACAGATGATTTCAAAACCATCAGCAAAACACTGGCTGCAGGCGAAGGAACAATTGGGAAATTATTAACCGACAGCTCAATATATTTAAACATCAACGCAGCAACTGCATCCCTTCAAAGTGCATCCGCCAAGGCTGAAGTTTTGATCAATTCACTGGCAGATTTTAGTTCAAACCTCAATAAAGAAGGTACTCTGGCCAACGAATTAGTAACCGATACTGTAGTTTTTAATTCAGTAAAAGCTTCTGTTGTACAACTGCAGCAAATTGCGGATTCGGCAAATGCAATAGTTTCAAATCTGAAACTGGCAAGCAGTAATCCTAACAGTACCGTGGGTGTATTGCTTCACGATGAAGAATCAGGTGCACGGTTAAAGGAAACAATTAAATATTTAGAGAGCAGTTCAAAAAAATTAGATGAAGATCTTGAAGCTGCTCAACACAATTTTTTATTGCGAAAGTATTTCAGGAAAAAGGAAAAGGAAGCAAAAAGTGAATCTTCTGAACAATAAAAAATTTCTGAAATCAGCTCATTATCCGCATTATCGCATTTGGCCTGTAATAATTAATTTTTCTGATTTAATCTGAATCCACTCTATCCGGCTTTTATTATAGCGGGTTGAACAGGTTTGCAGCCAACGTAAATTACATATTGCTGTCGGCTTCGTAAAAAGTAGATATTTATTCTGGCATTGATAATATAGAACATTTTGTACATTACATTTTGTAAAAATAATTTCCTTTTTATTTTTGGAATCCATTTTGGGTAGTTGCTCCAGCCCTTTATCACACGATGAGTTATATCTTCCATATTATCAATAACAAGTTCCGATTTTAAGAATTCTTCCTCATATTGCATTTTGTTCCAAAAATGATAAACCATTGCTTTCCCCCATAATTTTGTTAATCTATTGTTGTTTTTACGGGTAGTTAAAATATCGGCAATCAGGTATTGTCCCCCGAATTTTAGAACCCTGTTTACCTCTTTTAGAAATGCCGGTTTATCAGGATAATGAAAAGCGCTCTCAATGTTAAGCAAAACGTCAATGGAATTTGAAGGTATCATGGAAAGATTTTGAGCATCATCAGCAAAGAATTTCACATTATGACAGTTACTTCGTTCTCTTTCTCCATTGGCAATATCAATGTTGGCTTTATTGATATCAACTCCGGTTATCATTAAGGGAAAATAGTTGGCATTTATGTACAGCGACTGAACTCCATTTCCGCATCCTATTTCAAGAATTACTTTATTCTTTATGGGATTGAGTAATGAAATGCAATAATCAGTAAGGTTTTTCTGTGCCTGAATAAAACTATCGGACTCTTTGACATAAAGTGGATAATGAAGCATAGTGTACTGATTATCCAACCTCTTAAGCGCCATGTTCATTGACTCATAATATTGGTCTTTGGTGAATCCGGCTCCAATTAGTTTAAAAAATTTTTGAACATCATTCATAACAGGCAGATTTTATATTTGAATCTAACAACACAAAAATTTACTTACTGTTTTCCATTTCGTTTCAGTTCAATTAATTCATCTAAGTTTTTAATGTTATGTGCATTCAGTTTAGCACTTGTTTCAACCCTTGATTTGGTTTTTTTTGAAACATTAAATTCAATAAATGCAAAATGATTTCTCTAAATAAAAAAAGTCCGTTGACTAAATTAACCATTTCAGGCATTAAAAATCCAGATTGGTAAATTAATACTGTATTTCACAGTTTTTATTTCTTTGATTTACCAGGGGTTTTTATACGAAGTGATAATTTTTTCAATCTCTATGTGAGGGCCCTGAAAGAATGTCGAAACTTAAAATCTCAACAATCTGATATTCATCCCGATTTTAAATTAATAGTTCTGTGGTTATTAAAAAT
This sequence comes from uncultured Prolixibacteraceae bacterium, assembly GCA_963800345.1. Taxonomy (GTDB): domain Bacteria; phylum Bacteroidota; class Bacteroidia; order Bacteroidales; family Prolixibacteraceae; genus Draconibacterium. The sequence continues at coordinate 23,210 of CAWDAW010000031.1, read as the reverse complement.
TTACTGTTCTGTGAGACAAATATGTTAAAACTATCCGACCTGTTTTGCCCTGTGATTATAGCTATACTTAAGCTTTAAAAGCATACAGACAAAATAAATAGTGAAATTAGCACTCTTTCTTTGCCTTATAGAGTGCAATAATCGAAATAAATACATAACTTGCACGTAATTAATATATTAATAAAATGAATAAAGGAACAGTAAAGTTTTACAATGACGCCAAAGGATTTGGATTCATTAAAGACGCCGACTCATCGAAAGAGTATTTTGTGCATTCAAGCGGAATTAAAGAAAATATCAGGGAGAATGACGAAGTAACTTTTGATTTGGCGGAAGGAAAAAAAGGATTAAATGCAGTGAATGTTAAACTAGCTTAGTTTAAAATATATTATCATTTAAAATTTTATCCCGCTGATAGCGGGATTTTTTTTTGCAAAAATTTTAAATCCGGTTGATGAAATTTCCTGGAATTCTGCAATTCTTTAAATTGAGAAATTAATTAGCCGGGCGTATTTAAATTGCCCTCTTTCCGCGTTACAGCATAATCTTCAAAGCCATCATATCAATCATTTGTTTCAAATTAATTTAGAATCATCTGTAGGTTATTTTCATACCACAACCATAAAAATAACATCATCAGAAGTACAACAAAATCAGATTCGGTTTATTAAAGATCAAGGATGTTTATCTTTTAAAAGTTTAAAAATTGTATAATGAAATATTGTAACATGCAGCTATTCTGTAAGATATAAAAATAATCGTAGGGTAGATTATTATTGGTACGGGTTTTGCATTTACCCTCTTGTAGAAACAATATTTTAAAATTTAAAGTCATGAAAAATTTAATAATCACATCAACCCTCGCACTTATAATATCAGCCTGGAACATGGTGGGAGCACAGGATTATCCGGCAGAATATTTGGGTTTGCCGGGCGATAACCTCAATCTTTATGCAACAATGAAACTGTTTCAGGAATCAGAAACCCTGGAGAGTTTTGAAAAAAGTTTAAATGATGAAAACTCCAGGATAAACAACCTTGATTTAAACGGCGATAATATGGTTGATTACATAATGGTGATTGACTATGTTGACGGAGATGTTCATTCCATAGTATTGAGGGCTGCACTTAACAAAGATGAAACTCAGGATGTGGCTGTGTTTACAGTTCAGCGTTTTAAAAATGGGGCAGTACAAATTCAGCTTGTTGGCGATGAAGCATTGTACGGCAGAAACTATATTGTTGAACCCATATATGCCGATAATCAATTGGAGACACCGAATCCCGGATATTCAGGGAACAACGGAAATGTTGCGGTTGTAAGAACCACAACTTTTGAGATTGCTGCCTGGCCGGTAGTCAGATATATCTATCTTCCCGGATATGTTAGATGGCATTCTTCGTGGTACTGGGACTATTATCCCTCTTACTGGAATCCGTGGCGGCCATTTTACTATCATACCTATTACGGATACCATTATAACATGCATAATTATTACTACGGGCATTATCGTACCTGTAATTATTATCGTTACAACCATTACAACAACTTTTATTACAGCAAAATCAGGACTTATTCACCGAGGGTAAGTGCAGGAATCAGACATGGTAATTACAGGAGCACTTATTCACGGCCTGATTTGAGAAAAAAAGGCGAGGCACTTTACGCAAGGAGAAATTCAGGAAGCAATGCAAGAACAAGGGATAATGCTTCAGTTCGATCCGGTAGAATAAATAATTCACGATCTACTAAAAACAGTTCGGTTGAAGGTACACGTTCAGGTTCAGAAAGATCTTCGTCGACTAACGTAAAAAGAAGGTCAGTTTCAGGGGCAAAAGTAAACACGGGCACTGTAAACTCCCGTAAGTCTGCAACTGTTGGAAGCATCAGGAATGCCGAAAACAATTCAGTCAGAAAAAGATCTGATAATTTGCGCAGAGAGTCAACTAATGTGTCTGCCAGGGTCAAAACAAATCCATCAGCTAATCGGCTAACCAATAGCACACGGAAATCTGGTGATGTTGGCAGTAAAAGGACAATACGTAGTTCTTCTGTTGGACAAAAAAATGGCTATGTCCAAAGATCGTCAGCGAATGTTTCAAGGAAAAATGTTTCCAGAACTCAGAAAGCTCCCCGAAGTATTAGCTCAAGAAATTCTTCAGGACATAGTCAAACAAAATCGGCTGTGAGTTCGGGAAGATCAGGAAGCCAGTCAAGAGCTGCCGTGAGTTCGGGAAGATCAGGAAGCAGCAGCCGTTCATCTGGTGGAAGGAGCAGTAATGCAAGAACTTCTTCAAACCGTACATCAGGGCGCAGATAAAAGCATTTTGTTTTAGGTTTAGTGTTTTCTAAAATTGAATAGTTTGATGTTTTCCAGCCTTCTTTGTCAAATGACAGAGAAGGCTGTTTTTTGGATCAGAAAATCACCAAATACTGTTTTTGTTTTGTTTATTTTCTCCAAAAGAGATCAGCACTTTGAAAGTGTAATGCCTGGCTACAGGAATACGCAAAGTCTCAAATTTATATTTAGTTTTACTTTTTCAAATAAAACACGTTTTGAACAAGTATAAAATAATGAGGAAACATAAGGTATTTGTGCTACCTGTGGTAATTATTTTCTTCCTTTTAACAGGTTGTAAAAAGTTAACTGAACAAGACATTTATCAAAGACCTGACTGGCTCCCGGGGAAATTGTACACTGTTGTGTCGGTTCAGGATAATCTTACCATGTTTACTGAATGTTTAAGACTTGCAGAGTTAGACAAGGTACTCGATGTTTCGGGAAGTTGGAGCGTTTTCGCGCCAACAGATGAAGCAATGAAACAATTTCTGTCTGATAATAATTATCCGAGTGTCTCGGCAATCCCATTGGACGAGCTTGAAAGAATTACCGAATTTCATATTATTCAGAATCCCTGGTCACTTGATCAATTGAAAGAGCTCGGTGCATATGGATGGAGAACGGGAGATTCTGAAAATTCGTACTCATACGCTTATAAGCGCGAGACAATGTTGAGAAATCCTGTTGAAAAATACTGGATCAAAAGGGAAAACAAGAATGAAATGATTGTTACAGATTCAACATTCTCCGATGGTTACAAAATGGTATATGTTCAATCAAGAAAATATGTACCCATATTTTATGATGATTATTTCAGCAAAAATAGTCTTTCCGCCAAAGATTACAGTTTCTATTTTGACAGGGTATATGAACAGGGAAATGTTTACTATGCCGGAGCTAAAATTATCAAAGCAGATATTTTAGCCGAAAACGGATTTGTACATATCATAGACAGGGTTGTCAAACCAATGTTGAACGCAAAGGAATTTCTTGACAGGGAAATACCCGGTGAAACCTATAAGCTCTTCCTGGATATGGTTTATTGGTATTATCCTGATTTTGAACCAAATCATACTGCTACCTTTAATCAACCAGGGGCCAGAGAAGGGAATCTTGTCGATACATTGTGGGATTTAAATTACGCTGGTCTGGCATTTGATCTGCAAAAAGAACGTATTATTAATATTAATCAAACCCTTGTGAAACACAACGGGTTGTTTGCGCCAACAGATGAGGCTTTTAAAAAGTTTATTGATGGCACCTTAACTTTAAAATCAGGATTTCCTCACTGGCGCGATTATCAATCACTCCCATCGGATGTTGCTGAAATGATAATCACTCCGCATCTTAAGGCTAGTCCAATTTATCCTTCAACGCAGCAATTTCATGAAATTTTTAATAAAGACAACAGATTCCATCAGAAAGAGGAAAGTATAATCAAAAAGGAATTTGGCAGCAATTGTACATTCATCGGTTTGAATAATTATGTGCCCGACAGGGTTTTTACAAGTGTAACAGGGCCTGTATTCTGCCGCCCTTCCTATTCCATATTCCGAAAAGCAATGATTTATTCGGGCACTCTGGATGCTATTGCCAATTATAAAGGGGAATTGTACTTTTTCCCGATACCCGATTATGCGCTTACCGCCGATTCAACCTTATTGCTAAATTGGATTAATAAAGATGAAAACATTTATAATTTCAAGGTATTAAACCGATTAACGCATCAGGTTGAGACTCTTAGCAGTGGTGCCGTTAAAAATTGGATATTGAACCAGGTGGGAACATCCACAACCAGCAGCAGTGCTGATAAAGAAATCATTCGAACCCTGGGAGGCAAATACATCACCTGGGATCATTCCAATAACACGATTAGAGGTTCCCGCCCCTGCACCCTTGGTTATAAGGGAGATATTGTCAAAATATGCACTCCTTTTCCGCTGGAGGAACCCGTTGATAATGGTAAGACATGGACTGTCGGGTACTGGTTTAATTTTTGAAATTGATTGAAACAAAAATGTCCCCTTGAAGATATTCAGGTTTTTACAATAGCATTAAAATCATGAGGCGACTGTGTAATATTGAACCCTTGGTTTCCGCAATGTATGGCTATTTGGGCAGTGGTGTAAAATAAAGTACATCTGATATGGAATGAACAGGACCCGTGTTTGTTATAACATTACAATTCTCCTCCACCGGGCGGATGTAGTTGATCACTGTGGTTTCACCAGTTTCAGAAATTTCAAAACCATATATATCAACACCGGGATTGATTTTTATATTGAATCCAACGTCGATAGTTAACTGTGTACTTCCGAGGGTTGTATATTTTTTATTACCCCAATTTAAATCATTTAGAAATAACTCTCCTCCCAGGAGATGATATCCGGCAAAGCGGTAAAAGGAATTAGTCTTGTTCGTTAATGGAATCCCGGGAGTTGCAATACGGCTTATCAGGTCTTCCACTTTATAAATCCCGTTTCTGTTATAAATACTGTCATGTTCAGCAAGTATAGTATACTTATTCCACCATAAACCTTTTTTAATACCTGAAACCTCCATCGCCTTTGCAAGTATTGAATAATCATCATGTTGCTGAAGCCATTCATAACCTGATATTTCTGACTTTTGCAGTACCCCGGAAATAACATGGATATAGCCGTTTGTCATTTTTAGATTTGATTTAATTATTTGAGCTTCATTATTTATCTTAATAATCTGATTATCTCCATCCGTATAAAAGCCAATTGCCAGCCTGTCCCCGGTAAGCGTACTGTCCATCATTGCTCCGTCAGGAAATTCATCAGTATGTAGTTTTCTTTTGATTGTATGGTAGCGCGTAAGTGTGTTTATAAAGCCTGTATCCAGCAATAATTCTTCAAAATTTTCATATTTCTTATTCTGTTGGATATACTGATTAATGGCTTCATCAGTAGGTAAAAAAAGTGTGTAATCATCACCATAAGGATTGTAGGCATAAAGCGTTGACAACATCTTCCCTTCGATCAATAATTTGTAAAATTTTGAATATTCTTCCTGGTTTTTATCCAGGTATTGACTTATGCTTAATGATTCTTCTTCGTTCCAATTCGACCCATACGGATCATTTTTGCAAGATGTGGTTACCACCAACAGAATGATTAACTGAAAAATTAACCTGACTTTAATATTTCCTTTAATATAAATCAGTTGCCTGTTCCAAAATATAATTACACTTAAAACGTACATATTCGTGCTGATAAAGTTCAGTGCGGCAGGAGATATTATTGTTTGCCGCACGTTGGTTTTATCGCAGCCGAAATTAATACTATATGATTAATTTTTCAAATAACTCAGGGAGTTTAATTAATTCATCAATGAACCAGATAAAAACAATCAGAAAATAGCTCAAATTTCTGTTTAACAGAAGTAAAAACCATTTTACTTTTCTATCTGAAGTTTTTAAATTTCTGTCTTAACTTCTTTATCAATCTGTCCAAATCATGTTTAAGATTTGCACCATTAGGTTCCGCTGAAAGCTGGCAACTGTTGGATTATTTATATTTTATGTTGGAAGGAAACAGTTCCAAACTTTAACCCTGAACTTCATCTCAAACATCGGCCGTTAATCAATTTTTACCTTCACATCTTTGAACATGAAAGGATTGTCGCTGATTCTTAATGGCTTGCCGCTGGCAGTGGTCACGTTCTTTAAAATGACTTCCCTGGTTATAACATAAGGAAACTTTTCCACATACGAATCGTCGGTCATATTTGGATTGAAATTCGCAAAAATGGCCGGACCCTGGTAATCTGCCGGATGGTTAGAGTCGTCAATTTTCAGGTTTTCGATGGTGATTCGTTCAGGCATTTTACAGGTGTAGCCAAAATCATGCTGCCCCGAGTTGGAACCACCAATCAGGCTTGCACTTGTGGTTTTGCCACCTGCAGGCACAAAAATACAGTTGCGGATTATAAGTTCTCCCTGCCACGTGCTGCCGTAATCGGAGCGCAAGTTGATCAGGCTCCTTCCGCGGATGGTAGAGTTCTCTACGGTGAAAATTCCGCTGCCAATGGCATTGATTCCCATGTGCCCCATAGTCGAGTTGCGAACTGTGGCATTGGCAACTCCCATGTGGGCATCGAAACGGGAAAAGATACAATGGTCATACAGAAGATTTTTGCAGAAATTGGACCCCATGATTCCCCAATACCTGCTATCGTCAATGTCATTTGTCTGGCTGCAGTTCACGAATGATACATTGAGAGCCCGGCCCAGTAAGATATCATAAGTGCCCATTGAGACCGAAACACCTGCCGCACCAATGGTCTGGTAAGTTTTATGTCCTGTCAGGATGGTATTACGGACAGTTACGTAGGAGCAGTCGCCAACATTGATAAAGCCTCCATATGGTGCACCATGATCTCCTTCTCCGGTGACGCGATGTTCAAGTCCATCCACAATTACATTGGAACGCCTGATTGCGATTCCCCGGCTGTAGTAGGTATATTTTGATTCATCATTATTGGCAATTGTAGTGAAAAGTCCTCCTGTGATTGTCAGTGTCGTCTCGTCAATGGGAAGGGCGGTAATATCCGTGATTTGGTCAAAGTCCCAGATAATCGGAGCATTCAAATCCAAATTACCGTTTTTGTCAACGATAAAAATATCTGTCTGTGAAGATCCGTTATTTTGATTTGGCCCAAACCGAATGTAACGTTTTACGTTGGAATTTGTGACTGTAACAATGCAGGTTCCGGGAAATGAGACATCAATTTTCTCCTGATTTCTTTTAAGTGAAGTTATCCCTTTAGGTTTGAATGGTTGAAGGTCGGAACTAACCATAAAGACATTTGCATTGCGGTTTTCAACGTCAGTATCGTCGATTATAAAAGCAGCTGTACCAAAATCCGTATCGGTGCGAATTATGGCAGTGCGGTCTTTTCCTCCAATGTAATATGCTGCTCCCTTGTCGGCTTTTACCGAAAGATTGTGCTGATTGGCGAATGCATGTGCTGCAGCAATGGCGTCAATGTCATCGGTTTTGCCATCGCCCTTTGTTCCGAAATCGCTGTAATGAACCAATCCATTGGCTTTAAATTTAGCGGCATCCTTGGGTGAAACATTGATAAGCAAATCTCCATTTTCATTTGTTCGCACCTCGGTTTTACCCTTGTTTGATGTAATTGCCACATTTTCAAGCGCGTTACTGGATTGACCCATAATGAATGTATTCGAAATTAACAAGAGAAATAAAAGAATGTATTTCATGGCGAAAGAGTTTTTGTTACAATTCATTACACAAAATATTAAAAATTATTAGAAATTAAGTTTACGCTTAAAGATTATCATAAACTAACATTTATCAAGTATAAAAACAAAAAATAAATCAATTGGACGATTTAGGATGAATGAAATTATAATGTTAGCGCCTGATTTTAAATCATTTAATATGTGAAAAAAAGTTAGATCATGTTTGTTGAATAAAATCACGCTCCAAAGCTCCGAATCGTTGCAAATGATTCTTTGGCTGATAGAATATCCTTTATCTCTCCTAACGGTAATCTACAGTAATTTCATAATTCATTCCACCTTTAACTGTAACAAAGGCATAGTTCACACCTTTTACCCTTTGTGTTGAAAACCTGGTTTCCTCGCCATCTTTTGTAATTTTTGATATTTTCTTTTCATTATAAATTTCCGGAATCATACAGGTAAGTCCAGAGGTGTGTGTAAGCGATGAATTTAATGTAAACGACAAGCGGTCGTTCACCCATGAAATGTTTGTAAAAGCGGCTTCATCTTTCATTTTCAAAAAATCGAGAAGATTTAATGCTGTCCAAACCGGAATGCCTTTACTGTTGGCGTAATCCAGCATTTTCATTAATGGTTCTTTCGAGAAATAGTATTCGTTGTTGTGAGATTTGATGCTTACAACAGAATAAATTTCGTTGTTTAAACTTCTATCCACCAGACCTTTGAAACAATTAAAAAACTCTTCTTTGGTGCTGCCTTCGTTGTATTGCTGATCATAAACAGCATTGTAGCGCTGGTAAACATTAACAGTATTTCCTTTTATATCAGCATATTTCATTACCAGACCGCTTCCGATGTAATTTCCCTGGTTGATTCCGGGTGTTCCAAGGTAATTTTTAGGTTGATTTGAATTGATATCGTAAAGTGCATAGTTAGCATCCATTTCAATACCGTTCTTCTCTTCAAGCCTGGCCTGAGCGCCAAAATCCTGCTCTCCGTTTTCATCGTTTCCGCACCAAACAAACCAGTGGTTTACATTGGTACGCACAGGTAATCCAAATTTTGATTCTATTTTCATATTTTGAATTGCTATCGCACTATCCATCGTGTGCCAGCCAGGATTTCCCGCTTCCCGGGTATCATCAGGATGACCAGAAATTTCGAAACCTTTTGCCGTCCACGTATCTGCCCAGGCTTTTGAAATTTTTTCAACGTCTTTAATATAAATTGTCATTTTTGCACCCTTTGAGTCAACATCATTTAATTGTTGCTCAAAATCAGCTTCTTTGTTGTCTTCACCATCATTGTCCAAAACAGCCAGGCATTTCAGGTTATCAGGGAAATACCAAAAGCGTGGTAATGGCATGGAATTCATTGACAGATTTTGGATACAATTTGTCAACAGGGACATCTGTTGATCTGCCTGATTAATTGTATTTAAAGTCGTATCAATCCAGCCATCCGTAAATAAGTCCATTCCTCTTAATCCAACGATTCCATCTTTTTCGATACCCGCTGAAAGTGGATTACCCTGCCGGGTGTAAACGATACTTTTGGGCAGATTGTAAAGGAATGCTGTTGCGCGGCCTTTACCATAATTGTTGTCAACAACCGCCGGGAAATTATGGTTATCTGTTTTATTAATGAATAAACTTGCAATAGTTGTTGCACCGTTCAGCTTATAAATATCTGCAACACCATGAAATTGCATTGCCTTGGTCGTTAAGCCTGTGCTTTGATCACAACCTGGGTTTATTCTGATGTATCCTTCAGAAATAGTTTCATCCGATTTTTCAATTCCAAATATTTCAGAAAGGGATGAGTCTGGTTTGAAGGCAATAAGCTTACCTCCCGATCTGACGTATTCTTCAATCAAATTATTTAAATTTTTTCCTGTTTTTACTTCTGCAAGAATAACCAAATCAAATTGTCCAAAGTATTTGCTGTTCAGGTTTTTGCTGTCTGGCGATTCGATTAAAAACTCGTTGAAACCCTCAGCTTTAAGTATTTCTGCAGTATATGTTCCAAAATTATCACTGGAGGCAATCACTAAAACAGGGAGTCTTGATTTTTCTTTTGTGCAACCGGTAATGGCATATAAAATAGCCAGAGCTGTAAAAAAAATAATATTGGCTTTCAAAATCCTTTTCATCGTTTAATCATTAGAAATTCAGCATTTATGAACTACTCATTTATAGGTTTTTCAGCTTCCCTGGCAATTTGCAAGTAAATATTCCTGGCGTTTGCATAACGACTTTGTACCACTTCGAGCTCGTGAGTAAAATACTGATTCCATTCATTACCTGGTGATGTTTTTTCGATGAGGTTGTCAATCCAGTCAACAAAATATTCAGCATCTTCGGCGCTTGCCCTTACCGGTTTATTTTTGATGGTGATATAAACGGGCGCAGTGTGGGTTTGATGTCCTTCGCTATTCATGCGGCGTGCACATATCCACCCACTTTCGGATACCGGTATCTTTGCTTTTAATACAACCGGATTCCCGGGAGATGCAATTCCCTCCAGATCACTGATTACATTACCATTAAATACAATTTCAACTTTGCCTGTCAATTCTTCTGTTGCGGTCCAATTAACAGTAACGTCAACTTCATCTTTCTTTTTCAGATTGATCTCATCACCCGGTTGATATTTTCCGTTTATTTTTAAATCGATAAATTCTTTATGCCCATTCCGGGCAACAACGGTTTTTCCATCCCGAATTCCTTCCACCCACTTCCGATAAGTAAATGGTCCTTGAACTTTTACATAAGTCAAAAGGGTTCCTAGTGGCTCACCGGTGTTGCATGGATAATCGGTACCGGCACACAAACCAAGTCTGAATCCACAGTTCAGCAATTTATAATAAGCATTTATTGTTGCATCGGCATTATAATTTCCATAATTGGACGATATGGATCCGTAAACGTCTTCTGAAAAAAAGTCTGTAGTTCCCAGGGCGGCTTCCACCGGATATTCGATTGGGATGCAACAATTCAAATTATTTTGAATGGTGTCATTTAAATACTCGGTATGGCAAAAACCTACAATTCCATTTTGTTTTCTGCCGTATTCAAGAATTTTATATGGTGATTCCTCCCATATCTGGTGAGCTTCAGTTAAACCGAGTAATACAACATGCCCACCGAGCGCCTTATGTTCAAAAGTTGTTCCAAATGGATCCCAGTGCCATTCAGCCTCATAATGGATGGTTCTTCCCGGAATTGACAACTGATAATCCTTTCCTGTAACTTTACGCAGGTCGGTTTCGCTGGGTTTAACTTCGGCATCGCCCATATCAGCCAAAACCGAAATTACAGCCAAATCATTCACTTCCATCATTTCTATAAATTTACTTTCAGGAAGAATTCCATCAACCTGTCCGCCACAGTCGCGATGCACATGCATATCGCCGGCATACCAACCGGCGGGCTCAGGTTTTAACCTTTCACCTTGATCTGGTTTTTGGGATATTTGACCAAGAGTTGTATTGTGCAACATAAAACTCGCAGAAATTGCAAACAAGTATACAATGGGTATTTTACCAATAATAGTGTACATTTTTTCCATAGTAATTGTTTATTTTTTCGAAATGCCTGTCAAAGTAAATATGCATTTAGCTGGGATTGTTAGATTAAATTTTTGTTTTGAACCTTCTATCTCCCCGACATTGAATAGATTTTTAACACTGTCAGTATAAAAAAAGTCCATGTGGCTTACATTTTCAAGATTATCCAAATTAAATTGCACGTTAAGTTCAGTTTCTTTTGAGTTTATACCGGTTATGCTTAACCTGCCTGAATCTGTGTCACGAAAAGCCAAAACTGTTAATTTTGGCTCCGTATAGGTAGTTTTAATCTGAAAAGATCCGGAAGGCACAAACCTGAAAACCTGAGCCAATGCATAAAAATGTTTGCGTGTATAATAGGTGTTTGTGTTCTCATCCAAACCCAATATTCCCCAATAGCTCATAGCTCCATGATGTTCATAGTAGCTGTCATATCCTTCCCAAACTATACAGGCAGATGCGCCATTTTTTAATAAATCCAGCAAATGTGTTACACATTCACAGGCATATTCATAGTTATACAAACCGGTTTCCCCGTGATCCAGGCCATCGCGCCAGGCATTAAACTCAGTTATCCATAATGGAATCTGGGGATAATTGGAATGTTGAATAAAAGAATCAACCGGAGCATAATATCCACCATAACTGTGAAAACCGAAAAAGTGCACGCGGGACATTATTAAGCTATCATTCATCACAACCGGCATGTACTGATCAATGCCAACATTCATATTGGCAACATCGGGCGAAACAAGTTTAACTCTGTTTAAACCTAAATCATTTAGCCTTTCAACCAATTTATGTTCAATCCGAACAAATTGTACAGGATCTGAATGTGGGCCTTCGATTTGCTTGTTGGTCAGGTCGGTTTCATTAATGGGAGAATATAATCCAATTTTTAAATGTCTTGTGTTGATTGCATAATCCAGAAAGGAAACATGCATTTCCACAAATTCGTCCTCCATTTTCGGAAAAATAATATTGTAGCCCATCCACTTCGGAATACCGCCCATTACACTGATGATGAGATTGTCAGTTATTCCTTTTGAATTTAAATACTCTATTTCGCTCCATATCTTTTCAAATTTGGGCGTTTCATATAATTTTTTGTAAAAATCACGGTTAAAGTCAAAAGGATTGTCGTTGTCATTAATCACTTCCCAATCTTTCTCCGTTTCCACAACAACGCGCCAAATGGTTGCATTTAATGAGTCAATAAGTTTATCCATTGCAGGAATCATCCCGGTATTTCCCCATGATGCTGTGTTGGCATTTACTCCAAAACCATCAATTTGCTGTAGTTTAACAGCCCCATCAATTTGAATAAATACATCAACATGTTGTTGGCCTGATATACTATTCAATAAAAGGAAAAAATGGATGCCAACCAAGCCAATTATTTTTATAAAAATTCCCGGACACTTTCTCATTCAGTAGGTTTTATGTAAGTTTTTATTCGATGATTATTTTTCCGGCTTGTGCACGTTGAATTGTTAAAGCATAATCTCCATCGCCCAAATTTCTAAGCGAGTAACCTGAATTTTCGGGATTTTTGTACAACTTCAGTCTGACACCATTTTCTGTGATTGTTTTTGGGCTAAATGCCACGCGCAGGTATTCAATTCCGTTGTTGCCTGATGCGGTATATTCAATGCGATTTTTTAAATATGAAACATTTTTCAAAATACCTTCGGAATATAAAATATGATTTTCACCAGGAGGAGCCCATTCGGGTAAAGCTGCAAAAACGTGGTAAAACATACGTGGGCATTCACCGTAACAATCAGACCACCAGCTGTTAATCCAATCACTAAACGGGCTTTCATAAGCTTTGCCGGCGGAGTCATTGCAATAGGTTACCCAGTTAAGAGCGCGAAAAGCTTTTTCTTTGTAGGTTTCATCGCCCGACAGAGCATACCAGCGGGCACATTCCGCGGCGTATCTGGCCGTTTGATAATCCATTTTATACATAAACGAATCCTGTTCTCCTACAATGTTAGCCCCATACATGGTGGATTTTTCACCGGGCGCTGTTCTGAAAATAAAATAATCTTCAGTCCATTTTATGAGCTTTGGAATATGGTTTTTCCAATTCGTGTCAAGTTCAGGATAATCGAACAAGGCAAGTGTCATATTACTTGCACTTAGGTTACTTTTATAAGTATTAATATTCCAGTGTGTATCACTGTGCCCATCGGTCCAATAGCCTGTTTGCATTGGAAACTGAAGCAAAAATGCTTTTGCTTTGTCGCGTGCTTCGGCGTATGCTTGTACGTCTCCTGTTTTTGATTTTACCAGGTTGTCAAGCAACATGTAAGCACCTGTCCAGTTAGCTCCATATTCGGCAGTAATCTTACCTGAATCCATTATTACCCTATACGGCCAGACTGATTTTTCAGCGCTCCCTTTCCTCGCATTTTCAGCCAATACATCAGCAACCTGAATAGCTGCGGAAAGATATTTTTTATTGTCTGAAAACTTATACATTCTAAAGTATGCCAAACCCATTTCGGCAGCATGATCAACTTGAATTTCATGCAGAGCAAGTTTTCCTTCGTTTGTAAATCCACGGAAAATGGTATCTCCTGCATTTGTTGTTGTATATGGGAAGTTGGGCCATGCAAAACCGGATGGGCTGGTTCCATGTTCCATATAATAATCCATCATCTTCGTGATGATGTTCATAACACTGCTATCTCCCGTATAGGCATAATAAAGCCGGGCATTTTCAAACCAGTTTGGAATTTTTTCACCTATATCATTCATCCAGTTATCTGGCTCTAATTGTCCGTTTTTATCAACGAATGCACAGTAAAAATAATATTGCGGATAATCAGAGCGGGGAGAAGGTCCCGGAGAATTTGGCACTTTTGTTTTAATAAAATTCCATCGAAGATGTAAAAAATGATCATAAGCTTTTTCCTGTGGCGAATACCAGGGGAGTATTTTGTTTGTACTATCAAGTACCAATTTGTGTCCACAAAAGGAATCGGCAGAGATTTTCGATTGTGAAAATCCTGAATTTACTGTAAATAAGAAGAATATTACAGACAGTGTTATATAGCAGGTTTTTTTCATAATTCTTTTTGTTAGCACCTAAATGGATGAAATTCAAAAATGTAATCTATCAAGAGATGAATTTGGCAGTTTTCATGTTCAATACACCTTGAATTGTATAAATTAAAAATGATTTCCTGTTGATTTTGCATGATGTAAATTTTATTATCTGCTTTGTTATCATTAAATATTCGTGAAATAACAAAGATTTTCTTTGGTTTTAAAGTTAAGAAAGTTTTCATATCTGCATTTCAATTTATCTTCCGAACTGATTCATCTCTTTTACTGCAGGAGGAGAATATTCAGGATTTGTTGTGAATATTCTTGAGTCAACTATACTTTGATTACATACAATTTTGCTTTTAGGAAATCAGAAAATATTAAAAATCTTGTGACGGGATGTTTTCTAAAATTTAAATTGTAAAGGGTATTTCTTCAAAAAAGATTTATTCTAAAGAGAATATGGTAATTTCATAGAATTAAAATTTCAATGGTGGTTTAGCACCTTTGGGAGTGATCCCTTAATATGCTTTAATATGGAAAACATCAACTATAATTTTAAGTCATTGCCCGGCTACGAAAATTTCGAAGCTACCACACAAATTATTATTGCTGAGATTCTACGTCGTGAATTGCCTTTCGAAGTCATTGACGCTGATAATAATTTAATTTCGGTGACACACAATAACAAAGAGTTTATAATTCATGAAGGAACTATTTCCGACGCGAACAGCCTTATTGCTTATTGGATATCAAATGATAAATGGATGACCCGGCAGTTTCTGAGGCGAAAAGAAATAAACCATGCAAAAGGTATTTTGCTGGAGCGCGGATATCATGCAGACCTTTTGAAAGCTGTTTGTTTGCCAGCAGTGGTAAAGCCCGTTAATACAGATCATGGTATCGCAGTCAGCACCAATTTAAAAACAGTTAGCGAACTCTTACCGGCAGTTGATTATGCTTTTCAGTTTGCTGAAAAAGTTATTGTTGAAGAATTCTTCCCCGGACAGGAATACAGGTTTCTTGTGATAGATTTTGTAGTCAGGGCAATTGCCTGCCGCGAACCTGCCAATGTAACCGGCGACGGAACATCGAACATCCGGCAGCTAATTGACAAAAAAAATGAAGGTCGCGGCAACGATTACAGACATCCGTTGTTAAAGATAATTATCGATGAAGAAGTTAAAAGGCATTTACACGCCGAATCAATTTCATTGGAAACTATTTTGAAAAAAGGAGAAAAAATATTTTTGCGTAAAAATTCGAATTTAAGTACGGGTGGAGACAGTATCGATGTAACAGATGAGATTCCGGTATTTTACAAAGATGTTGCTGTTAAAGCAGCACAATCAGCAGGTTTGAAAATTGCCGGAATCGATATCATAATAAAAGATACTGAAGAGGAACCTTCACCTGAAAATTATATTGTGGTTGAGTTGAATGCACCGGCAATGTTGTCAATGCACAATTATCCTTATATCGGAAAAAACCGCCATGTAGAAAAATATGTTCTTGATAGTATTTTGAATTCGAAGTAATTTTTTGCTATTAATTAGGAAAATTGAATGACAGAAAAAGAAAAAAAAATTGAGATAAAGCATAAATCGCAACTAATCGAATATTTTGAACAGGGATGCAAACCAAGGGAAAAATGGGGCATCGGCACAGAAAATGAAAAGTTTCTGTTTCACAGCAGCAATTTTAAACGGCTTGGCTTTAATCAGCAGGAACCTGGAATAAGTGACATACTTGCACAAATGCAACATAGCGGATGGCACCCCATTTTAGAAGGGGAAAAAACAATTGGACTTCGTAAAAACGGGGCATCCATCACGCTGGAACCCGGCGGTCAATTTGAACTTTCGGGCCAAAAGATTAAAACAATTCAAGAAACATTTATCGAAACCAGGAGACATTTTATGGAGCTGAATTCGATTTGTGTGAAATACGGATTTTTCAGTCTTCCTTTGGGTGTCGACCCTTTATCGACACTCGAAGAGGTGCCCTGGGTGCCAAAAGAACGATACAGGTGGATGAAGAATTATATGCCTTTCAAAGGACAACTGGGGTTGGAAATGATGGCTAACACTGCATCTGTTCAGGTTAACCTGGACTATGCCAGTGAAAACGATATGGTAAAAAAGATACGTGTTTCGCAAGCACTGCAGCCAGTTGTTACGGCAATTTTTGCCAACTCACCTTTTTCGGCTGGAAAACCAAATGGCTATTTAAGTTACAGGTCACACATTTGGAACAATACAGATCCCGACCGTTGTGGGTTTTTACCCTTCATTTTTGATGAAGGATTTGGATTTGAACGGTGGGTTGACTATTTGCTGGACGTACCAATGTATTTTATATACAGCAATGGCAACTATCTCCCTGCAAATGGTCTCACATTCAGGGAATTTTTTGAGGGAAAACATATATTAAAACCAACATTGGAAGATTGGGAAACGCATGTTTCATCCGTTTTTCCCGATGTACGGCTCAAACAATACATTGAAATGCGGGGAGCTGATGCCAGTTGTGTTTCTCACATTGCTGCACTTTCCGCTTTATGGGTTGGCTTATTGTACGACAACCAAAGTCTGGAAGAAGCCTTTGAACTTGTTTCCGCCTGGAACATTGACGAAATTCAGGAGTTACGTTTGCAAGTACCAGTAAAAGCGCTGAATGCTGCGAGTGGTAACCTGCATGCAGGAAACATTTCAAAACATATATACCGACTAGCGATGGAGGGACTTACACGGCGAGCTAAACTTCGTGGATCCGAAAATGAAAGCCGGTTTCTGGCTCCCGTTCGCGAAATTACTAAAAACGGAATTACCCAGGCAGAAATGCTGCTTCAGCGTTACAATGAGAAAAAGGAGAACTTGCCGGAATTGGTTTACAACTGGCAAAAAAAGCAAATGGAGGAGTGCGCAAAAATTTAAGAGACAAAAAACAGAAAACCGAAACATGCTTTCGAAACTGAAATTTTTATTAAAATACACGCATCAATACCGCTGGTGGTACACAGGTGGAATCATTTTCCTTGTTCTTACTGTATGGATTTCTATAACCATTCCCGGCTTTATTCAGAAAAGCATCGATTTGATTGCTGGGGGACGCGCTGGAAATGAAGCTGATTTTAACAGAAATGTATTAATAATTGTTGGTCTGGCAGTAGGATT
Source organism: uncultured Prolixibacteraceae bacterium (assembly GCA_963800345.1). Taxonomy (GTDB): domain Bacteria; phylum Bacteroidota; class Bacteroidia; order Bacteroidales; family Prolixibacteraceae; genus Draconibacterium. The sequence goes on along the minus strand of CAWDAW010000031.1, from coordinate 5,831 downwards.
AATACTGGTAAGAACCCTTTCGCGGATACTGATTTTTTTCCCGGCACGCCTGATTGAACGACAGCTTAAAGGTGAAATGTTCAAAAAGCTGGCTTCCTTCGGAAAGGATTATTACGATGAAAACCCTACGGGAACCATTATATCCCGGGTAAATAATGATATTAACGGGGTACGAATGATTACTGGATTTGGCATTTTACAAATCGGAAATATTCTTTTGTCGTTGTCGGTAACACCATACAAAATGTGGAAACTGGCGCCAATGCTAACGTTGTATTGTATTATTCCGATGATTGTTGTATTCGTAATTGTCCGCTTCGGGATGGTGGTGATGGTTAAAAATACAGAATTCAGAATGAATACGCTGCAAAAACTTTCAGGGAAAATTATATCCTTCCTTTCGGGCAACAGCGTGATAAAAAGCTATAACATTTATGACCATGCCGAAGAAAAGGTTCAAAAAGAAAATATTTCGTATTATGAGGCTACTTTAAAAATTTCCTGGATACGCTCTTTTGTTTTACCGCTGCTTTCCAATCTCGGTCAGATTTTAAAAATTATCATCTTTTTTGTAGGTGGGGTGTATGTTATCAACGGACAATTTACCATCGGCGAACTCACCGAATATATTGCTTACGCTGCACTTTTAAGCCAGCCGGTTATGGGTTTGGGATGGGTTCTCACTATTTTTCAGCAAGGTTTTGTTGGCATTGGCAGCATACAAACAATAATGGACAGAAAAGGAACCGATGATGAAAGAAAACCGTTGCCTGAATCGGAAAAAGTTAAACTTTTCAAAAACGGAATTCATTTTAAAAACCTGAACTACACCTATCACAACGGTGAAAAACCTGTGCTGAATGATATTTCATTTTCAATAAAACCCGGTCAGGTGGTAGGTATTACAGGAAAAGTGGGGTCGGGAAAAACGACTTTGATTCAATGCTTAAATGGATATTTGCGACCTGAAAAAGGTCAGATTTTCTTTGGTGAAAAAGATGCATATTTCTTGAAAAGCGAAGATATTCGTTCAGTAGTAAATACAGTGAGCCAGGATGTTTTTCTGTTTTCAGATTCCATAGAAAACAACATTGGGCTCACTTCAGACAAAGAAATTCTAATGGATCGGCTTAAAGATGTGATTTATAAAAGTGCTTTTGCCGATGAATTGACACGTTTTCCGATGCATGAAAAAACAATGGTAGGTGAAAAAGGGATTATGCTGTCAGGAGGTCAGAAACAACGGATTAGCCTTGCGCGGGCCCTTTATAAACAGGGCGATCTTTTAATTCTCGATGATGTTTTTTCAGCAGTTGATACCGAAACCGAGCGCTTTCTTATCAATCAAATTGTGGAAAACCATGCCGTGAAAAGTATTGTCGTTATTTCGAATCGCATAAGTGTGCTGGAGAAAACAGATTTTACCATTGTACTGGAAGACGGACGGATAGCAGCCAAAGGCAGTCACCGGGAACTGATGAAGCAATCGGGTTTCTACCGGGATATACTTAAACTGCAGCAGGAAGGAGAACTCAAAAAGGATAGGCAGAAATGACAAGGGGCACAAAAAATATTGTCAAAAACATGGATTGGCAGCTTTTCAGGAAGTTTGCCGGCTACTTTAAACCACACAAAAAGTGGTTCTACCTGAGCATTGCCTCTATTCCTGTTACAACTGCCGCTGGCATTCTGTTTCTTTGGCTGGTGGAAAATATTGTGGACAATTACATTGTTCCGGGTAATGTTGATGGCTTGATCAAACAGGTACTCTTTCTGGCCGGAGTGCTTATGATTAACATTTTCTTTGATGGATTTTACAGCTACTCCTTCTCAAAAGCCGGTGGACTGGCAATTGTTGATCTTCGTAAACAGCTGTTTGGTAAATCTTTGCGTTTTCCTTTAAGTTACTTCGATAAAAAACCAATTGGAGTAACACTTTCCCGCCTGACCAGTGACATGGAATCAGTTTCGGAATCATTTGCCACCGGAGTACTTGGTTTACTTGCCGACAGTATTAAAACCCTGGCGCTTGTAGGCTATCTTTTTTACATAAACTGGCGCCTCACTTTTGTTTTGTTAATGGTGGTTCCGTTAATCATTATCACAATAAACTTCCTGCGCAAAAAAATACGAAAAGCATTCGATACTTCACGCTCCAGCCTTGCCAAATCGGCTGCATATCTCCAGGAATCATTAAATGGAATGAAAACAGTTCAGCTTTTTGCCGCCGGGGAGAAAGTTTTGACAAAGTATGACGACCTGAACAAACAGTTTTGCGATGCCCAAAATAAATCGAATGTATATGATTCTTTCCTCTATTCGATTGTGGAAGGAATCACGGCTGTGGCCACTGCACTGGTTATATGGTACGGGGCCATCCAAATCTGGGATTACGGTTATACCCTGGGCGTGTTAATTGTATTTGTAACAACGCTGGAGCGGCTGTTTGTTCCTGTAAAGCAATTTGCCCAGCAAATATCAACTATTCAACGGGCGATGTCAGCTCTTGACCATATCAGCGAATTATTTAATCAGAAGATTGAGGATCCAACAGCCGAACTATTGGATAATCAGCCGGAAGCAATAGCACTGCAGGAAATTGAATTTAAAAATGTTTGGTTCAGGTACTCTGAAGATAGCCCCGATGTTTTGAAAAATGTATCTTTTAAAATTCAAAAAGGCGATCGGATGGCTTTGGTTGGCACAACGGGATCCGGAAAATCAACCATCATCAGGTTGCTGGCAAAAACCTATACTGGCTACCGCGGGTCCATAAAAATAAATGGTACCGAACTCGCAAGTTTGCCCATTTCCCGCATTCGCGAAACCATTTCGATTATGCAACAGGATATTTACATGTTCAATGACACTGTTGAGTTCAATATAGCGCTGGGGCGCAAGTTCATTTCCAAAAGTGATGTAGAACAGGCAGCTTCGTTTGTATATGCCAATTATTTTATCGAACAACTACCCGGCGGTTACAACTTTGTGATTCAGGATAATGGAGATAATCTTTCAAAAGGACAGGCTCAACTGATTTCTTTTGCGCGGGCAATTGCAGGCAAAAGCGAACTGATAATCCTTGATGAGGCAACCAGCGCAGTAGATTCAATAACAGAGCAATACATTCAAAAAGCCATCGCAAATATTTTTTCTGCAAAAACAGTTATTGCAGTAGCACATCGGCTCAGTACCATAAAAAATTCAGATATCATTCTTGTTTTGGAAGATGGTCAAATTATTGAAAGGGGCAATCATCAGCAACTCCTGAAACAAGATGGTAAATATGCAAGGCTTCTTCACCAGTTTGAGGAAGAAAATAAACCGGAATAGTAATCTTTCCGCGAGTGACTCAGGAGATTTTTCCGGAGATATCGGTAGCAATCTGAAAAATGTATTGGCTGAAATTAAAAATATAAAAACAAAAGAATAATAGTTCTACTTCACCTGATTTTTTCATTATTGTTCTTATAAGAAATATTTCAACATTTTACAGTATTATGTCTTTTTATGCTGGCTCCCCAGGTAGTCGGAACTTGCAAGCTGTTTGTTTTATTTAAACAATAGTTACAACTTTAAAAAACTAATTATAAAAAAACGATGAAAAGAATAATGGCTTTGGGAATATTGCTGCTAATTATAGCAACATCCACATATGGATTGTGGGCAATGAAATCTAATCAAAAACATGAAGGAACAGCAAATGAGAACAACAAGCACTCGCAGTGGTCTGGTAAAAAGATCGCATTTTTAGGCGACTCCATGACACAGAAAAGAGACAGTTCAATAAAGGTTTATTGGGAATTTCTTGCCGACCTGATGGAGATAGAGCCGATTGTTTATGGCATAAGTGGCAACCAATGGGATGGAATTTTAAAACAAGCCCACAAGTTAAAACAGGAAAATGGTACAGATATCGATGGCATTCTTATTTTTGCCGGGACCAACGATTACAACCATAACACACCCCTGGGAAATTTTTACGATGAAACTTCTAAAGAAACCAATTTCAATGGTAAAATTGTTACCCGAAAATACCGGACATTAATTGAAGACGACTCAACCTTCTGTGGTCGGATAAACAAGGTAATGGCTTTTTTAAAACAAAATTATCCGGACCAGCAAATTGTGATAATGACACCAATTCACAGGGGATTTGCAAAGTTCAGTGAAAGTAATGTACAGCCCGAGGAAAATTTTTCAAACGATTTGGGCCTGTATATCGATGACTATGTTAATGTATTAATAAAAGCCTCTTCAGTATGGGCTGTCCCACTTATCGATCTTTATTCAATAAGTGGTCTTCATCCAGTGCTGGATTCATATACAAAGTATTTTTCAAATGCAGATACTGATCGCTTGCATCCAAATTCTGCCGGTAATTTTCGCTTGGCAAAAACAATACAACATCAAATGTTAGCACTGCCTTCTATCCTGTTGCCGAAATAAATAAAAAATTTATTCTTGAATTAACATTTTGCCCCCGATATAATACTTGGGTTATGGTTTACAAAAAAGCTGACTATTTCTAATCAGCTTTTCTTTAGCTCCCATAATCGCATGAACTTGCAAGCTAATTCATTGGAACAGGTGTAATTTTTCCACTCATTTCTTATCCGTTTAGTTGACCGACGGAGTAACAACAAATTTGCGAAATTCCACAGGCCCGTGATCACCCTGAATCATAAATGGACCAGGTTCACCTTCTTTGCTGTCGAGCGAGCCACCTGTTATTCCGGGAATAGGACGGTTAGAAATAACTTCTATTCCATTCAGCACAACAGTAACATGGCGACCAACCAGCGTAACTTCATACGTCTGCCATTCTCCCGGCTTTTTAGCAGCGTAAACTGCCGGAGCAATAAAACCATAAATACCACCTAAACTAACGAGATCAGTTCTTCCTTTTGAATCCTCAATCTGAAGTTCATGACGGCCACGAAGATAAATTCCACTGTTACTTCCTTCGGGATACCTGAATTCAACACTGAGTTTAAAATCGTTAAATTTTTGATTGCTAACCAGGTTGCCACCCGATTCGGTGTTAACCATTACACCACCTTTCATCTGAAATTTATTATTCGCCGGAATTATCCACCGATCCATATTCTCGGTAATAAGATTTATGGGGTTACCCCAAATTGGCGGTTCTTTTCTTTCCAGCGACGGAGCCCGAACACCTGTCCATTCCAACTTATTACCAGCAAGCATTTGATATCCCGAGAGCTTATCATCTTTTAAAGTAAACTCGAAATAAAGATCATCAATATCCATCCACTGCGGAGGAATTGTAAAATGGTATTTATCCGTGCTGGCATCATAGATAACTTCTGCTATTGGCCTTGCACTGCCTTCGTATCCAACATAGTAACCCACAAGAGTGGAAAAGCCTGATAATTTAACTTCAAGCCATCCGGGGAAACCATTTGAAGCCATTAATCCGTGTCTGAAAAGTCCGAGATTCTCCATCTGATCATTAGTCATATTTATGGTAAGATCCCACTTTCCAATTAATGGCGAGTCACTTTCAACGCGCTGTGCCTGCACAGGAACAAAACCAATTAGAGTAAATACAAACAATAAAATTAAAGTTTTTAGTTTTTTCATAGCATTTCTATTTTGATTAGTAAAATGACAATTTTGCTTTTATAAACACAAATCTACTTAAAATCAGTATTTGTTTGATTAACACACTTCCAATTTTTCAATTAAAATACCTTATTATGTATGCATTTAGATCTGTTTGTTTAATCTTTCCTGACTTTTCCAATACTTTAATTCAAAAAACAGGACATAAAAAAAGGTCAACCGAAACCGATTGACCTTTTTAG
>CAWDAW010000030.1:0-114541 GCA_963800345.1 uncultured Prolixibacteraceae bacterium | reverse complement strand
ATGTAAATACTTCCATCGATAAAGATCTGCTAAAAACGCACCTTATTGAAGAATTAAAGAAACATGAAATTTACGCAGATTTTGAATTTGCCATTTACAATCCTGTTTTGGAACAAATGGACGAAGGCATCCTTATCAAAAACGGCGAAGAAAAGCCATCGGATTATCAGTTTCAGACTGTAGAAAATTATAACAATTACTTTGGAATTCATTTTACAAACCGATCTTCATTTTTTGTATCACAACTTTCAATATGGTATTTTTTGACAATTTTGCTTGTAGTAATTGTGTTATTTTTTGGATACACATTAACAGTAATTATAAGGCAACGTCAACTTTCTGAAGTGCAAAAAAACTTTATAAATAACCTTACCCATGAGCTAAAGACCCCAATATCTTCCATTGCAATAGCATCAAGTGTTTTAAATAATGAGGAGATTTTAAGTACGCCGGAGCGGCTTTTTACCTATGCAAGAATCATTCAGGAACAAAACACCCGCTTATCCAAAAATGTGGAAAAGGTTTTAAATCTTGCATCTATTGAAAAAAACAGGATTCATTTAAATCTTGAAGAAATTAATTTGAATGAAATATTAACTGAAGTTGCCGCCCAATTTAAACAAACCGACATTGGCCAAAAAGCAAATGTGAAAATATTTAAAGTGGATTCAAAATTACACATACTTGCTGATCGCTTTCATTTTTCCAATCTCTTGTTGAATATTTTAGAAAATGGTGCAAAATATTGCGAACAGAATCCGTTTCTTACGATATCGGCAAATAAAAAAAAGAAAAATTTAGAACTTGCTATAACCGACAATGGAATTGGAATTCCAAAAGATCAAAGAAAGAAAATATTTACAAAATTTTATCGTGTACCTACAGGTAACATTCACAATGTTAAAGGTTTTGGACTTGGACTGGATTATGTTCAGAAAATTGTATCAGCACATAAATGGAAAATAAATGTGGATGAAAATCCTGGTGGGGGAAGTATTTTTACAATAATTATTCCGGTTTAGTTATGAATAAAGAAGAAATAAAGATTTTACTGGTTGAAGACGATGATGCATTGAGATTTATTGTAAAGGATAATCTTGAGCAACACAAATACTCGGTTGAAGTAGCAGAAAATGGGGAAGTTGCGCTTAGTCTTTTCAATAAGTTCAATTTTGATTTGATTCTGCTTGATGTAATGCTCCCAAAAATCGATGGTTTTCAGGTAGCACAAACTATTCGTAAAACAAACGATCAGATTCCAATTATTTTCCTGACTGCCCGCTCAATGACAGAAGACCGAATAACCGGGTTAACCCTGGGAGGTGACGATTATATTCCAAAACCTTTTAGCATGGAAGAACTGTTGCTCAAAATAAAAATCTTCCTTAAAAGAAGTGGTTCTCAACCTATTGAAAAAACTGAAGGTTCAAAATCAATTTCAATAGGTAATTTCGATTTTTTCCCTGATGATTTAACACTTTCCATAAATGGTGACAAGAGATCTTTAACTTTGAAAGAATCGGAATTAATTAAATATTTTGCTGCCAATTCAAATAAAGTTTTAAGCAGAAACGAAATATTGGAAAATATTTGGGGTTCGGACGACTACTTCCTTGGTAGAAGTTTGGATGTATTTATTTCGCGGTTGCGAAAATATTTTAAAGACGACCCAAACATTAAAATTACAAACCTTCACGGGATAGGATTTCGTTTTTCAGTTAAAAAAGAACTGTAACATTATGGGTATAATGCAGGTGATAATATTGATAATTGTTGGAATCGTTGCAGGTTTACTTTCGGGTGCGTTTGGAATTGGAGGCGCAATTATAGTGATCCCTGCACTTGTTTTTATTTTGGGACTCAGCCAGCACGAAGCACAGGGAACAAGCCTTGCATTTATGATACCACCGGTTGGCATTTTAGCTACATGGAATTACTGGAAAGCCGGGAATGTAAACTGGAAAATCGCCCTTATTTTATCCTTAACTTTTTTTATTGGTGCATATTTCGGTTCAAATATTTCGCTGAACATTTCAGATAGGATGTTACGCAAACTTTTTGGTGGTTTGTTGATTCTGATTGCGTTGAAAATGATTTTTTCGAAATAATACCATACACAAAATCAACTCAAGCTCAAAATATTGTTGATTATTGTAAAAAGATGATTCATATTTTGGAAGAGATAAAAAAAGGACTATTTTTGCAGTCCGAAAAAAACAAATAGAAAATTATAAAAACAAATAGAAATGAAAAGAACATTTCAACCATCGAACAGGAAAAGAAAAAACAAACACGGCTTTAGGGAAAGAATGTCAACTGCAAACGGACGTAAAGTACTAAAAGCACGTCGTGCAAAAGGAAGAAAAAAATTAACTGTTTCTGACGAACCGAGACACAAAAGATAGTTAGATATTATAACTCTTTTTGCGAGAAGGTAAAGAATTGTTTCTTTACCTTTTTGTGTTTATAAAAGTTGGCAAAACAGCCTCTATCTAATTTATCGTATTGAGAATTATAGGGGAAAGAAGAAAAATTCAACATGAAAGAATACTTTTTTTAAATTAATTTTGTTTTCAGTAATACCGACAAATTTTAATATGAGTTTAAAAAAATTTTTAACAAGTCGTGTTTTTCTTAAACATCTTTTTTTGTCTGTTGTGATAGTTATTGCAATTTTTATAATTGTTTTACAACAGTTGAAATCTTATACCCATCATGGCGAAGCTTATCCTGTTCCTGATTTTATGGGTTTGACCAATAACGAAATTGAAGCAACTGCAAAGCTTGCCCACCTTAAATATGAAATTATTGATTCAATGCATTTTGACGGTGCAAATCCTGGCGCAGTAGTCGAGCAGATTCCTGAACCGGGATTTAAAGTCAAAAAGAACAGGATTGTTTTTTTAACTGTTAATTCAACAGTACCGGAAAAAGTTGTTTTGCCGAAACTGACAGACATTTCATTTCGTCAGGCAATGGGATTAATGGAAAATTGCGGATTAAAACCAGGTAAAATCACTTATCAACCTTCTGAATACAATAATCTTGTTTTGAATGTTGAACAGAATTCCAAAGCATTGAAACAGGGCGACATTATTCTAAAAGGGAGCAACGTTGATCTTGTTATTGGCAGCAACAACGGGATACAAGATACCCCGCTTCCTAACCTTACAGGAATGACTTTTACTGAAGCCGAACCAATACTGACTAACTGCATGCTAAACACAGGTTCATTGATTTACGATGGAACTATAATTTCTTCCGAAGATACGCTTGCAGCAATAATCTGGAAACAATATCCCGGTAAAAATATAAAACTTGTAAGTCTTGGAACTTCCGTTGATTTATGGTTGACCCTCGATTCAGATAAAATTACGCAACCAACACAAAAAGAACAAGAATAAATTTATGGAAGAATATAACGAAGAAATCGAAGAACAGGAAGACGGAGAGTTGTTTGAACATTACCGGTTAAAAGTTGATCCCGGGCAATCAGCACTGCGTGTTGACAAATTCCTTTCTAACCAAATTAAAAATACATCCCGGAGCCGGTTGCAAGCTGCTGCCGATGCAGGTTGTGTGCTTGTAAACAATGTTGCTGTAAAATCAAATTACAAAGTTAAACCCAACGATGAAGTTGTAATTGCATTAGATTACCCGAGGCGGGAATTAAAAATCATTCCCGAAGAAATTCCGTTGGACATTGTTTATGAAGATGAACAATTGATAGTTGTCAATAAACCCGCAGGATTGGTTGTACATCCCGGACATGGAAATTACTCCGGCACACTTGTTAATGCACTTGCCTGGTATTTCAAAGATCTGCCTTTGTTTAACAGTGAAGATCCGCGTCCCGGACTTGTGCACAGAATAGATAAAGATACTTCGGGTTTGCTTGTTGTCGCAAAAACGGAGATTGCCAAAACAAAACTTGGCATGCAATTTTTCGATAAAGTTACCGAGCGCACTTACCAGGCTCTGGTTTGGGGAAGTGTGAAAGAAGATGAAGGAATAATAGAAGGGAATATTGGTCGCAGTTTAAAAAACCGACAGGTTTTTACTGTTTTTCCGGATGGAGAATATGGAAAACCTGCTGTTACGCATTATAAAGTTATACGCCGTATTGGATACGTTACTCATGTTGAATGTCGCCTTGAAACTGGCCGAACCCATCAAATCAGGGTCCATATGAAACACATAAACCATACTCTTTTTAACGATTCAAACTATGGTGGAAACGAAATTTTACGAGGAACAACTTTCAGCAAATACAGGCAGTTTGTGCAAAATTGTTTTAAAATAATACCCCGACAGGCACTTCATGCTAAAACGTTGGGATTTATTCACCCAACAACCAACGAGAAAATGACATTCGATTCGGTATTGCCGGAAGACATGGCAATGGCAATCGAAAAATGGGAAAATTATATTTCAAACCGCAATGAATAACAAACCAAATGTCGCTGTAATATCAGGCGGCGATTCATCCGAATTTGTAGTTTCTGTAAAGAGTGGCGCAAATGTGTACAAAGCCATCGATGCAAATAAATTCAATCCATGGCTGATTCAAATGAAAGGCAAAGAATGGATTGTTTTGCAGGATGAACAGAAAATTGCTGATGTTGATAAATCCGATTTCAGTTTTGTAGTTGAAAACAAGAAAAGTAAATTTTGATTTTGCCTACATAACAATTCATGGTACACCCGGTGAAGACGGAATATTGCAGGGATATTTCGAATTGCTTGGAATCCCCTACTCCACCTGCAATGTTCACACTTCATCGTTAACATTCAACAAGTGGTTTTGCAACAAATATTTGAGCAATTTTAATATCAAAATGGCCAAATCACTTAAAATATCAAAATCGCAAATTATTAATCCGTCAGCCATTGTTGAAAATCTCGGATTACCTGTTTTCATAAAACCCAATGCCGGTGGATCGAGTTTTGGGATAACAAAAGTGAAAAAGCAGGAAGATATTGAACCCGCCATTTTAAAAGCCTGGGAAGAAAGCAACGATGCTTTGATTGAAGAATTTATCGATGGTAAAGAATTTACTTGTGGTTTGGTAAAAATCGGAAACAAAAAAATTGTGTTCCCTGTTACTGAAGTACTTCCAAAAAACGAATTTTTTGATTTCGATGCAAAATATACTCCGGGAGCTGCAGAAGAAATTACGCCTGCCCGATTGCCGGCCCATCTTTTCGAAAATTGCCAGAACATAAGTTCTGAAATTTACGATTTGTGCCAGTGTGCAGGAATTGTGAGGATAGATTATATACTGAAAGAAGAAGTTTTTTATTTTCTTGAAATTAATACCACGCCGGGAATGACGGCTACAAGTTTTATTCCACAGCAAATTGCAGCTATGGGACTTACTCTTGGTCAGGTAATTACATTGATTATTGAAGATAAAATTCGTTAGGAAAAAAAATGTAAAATGTTCTGTGAGAAATAAGAAAAACAAAAGTATTGGAAACGGTTTTAAGGTTCATAATCTTTAAAATGGTTCATTCATTGTTTCTTATTACTTATTACATCAAAACCAAATATCTGAAAACCACAACTCTACAACAACTAACAATTGTTTATAACCCATGTTTAAAAACATAATCGTTTTTTAACTTTCCCTGCCTGTCAATTTTTGTAATTTTGTACTTCGTTTTTAAAAATGTTATATAATTTTTAATTTTCTAAAATGGCCGAAAGGAAAAGGAATAACAACAGCAACAACACTTTCAATATTGAACAAATTAATGCACAATACGGAAAACTGCCTCCTCAGGCTATTGAAGTGGAAGAGGCGGTTTTGGGTGCTTTGATGCTTGAAAGAGATGCATATGTTACTGTTGCCGATTTTATTGATACTTACAGTTTTTACAAAGATGAGCACCAGAAAATTTTTGAGGCCATAAAAAAACTGTCGATGAATGAAAAACCTGTTGACCTTTTAATGGTTACGCAGGAATTAAAAGACCGTGACCAGCTGGAAGAAATTGGCGGCCCCGCATATATAACACAGCTTACAAGGCGTGTTGCATCGGCTGCACATATTGAGTTTCATGCCCGGATTATTGCTCAAAAATTTATCCAGCGTGAATTAATAAGGGTTTCTACCGAAATTCAAACCAAATCTTATGACGATACACTTGATGTTGACGAACTGATAAATTTTTCAGAATCATCACTTTTTAAGATTGCACAGGGAAACATCAAAAAAGAAACTGTTCCTATAAAACCCATATTGAATGAAGCAATCCAGCAAATTGAAAAAGCAAAAAACCAAAAAGAAGGATTAAGTGGTGTACCTTCAGGTTTTACAGCTTTGGACAGGATTACTTCAGGATGGCAGCGTACCGACCTTATAATTGTTGCCGCCCGCCCATCAATGGGTAAAACCGCATTTGTACTTTCAATGGCGCGTGAAATGGCCGTTGCACACAGTAAATCAGTTGCTTTGTTTTCGCTTGAAATGTCATCTATACAGTTGGTTACGCGTTTGATTGCCGCCGAAACAGAATTGGGTTCACAAAAATTAAAATCGGGTCGCCTTGAAGACTGGGAATGGGAACATTTGAACCGAAAAATCTCGAGTTTAGACAAAGCACCCATATTTATTGACGATACACCGGCACTTTCTATTTTTGAATTCAGGGCAAAATGCCGCCGCTTGAAAATGCAATATGATATTGAAGTGGTAATTGTGGATTACCTGCAGTTGATGACAGCCGGATCCGACAGCCGCGGCAGCCGTGAACAGGAAGTAAGTATGATTTCACGTTCGCTTAAAGCAATTGCCAAGGAATTGAATATACCAATTCTGGCATTATCGCAGTTGAACCGTTCGGTTGAATCGCGCGAAGGAAAACGTCCGCAACTTTCCGACCTTCGTGAATCGGGTGCAATTGAGCAGGATGCCGACCTTGTTTTGTTCATCCACCGTCCTGAATACTACGGAATTACGGAAGATGATTCAGGAAACTCATTGTTGGGAGTTGCTGAAATCATTATTGCAAAACACCGTAATGGTGCCACCGGCGATGTTCATTTATCATTCAAAAAAGAGTTGGCAAAATTTTCAGACATGGAAAACCAATTTAACCAGGGCTTTGGACATATCCCGCAAACCTTTAGTTCGAAAATGAATGAAGAAGACGAACTTGCCGGCGCCGGAATTTCGACAAACAGCAATTTCGACAAACAGGCTTCAGGCACCTCTGACTCTCCGTTTTAGACTCTGAACAAAAGCGTTTGGTTACTTGTAGTATTTCAGTATAAGAAATAAAGAATGAAAATCAAAATAACGATACTTCTAACCGCACTCCTATTCAACTTTCAGGCTAAATGTATTTCATTACTTATCCCCATGGATGATTCGCAAAAAAATCATTTAAAATCTTATGGAATAACATTTTGGGTTCTCGAAAATAACATTGAAGTCAAGTGGCTTTTAAACTACCGGGGAGGAAGTTTTTTGATGCAATCTTCGCCACAAATTGAAAATGAATGTGTTGTGCGTGGAGTTACATTTGAATCAATTACCGATGCACAGGCCGCAGCTATTTTAGACGGTATTTCTCAACCCGATGTAAACCAGGATGCTGTTGCGATGAACAAAGCACCTAAAATTGCAGTTTACTCGCCACCAAACAAACAACCCTGGGATGATGCGGTGACACTCGTTTTAACTTATGCCGAAATTCCCTACGACGTGATTTATGATGAAGAAATAATAAGCGGGAAATTATCAGATTATGATTGGCTACACCTTCACCATGAAGATTTTACAGGTCAGTTTGGAAAATTCTGGCGTGTCTATCAAAATGCCCCCTGGTATCAGCAGGATGTAGCAATAAATACTGAGTTGGCAAAAAAACTGGGTTTCCTGAAAGTCTCTGAGATGAAATCGTTTGTTTCCCGCGAGATTGAAAAATATGTACTAAACGGTGGTTTTTTGTTTGCCATGTGTGCTGCAACCGACACTTATGATATTTCACTGGCAGCTGTTGGAATTGATATTTGCGAAAGCATGTTCGATGGAGATCCGGCAGATAAACAAGCCCAGCAAAAACTTGATTTCTCTCATACATTTGCCTTTAAAAATTTCGAACTGAATACAGATCCTTATGCCTATGAATTTTCAAATATTGATGTAACCGACACGCGAAAAGTGTTGCGCGACAATGACTACTTTACTTTATTCGATTTTTCGGCAAAATGGGATCCCATTCCAACTATGCTTTGCCAAAACCACCGAAACCTAATTAAAGGTTTTATGGGACAAACAACAGCTTACCGCAAAGATGTTCTGAAAACCAGCAGTTTGATTATGGGCGAAAACAAATCGGCCAATGAAGCACGCTATATTCATGGCGAAAAGGGAAAAGGTTTCTGGACTTTTTACGGTGGTCACGACCCCGAAGATTACCGTCATCTAGTTGGTGACCCACCTACCGACTTAAGTTTGTTCCCAAATTCTCCGGGATACCGGCTGATATTAAACAATGTGCTGTTTCCTGCAGCAAAAAAGAAGAAACGGAAAACATAACTGAATAATTATTATATAACCATTTCTGTTTGATTTGGAAGCTTCAGGAATCGGATTTCCCTGCAGTTCAGCAGCGGCGTAAAATCCGTAATTGTTTTTTCAATTCCCATTTTCATCCAAAATGTCATGATGTTTTCTTGAAATTCTTTGCTGAACTTTTTCTGAAAAAAGCATCAATTCACCGTTAGTTTTTACAGGGTTTAAATTTTTCAGTAAATTAAGCTTTTGTAGAATTAAAAGATACAATTAAATTGCGGTGAAAGATTAAATATGCATTTTTCTATTCGAAACCAGATTGATGGGAAAACGCCAATGTTGCATCGAACAGTCAGTAAAAAATTAACATGTAAAATGAAATCAATTTTAATATTAATTCTTGTTTTGTGCGGTTCTTATGCACATTGTCAAACGGAGAACAGCAAACCCAATATCATTTTCTTTTTGGTTGACGATATGGGGTGGCAGGAAACTTCAGTTCCTTTTTGGACTGAAAAAACCGAATTAAACGAGCGTTACAACACACCGGCTATGGAAACCCTGGCAGCAAATGGCATGAAATTCACACAAGCTTATGCCTGCCCACTTTGCTCGCCAACACGTGTAAGTTTAATGACAGGGATGAATTCCGCGCGCCATGCAGTAACAAACTGGACTTTGCGCAAAAATGTTTCTCCCGACACTAAACACAAAATCCTTGAAATACCTGTGTGGAATGTAAACGGGCTAAGTCCGGTTACAGGAATAGAAAACACTTATGTGGCCAAAACTTTGCCCATGTATTTGCAGGAAGCTGGTTATACAACCATTCATGCGGGCAAAGCACATTGGGGTGCAAAAGATACTCCGGGTGAAAATCCGTTAAACCTCGGATTTGACGTAAATATTGCAGGACATTGCGCGGGAGGACCTGGTTCGTATTGGGGTATGAAAAATTTTAGCGCCGAATGGAGAAATGGCGATACCATCTGGAATGTGCCCGGACTTGAAAGATATCATGGAAAAGACATTTTTCTAACCGAAGCACTGACCATTGAAGCAATGGCAGAAATGGAAAAAGCCACTGCCACAAAAAAGCCTTTCTATTTGTATATGTCGCATTATGCCATTCACGCACCATGGGAAAAAGATGAACGTTATTATCAAAAATACAAAGACAAAGGATTAACTGATTTTGAAGCCACATATGCTTCAATGATTGAAGGAATGGACAAATCACTGGGTGACATTGTGGCAAAAGTAAAGGAACTGGGAATCGAAAAAAATACGATAATCATTTTTATGTCTGATAACGGTTCGCCTTCGCAATGCCCTCAAAATTATCCTTTGCGCAGTCATAAAATCAGCCCTTACGAAGGAGGAATCCGCGACCCAATGATTGTGTACTGGCCAGAAGTTACTATAGCGGGAAGCGTAACAAATGAACCTTTAATAATTGAAGATTTCTTTCCTTCCATCCTTGAAATGGCAGGAATAAAAAGTAACGTGAATATTGACGGAAAAAGTTTTACACCTCTGTTAAAGGGCGAAAATATTGACAATTCGGAACGCGAATTTTTCTGGCACTTCCCGCACAATTACGATTTTGAACCTTACAGCGTTATCCGCAAAGGCGACTGGAAACTGATTTACTGGTACAAAGACGGAAAAAAAGAGTTATACAATATTCCTGAGGACATTAGCGAGAAAAACGATATGTCTTCTGCCCGACCACAAATTGTGAATGACCTTTCAAACCGACTTGGGAAATACCTGAAATCGGTGGGCGCTAAAGCACCAACGGAAAAAGTAACAGGGAAGGCACGACCATTTCCTGATGAAGTTTGATATTTTTCCTTGGACAATGCCGGAGCTTATTCTTATTCTTTTGAAAACTATACTTACAGACTAGACATTTGAACTACAAATGTTTATACCCTAGACTGATGCTTTGCAAAGCTGATTCGGGCATACATTTTTCGGGTTTCGTTTTGTTTTTCATACAATCAACAAAATAATCCAATTCACCGGAATATCCTTCCATTGCATCACCTGCAGGAACTTTAAAGGTTTCAGTATCGGTTGAAACTATTATATTTTCGGGAATAGCACTGCTGTACACGATGCTTGCTTTTTCGAAGCTGGCAGAAAATCCGGCCTGAAACGGGAAATTGCTATGAAAAAAATTACCGCCTTCAATTTTCACGTTTACTCCTGAATTGTATTTCCAGTTGGCATTCAGGTAATCGTGGTGGCTTAATTTTCCGGGTAAAACTGTCGATACAATGGAGTCCGGAATTCCTAAAGCCCACTGTACAAAATCTATATCATGAATTACCAAATCGAAAAGTGCGCCGCCCGAAGAACCAAAATCCTTTTGTTTTTCCATCCATTGTCCCCAGGCTGGCACTCCTGAAAATCGAGTCATCGATAAAAAATTCAATCTACCAAATTCACCGGAATCAATCCAGTATTTCAACTTTTGATAGGCAGGCATAAAACGCACCACATGTGCAACCATCAACAAAAGCCCTTTATCGTCAGCATAGCTCAATCAACTCTTCGCCTTCAGAAATATTCAGGCAAAACGGTTTTTCAAGAAGTACATTGATTCCCGCATCAAAAGCAAGTTTTGTGAGTTTGTAATGAAAATCGGTGTGAACGGCAATTATACAGGCATCCAGATGTTCATCCTCAATGCAATTTTCAAACGATGAATATAGTTTAATGTGTGATATCTCTTTTTCAGAAATGCCGCCCGTTGAGAAATTCCCAACCTGTTCATTTATATTCTTTTCTAATATTTTCAGGATTTTTATCCACGATTGCCACCAATTCCAATCCGGGATTCTTTAGAACATTTATGGTGTGAGTAATTCCCATAAATCCGAACCCTATAACTGCAATTTTCATTTTTTCCATTTGCTTCAGTTTAATATCATTAATCGATTTGGAAAGATATTCCATTTCAAATAAAGCAGCAACTTGAAAAGTATTCAATCTTAATAAAACTATAGTATTTTGAATTTGCGATTAAATCAAATTTCAATTACAGATGCTAACCTATAATTTTTTGTAATTTTAAGCTGTTTCGGTTTATTGGCGACATTCTGAAAATAAAAATACTTACAATCAATTTGAGAAGAAAAGTCAAAAAGTTAAATGGAAAAACCACTTAAAATATTCGGTTTTATTGTTTTATCACTATTCCTGATAATCATAGTCCTGGTTGTTGTGGCAAGTTTATCGCAAAACAAAATTGCTGATTTCACACTAAAAAAAATAAGTAAATCCATAAATGCACCTGTCGAAATTGAAGAAGTATCTTTTACACTGATTAAACGCTTTCCATTTGCAACAATTGAACTTTCCGGGGTTAGAATCGGTACTGAAAACTCAACAGTTACAGATTCAAACAGCCTGTCAAAAGAAGATATTCTAAAGTTTAAACGGGTTTATATCTCTTTCAAAACAATCCCAATTATGAAAGGGATTTATGAAATCGATAATATAGAAATTGATGATGCAACAGTAAATTATGAAGTTGATTCTTCGGGCCATAGCAATATTGACTTCTTATTGAATTTAAATGAAGAGGATACAGATACAGTTAATTCTGAGTCGGTCGGTGTACCAAATTTTGATTTGAAAAAGGTAAAGTTGAAAAATACATTGGTACATTACGTAAATGACTCGGTAAAAATGGCTGCCACTATGTTTTTTCATGTTCTTGATATCAAGGGTAAAATGGAAAATGAAAAAATCAAGGGAACTGCGGCGGGTGAAGTTCAGGTTACAAATAGCAGATTTGGCAGTACCAATTTAAATCGAATGGAACAGGCTTTAGTGATTTTCGAACTTTACTATGAAACCGACACCCTGAAAATCAAAAAGCTTATAGCAGAAACTGACGGGGCAAAACTTGATATAAGTGGAAAAATGGCTTTTTCTGAACCTCTTTTTACCAATTTGGCCATTGAATTAAAAGATGGGGATTTGGTTAAATTTCACAAATATGTACCAGATGAACTGTTGAATAAATATGGAATTGAGGCACTTACGGGAAATGTGAATTTGTCGGGTTCAGTTGCAGGTTTTGTTTCTGACTCAATTTTGCCTTCTGTTGATTTTACACTCAACCTGAAAAATGGATTTATAAAAATCAAAGATTATCCAACCGTTAAAAATTTAAACTTTGAAGGTAAAATTTCCAATGGCAGCCAGCGAAACAACAAAACTGCAAGCGCTCATTTTAAAACATTTCATGCCGAAACAGAAACAAGTTCAGCCGATTTAACATTTTCAATTGTAAATTTTGAGAAACCGGTTTACGACATTCAATCAAAATTAAAAATCAATATGAAGGAGTTCAGCGATTTTATTCCTGACTCGATCATCCAAAATATCTCGGGAAAATTTATTGCCGAAATCTCCACAAAAGGTCAAATTCCTGATTCAGTTGACGATAATTTTATTAACCTCATCGCAAACAATACTGAAGCGAATGTAGATTTTTCAAAACTTACAATTGATTCAGATTCACTGCAAATCAATGATTTTTCCGGTTCCCTGATTTATGCTCCAAAACATTTGTCAGTGAAAAATTTAAATGGAAAAATTCCTGAATGGGAGCTTCAATTAAAAAATTCTTCTTTGAACGCTGATTTTAAAGGCCAATTCACACAACCACGGGAACTTGAAATAATACTGAATTCTTTTAAAACAGAAACACAACAAGGAAATTTTTGGGGAACCGCCAAAATCAATAATTTAGAATATCCCGATTTTGTAATCAATGCAAATGCAAAGATTGATTTGGAAGAAATAAAACCTTTTATACCCGACTCGCTGGTTAAAAATATTTCGGGAAATTTAGAAGCAGAAATCAGTACGCATGGAAAATTGAATTTAGATTCGGTTACAGCACAGTTGACCGACATTTTATTTAATCAAAGTTCGTTAAAACTGATTGCCAAAAATATTTCACTTGCAATGCCGGATACTTTGCAGGAAATTTCAGATTTAAATGGGGAAATGAAAATAGATAACGGTACAATTACGATTTCAAAAATGAACGGGATTGCTGCCGGTATTGATTTTTTAGTTGATTCAACAACAATTTTAAATGTTTATGAAGCTGTAATCAAAAACAAAAAAGAAACTGTAAAAGCACAGGGAAATCTGGAATTTGGCGCAATCGATTATGCAATTTTGGAACCTTTTTTCCCTTCCGATTCCTCAGAAGAACATACAAACCAGAGTTCTCCGCTTAACTTTTTGTTTGAACTTAAAGGGAAAGTTGCCGCAAAAAGCTTTAAATACGACAAGATTTTCCTAGAAAATATCTCCGCCAAATTTAATTTAACCGACAGTGTTTACATTATTGATCAGTTCAAAACAAATGCGTTCGATGGGAGCACAAACAGTTCATTGCGCTATTCAATCACCAAAAACGACAGACAAATATTAAATGTAAAAAACCAAATTGACAACATGGATATTTATAAACTGTTGTATGCTTTCAACAATTTTGGTCAGGACAGTTTAATTTCTTATAAAAATATCAGCGGAATTATAACTGCCGATATCAATAGCAGAGTAGTATTTGAAGCCGATTCCATGGTAAGCAACGACATGCGGGTTATGGGCAATTTCAAATTAGAAAACGGGAAGTTAATCAACTATAAACCAGCAATGGATGTTTCCAATTTTACAGGAATCAAAGAGCTGGATAATATTGAAATGAAAACTTTGGAAAGCAATATTTTCATGTTTAAAAATAAAATATACGTTCCGATAACAAATATCGTGAGTAGCTCAATGGATTTATCAACATCTGGCATGCAAAGCCTGTCAGAAGATTATGAATACCTTATTAAATTAAATCTGGGAGAAATACTGAAGGGAAAATCCCGAAAATTGTTTGAAAGGCAAAGCAGGAGTGGTGATGAAATAAGCGAAAATGATATGGACAAAAACACTATTAAACTTATTTACGCATATCTTGATGGAAAGAAAAAAGTAGGATTTGCAACAAAAAAAGCGCAAAGACAGCTGGCCTTAAAAATCGAAGTTCAGCAAACAATGCTTGAATTGATTTTCCACCCCACACTTGTTTCTTATGATACAGGAGTTAAATAATTGTACCGAACGTTTTTATTTTGAAAATGATTATTATAAGTTTGAACACATTTTTTTCGTTAGTATCAAATAAAACTTAAGAATATGAAAAAATCTGCTTTTTACTTATCGGTTTTACTTTTGAGTGTGTTCCTGGCCTTTGTTTCAGGTTGCTCAACAACACCTGAGGAAACTTGTGAACAGGATGAAATATGTACAGGAAAAATTGTAACTGCCTGTTGCAATGTCGATGAATGCTACTATGAATTTAATGGTGAGAAATATGGTAATGACGCAGAATCAAAGACTAGATTAGCTGTTGCTTTGGGTTGCGCACAAGCTAGTACTCCAACTTTCAGGGAAGACATAAGTGATTTAATACTTCGTTTGGAGGCTCTTGGTGAAATTGCAAAAACAAATCAAAGAAGTTTGGGCGAATAAATGTTTTTAGCAAACACACTTTGGGATTTTCCATCGAAAATCCCAGGGTCTACATCCTTCGGAACAAAAGTTTAGCATTTTTACTATCGGAATATGGAATTATAATTTCCCATTTTCCTTTGTCCTTGTTAACGACTTCAAGTTTTATTTCGCTTTCATTTTTTGAAACTACTTTAGCCTCAATAACAGGCGCTTCTTTTTCAGAAGGGACAAGCAACCAAACAAAAGTAGCATCAGCAACAATATTTGTTGAATAAATTGTGGCAACATTGGGTTCGAATTTGTTGTACTCAGGACTGTACCAGCCTTGAATTTCCGGTTTTTCCTGACCTTTTACAAAATCCACTTTCCAATCCGATTTCCCGACAGGAATAATTTCGAGATTTCCCCTTTCGTTATTTGTTGATGTAACTCCGCCAAATTTCTGATAAACTTCACAATCGGGATGCCAGTGCCAGAGA
Organism: uncultured Prolixibacteraceae bacterium; assembly: GCA_963800345.1. Taxonomy (GTDB): domain Bacteria; phylum Bacteroidota; class Bacteroidia; order Bacteroidales; family Prolixibacteraceae; genus Draconibacterium. The sequence goes on along the minus strand of CAWDAW010000030.1, from coordinate 98,994 downwards.
GTTTCTACTTTTCTGCGGGGTGTCGGTTTCCAAATTATCAACCACAACCCAAAATTCACCACGAACATAAAATAAACTTCGTTTGTGTTTTACATTTTCCAAATCGAAGTATTTATCGAATGAATTCCAGGCATAATCAAACTCAGGGTTAATTTTGAAATGATTCTCATTAAGCGGTTTATCAGCAACAAGAATATCAGGCTCCTGGCCCTTTCCGTCAATTAAAACAGAATTATGGCCTTGTGTTCCTTTTGCGTAAAACCTGAACTTTTCAGCTACTTCGCCGGTGTAGGCAAAACGTCCGGCATCAACAAGTAAATCCCTGCCAAAAGCTGAAATTGAAATGTGCAGCTTGTCATTGTGCTGATGACCACTACCCCACGGACCAATGTCGAAAAAAGACCATTGAGCATCAGCATCAAAACCACTGCGTGAGATTAACTGCCCTGCCCAGGGAAAAAACCAGGAAGGTCCTGTACGAGGTTTAGTACCTGATAATCCATTGGTTGCGATGTATTCCCAATCGGGGTGACTGAACTTTTTCGCACTCATTAAAATTAATTCGCGATTGGAACCCAGATCGCCATCGTTATTTAAAATCCTGTTTCCATCAGGCCTGACTGAATGGGCAATGTAACTGTACATGTTCTCGATTGTCTTATTAAAAAAATCTGGCAAAGGCTTATTAGCCCTATCACAAATTTCTTTAAAAAGAACAAAATTTGCCAGTGCAACATTGTGGTAATGCGAAGTCAATTCAGTTTGAACGCCATCAGGATAAACCTGCCCTTTCATACTTTCAGTCATTGTCTCAACCGAATAGTCCAGCCATTCAGGTGCGTTTTTGTATTCCGGAAAATTAGTTGCCACAGTTGCCAAAGCCGATATTTCCATGGTCAGCCAATTGTTTCCTGCATGAAAATTACGGTTGTAATGTGCATGGTCGGGCAAGCTGCTTAACATTAAAAGTTGAGTTGCCGGTGAAATATTTGGATTATTCAACAGTCCGTAAAAAATTTGAGACCACACTTTCACACGAGCAGCAACTTCCAATCCGCGCCAAATAGATTCACTTCCTTTTTCAGCAGGATAGGGCATACTTTTAATGATGAAATCACGCAAAAACAGATCGATATATTTAGCATATTTTGGATTACCGGTTTCCAAATAAACATTATACACCTCTAAAAGCTGGCTGTGCCGGTTTGAAAGCCACGCCCATTCCCTGTCGTTGTTGGGGCCTTTGTAATACCAGTCGCGATGCCCGTCGGGCCCCCATGGAACCTGACCTCTTACATTCTGCACAACAAATACATTCTTCAAAATAGTATCTGCCTCTGCAATGGTCTTCGACGAAATAGCAGGTTGAACTTTTCGCAAATATTCTGCAGTGTTGCCTGTTTTGTAATAATTCAGCAATTCGGTACAAGCCAATTGAATGTCGTTTTTTTGGTAAGCCTGTTTTACCTTTTCCATGCCTGCATAATCGAGATTGAATTGGTCGAGCATCGTTTTCATTTTCCCTGGATATGCTTTGCAAACGTCTTCAACCGTTACTATTTTTTGCCATTTGGGTTGCGCCCAAAGTAAAACGGGTGCAAAAAGGAATAGCGCAATTAATTTAATCGTGAAAGTCTTCATTCTATTTCAATTTTGTTGAGTTGGTTTAATAATTCACAAGAAATCGATTCCGACCCCAATTTACAATGTTTTTATTTTTCTAAATCCTTTTTTCGTTTCAAAGCTTCCAAAAAATAATAATCGGCATAATTCAACGGTACATCCACTTCTGAATTGTGTGGAATACTACCTACAGAATGTTTCAGAATAAAGTTTCCGTTTTCACCTAATGCAGCTCTGTATTCAGCGCCCGATAAGCTTTGCATCATTTTATCAGCCCAGGATTTATAATCGTCTGCTTTTGAATAATCAGACAACTCGTAAAGTGCAGAGGCCATAATTGCCGCAGCGGAGGCATCACGTTTTTCATTGGGGATATTTGGTGCATTATAATCCCAGTAAGGAATACAATCGGCTGGCAGATTGGGATTTTTTGCAACAAAACCGAAAGCTTTTTCTGCCTGTTCCAAATATTTTGGGTCACGTGTTTCACGGTAACAAACTGTGTATCCATAAATTGCCCATGCCTGCCCGCGCGCCCATGTTGACTCATCGGCAAAACCCTGTGCCGTGTTTTTATTTCGTACCGAACCATCTGCCAAACTGTAATCTATTACATGATAAGTACTAAAATCAGGTCTGAAATGATTCTTCATGGTATTGTCAGCATGAGTTACAGCTATTTTCCAGAATGTAGAATCGCCTGAAAGTTTTGTGGCTTCAAAAAGTAATTCGAGGTTCATCATGTTATCAATTATAACCGGGCATTCCCATCCACGTTCAGCTTGCCAACCACTTGTAACATCCCATGATTGAATGATTCCGGCAACAGGTCGGAACCGGGTTGAAAGTGATTTTGCAGCCTGAATAATTACCTGTTTGTAAGACTCGTTTTGCAACAAACGAAATCCGTTGCCATAACTGCAGCCAATCATAAAACCAACGTCGTGGTGATTTGTAAGATATTGCACTGTATCAAGTGCTTCGGTAAATTTTGATGCCTGCAATTTCCATTTATCGTCTCCTGTTAAATCATACAAATACCATAAACTCCCTGGAAAAAAACCTGAAGTCCACTCCTGAGGATTTATGTATTTCATTTTTCCATCAATATAACTTTTTGGATTGAGAAGTTCGCCTGACTCCTCGATTTTTGCAATTTGCAAATCATACTGTTGGGCTGCAAATTTTACGTTTTCATCCACAAAACCCTGCGTTTCTTCCTTCGGTTTGGTTGAACATGATTGGAATAAAACTAAGGCGGTAACTGCAATGGACAGAATATTAAGCTTTTTCATGATACTATTTTTTCAGTTTATACAAATATAATTGACTTGGGCCGGGCCATGGTAAGTCAGGCGCTTTATCCCGGTTTCGGGGAATGGTTTCCCATTTTAATAAATACCTGGTTCCATCTTCGTGGGAACCGCCAATATCTCCGGAAGTTTGAACAAGCAATCCGGGAAAATCGCCTTCAATTTCAATTGATTCATCAAAAGGTACAGGTTTGAGGACTTTGCCAATATTTTCAAACTTATTGTTAAGCAAAATTGTTCCGCTGCCATATTTAATATGCCAGTAGCTTACTTCATAATTACCATCAGGTCTTTCAGAGAAACCTTTCAGTAAAATTTCGCTGTTGATACTGCCGTTGCCCGAGAAAAACCAGCGATATTCCCAATCTGTAAGTTGCTTGTAAACCCACTTTTTATTTTCTATTTGGGCTGAATATAGTTGAGTGTTTCCAACAGAATCAAATTTGTGATACACAAAAACAGGACTATTATTTTCATCCAATATAAGTTTTGCGGCCAGGTTTATAATTCCACCTTCAACCGGAATCGGGTCAACAATCAATTGTTTTTGATCAAGGGTTGCCGGCAAATTAACAGGTTCGCCAAAAGCATTGAACCAGTTTTTCAGGTCGGGGCTTTTCATGTACGACAGGTCATGATTGGTTGAGCAATCGGGTGTGTCGCGCCAAACCCAGTACATGTGATACCAGCCGTCATTCATCACTGTTGGCTGCGTTTGGTAGGCATTCATCAAACCTTGTCCATCCGTTAAAGGTGTGTCGAGCAGGCGCGCCCAGGTTTTTGTTTCGCAATTGTAAATATTATAGATTTCGTTGCCATTACCACTGCCACCATCGCGGTAATGATACAATAATTCGCCTTGTTTTGTGACCATAAAATGCGGGTAAGTTGTTCTTTTTTCTTCAGTTCCCACCATTTCAAAAATCTGTTCAAGTGTTGAAATATCATTGGGCACAGTACTTCTGAAATAGGTAAGCGGATTGACATGCACATTTCCTGAAAGGTGAATAAAACCTTTCTTGTCAATTCCAAGTGTAACAAAATTATGGCTGTCCCAACCAACCACAGTGCTTGTGCCGCCTGCTGTTTCGCGGTCAGTGGCAGGCAAAACATAAAGCTGAAAATTATCGTCATCAAGGTTTCGCTGACCGACAACCATATTGCGATTGGCGTTGTAATAAGCAATGTACTGTCGGTTTCCATGGGTATATAAACAAAAACCAACGGGGTGACCCGCCCAAACACTGTCTATTTTTATGGTTTGAACAATGGATTCAGTGTTGGCGGTTTCATCGATTACAATGGGTTGGGCAGGTTGCTTTTGGGTGCAAGCGAAAAGTGTCAATGTTAGAATTGGTATGAGAATGAATAGATTCTTCATAAGGTTATATTTTTTTGTTTTGTGCTTTAATCATCTTTTGTTTTGCGGCTCATGCAGCTTTTCCTCTTTATTCAGCAAGCGTGGATGAGCCTTGGTTCTTATTTTGTCGTAATCCCCGGCTTGAAAGCCGGGGTTATTCAAATTTAACTCTTTCAGAGTTTTGTTTTGCACCTGACTTTAGGCTAGTGAAATGTTGCAGAGCTGATTCCAGGCCATTAATTCTTAATTTGCAAACCATCTTTTCCATTTTCAAATTCAAACAAATATTTTTTTCCATTTTGTGAAAAAGATACAGAAATATTTCCTGACTTATCTGAAGTTATTTTTTTTGAACCTGTGATTTTCCGGGCTTCCTGAATGTTTTCAACAGGAAGAATTATGGTTGCAACAACAGTTTTTTCGGATTGCGATTTGATTTTTGTGTCAAAATAATCAATCCAGAAAAAATCCTTTGTAGCATTTACATACTGCATCGCGTGTTTCCCCGGAACAATTTCAAAAGATTCTTTAGCCATCGGAATTAAAGCCATTTTACCTTTTTCACCTTCAAGAAAAACAAAATCATTTTCCTTTTCAAAATTAACACCTGGATGAAACCTCACTTTAATTTCCGAACCCGGATTTGCTGATATCTCATCCAAAACAACAGTAATTTCGGGTTTTTCCAAAATAATGTGTCTTTTCCATTGCTTTAATTCTTTGTTTGGATAAGCTTTTGTTGGGTTCATTCGCACATAATCGCGTTTTTCTGAGGTTTTAAAATCTTCTATTTTCCCGCCTACTTCATAATTATAAGGCTGTTTCCGAATTTTCCGGGAATCTGTTTTTCGCCGTTCACAAAAACAACATTGTGGCCTTCACTCGATGCCTGCGGATAATCCCAACGTGCATCGTCGAAATATTTTTCATCGTAACCACCTTCTTTTCCTTTGTCCTGAATAAAATATTCGTTTTGCCAGTATACAACAAAATGCCCGATATCGAGGTGACCGTGATGCGGATCGTCATTCATTCCGGCTTTACCGGCAACAACAACATTTGCCGGCTTTTTAAAATCACTGCGCATTACCCACCAGTCTATTGTGCGAAAATGTTTCGACCCGGATTTTGGCTCTTCAGGCTGAATATTTGGTTTTGGCCAGATGATATCAAAAATATCGTCGCCTTCGCCAAGCAGTTCATTGCTGTACCAGGCAGCTTCGGCATTTCCGGTTTCAGCGGCGAGTTTGTTTATTAAATGAGTACTTCCAATCAAACTGCCACCACCTGAATCTTCGAAATTGAGAGATTTATTACCCGGCAAGGAAATATACAATGGAAAAGTGGCTGGATTATTTTTCAGCCTTTCGTTTTCAAAAAGGTTATATTTTCCTTTTGTAGCCCGTTTTAAAGCATCGGCAAAAAATGTTGAAGTATGTACACCGTAATTCCAGTAACCACCGCCTTCCTGCCAGCCACCATCAACGCCAAGTTCACTAAACATGCTATTAATCCGGTTGTACGATTCGGCAACAATATCAGTCAGTTGCGGATTTTCAGTTAAAAGAGTTAATCCTGTCAATCCAACGCCCGAATTGCAAACCCCGCACCAGTTACAACGGTAGGCAGTTGCCCACCAATGAAATTCATAATCGCCACGAACCCGGGTAACCACTTTTTCGATTAATGCGCCACGAATCCTGTCGCGCTGGGCGACGTTCAACCCGTTGTACAACCAGTCGTAAACAGCGGCCATCATCCGTCCGGCATCGCCGTTGTAATGGTCGAAATTAAAGTTTACCTGGTCATCGGAAACATTCCACGGCATAATCCGCGAATAGATAACAGGGAATTCGTGAGCACGCTGTGTCCAGGTTGTGAGTTCGCAAAAAGCATCTGCAAACTCAAAAGCTTTGTTGGCGTATTTTTGCTCGCCGGTTAACTGGTACAAAAAAGCAAGGTAAAAAGCATTGTTGATATTGGTACTGTAATATTTTGAATATTTACCGTTGTTATCAGCATCTGACCAGCCGGCACGGGTATTTTTACCCTGAACAGGAATATTGTTATCGACTGGCATTGCAAGCCACATGTTTGCCTGGGCTTTTAGTTTTTTAAATACATTATTGCAATCAGTTTGGGTTTTTATTCTTTCCAAAAGTGCGGGTTTGTCTTCTTCTGAAAAATATAAGTATGGATGTTTAAGCTGGGAAATGTTGATTGCATTATCAATATCAGATTTTGTAATCTGGGCTGAAACCAGATTCGTCAAAAAGAAAAATACAAGAAACAAATTAAGGTGACACTGTTTTTGATTCGTCATTTTATATCGTATTAGTTGTTATTAGTTCATTTTATCAGCATTTCGTTTTGCGGCTCATGCAATTTTCCTTCGTTTTTGAGTGGTCGTGGATGAGCCTTGTTTTTCAGTTATTCTTCGTTTTGCGGCTCATGCAATTTTCGCTCGTTTTTGAGTGGTCGTTGATGAGCCTTGTTTTTCAGTTATTCGTAATCCCCGGCTTGAAAGCCGGGGTTATTCACTTTTAACTCTTTTGGAGTTTTTATCACAATTTAATTGTCACACTTTGACCGGTATAGTTGCCAGATGGTAAATCGATTGTAATTTCAGAAAATTCATCTTTCTCATTCCATCTTGTTACATAATTTTCACCTTGTTTTTGAATTTTTTTCAGAAACTGAAAAATGAAATTTTCCCAAATCCCGGTTCGGATCAGAAACAGAAATTTCACTAATTTTCTCACCTTCCATTTTTAGCATTATTATACCGGGATTATCGGAAACCAAGGTCAGTTCATCAGAAATTTGAATAAGTCCGGCTTTATAAAAAACAAGCTGGCAAATATTTAATGCCGTATTTTTAACAGCCTGAATTTCGGGAGTATTCGATAATATAACAACATTGTTTTTTGAATTGTTTTGTTCCATTTTTTCTACCGAAGTTGCCGGTACAACAATATATTCATACGATTCCTCCGAAGGTCTTTCGCCATGGTTTAGCCAGAGTTTAAAAACATCAAGTTTAACTTCGTCTTTTGGAGAATCGTTTTGTTTGTTAATTAACCACCAAGAACCGATAGTTTCCATATTTCGAATATTAACAGTTGTTGGGTTTGGAAATGCGTATCCAATTCCATCCTGAAAAACCCAGTCCACATTTTCATATTCTTTTTCATTGCGTGCAATTACCGATTTTTTATTTTTTGCTGAAACCGTTACTTCACTTTTCAACAAACACTGGTTGAGAGTGGTAACAACCGGCAACTCACCTCTGGCAGAAATTCCGGCGCCAAGACAAACATATTCATTATCGAAAAAGAACCAGGACTTTTCTGGCACAGAGCGGGTCGTGCGGACTTTTAAAATCGAATGCCGCAGCGCCATAAAAACCATCGGTAACTGCACCCACAAAATCAGTTAAACCCAGTTTTTGAATTTCATCAGGAGCAGGCATATCGGGCTTTTGCATGATGGTTGTACCCGGTATTTTCTGATAATCAAAAACAGGTGCAATATCGTAATATTCTGCGCCAGTCCTCGAAATGTGGTTTGTGCCGTCACCCCTGTGATGGTTTAACAAACCTTCGCTGTTGTATGGCACTTCCATGTTGTAATTACGGGTTGAAAACATTCTGACTGAAGCAAACCAATCAGGCCGTTGAAAGGAAAAATGTTCGGTATTCCAGTAAAATGTAGCGTGTGAAAGTGTCGGTTTTTTGTTCTCATTAATAATATCAGCTATTTCCTGAATTTCGTTTCTCCTGTAATTTGTTGATTGTAAAAGATTTTCAGCCATTTTTGCATTGTAAGCGCGCAAAGCTCCTGCCCTGCTTATACTGCGGTTTTTGGCTCCAAAGTCAGGATATTTTCCGTAAACCGACATTTTACAAATTCCATCGAGAAAATAGTCAACCAATTGTTCCTTTTTTTCATCGGAAAAAGCGAATTGAGTACCGTTGGTATAAACAGCCCACTCTACAAAAGCCTGGGCGTAACCCGTGCCATAAGAAAGTGTGTTGTTCACTCCATCGATGCGGTGATGAAAACTTTTATCGTATTGAATTGTCCGTCCTTCATATTTTTTTGTACCCAACCCGCTTTCCATCCTGAAATAACTGTAACCGTATTTTGCACCAATCCAGTCAACCGATTTAATTTCTCCCTCGATTACTTTTACAACCTCGGCAAATTGTTTGTAATCACCAGTAAAAAGGAGGTTTTTAGCCAATATTCCGGCAATTTTTATGCGGTCGCCGCTTGGCCTGGCACCCGATGCATTCAGATTGGCACGACCAATTATCGGCTGTGCCTTTTCAACCAGTTCTTTTGGCAATTCATCACCCACCATTAACATTACAGCCACCAAATTTCCTGTTGTTCCAATTTGATTGGGATGCCAGTTTTCGCAGAAATAATCATGATCGACCCAGTTTTTAAGCGCCGATTCGATAATACTTTTTACTTTTTTATTCTTGTAATAATTTGATGATTTGGTTTTATAGGCGCGTGCCAAAAGTACCATGTTTTGCAAATGAATCTCATTTTCAAAACCCTCGCGTGAAACATCTTCGTAATTTATTCCCTGCCACGTTCCATCATCCTTAAAAGTTTTTATTAGCGTTTCAATTTTTGCATCGTCAACTGCAGGTTTCATCACCTCACCAACAACCCTTTTTTTTATGATTTCGATATCAGAGTCGGCGCAAGATGCGTATGTGTTAAGGAAGATAAGAAAAAGAACAACTGGTAGATTTAAGAAAATTTTCATAGTAATATGGTTTAATTTGAATTCAATTTTCGATAATGTGCTATTATTTCCCGAATGTTTCCATTTGAAATTTAGTAGGAACACTGATGACATTGAATTTACCGATTTCCCGCAGATAAAAATCGGATTAAATCAGATCAATCTCAGTCATCTGTATTCCAATTCATTTTTTACTTATTCTCCTGATAATCTCACTTTCAACATTCCCTTTCCGTTTTCCACAGTCCAGGCTGGTATTCGGATTTCGATGCGTTTCAAGCCTTCAATTTGCCGGTCGAGTTCGAGCGGAGCCGGATATAACGAAACTACAGAAAGAGCCAATTCGGGGTGCGTCAAATTTTCAAGTTTCAATGTTTTACCATCCTGTTTCAGGATTGCGCCGCCTTTAACGATTTCAATATCAGCTGTTGTCATCATTTGCCAGGTAATTAGTTTTGTATTGTCGTTTGTTTCGATATTATCTTCAATTACGATTGACGTCGGGCTGTCTTTCAGAAAAGTGCGTTTTGCACTTTTAATTTTATCTCCGTAAACTGCTGTTAAATCAAAAGTTGCTTCAGGATTATTTCCATCTTTAAAATTGAGAAGAGGCGCAAAACCGTTATTGAAAAACAAGGAATCGTTTACTGTTACTGTGCTGTGACCGTAATTATTTTTGGTGAGTAAAGTCCAGCGTTGGCCGGTTTGGCTGCTATTCCATAAATCGAAACCAGCTTGTTCAAGTGTGTTGTAATTCTGATTTCCCGGATCGATGCTCCAGCGAACACCGTTCAACTCAAAAATAAATGAACCTGCATCCATGTTTCCATGACTTGTGGTGGCACGTCCGCCTTTTCCACCGAAATAATAATTGTGCGGGTCGTTTTCATTTCCTTTAAAAACTACAATTGGGTTCGAACCATCTCCTTTCCAGACAGTTGGCATTTTTGTATCAGCTTTTTCTTCGAACTGCGAAACCCACACCAAACCGGCACCAGCCAAACGGGAAAGTTCATCGTCGTTATTTGCCGGACTTAAAAAGCGTTCTTTTTCGAAGAACTCTTTGTTCCCGGTTTTTGTGGCAAACCAGGCGAGAATTATATCACCGCTTTCGCTTCGTTTATCGCCGCAATCAGCAAAGTTGAAATACCAACCGGAAGGCGTATTCATTAAATACCTGTAAACAGCGCTCTTTTTAAATGCGGGGTAGTCCGCAATTCCAAAATCAGTTCCGAAAGCGCTTTCCAACATAGCTGAAGTTACCACCGAGAAACTTGTTCCGTAACCCCAATACGTTGAACCTTCAGGATAAACGCCATCGGGACTGTATTGTACTAAAGCGGAAGTCATTCCATCCAAAGCGCGGCTGATAGTTTTTGCCGCCAGTTCCGGATCTTTTTCGGCAATTGCAATGGATGCGGCAATCATTCCACCGTTGCAAACCTGGTTCCAGTTGTTATGGCCATAAGCCCAACCTGGTTGTTCACCACTTTCAGGCCAACTGGGTTTAATCCCCTTTTCTATTAATGCAGTTTTAGCCTGTTCGATGGTTGATTTTGGAAGTTTCCCTGCCGTCCAGTCGAGTGCAAAAGCCACAGCCATAGACATTTCTGCAACGTCAAGATAATGTGAAGGATTCCAGTCGGAAAAGTTGCAAACCGAGAGAACTTCATCGTTTATGCGGGCCAGAATTTTTGGGTCTTTTTCAATCCTGTAAACCATTCCCAAAATATTCATGCGGTAAAGCATTTCGCGCGAAACTCCAAGCAAACGTCGGCCTTCGAGTTTTCTTTCAAGCAATGGTTCTTTCTGAATTTCAACTGAATTTTGCTTAATAGATTTGTAAAGATTTTGAGTTACAGGATCGGTTTTAAGTTTCTTTTTCAGCTCTTTTTCGACAGTTGAATTAAGCACTAATCGCGGCTGTGATTTTAACAGGTTTTTTTTCAAATATTGAACTGTTATTGGGTTTTCGAGTTTTGGGATTTTTTTTTCCTGTGCTTTTGCCGGAAACAGAATTACCAAACAAAGCAGACTGATGATTAAACTAATTTTAGATTTCATTTCAGGTGGTTTTAGATTAAAAATTTATTGCATTATAATATATTTCTCACTACTTATTTTTTGTTGTTCTGGTTTTGAATTGCCGTTTAAAGTATTGCCCTCAGTTTTAATATTTTCAGATGAATATGATTCAATTCCATATCCGTTGTTGTAATGAATCAGGTTGCCTGACAATTCAATGTTTTCAGAACCCCGCGATAAAAACTCAGCCATTACGCCACTTTTGTCGTTGTTCTCAATTAAACAACCAACTACCGAAATCCCAGACGATTCGGTTAACAGACAACCATAATGTGCATTTCGAGCGATTTCGCAATTTCGAATTTTACCGGTTTTGCAAGCAGTTAACGCAACACCACAGCCAAACGGAGAAGTAACCAGCCTGCAATCATTCACTTCAAAATTTACGCAATGCGAAAGGAGCAGGTTGTGCTGAAGTTTTGGACCGGGAACCACGTCGGAACCATTTTCGCTGAAATCGCAGTTCAGAATCTTTACATTTTCAGCGCCACTAATAAAAACTCCATTATAAGTGCAATTTCGAACTGTAATATTTTGCAAAACAATATTTTCCATTTCACCTTCAAATTGACCTAAAAACATAATACCTCCGCGGTTTGCCGAACTGCGAAATGACCGCCTGCTATTTGGGTCGGTCCCTGTATCCGGACTTATTGCACCTTCAATCACCAAATCGCGAATGGTAACGTTACTCATGTCGCTTACTGCGTTTACAATTGCATCGCGACCTGCGTCAGGTTCAAGAAAAATTACTGTTTGCTGACCTTCTCCTGAAATATTAATTCCGGAAGGAATCTCAAGTTTATCAGATATTTTATGAATTCCGGCCGTTAAAAATACCCAACCTTTTTGTGTAGAAGCTTTTTTCAGTGCATCCTGAATTGATTCTCCGGGATTCACAATAAGAGCATTATCAGGAATTTTTGCTAAAGATTTTTCCAGCGCACCTGCAGGCCACGCAATTTTTGAAGGTTCAGGTTTGCCCTTTGAAATAATAGATTTTTCAGTTGGAGCCCTAAAAGCTGTAAGTACACTTACCGTTGCTTTTGAACGAACAGAATCGGCGGCTGTTTTTGTAAACGGAACTTCAATTCCCTGAGAAACATAATGACGGTACACTACTTCGTAATCGTCCCTCAGCGTTTTTGCCCGTTCGGATACTTTACCATATGAATGAGGCATTTCTCCAAGTAAAAAGCTAGCTGTATATTCAAATCCAAGTGCAATGCGGTTATTTGCCAGCGAGAACAAATCAACTCCCTGTGTCCATGCAATTTGCGCAGCTCCCGCAAATTCGCCCAATCCAAGTTGAACATGTCCCTGGTCGCGCATGGTTTCCTGGCACTGACCACTTGGCCAGATATATTTAAAAATGCTGCCATTTACCGGTCCGTATAAAATATGGTTGATGCCGTTGTCGAACATTTCATGGTTATCAGTATAAACTGCGATTGCAAGAATTGTATGGATGATTGCCCCGTCCCAGTTGCCGTTAGCTTTTGGAAAATAGTACCTGATTAACGGATAATATACTGTCATCAGCATGTTACTGAATTTTTCCTGATCCTCTGTTTTCCATCCAGAATCTGTAGTTCTCAGGATTTCGGCTGCATTGCAAAGTTGATGCCCTGTCCAGGCAGCCAGTAGTTTGGCATCATTATAATCGAAATCCCACAAAACTGGAGACCATTTATTTAATACTTCAATGGACTTTTCGGCATACTTTTTTTCACCGGTTATATACCAAAGCAATGCACAATTGTATGCAAGTTTTGAACCTAAAGATAAATCGTTGCCGCCAATATTTGGCTTTCCGTATGGACCGCGCAAAACATGCGTATAAGCTTCAACTTCAAATTTCAAGTCTGGTATTTGCCAATAAACTGTCAAACGCATTTTTCCATGGTTGTTCCCCTTTTAAAACCTGTTGTTTCATATAGTCCATATCCTCGCGGGTTTGGTGGATTCCAGGATGAACTAGCGACTGTGATGTTGATACTTCGACCAGCAACAACAGAATAAAAAAAATCAGATTTATTTTAATTGATTTCATTTTATACAAATTCAATTTATACCAAAAACCATAATCAAAAACGGTTACAAAAAAAATTAAGCCGTAATCCGTCAACTGACAGATTACGGCTTTTATAAGATTAAAACATATATAATTTAATTAATTCATTGTATAACGTTTTATACTAACAGTCATTTCCTTTTTGCCGTTATCTACCTTGTTGACAAAAATATAAGCACGGTATTTTCCATCTGCTGTTTCCACCCAAGCTCCCGATTCTACTTTCATATTGATGCCATAATCCGGTACACCGGTAAAATCAACTTGTTCGAAATCGACATCGTCAATGTAAATACCATACTGTAAGCGAGCCAAATGCCTGTCTCGTAAACCATATGTTTTTACGAATTTAGTGCTGTTTGAAACACCTGCTGGTAAGGTAACATCAGGAAGATACTCCGGATTTGAAGCTGGAGAAACCAAGCTGTGCAAAAAGCTGATACCAGTAATTGCCCTATACAAATAAACAAGGTCAATTTTGGCTGCATTGGCTGCTGCATCTGCTGCGTTGTAAACTGCCAGGTCAGCAATAGAGAGGTACATGTTATTGTTGTCGCTCAAAACCAAATCCATTTTCATATCGGTTTTGCCAACCATGTATGGCCCCATAGTGTAGGTAACAGTTTCACCGGTACTTGCTTTGGCAGAAAAAGTAAATGAAACTTCTTTGCCTTTTGCCTCCTCCGGAATCATATAATAATACCTCAAAGCCGCGGCGCATGTATCTTTTGTGAAAACCACCTCTGTTTTTGTACCGTTGGTCACAGAAGGATCACCAATAGTTATTGGAACATCAATTCCACTTGAATTGGTGTAGAACGATCTGTTTTCAATGAATGTTCCGGCTGCCCCGGCAATTGATGCTTCAACCTGGGCAGAAGTAATATTACCTGCATCATACCCCATTGCCATTGCATAAACAAACTCGATGTCCATTCCTACCACATTTGGACCAATTGATCTTTTTATACAGTCGTTTTGCAGTTCAGTTTTTGCTTCTGGAAGAGCATATTCTTCATCTTTACAAGAAATAAAGAATACCACCAAAACCAGTAAAAACGCCAAATTAAAATATTTCGTTTTCATATTTATTATATTTTAAGGTTTTGACTGAATTGTTAAGTTAACTGTATAAATCTTCCTAATCTCACGGTTTCCAGAAATCACAGTCCACTGCTTAGGATTGGACAAATCAGAGAAATCGACAAAGCTTGTGATTTTAGGATCCAACTTAGCATCAGTGATCAAACTAAACTGAGGCCAAAGGTTTTTTAAGTCGGTTCCATAAAAAACTTCTATATTGATAGTTTGTGCCAGAGTATCAATTTCTGGAGCTTTTGTCCTGACGGTCTGATAATCTTTTCCCAGCAAATCGAAATTACTGACATAACATTCAGCTCGGTCCGTTATCAGCAATCCATCCTCATCAACCGGGAAATCGGTACATCTCACCCATAATGTAACTATGAATAAAAATGCGGATATTAATATTATATACTTTTTCATGTGAATCATTTCTAAATTTATCAAATTTCTATTTCCTATAACCATGGTTTATTTTGAGTCAGGTTCGGATTTCGTTCACGTTCACTTGGCGGAATCCTGAATATATAGCATTGCTGATATGTCAGTTCCGACGCATTCTGGAAATAACGCTGTTGATTTGCAGCTTGTGTATCAATCCGCCAAACTCCATTGCCATCATAAGGTGGTACCCAAACTCTTTCGATAGCCCGCCAACGTCTTAAATCAAAAGATCTTTGTCCTTCGCCAAGCAATTCAACAATACGTTCCTGCTCAATAGCTGCAAAGAAACTTGCTTTATCCGCAGTTTTTTCCGCACTTAGCTCGGGCAAATTACCTCTATGTCGCACCCTGTTTACAAGTTCGATTGCATCGGCCTGTGGCCCGTTTATTTCATTTGTTGCTTCGGCATACATAAGGAAAACATCAGCTAAACGCATAACAGGCCAATTATAATCGCCATCACTTCGGCCTTGTCCGGCGTAGTTTCGTAGAAATTTCCTGTACACATATCCCGAGTTACAACCATCTGTATTATAACTTATATAGGTTTTCCCATCAATCACAACATTGGCATTCCAGGTTTTATAAATAAACGGCACCCAGTCGGTAGCTTTTAATGACAACATACCCTGGCTTACTTCATAATCCCACATTATTGAAGCTTTCATCCTATAATCCCGATTGGCATAACTTTCAGGATTCAAGGCTGAATTTTCTGCTGTCCGTGCTCCGGCTGCGGTTGAAACCATAGGAATTAATTTTGGTGCAAAGTCTCCAGTGGTTGTCAATTGATAACGGTCAGCAATTTCATATCGTGGGTGAATCCAGCATTGCGAACCTTCATGCGAACGTCCTGAAACATCCCTCATCAATTCTTCTCCCTGGTTTGTACCAGTTCCTCCATGATTAAAAGCCATAATTATTTCGCCATCGGAATTTGGATTTCCTGTTGAAGGGATAAAAAGGTAATAGTAATTTGGCAAAACATCAGCTTGCCCCATTTCTCCCCATTCTCCAGGTTCACCATTACGGAAAAGGTTGAGTCCATAGTCTTCAATAACTGCTTTAAAGTCGGCTGCAGCTGCTGCATAAGCGGTATTGGCTTCTGATGCACTTGGAGTAAATGTATCCAGTTCAGGCCAGCCAAAATTATTCCAACAAGCCCAATACAGTTGCAATTTACCTCTGAAAGCAAGTGCTGCCGGCTTTCCGGCTCTTCCTGTTGCCGAACCTTTAACTGGTAGTTTTTCGAACGCATAGGTAAAATCGGCCATTATCGAGTCTTTGACCTGCTCTATAGGAAGACGCGACAAATCAGCAACTTCCGCATTATCTTTTATAATTTTTGTGAAATACGGAACATCGCCCCACATTGAAATAAGTCTAAAATAAGCCATTCCACGTAGGAGTTTTGCTTCTCCAATTATAGCTTCGAGACCAGGCAGTGAAGATTCTGATGCAGTGGGAAGCATGTTTGTTACATTTTCGATTACATAATTGGCCCTGTTTACACCGCCATATAAGTATCTGAACATATTATCAAAATTATCTCCATAACCGTTTGGGTTATAATCGGCCCGATAAGCATCGCCCCGACGGAGATCTCCATTTACTGTACTTGCCGTTCCGCTGCGGGTTCTCTGGTATTCACCTTGCCCGTCAAAATAATAATCTCTGTCGAACAAAGGACGGATATCAGCATAAGCACCCATAAGAGCAGTGGTAGCATCGGCTTCTGTTTGCCAGAATGCTGTTGCAGGTAGTTGCACCGTAGAAGGCTGTTCAAGAAGATCTTCTGTGCATGAACCCGTAAAAAGTATCAGCCCTGCAAAAAATACTGCGAATAATATTTTTGAATTTATCTTTTTCATAATCATACTTTTTAGATTCCTATATTAATACCGAGTGAGAAAGATTTATTTAACGGATACGCATCGCTGGCATTGCCCAATTTTTCAGGATCGAGACCCCTGAATTTAGTAATTGTACCAATGTTTTCTGCCGAACCGTAAATCCTTACTGAAACTATACCCACTCTTTGCACCAAATTACTTGGAAGAGTATATCCCAGTTGTACATTTTTAAAGCGCAAATATGCAAGATTATCTAACCAAAACGTAGTTTCTTCCCTATTTGCGTTTCCTCCTAAGCGGGGCCATTCACCTTCACGGTTTTCCCAATTCCAGGGTTCATTCCAATGATCCCAGGTTGATGCATACCGAGAGTTCCCAAAGTTTACGTTATTGTAAATATTTAACCAATAAGTTTTTCTTCCGGCAGCACCTTGTAACAACAACGAAACGTCAATCCCTTTCCATTCAGCCGCTAAATTCATTGCGTAGTTTGTTGTGGGCCTGTCACGTTGCACATTTGTTTCTGCTTTTTTGTCTTCCGCAGTTATTCTTCCATCGCCATTTAAGTCTTTCCGAAGAATATCGCCAGGTGATGCACCTTGAGGGGTAGCATTATAAACATCCTGCCATGTTTGTGCAATTCCCATATCTTCATAAGTATATACATAATGATATGGCATATTCAGGAATACCCAACCTTTTCCAAGGAATTCGTTCCATTTTTCCAGTACAGTTCTATTGTATGAACCGTTTAGATTGACTGAATAATTCAAACTTCCAACTCTGTCTTTCCAGTTAAAGTTGCCTTCAATTCCTCGGTTTCGTAATTCGCCAATGTTCTGGCGTGGTGCATTATAGGCTCCGGTTAACAGAAGTGACATATCAGAAGGCCGCAACATATCTTTTGTTAATCTATCATAATAGTCAATCTCAGCAGTTAAACGACTATTTAAAAATCCAAGGTCAAGACCAACATTGAATACATAAGTGGATTCCCATGATAGATTTTGGTTAACCATTTGTTGATAAACAAAACCTTTTTGAATAGCCCCACCGATCATATATGGCGATGAGTCAAGAACCTCCTGCTGCTCGTACCGACCAACTCCGCTGTTATTTCCGAGACTTCCATAAGAAGCACGGAATTTTCCGTTGCTGAGGAATTTATCAGTAAAAGATTTCAAAAATTCTTCTTCGGTAAATCTCCAACCAACAGAAGCTGATGGGAAAAATCCATAACGACTGCCATCCAAGAATTTAGAAGAACCGTCGTACCGGAAATTGGCTTCAAAAAGATATTTGTTGAAAGCAGCATAATTAAGGCGACCGATGTATGAATTCAATCCTTCTTCGTTTGAATTTCCGCCAGTTCCCTGAATATCGGTAAGTGCAGCATCAATTTCATGGAGTGATGGATGCAACCTGTCATTCCTCGAACTCATTTGATAGCGGTTGTACCAATATTCTTCACTGTAAACAAACAAGGCACTGAATTCATGATTATCTGCAATTGTAAAATTGTAGTCAATCCTTCCGTTAACCTGTGTTTTGTATCCTGTATTTGTATAATTTCCCACACCCGAGTTATCTCCATAATAAATTCTCGAACCATAAGAATCAGTTTGGAAATTATATGACCGGGTTGGTGTAGCGGCTGTATAACGGAATTGATTGTAATAATTTATAGCATAATCCACACGGGCTGTAAATCCTTTGAATGGAGTCCAGTCCCAATAAGCGCTTACATTCGCTTCCTGACGATTTTGGCGGTTCAGGTTTTGCTGGTACAACATATATGGACTGTATGCCTGTGGATCTTCGCTATACGCCATGGTTCCTCCAAATAATCCAGTTGCAGGATCATAAGGGGTAATACCGGATATTGCATATTGCATATCGAATCCTGCAGTATTCTCCGAGTTGTCGTCGGTGAACCCATCTTCCAAAGCATAAACGTATTTTGACCAGTTTCCTGCAAACTTAGCACCTACATTCATATTTTTGCGCACTTTATAGTCATAACTAAATCGACCATTGTAACGGGTATAATCGTTGTTAATTTGTAAACCCTGTTCATCCATTACACCAACGGAAATAAAGAAATTTGAGATTTCGTTACCACCTGATGCTGATACATTATGATTTTGGACTTGGCCATTTCGCATAATAATATCCCAAACATCGGTGTTCGGATAGCGCAAAGGATCAATCATGCCCAAAGCTAACCACTGATCAACTGTGCCATCTTTGAAAAGAAGATTGGATCGTAGTGTGTTAACAGATGAATTGGCTTGATGTAGTGTTAACGCCCTTGGATAATCTGCCATAAAATCATAGGCTTTTGTAGGGTGTTCCAATGAAAAAACGCTTGAATAATTTATCCTCCCTTTTTCCATTCCCTTACCAGATTTTGTAGTAATTAAAATTACACCATTTGCTGCGCGTGAACCATAAACTGCCGATGAAGTTGCATCTTTTAAAACCGAAACACTTTCAATGTCGTTCATGTTTAAGCGATTGATGTCAACATCTGGCATTCCGTCAACCACAATAAGTGGGTTGGCATTGTTTGTAGAACCAAGCCCCCTTACTAACATAGTAACATCATTCTTACCGGCCATTCCCGAATTCTGACTCACCGAAAGACCAGGTAACATACCTGATAAACCGGATGAAACGTTACTCAGATTCCTGCTTGTCATTTTTTCGTCAATTTTGACTGCTGCAACTGCACCGGTAAGATTTGTTTTCTTTTGTGTACCGTAACCTATGGCTACAACTTCATCCAATCCAATCGATGAAGGAACTAATGTTACATTGAAACTTGCGTGATTTTCAACTGCTATTTCCTGAGGTTCAAAACCTACAAAAGAAAATAACAATACTGTTTCGGGAGTCACACGCTGAGCAAGGCTAAAATTCCCCATCAATTCCAGTTGCTACCCCTGTGGCTGTACCCTTTAATAATTACCGATACACCAGGCAGTGGGACTCCCCCATCATCTTCAACTATTCCCGTTACCGTTTTCTGGGCATAAGCACCCATACTCACAGCAACGAAAAAGAAACACATCATAAAAAAGCGGGTTGCTTTTTTAATTCCATTTTTGTTTTTCATAAAAAAATAGTTTTAGGTAAATAATTAATAATAAATGTTTAATAAAATTTTGTATAGTTGGTTTAAGTATTTTTCATCTGTTCATTTCTCCATATTTTTCTTTTTAATGATTGATTCTAAAAAATAATAATCAGCATACACTATCGGAACATCAATTTCCGAATTGTGTGGTAAGTGTCCCGTTGAATGTTTCAATAAAAATCCCTCGTTTTCGCCAACATTTGCCAAAAAATCTGGCGATGATAAAGTATCTAACAGCCGATTGGCAACTTCTTTGTATTCGTTTGCATTTTTTGAATATGCACTTAGTTCATACAATGCAGAAACAATAATTGCTGCCGCAGAGGCATCATATGGTTCATTTGGAATATTGGGCGCGTTAAAATCCCAGTAGGGAATTTGTCCTTCTTTTATCCCTTTTTGATTTAAAATAAACCCGGCTATTTTTTCGGCCTGATCCAAAAATTCCTCCATTCCGGTTTCGCGGTACATCATGGTAAAACCATAAAGTCCCCATGCCTGCCCGCGTGCCCAGGCACTTTCATCAGAATATCCCTGGTGTGTATTCCGGTTTTCTACTTCGCCCGTTTCTGGATTGTAGTCTATGACATGGTATGATGAATAATCTTCACGAAAATGATTTTTTGCTGTTGTTTGCGCATGTGAAATGGCAATTTGCTTTAGCGTATCATTTCCGGTTTCTTTAGCCGCCCACATCAACATTTCAAGGTTCATCATATTGTCGATAATCACCGGAAAGTCCCATTTGTCGGCATTGTGATCCCACGAACGGATGCAGCCAACTTTTGGATTGAACCTTGTTGCCAATGTTTTTGCCGACTGGATAACCACATTTTTATATTCCTCGTTTCCGGTAAACTGATATGCCTTTCCAAAACTGCTGAACATTTTAAAACCAAGATCGTGAGTTCCGCCTATCCCATTGTTCCTGCTCAAGTGGCAATGTATATTCAAGTGCTTTTTCTTTCCATTTTTCATCACCAGTTAAATCGTAAACCATCCATAAATTGCCGGCAAAAAAACCACTGGTCCAGTCGCGGACACGAACCAGTTTTAATTTGCCATTTTCAATGGTTCGCGGAGCAACCAAAACACTGTCTTTTGCCTGATTTGCAAGTTGAACAGCATATTCCATTTGCTGAGAAATGTGAGAAATAATGTTGGGATTTGCATCTTGTTTATTTTGATTTGAACAACCAAAACTCACAAAGTATAATAAAGTTCACAAAAAGTTTACCCATAGTTACATCAGTTTAATTCATCTTCGAAAGCTCTTTAAGAAACATTTTTCAGAATTCTGAGATATCACTTCAGTTTCTGTTTACAAACAGAATTTGAAACAGTAAGTGAAAAAACTTTAATCCAAACTACAATCACCTACCTATCAGCTTCTTATCACATTCCCAAGACAGAAGCAATCGATTGCATGAAAATAGATAAAAAATGATATCTATCAAATTTTTTATAATTAAAAATCTTGTTAATAATTTTCATTTTGAAAGAAGAAGGACTTTGTATATTGCTTAATCATGCCTATCATACTTATTTTCAGATGATTTGAAATACAGATAAAGAAATTCTTCCATATTTTAATCCGAATAGTAAATCTATTGCTGGGTTTCAGAATTATGTTATTTCTATTTTGCCTTCTCTGTACAACATTTTGTTGATTTTTATTTTCCTGTGGCTATTTTTAAATTTCCAGTACAATTTCTGTTTGTCCGGAGTTTTTTTCAGATTTATATTGAATGAATTTTGAAAATGGTATGGGCGGTTAAAGGCAGGATAAGGAATGTATTAATCTGGAAGTCAATTTGTAAAACACCTGATTTCGATACAACCAGCAGGTAAAGAGCACGAAAGCAGGTGCATTTTACAGTAGTTTATTGGTATTTTTTAAATTGAATTTTGCTAGTCAAGAAAAAATGAAAGGGCAGAAATATATCTGCCCCATTCATTAAATCTAACTAACCTAAATATTCACTCAGTAATAGTGAATACGCGAATTCAAATTTATTTATGTATTATTGAATCGTAACCCCAAACTCAAAAACCTGCTGGTCATAATCTGCTGAATCGTAACCGTGATTTGTTGCCACAATGGTGATTTTGTAATTTCCGGGAGCGCTGTATTTGTATGCAGCGTTCCATCCGATTTCATCATGCAAGGAAGTGGTTAAACCCCTTGCCTTCAATAAACCATAGTCTGAATAATAATCACTTGATTTAAGAACTACATTCCCATTAATATCGATAGAGTCTTTACCTGCAACATTCTTTATGGTTTCCCGATTCCCTCCAGGCCATATTGAAACTATATCCGCTTCACTGGCAACTCCAATTGTATATCGGATGCCAGCCACCGGATTTGGCACCTCAACATATTTGTTATCTGCATTTAATACGTAAAAGGTAATTCCTGAAACCGTAGGCGAAGGTATTTCTTCTTTCAAACATGAAACAAACAGTAAAGAGAAGGCAAACATACAATAGAAAATATTATTATATTTTTTCATGGTAACTTGTTTTTATAGTTAATAACCAGGATTTTGAACCAGGGATTGATCCTTTTCAATTTCTCCTGTAGGTATGGGTAATAATAATTGATATTCAGGAACAGGAGTATTCCTGGGAACATTATCGTAATCAATGACCCGCATTAAAATGTCGGATAATATTTCCACTGCTTTACCGGTACGCACTAAATCAAAGTAATAGTGTGCTTCCCACAGCAGTTCCATTCTTCTCTCGTGAAGTACCCAGTAAATATCCAATTCTGTAAACATAGGATCATCTTCTAACTTAGGCATTCCCGACCTTTGTCTTACCATATTTATCCACGGCTTTCCATCTTTATCGTTTCTCATTAATGCTTCTCCATACATCAACAAGGCATCTGCATATCGGTAAACCATAAAATTGTAATCTGAACCTATATCGTTAATGGCCGCCCTTTTGTCTCTTGGAGGTGCCATTTTAACAGGGAAAGCCTGAATGGGTGGAACCCCGTTTACAACACCTGAATCAAGTGTTGCGTAAAAACGGTTAATTTCGCCATACTTATCAAATTCCCGCAACACACTGTTTGTGGTAATTACACCAGATGTTCTTGACATACCGATGGCATAGCCAATGTCGTTTTGTAACAAAGTAAAAAACCAGGATGGTTGTCCGGCTGCTACATTATAATTTACTTCAAATATTGATTCCTTGTTGAATTTATTCTCAGGTTTAAAAACATCGCTCATATTAGATAGCAATTCATATTCGCCACCTTCCTTGTCAACTATTAAACGTTTTAAAACATCCTCTGCTTCCTGTGTTTTATTGATAGTTAAGTATGCTTTGGCAAGTCCCATCAACCCGCTGCCTTTTGTTGCCCTGGCTCCTTGTCCGCTAAGTTCCGGAGCATTTTTTTTGTAACAAAGTTCTACAGCTTTTGTAAAATCAGGAATTATGGCCTTGTTGTATATATCGTCAACACTTGAGCGACCGTTACCGAAAGCGTCCATTGGAGAATCAAATTCTTCAATTACAAGCGGAAGTTCGCCATATAGACGTACAAGATTAAAATAGGCCAATCCCCTCAAAAAGTGACATTCACCTTTCATCGCATCAACTTCCCGTTTTTCAGCCTCTATTTCGGTGGTAAAGTTTTCGAGGATTTTTAACATTGTGTTGCACCTTGAAATCATCAAAAAGTTATCATTGTATATGTTCGATTCAGAGTCTGATACTGACTTCTCAAAACGCCTGAACACATTGTTTAACTGAATTGTTTTTGCCGTACTTCCCATAAAGGCTACGGTTCTTATCATTCTGTCATGCTGATAAATAGATTGCAAAACCTTATAACAGCCAGAAACACCTGTGAGCAATTCTTCTGTGTTGTTAAAGTAGCTACCAGGCGCGAGTGTGTCTTCCGGTAATTTTTCTATAAATTTCTCACAACTGCCTAAAACTACAATCAGGCATATAATTGCAAAAATTCTTAATACTCTTTTAGTCATGATTGTATGGTTTATAATTCTAAATTAATACCAAATGAAAATACTCTTGATAAGGGATAAGCACCGGTTCGGTCAACCCCCTGAGATTTTGGATTATCTCCCTGATAATTGCTTTCAGGGTTATAGCCCGGGTACGGAGCACTTAAAAATACATTGTCAATATTTAAGTACAACCGCAAAGATGCGATGGATGCTTTTCTTAAATATTGAGAAGGTACATTGTATCCAAAATTTACATTCTCAATTTTAAAGAATGTTGCATCAAATACAAGCCCTCCCTCGGTTTGAGGTGAATCGTAGCTCTTTCGGTTTGGTGCAGGATATTTGGCATCAGGATTATCTTCCCTCCAGTAATTGTTAAAATATTCGTAGGTAGTATTTGTTCTACCCTGTGCATAATACATTATATCCCTATAGTTGTCGGTATAAATTCTTGTTCCGCCCTGCACACCATTTAGCATGATTGACATGTCAAAGTTTCCGTAAGAGAAATCATTTTTAAGTCCCCATACAAAATCAGGAGTTGGTGTACCTAATACAGTTTTGTCTTTGGCATCTAAAACACCATCACCATTCACATCGGCAGCTTTTGGCGAACCAGGGTTTGACCTTTGTCGGGCATTGGCACTTGAAGCATTGAAAACAGGAGATGCTTTAACATCCTCCCAATCGCGATAAGGCCCTAACATAAGCATTCCCCAGATGTCAGCTATGGGGCGGCCTTCTGTGGTGTATCCAAGGTTGTCTATGATAGGTCGTTTATCATTGCCAATGTCGGTAACATAATTTCTGTAATACGAAAGAGTTGCTGTTGTATTCCACTTAAACTTTCCGGTAAAATTCAAGGTTTTAAGCAAATACTCGAAGCCCCTGTTCTTCATAGATCCCATATTCAGCATAACACTCCCGAAACCTGTTGTGGCAGGTAAGGGCAAACTAAAAAGCATATCATTGGTTTTCCTGTCAAAATAATCAACCGTTAAGTTAACTCTTGACTCAAAAAAACTTATGTCAGTCCCTATGCCAAAATCAGTCGTTGTTTCCCACCCAAGTTGATTGTTGGAAATTTTGTTACTGTAATAGGCAGGTGCAATGGCAGAACCTTTATCAAACAGGTACGAACTTGCTGCAAGGGTTGAGGCATAGAGATAGTTTGAAATTCCGGAATTGCCAATTTTACCCCAGCCACTTCTCAGTTTCCAGTCACTTAAATAAGGGGAGAAAATATCCATAAAACTTTCATCCGATATGCGCCAGGCAAGTGAGAAAGAAGGAAATACTGCCCATCTATTCTCCGGGCCAAACTTCGAAGAACCATCACGACGAACCGAACCTGTAAGATAATATTTACCCATGTAATTGTAGCTTGCCCTTGCAAAAGTTCCAATCATACTTTCCGATGATTTGTTGGAACGGGCATCATCTTGTTGATCTAAAACAGTAGTTGCCTGGTTGAGTGTGGGAATCAAATTGTGCGGATAGTCAAGTTTATCTATGTAATTCGAGCTGAAACTGGTTTCCTCGAATGAAACACCGACCATAGCATTAATATTATGTTCCCCAATGATCTTGTTATAATTTAAATACGACTGAAAATCCCAATATTGCCGTGTTGACCGGTCACTTATACCTCTGTTTCGAGACGTAGGATTGTTAGGACTGGCTGGCACATAGCTGGGCAAAAAATAGTCACGATTTCTATCGCGATAATCATGATGGAATGCAGATTTTAATACAAGACCTTTAAAAAACTTAATGTCGGTATACAGTTTGCTGGTCACACGCGCGGTTTTCCTTACATCGGTTATTGACAGTTGGTTTAAAGGGTTTACCATAAAGGCAACGTTCCAATCCCAGGGGCTATCTAATTCCTGTCCGGTGTAGAATAATGTTCCGTCATCGTTATGCGTCGGGAATATGGGAACATGAAAAGCTGCTGAAACAAGTGGATTGTAATTGGCATCGGTACTTTCGGAATTGGCCAACACACTGGTGTTTTCCAGCATAGGAGCAAGATTGAAGCCAACGGTTAACCACTCATTAACTTTCGCTTCAACATTGCTTCGGAAGGAGAAGCGGTCGTAACTTGTATTTTCTATAATACCCTTGTTTTTGTAATAGCCACCCGATATGTAATAGTTAATATTATCGTTGGCACCGCTTAAGGAGAGTTGTACGTCGGTTACATTTCCTGTTTTAAACAGTGCATCCTGCCAGTCTGTATCGTATTTTGCTGCCATTGCTTTTGTGGTATCAGTAACTGTAAACCAACGAGGCAGTTTTGTGTTGGGATCGCTAAATCCACCTTTTTGTGACGAATATTTTTTCCAGTTTTCTATTCTTACATCGTACGGATCAGATCGCGACCATAATACAGCATTGGGATCGTTTGTTCCAAAATTGGGATCTTCTACTACATAGGCGTTTTCTCTTGACTCTTCGTAAAATTGAATGAAATCTTCGCTGTTTAGTACATCCATTTTTCGAAGGGCATTTTGCACACCATAACTAACCTTTACACCAACTTTAGGTTTGCCCGATTGCCCGCGTTTGGTTGTTATCAATACAACCCCATTCGCTGCCCTAGTTCCATAGATGGCTCCCGATGCCGCATCTTTCAAAATCTCAATAGACTCAATATCAGCAGGATTGATGAAGTTTATAGGCGATTCGGTTTTGCTATAGCTATCAGGAAGTGGCTGCCCGTCAATGACATAAAGCGGAGCATTCGACGCGTTTACCGAACTTATCCCACGAATAACGATATTTGACCCGCCGCCAGGTGCGGCGTTGTTATTCGAAATTACAACCCCGGCGACGTTTCCTTTAATACCTTGTGCAAAATTACTAACTGGCCTATCTTTATAGGTTTCTGAACTAACTGAAGAAATGGCTGATGAAACATCGCGTTTTTTTTGCGTACCATACCCAATGGCAACCACTTCATCCAATCCAATAGTTTCTGCTGCAAAATTAATGTTGATTATACTTTGGTTTCCTACTTTAACTTCTTGCGGTGTCATTCCCACAAATGAAAAAACCAAAGTAGCATCATCTGCTACATTCTGAAGACTGTAATCACCATCCATCCCGGTAACAGTACCTGTAGTTGTACCTTTAACAATTACAGTGACACCAGGTAATGGTCCCCCGCCTTCTTCAACAACCTTTCCCGTTACTGTTTTCTGGGCATAAGCACCCATGCTAACCACAACGAAAAAGAAACATAGCATTAAAAAGCAACTTGCTTTTTTAATTCCATTTTTGTTTTTCATAAAAAAATAGTTTTAGGTAAATAATTGATAATTTTTAATAAAAATAATTGTGTAACGGTTTAGTTTTTTTCTGATTTGTTTTTCTCCATATTTTTCTTTTTAATGATTGATTCCAAAAAGTAATAATCAGCGTAAACCAATGGGACATCTATTTCTGATCCACCAGGCAGGTGCCCCGTTGAATGTTTCAATAAAAATCCCTCGTTTTCGCCAACATTTGCTAAAAAATTCGGCGACGATAAAGTATCTAACAGCCGATTGGCAACTTCTTTGTATTCGTTTGCATTTTTTGAATATGCACTTAATTCGTAAAGGGCCGAAACAATAATTGCTGCCGCAGAGGCATCGTATGGTTCATTTGGAATATTGGGAGCGTTAAAATCCCAATAGGGTATCTGCCCTTCTTTTATTCCCTTTTGTTTTAAAATAAACCCGGCAATTTTTTCAGCCTGATCCAAAAATTCCTCCATTCCGGTTTCGCGGTACATCATGGTAAAACCATAAAGTCCCCATGCCTGCCCGCGTGCCCAGGCACTTTCATCAGAATATCCCTGGTGTGTATTCCGGTTTTCTACTTCGCCCGTTTCAGGATTGTAGTCTATAACATGGTATGATGAATAATCATCACGAAAATGATTTTTTGCTGTTGTTTGCGCATGTGAAATGGCAATTTGCCTTAGCGTATCATTTCCGGTTTCTTTAGCGGCCCACATCAACATTTCAAGGTTCATCATATTGTCGATAATCACAGGAAAGTCCCATTTGTCTGCATTGTGATCCCACGAACGGATGCAGCCAACTTTTGGATTGAACCTTGTTGCCAAAGTTTTTGCCGACTGAATGACAACTTTTTTATAATTTCGTTTCCGGTAAACTGATATGCCTTTCCAAAACTGTTGAACATTTTAAAACCAAGATCGTGAGTTCCGCCATCCCATTGTTCCTGCTCAAGTGGCAATGTATATTCAAGTGCTTTTTCTTTCCATTTTTCATCACCAGTTAAATCGTAAACCATCCATAAATTGCCGGCAAAAAAACCACTGGTCCAGTCGCGGACACGAACCAGTTTTAATTTGCCATTTTCAATGGTTCGCGGAGAAAGCAAAACACTATCTTTTGCCTGATCTGCAAGTTGAACAGCATAATCCATTTGTTGAGAAATGTGAGAAATAAAGTTCGGATTTGCACCTTGTTTATTTTGATTAGAACAACCAATACTTAGAAGCACAAAAAAGATTACAAAATGTCTTCCCATGGTTAATTTAGTTTTATTCGTTTTAAAAAAAGCAATCGATTGCACGAAAATAAATTAAATATGCAAACCAACAAATTTTCCAAGTTAATTTCATTTTTTTATTCTCATGTTTAAAAACATAATCTACATAAAAACGAGGTGTAGGTTACTAATTTTCAGTAGTTTGAAAAGGAACTTTAGAAGTGCTTCCGACTAAAAATATTTATGTTTTTTTTGTCCCATTACTAAAAACGCTGTCAGGTGTTGTGGACGCTGGCAGGTTTTTGGGGAGTCAAAAGGTTTTCAACCCAAATATTCTTTCACAACTTCTTCGCCGCGGGCAACCCTAAGAGCGTTCAATGCGAGTGACTCTAATTCATCTTCGCCGGGATATGAAAATACTGGAGCGATAAAACCAGCTTTTATTCTAATATAATTTTCGAGGTTTGAGTTATAAGCAAGACCGCCTGTGAGCAATATGGCATCAACTTTTCCCTCAAGCACGGTGGCCATTTCGCCAATGATTTTAGCAGTTTGGTAGAAAAGTGCTTTCTGGATGAAAGCTGCATCTTCATCGCCCACCGCTGCCCTGTCTTCCACTTCTTTGGCGTTGTTGGTGCCAAGATAACTTACATAACCCCCCTCGCCCAAAACCATGCGGTCTATTTCAGCTCTTGAATAAATTCCACTGAAACAAATGTCTATTAATTGAGCAGCGGGTAATGTTCCGGATCGTTCTGGACTAAATGGGCCTTCGCCATTCAAGCCGTTGTTTACGTCAATCACCCTCCCATTTTTGTGCGCACCTACCGAAATGCCGCCTCCTAAATGGGCAATTATCAAACGCATTTCGTTGTACTTTTTGCCTGCTTTTTTTGCGTGTTTTCGTGCTGTGGCTTTTTGGTTGAGGGCGTGGAAAATCGATAGTCGTGAGAAATGTTTGTTTCCCGCAACCCGCGCGATTTCTTCAAGTTCATCGGTTACAACCGGGTCGGCAATAAAAGCCCGGGCATTTGGTATTTGTAAAGCAATGTAATCCGCGAGTAGTGGACCGAGGTTGCTTGCATGTTGCCCCAAAACTCCTTCACGAACATGTTTCAACATTATGTTGTTTATATGATAAACTCCCGATTCCACCGGATAAGTCAATCCGCCTCTTCCAATAATATATTTTATCGAATCGATTTCTATTTTTTCTTCAACAAGGGCGTCAATTATCAACCCTTTCCTGAAATCAAACTGGTCGATAATATTTTCATAATTAATAAGATCATTGAGTGAATGACGGATTGTCTTTTTTAACACACAATTCTCATTAAAATAAACGGCAAATTTTGTTGAGGTTGAACCGGGATTTATGGCCAGGATTTTATGCATTATTCAACTTAACAATGAAGCAAGTGCTATTGAATTTAATTTGGTTTTTTCACTGTCACCGCGTGATGACACTACCACAGGAACTTTAGCCCCGGCAATAATACCCGACATTTCGGCATTACATAGTTTTGAGTTGGTTTTGTAAAACACGTTTGCTGCATCAATATTTGGAAAAAGCAAACAATCAGCATCACCTGCTACTGGCGAAGTAAAACCTTTAATTTCGGCGGAATGGCGATCAAGTGCAACGTCCAAAGCCATTGGTCCGTCAACCATTCCTCCCTCAATTTGACCGTGTTCCGACATTTTAGCAATTGTTGCCCCGTCCATGCACGACTGGATTGAAATAATAATTTGTTCTGTTGGCGCGATTACCGCCACTTTAGGATTTTCTATTCCCAAACGTTTTGCAGCCTGAATCAAATTTTCCGTCATTAAAATTTTCTGTTTTAGATCGGGGTAAGGAATTACGCCGGCATCACTAAAAATCAATAGTTTATGGTAGTTTGGATTGTCCATTACAGATATATGGCTAAGAGTTCCGTTGTTTGAAACTAATCCAAATTCCTTTTTTAACAAAACCCGCATAAACTTATCAGTTGTCAACAGGCCTTTCATAATTACATCGGCCTCACCTGCATTAACAAGTTCAATTGCCTTTTCGGCTGCCTCTTTTGGCGATTCTGCATCAATAATTCTATATTTAGAGGTGTCAATTTTTAATTTATTTAAAATTTCCAATATACGACTCTTGCTTCCGGTTAAAATTGGTGTCACAAATCCCATTTTAACAGCCTCGTTGAGTGCTTCAATCGTATTTTCATCAACTCCGTTTACAACCACCAACCTTTTTTCGGGTTGTTTTTGGGCAGCATCAAGCAAATCTTTAAAGTTTTTTATGTTCATCACCTTTTTTTGCCGAAGTTAAAGTAAACTGTTCATCAAATCCACAATTATTATCAGATAAATTTATGTTGTAAACCATCATTCAAAATTTTGGATTTTCAGATTGAATTTAAATGGAAGGCATTTGTTAAATGTTGAAAGAAATTGAAATGAAATATTTATGGTTTGGTATTTTGTTAAAAACTCTTCAAATACAAAGGACGTAAACAGGTTCTTAATTTTAAGTACATAATTATACGCAATTTACGTTAATATAAAGATTTTAATCCAACATCAATCCCATCCTCCTTAAAACTTCGTTTGCCGTGTTATATAAAGAATCTTCCACCGCTACATAAGTTGAATATGACTTGATTATCGATTTTTACGTTATGATAACCTTAAAATATAGAAAAAATATTTTATAAATCAATCATGCTCCAACCTGTTTTATTGCAGAAAATTAAGATGTTGTACAATATGTTTCAAAATTGCACGAACAAGTTTTTTTGTAGTAAATTCATGGCCTGATAGTTTGTTGTACTGGAATTCAAAAAATCATATCCAAATTGTTGTACAGAAATTTGCCATATCATTTCACCCCACTTTTCGAAGCAAAATCCGTAATAAAAATAAATACAAACAACTTCAATCAATTTTCAACGGCAAAAAAGCGTTCGAACGGAGTTTTTTAATTTTATTATTACGGAAAGCTTTTTCAACAAAATAACACTGACTTTGTCTTTATAAATGAATCATTAACTAAAACAGATTGTGATATGGTAAATAAAATTACAAACCTGGCTGAATATTTTCAGAAGTATCAGGAAAGTGTTGCTAATCCCGAAGGATTTTGGGGCAACATTGCAGAAAGTCATTACTGGCGGAAAAAATGGGATCGTGTACTCGATTACAAATTCGAAGGGAAAAATGCTCCCGACATAAACTGGTTTGTCAATGGCAAACTAAATATTACGGAAAATATTTTCGAACGTAATATGTTTATGCGAAAAGATCAGGTTGCAATTATTTGGGAACCCAACGACCCAAAAGAAGCAGAAATAAAACTTACGTATGGCGAGCTTTTCGAAAAAGTAAAACAATTTGCCAATGGTCTGATAAAACTGGGTGTGAAACGTGGCGACAGGGTTGCCATTTACTTACCAATGGTTCCTGAACTTGCTGTTGCTATGCTTGCCTGTGCCAGGATTGGTGCAATCCATTCAATCGTATTTGCAGGTTTCTCAGCCACTGCCCTTGCCGATCGCGTTAACGATGCAACTTCAAATGTAATCATCACTTCCGACGGCGGTTTTCGCGGCACAAAAACTATCCCGCTAAAAGCAATTGTTGACGAAGCCGTTGAAAAATGCCCAACCGTTAAAAATGTAATCGTACTGAATCGAACAGGCGAGGAAATCAATTTTGTAAAGGGCCGCGATATTTGGTGGAGCGATGTAATCAAAGGCGTTTCAACAGAAAATACAGCCGCTGAAATGGATGCCGAGGATATGCTTTTTATTCTTTACACTTCCGGTTCAACAGGAAAACCAAAAGGTGTAGTACACACCACTGGCGGCTATATGGTTTATGCAGAATATACTTTTAAAAATGTATTCCAATACAGCGATGGTGATATTTACTGGTGTACCGCGGATATTGGCTGGGTCACCGGACATTCATATATTGTATACGGACCTCTGCTTACAGGTGCAACAACAATTATGTTTGAAGGTGTGCCAACCTGGCCCGATGCCGGACGGTTTTGGGAAGTGGTTGACAAATATAAAGTTACCCACTTTTATACAGCCCCAACTGCAATACGCGCACTTGTTGCCCAGGGAAACCAGTGGGTTACAAAACACGACTTAACTTCGTTAAAAGTGCTGGGAACAGTGGGCGAACCAATA
Organism: uncultured Prolixibacteraceae bacterium; assembly: GCA_963800345.1. Lineage (GTDB taxonomy): Bacteria > Bacteroidota > Bacteroidia > Bacteroidales > Prolixibacteraceae > Draconibacterium. The sequence continues at coordinate 66,564 of CAWDAW010000030.1, read as the reverse complement.
AACGAAGAAGCATGGCGCTGGTATCATGATTTAGTGGGAAAAAGCAAATGCCCGATTGTTGATACCTGGTGGCAAACCGAAACCGGGGGGATTATGATTACCCCGCTGGCTGGTATTACACCAACAAAACCTTCGCTGGCAACGCTTCCTTTGCCCGGTGTTCAGCCAATTTTAGTTGACCCAGAGGGAAAAGAGTTAAAGGGTAATGCTGTGGAAGGAATTCTTTGTATAAAATTCCCCTGGCCGGGAATGTTAAGGACAACTTACGGTGATCATGCCCGATGCTTTCAAACTTATTTTTCAGCGTTTCCGGGTTTGTATTTAACAGGAGATGGCGCAAAACGCGACGAAGAAGGCTACTACCGGATTATTGGTCGTATAGATGACGTTATCAACGTTTCGGGACACAGAATCGGAACTGCGGAGGTTGAAGATGCGATCAACCAGCACCCAAAAGTTATCGAATCGGCAGTTGTAGGATATCCGCATGAAATAAAGGGTTCGGGGATTTATGCCTATGTTATTTGCGAAGACCTTTCTGATAATGAACTGAAAACCATTGAAAATGAAATCCGCGATACAGTAAATAAATTTATCGGTGCCATTGCAAAACCCGATAAAATTCAAATCGTTCACGGATTGCCAAAAACCAGGTCGGGTAAAATTATGCGCCGAATCCTCCGTAAAATTGGTGAAGGCGATGCAACAAACCTAGGCGATACTTCAACCCTGCTTGATCCGGGCGTTGTTGATGAGATAATTGACGGTGCAAAAGTTGATGTTAAACGATAAAAATGAAATTAAAGGAGGATGTCTAAAGTACTAATGACAGCCTCCTTTTTCATTATTTATCATTTTTCCAACGCTGACAGGTCCGAAGACGCTGACAGGTTATCGACAGTCCTGACTTGTCAGCGTCCACAGACCTGACAACGTCACATAAAAAAAGGAACAAATTTGAATATCAATCTAAAAATTAAAAACTTAATCAAAATGAGCAATAAAAAAATAATGAACCGATCTCTTGTAGTTGTGGGAGCAATCCTGATACAACTCGCACTCGGAAATCTATATGCATGGTCAGTTTTTACAAGCGAATTGGTCGAAGGAGGATGGTCGAAAGCACAAACTCAAATTGTATTTTCAGTAGGTGTGGCAGTTTTTGCGGTTGTAATGGTAATTGCCGGCCGCATGATGCCAAAATACGGGCCGCGAAAACTTACAATTGCAAGTGGTATAACACTTGGGTTGGGCTATATTATTGCAGGTTTACTTGGAGCCGAAAACTATACAACTACTTTAATATTTGTTGGAGTTCTTGGCGGTGCAGGTATCGGTATGGGTTATGTTGTACCCATTGCTGTTGGAATGCGCTGGTATCCTGACAAAAAAGGTCTAATTACCGGATTGGCAGTTGCAGGTTTCGGTTTTGGCGCAACACTGTGGATGACACTTGCCGGAAAATTAGGTTCATTTGGTGGAGGCCAACTGATTAAAAGTATAGGTATGTCGAATACATTTATTGTTCTTGGAGTTATTTTTCTGATTATCATTTTGATTGGCAGTATCTGGATGGTTTTTCCCGCATCCGACTGGAAACCCGTCGGATGGAAACCTGCTGACTCAAAAACCGCTTTAAAAAGTGCCGGATCAGTGAATTACAGCAGCAGTCAAATGTTAAAAACAAATCAATTCTATTTGATTGTTTTTACCTATGCTTTTGGTGCCGGAGCCGGTTTATTGAGTATAGGGTTAATGAAACTATGGCCTATGGAAGCAATGCAGGCAAACGGGATTTCCAAGGAAGTTGCCAGTGCAGCAGCAACAATGGCAATGGCAGTTTTCTTCGCGCTGTTTAACGGATTGGGACGTATTCTGTGGGGAATGATAAGCGATAAAATTGGCAGAAAAACTTCAATTGCATTAATGATGGCTACACAGGGTGCATTTGTAATCCTTTTTCAATGGATGGCTGGTTCACAGGTAACTCTTTACATTTTTGCCGTTTTAATTGGCTTCAATTATGGCGGTCTGTTTTCTCTGTTTCCAACTATTACAGCCGATATATTTGGGAATAAAAACTTTGGTCAGAATTATGGCTGGGTTTTTCTTGCCTATGCAATCGGAGGAATTATTTTCCCAATTCTCGGTGGAAAATTAGGCGATATGGGAAATTTCCCACTTGCCTTTACAATTTGCGGAGTACTTTGTTTTGTTGCAGTTTTCACAATTTTAATGGTAAAACCGATAAAGGAAAAAGAATTTATTGAAGTTGAAAATCCTTCTGAAATTATACTAAAAAATGCGTAAATTTTTCAGCCACTACTGAATTTGTAAAGTTGTAATAACCAAAAATAAAAAATTTATAACCCGGGGTTTCCGGGTTTTTTTATTCTAAATTTCATGGAATTATTTTGTCAAAAGGAATTTTCGGGACTGTTTTAAAACATAAATTTGCGAAATTTTCAACTCAAATTCAATATATATCATTGATTTTAAATTATTTATAATGATTTTACCAAATTATACGAATCCATGTTATATGTTCTATAAACTGACTTTTCTTTGTGTTTTTTATAAAAATTTCCACCACCTTTAAAACCGCTTAAAATCAATTTTTTTATATAAAAAATATACCAAAAACATAACTCTATGGCCATTAAGAAATTAAACAGTATTTTCAAACCAAAACGAATAGCGTTAATTGGTGTTTCCGATAATCCGAACAGTGTTGGGGGAATTACTTTGCGCAACCTGGTGGGTGGTGGATTCAACGGTGTGGTTTATCCGGTAAACCCAAAACGCGAAGCAGTTTTTGGAATTCCATGTTATCCTGATGTCAGAAGCTTACCAAAAACTCCAGATTTGGCTGTAATTATGACAGCAGCCAGATTTGTTCCGCAAATTATCCGCGAATGCGGAGAAGCAGGTATTCATGGTATTATCATTATGTCTGCGGGTTTTAAAGAATCAGGAGAAGAAGGCAAAGAATTGGAAAGACAAGTCAAAGAAGAGAAATCGAAATTCCCTGAAATGCGGGTAATCGGTCCAAACTGTTTGGGTATCCTCGTGCCGGGTTTAAACATGAATGTCAGTTTTGCCAACGGTATGCCCAAAAAAGGCCATGTTGCTTTTATTTCGCAATCAGGCGCATTATGTACTTCTGTTCTCGATTGGGCTTATGAATCTAATATTGGTTTTTCATATTTCGTTTCCATCGGAAATTCAATGGATGTAAATTTTGGAGATTTAATCGATTATTTCGGACAGGATCCAAATACAAAATCAATTGTTTTGTATGTAGAATCAATGACAGAAGCACGGACATTTATGTCGGCTGCACGTGCTTTTTCGCGCGAAAAACCAATTATTGTTTATAAATCCGGTCGATTCCCTGAATCGGCAGCAGCAGCGGCTTCCCACACAGGTGCAATGGCTTCTGAAGATTCAATTTACGATGCAGTTTTTCACAGAGCAGGACTTGCAAGGGTTTTCGATTTCGGGAATATTTTCGAATTTACAGATTTGGTTGGCCGCCGAAGGATGCCAAAAGGAAACCGGCTCGCCATTGTTACAAACGCCGGTGGTCCCGGGGTTATGGCAACCGACTCTTTAATTTCGCTTGGAGGAAAACTAGTTGAGCTTTCAGAAAAAACAATGCAAAAACTGAATGAGTATTTGCCGCCTTTCTGGTCGCACGGAAACCCAATAGACGTGCTTGGGGATGCTACTCCTGAGCGATTTGCGGGCGCAACTGAAATTGTTCTTGAAGATGAGAATGTGGATGCAGTATTGGTTTTACTTACTCCGCAGGCTATGACCGACCCCACAGAAACCGCGAGGTCAATTTCACAATTGGCAGCAAAAACAACAAAATCAATAATGGCCGGTTGGCTTGGTGGAGCCAGTATGCACGAAGGAGTTCAAATTTTTAACCAGGCTGGCATATCCAATTTTTCCGCACCGGAACAAGCCATCCGCGCATTTATGACCCTTTCCGATTATTCAAAAAACCTGGCAATGCTTTATGAAACACCAAAAGAATTACCAGTTTCATTTCAATATGACAGGTTGGAACTTCGCAAGAAGTATTTAACAGAAGTGTTTCCAAAAGCAAAAATATTGAATGAAGATGATTCAAAAATGCTTGTAAACGACTATGGAATTAATACAACCCATCCTACTCCGGCAGCAACCGAAGAAGAAGCAGTTGCCATTGCACGAAAAAAAGGATATCCGGTTGTAATGAAAATCTATTCTCCCGATATTACACACAAATCTGATGTGGGCGGAGTTGCGCTAAATATCAAAGACGATGAAATGGTGAGGGCCACTTTCCGCAATATGGTAAAAACTGCTGCTGAAAAACGCCCTGATGCAAGAATTGATGGAGTCACAATCCAGGTAATGGTAAATACAAAAGATGGAATTGAACTGATCGTTGGTACGAAAAAAGATCCTGTTTTTGGAACCGTTATGTTGGTTGGAATGGGCGGCGTTACTGCAGAATTGTTCAAAGACAAACGCCTTGAATTCCCGCCGCTGAATGAACAACTCGCGCATCAAATGCTGAAATCACTAAAAATATATCCGCTTTTAAAAGGATATCGCGGCGATTCGCCAAAAAATATCGACAAGCTTATTGAGGCACTCATAAGAATGTCATATCTCGCAGCCGATTATCCTGAGATAGCAGAACTTGATATCAATCCGCTTGTGGTAACGCCGACAGATGTAATTGCACTTGATGCCCGGATTGTGGTTGACGAAGAAATCCTGAAAAAACCGGTTAAAGAATATTCACACCTGATTTTGCGCCCATATCCTGAAAGTTTGGTAAAATCGGCAACTTTAAAAGATGGCACTGAAATCCTTCTCCGCCCGATAAAGCCTGAAGACGAACCGCTTTGGCTGGAATTACTTGCAAGCTGCTCCAAAGAATCTATTTATCACCGGTTTAGGTACGATTTCTATTTTGATTCGCATGATATTGCATCGCATTATTGTTTTATCGATTACGATCGCGAAATAGCAATTGTGGCCGAAGTAGAAGAAGAAGGAAAGAAAAAACTGATTGGCGTTGGTCGTTTAATTGCCGACCCTGATGTGGTAATGATGGAATATGCCATTTTAATTACCGATGCCTGGCAGAAAAAGGAACTTGGTTTTACGCTCACCAACTATTGTATGGAAATCGCAAAATCGAGGGGTGTGAAAATACTGGCTGCTGAAACTACAAAAGACAATAAACCAATGATTTCTGTATTCAGGAAACTGAACTTTAAAATCAGGTTTAACGAAGACACAACAGTTTCAGTGAGTAAAGATATTTCGGTTGAAGAATAAAACCCCTAATTACAGGGGAGTGCACGTATTTAAGTACATAAGAAATAACAAATCACAAAAAAAAAACAAATATCAAAGTACAAAAATCAATATTTCAAACAATTTTGGATTTAATCAGATTTAATTTTATTTGATTTTTGATTCTTGTATTTTGGTGTTTTTGCTTTCCACTACATTTGCATTTGCAAAAAAATGGTTTTATAAATATGGATTTCGAAAAACTGAACCAGGCTGCAAAACTAATCCGTAAAGCAAAATATGCGGTTGCTTTTACAGGGGCAGGAATTTCGGTTGACAGTGGAATCCCGCCATTTAGGGGTGAAAACGGACTTTGGAACAAGGTCGATCCCATTTTTCTTGAAATCGAATATTTTCGCAAAAAACCACTGCAATCGTGGAAAAAAATAAAAGAAATTTTTTACGATAGTCTGGGAGATACTCAACCCAATATAGCGCACGAAATATTGGCACGAATGGAGAAGCGTAGTTTTCTCGAATCGGTCATTACCCAAAATATCGACCACCTCCACCAAAAAGCAGGAAACCGCTATGTGTATGAACTTCACGGAACATATAAAATATTGGTTTGCACCGCATGCAGTTCAGAGTTCGACATGAGTTTTGCCGACCTGAATTATTTGCCGCCAACCTGTTACATCTGCAAAGGAATCCTCAAACCCGACATGGTTTTTTTTAATGAACCCATTCCACCGTTTGCCTTAAAACGTTCGTTCGAGGAAGCAAAAAAAGCTGATGTTATGATTATTATTGGAACCAATGCAGAAGTGTTACCAGCCGCTGATATTCCCGTTGCCGCGAAAGAACACGGTGCAAAAATCATCGAAATCAATATTGAAAGAACCCATTTTACAAACGAAATAACGGATATTTTTCTTCAGGGAAAAGCTTCGGAAATAATGAAAAAGATTGGGGAGTTGTTGTATTTGTAATGGAAGTCGGACTTTCCAAGTCCGGCAAAAGCTTTGACTTGGAAAGTCAAAGTCCCGGAAAACCTGACCAATTCCATTGCCTGATTCAAAAATAATTTTTACAATTGAAAACTAAAATTTAAAAACATGATAAATAATTTCAGAAAACTACTTTTAATCCTGATTGCACTCGGGATTTTTCAATCGGGAAAAGCAATCGATGATGCACGTTTGATGCGATTTCCGGATATCAATAATAACCTTGTCGCCTTTGTTTATGCCGGCGATATTTGGACAGTGAATTCAAACGGTGGCGAGGCACGGCGGCTAACTTCGCACGAAGGGATGGAATTGTTCCCGAAAATTTCGCCCGATGGCAACTGGATTGCATTTTCCGCTGAATATTCAGGTACACGGCAGGTTTATATTATTCCTTCAGATGGAGGAAAATCAAAACAGTTGACTTTTTACAATTCAGTAGGTTTGATGCCGCCACGCGGTGGTTTTGACGATGTTGTGCTGGACTGGACTCCAGATAGCAAAAATATTCTAATCCGCGCCAACCGCACCGAATTTGGCGAACGAAACGGCAAATATTTTCTTGTAAATATTGAAGGTGGACTTGAAAAACCGTTACAAATTGTAAACGGAGGTTTTGCAGCGTTTTCGCCCGATGCGAAAAAAATTGTTTTCACTCCGGTTGATCGCGAATTCCGCTCGTGGAAACGCTACAAAGGAGGCCGCGCAACCGATCTTTGGATATACGATCTGGGGAATAATACATCGGAACAAATAACGGATTTTGCCGGTGCTGACCAGTGTCCGGTTTGGTACAAAAGCAAAATTTTCTTTGCTTCCGACCGTGATTTGAAACTGAACATTTACAGCTATGACACGCAATCAAAAGCAGTGGAGCGAATCACAGAATTTACTGATTTCGATGTGTTGTGGCCTTCAGGAAGTAACGGACAACTTGCTTTTGAAAAGGGTGGTTTCCTGTTTAAAACAAACCTGGAAACCGGCAAAACTGATAAAATCACTGTCAACATAAATTTCGACAATCCCAACCTGAGTTCCATATTTTAAAACTGTAACAGGAAATATTCACAGCTATTCAATTTCGCCAACAGGGAAACGTGCTTTATTTGATGCGCGTGGCGATATTTTCTCGGTTCCTGCCGAAAATGGAAATATTGAAAATCTGACGCAAACACAGGGAATTCGTGAGGTTTATCCCAGCTGGTCGCCCAACGGAAAATACATTACTTACTATTCTGATGCCACTGGCGAGTATGAAATTTATCTTCTCGAAAATAAAAAAGATGCCCAACCACAGCAAATAACAACAAACTCAAAAGCCTGGAAATACGATAACGAATGGTCGCCCGACAGCAAATACCTGCTTTATTCCGACCGAACGCTGCAACTGAAACTATTAAATATTGAAACAAAAGTTGAAACCGTGGTTGACAAAGCCACTGAAAATGAGTTCCGTTCGTATGTTTTTTCACCCGATTCAAAATGGGTTGCCTACGTGAAACAGGCGCCAAACGGATACTCATCGATATGGGTTTACAACATTCCCGATGCTAAAAACATTCAGCTTACAGATGACTCATTTTCCGATAATTCTCCGGTTTTTTCAACCGATGGCTTAACAATTTTCTTCCTTTCTGATCGTGATTTCAACCTCGACTTTTCGAGTTTCGAATTCAATTATGTGTACAACAAATCAACACGCATTTATGCAATGGCACTAAAAGCTGATGGGGAAAAACTGTTTAAAGACAAGAGTGATGTTGAACCTGTAAAAATGGAGTTAAAGGAGAAGACAAAAGATAAGGAAGAGAAAAAAGAGGAAGCTGTAAATGTTACAATTGATGTTGAAGGAATAAATAACCGCATTATTGCCTTACCGCCAAAAGCCGGTGAATACCAGAATTTGGCTGCAGTAGATGGCGGGGTTTTGTATATAAATGATGGCAAATTAATGAAATATAACATTGCCGAAGAAAAAGAAGAAGTAATTCTTGAAAAAGCAACTCAGGCGCAAGTTTCAGCTGATGGAAAAATGATGCTTTACCGCTCGGGACGTGATTTTGGAATTACAAAAATTGCTCCCGGTCAAAAAGCGGATGCAGGAAAACTGGCACTCGATAACATGGAAATGAAAATTGATCCGGCAAAAGAATGGCAACAAATTTATAATGATGGCTGGCGCATTTATCGCGACTTTTTTTATGTGAACAACCTGCATGGCGTTGACTGGGAGGCTGTGAAGCAAAAATATGCACAACTTGTTCCTTTTGTTGGTCATCGCGCCGATTTGGATTTTATTCTGAGCGAAATGATTTCCGAATCAAACACCGGCCACTCTTATGTTGATTGGGGTGATTTCGAAAAACCAAAACGAGTTGAAGGTGGTTTACTGGGTGCAAAATTGGTTGCCGATGAAAAAACAGGATTATATAAAATTGCTAAAATTTACAAAGGCCAAAACTGGGATGAATCTTTGCGTTCGCCACTTACAGAGCAAGGTGTAAACGTTAAAGAAGGCGACTTTTTGATAAGTATTGATGGCCATGAAATTAAAACCACTGATAATCCATATGAATTTCTTGAAAATACGATTGGGAAACAAGTTGAAATAGTTGTGAATTCAACTCCCGAAAAGGATTTTGCACGCACTTCGATTATAAAACCCATAAAAAGTGAGTTGGATTTACTTTACTACAATTGGGTGCTTGAACGCCGTGCTATGGTTGATAAACTCTCAGGTGGAAAAATCGGGTATATTCATGTTCCAAATACTGCTGTTGAAGGAAACCGCGAACTGTTTAAAGGAATCTATGCATACAACGACAAAGATGCACTGATTATTGACGACCGTTACAATGGCGGAGGTTTTATTCCTGATGTGATGGCTGACCTTCTTAATCGCAAAACACTAAGTTACTGGAATGTTAATGGATTGACACCAATGAAAACACCCGGAATCGCGCACAACGGTCCAAAAGTAATGCTGATAAACGGTTACTCATCATCAGGTGGCGACGCATTTCCGTATTATTTCCGCAAAAAAGGACTTGGCCAATTAATTGGAACCCGCACCTGGGGCGGTCTGGTTGGTATTTCAGGAAATGCACGTTTGGTTGACGGAGGAAACATTTCGGTTCCACGTTTTGGGATTTTTGATGAAAACGGCGAGTGGATCATTGAAGGAATTGGTGTTTATCCTGACATTGAAGTAGTTGATCGTCCGGAGCAACTGGCAAAAGGAATTGATCCAGGAATTGAAAAAGCTGTTGAAGTTTTACTGAAAGAGTTGGAGAAAAATCCAACGAAAAAAGTAAAAGTGCCTGAACCACCAAACCGGTCGGGGTGGAATGAACAGAAAATTCCCTAAAAGCCCCCTAAATCCCCCGAGGGGGACTTAATGGGAAAATATATAACCTTAATATCGAAAGAGTTTGTTTCTGCCGGAACAAACTCTTTTAATTGTCATCAAAATCCTATTTTTGTGTAAATACTTCAACTACTTCAATTATGAAAAAAAATATACTGAACTTTTGTATCCTTATCTTGATAATCAGTTCATGTTCAACAGGTAAAAAGGCACTTGAAAAAGGCGATTATTTTTCAGCAATTACAAAGTCGGTGGAAAGGTTAAAATCGGACCCCGATAATAAAAAGGCGATCAAGGTTTTGGAAGATGGCTACCCACTTGCACTTGAATGGTCGCAGGAAGAAATCGATTTGGCGCTATCTTCGAACTCAGCTTTTAAATGGGAAGGTGCCATATACCAAATGGAACAGGTAAACCGCATGTCAGAAATGATTCGCAGTACTCCCGCTGCCCGAAAAATAATTTCAAATCCAAAATCATATTCTTCGGAATTAAATATAGCATATGAAAAAGCTGCAGATGCCAGGTATCATTGCGGGATTAAATGAACTGGAAAAAAACACACGCGAGACTGCCAGAAACGCATTTGAAAATTTTTATAAAGCCAACCAGTTTGTTTCAGGTTATAAAGATGTTGCCGGCAAAATGAACGAAGCAAAAGAAATTGCTACCTTGAAAGTAATTGTTGAAGCTGCAGTTGTAAACACGCAACGATACAAATTAAGTTCTCAATTTTTTTATGATCAGGTTTTTAAATACCTCAGCAACAACTATTCGAAAAACGGGTTTGTACATTTCTTTTCTCCTGATCAGGCCGAAAAATTCAAAATCAATCAACCTGATTTTATTGTGCAAATGGAGTTTTTCGATTTTTCTGTTGGCAACTTAACACGCTCAGTAAATGAAGAAAATTTGGTAAAAAAAGTTCCTGCAGAGCGAAAAGACAGCACACGAACAAAAGAGTTAACATACTCAGCCAAGCTAAAAACCTACACCGATGAAGTTATTTCCGGAGGCCGTTTAAATTTCAGAGTTATTGATTTCAATACCAACGATTTAATGCGCAACAACCTGATTCCCGGATCGTTTACCTGGGTAAACCAATATGCAATTTTTGCCGGCGACAAGGAAGCTTTGAGCAAACAACAACTCCAGCTCACACAAAAACAAGCTTTGCCCTTACCACCTGAACAGGATTTATTTATCGAATTTACAAAACCCATATACGACCAGCTTGTCAATCAGATCGACCAGTTTTTCAGGAAGTATAAATAGTGTCTCATGGAAAATTCTGCAAATTTGAAATAACAAATCTCAAAAGCCAAAATTAAAATTCGAAATGCCAGGTTTCAATGTTTCGAAAAGTTTAAAAAGTTTGTCAGTTTGAATTTGGAATTTATTTGTAATTTGGATACCGGGGATTGGAGTTTTCATAAACACCAAATAACAGAATATGATGGAACTTTTGCTAACCAATAATTACAACCTCACCAATCCTAAAATTCAAAAGTTGGTTGGTTATGATTCAGAAAATTACCTTGTTGAAAGTGACGCAGAAAAGTTCATTTTGAAAGTTTATCAAAACGAAAAAAGCCAAGTTGATTTTGCAGAAGCCGAAAACGAGGTTTTACTGCACCTTCAGCAAAATTCACTTAAAAGATTTCCTGTTCCGATAAAAAATATGATTGGGAAATATGTTACTCATTTTGCAGATGAAAATTCAACAAAGTCAACCCGTGTTTTAACTTTTCTCCAGGGTGAATTTTTGGGCGATGCTGAACACACTCACCAACTTTTTGAATCGTTTGGAAAGTTTTTAGCAGAATTGGATTTGGAATTAAAAGATTTTCAAAACTACACAATTGCTGCCCGACAAAACAAATGGGATTTGCAGTATTTTTTACTGAACGAAAAATACATTCAGTACATTTCAAATCCTTCTGATCGCAAAATAGTTGCCTACTTTTTTATTCAGTACAAACAAAATGTATTGCCACTCCTGCCTTCTCTCCGTAAACAAATCATTCACGGCGATGCCAACGACTGGAATGTTTTAACACAAAACGGGGGTGTTTCAGGAATAATAGATTTTGGTGATGTTTGTTATTCACAACTAATAAACGAACTTGCAATTGGGGTTACTTACGCGATAATGGGAAAAGAAAATCCGGTTAATTGGGCAATTCCTATTATTTCATGTTATCATAAAATAATTCCGCTTGAAGAAAAAGAAATCGAAATTTTATACTGGTTGGTAGCAACAAGGCTTTGTACAAGTGTTTGCAACTCCGCATACGAAAAAAATGAAAACCCCAAAAACGAATACAAGCAAATCAGCGAAAAACCTGCGTGGGAATTGTTAAAAAAATGGATTACAATCAATCCTGTTTTTGTCCGAAATGAATTCAGAAAAGCAGCAGGTTTTGAAGTTCCATTGGAACAAACAGTTGAAGAAAAAACTGCAGAACGATTTCAATCCATTAGTTCAATTTTTTCAATCAGCTACAAAAAACCCATTTACATGAATAGCGCGGCATTTCAATATATGTTTGATAAATATGGAAACCGCTATTTGGATGCTTACAACAATATTCCGCATGTTGGCCACTCGCATCCAAAAGTGGTGGAAGCCGGGATGAAACAAATGGCTAAACTCAATACAAATTCCCGTTATTTATACGATTCTCTGATGAAATATTCGGCCTGTTTATTAAAAAAATTCCCCTCCCCGCTCAGCAAAGTTTTTTTAGTGAATTCGGGAAGTGCAGCCACTGATTTGGCTTTACGGCTGGCACGAAATTTCACCCGGAAAAATATTGTTGCAGTTGTTGAACATGGCTACCACGGCAACACGCAGGCCGGAATTGAAATCAGCCATTACAAATTTGGAGGGAAAGGAGGAAAGGGAATTTCTGAAAACATAATTTGTTTGCCCATTCCGGATACTTATCGCGGAGAATTTAAGTTTGAAAATGCAGGAATTTCTTATGCAAAAAATGCCATTCAGCAAATGCGCGGATTTACTGGGGAAATAGCGGCATTTATTGCCGAACCCATTGTAGGCTGCGGCGGACAGGTTCCGCTTGCCACTGGTTATTTAAAAGAAATTTATACAGAAATACGCAGACAAGGCGGTGTTTGCATTTCAGATGAAGTACAAACCGGTTTCGGAAGATTGGGAGATTTTTTCTGGGGTTACGAAGCACAGGAAGTTGTTCCCGATATTGTAATCCTTGGGAAACCAATGGGAAATGGTCATCCCATGGGCGCGGTTGTTTGCACCGACGAAATTGCAGAAGCATTTAACAACGGTATGGAATTTTTTAGTTCGTTTGGGGGAAATCCAGTTTCCTGTATCATCGGACAAGCAGTTTTGGAGGTGATTGAAGAAGAACAATTGCAACAAAATGCAAAAATTGTTGGCGATTATTATTTGCATGAATTACGCAAACTACAGCAAAATTACGAATGTATTGGAGATGTGCGTGGCTCGGGACTTTTCATTGGATTTGAATTTGTAAAAAACCGGCTGACTTTGGAACCGGACACTCAACTTGCTCAAAAAGTAAAAAATGAATTACGGGAAAACTTTATCCTCGTCAGCACCGACGGGCCTTTCGACAATGTTATAAAATCAAAACCACCACTTTGTTTTACGAGGGAGAATGTGGATGAAGTGATAGAAAAGTTGAATTGTGTTTTAGAAAAATGTTAGTCGAAAACAGAAAAAGTAATAATTGAGAATAAATTACTTTGACTATTGGATTAAGGACAACAATGTCGTAAATTGTCTTAAATCATTAAATAAAATAAAAAACATGAAAACAACTTTCTTCCCGAGTTCAATTTTTCTAAAAAATTTGGCAGGTATTTTAATTTTGGTATTTGTTTTTGGGTGTCAAAATGACCTCCTGAATACAGAAGATACCGGTAACGACGTAACACTTAAAAGTGCGAAAATCTCAAAGTTTATTGTGAATGCCACATCTGAATCTTTAACTTATGATTTGGAAAAAAGCTTAACAAAGTATGGAACAGTTGTTAAAACTATTCCTCAGGTTGGTATTGTTGTTGTTGAAACTTCAGATGCCAAATTTGCAACAAAAGTGGCTAAACTGAAAAATGTGAAATCAGTAGTTCCTGATCTGGCATTGAACTGGATTGCTCCGCTGGAAGCTAAGCCAATGACAAATCCTCCGAGCATAGGAAATGATGAAGAATATTTTGGTTATCAGTGGGGAATGGATGCCATTAATGCTCCCGAAGCATGGAATGCCGGTTACGAAGGCGAAGGAGCTAAAGTGTTTATTTTGGACAGCGGAATCGATGGTGAAAATACCTGATCTGGTCTCCGAATTTAAATACTTCACTTTGTATGTCATTTGTTCCGGGTGAAGATTGGAATATTCGACCTGGATTTTATTTTAATCACGGAACACATGTCGCAGGTATTATTGCAGCTGCTGATAATTCTGTTGGAGTGATTGGTGTTGCTCCAAAAGCCGAAATCGTGGCAGTAAAGGTATTGTCGGAATACACTGGATCAGGTGCTTTTAGCTGGATTATTGAGGGTATTGTATATGCTGCTGATCAAGGTGCCGATGTAATTAACATGAGTTTAGGTGCAGTTTTTAATAAGAACGGCTTTGTATATGATGAAGAAGGTAATTTAATTGGAAGATATGCGCCAAAGGATATTCAGGAATTGATACATGCTATGCAAAAAGCACTCGATTATGCCTATAAAAGCGGAGTAACCATCGTTGTCGCAGGTGGAAATGATTACATGAATGCCGATGGAAATGGTTCAACTATTGTTTTACCTGCTGATTTGAATAATGTTATTGCGGTATCGGCAACAGCACCATTGGATTGGATATTTGACCTATCTACAAATTTGGATTTAATTGCTTCTTATTCGAATACCGGAAGATCTTTAATTAGACATAGCCGCACCGGGTGGAGATTTTGATTCAGAAGAAGACCTTTGGTATTATGACATGGTTATAAGTACCATAAGCAATGGATGGGGATGGGCTGCCGGAACCAGCATGGCTTCACCACATGTTGCCGGAGTTGCCGCTTTAATTATTGCTAAAAATGGTGGTCAAATGGCTCCTCACGAAGTAACCAAACAACTGCTAAAAACTGCTGACAAAATTGATGGCAACGGTGCTTCTGTTTTATATGGAAAGGGACGCGTAAATGCTTACCGTGCCGTTACTGAGTAATTTATTTTTGGATGAGATTCTAGGAGCGGGAGACAAGTTTTCCCGCTCTTTTTTTTGCGGAATTGAACATCGAAACACATTTCTGTAATATAAATGGAATTACTTCGATGCTGCAAACGAATGATTTCTGTTTTGTTAATGACTGCAATTTTTACTACCTGAATGTAATTTTATATCTTCATCGCATTTAATATTTGAACAGTAGCCGATGTTTCATCTATATCTTACTCTTGCTTATGTTATTCCTAATATTTATGTATTTATCAGAATAAATCAGTTATTCATAGGTAAAGGTTACAAAATATTGTACACCATTATTTATCTTATATTCTTTGCCGTTTACCCTGTATCAAGGAATTTAGTTGATCACTCTGAAAATGCTGCGATTCAAATTTTATCAGTTTTTGCAGGTTACCTGTTACCCTTTTATTTGTACCTGTTTTTATCTGTGCTCGTTTTCGATTTGTTTCTATTGTTCAACTATTTTCTCAGAATTCTATCAACCGAAAAAAGAAAGAGTTACAGATTTAGGATTTACACATTTTCCGCTATGATTTTTCTTTCGGTTTTTGTGGTGGTTGGTGGTGCGATAAATTTAAATACCATTCGTGTTTCAAGTTACCAAATTCATATTCCAAAAAAGAATTCGAAAATCGATAATCTTAGGGTAGCTTTTGTCGCTGATATACACATTTTGGAAAGCACCAGACTAAGTTACATACAGCGGTTTGTTGCTAAAGTGAATTCAATTAAGCCTGATGTTGTGCTGTTTGGAGGTGATATTGTAGAGGGTGACAGTGAAAATGAAACTACTGTCGGGATTGAAAATGCCTTTAGAAATATAAAATCAAAATACGGATCATTCGGTGTTGTTGGAAATCATGAATTTTATGGTGGACAGGAATTTAGTACTTTTTTTCAAAAAGCCGGAATAACAATGCTTTACGATACAGTGGTCAACATTGACAATTCGTTTTACATTGGTGGCAGATTCGATGAACGCCTTAAAAACCGTAAAACTATCGGTGAAATTATGGAAACATTTACGCCTGATTTACCCTTTATTCTTTTGGATCATCGTCCTACTCAGTTGAAAGAAGTCAGCCAAACTTCGGTGGATGCACAATTTTCAGGGCACACTCACAATGGTCAGCTTTTTCCCATAAATTTTGTAATTAAGCAAATGTATGAATTGAGCTGGGGATATCGAAAGATTGGAAATACACACTTTTTTGTTACGAGTGGTTTACGTCTTTGGGGACCACCTGTAAAAACGGCTGGGAAATCGGAGATTATATTGGTTGATTTTGTATTCGAGTAAAATTTGAAAAAATGATTTAAAACTTTACCATGTCCGTAAAAATAAATACTCTCAGCAACGGTGTTTTTATAGAATTCGATTCAGGCAGTTTCGATGGCTGGTGTGTTTTTGTTACATATACCGGCTGTAAACGGTTTGCACCGACAGATATTCAATACTTTACCCGAATAAAAGAGATTGGCAATAAATTTGGCGTACAAAAAGTTTATGATGATTTTATTGTCATTTATAACCGAACAACTAAAAACATCGATCCCAATGTATTTGAATTGATTTTAATTTTGAGTAGGTTTTATGGTAATAATTCTGCAGAAATGGAACTCTGGCTTAACGTTTTATATGCCGGTATGATTGCTGAAGAAAATAAGGAAAATGCAATTTTAAAGAAACGCATCAAACGACTTGGAGTTCACCAGGTTTTAATTGATAACATTTCTCCGGGTGAAGCAGCTGTTTTCAGCAAGGGCAAAAAGTGGAAAGAGTTGGACGAAATAATGAAGTTAAAAGGATTCTAAAAGAAAAAAGAGGCTGCTTAAACAACCTCTTTTTTCGGTTCCACTTCCAGGTAGAAATTAAGTGTGGCTTTTTTACTTCAATCCACGTTTTTTCAAAAGTGGTTCAATTGATGGATCCTGTCCACGGAATTTCCTGTAAACTTCCATTCCTTCATCGGCACCCGATTTGGCAAGTAATTCCCTGAATTTTGCGGCAAGTTCGGGATTGAATAAATCACCTGATTCTTTAAAAGCATTAAATGCATCGGCATCAAGAACGGCAGCCCATAAATAAACATAGTATCCGGCAGAATATCCACCTGAGAAAATATGAGAGAAGTAAGTACTTCTGTAACGTGGAATAAACTCAGGAATTAAACCGATTTTATCCATCGAAGCTTTTTCAAAAGCAGTTACATCAGCAATTTCAGGATTTGCAGGTGTATGGTAATCCATATCCAGAAGTGATGCTGCAACATATTCACCGGTAGTAAAACCCTGGTTGAAAGTGCCACTTTTCTCCAGTTTTTCAATCAGCACATCAGGAATAACTTCACCTGTTTGGTAATGTTTTGCATACACTTTCATTACTTCGGGTTCAGCAGCCCAGTTTTCCATCACCTGCGATGGTAATTCAACAAAATCGCGCGGCACACTGCGGGCAGTGCGATCGTACAAGCCATCGGCAAATAAACCATGAAGCGAGTGACCAAATTCATGAAATAAAGTTGAAACCTCATCGAAACTTAACAGTGCCGGAGTATCGCCTGCAGGACGTGTAAAATTCATTACAATCGACCCGATTGTTGGCAACCTTTCACCATTTCGGTAAGTTGCGCTGCGGAAACTTGTTGACCATGCTCCCACCCTCTTTCCATCGCGCGGATGAAAATCCATGTAAAGCACGCCAATGTACGAACCATCGGCTTCCTGCACTTCATAGGCTTCAACTTCAGGATGATATTTTGGCAGATCGTCACGTTTAATATATTTCAAGCCGTACAGTTTATCGGCAACATAAAAAATACCGGCTTTGGCATTTTCAAGACTCATGTAAGGTTTAACTTCATTTTCGTCGAGGCTGAATTTTTGCATTTTCAGTTTTTCGTTGTAATACCACCAGTCCCACGAAGCAAGTTTAAAATTGCCACCTTCCTTATCAATAATTGACTGCATTTCTTTTACGTCCTGTTTGGCCATTTTCAAAGCCGGATCCCAGATTTTCAACAAAAAATCATAAACAGCCTGCGGCGTTTGGGCCATGTTTGTGCTGATTTGGTATTCAGCATAATTATTGAATCCCAGTAGTTTCGCGCGGTCGTCACGCAGTTTTACAATTTTTCTGATCAAAACCACCACTTTGTTTTACAAGGGAGAATGTAGATGAAGTGATAGAAAAGTTGAATTGTGTTTTAGAAAAATGTTAGTCAAAAACAGAAAAAGTAATAATTGAGAATAAATTACTTTGACTATTGGATTAAGGACAACAATGTCGTAAATTGTCTTAAATCATTAAATAAAATAAAAAACATGAAAACAACTTTCTTCCCGAGTTCAATTTTTCTAAAAAATTTGGCAGGTATTTTAATCTATGGTATTTGTTTTTGGGTGTCAAAATGACCTCTTGAATACAGAAGATACCGGTAACGACGTAACACTTAAAAGTGCGAAAATCTCAAAGTTTATTGTGAATGCCACATCTGAATCTTTAACTTATGATTTGGAAAAAAGCTTAACAAAGTATGGAACAGTTGTTAAAACTATTCCTCAGGTTGGTATTGTTGTTGTTGAAACTTCAGATGCCAAATTTGCAACAAAAGTGGCTAAACTGAAAAATGTGAAATCAGTAGTTCCTGATCTGGCATTGAACTGGATTGCTCCGCTGGAAGCTAAGCCAATGACAAATCCTCCGAGCATAGGAAATGATGAAGAATATTTTGGTTATCAGTGGGGAATGGATGCCATTAATGCGCCCGAAGCATGGAATGCCGGTTACGAAGGTGAAGGAGCTAAAGTGTTTATTTTGGATAGCGGGATAGATGGTGAAAATCCTGATCTTATCTCCGAATTTAAATACTTCACTTTGTATGTCATTTGTTCCGGGTGAAGATTGGAATATTCGACCTGGATTTTATTTTAATCACGGAACACATGTCGCAGGTATTATTGCAGCTGCTGATAATTCTGTTGGTGTGATTGGTGTTGCTCCAAAAGCCGAAATCGTGGCAGTAAAGGTATTGTCGGAATACACTGGATCAGGTGCTTTTAGCTGGATTATTGAGGGTATTGTATATGCTGCTGATCAAGGTGCCGATGTAATTAACATGAGTTTAGGTGCAGTTTTTAATAAGAACGGCTTTGTATATGATGAAGAAGGTAATTTAATTGGAAGATATGCGCCAAAGGATATTCAGGAATTGATACATGCTATGCAAAAAGCACTCGATTATGCCTATAAAAGCGGAGTAACCATCGTTGTCGCAGGTGGAAATGATTACATGAATGCCGATGGAAATGGTTCAACTATTGTTTTACCTGCTGATTTGAATAATGTTATTGCGGTATCGGCAACAGCACCCTTGAATTGGGCGTATGACCAATCTACAAATCTGGATTTAATTGCTTCTTATTCGAATACCGGAAGATCTTTAATTAACATCGCTGCACCGGGTGGAGATTTTGATTCAGAAGAAGACCTTTGGTATTATGACATGGTAATAAGTACCATAAGCAATGGATGGGGATGGGCTGCCGGAACCAGCATGGCTTCACCACATGTTGCCGGAGTTGCCGCTTTAATTATTGCTAAAAATGGTGGTCAAATGGCTCCTCACGAAGTAACCAAACAACTGCTAAAAACTGCTGACAAAATTGATGGAAACGGTGCTTCTGTTTTATATGGAAAGGGACGCGTAAATGCTTACCGTGCCGTTACTGAGTAATTTATTTTTGGATGAGATTCCAGGAGCGGGAGACAAGTTTTCCCGCTCTTTTTTTTGCTGAATTAACATCGAAACACATTTCTGCAATATAAATGGAATTACTTCGATGCTGCAAACGAATGATTTCTGTTTTGTTAATGACTGCAATTTTTACTACCTGAATGTAATTTTATATCTTCATCGCATTTAATATTTGAACAGTAGCCGATGTTTCATCTATATCTTACTCTTGCTTATGTTATTCCTAATATTTATGTATTTATCAGAATAAATCAGTTATTCATAGGTAAAGGTTACAAAATATTGTACACCATTATTTATCTTATATTCTTTGCCGTTTACCCTGTATCAAGGAATTTAGTTGATCACTCTGAAAATGCTGCGATTCAAATTTTATCAGTTTTTGCAGGTTACCTGTTACCCTTTTATTTGTACCTGTTTTTATCTGTGCTCGTTTTCGATTTGTTTCTATTGTTCAACTATTTTCTCAGAATTCTATCAACCGAAAAAAGAAAGAGTTACAGATTTAGGATTTACACATTTTCCGCAATGATTTTTCTTTCGGTTTTTGTGGTGGTTGGTGGTGCGATAAATTTAAATACCATTCGTGTTTCAAGTTACCAAATTCATATTCCAAAAAAGAATTCGAA
The DNA here is from genome assembly GCA_963800345.1 of uncultured Prolixibacteraceae bacterium. GTDB lineage: Bacteria > Bacteroidota > Bacteroidia > Bacteroidales > Prolixibacteraceae > Draconibacterium. Next base: position 46,245 of record CAWDAW010000030.1, on the reverse strand, counting down.
AATCGATAATCTTAGGGTAGCTTTTGTCGCTGATATACACATTTTGGAAAGCACCAGACTAAGTTACATACAGCGGTTTGTTGCTAAAGTGAATTCAATTAAGCCTGATGTTGTGCTGTTTGGAGGTGATATTGTAGAGGGTGACAGTGAAAATGAAACTACTGTCGGGATTGAAAATGCCTTTAGAAATATAAAATCAAAATACGGATCATTCGGTGTTGTTGGAAATCATGAATTTTATGGTGGACAGGAATTTAGTACTTTTTTTCAAAAAGCCGGAATAACAATGCTTTACGATACAGTGGTCAACATTGACAATTCGTTTTACATTGGTGGCAGATTCGATGAACGCCTTAAAAACCGTAAAACTATCGGTGAAATTATGGAAACATTTACGCCTGATTTACCCTTTATTCTTTTGGATCATCGTCCTACTCAGTTGAAAGAAGTCAGCCAAACTTCGGTGGATGCACAATTTTCAGGGCACACTCACAATGGTCAGCTTTTTCCCATAAATTTTGTAATTAAGCAAATGTATGAATTGAGCTGGGGATATCGAAAGATTGGAAATACGCACTTTTTTGTTACGAGTGGTTTACGTCTTTGGGGACCACCTGTAAAAACGGCTGGGAAATCGGAGATTATATTGGTTGATTTTGTATTCGAGTAAAATTTGAAAAAATGATTTAAAACTTTACCATGTCCGTAAAAATAAATACTCTCAGCAACGGTGTTTTTATAGAATTCGATTCAGGCAGTTTCGATGGCTGGTGTGTTTTTGTTACATATACCGGCTGTAAACGGTTTGCACCGACAGATATTCAATACTTTACCCGAATAAAAGAGATTGGCAATAAATTTGGCGTACAAAAAGTTTATGATGATTTTATTGTCATTTATAACCGAACCACTAAAAATATCGATCCAAAAGTATTTGAATTGATTTTAATTTTGAGTAGGTTTTATGGTAATAATTCTGCAGAAATGGAACTCTGGCTTAACGTTTTATATGCCGGTATGATTGCTGAAGAAAATAAGGAAAATGCAATTTTAAAGAAACGCATCAAACGACTTGGAGTTCACCAGGTTTTAATTGATAACATTTCTCCGGGTGAAGCAGCTGTTTTCAGCAAGGGCAAAAAGTGGAAAGAGTTGGACGAAATAATGAAGTTAAAAGGATTCTAAAAGAAAAAAGAGGCTGCTTAAACAACCTCTTTTTTCGGTTCCACTTCCAGGTAGAAATTAAGTGTGGCTTTTTTACTTCAATCCACGTTTTTTCAAAAGTGGTTCAATTGATGGATCCTGTCCACGGAATTTTCTGTAAACTTCCATTCCTTCATCGGCACCCGATTTGGCAAGTAATTCCCTGAATTTTGCGGCAAGTTCGGGATTGAATAAATCACCTGATTCTTTAAAAGCATTAAATGCATCGGCATCAAGAACGGCAGCCCATAAATAAACATAGTATCCGGCAGAATATCCACCTGAGAAAATATGAGAGAAGTAAGTACTTCTGTAACGTGGAATAAACTCAGGAATTAAACCGATTTTATCCATCGAAGCTTTTTCAAAAGCATTTACATCAGCAATTTCAGGATTTGCAGGTGTATGGTAATCCATATCCAGAAGTGATGCTGCAACATATTCACCGGTAGTAAAACCCTGGTTGAAAGTGCCACTTTTCTCCAGTTTTTCAATCAGCGCATCAGGAATAACTTCACCTGTTTGGTAATGTTTTGCATACACTTTCATTACTTCGGGTTCAGCAGCCCAGTTTTCCATCACCTGCGATGGTAATTCAACAAAATCGCGCGGCACACTGCGGGCAGTGCGATCGTACAAGCCATCGGCAAATAAACCATGAAGCGAGTGACCAAATTCATGAAATAAAGTTGAAACCTCATCGAAACTTAACAGTGCCGGAGTATCGCCTGCAGGACGTGTAAAATTCATTACAATCGACCCGATTGTTGGCAACCTTTCACCATTTCGGTAAGTTGCGCTGCGGAAACTTGTTGACCATGCTCCCACCCTCTTTCCATCGCGCGGATGAAAATCCATGTAAAGCACGCCAATGTACGAACCATCGGCTTCCTGCACTTCATAGGCTTCAACTTCAGGATGATATTTTGGCAGATCGTCACGTTTAATATATTTCAAGCCGTACAGTTTATCGGCAACATAAAAAATACCGGCTTTGGCATTTTCAAGACTCATGTAAGGTTTCACTTCATTTTCGTCGAGGCTGAATTTTTGCATTTTCAGTTTTTCGTTGTAATACCACCAGTCCCACGAAGCAAGTTTAAAATTGCCACCTTCCTTATCAATAATTGACTGCATTTCTTTTACGTCCTGTTTGGCCATTTTCAAAGCCGGATCCCAGATTTTCAACAAAAAATCATAAACAGCCTGCGGCGTTTGGGCCATGTTTGTGCTGATTTGGTATTCAGCATAATTATTGAATCCCAGCAATTTCGCGCGATCGTCACGCAGTTTTACAATTTTTCTGATGATTTCCTTATTGTCGAATTCGTTGTCATTATCGCCGCGTAAAAAATAGCCTTTATACAGTTTTTCGCGCAATTCGCGGTTTTGTGCGTAAGTTAAAAATGGCAACATACTTGGTTTTGCAAGCGTGAAAACATATTTACCCGAGTCACCGGATTTTTGTCCGTCAAGCGCAGCGCGGGCAATTACGTCAGCTGATAAACCTGCAAGATCAGCTTCATTGTCAACTACCATTTTGAAATTTTTATTGGTTTCGGCAAGCAAATTCTCTCCGTATTTCAAACTCAGCGATGATAATTCGGTGTTGATTGCCTTCAGTTTTTCCTGATCTTCAACTGAAAGATTTGCGCCGTTGCGTTCAAAATCCTGGTAAATTTTTTCTACAACCCGCAACTGCTGGTCGTCAAGTCCTGCTTCTTTTCTTTTATCGTAAACAGCTTTTACTTTTTTAAACAAATCAGGGTTCATCGAAATTGCATCCCTGTGTTTTGTCATCATTGGCGAAATTTCACGGGCGGCGGCCTGCATTTCGTCATTTGTGTTAGCACCGTTCAGTGGGCTAAAAACACCTTGTACTTTATCCAGTAACTGTCCCGATTTGTCGAGCGCCAAAATTGTGTTTTCGAAATTTGGCTCTTCGGTATTCGCAATAATAGCATCAATTTCAGCTTGATTTTGACTGATTCCTTCAGTAATTGCAGGCACAAAATGTTCTACTTTAATTTCATCGAAAGGCGGAACTCCAAATGTGGTTGTCCACTCCTTAAAAAACGGGTTTTCCATATTCACTGTGATTTCTTTTTTCTGACTTGTGCATGAAAACAGTACAAATGCCAAAACAAATAAATTGATAATTGGTTTTTTCATTGTCTTATTAATAAGTTGATTAAAAATTTGATTGCGAAAGTAATGAAAATTAGTTTTTTAGTTATGATTGATAACCATGTTTTGAGTAATCCCTCTTTTTCCCCAAAAAACTTTACTTTTGTCGGATTCAAAAAAAACAGCAAAAAGCATTAAAAATGAATATATCGTACGCGTGGTTAAAAGATTATATTGAGCTGGAACAATCGCCCGAAGAAATTGGTAAAATCCTAACCCAAATCGGCTTGGAAGTTGGTGGAATTGAAGAAGTTGAAACCGTAAAAGGCGGAATGAAAGGCCTTGTAATTGGCGAAGTTGTTACCTGCGTGCCACATCCAAATTCGGACCATTTGAGCAAAACAATTGTAAATATTGGTAAAAGTGAATTGCTTGATATTGTTTGCGGTGCGCCCAATGTAGCTGCCGGACAAAAAGTTGTGGTTGCAACTGTTGGCACAACACTTTACATGGGCAACGATGAGTTTACAATCAAAAAATCAAAAATCAGGGGTGAAATTTCGGAAGGAATGATTTGTGCCGAAGACGAAATTGGGATTGGCACCGACCATGCCGGAATTATTGTTTTGGATGAAAACGCGAAAGTGGGTACCGATGCAAAAGATTATTTCAAAATTGAATCGGATTGGGCAATTGAAGTTGACCTTACCCCCAATCGGATTGATGCGGCATCGCACATTGGTGTTGCCCGTGATTTGGCGGCATATCTGAGAAAAACAGAAAATATTCAACTTAAACGACCATCGGTTGACGATTTTAAGGTTGACAATCACAACCTCACCATTACTGTTGAAGTAAAAAATCCGGAAGCTTGTCCGCGATATTCGGGTGTTACCATTTCGGGAGTTACCATAAAAGAATCGCCAAAATGGTTAAAGCAACGGCTAAAAACAATTGGGTTATCACCAATCAATAACGTTGTTGATATTACAAATTATGTGCTTTATGAAACTGGTCAACCTTTGCACGCTTTTGATGCTGCGGCAATAAAATCGGGAAAAGTAACAGTTCAAACTTTGCCAACCGGAACCAAAATGGTTACTCTTGATGGAGCTGAGCGAAAATTGGACGAAAACGATTTGGCAATTTGCAACGAAAACGAATCCATGTGTATTGGCGGCGTTTTTGGAGGAATTGATTCAGGCGTGAGCGATTCAACAAAAAATATTTTCCTCGAAAGTGCTTATTTTGATTCGGTTTATATTCGTAAAACCGCGCGCCGGCATGGTTTAAATACCGATGCTTCTTTCCGTTTCGAACGCGGCACCGACCCTAACGGCGTGATTTATGCGCTGAAACGTGCAGCTCTTTTAATTAAGGAAATTGCGGGCGGAACAATTTCTTCGGAAATTGTGGACATTTATCCTGAGCCTGTTGCCGATTTCAAGGTTGAAGTTAGTTACAGGAATATCAAACGGTTAATCGGTAAAGATTTGGGAGAAGAAACAATCAAAAACATATTAAACTCTCTCGAAATAAAAATCGAATCGGAAACCGAAACCGGGCTTTCACTTTTGGTTCCACCGTACCGTGTTGATGTAAAACGTGAAGCGGATGTGATTGAAGAAATCCTGCGCATTTATGGGTACAACAATGTTGAAATTCCAATGCAGGTAAACGCTTCGTTACAAACTGCCGAAAAACCTGATCCTAACTCTGTACGCAACTTGATTGCGGAAATGCTCACTGCACAGGGTTTTAACGAAATCTGGTCGAACTCGCTGACAAAAGCAAGTTATTATACAGGATTAAAAAATTACACAGAAGAACAGACTGTAAAAATATTGAATCCGTTAAGCGCGGATTTGAATGGAATGCGGCAAACGCTGTTTTTTGGTGGTTTGGAAAGTATTGTACACAATGCAAACCGCCAGAATAAAAACCTCAAATTATACGAGTTTGGCAACTGTTATTTTTATAAGGGAACTGAATTGAAAGATCATCCCGAGAAAAATTACAGGGAAGAAGAACACCTCAGTTTGTTTATTACCGGAAGCAAGGAAAATGAAAGCTGGACAGAAAAGGAGAAAGCTACGTCGTTTTTTACGATTAAAACAATTGCCGAAAACATTCTGAAACGACTTGGCTTGCAAACAGGTCAAATGCAAATTTCAGAGACAGAAAATGAGCTGTTTTCAGAGGTTTTGAATTACAGCTATAATAACAAAGCTTTACTCAACCTGGGAATTGTGGCTCAAAAGATGGCTCAAAAAATTTGATATTGAAAACCCGGTTTATTATGCTGATTTCAACTGGGACAATGTTTTTTCAATTCATAAAAAACACAAAGTTTTGTTTGAAGAGTTGCCAAAATTCCCTGCCGTGCGACGCGATTTGGCATTGCTAATTGACAAAGCAGTGAAATTTAGCCAAATCAGGGAGATTGCTTACAAAGTGGAAAGAAAAATATTGCGGGAAGTTGATTTGTTTGACGTTTACGAAGGAAAAGGTATTCCGGAAAATAAAAAATCTTATGCTGTAAGTTTTATTCTGCGCGATGATAAAGCCACTTTAAACGACAAGCAAATCGAAAAAACCATGCAAAAAATGGTTGATACTTTTGGAAGAGAACTTGGCGCGGAATTGCGTTGAGACGGTTAAATAATCATGCAAAACCACCTGAAAGGAATTCTATACGCCTCATTTACGGCATTGCTTTGGGGTGTTTTGGCAATCGTATTAAAAATCATCGATAACGATCTTGAACCTGCTACAATTGTTTGGTTCAGGTTCGTACTGGCATTTGTTATGCTGGCTGCCTGGCAGGCGTTTAAAAACCCGTCATCATTTAAGCTGATTGCAAAACCACCTCTTCTGCTTATTATTGCTACTCTTGGATTATCATGGAATTACATCAGTTTCATGATGGGTATACATTACACAACACCAAGCAATGCACAGCTTTTTATACAAATGGGTCCAATTTTGCTTGCTGTGGCAGGAATTGTATTTTTCAAGGAAAAAATATCAAAGTTACAATCTGTTGGTTTTGCTGTTGCTATTGTTGGAGTTGTATTTTTTTACCGCGACCAGTTAATGGCTTTTTTTGATTCAAAACAGGAATACAACCTTGGAGTTATCTATATTTTAACAAGCGCAATGGCATGGGCAACTTATGCAGTTCTGCAGAAAAAACTTGTATTAAAATATAGTATTGAAAGTTTAAACCTGTTCGTTTTTGGATTACCGGTATTGCTTTATGCACCTTTTATACATCTCGGACCATTGTTGCAAGTGAGTTGGTTAACGATGGTTTTATTGCTCTTTGTGGGACTCAATACACTTTTTTCATATACTTTTTTATCGGTAGCGTTAAAAAATACAGATGCCAATAAAGTAAGTATCATCATCATATTGAATCCAATCATTACATTCATTTGTATGGATATTTTTACAAGACTTGATGTTTCGTGGATTCAGCATGAGCGGTTTTCAATAATGTCAGTTGTGGGGGCGGGACTTGTTATTGCGGGTGCAATTTTGGTAGCAAAACGCCAAAAGCCGAAAAAGGTAAAACAATTGCAAACGAAAAATAAATAATTTTTTCGAACCACAAGTTTTTGTAAATTCGGTAAAATTATAAATACCGAACCAATGACAGCATGTACAAATTTTCTTAAATTTTCCTGCCTTAGTCTTTTCGTTTTGAATTCGTGCATTACGCAAAACTCAAAAATTGTTACAGTAACCGGAGAAATGCCAGCCAGTGCGATGGGTAAAACGCTTCATCACGAACATGTACTTGTTGATTTTATTGGAGCCGACAGTATCGGTTATCATCGTTGGGACAGAGATTCAGTTGTGGAAAAAGTTCTCCCACATTTGCTTGAAATTAAAAAGTTAGGATATGTTACATTAGTTGAATGTACGCCTGCTTATTTGGGTCGCGATCCTAAGTTACTGAAAACCCTTTCTGAAAAATCGGGTATTCAGATTTTAACCAACACGGGATATTACAGTGCAGTTGGAGGGAAATTTATTCCAAAACATGGTTTTTCTGAAACGGCAGAACAACTTGCTGAACGCTGGATTGATGAGGCAAAAAACGGGATTGAAGGAACAGGAATTTATCCGGGTTTTATAAAAATTGCAGTTGAACGTGCCCCACTTGAAGAAATCAACCGCAAAGTAGTTGAAGCTGCCTGTATTACACACAAAGCAACCGGATTGGTAATTATGTCGCATACCGGATTGGCAGCTCCCGCATTTCAACAACTCGAAATCCTTGAAAAATATGGAGTTTCGCCTTCTGCTTTTATATGGACACACGCCCATAATGAAGCCGATTTCAGTAAACAAATTGAAGCTGCACGAAAAGGTGCCTGGATTGCATTCGATAATTTTAATCCCGGGCAATTAAAGAAATTTGTTGAGTTTGCACAGCTGATGAAAAAGGAAGGACTTTTAAATAAACTCATGTTTTCACACGATGCAGGATGGTATAAACCGGGAGAACCAAACGGCGGAGAATTTCGCGGTTATACTGAAATTGAAAATATACTTATCCCTGAACTTGAAAAATCCGGTTTATCGCAACCTGATATTTACCAGATTTTTACAACGAACCCTGCTGAAGCTTTTGGAGTGAAAGTCAGGTTGATTGAATAAAAGATAGAAACTTTGTTCTACACTTTCGTTTTTGTAACAAACGGAAATGGTTTTGTTGCTTCACCTGTATAAATACTTACATGTGGGAATGGTATTTCAATTCCTTCGGCATCAAAAGTGGATTTAATTTCCATGAAAATTGAATTTTTGACTTTCAGGAAATTGGCCTTTTCAAACCAAACTCCTAAAAGAATATTTATTCCGCTGTCGCCAAAATCCTTAAAAATGATCAATGGTTCAGGTTCATCCAAACAATGCGGATTTCGTTTTACTATTCCTTTGATTACTGCAAAAACCCTTTCCAAATCTTCTTTGTATGCAACACTCAAATCAATGTCAAGTCTTCTGATGGGAAACCTGGTAACATTAATTACTTCTGTGCTGATAACTGTTTGATTTGGTATTCGGAGCAGTAAATTATCAAGGGTTTTAATTTTAATAGACAGTAAATCAATGCTGTAAACAGTTCCGGTTTTATCACCAATCCGAATTAAATCGCCTATCTCGAAAGGTTTTTCAGAAACAAGGAAAAACCCGCTTACAATATTTCCTATACTGGTTTGCGAGGCTACACCCAGTATAATCCCTATTACACCTGCCGCACCAAAAATGGCAGTTAAATTGATATCGAGTTCAGAAATAACTATTAAAAAAAGGATAATAGTTCCTGAATATCTTACAAAACGGTTAATAAGCATTTTTCGCTGTTGCGAAAATTTTTTGGGCAGTAGTCTTTTTACAGTAGAGTTAATTAAACTCAGAATCAACAATCCAACTACCAGGATTATTCCTACCCAGAACAATTTGTCAATGGTTTCTGCATTAAAATATTTCGACCAATCAAATTTAGTCATTGTCTCTGTAGATGTTTTTAATAAAATGGAAATTTATATTCAATAAATTTTTACCTGATGTATTTCTTGGTTTAGCAAGAATTTCCTGTTTTTCGCCATTATACTGTTTTGAATAATTGTAATCGACTGCACTTGCGACTTCATTTCCTTTGAACTCAACATGCACAACACTTGTAACAATTTTGCCGCCATTTTTGTAAAGTGTGATATTTTCGTCGCGAATAATCAAACGTTGAACATTTAAAATTTCGTTTGAAGAATTGTGCACAATAACCGGGCAAATGGCTTCAAGTTCAGTTATCGTAATATCATCTATATAAAGAAAATATTCACTCCCCAGAGAAAAAGCAGGTTCTCCTGAATCGGGTTCACCAAACCATGTATCTGACAGACGTTTGTATGTAATTTCCCTTAAAAGGTTTTCAGGCAGTATTTTTGAAAAATAAATCTGGAAAGCAAGCGGAATTTTTAGAAAGAAAGTAAGTTTTTGATTGGGCAAAACATTCAATCCTGAACCTTTAAATACCAAAGGTTTTACAGGAAGTGCCGGGGCAATTATTAAGGTATTTGAAATGCCTGTTTGAAAATAATCCGATAATGTTGCATCGGTATTTAAATCAATATCATCATTTGGGCAATTGTCGGTGGTAATCAAATGCCAGCCTTCACTTTTTCGTGTTGCCGAAAGTTGAACACAACCTATGTCAATTAACTTTGTTTCGTCAGTCTGAAATTTATGTTTCTTTAAAATTGATTCTAAATTCATTGTTTTTTTGATAGTTGGCCAAAATTACAAAACATTTATAAATGGGTAGTTTTTTTATAAAAAAAGTCCGGATATCCCCGGACTCTTAATTTTAAAACATTCTTTTACATATCAAAACTACTTTTTCCCACCAATGTTAATATTCATTGCATCAGTAATTTTCGAAATGTTTTTAGGATCTATTATCCCACTAATACTAATTAGTGTGTTATCATCACCACCTACAACAAGCAACAAATCCGAAATTTTTCCATTTCCGGCATCACGCGCCAGAAAACGCACAACTTCACTTTTTTCGGTAACTTCCATCAACACTTCGAAATTGTTGTTTTTGAAGAATCCGTCTTTTTCTAGTTCGGCATAAAAATCCAGATTTTTGTTTATCTCAGGATCCTCAACAGTTAGCACCCTGATACCGCTAAGACTTGAAAGCATGTCGGTAGTGGCTTTGTCACCAGCTTCCATTTGACTGGCGAATCCCAATAGTTTTCCTGAAATATTTACTGTTGTAAATCCTTTTTGGTTGGCATATTTATCAAAAAGCTTGTCAACCGGTGTTTTCTGTGCAAGCACTGCCAATGGCAGTAAAATCGCAAGTAATTAAAACTAACTTTTTCATCTCATTTTATTTTAATTGTTTTTTTAATCGAATCTAATTCACCATAATATATGATTACACTAGTAGTAATGATATAATCATGGTTCATTTCATAGTAATTTTTAAATGTTTATTTTTCAAATTCAAAGAGTAATTCATTTTGGCGCGCTTTTATATTGAATCAGTACTTTTTCTTTTATCAGATTTATTTAAGATTTCAGCGTTTTCAACTGTTTCCATTTTTTCGATGGTTTTAAAGATTTCGTTTACAGGTGCAACTCCTTTTTTTACAGGTTCTGTAGCTTTTTGAAGCTTGTCAAATTCTGCCAGCCCTGAAATTCCCCTGTTGTATTTCACCGAAACAAATTGTAGCGTATGTCTGGCGTAAACGTAAGCTTCTTCCGGATTTTTAAATGTATCATCGAATGGTTTTTGTTGTTGCTGGTAAAACAGAAATCCTCCTAAAATTATAATAACCGAGGCCGCTATTCCTGTAACCGTTTGCCACAACCAGCGATATTTTAACTTTTCCTTATTTTCATTTTCAAGAATAAAATCCATTACCTCATCTTCAATATTTGAATCATCATATGTATGGGAGAGTTCAGAAAGTCCGTTAAAGAACCCAATATATCCCTTAAACTTTTCATTAACATCTCCAGAGCGAAAATAAATTTCCAGCGCTCTTTCTTCTTCTGCAGTGCTTTCGCCGTTAAAGTAGCTGTGAAGTAATTTTTCTATTTTGTTGGTTTCCATTATGATCTAACTTTAAAAATTCATCTCTCACTTTTTTTCTTGCTCTCGACAGGTTCACCCTGATTGCGTTGATTTGAAGTTCTGTTGTTTCAGCAATTTCTTCGTAAGAAAATTGCTCAATATCACGCATGTACATTATCTTTTGTTGCAAATCGGGTAACTTTTTAATTAATTTCTTTATCAGATTTGCTGATTCTGAATATTCAATTTGTAAATGAACATCAGCAGATTCCTCTTTCAAATTGCGATCAGTTTGTGCATTGATCGGAATTGTTCTATTTGCCTTTATTACATCCAAACAACGGTTTTTTGTCATTTGCATGGCATAAGCTTCAACGTTTTCTATTTTTTCAAGCTCATCCCTTTTTTGCCAGAGTTTCAGAAAAACATCCTGCACGGCATCCTTTGCTTCGTCCTCATTTTTCAAAAAATGTGTTGCACATCGAAGCAGCTTTTTACTTACCGGTAAAATGTTTATTTTAAAATCCCGGGCAATCATCAGTTTAAATCTTGTTTTTCATTATAAAGTTAAGACGGAGGTTTTTAAATAGCATTACATGGGATGTAAAATATTTTTAAAATTTCGATACATAAAATAAAAAAGCCGCTACAAATGCGGCTATGAAAATGTTTTAATTTCAAATTTATATCTTATGCTTTCACACTCACCATCCAAGTCCTGCATTGAATCATCAACATAATCAGGTATTAGTGTTTTTGTGTCCTGTCTTCAATTACAACCAATCTGTACTTTACCGCGTTCATAACAAGCCGATGTGTATCAATATGTAAATGTTTTGTAACCACTTTGTTGTGGATGACAAAATCCTGAATCAATACAAGCTCCGAAAGATTGGAGCCTGAAAGTAATTCACGCAACTGGCAATGTTTGCAGAAATCAATGGTTTTGTCGATTATTTTGTCGCGCCTTGTGCAACCCATTATCTCGCAGAATTCATGTTCCAATATATCGCCTTTATCACTTTGCGTGAGTTTCTGAAACGATTTATTAAAGTATTTTACTTTAAAATTGTTGTCCGCTAAAAAAATAGATTGCGGGTGGTGTTCGATTAACTGGTTTACAAGGTCATTTGCTTCTTCTATCCGTACAAATTCAAGTCGCATAAGGTTGAAATTTACTAGGTTAATATTAATTCAATGTCAATGAATAAACCTGAATTACCTGTTCATTTTTGGCTTTTGGAATTTAGTAATTATTCATAAAACTTTCAACTGAATATGTTTTTAAATTATAAAATATGTTTAGCCGGATGTATTTCTATTTATCCAATGTCCCGAACACCTTCTTAAGCAGTGCGTTAACACGGGCAACAGGATCATTTCGAATCTGTTTTTCTTCGGCTTCAATTTTCAAAAACAAACCGTCAAGGGCTTTATTTGTAAGATATTCATCAAGTTCTATCTCAACCGGTTTAAAACCTGCCATCTGTCCAACCATCGATTTTGCAACATCATTCCATTTTCCGGTTATTTGGTTCCAACTTTCAGCAGTTGAAATATTGCCAACCAACTTCTTTTCTACCGATGCTTTTATTTTTGGACGGTACAATTCGAACAACTGGTTGTATGTGGTTTTGCGTAAATATTGTGTTGCCGCGTTATCTTCTCCTTTCAATATGTTGTACCCATCGGTAATTGTCATACTTTTTATGCTATTTACAAAAATTGGCTTTGCTTCTGAAGCAGCATCTTCTGCAGCACGGTTTATTTTAAGCAGCACATCTTCTATCAAATCGTTCCCACCCGGAATTTTATTAATGTTTTTTACAATCACATTTGCTTCTGGTGGCAGCAATATTTTAACCATTTCATCTTTATAATAACCATCCGTAGCTCCCAAAATTTCTGATGATTTATCAATTCCAACAATGAGTGCTTCTTTTAGCCCGGCAATTATTTCGTTTTGTGTCAGTGGTTTATTTTCTCCTGAAACTTGTTGTGCAACGTTCATTAACTCTGCACAACCCGAAAGTGTTAATAGCAATGCCAGAATAAGAATACTTGATTTTTTCATTTTTATGATTTTACAAGAATGAGATATATTACACCTGTTTACTTTTAAATAGCTTGTCAACTAAATCTCCTCTTCCCCTTGATTTTAAGTCATTGATTATCGAATTTTTAAATTCACTTTTGTACCAAAAAAAGAATTTTCGCTGGTTCTCCTTTTCGTTTTTGTTGCGGGCTGTATAAATTTTTTCCATGGTATATGGGTGATAGCCTGAATAATAAACTACAGTTGCCAGCGTCATTGGTGTTGGAGTAAAATCCTGCACTTGTTCAAGCCTGAAATTCATTTTTTTTGTTTGAATGGCGAGGTTAGCCATATCTTCCGATTTGCTGCCGGGATGGCTTGAAATAAAATATGGAACCAGTTGCTGGTTAAGGTTTTCCTCCTTATTTATTTTGATGAATTCATCATTTAACTCCTCGAATAGCTTAAAAGAAGGTTTCCGCATAAATTTCAATACTTCGTCTGATGAATGTTCAGGTGCAACTTTCAGCCTTCCTGAAACGTGGTGTTTTATTACTTCACGCAAGTATTCGCCATTGTTTTTGTCTGTTTCTTCGCGCCCGGTTTTCTCCAGAATCATGTCGTAACGGATGCCGCTACCGATAAATGCCTTTTTCACATTTGGATTCATTCGTACTTTTTTGTAGAGGTCGAGCATTGGTTTATGGTCGGTATCCAGGTTTTTACAGATTGAAGGGAAAATACACGATGGGCGTTTGCATTTGCGGCAAATCTCTTCATGAATGCCTTTCATTTTGTACATATTTGCCGAAGGGCCGCCCAAATCAGAAATGTATCCTTTGAAATCAGGCATTTCGGTTACTTTTTCAACCTCTTTTAAAACCGATTTCTCCGAACGGCTGGCAATAAATTTTCCCTGATGTGCTGAGATTGTACAAAAAGTACAACCCCCAAAACAACCGCGGTGAATGTTTATGGAATGTCTTATCATTTCATAGGCAGGAATGGTTTCTTTGTTGTTGTAACGTGGATGCGGCAGGCGGGTGTATGGCAAATCGTAAACGCGGTCGATTTCGCTTTCCTTAAAGGTTGGCCACGGTGGATTTACAATAATTTTTTTGTTGCCCACTTTTTGGGTGAGTTTTTTTGCCTCCATTTTATTCGATTCCTCTTCGATGTGCATAAAATTTCGGGCATATTTTTTCTTGTCTTTTAAACAATCTTCGTGAGATGACAATTCAAATTCGTCCCAGTTCTTTTTTGTCGCGTAATTTTCATCATGATCTACTAAAAATGAAGTTTGCGGAATAGTTGTCAGTTTTGAAATTGGAATCCCTTTTTGAATGAGTTGGGCAAATTCAACAATTGATTTTTCGCCCATGCCGTAAAAAAGCATATCAGCGCCAGAATCCACCAAAATAGAAGGCATAAGTTTGTCGCTCCAGTAGTCGTAGTGGGTTACACGCCGCAATGAAGCTTCTATTCCGCCAATAACCAATGGTACTTCAGGGAATAGCTCTTTTACAATTTTTGAATAAACAATAGTTGCATAATCAGGTCGAAAACCTGCTTTTCCGCCGGGAGTGTAAGCATCGCTGCCCCTTTTTCGTTTTCCGGCAGTATAGTGGTTTACCATTGAATCCATGTTTCCACCGGTGATTGCAAAAAACAGGCGCGGACGACCCATTTTCTTAAAGTCACGCAAATCGTCAGTCCAGTTGGGTTGCGGAACAATTGCAACTTTTAATCCTTCAGCTTCCAAAATCCGCCCAATTACTGCTGCACCAAACGAGGGGTGATCAACATATGCATCGCCTGTAAAAAGTATCACGTCCAGCTCTTCCCAACCCCGCTCATTTACTTCCTTTTTTGAAGTGGGGAGCCACAAATTTATATCGGTTTTCTTCTCCACAATTTTTCGTATTTCTTTCTCTAACAAATCAAACCCAATTTTGATGTTAAAGAACGGGTTTTAAATTGGATTGCAAAATAAGGCAAAAATATCTTTTAATTTAGCTTTTTTGGAATAATGTCGTTCGCTGTAGTAAACTGTACCAATAAATAATTATTCTTCCGGTTTTAAACCCATTCAGGAAATTACTAAAGAGGTAATCAAATTATCATTCTACTTTTGCTATCCTTTAAGTGTTAAAAATGGCTTTGAAGTAATCGAAAAAATTATGCAGAACAAAAACCAATTATCCCTTTTTACCGACGGAAGTGTAAACACCAAAACAAATGCAGGTTGGGGCGCATACCTTGCGGTTGTAGATATTGAAGTACAACCTGATAATTTGATGCAAAAAGTAAAATTAAACCGCTTCAGGGATACTTCATCGTCAAAACTTGAAATACAAACTTTGATTTGGGCACTTTCCGAAAACCTTTATTTTAAAGGAAAAGTTACAGTTTACACTGATTCACAAACCATTGTTGGCTTGCACGATCGAAGAAAACGTTTGGAAAATAACGATTACCACTCGAAAAGTGGAAGACAAATCAATAACCACGAATTGTACCGGGAGTTTTTCAAACTAAGCGACCAAATCAATTGCGAATACATAAAAATAAAAGGGCATAAACAATCAGGGACAAAAAATCAACTTGACCAGATTTTTACATTGGTTGATCGTGCTGCGAGAAATGCAGTGCGGCAAGAAGAATGATGCAAGCAAATTAAATAACCAATTTATGATTGAGAAAAAAGCTGAAATACTTTGGATATTCGAAGTTGAAAATTCATTATTGGATATTTTTCTCTTATTCGCGCTAAACCCTACCTTTGCCGCCGATGAATAATTTCGATATAATTGTTGTAGGTGCGGGGCCTGCCGGGATGCTGGCAGCCGGGCGTGCTGCAGAACTTGGAGCAAAAGTACTTATACTTGAAAAAATGCGCTCAGAAGGGCGCAAACTTTTAATTACCGGAAAAGGCCGCTGCAACATTACGAATGCAGCACCAATTGGCGAATTCATCACACACGTTTTTCCCAATGGCAAATTCCTGCGGAATGCTTTTTCGCAATTTTTTGCAAATGATATCCTCCGGTTACTCGAAAAATATGGTTTGGAATCGGTACTTGAACGCGGTGGCAGGTACTTCCCTGTAACCGACAAATCGCTTGATGTTTTACATGCTTTGCTAAAATGGGTAAACGAAACGGGGGTTGAAATTCGCTGTGGTCAGCGGGTTGAAAAATTGGTAGTTGAAAATGGAGTAGTAACTGGAGTTAAGGCAAACAGTGAATATTTTTACGCGCAAAAAATAATTCTTGCGACAGGCGGAAAATCCTATCCTGCAACTGGTTCAACTGGCGACGGTTATGAACTTGCCCGGCAGGTTGGCCATACAATCGAAAAGCCAATTCCTGCACTTGTTCCGCTTGAAACCAAAGGAAGTGTGGCACAAAACCTTCAGGGACTGAACCTAAAAAATGTTAAAGCTGTAGTTTGGGTTGACGGAAAAAAGGCCGGTGAAGATTTTGGAGAAATGATTTTTACACACTTTGGTTTATCGGGCCCGATTATCCTGACATTGAGTCGGATTGCAGTTGCTGCCTTGCAAAACAATAAAAAAGTTGAAATCGCTATCGACTTAAAACCGGCACTTGATGAGCAAAAATTAGACGCCCGCCTGATCCGCGATTTAAATGAGCATGGCAAAAAGCAAATAGGCAATATATTTCGTGAGTGGCTGCCGGCTTCAATGATTCCTGTGTTTCTTGAATTATTGGAACTCGACGCCGAAAAAGAGTGCCACCAGGTTACAGGAAACGAACGGAAACAAATCAGGAATCTGTTGAAAAACCTACGGTTTGAGGTTTCCCATAACAGATCGTTTAAGGAAGCAATTATCACTGCAGGTGGGATTGTAACTTCCGAAATTTCGCCTAAAACCATGGAATCAAAACTAGTAAAAGGCCTCTATTTTGCAGGCGAAGTCATTGATTTGGACGCCGAAACTGGCGGGTACAATTTACAAATTGCTTATTCAACCGGTTGGCTGGCTGGAAATTCAGCCTCGAAGCCGGAACTTTGAGTTTTCCAACTCAAAGATATTTTAACCCGAAAAATTCACAAATGCCATTGAAGTATGGGTGTAATATGTTATATTTGAATTAGTTAGAAATAAATATAAACAAAATCATTACACCCAATTTTGAAGACTAAAAATACACTCTTTTACAAGCAAAACCAAGCTTATTTATTAGACTTTTCATCCGAGGCTGTCAGTTCTGATGCATCCATATTTTTGGCTGATAAAATTGAGCGGAAACACGGATTGGTAAAATACATTAGTGGCCTCATTTCTGATCCCAGAGATCAGAAAAGCATCACCCACTCTTTTGAGAAGATATTGAAGCAAAGGGTTTATTTAATGATGCAAGGTTATGAAGACGCCAATGATGTGCACAATCTCAAAAATGACCCGATCATAAAAAGTATTCTTGGCGGAGATTTAGCTTCTCAACCAACCGTTTCCAGATTTGAAAAAACCATTGACAAACGGATCATTTTCAGTATACTTTATGGATGGCTGAACCGGTATGTGCAAAGTTTATCGGGAAGGGAACGGGTTATTATCGATATTGATGCCACAGATGACCCCACTCATGGAAACCATCAATTATCGATGTATAACGGTTATTATGGTCAATTTATTTACAACGAGCTCTTGTTCCACGATGGCGAAACCGGGCAAATAATATTGCCCGTTTTAAGGCCTGGGAACAGCCATTCCAACAAGTGGTATGTATCCATTTTGAAAAGAGTTGTGCGGGCCATTAAAGCAGAACATCCTGACATTAAAATTTTCATAAGGGCAAACAGTGGTTTTAGCAATGCCCCTTTTTACGAGCTGGCAGAAAAGGAATCGTTGTATTATGCAGTTGGGCTGGCAACTAACGAGGTGTTAAAGAGAAGGATAAAAAGGGCAGAACAAGCTGTCAAACATTTGCACTTATCGCAGCAAGAGAAACATCAACACTTCATCGGCTTTCAGTACCAGGCCGGTTCCTGGCATGCACCACAGCAATGTTATTCTAAAATAGAAAGTACCGGTATTGGAATGAACGTCAGGCATTTTGTAAGTAATATACCCCAGAAGGATGCCCGGGAGATTTACTTAGACTTTTATGTAAAAAGGGGGGATGCCAGCGAGAACAGGATCAAGGAATTAAAAAATATGTGTTTCTCCGACAGGCTTTCAAACCACTCGTTCTGGGCCAACTTTATGCGCCTGATAATTAGCAGTATAGTATACGAAATGTTCTTGATTGTCAAACAAATGATAAGACAACCTTACCCAAATCTCCCTGCAAAAACTATTCTTCCAGCCCCTCGCTGCAGCATGATTTCACCATGTGGCAATATTACACCACGCTATGCAATCACGCTTTAGCCGGGGAATTTGCAAACAGTGATAAATACTTGAATGTAACTCCGGCAATCGATTTCCCTGGTACCCCAAAATATTGAATCGTAGGACTTTGACTTTCCAGGTCAAAGTTTTTGACAAATACCTTATTTTGAATACTCCCCTCCCCGGGAGGGGTTGGGGGAGGCTTACTTCCAAAAAAAACCTTTTCTTTGCACAAAATTAAAAGAGGATGGAAAAGAAGAGAGTGAATGTGGTTACAATGGGTTGTTCGAAAAACCTTGTTGATTCGGAGGTTTTGCTAAACCAGTTGGAACGGGGGAAGTATGAGGTGATGCACGATTCAAATGAAACGGGTTTCGATGCAGTTTTTATAAATACCTGCGGGTTTATTCACGATGCAAAACAGGAATCAATTGACATGATACTTGATTATGCCGAAGCAAAAAAACGCGGAGAAATCAACAAATTGTATGTTATGGGTTGTCTTTCGGAACGTTACCAAAACGACCTCGAAAAGGAATTACCCGAAGTTGACCGTTACTTTGGTAAATTTGATATGAAAGCGATGGTGGATGAGTTGAAAGTAACATTTCATCCCGAATTTATTTACGAACGTAAAATCACAACCCCGTCGCATTTTGCCTACCTGAAAGTTTCAGAGGGATGTAATCGTTCCTGTTCATTTTGCGCCATCCCGATGATGACAGGCAAACACAAATCGCGGACAATTGAAAGCCTGATTACAGAGGCGCGTTATCTTGCAAAAAAGGGAGTAAAGGAAATATTACTGATTGCACAGGAACTTTCATTTTACGGAATTGATATTTACGGAAAAAGCCGCCTTGCAGAATTGGTAAACATGATTTCAGAAATCGAGGGGATTGAATGGATTCGCCTGCATTATTTATACCCGACAAAATTCCCGTTTGAGATACTCCCTGTAATGCGCGAAAATCCGAAAGTATGCAAATATGTTGACATGCCACTGCAGCACATTGCAAACCCTGTACTAAAAAATATGATGCGCCACGTTACCCGCGAAGAAACCGAAGCGCTGATTAAATAGAATAAAGGAAGAAGTGCCCGGCGTAGTTTTGCGCACCACAATGCTAGTAGGTTTTCCGGGCGAAACTGATGCCGATTATGAAGAATTAAAGGAGTTTATTGAAGAGATGAAATTTGAGCGGCTGGGGGTTTTTCCATTCTCAAACGAAGAGGGTACTTATGCACACAAACATTTCAAAGATGATGTTCCGGATGAAGAAAAACAGGAACGCGCTGATGAAATTATGGAAATCCAGCAATACATTTCGGCTGAACTAAACCGGGAAAAAATTGGAAAAACATTGAAGGTAATCATCGACAAAAAAGAAGGTGAATTTTATGTTGGCCGCACCGAATTTGATTCACCCGAAGTGGATGGAGAAGTGCTGATTACTTCGGCTAACGAACTGAAAAGCGGCGATTTTGTAAATGTTGAAATTACAGGTTCAGAAGATTATGATTTATATGGGGAAGTGGTTTAATGAAGTTGAGAAATAAGATTTGAAAATGCCGGATACAAACCGGTATTTTCGTTATAAAAAAGGTTTTAAATTAAATCAAAATTTCAGTCTCCCCTTTTTTCAAATCAAAACAAATAACAGTTGTATTATCCTCAATCTGAAAAGTTCCTGGTTTTAAATCTTTTAAATTGTCAATTCTTTTAAGCGGAGCAGCGTTTTTAATTTCAGGATTTTTAATCGCTTTATTTAGTTTTAATGTAAAATCAGGCGAAGCAAATGGTGCTTTTAGTTTAACCGAGTTTTTGTCAATCGCAATTGTTGTTAACTCTTTGGCTGCCCAGTACCGTGAAATGTCACTGAGTTTTAACCATATCAGATGACTGTATTTTTGATCGAGCCGTCGTTTTACTTCTTTCAGAATGTTAAAACCCAGTTTTTCGCCATTATAATAAATACCCGGCCAGTGACAAACCATTATTGCCGGTTCACCGCTATCGATTACCTCAACCATCCGTCCGCTTTTTAAATCCGGAGTAATAAACTTATCAGCATCACCGGGTTCAAGTCCATCCCAGCCACCAAACCAGTCGCCGGTGCAACCCAATATTGAAACCACACATTTTGGATCACTGCTGTCGAGACCCGATGGAAATCGTACTTGTGGCGCCACGCTCACACCTTTCTCAGTAAAAAGGTCGCGGAAATAATGTGGTATTTCAGCACCGTAAACTTCCCGAACCGCATCTAATGTTCCCAGCGCAAGGTTGTCCTGATTTCGTCCGCCATAACCGCCGGGAGTGGTTAATCCTTCGCAACTTAATCCTGCATCTTTAAGAATTTGCAGTGCATATGCCTGGTAGGCTGCCAGTTCATCGGCGCTTTTGTTCTGGCTCCATTCCCAGTTTTCCATAAAATCGGGAGTGGCATTCGGAAATGGTTTCCCGGTTTTGATGTCAATAACACGCGTGTGGCTAATCATTTCAGGGTGAATATCCCAGTTCGGAACAATTACTTCTCTTACCAGATTTAAGCTGTTTTTCAATTCCTGTTCAGTCCAGCCGGGAATAAAACGGTTTACCCAGCCCGTACACGCCGGGTAAGGTACAATGCTGTATTTACCTTTCACACCGTTTTCAGCGCTCCATTCGCCAAATTCACGCACAAAACTATCCGGTATTTCGTGGGGAAGTTTGCGCCAGTCCTGTTTGTAGTTATCGGGAAAAACCTGGGCAAATTGCGGAATTCCATAGTATGCCAAATTTACAAGTGTTGTTGAATCATCGATAATTAAACTTACAGGAACCCGATTTTGTGGGTTTACTATTTCAACCATGGTAGTTTTATCTGACGAAAACGAAACTTTTGTGGAAAGGGCAAAAGCTGCTGCTCCGGTGGCTGTCGTTTTTAAAAAATTTCTCCTGTTGTAACTCATTTTATTATAGGTTATTTGCAATAAAGATAGTGAAAATGGAAGTTAAAATTGTTGCACATTAAGTTGCAAATAATGAGATTTTAACTTGTTTCCTTTGTATTTAAAGGTGTAGTTTTAATTAACGGGTTACTTTGTATTCAACGGATAAAATTTAACTTTGCTGCCTTTAAAACAAAAATAATTACATGAAACTATTCGAAGGACATACTTTTCACATTCCGGTTCTCGGAGTGGGATATTCTATAGACACACCAATCAAAGTTGCACCATTTGGAATATCATCTGTTATTTCTCTTGTTGATGATACTACAATTGAAAATATGCGCGAATTTTACAGCAATAAATTCGATATCCCTTTTCAGGCCATTTCAAAAAAAGTTGAAGATTTCAGGGCAAAACGAATTGCCTCGTACCTCAATCTGGTGGATGAAATTGTAAAACGGAAAGTTCAGGAGATAAAGGATTCAGCAACAAAAGCAAGTGGCGAATTTGAAAAGTATGTTGCAATGCTTCCTGATTTTTCTGCTTTAAAATCGAAATTTAATCTGGCTGAAAAAAGTCATCAAGCCGCCGATGAATTCACGAAGTGGATAAATGAAAAGTTCCAGGTGGGTTCAATCGACGTGAATATAATGACAAAGCTTGACAAAGTGAATTCGAAAAATGGCGTTGAATTGCCTATCGAACACAATGATGCACATGCTGCTTTGCGTGGTTTTGCAACAAGTAATTTAAGTTCATCTTTGGTTCTTTCAGCCGGAATGAGCCCGAGATTGTACAGTTATATTGAAAATTTCGAAGATTTTTTCCCTGATAAAAACGGGAATATCAAAAAGAAAATAATACTAAAAGTAAGTGATTTCAGGTCGGCTTTTGTGCAGGGTAAAATGCTTTCTGCAAAAGGCTTATGGATATCTGAATACCGCATTGAATCGGGCGTGAATTGTGGCGGACATTGTTTCCCTACCAACGGAATTTTGTTTGGGCCAATTCTTGAAGAATTCAAACAAAACAAGGAAAAACTTTACGATACCTGCATTGCTGCATATAACTCGGCACTTGAAGCCAAAGGCCATGTTCAGCCCAATGAAATTCCGGTTATAAAAATTACAGCTCAGGGTGGGGTAGGTACTTCTGAGGAACACAATATGCTGCTTGATTATTATGAACTCGACAGTGTAGGCTGGGCAACTCCGTTTATGCTGGTTCCCGAAGTTATAAGTATCGATACAGATACACTGAATATTTTGGCAAAAGCAAAAGAAGAAGATTTGGTGTATAGCGGATTGTCTCCTTTGGGCGTTCCGTTTAACACTGTAAAAGGTGTTTCGATGAGTTTGTACAAAATGGAACTTGTACAAAATGGAAAAGCCGGAACTCCCTGTACTAAAGGTTTTTTGAAATACAATACTGAATTTACTGAAAAACCAATCTGTACTTCATCACGTCAGTATCAAACCATTAAGCTGAAAGAACTTGCCGGACAAAACCTTCCAAAAGAAGCATATCAAAAAGCCTTTGATAAAATAGTTGAAAAGGAATGTTTGTGTAAAGGTTTGAGTACTTCAACTTTGCTTTCGAAAGATATAGAAGTCAAACCTGATTTTAAAGTAACCTGTTGTCCGGGCCCTAATCTGGCTTATTTCTCTAATGTGTCCACTTTTAAAGAAATGGTTGATCACATTTATGGCCGCATCAATTTACTGGATAATCGTCCGCGTCCGCACATGTTTTTAAAAGAACTGGGCATGTATCTTGAGATTTTTAAGGAGCGGATTGAGGAGTTTTTGAAAGATCCGGAAAACCCAAAAGAAAAAAAGAATCTGAAATCATTCCAGGAAAATCTTTTCGATGGAATTAATTACTACAAATCACTTTTCGCTGAAAAGAAAAAGGAAGTGATTGATGATTTGGAAAAGATGTTGCAGAAATATTCGGTAATACACACAGAGTTGTAAGAGGAGATTGAAGGAGATTGATTGGGATTGAAGGAGATTGAGTGAGATTGAAGATTAATCAAAGAAACCAATATCCAGAATTCAACAAACAGAATCTACTTTCCAATCCTCCAACGTTTTGCATCTGTTTTTTCTGCGAAAATGCCGTGACTTACATATTTTACGTCTTCGATGGAGTAAAACGCGTTAGGATTGTAGGTTTTAATTTGTTCCGCCATTTTAGGCAACTCAGTACGTTTGATGATGCTGTAAATGATACTGACATTTTCACTTCCGCCTTTTGCATCCTGGTGTGTAATTCCATAACCTGCAGCAATTAGTTTTTCGATTAAAGTATCGGCGGGTTTGCGTGTAATAATCTGGATTTTTACGATTCCCATTGCCAGTTTTTCCTCGATGTACATTCCAATGTAATTTCCGGTGGCAAACCCGGCACCATAAGCAAGGTAACAAACCCAGTTGTCAAGATTTTCGAAAATACGGGAAATAGCAAGCAGCCAAATCAGTACCTCAAAAAAACCAAGTATTGGGGCAATTAATTTTTGACCTTTGGCAACCATGACAATTCTTATGGTTCCAATTGAAACGTCACAAATACGGGCAATAAAAATCAGGAAGGGCAAAACAAAGTAAGTAAATGTTGCACCTTCATAAAATGAATTCAGCAAGACCATGTTTTTTTATTTTAAAATTAGCCTAAAATTCTGAAGTGAAATGGAATTTTATGTTTTTAAATTCATCCTGAGCCATTTGCAGAATGAATGCAGAATCGGCCATAAAAACGTCGCGGCCCAGTTTGTCTTTCGCCATTTTCTGGTGTTTGCGTTTTTTGAATTCTTCGAGCATTTTGTTGTCTTCAGATTGAATCCAGCAAGCCTTATACATTGAAAGTGGTTCAAAACGACATTTGGCGTTGTATTCATGTTCAAGCCGGTACTGTATTACTTCCAACTGAAGCTGGCCAACTGTTCCGACAATTTTCCGTCCATTGAACTGACTTGTAAAAAGCTGTGCAACTCCTTCATCCATTAATTGATCTACACCTTTCGCCAGTTGTTTTGATTTCATGGGGTCGGCATTTTCAACAAAGCGGAACATTTCGGGGGAGAAACTGGGCAAACCTTTGAAATTGATTTCTTCACCGTCGGTCAGCGTATCGCCGATAATGAAAATGCCAGTGTCGGGAACACCAATGATATCACCTGGAAAGGCCTCTTCAACAATTTCTTTTTGTGATGCCATAAAAGCAGTTGGGCTTGAAATTCTGAAAGTTTTCCCCAGTCGTATATTTTTATACATTTTATTGCGCTCGAACCGTCCCGAGCAGATTTTCACAAAAGCAATTCTGCTGCGGTGATTGGGATCAATATTGGCATGTATTTTAAAAACGAAACCTGTAAATCCTTCTTCCTCAGGTTTGACTTCGCGTTCTTCGGTAAAACTTGGTTTGGGTGAAGGTGCTATTTTTAAAAAAGCATCAAGCAACTCCTGAACACCAAAATTGTATAATGCACTACCAAAAAAAACGGGCGCCAGATCACCTGCAAGATACGCTTCACGGTCGAACTCATGGTAAACGCCTTCTGTTAGTTCAAGTTCATCGCGCAAAACCTGGGCATCGGCGCCAATATAATCTTCCAAAGTTGGGTCGTTTATATCTTCAAATTTTATTCGTTCTTCAATCGCCTGAATATCGGGCATAAAAAGTTTCAGACTTTTGTTGAAAATGTTGTAAACTCCTTTAAAATCAGGTCCGTTATTTATTGGCCAGCTCAATGGCCTCACTTTAATTTGCAATTGTCTTTCTACGTCGTCCATTAACGAAAACGGGTCTTGTGCAGGGCGGTCCATTTTGTTTACAAAAACAATTACGGGTGTTTTGCGCATCCGGCAAACGTTCATCAGTTTTTCTGTTTGCGGCTCAACTCCTTTTGCGGCGTCTATTACAATAATTACACTGTCAACAGCAGTTAAAGTCCGAAATGTATCTTCCTGAAAATCCTGATGGCCGGGTGTGTCAAGAATATTCACTTTATATCCGTCATACTCAAAACCCATTACCGAAGTAGCTACCGAAATACCGCGCTGCCGTTCAATTTCCATAAAGTCGGAGGTGGCGCCTTTTTTAATTTTGTTGCTTTTAACTGCGCCCGCAACACGAATTGCACCGCCAAAAAGCAAAAGTTTTTCAGTCAAAGTAGTTTTTCCTGCATCGGGGTGACTTACAATACCAAAAGTCCGCCTGCGTTGTATTTCTTCAAGAAATGTCATTTTCGATAACTTTAATTTTGAGGGCGCAAAAGTAGGGAAAGAAGTCCGAAAAGTTTAGAGTTCAGGGTTTAAAGTTTAAAGAAAGTTTAAACTTCGAAATTGTAAGAAGTTTTTAAATGTTCAAAAATATCATTATTGTTTTTTTGATCTTTTGACAAATAAACTCTTCGTATTCTATTGTTTTTTAATCGAAAGAAAAGGATTGGATTATTATACTTTTTCAAGTATTTAACCGATTTTATATCGTTGTTTGACAGCTCTTTTTTATGGGTAAGTCGCATTAAACCAATAAAAACAAAAATGGAAATAATACTAATAGACATCTATATATAAAAGAAGATACTATTATCATTCCCACGGGAAATTAAATTTAGAATTGCTGAAATCAGGTTTAATACTAAGATTATTTTAATCCAAACGAATTGAATAAATGAATTATCAGAAATTAAAATTCTTTCATCCAACAACCTGATTTGAACAAATTAAGTTTTAAAAGTTCCGTTCATAGTTTTGGCTTTCTTGAATATCTCAGAAATATGTGTCCTGGTTCTTTAACAATATTCTCAGTCAAAAAATCACTTTAAATTTTCAGTGGTAAGTGATCTTGCGCTGTGAAACACTGTTAGAATAAAAATTGAGGTTTCTTTTCGAATCTGATATATAACCCGATAATTCCCTTTAATGATTTCCCTTATAGTCGTTAATTTCAGGTACGAATCTTCCAAGCAATGGGTAATTTTCAATGATGGATGCTGTTTCAACCAGTTTCTCAAGAGTTATTTTGCATATTTTAAAGAATCTTTTGAGATGTAATCTCCTATGTCTTTCAAGTCATCCAACGCTCTTTGAGTCCAAACTACTTTAACCATTTGTTAAGTTTATCTTTGACTGCTTCTGTTGAATGGACCTTACCTTCATCGACGTCCTTAATTCCCTGTTCAATTTTATCTAATAATATCATTTGGTCGATAACCTGATCGATAGTTAGGTTGTCGGGAAGTGAATCAATGGTATAATGAATTTTTTCTTTTGTTAACATAGCTTCATTTTTTTCAAATCTAATGATTATTAATATTTTGACAAAAATTATTCTATTTCTTCGCCTTTCTCAATATCTCCGAAATATGTGCTCAGATCGTACAATAATTGAAACAAAATCAATAAGGTAATGGTAACTGAAAGTTCCCGGCGATTATTCCCCTAACGGTTAAATCTTCATCCAGATCTTCCCATCTTAAAGCATGACCGTTTAAACGAAGTGTTACTTCTTTAAGCTGATCATCCGTTGCCTTTGATAAAATTTTAAATCTGTCAGCTGGAAAACTAATGGTCCTCCCGTCGGTAAGTTCAACGACAATTATCCGCCCTTGACTCCAAGTTTTAATTGCAACTGGTTCAGAAATTATAATTGATTCAACGTACATGATATTCCTTATATTTTAAAAGTAAATAATCTTTGTTTTCAAACACAAGCTTTTCAATTTGCCTGACAATGTGAGGTGCTAGCCCAATATTGCCTGCCAGTTTCACTGATTCAAGCCAAAATTTGCATTCTCCATCTGGTGTTGCAATGTGTATGTGAGGTGGTTCATTGTATTCATCAGAATAAAAATGAAATCGAAAAGATCCAATTCGCAAAACTGTTGGCATAATACAAACTCAAATCATTGTCTAAATTAAAAAAAATTCTCGGATATATTTTTTCTGTTTGAAGCTCTTACATAACTCTGGATTAGTCAGACGAAAAAAACTACTGAAAACCATCTTTTATTTTACTTCTTTGCCTTCCTCAAAATCTCAGATATATGGGCCCAATACTTCTCATGAAACTTCACACTTTTCTTACCGATTATATCATGGTAACTTTGTGGTTTATCTTCAGGATTGAATTTTCGCAGATACAAATCTTCGTATAAACCCGGAACTTCGGGGTGAAACTGAACCGCAAAAACATTCGGGTAATTTTTGTGCGCAAGTCCTTCCACTATTTTACCGTCTGGCGAAAGAGCTGTAACTTCCAATCCCTTTCCAATTTTATCGGCTGCCTGGTGATGACTGCTGTACACACGCGGTTCAAACTTTTTCGAAACATCAACTGCAACTCCAAAAAAACTATGATTTGTAAACTGAATTGTATGCAAATTGATTCCCATCAGTAATGAATCTTCAACAATTTCCTGCCAGTAATTGCGGTGCAGATTTGTGCGGCCAAGGTTTAAAATTTCCTGCGGTGTTGATGCTCCGTAGATTTCAGAGGGAATATCCTGTATTAAAGTTCCGCCGGTTGCCACATTCATTGTTTGCATGCCAAGGCAAAAACCTGTAACCATGTATTTGGGTTTTTCTTTTAAGAACGGTTCAAAATTTTCGTTCCAGTAACCACCCAAAAGTTGAAAAAGAAAAGTTGTTTCGAAATAATGCCGTTGAGGGTCGGTTACAACCGAAAGTGTATTTTCTTCGCCATAAACACCTGGGGGAATATCCGGTCCGCCAAAAAAGAAAACACCTATCGAGTTTTCAAAAACTTTTTTAAGCATGGAGGTACAATCGTTTTCCTGAAACAGATTTTTTTCATTTAATTCTCCTTTTATTTCCTGTAAAAAGAAATTATCGAGGTGGTTGTTTTCGATGTATGATTTTGTTTCAGAAAAGTCGTAATCCTGACCTTTAAAATAAACGCCTACAAATCTTGTTTTACGGGTTTTAATATCTAGCAAATCAGCATTCACAAGATATTGAATTGTTTTCAGGTTATTAACTGTTGGATTGGTAAGGATTATATACTTTTTCCTGTGGTTAAAATCGGTATTAAAAAAATCCTGAGAAAAAGACCCAAAAAAGAAAACAATCGATACCGATAAAAGAAATAGTCGTTTCATTTATATAAATTTAATGGAGTTCAAATATAGTACAATCTGCATTTTGAAGGTGATTTTGTTATTGAAATTCTATTAAACAGAAACTAAAACCGGTAAACGGCTAAGTTAAACTGATGTTGACAGAGCCTGTTCCGATAAAATCTGAAAGCTACTTACGGCAACAAGTAAATTTGTTTTTTTCGATAACTTTAATAGCATGGCAAGCTTATCAACATTACATTTTTTCAACTTTCCGCTTCAAACCTGCTTGTTCGAGCTCCCGCCATCAGACTTCTTTCTTTTTTTCTACCTTTGTCGAAATTCAAAACAAAACAATACAGCTATGAAATTTAATTTTAAAACACAGTACTTAATAATTGCCGCAGTTGCACTAATCCTTTTATTGCTTTTTGGTGGTAAAATGTTCCTGATTATTGATGCAGGCGAACGCGGAGTAATTTTTAAACCCTATACCTCTGGTTTGGATAAAGAAAATATTTACGGAGAAGGTTTTCATATAATTGCTCCCTGGAATAATATGTATATATATGGAGTACGCGAGCAGCAGCGCGATGAGCCAATGGACGTGTTGGATAAAAGCGGTTTGTCAATTAGTATGGATATCACCGTACGTTTTAATCCAATTTATAATGAAATTGGATTCTTATACGAGCAATTTGGATTAAACTATATAAACGTTTTGGTTGTTCCTGAAGTTCGTTCAACCGTTCGGCAGGTTGCCGGGAGATACACTGCGGAAGAAATTTATTCAACAAAAAGAGCGGAAGTAGAAAAAGCAATTATTGATGAAACAAAAGAGGTTTTAAGCCAGAATTATATTCAAATGAAAGCCTTGCTTATCCGTTCGATTAATTTACCTGAACAAATTAAAACTGCTATTGAAAGTAAATTAAAGCAGGAACAGGAAGCTTTAGCTTATGAGTATCGATTGAAATCGGAAACATCGGAAGCTGAGCGTCGCAGGATTGAAGCTGAAGGTATTGCCGCTTTTAACCGGATTATCAATGCCAGTTTAACCGACAAAATTATACAACAGCGTGGTATTGAAGCTACCATTGATTTGGCAAAATCGCCTAATTCAAAAGTAGTTGTAATTGGTAGCGGGAAAGATGGTTTACCATTGATTTTGGGCAACAATTAGATATTCAGAACTTTGAAACAGGCTGGTTTTGAACCGGCCTGTTTCGTTTTCAATACATTTTGATATGATAAAAATAAGAAACCCTTTTATCGAAATGGGCTCCCGGCATGATTACAATTGTTTTGGGTGCTCGCCTTTTAACGAAATCGGATTGCAACTTGATTTTTGGGAAAATGGCGATGAACTTTTTGCCAAATGGCAACCCCGGAAATCCTTGGAAGGTTGGTCAAACGTTGTACACGGAGGAATTCAGGCTGCACTTCTGGATGAGTTGGCAGGGTGGATTGTACTGATTAAAATGAAGACTTCGGGAGTTACTTCTGCATTAAATGTGAACTACCTGAAACCCGTAAATATCTCAAAAGGGGAAATTACGGTTAAAGGCAAAGTTTTATCAGTTGCCAAAAAAATGGCAACAATTGCTGCCTCATTGATTGATGGTGAAGGTATGGAATGTGCAAGCGCAGAAATAGTTTATTTTTGCTTGCCCGAAAATATCGCCAAAGCAAAATACCACTATCCCGGAGTTGAAGCATTTTACCACAAATCCAACTAATTCAACAAAATCAGCTTCATCAAACTGTAAATCAGGGGCAAATTTGATATGGATTTTTTTCAGGTCATTAGGGAAATTGACATGATGTTCGATACTTAATGTTTGATAACTAATTCTGGACCTTTATACGATGCATTTAATTCTCAAATCCTGGCATTCTGCCAACTACTTTCTGCGATTTTTAAATTTTTCCTGATGAGGGAAGATCTCGTCTTCTTCCTCTTCATATTCATCGTAAATCGAAAGTCTTTTTTTTGAACTTTTGTCTTTTGAAACAGAACCCCGATTCCCTGCACCATAATTGTCGTCGAAATCGGAGTAGTTTTTTTTAACACTATTTTTCTTCATTTTTTTGAGTCAATAAAAAATAAAAAATATAAAAAAGATTATTTATATGAATTAACAATTTCTAAAGTGGAAAAATAAATATTTTTTAAATACATGATACTTCTTGATGGTTTTTTTTGTTCTTTGTGCTGTGGATGCCGTGTTTCAGCCTTATCTGAATTTTTTATTTACACATAAAACTTAATTATTTTAATGAATTACGCTTAAATTAGGATTGTTTATTTTACGTTTTATTTCAAATAAAAAGGTTAAAAAATGGTTCAAACTAATATTAGATATATTTTTTTGCTTTTACTTATTTTTATGGTTGCAGGTTTCAATGTAGCTGCACAAAAAACAACAAAAACACAACAGCAGTTTCAAAAAGCTTTCCAGTTTTACAATTTGCAGGAATATCAGAATGCGATTTCTGAAATTGAAAAATTGACTTAAAAAGGAACCCGGATATGTTGATGCAATCCTTTTATTGTCAGATGTATATCATGATTCAGGTTCTACCCCGGAAGAAATAGAAACCCTTGAAAAAGCTCTTCAGTATTCGCAAAATCCGCTAATCCTGTATCGGTTGGCAAAAGCGAATTATTCAGTTGGGAATTATGAAAATGCGCTTACTACTTTCGATAAATACTTGCAAACAACCGGAGTTTCTGATGCTCGTAAAACTGAAATCAATCAGCTAATCAGGAGTTGTCGTTTTGCTATTGATGCGATTAAAAATCCAGTTGATTTTAATCCTGTCCGGCTCTCAACAAATATCAACACCGATAAAGATGAATATTGGCCATCGATTTCTCTTGACGGAGAAAAACTTGTGTTTACACGCAAGCAAAAACTGCCTTCCGGTGTGTTTCAGGAAGATTTTTTTATTTCTGAATTTGATTCATTGGGCTGGAATAATGCGAAGCCAATAGATGAGATAAACACTTATGAAAACGAAGGTGCACAAGCACTTTCAGCGGATGGTAGGTTATTGTTTTTTACAGCTTGCAACCGTGCGGACGGGTTTGGAAGTTGCGATATTTACTACTCGGTTTTTAATGGAAAAGTATGGAGTTCGCCAAAAAATGCCGGAAATGTTGTAAATGGCAGCAGTTGGGATGCGCAGCCCACAATTTCATCGGACAACCGGTTTATTTATTTCTCGTCAGATCGGGTGGGAGGAAAAGGTAAAAAGGACATTTGGCGGGCTGAGCTGCTTTCGATAGAAGAAAATGGAACTTTGAAATGGGCAAAACCTAAAAATTTAGGTGACACAATCAACACGCAGGGTGATGAAATTTCACCGTTTATGCACCCCAATAACAAAAGCTTTTATTTTGCTTCTGATTTTCTTGTGGGAATGGGAGGAATGGATTTGTTTCAAACTGAATTACAGAAAAATGGAGTTTTTGCTGAACCAAAAAATATGGGTTTTCCAATCAATACTTATAAAGATGAACAAGGATTAAATATCAGTTTTGATGGAAAAACGGCTTATTTTGCTTCGGAACGCGACAATATAAAGGGCTTGGATATTTTTACATTTCGATTGCCGGAAGAACTGCGACCTGAACCTGTTACTTATGTAAAAGCAAGAATAACGGATGCTGAAACAGGCAATAAAATTGATGCTGTTGTTGATTTGACAAGTCTTACTGCAGGTTCAAATACTCATCGCATAGAAAAAGCTGATGAAAACGGTGAGATATTGCTTTGCCTTCCGCTTAATTCAAATTACGCATTTAATGTTTCCGAATCGGGTTACTTGTTTTATTCGCAATCCATACAACTTGAGGGTTTAAATTCAATCGAAAATCCGTTCTTGTTGAATATTGAACTTGAACCTGTAAAAATTGGTGCGGAAATGAATTTATATAATATTTATTTCGAAACCGATTCATTCAGAATATTACCCGGGTCGGAACCTGAATTAATGGAATTAGTGTCGTTCCTTGGAAATAATTCCACACTTGAAGTTGAAATACAAGGGCACACCGATAATACAGGCAGTGCTGAAAACAATCTCGCTTTATCGCAACAGCGTGCAAATTCGGTTGTTGAATATTTGATTTCAAATGGGATTTCGGCGAAAAGGTTGCACGCAAAAGGTTTGGGTGAAACAATTCCTGTTGCACCTAATGACACTGAGGAAGGTCGTAAATTGAACAGGCGAACAACAGTAAAAATTGATAAAAATTAATATAAGTGTAAAATAGAGGAAATGTTTTAATTTTGGTCCACAAAACAAACCGTATCATTTTTATATAAATTCAATGAAAATGAATAAAAACCTAATCGTTAAATCTTTTAAAACCAGTGTGATGTTTCAAAATTATTACAGAAAAATTGGATGGATGAAATTCGTAAAAATACTTTTTGTATTTCTTTTGGTTATTGGTAATACAGCAATTCAAGCTCAGTCGGATAAAAAAGCGGATGATTTGATGGTCGAAGCCAAAAAACAGTTTTCGAATAAAAACTATCCGGGCACCATTAAAATTGCAAACCAGATTTTGGCTGTAAATGCTGCGAGTAAAGATGCTCATTTATTACTGGCAGATGTATATGAAAAATTGGATTCCACAAATCTCGAAATCATTCATTTAAATAAAGCGGGAGAATTGGGTCGCGAATGGGAAGTGGTTTTCAGGTTGGGCGAAGCATACTTTAAAATGGGCGATTATTCTGAGGCTTTAAGGTATTACAATATTTACAGCGATTACAAATACATCCCCGAGAAAAAGCAATTTTTACTGGCATGTAAAATGGCCAATTGCAAGTTTGTTATGTATTCAATGAAAAACCCCGATGAAATAAATTCGGGCAATGGAGATTATTGGCCAACCATTTCGGCTGACGGGAAAAAAGTTTTTTTTACACGTTCCTCGAAAGTAGCAGGTGAGCAATTAAACGAAGAAATTTATCTTGGGACTGCCCGATTCAGTTATCTGGCAGATTGCCCGTCCGGGAAACGATACGATTGTTTTTGATAATGAAGGGGTTCAGAAATTTGGAGAAAATGAGAAAGTATTGTTTTTTACTGCTTGTAACAGACCAGATGGAATTGGCGATTGCGATATATATTTTATAAAATATGAAGATGGGAAATGGGGCGAACCTCTTAATGCCGGAAACCTTGTAAATTCAGTAAATTGGGAAGGCCAACCCTCTTTTTCAACTGAAAGCCAATACTTGTATTTTTCGAGCGACAGAAATGGTGGAAACGGAAAAAAAGATATCTGGCGCGCTGAGTTAACCGGATTTTCAGAAGATGGACAGCCTCAATGGAAAACTCCTGAAAATTTCGGGAATTTAATCAATACTTCCGGTGATGAGATTTCCCCGTTTGTTTATGACGAGAAACACAAATTCTTTTTTGCTTCCGATGGTCATCCCGGAATGGGTGGAATGGATTTGTTTGTGGCAGATGTCGAAAATTTAGTTGATATTTCAAATTTGAAAAACCTGGGATACCCTATAAATACGCATTACGACGATGATGCTTTAACGTTAAATTATATTTGTGATACTACTTATTTTTCATCTTCCCGCCAAACCGAAAAGGGTATGGAGATTTTTGCTTTTAACTTCGACAGGGGACTGGCAACAACTCCGGTTGCTTACGTTAGGGTAAAAGTTAAA
Organism: uncultured Prolixibacteraceae bacterium; assembly: GCA_963800345.1. Taxonomy (GTDB): domain Bacteria; phylum Bacteroidota; class Bacteroidia; order Bacteroidales; family Prolixibacteraceae; genus Draconibacterium. Next base: position 12,186 of record CAWDAW010000030.1, on the reverse strand, counting down.
GACATGGTTACAAATAAACCGGTTCAGGTTGAAGTCAAACTTGAGAGTCAGCCTTTTAAAACCAGCAGATTTCAAATGCAGGAAACAGATGAAAAAGGTGAAGCAATGTTTTATGTGATGCTAAACCGGAATTATGCTTTTACAGTTGCTGAGCCGGGTTACCTTTATACTTCGAAATTTGTAAACCAGGGAAAGGTAAATTCCATTGGTGAACCGGAGGTTTTGGAAATCGATCTTCAACCCATTGAAATTGGCGCAGAAGTGCAGTTATACAACATTTATTTTGAAACAGATTCATTTAGAATTCTTCCACAATCGGAGTCAGAATTGCAGAATGTAGTTACTTTTCTTAAGAATAACACTAAACTCAAAATTGAAATTCAGGGGCACACTGATAGTTCAGGTAACGCTGAAAATAACAAGGTGCTTTCGGAAAACAGGGCAAAATCGGTGGTTGATTATTTGGTGAAAAATGCAATTGACAAAAAAAGATTAACATTTCGGGGTTATGGGGACAAAGTGCCTATCGCTTCCAATGAAACACCTGAAGGTCGAATGTTAAACCGCAGAACAACAATTAAAATACTGGAATAAGTAATCTGAACCTGGAAACCCGAATACAAAGGAAGGAATTAAATAATTTAAATTCAATCTTTTATATTCGGGTTTCCAGTATCGGGATTTTCATTTTATTCACTACATATTTCTTATTTTCTGTACTTGTCCGGGTAAAATTTCACCTGAATTGTTCCCAAAACTACCGCGTATAAAAGTCAGTACGTCAGCAATCTGCTGATCGGTTAAATGTGCCTGTGGTGGCATAATGCTGTTGTATACATCACCCTGAATTTCCATTTTTCCAGATAATCCTTTTAAAACAATTGTAATCAATTTGTCCGGGTCGCCATTTACAAATTCCGATTCTGTGAGTGGAGGATGCATTCCCGGAACTCCGGAGCCATTGCGCATGTGGCAAGCCAGGCAAGCTAAATCGTAAACTTTTTTGCCCGGATGATTGGCCAGACTTTCTGTTTGCGTTTTTTCCGGTTTTTCAGATTCTATTTTATCCGGTTGTACAATAACAGATTTTACATCACCGGATTTTTTATTACCACAGGAACTTAGTAAAATAATAGTTAAAAAAATGAGAGTCAGTTGTTTCATGATAATATAGTTAGAATTAAACGTCGAAAAGCTATAAACAGTTTTGAAATCTTTTGAGTTTCCGGTTCGTTGTAGCAAGAGAAAATAGCTGCTAACATGCAAAACAGAATTACTTCAAAACCAATTCAATTCGCTAACCGACAATTGGATTTATGATTGATAAATTATTCTCCAGATTTTGCCTTTGTTACTGTCAACTACATACAACGAACCATCGGGGCCTTGCGCCAGTCCGCACGGACGGTATTTTGCATCTCTTGTACTTTCTATTACTTCAGTCCCGGCAAAACCATCGGCAAAAATTTCCCAATCACCCGATGGATTAGCTCCATTAAACGGAACGAAAACAACAAAAAATCCCTTTTGTGGTTCGGGTGCTCTGTTCCAGGATCCATGAAATGCTATAAATGCACCGTTTTTATATTTTTCAGGGAACATATTTCCTGTATAAAAAAGCAGATCGTTTGGCGCCATGTGTCCCGGAAAAGCCATTATGGGGTCAGTTTTATTTTCGCACCGCTCCTGAATTTCGCCATCGCCACCATATTCAGGTGCAAGTACTTTTTTATTCTGAAACTGGTCATAGTAACAATAGGGCCAGCCAAAATCAGAACCTTCAGTTACAAGGAAAAATTCTTCTGCCGGTAACTCAGCATTTTCCTTGTCATCATACATATCCGGAAAAAACTGGCTCAACTGGTCTCGTCCATGCTGTAGAACATACAATTCATTCACACTGGTATTCCAGCAGTTTGCCATTCCGTTTCTTATACCTGTTGCGTATCTTATTCCATCGGTTCTTTGATCCTGGTTTAAAACATCTTCCTTAAATTTCCATGTTCCTCCTGAATACTCCAGCAAAGGGCAGGGATCCATTCCGGGAGAACCTTTTGTTCTCATTTCTTTCATGCATGCATTTGCAGGGGCGCCAACATTAACATACATGTTGCCTTTTCCGTCAAACTCCATTGGTTTTGCTTCATGTTGGTGTTCATTCGGAAATCCCCTGGCTATCATTTCCCAGTTATTTCCGGGCAATAAATTACCATCTGTCATCGGATAACGAACAACCGCAGTATCAGCACCAAAATAAAGAAAACCGTTGTGAAGTTTTATTCCGGTACCCAAATGCTCACCTGTATATTCAATAATATCAGCGTGTCCATCACCGGTCGTATCCCTCAGGCAGGCAATTCCTTTATTGTCTTTTTGCTGACTTAAAGAGACGTAAATATCTCCATTTGAATTTACATCAATATGCCGCCCTTTTCCGGTTTCTTCAGAAACTACAAGTGCCGAAAATCCTTCGGGTAAGGTTATGCCCCCGTTGTCTGCATCACCCTTTAGCGTGCTTTTTGATTCCATGTTTTGATTACAGGAAAAAATAGCGGTAGAAACGATTAGAACAAAAATTATTTTTTTCATATTATTCATATTTAATAAACTTCTTTTAACGAGTTTAACAGGTTATTTGTTCTAACAAAATTATTCATTGAAGGTTTTAATGGCTGAATAATGATATTCTATGAATGCTTTTATATTTTTGTTTTTATTTTATATCAATGAGCCACGATTTGCGCATCAATCACGATTCCGAAATACCCAAATACAAACAGGTTGTTGATTTGCTTTTACGGGATATTGAAGCGGGAATTTTTAAAATAGGGCAACGGATTCCTTCCATTAATGAAACAAGCGAAGAACTTCTTATTTCACGCGATACAGTTGAAAAAGCTTATGTACATCTGCGCAAAAAGGGGATTCTTGAGTCGGTGCGCGGAAAAGGTTACTATGTGAATCAGGTTAACGTTCACAAAAAAATAAAAGTCGCTCTCATTTTAAATAAGCTGAGTAATTACAAAAGAAGTATTTATTATTCACTGTCGGAAACGCTTGGCACCAAAGCCAGCGTTGATGTTTTTATTTACAACTACAGCATCGAGCAGTTTGAAGAAATCGTAGCAAACCAACTTGTTAATTATGATTATTTTGTGATTCTTCCCCATTTTAAAGACGATGATTCGGATGTGGTGCGGGTAATTAAAAACATACCAAAAAAGAAAGTGCTTTTGGTCGATCGCAATATGGAATTACTTAAAGATTATCCGCTTGTTTATCAGGAATACGAAAAAGATATTCAAACCGCACTTGAAAAAGGACTAGATTTGATTCGAAAATATAAAAGGATAAATCTTGCTTTTCCTTTAAATCAATATTACTCGCGCTATATTGCCCGCGGATTCCAGATATTCTGCCAGATAAATAATCTGCAATTTTCAATTATTGACCAGTTGCTGGAAGCTGATATTAAAAAAGATGAAGCGTTTGTTTTGATTTCTGACGATGATTTCTACAAATTTATTAAAATATGCAGAAGTAAAGGTTGGAAACTGGGCGTTGATATTGGTTTGGTTGCCTATAATGATAATCCTGTTAAAGAGTTGCTGGAAGATGGGATTACAACAATTTCCACCAACCACGATGAAATAGGAAGAATTGCGGCGCACATGATATTAACCGGTGATTTTAAACGTATTAAAAGTCCTTTTGAATTTATCAAAAGAAATTCACTGTAAGGTTCTTTCGGACGACATAAAAACTTAAACAAAATTGATTAAAACTATCCTTCATGAAAACAAAACTTCAAATTCCGGATTGTAAAAAATACTATGTTATGATATTGCTTAATCTATCATTCGCCGCACTATTTTTACCATCCTCTGCTCAACAACAACCAAAATATACTTCATTTAAACCGGGGGGTGAGTGGCTCGATACGGATGGAGTTCATATTGATTGTCATGGCGGAAATATCATCTATGTTGAAAAGCTTAAGACTTTTTATTGGTATGGAGAACACAGGGGGGAACCCAGGGGCGCCTCATGTTACTCTTCCACTGATCTTTATAACTGGAAAAAAGAGGGTGTAGTGATTGACAAGGGAGACATTCTGGTTTTCGAACGTCCCAAAGTTATATATGATGAGGCCGCAGATCGATATGTTATGTGGTTTCATTACGATGGAGTGCTTAATGGTGAAAACTACAGGATTGCTGAACTGGGTGTTGCCATTAGTGATAATCCAACAGGACCTTTTGTGGTACAGGATCATTACCGTCCAAACGGACACGAATCACGGGATATTGGAATGTATTTCGAGCCTGATACAAAAACTGCCTACATTGGCTATGCTGCAGATCATGTTAACCGCACCATTCGGATGGTGGAATTATCGGCTGATTATTTGAGCACAACAACCAATGATGCAGATATTGAAGCACATTGTGAAGGGCCCGGTATTCTGAAAAAAAACGGAACCTTTTACCTTTTAACCAGTCAGTGTTCAGGGTGGACTCCTAATCCCGGAACTTATTACACAGCCCCATCTGTAATGGGACCATATACCAGTAAAGGAAGCCCGTTTATTGGTGATGCCGGGAACAATTCATTTAATTCTCAACCCTGCTTTATTTTTAAAATTCCGGGGTATAAGGATGCTTATCTTTACATGGGCGATCGCTGGAATGGTGGTGGTCGTCCCGAATCACAATATGTATTTCTACCCATTACGATTACCGACGAGGGAAAAATGGAGATTCACTGGAGAAATGAATGGGATTTGTCCATTTATACTCCCGAAAGGAAAAGGCGTTGAAGATTTTGACACAAATAAAGATGAAACAGAAAAGGCGATTCACCCAATTTTTATTTCTGAAATCAATGAAATCAGTATATCATGAAAAAATTAGCACCGGTAATTAGCGCTCTAATATTTGTAGTTGTAGCATGTGCATCTCCTGCTGGTTCAAATAATAATAAGAATTCAGAGGAATCAAAACCAAACATTGTTATTATTTACATGGATGATTTGGGTTACGGCGATATAAGTGCATACGGAGCAACCGAAATAAATACGCCACATTTTGATAAGCTGGCTCAGGAGGGAGTAATGTTTAGCAATGGTTATGCCTCGTCTGCCACTTGTTCACCAAGTCGTTACGCTTTACTTACCGGACAATATCCGTGGCGGAATGAAAATGCCAAAATTCTTCCCGGAACAGCGCCTTTGTTAATCGATGTAAATCAAATGACCATTCCCAAAATGTTAAAAGAAAGCGGATATACAACAGGTATTGTTGGGAAATGGCATCTTGGTTTGGGAAATGGAAATGTTGACTGGAATAAAAAAATTACACCCGGTCCAAATGAAGTTGGTTTCGATTATTCATATATTCTTGCAGCTACTCAGGATCGTGTACCAACAGTTTATATCGAAAATGGGAATGTGGTCGGACTTGATTCAACCGACCCGATTCAGGTGAGTTACGATAGCAATTTTGAAGGAGAACCTACAGGGAAAGACAATCCTGAACTGCTGAAAATGAAGTGGCATCATGGTCACAATAACAGCATAGTCAATGGGATTCCGCGAATCGGCTTTATGAAAGGTGGCGAAAAAGCCAAATGGATAGATGAAGAAATGGCGGATATTTTTCTCGAAAAAGCAAAGGAATATGTTCGTCGGAATAAATCAAAACCTTTCTTCCTTTATTATGCGCTTCAACAACCTCATGTTCCCCGAACTCCTCATCAGCGTTTTGTTGGCAAATCGGGTATGGGGCCGCGAGGCGATGCAATTTTGGAAGCCGACTGGTGTGTGGGTGAGTTTTTAAAATCACTGGAACAGGAAGGAATCCTTGAGAATACATTGATTATTTTCTCAAGCGATAACGGACCGGTTTTAAACGATGGATATTATGACGATGCCGTTGAAAAAATAGGGAATCATAAACCCTGGGGGCCGTTTCGTGGTGGTAAATACAGTTTGTTCGAAGCAGGAACTCATGTTCCCTTTATGGTTTACTGGAAAGGGACGATAAGCCCTGTGAAATCTGAAGCATTGGTTTGTCAGCTCGATTTATTGTCGTCGCTGGCTGAACTGGTTGGAAGCACAACAAAAGGGCCTGACAGCGAAAATTTACTGGATGTTTTTATGGGTAAAAGTTTCAATGGGCGCGATGAATTGGTGCTGGAAGCAACTTCACGAACCGCTCTTCGAAAAGGTGACTGGATTTTGATTCCACCGTACAAAGGACCTTCTTTAAACAAGGATGTAAATATCGAACTGGGAAATGACACAATTTGGCAGCTATACAACATAAAAACAGATATCAATCAGCAGAATAATCTCGCCGGTGAACAGGAAGAAAAACTAAATGAAATGATTCAATTATTTGAAAAAATAAGAGGAGAGGGATATTTAGGTATTCAGCAGTTGGAATTAAAGTAGAAAAAAAATTTTAAAATGAAAAAGCCGATTTCACTGGTTATATTTTTATTACTTCCGGTATTATTTGTTTATTCCAATAATTTGGATTCAAAACTTACCAACCATTCAAAACCAAATATACTCTGGGTTACCATCGAAGATACATCGCCTCAATTTATTGGTTGTTACGGAAATTTGAATGCACGAACTCCGGTTATTGATAAACTGGCGGAGGAAGGTGTTCGCTTTACCAACGCATTTTCAACCGGGACTGTATGTTCGCCAAGCCGCACAGCAATTATTACCGGTGTTAAAACCTATAAAACCGGAACTGGAAATCACAGGAGTAAATACCCTGTTCCGGCGTTTATGAAAGGTTTTCCGTATTATTTGCAGCAGGTGGGATATTGTACAACCAACAATGCCAAAACGGATTATAATGTAGAAAATGAAAAGGAATTCATAAAAGAAGCCTGGAATGAAAGTTCGAACAATGCAGGATGGTGGGACAGAAAACCCGGACAGCCATTTTTCGCTGTATTTAACTATAATGAATCACACCAGTCGCGAACGATGACAGAAACCTACGATTGGTATGTTCAAAATGTGTATAACGAACTTTTACCGGATGAACGAATCAGTGACAAAAACTTTGAAATGCCGCCATTTTATCGCGACAGTCCGGAGATGCGGAAACAGTTTGCAAGGGTTTATAATTCAATTAAACTTACCGATAAAAGAATTGGGGAGTTACTAAACCGGTTGGAAAAAGACAAGCTGAAAGACAGCACAATCATTTTCTTTTATGCCGACCACGGAGAGGGAATGCCACGTGGTAAAACCAATGGTATCAACTACGGATATCGCGTACCTTTTATCATCTGGTTTCCCGAAATGTATAAACATTTATCACCTTGGGGAACTGCAGGTGCAGTATGCGAGGAGCTTGTTGATTTTACAGATCTTGCCCCAACTTTAATCAGCCTGGCCGGAGGAAAAATTCCTGAACATATGTCGGGCCGGCCCATGTTGGGGAAAAGCCGCTCAAAACCTGTTGAGTATTTGTTTCTTTCTTCCGATCGTTCTGATAATGGAATTGATATGATACGAAGCGTTACCAACGGAAAATATATCTATTCGAGAAATTTCATGCCATTTATTCCTGAAGCCCGTTATATCCGTTATATGGAAATAGGAGAAATTAAACAGCAAATGAGAAAGGATTTGGCAGATGAAAAACTCAATCCAATCCAAAAGAGTTTGTTTGAAGCTCGTCCGGTTGAATTTCTTTTTGATATTGAAAATGATTTGTGGGAAACAAGAAACTTAGCTCTCGAAGCTGATTTTAAAGATATTCTTGATAAAATGCGAAAACTTTTAAAGGAAGAAATCCTAAATTCCCGCGACGTAATGTTCTTACCCGAATATGAAGTTGGTTTGCTTTCGAAAGCTACAACTGCATATGAATTCAGGCTAAATAAAGCTAAATATCCCATGGAAGAAATATACAAAGCTGCGTCACTGGCCGGATTCAGAGGAAAAGAAATAACCGCTAAACAGAATGAATTGCTTTCAAATTCAAACAAAATAATCAGGTACTGGGCAATTTTGGGATTGCGTAGCCAAAGTGCAGAACACGTAAAATCAGTTTCAGCAAATGTTTTAAAAGCTATGGAAGATAATTATCCACCGGTTGCTGTTACTGCTTCGGCTATTGCATTCGAAATGTTCGGAAACAAAGAGGCTAAAGAAAATCTGAAGGCGTTTTGCAAACACGAAAATCTTCAGATTTCATTAATGGCAATAAATTATCTTCTTTACACAAAAAACAAGGAACCGTTTATAAAAACTATTCAGGAAGTGCGAAAAATGGACGACAGGGATTATACTGTTAAAGCAGCCTGCATGGATTTTTTGGGAAGTTTGGGTTTAGTTCCTAACAATCCTGATTACAGGGAATAAGTACATCGTAATAATTCGAATATTGATTGGGCGAATGTTAAACGTTAATAATTCAGATAGTTTTAAAATAGTTTTGCACCGTGGCTTTAGCCCGGTGATAAAATAAGATCTAACCAATTCGGCTTTAGCCATTAAATCTATTGCAAAAATTGAATGAATAAATATGAAGACTGAAATTAACGGCTAAAGATACTATCCTAAATTCCAAATTTATTTTCATCATTTTTTTGTAATTTTACAATTGCGGAAAGAGGACTTCTTGCGAAAGCTTTATACGGAAGTTCATCTTGTATAGGCGGCTTTGTCCGCCTATTTTTTTGGCTTCTACGAAGCCATGCGGAAAGAGGGACTTTTGCTCTGCATTTCCGGATGTCCGTTTTTTGTGTAGCGTTGTTGGTCATAATCTTCTTTATTTTTCCACAAAGTGTAAACAAGGCATAAAAGTTTGCGCTGGACGGCAACATAACCTTTCATTTTTATTTTTGTCCTTCCGTACACCCTTTCGTACTGTTCCACAAAAACCGGCTCCCCGAAAGCGACCACGTTAAAAGCGGGCATGTGCATTATCCTGCGTATGTGCGCATTTCCTTTTTTGGATATCTTGGTTTTCCCGATATGCTTTCCCGACTGGTTCTGCACCACGTCGTAACCTGCATAGCTGACCAATTGGCGGTGGTTTGAAAACATGTCGAAGCAATTGGTCTCGGCCAATATCGTCGCCACCGAAACAAGCCCGAGCCCTTTTACGGCAACGATTCTTTCTACCCCCGCTTTCAATTCTCCGTCCGAGGCGATTTTTTCTTTTATCATCTTTTCTGTCCGGGCGATTTGCTTGTCCAGTAAAGCAATCATCGATTCCAGCCCTTCGACAATTGTGTCGTCCACAAATTCCCCGCAGAGATAGGCCGACAACTGGTTGTTGAACCTTGTCTTTGATTCCTGCAAACTTTCGCGGTAGCGGGTAATGTCGCGCAGCTCCACCACAATCTCTCTGGGCGCGTTCCATGCCGGGAGGCATTGTTCAGCCCCCATCCTGGCCAGGCCTATGGAATCAATCTTGTCGTTTTTGCTCTTTAAGCCCAAACTTTGCATATATTTCTTTGACTTGTTGGGCAGCACAACGCTCACGTGATATAGCCCAATAGCACTATTTCTTTCATTATGTCTTTTTTCAAATTTCATAAAATAATGTCTAATATTATAATTTCAAAGCATATGAGCCTTTTCTTATTGCTTTTGCATTGTAGCCAAGCTGAAGCATGGCGCAAAAAAAGATGCTCTGTTTTGTGTAACTTTTTCATTTTTGAATTATAATAATTTCATTTCCATTAATTTTGATTTTTTTATAACTTATAAAATTACACCATGAAGTATTCCAAAATCATCATCGCTTTCGTCATTTTTCTTTTTGTTGCAACTTCCTGCACAAGAAAAACCGAATTTTTTACAAGTTTTGAAAATACAAACGACCGGATTTGGATAGGTAAAGATTTCTGGTCCATACCGTTGGAGGACTGGAAAGTTGAAGATGGAAAATTGTATTGCATTGGCGATGTTCCAAATTCAAGAGTAAATATATTAACACATGTGATTACTCCCGAGTTGGGAGAATACGAAATATCAGCAAAAATCACCTTGATCGACAAGGGGAAAGTGCCAGGTTCGGCAGGTTTTCTGGTTGGAGTGGTTGACGAAGAAGATCCCGATGTTCGTGCAGCATGTTATTTTGGAAAAGGAATAAAAGCAGGTGTCAGTTTAAATGGCTATGCATTTTTAAAGGATAAAAAAGCAAAGATTCCGGAAGGGTTTGATTTTAAAGAATTTACAATCAAAATAACCGGGAATAATACAAAACTGAAAATGGATGTTTCGGATAAAAATGGAATAAAACTTGAAAAATTAATATGCGATGGTGTGGGAGTTAGTGGACTGGTTGCTATTACAAATAATTTTTATTTGGGAGAAACTGAAAATCAGGGGAAATCACATTTTTGTTTCGATGATATTAAACTTTCGGGATCGAAAATCATTGAAAAGCCTGAAAATTCCTTTGGTCCGATTCTTTGGACAATGTACACGCTGAGCAAAAAAACAGTAAAATTTATGGCACTGCTTCCACCCATTGGAAAAAATGACAATCAGAATGTGTCACTACAATTTAAAGAAGGTGAGAACTGGAAAACAGTAGCTACCGAAAAGTATTGAACCTGATTCAAGAACGGCCATTTTTAAACTCGAAAACTGGGATGATACAAACGATGCTGATTATCGGGTTGAATATTTGGAAAAGGGTAAAGATGGTTCTGATACTCCCTGTTATTACACGGGCACAATCAGAAAAGACCCGGTTGACAGGCCCCTGAAATTTGGTGGATTAACCTGCCAGTTTCATTTTGGCTTTCCATATACGCCCCTGTTAAAAAGTTTGACAACTTTAAATCCTGATATACTCTATTTTTCAGGCGACCAGATTTATGAAGGAAATGGCGGATACGGAATCAGACGTGAACCTGCCGATGTCGCAACAGTAAATTATCTTGGCAAATACTACATGTTCGGATGGGCTTTTGGCGATTTAATGCGCGATCGGCCAACAATTTGCACGCCCGATGATCATGATGTTTTTCATGGAAACCTTTGGGGTGAAAGTGGCAGTGCAAAACCAAAAGATGGGGGTGAATCTGATACACGTGGTTTTATTGAACCGGTTCAAATGGTAAATGCAGTAAACCGAACCCAGTGCGGACAATTGCCCGATCCTTATGATCCTACACCAATTGAACAGGGAATGACGGTTTGGTACACAGATATTACTTATGGCAGAATAAGTTTTGCCATTGTCAGCGACCGTATTTTTAAATCGGGTCCCGAAGCTGTTGCCGATTGGGAAGGGCGGCACGACCATATGAAAGAACCTCGCCAGGATTTGTCGTTTTTGGATAAGCCGGGTGTTAAAATGCTTGGCGATCGTCAGTTGAAATTTTTGAACGACTGGAAAATGAACTGGGACGGAGCGGATATGAAAGTGCTGCTTTCTCAAACGGTTTTTGCCAATGTAGCAACGCATCACGGTGGATTGGAAGAATATTTGTATGGAGACCTGGATTCGGGTGGCTGGCCAAAATCGGGCAGGGACAAGGTTATTAAAATTATGCGCCAGATTGGTGCTTTTCATATCAATGGCGACCAGCATGTGCCATCGCTTGTTCAGTATGGTTTAAGCGAATACCGCGATGCCAACTGGAGTTTTTGTACCCCTGCAATTGCTGTTATGTATCTGCGGTGGTTTTTGCCCGATGATTTAGGTCGTCCTGTTCTTGATCGTCCTGAACACGGATATCCAAACACTGGAAAATACACGGATGCTTTTGGGAATAAAAATTATGTTTATGCAATTGGAAATCCAGGCAAAATTACTGTTGATAAAGACAGTCGTTATACCCATGCACAAATTCGTTCATCTGGTTTTGGATTTGTAACATTCGATCAGGTTTCGCGAGATATTAAAATCGATGCCTGGCGTTTTATTGCCGATGTTGAAAATCCAAATCCAATTCGCGACCAGTTTCCGGGATGGCCGTTTCAGATTAACCAATACGATAATTTTGGAAAAGGTGCCAATAATCTTCTGCCTGAAATAGTTGTCAATAAACCAAACCAGGTAATTGAAGTAAGAAAAACAAGTACCAGATGATCTTATCCGGATATTCAGGATGAAAGGAAATTCAGTTCAGGTTGGGTTACATCACCCGGGCACATTTACCATAAAAGTTGAAAATAGGGAAATCGGT
>CAWDAW010000029.1:0-79066 GCA_963800345.1 uncultured Prolixibacteraceae bacterium | reverse complement strand
GCACCAAATTTTATTGCGGGAAAACCAATTATAACAGATGAAAAAGTAAAATTCGATGCCCAGGATACTGCAGCAGGATATATTTCTGAAAAAATCATTCCTGGTAATGGAATTACATTTTCAGAAGGAACAGGTGAAGATGAAAACAAATTGGTTGTGACAAATTCACGCCCACCCTATGTTCTGCCTGTGGCAACCACCGAAATACTTGGTGGCATAAAATTGGGAACAGGCTTAATAATCGACGAGAATGGTTTAGTTACAGTTTCAACAACATTCCTTGGCCTCGATGATGTGATTCCTGAAAGCTATGTCGGCAAAGCATGGAATGTTCCCCGTGTTACCGATGAAGAGGATGGTCTTGATTTTGTTGAAACCGAAGAAATTGAGGTTGTTGATGCCTTGTTTAAAGAATTGTTGGACTGCCCAACCAGCTACGCCGGTTATGCAGGCTACTTAGTACGTGTTAAACTTGATGAAACAGGATTAGAATTTGTTGCACCATGAAAATATTTAAAAACGCAAACAACAAGTTTCTGCGAAATGCCGCAGGGAAACTTCTAAAAATAAGACCGGAAGATACATTTGAACCAAATCCTGACCTGTTTCAGTTTGTAGTAGAAGTTGACGAAGGGCAATCCATTACTCTGCCAACAAGCAATAGCTTTTCTTATACAAATCAAGCAGGGTCAAACGCAGGTTCAGGATCGCTTATCTACGATTACATTGTAGATTGGGGCGACAATACAGCTACTGTTAATATTGTAACGTATAATTCTGTTGACAGAACACACGTTTACGAAAAAGCAGGTAGGTATCTTATTTCAATAGCATCGCCAGTTAAAAAATTTCCTTGTTTTGACTGTGCAGGAAATTCAGAAATTCGATTGTTAATCACTGAAGTAGTAAGCTGGGGAGATGTTGGATTAAAGTGGGTTAATTTTTCCGGATGCACAGCCTTGACAAATCTGCCTGAACAACGAGGCAAGCTGACTTCACTAATATCAGCCAGACAATTTTGTAATGGCTGCACATCATTAACTACAATACCATACGGTACTTTTTTCGCTACAGAAACAGATGAATTTTCAGTGGCTGATTTTTCAAATGCATTCGCCAATAATTTAAAATTAAGAAATATACATTCCACACTATTTCAGGATGCTATATATGCAAAAACTTATGCTTCCGTTTTTAACGGATGCAACCAAATAACCTCAATACCGGAAAATATATTCGCAGCTTCTCCAAACGTAAATAATTTTTCAAGCGCTTTTTACTCCTGTACATTGCTTGAAGCAATACCTGCGGGGTTGTTTCAGTTTAACACCTTCCAAACCTGCAATTTTACAAGCACATTTTATAATTGTAACGGGATTACTTTGGTTCCCGCAGGATTATTTGACAATGTATTTTCAAATTCATTTAACAGCACATTTGGTAACTGTTCAAATTTAGAAACAATACCACCTTACTTATTTGCCAATCAGCAATATTGCACCACCTTTAACCAAACATTCTATTATTGCCAGAAATTACAAAGCGTACCTGTTGGAGTTTTTGACATTTCGGTTGATGGTGTCAATTTATGCACTTCAATGAGCAGCACATTTATGTATTGTGGACAGAATGCAAGTGTAGGTACTTTTACAATTCCAGACGGATTATTTGACGATTTATATAAGGTAACAACATTTTTCCGTACATTTTACAACTGCACTAAATTCATAGGTATTCCGTCAGGACTTTTTAATTCTTGTGTTGCTGTTACAGATTTCAGGCAGACATTTTATGGCAATAGTCACACTTCAATACCGGTAGGACTTTTCGACAACTGCACAGAAGTTGTATACTTTTCAGGCACATTTGCTTACAGCCCAGAACTTGTAAGTTCAGGGATTCCCGATTTTCTGTTTGACAATAATATTAAAGTTATAAATTTTGGAGAGAGTTCTTATGGAGGTGTTTTTCAAAATTGCAACAATGTAGGTTTTACTTACATTCCTTCAACAATATTTAGGTCAAATTCAAACGCCACTTCATTTTATTACGCTTTTTACAGCTGTACTTATTTAGAATCTATTCCTACAGACCTGCTCCGCTACAACACAGTTGCAACTACAGTTGTTGCTATGTTTGCAGCAACGCGAATTACAGCACTAAGCGCAAACGTATTCCAATATAATCGTTCAATAACAGATGCAAGCTCATGTTTTGCCAACTGCACGTTGTTGGAAACAATCGACCCGGGATTATTCGATACTTACCAGCAACAAACAAATGCAATCGTTTCATTTTCGAGTGTATTTAGCGGATGCACAAAATTGACGAGCATTCCTGCAACACTTTTTCAATACTGTGTAAACGCGAAATTATTTAACAGCGCTTTTTATAGTTGTTCTGCATTAACTTCTATTCCTGCAACATTGTTTTCTCCCACAACAATCATAGAAACTTTGTCATATTGCTTTTATAATGTAAATAAAGTGGCTACAATTCCAACAGGACTGCTCGCCGGATTAACACAAATCAGCGATATGACTGCTTGCTTTTATGGATGGAACGCTTTAACAACAATGCCGGCTGATTTATTCGATTCGATAGGATTAAACAGAACAGTTAATTTCACCAACTGCTTTTATATTGCAAATACAACAACCACATACAATAATTACACAGGAGCATGTTCCGCAATTGTGGAATAAGCCTTATAGTCCGGTTGGAACATATTGTTTCCGCATACCGAACAGCTATTAGCAATTATGCAAGTATTCCGGCAGGATGGAAGTAATTTTCGAATTTTTTCTGTCCTTTTCCACGGAAGTTCTGAACTATATCTTTCCATAAAAATTAGAAATGGCAACATATTTAATAAAACGCGAAATAAGCATTACCCGGCAGGAAGGTGATACAGCGGAAGTAACAATCATAGTTCCGGAAGTAATTAACATGCAAAATTACAATGCCCGTTTCACTGTAAAAAATAACAGCCGCCGTTCTCTTATTGATAAAAAATCACAGGATGGCGACATTATCATAACAGGGCAAACCATTACTGTACCACTCCTGGTTGCTGACACTAAAGGCAAATCAGGGAAGCACAGCTGGGAACTTGAAATTTCCAGCACAAATGATGTTTTTACAATAGGGCGAGGAATCTTTATGATAAAAAGTGAATTAATATTCTAATGTCTGGAGAAATCGAAATAGAAATTGTAATAGTTGAACCTGTTGAATTGGAGCTTAATATCGCACCCTCCATTTTTATAGGTACAGCACAGGCAGGGCCAACGGGTCCTACGGGTCCGGTTGGCAATCTTGAAAATATGCCTTATGCCACGCAATCAGTTAGCGGATTGGTGCGCCTGGCTTCGCAGGTAGAAGTAACAACAGGTGTTGACACTACAAAGGCAGTTGTTCCGGGAACGTTGAAAACCGAGCTGGATAAAAAAGCACAAAACGAAATTCCTACTTTAAAATTAATTTTTGAAAATATGTTAGTATGAGCTTACAAACGAATTTACAAGATCTGGCTACGCGAATAGCCACCGAATGCAAGGCGCTAAGAACCTTGATGAACGGGAACGCAATTGACCTTTCGGCATTAAACACAACAACAAAGTTGAATCTTGTTGCAGCAATCAATGAGGTATTGGCAGCGGCAGGCGGTGTTACTGATTTGAGTATCGGCACGAATAATGCCAACACGCTTCAAATTTTATCAAGTACCGGGCAAAATGTAACCATTTCGGGCGCAACGGCATTGTTGGCCGGTTTATTTTCAGGAGCTGACAAATCGAAACTTGACGGAATTTCAGCCGGTGCAACAGCCAACTCTACAAATGCCACTTTGCTTGCCCGTGCAAACCACACAGGAACACAGCCGGCAAGTACAATTTCAGATTTTAACACGGCAGTAAATGCTTTGATTCAAAATGTAGTTGGTGCAGCTCCCGGCGCACTTGATACGCTTGTGGAACTTGCGTCAGCACTTGGCAATGATGCCAATTTTGCATCAACGGTTACCACAGCATTATCAAACCGTTTGCGTTTTGATGCAGCGCAAACATTGTCTGGTCCGCAACAAACGCAGGCACAGGCAAATCTTAATGTTTACAGCCGCACGGAACTTGGCGATCCGACAACAAATTTTGTAACTGTATTTGAAACAGGGTTGGCATGAGTTTAATTGAACAGATAGGGTTATTGGCTACACGCATAGCCACCGAGTTTAAAAGTATCCGGAATATTTTAAATCTCCCGGATACCACATTTGCCAATCAGGTAGGTGTGATTCAGAAAAACGGGGTTCCCTTTCTGCATAATTTTAATTATGGCCCAAATGGTAGTGTAACAACAGAAGGAAATAACCTGTTTATTGGCAAAAATGCCGGTAATTTTACGATTGGTGCTACAGCAATAGATTCCCAAATGGGAAGTTACAATATTGCTTTGGGTACAAACAGTTTGCACCAGGCAACAAAATCAATGTTCAATATTGCAATCGGAATGGGCACTCTTGGTTCTGCAACCGAATCTCACTATTCTGTGGCAATTGGTTTTGAAGCCTTAAAAAGCGCAACAACAGGTAGTGGCAATTATGCCATTGGATACCAGTCAATGTATAATCTTACTACTGGTTTTTACAATGCCGCATACGGAACTTTTTCCTTGTATTCAAATGTAACTGCGGAAGAAAATGTATCACTTGGGTATAAATCGCTTTACAATAATACAGGAGGATTCAACACTGCTGTTGGTGCAAGAGCATCCTATTATCAAACGACTGGTACGCATAATGTGGCAGTAGGAAATCAGGCGGCTTATTATTTATCAACCGGTTTAAGAAATGTTGCAATTGGTGCAACTGCTGGAAATAAGACTTCTACTGGAAGCAACGCTTCAATTATTAATGATTCTATTTTTATTGGCTATGATTCCCGACCACTTGGCAATAGTCAAACCAACCAGATTGTTATAGGAAACGGCGCAATAGGGAATGGTTCAAACACTGTTCAAATCGGTGATACATCAATTACAAAAGTTTATACTTCGGGTAAAATTGCTCATGCCGCTGCTACGCTGGATAGCGAATCGGCAACTTTGGGACAGGTGAAAACAGAAATAAATACAAATGCGCCGAAAGTAGTTACCGGCATAACAATTTCAACTTCCGGGTGGACACTTGTTTCAGGGTTTTATGAAAAAACTATTAGTAATGCAAGTATTACTGCAAATTCGATTGTAGATGTGGTAATTGACAAAGCTGACACACTTACGCAGTTGGCCGCAGTATTTGCAGGCAGAACCGATTCATCGGCAGGGGAAGTCAAGATTTATGCGGTAAATGTACCCGAAGCAGATATGGGTGCTTCGCTAATCATTAGAGAAAAATCAGTATGACAGTAGGGATATTTAGAGCTGCCCGAAATGGACAGGAAATTCTTCCTGTGCCTCTACCCCCTGTTATACTGGGAACAGTGAAAAACACCAGTTTCATCAACGGAAGTCAGTTATTAGATATACCAGCAGATTGCGATGCAATTGTTGTTATGTCATGGGGCTGGGTTTCAAACAAAATTACTGGATTTTCAGCCTTGAACTTCGACGGTTCTGGAATGGATTTTCAGCAAATTGTTACCAATGCAGAGAATATAAATTACAGATCAGATTATGATGTTTTTGCAAACATTATCACTTCTGACAATGCTGCCTGGCCGGGAACTGGCTCGAAAACTTTGTATTGGAATTTCAACATGACAATAACAGAGGGTGGTACAGTTTTGATAATGTTTTTGAAAAACGTGAACGGTGCAAACCCTGTTGTCGATACTGACTATGCGTCTGCTGTTCAGAACTGGACTTCACAGATGGCCGGAGCTAACGATACCAATATGTCTTTTTGCGTTGTGGCAGATTGGGATAATTATACCATCAACACGAACATCAATGGACAGACTGTTCTTGTTTCCGCAAAAAGAGAACATGCAGTTAGTTGGGTGGTAGCATACAAAATGAATGAAAATCACATGCAGGTTACCGGAGTGGCTAACGTATATAAAGGTTTTATAGCATTTATATTGCAAGGGAAAAGCTGAAAATATTAATTTGGTGATTAACATTAAAACTAAAATTATATACTAATGAAAGTGTACATTTTAAAACTGTCAGAGCAAAAGGTTAATAACATTTTAGCAGTTTTAGCGAAACAGCCGTATGCTGAAGTTGCGGAACTTATTGCCGATATTCACAAACAGGCAAATGAACAAATTGAAATCAATGTAAAAAATTGATTTGATTGATTTTCTCATTGAAAGGCAGAACTATTGTTTCTGCCTTTTTTTTGTCCTTTTCTCATCAAATCTGGCAGGTTATTTTTGAATAAAAAAACAAACATGGACCGCTTTATTAATTACCTGATTGTTCATCCATGGAATATACTTTCCGGGTTTATTGCCACAACAGCCGTTTATTTCGAACCCATCCGGGGAATGGCAATCGTAGCTCTTACAGCAATTATTTTAGACCTGATATTTGGCCTGTGGGCTGCACGGGAAAAAAGGGAACCCATCGAAAGCAAAAAGCTCTGGAGAACCGCTTACAAATTCCTGATAACTTTTGTACTTATCAATCTTATGCACAGCATCGACAAGGAAATGGGGATACCAGGTGTTACAACATCTTGGATAGTATCCTTATTTATTACCGGCTTCGAAGTATGGAGCATTTTCGAAAGCGCCGCGGTTATTTGCGATCATCCTGCTTTCAGAATGCTTTCAAAATATATGCGAACAGAAGTTAAGGAAAAAACAGGTATTGATTTAAACGAATTAAACCAGGAATCATGAGAACAATAAATCTTTTTGTAATCCATTGCGCCGATACTTACGCAACCATGGATATTGGAGTTAAGGAAATTGACGGCTGGCACCGTAAACGCGGATGGTCAGGGATTGGTTATCATTTTGTAATCCGGAGAAACGGGATAGTTGAAACCGGCAGGACGAGCAAATCTAATGGGCGCACATGCCGAAGGTTTTAACGCGAACTCAATTGGTATTTGTTATGCCGGTGGAAAAGGAACAAACGGAAAGCCGGAAGATAATCGCACTCCGGAACAAAAAGAAAGCCTCCGGAAGCTTATTGCTGAACTCCATTTAAAATACCCAGGCGCAAAAGTAGTTGGTCACCATGACCTGAACCCGGGAAAACCGTGTCCGTGTTTTAACGTCAAAAACGAATATCAATGAAATATCTAATCTTCCTGTTTTTTATTGCAATGCTACCAGGTTGCATGACAGTTAATCGCATAAAGCGCAACTGCGATAAGTTTGCCCAAATCTGTGTTACCAGCTCCACCACAGAGGTTCATTATCGTGATACGATAATTCGTTTGGCGCCAATACAAGCCCGCTTGCCCGAAAGCAATATTATTATTAGCTCGACACTTCGGGTAATTAACGGCATAGTTGACATGCCTAAAACCATTGAGAAAAACGGGCTTATAACAACAGAAGTCAGTATAACAAACAACCAGCTTTTTATTCGCTCATACCTGAACGACAGTACCATCATGGTTAAACCGGAACCGGTTGTTATCCATGACGCCATCAGGGATGAAAAGAATACGAATTATATTACCCTTCCTCCGGAGAGATACATTCCCGGTATTTTTAAAATCACATTTTGGATTGTAGTAATTGAATTGGCTGCAGTTGTAATCCTGTTTCTATTATCGAAAAGCACACCGTTGTCAATTGGCGGAAAGCTCATTGGCCTGCTTCGTAAAAAATAGTTTTCACAATTATTAACCAGTGTTCATTGAAATTTGAATTAATGATTATAAGGTAATATTTGTGGGTTTGTAATGGATGGAGCCATTGTATGTTCATTAAAAAGTTATCCATTGATTCATTTTCTCATCCACATATTTTCAAACTGATTTTTACACTTAATCTTTTTTTAATTTTTTTGGTTACAAGTTTTAGTTTTCCTAATTCGGAACTTATATAAGATATTTGGGATTTCACTTTTTGAAGTAGATATCAAAGGATTTTATCGTGTACAGTTTTTAGAAATAATTATTTTGATATTGTATTCTACAAACTTTGTTAAATAATAAATACCATAAAATTTAAATTTATTTAATGTAATTTGTATTCAAAATTATCTAAAATTAAGTAAGAACATCAGCCTATATGGCTGAGGATATTTACGATTTTTGACTTGTAAATTGTTTATAAATGAGTTTTTGAAAACTTATAATTAATTGAAAACTAATTGATTATCAAAATAACAAATCAGCTTCCCAAGCTGAGGGTCGTGGGTTCGAATCCCATTTCCCGCTCTGGAAAATTAAATAGAGATGGACATGGGTTCATCTCTATTTTTATGTTAAACCTTGAATTTATCGAATGATTTTTGAAATAAAGTAGCTCAGGATAGTCCGTCAGCTGACGGATTCCAAGCTGAGGATCGTGGGTTCGAATCCCATTTCCCGCTCTGAATCTTCTTTTATTATGAGGTAAACACTCATTTACAAAAAAATGATTTACAAAAAAATGATTTACAAAAACCCGTTTTTAGTGGCAAGATTTATCAGAACGGCAACATTTTTAGCCTCAAATTTTAACAAAAGGTTTGATCTATGCGTATCAACTGTTGAAAAGCTGATGAAAAGTTTATCCGCAATTTCCTGGTTTGTATTTCCCTGAGCAATAAGTTCAAGAACTTCTTTTTCACGTCTGGTTAAAACTGGCATTTTTTTTTCATGATTGCTTCGGATAGTTACAGCTGCTTCGTGACTATAATATTTTTTTTGCTGCATAACCATTTCAATTCCCTTCAAAATTTCTTCCTTCCCTGCGTTTTTTAACAGGTATCCTGAAGCACCGTTTTCCATCATTTTTTCGATGTAACTGCGTTGATTAAAAGTACTCAACCCGATAATCTTAATTGTTGGATATTTCAAAATTACTTCTTTGCAAAGTTCAATTCCACTTTTATCAGGAAGGCTTATATCCATTAGTATTAAATCCGGTTGTTCCCTCTTTAAAAAAGCCATGCATGATTCAGCGTTGGTTGCGTGACCTGTCCATTCAATTTCTGACACTTTCTGCAACAACGATTTTATTCCTTCAATAACCATAAAATGGTCGTCGACAATAAAAATTCTGGTTTTCATTATAGCTTAATTTCAATATGAATGCTTGTTCCTTTTCCCGGCTGTGACTGAACATCAAGTTTTCCATTCAGGTATTCAAGCCGGCTATAAATATTATTCCAGCCGATACCTTTTCGTTTGTCCAGTACCGTTAACTCGAATCCTTTGCCATCATCCTCAACATCAATTAAAAGTGTTTCCACCGAGAATGTTAGTTGGACCAGTGCAAATTTGGCATTTGCATGTTTCAGGATATTGTTGACAAGCTCCTGAATAATCCGGTAAACTGAAACTGAAACAGATTCTTCCAACTTAATATTTTCTAACCCAAAAGACTGATAATCTACTTTTAACACCCCACTTCCATTAATGTATGAACAAAAATCTTTCAAAGCAGTATTTAATCCATATTTCAATAATGTTTCAGGCATCAGGTTGTGTGCTACCCGTCTCATTTCATGGATAGATGAATCAAGCATATCGATGCTGCGTTCAAATGCCTGTACATTATCTGGTGTCATAATTAAATTCTCTTTTATGGTATTTAATGAAAATTTTATACCCGACAACATTCCTCCCAATCCATCATGAAGGTCTTTTGCAAGGCGGGTTCTTTCCTTTTCCTCTCCCTTCAGTACTGCTTCTGTTGCAGAAAGTTGTTTCTCTGCTTCTAATTGAGAAATGCGCTGTTCCTGAAGTTTTTGTTTTTGCTTAAAATTGCGATATACCAGCAGGAATATAATAAGTATAAAGAAAGTCACTACTGAAATGGCGTGATTAATGCTTCTACGTTTTGCAAGCGCAGCATGCTGAAGTTTTAACTGTGTATCTTTTTTTTCTATTTCATATTTTTTTTCAAGTTCAGCTTCATATTCTGACAATTTAATATCTTTTTGAGCCTGATCTAAAGAATCCCATTTTACTTCGTAATAATTTCCGGATACAAATTCATGTTGAGCAAATTTGACCTTGGACAAGGTTGCATATATCGTAAGAAGGGGGTCAATTAAAGAATCGGTTTTTGCAATTTTCAATCCTTCCAAAAGTTGATTCTCAGCTAATTGAAACTTTTTTTGAAAAATATAATTGTATGCATTACTAATATATTGCAAACATTTATTAAGGCCTTCAATATCTTCATTCTTGTTAAACTCGTTTAGCGATGCAGTGCTTTTTTCAAGTCCTTCCATATCTCCGTTTGTATAATAAGCATAAGCAAGATTTATCAGGGCATTTCTAACTGACCTGTCCCTGTTTACACGTTTTCCAATTTCATATTGTCTTTTTAACAATTCAATTGCTTCAACATTTTTGTTTGTTCTAATATTACAAAGCGCAAGGTTATTAATTGCTATAAGCAACCCAACTGTGTCAAGGTATTGTTCACCGGCTTTAACTCCCTTTTGCCCGTATTCAAGCGCTTTGTCGTATTGGTTCAAGTCCATATACAGCCAGCACAAATTGCCATAATTGGTGGCTACATTTGAGGTGTCTCTAATTTCAGTTGTTAATTTAATTGAATGAACGGCATATTTTACAGCAGAATCGGTCATGTTTAAGTTATGGTAGATATTAAAGATGGCCCTGTATGAAGCAGCTTCCTGAAACTTATTTTTATTCTTCTCAGCTACTTTTATTGATTTCAAACAATATTCAAGAGCATTTTTATAATCTTTTTGAGCATGATAAATCTTTACAAACTCATGAAAGCATCTGTGTTTAAACGCCTGTGCATCAATTTTCAAAATAAGTTCTTCGCAAATATTATTATAATACAATGCTGAATCTAAATCTATGCTAAAATATTTTCTTTCGATGTCATAAAGCAAGTTTACTTTGTTGGTGTCCTCTTTTGCATATGTAAGATTCAGCAATAAACTGTCAAGATTATTGGATTGACCGTTTAAGCAGAAAATAGAAAATATTAATGCACTTACAAAGTACTTTCCCATACGTTTAAGATTTCTCCATTTTATATAATACCAATAATACTAACATATTCCTTTAAACTTCTCCTGTTTTTCCATGATTTTTATTTGAGTAAAATTTAGTGTTTTTCAGGTTATTTCAATAATCTGAAATAAGACAAAAATATCCCGTTTTTACACTATAAAATTTATGTTAAACCTAAAGTATTTTTATCACAGTTGAAAAATGAAGTGAAGACTTCAAACTTTGCTTTTCAAGAGAAATAACAAGTATACATCTAAAGACGAAATTTATGAAACGGATACTTTTACTTTTTGTCGGAATCTGCATTTCATTAATGCTCAATGCACAAGTTTCAAAAACTGTAAATGTTACAGCAGGTGGTTTGTTTTCAACATTAACTCCAACTGAACTAAGTACAGTTACAAATTTGACAGTAACGGGCACTTTGGATGCCCGTGATTTTAAAACCATGCGCGACGAAATGCCTTTGCTGGCAGACATTAATATTAGCGGGGTTAACATTGCAGCTTATTCCGGTACTGGGGGAACATTTAATTATAATTTTGATTATTCAGGGAATTGGATACCTAATTCTGCGTTTCTTAACAGTTCGTATATTGGTAAAACAAGCCTGATATCCATACTGCTTCCTGCATCAATTACCTCTATCGGGGAAAGTGCATTTTATCGTTGTATAGGCTTAACTTCGATTACCATACCGCAATCGACTATTTCCATTGGTAATTTAGCTTTCAGTGACTGTTCAGGCTTAACAAATGTCACATTTTCCACACCCTCATCATTAACGACTATCGGCAATTCAGCTTTTCAGGGTAGTAACGGTTTAAGTTCTATTACTCTGCCAGCATCAGTCACTACTATAGGTAATTCTGCTTTTTCCAACTGTACAGGTTTGGCTACAATAAATTTTGCAACACCTTCATCGATTACTTCTGTTGGGACTTCTGCTTTTCAAAACTGTAGCGGTATAGGTTCCTTAACAATACCTGTTTCGGTTACTTCTATTGGAGGTTCAGCTTTTTATAGCTGTTCGGGATTAACCTCAATTAACTTTGCCACCCCATCCTCATTGACAGCTATAGGTGATTATACATTTGGTTCGTGTTCAAAATTAGTTTCAATTGACATACCAACATCGGTTACTTCTTTGGGGGAAGAAGCATTTCGTGGCTGTATTGGTTTAACAACGGTCAATTTTGCGATACCTTCATCGGTAACATCAATTGGGTATAACGCCTTTAATGGTTGTAATTTATTGACCTCGGTTACAATACCGGCTTCGGTTACCTCTATCCAAGACAATGCTTTTAAAAATTGTACAGGATTAACCACACTTATTTTTTCCACACCTTCATCGTTAAAAACTATCGGGTATTATGCTTTTGGTAACTGTTCAAAGTTAACATCGCTAACGATCCCAACATCGGTTACTTCTATTGAGGAGCAAGCTTTTGGATATTGTCCCGGCTTAAAAACTGTCGTCTTTTCGACCCCTTCGTCAATTTCTACTTTTGGGATTGGCGCTTTTACTTACTGCACCGGCTTAACTTCGGTTACATTACCAACTTCGGTTACTACTATTGCGCATTCTGTTTTTTTGGGCTGTTCAGGATTAACATCTGTAACTATTCCCGCATCGGTTACTTCTATTGGAAGAAATGTTTTTTACAATTGCAGTGGCTTGATATCTGTAATCACCCAAAATCCAGTTCCTGTTGATATAAGTTCTTCTTCAAATGTCTTTTATGGTGTAAATAAA
This sequence comes from uncultured Prolixibacteraceae bacterium, assembly GCA_963800345.1. Taxonomy (GTDB): domain Bacteria; phylum Bacteroidota; class Bacteroidia; order Bacteroidales; family Prolixibacteraceae; genus Draconibacterium. The sequence continues at coordinate 66,191 of CAWDAW010000029.1, read as the reverse complement.
GTCACTTGTACACTATATGTACCTTACCAGGCAAATACCCTTTATACAACTGCCAACCAGTGGAAGGATTTTTCAAATATTACAGAAATGCCAGGGTTTAAGCTTTCGGCAACTGCATTCAATCTGTTGTCGGACGCAGGAACTGAGGCTACTGTTAATGTGACATCGGATGTAAGCTGGACAGCAAGTTCCAGTCAGGGCTGGCTTACTGCAAGCCCTTCCTCCGGAAGTGGCAGCAATACAGTAACGCTTACCGCACAGGCCAATCCGTCGCTTGTGGCACGAATAGCCATTATTACCATTTCTGCATCAGGAGTAGAGTCGCAGACCATAACAGTTAGCCAGGCCGGAGCTCCCAAGGTGATGAATATTGAGGCGGGCGGTTTATTTTCAGCATTGACTGAACTTGAACTCAGCACGATTACCAGTCTGGTGCTTACTGGTAACATTGATGCAAGAGATTTCAAGACCATGCGCGATAATATGCCAATGCTGTCCGACCTTGATATTAGTGGGACAACCATTGCAGCTTATACAGGCCTTGGGGGTACTTCTCCCAATGTTTCAAGCCAATCGTATCCTGAAAATTCAATTCCTGATTACGCTTTTTATTATTCCGGCACAGGGACTATTAAAACAAGTCTGAAAACCGCTCTGTTACCAACTTCGTTAATTTCTATCGGGTGGGAGGCTTTTTATAACTGCAACATTTTGACCTCGGTGACAATTCCTTCATCCGTTAACTCAATAGGGAATGGTGCTTTTACACTTTGCAGCAGTTTGAAATCGATGACTATTCCTTCTTCGCTTACTTCTATCGGACAATCTTTTTTTTATGGCTGTACTGGTTTGACTTCCGTAAGCATTCCTTCATCGGTTACTACTATCGGAACCTGGGCTTTTTATAATTGTACCGGATTGACTTCAATAATCGTAGAAAACCTTGAGCCGATAGATTTAAGTCCTTCAAGTGGTGTCTTTTCCGGTGTAAATAAAACCACATGCACGTTGTTTGTGCCTTACGATTCTAAAGTACTTTACGCTGTCGCTGACCAATGGAAGGATTTTTTAAATATTGTTGAAATACCGTTCAGGCTTTCAGCAAAGGAAGTAACAATCGCTTCATCAGAAGGAAGTACAACCACAATTGACATAGCAACAAATATTGAATGGACGGCAAGTTCAGATCAAGCATGGCTAGCAGTGAGCCCGGGTTCGGGAACAGGCAGTACTACAATTATTTTTACGGCTCAGGCCAATCCGCAAAATAAATCACGCTTTGCAACTATAACCGTTTCGGCGTCGGGTGCCGATTCGCAAACCATTATTATTACACAGCAGCCAAACGATATGAATAATATTCCGGTAGCCAAAGCCGGCCCGGATCAGACAGTTGAAATTGGTGCAACGGTTACTCTGGATGGCTCATCATCGACCGATGCTGATGGCAACCAGCTATCTTACAAATGGACAGCTCCATCGGGAATAACACTAAATTCATCAACAGCTACAAAACCTGAGTTTACTGCTCCTGTAGTAGTCATAAATACTACTTATAAATTCTCATTGATTGTAAACGATGGAACAATAGATTCCCCTGCCGATACTGTAGTAGTTACTGTCAGAAAACCAAATACAGCGCCGGTTGCCAATGCAGGCCCCGACCAAACTGTAAATGAAGGAATTTCGGTTTCATTGAATGGTTCGGCTTCTTCTGATGCTGATGGGGATCTGTTAACCTACAAATGGACCGCCCCCGCAGGAATCATACTTAGTTCAACTACAGTTTCCAATCCAACTTTTACCGCCCCCGAAATAAGTGCCAACACTCAATACATCTTTTCGCTGGTTGTTAACGATGGACAGGTTAATTCTCCTGCTGACCAGATAACAGTTACCGTAAATAACGTTAATAAAGTGCCGGTTGCCAATGCCGGGCAAAATCAAACTGTTGACGAAGGAGAAACTGTAGCTTTAGATGGTTCGGCTTCAACTGATGCTGATGCAAATACGTTAACTTACCAATGGACTGCCCCTGCCGGAATAACACTGAATTCTACAAGCGTTGCAAAGCCTTGGTTTACTGCTCCCGAGGTTACAATTAACACCAACTATACTTTTACCCTTGTTGTCAACGATGGAACAGCGGATTCTCCCGCAGACCAGATAATAATTACAGTACGACAACTGAACATAGTTCCTGTTGCCAATGCAGGGGCCGACCAAACAGTTGATGCAGGCGTAAAAGTTACACTTGACGGTTCTGCATCAACCGATTTTGACGGGAATCCATTAACCTACCAGTGGACTGCCCCTGCCGGAATAACACTCAGTTCAACCACCGCTGACAAACCAACGTTTACGGCTCCGGGAGTTACTTCCAATACCTCCTATACTTTCTCTCTGGTTGTAAACGATGGCCTCATAAATTCCAATACGGCATACGTTACTGTTAACATAATTGCTCCAATCATATTAAGTTCTGAAGCTCAAATTTTAACAGCTTCCGGTGAGGGCATTGCTTCATCACAAATAGAACAGATTTCATCACAAGTAATACTCACTACAGCGATTGGTGTCGATCCCAGGACTTTGTCACCAACCTTCCAGATTTCACCAAAAGCAACAATTAATCCGGAAAGCGGCTCAATCCGTGATTTCTCGTCGCCGGTTAATTATACCGTGACTGCGGAAAATGGGAAGGTGACCAAAACTTATTCTGTTAAAGTAAAATCACTTCCTGATATTCTGGTAAAAGATATTCAAGCCGGAGTCGCAAATATTAATCCGGGAGATTCATTAACAGTGAACTGGAAGGTTGAAAATATTGCCGGTGTTGCTGCTGTTGGAGGCTGGATTGAAAGGATTTCACTGATACCGGTTTCAGGATTAAAACAAACAATTGACCCTGGTTTCGAATATAAAACTGATTTGGCAAGCGGTGCCACAATTAACCGGAGCAAAAAAATAAAAATCCCCGAACTACCTAAATTCTCGGGCGATGTAAACATTGAAGTTGAATTGATACCGTATCCTGCACTTCAGGAATATCCTGCGAACATGGCCAACAACAAAGCAATTTCTGCCGGTAAGGTTACAGTCGGTAATCTGCTCTATTTGGATATCCAGACTACATCGGTTCTCGAAAATTCAACATCGCCGGTTCGCTGCATTGTCACCCGAAGTGGCGATTATTCCGCCGATCTTCAGTTATCGCTGCTGGCTTCAGTGGCAGGACAGGTTACCATTCCTGCCTCGGTTACTATTCCTGCCAGTCAGTCTTCATTTGTGTTTAACCTCAATACAGTAAACAATTTAATCATTGACGGATCAAGAAATGTAGCGATAACAGCCAGTGCAGCAGATTATACAAAAGCACAAAAAAACATCACTATTCTCGATGATGAGATTCCCGGACTTAGTGCTCAATTTAGTAAAACCTCCGCTACCGAGGGAGAAACAATTACTTTGACAGTTACCCGTGATTTTGTTAGTACCTCCCCCTTAACGGTTAACTTATCAACCATAAAAATATCACAATGGACTTTCCCGTCGGCGCTTATTATCCCGGCCAATGCTGCGTCAGGCAGTGTCAATGTTAGCATTACCGACGACAATATTCCTGAACTAACAAGCAGTGCAACAATATTTGCCAGTTCTGCCGGTTTTACCACCAGCCAGGCAACGGCCAGTATTATTGACAATGATATCCCGCAAGTAAGCCTTGAATTGCTTACTGATACCGTTTCTGAAACGGCTGGTGTTTATGCAACATGGGGCCTTATTAAACGAATTAAAGGCGATGATATCATTACTGTAAATTTATCTTCAAACCTGCCAAATACACTTATTTTCCCGGCAAGTGTTTCTTTACCCAAAGGCGCTTTGGAACAAAAATTTAATATCGGTGTGGTTGACAATGGCGCTGTTGACGGATACCGAAAAGTAACCCTTTCAGGATCGGTTCTTATTTCATCATGTAATTGCGGAACAACTCCTGAAAATGGGGGAATTGTATCTGCAAATCTGGTTATTGCCGACAATGATGGTCCTTCGCTTTCGGTTTCCATCAACCCGGTAACTCTTCATGAAGGTAAATCAAATGTCGGAACATTGACCATTTCGCGCAATACATCAACCGATAATGCACTCGACGTAAATATCTCGCACAACGATGCAACAGAAGTAAGCATTCAAACTACAGCCACCATTCCGGCAGGACAAAAATCGGTGCAGGTTCCCATAAATACGATTGATGATAATACAGAAGATGGCATTCAAATGGTTTCAATTCAGGCTAGCGCAGCCGGATTCACAACAGGATTTGGTTATATTTTTGTGAGTGACCAGAACCGGCCCGACCTGGAGATAACTGATATTCAAATCAATGTTGATACCGCTTCAACTAACGATATCATCGAAATTACAGGATCAGCCTTTAATAATGGCTTTGCCACTGCCCCGTCAGGTGTAAAAATAAATTTCTACCTTTCTAAAGATAATACCGTCGATACAAAAGATATTCTACTTGGTGAATATGTTTATCCAACGCAGATTGCAATCAGAAGTGCGGCTGATTTTATAAGTACAGCAGTCATTCCGAATGAAACAGGAAACTTCTTTGTTCTGGCAAAAATTAATCCTGCTGAAACAATAACAGAGCTTATATATTTCAATAATGTTTCAGATGCTGTTCCGGTAAATATTACACCTGCATACATAGCAACTGCCATCGCAGAAAATAATCTGTACCTGCCCAATACAACGATACCCATCCATGGTTCAGCTTTCAATGGTAATAACCAAAAAGTACCGAATGCAGATGTCGATGTATATATTTTAAGCAACGGCACCCGGCGGGAACTTAAGGCAAAAACCGATAATTCAGGTAATTATTCCGTCGATTTTATGCCAATTCCAAACGAATCGGGGCATTTTACAATCGGGGCTTCTTTCCCGAAACAAAACCTCAGCGACGACCAGGATTTATTCGATATTCCCGGAATACAAAGAGTTTCAAATTCGAATATAGTTTGGGATATGAAACTGGATGAGACGATAACCGGCAAAATTGCTGTCAGAAATACAAGCGAAGCTTCGTTAAACAAGCTGGTAATAACAGCTGACAAACTTCCTGCTGGTTGCCAGCTTGTGTTTGATACCATCAGCGTTCTTTCAGGAAATCAATCCAAAGAATTTAGTTTTACTTTAAAAGCCACCGGACTAACCGGTGGGAGAGATTACGAAAAAATAGATTTCCGGATAAAATCAAGCGAAGGTATCACAACCGATTTTCCAGCCTGGTATTATTGTCAGGCTGCTCAGGGCCAGCTAAAATCATATCCAGAAAACTTGATTACGACTATTGCCAAAGGTAAATCGCGCCTTTATGAGTTGGCAATTTACAACAATGGTGCAGGTGAAACGGGCAAGGTTACAGTTAGTCTTCCAAATGTAGGCTGGATGAAGCTCGTAAGCCCGGACACAATTACAAATATTGCTCCTCAAGATACTGCAAAGGTGATATTAACCATTGAACCTGACTCAGATATTCCTCTTAACACACCAGTTTTGGGGAATATCGCAGTCAACTGTGTCAACGGAATCGGAGTACAATTACCTTACAATTTTGAAGTGGTTTCAGAAGAAACAGGTGGATTAAGCGTTGATGTAATTGATGAATACACTTATTTTACTGAGGCGAAACCACATGTTAAGAATGCACATGTAGTTTTGCGCAACCTGTTCTCCGGGCAAATTATAGCAGAAGGATTCACAGGCGAAGACGGCATTTTTTCAGTCGGAAACCTACCTGAAGGACAATATCTGCTGGATTTGCAAGCTGAAAAGCATGAAGGATACAGAAATAAAGTAACTATTGATCCGGGTCGTGTAACCGAACAAAGTGTATTTCTGAGCTTTCAGGCCATTACCTACACCTGGGAAGTCGTTCCTACCCAAATTGAAGATCAGTATGAAGTTAAACTGGTTATGCAATATGAAACAAATGTACCTGTACCTGTAGTTATCATTGAAATGCCAGATACATTACCGCAACTTTTCAACGGTCAAACTTATCCATTTCTTGTTACTTTAACCAACAAAGGATTAATCACTGCAGAGGATGTTGAGATTACTTTCCCTTTGGATGATCCTGAATATGAGTTTGTAACCAATTACACCAAACTCGACCTATTAGGGCAACAATCAATTCAGGTTCCGGTAGTAATGAAATCGAGGACTGGCCTAAAATCCGCAAGTACTGCTGCATCGATCACTGCAACTGGTCCATGCACTAATTATACACGCACTATTTATGGATTTAAATGTGGTGCTGATCATAAATGGGGCCGCTCAAATAAATCATTTACTTATTCCGGAAGAACTTGTACCCATATACCAAGTGCTCCTTTGTTTACATATAACTATACTCTTCAGCCTTCCGTTTATCCGGTCAGGAATAATAGCGCAGTTTATCTTTCGTATGGAGCCTATAATCCTATACAGACTATTCCAAACTTTTCTTTTTCTGTAGGTTGTAACGATTGTGTAAATGATATTGTTCTGGCAGTTTTGGGTTGTGTAAAATTAAATCCTTTCATCAGTGTACCTTTAAATATCCTTGGATGTATAAAAGATTTTATGGATCTGGATTTAGAATTGACCCCTGATTTGGCTTGGAAAGCCACGATGTGTGTTTCTAGTTTTCTGCCCGTAAGGGATATGTTCAGCTGTCTTCTTGGTATTGTAGATGCTGCCAAGACATGTATTGTTGATCCTTTGCTTCCGGGTAATCTTAAAAATAAATCGGCTTCACTCAGCAAAATGGCTGGAATAAGCAAATTGCCTCCAATTATGCAACAGTCCATTCATGATCTTGAAGAATACCTGAACATTACAGAGGCGACTCACGCCTTTATCAGTGAAGTTAGCGGAAGTCTGGATTGGCAGTCGAAAGAGAGCTCGATGGACTTCTTTAAACAAATTGATCCTTTCATTACAGCATCAAAACCAATTCAACCCGCTGACTTGCTTTTAATTCAGCAGGATATGGATGGAACTGACATTACGGCTGACGAAATCAATGCTTTTGCTCAACGTTGGAACAGTTCCATGGAGGCATACAGTAAAAATATACTATCGCCAACAGTTGATTTCCCGAACATTGTGAATAAAGACTCACTAACCAGTTATATTCATAAAATTGAAACAGTTAGGAAATATATAATTTCAAGAGGTTTTACTGATTTGGCAGATATGTATTCCAAAACTATTCAAACACTTTTGGAACAAGGAGAAGCATCACGCAAATCGGTTTGTTCTTCAGTTTCAATAAGTATTAATCAAAGGGTGGTTTTGACCCGTGAAGCCTTTGAAGGAACTCTGACCATCTTTAACGGCAATACGACAACCGCCATGCAGGAAATCAAACTGAACCTTGAAATCCGCGATGAAAACGGAGTTTTAAGCAACGACCTTTTCCAGATCGATACAAAAGCACTTTCTATCCTGACTGGTATTGATGGCGCTGGAAAACTCGGCCCGAATGAAAAAGGAAGTGCAACTGTTTTATTTATTCCTGAAAAAGGAGCTGCGCCAACTGTGCCCAAAAATTATTCATTCGGAGGTTCGTTCTCTTACCTCGATCCGTTTACAGGCACAGTTGTAACCAGGCCATTGTATCCCGTTACACTAACAGTAAATCCAAGTCCCGATTTATATCTTCACTACTTTATGCAGCGCAATATACTTGGAGATGATCCATTAACTGATGATATTGAGCCCATTGTTCCTGCAGAATTTGCCGTCATGATCCAAAATAAAGGATTCGGCACAGCCAATAACGTGCGTATTGCAGCGGTACAGCCAAAAATAGCAGATAATGAAAAGGGACTGGCTATTAATTTTGCACTCATTGGTTCAAACCTGAACGGACAACCGCGTCAGCTCGGATTAATCGACATTGACTTTGGAAACATTGCGCCTCAAAAGGCAACCATAGGTCAGTGGTGGTTTACCAGTTCACTGCTTGGGCATTTTGTTTCGTACGATGCAACAGTAACCCATTTGGATAGTCGTGGCAATCCTGATATTAGCCTGATTAGTGGAGCAAAAATGCACGAACTGATCAGAAGTGTCCGGGTTTATTCGGGAGTTGAAGATGGCATCAACGATTTTCTGGTTAATGAAGTTCAGGATTCCAAAGAGTTTCCTGATGTTATCTACCTTTCCAGCGGTGGTATTATTAATGTTCATCCGGCGGTTTCACAAAGCACTTCCGCTTTAATCCCCTCCGGTAATCCTGCAATAGAATTAGTGGTTACGCCTGAAGAGGCCGGCTGGAATTACATTAAATTCAATGACCCGGGTGATGGACTTTACAAAATTGTAAGTGTTACACGCGAAGATGGGCAAATAATACCGTTGGATAATGTTTGGCAAACCAGCGTTACATTACCCGACACTAAAGAACCTGTATATGAGAATATGATGCATTTTCTTGATGGCTTTGCAGCAAACGCACCTCAGAAGTATATCATCAGTTTTATGGCAATTGACCAGAATCCTCCTGAGATTGTGCGTTTTGACAGCGTACCCGCCGCTACTGTAACTTTTCCGGTTACTTCGGTAATTGTTGTATTTAACAAACCAATTGATCCGGCTACTTTCAACTACGAAGATATGATGCTTCGCATTCAGGGCGGAGCCAATGTAATGGACAATTCGGTAACCATTTCCCAGATTGATTCGATAAGCTATAAAATTGATTTAACCAGCAAATCCATCGAAAACGGATTTTATGCTTTAACAGTTCAGACCAGCCAAATCACCAGCCCAACAGGCACAAATGGTCTGGTTGGGAAACAGGCAAACTGGACTCAAATGATTAATATTCCTGCTGTCAAAGAGTTTATCGGATTGCCCGAAAACAATGTTGGATCACCATTTGATATTATGCAACTTCGTTTCAATCTTCCTGTTGATCCAACGACAATGTTACCTGAGCGTTTTATCTGGTCGAAAGACGGAGTTCCGGTTTCAGGTGCAATCACTGTTACTCCGATGGATACAACCGGGTTGCTGTTTCAGATTTCGGGATTTCAGGCATTGATTTCTGAGGATGGAAAATATTCTCTAACTGTTGATTTGCCATACATCAAAACACAGGATGGTGTTCCCGGCATATTAACGCAGTCGGTTAGCTGGGAAATCGACAAAACAGCGCCATGGGTAACACAGATTATCCCATCGACAGATGGTGGTTACGATTTGCAGCACTTCAGCGCCTTTACGGTTAAACTTAGCGAACCTGTGAAAGGAATTGCAGTGAATTCGCTTGAATTATGGAAAGACGGACTAAGACAACCTTTGTCGCAACTTAATTTAACAAAGAAATCTGATTCAGAATATCTGTTCACCCAATTCAGGTTGCTGACTTATTATGAAGGTACTTACCAGTTAAAAGTGATGATGGAAGGTATTACAGACAATGCCGGTAATTCAAGTACCGATACTCTAAAATATGACTGGATTGTTTATCGCACTGCACCACTGGCAATAACCGATTTGCGCATTGCCCCGGATATGGGATTCTCTGATAATGATGGAATTACGGCAACCAAAAACCTGCTTGTTAAAATGACAGTAAACCAGGCAAACTCACGTATTCAGATTTATCAGACCGATAATGTAAATCCAATTCTTTTGGCCGATTCGATGAATGTAAATACAGGTCCGTTGGCTCTGCCTGTTACCTTCATCTACTCAGGGAATGTGACACTTGAAGCACATTGTATCGATTTAAACAACAACAAAACAGTAACTAAAATACCTGTATTTATTGATGAAGCAGCTTTGGTTGGTACATGGAAAAATGTCCCCCTAACAACGGTAACTACACAACCTGTTTCACTTCAAATTGAGTTTACCGACAAATTGCTCGACGATTCAAAATTGAAAGAAACACTGATGTTTGAACGTGACGGGCAATTATTGGGAATACAGAATCTGAGTATTTCAAAATCGAGTGATAAAGTTTATTCCATTTCCGGAATTGATTTGGCAGGAAATATTGCAGGAACTTACTCTCTTGCGCTCGATGTCAGTAAATTACAAAAATACACCAGCGGAAAACAGGGCGCCTTAACATCTAAAGTTCATTGGAGCTACATAAATGCAAACAATGCTCCGGTGGCCAATGCAGGTTCGAATCAATCAGTTGAAGAAGGAGCACTGGTTTTACTGGATGGTTCTGCTTCATCCGATCCTGATGGAAATACTATTACCTGGTTTTGGATCGCGCCAGCTGGAATAACGTTGAGTTCAACAACTGCTGCCAAACCAACTTTCACGGCTCCGGAAGTTAATGCCGATACACAATTCACCTTCTCACTGGTTGCAAATGATGGAAGTTTGAACTCATCGGCAGCACAGGTTGTAATTACTGTAAAACAGGTAAACAAAGCGCCACTAGCCAATGCTGGCTCCAACAAGTTAGTTGATGAAGGAGCACTGGTTTTACTGGATGGTTCAGCTTCATCAGATCCTGATGGAAATACAATTACGTATTTCTGGATCGCGCCAACAGGAATTACACTCAGTTCAACTTCAGCGGAAAAACCAAATTTTACAGCACCCGAAGTAAACACCGATACACAATACACCTTCTCGCTGATTGTAAATGATGGAAGTTTGAACTCACCGGCAGCACAGTTGGTAATTACTGTAAAACAGGTAAACAAAGCACCACTCGCCAATGCTGGCTCCAACAAGTTAGTTGATGAAGGAAACTGGTTTTACTGGATGGTTCAGCTTCATCAGATCCTGATGGAAATACAATTGACTTATTTCTGGATCGCGCCAACAGGAATTACACTCAGTTCAACTTCAGCGGAAAAACCAAATTTTACAGCACCCGAAGTAAACACCGATACACAATACACCTTCTCGCTGATTGTAAATGATGGAAGTTTGAACTCACCGGCAGCACAGTTGGTTATTACTGTAAAACAGGTAAACAAAGCACCGTTTGCCAACGCCGGTTCCAACCAGAATGTTGATGAAGGAAACTCTGTAACACTTGATGGTTCTTCATCATCCGATCCTGACGGAAACACGTTGACTTACCTGTGGACAGCGCCAACGGGAATTACACTCAGTTCAACTTCTGAAGCAAAACCAACATTAGTGGCTCCGGAAGTAAATTCTGACACGCAATATTCCTTCACGCTCGTGGTCAGCGACGGCAGCCTTTCCTCAGAATCGGCCACTGTGTTGATTTCAGTGAAACAGGTAAATAAAGCGCCTGTTGCCATTGCTGGTTCCAACCAGTCAGTCAATGAAGGAGACACAGTTACTTTGAATGGTTCTGGTTCATTCGATCCCGATGGTCAGTTACTCACTTATCTTTGGATTGCACCAGTAGGCATAATGCTGAGTTCTACCATTGAAGCCCAACCTACTTTTATTGTGCCAATGGTTAATGGTGATTCATTTTATACTTTTACACTAACGGTTAGCGATGGGTCAATTACTTCTGATTCCGCAAGCATTCTGGTGAGAGTTAAGGATTTAATTACAGATATGGATGTTTTAACATTGGAAAAAGTTATCATCTATCCCAATCCTTCGGATGGATTATTTAAAATAAGTGGATTGAGTTCAGGACAGAAGAGCATGGTTGAGATTTATTCATCAGATGGACACCTTGTTAGGAAGTGGATAAATAAAACAAATAATGGAGAACTTGATATCCGTGACCAAAAAGCAGGATTCTACTTTGTTAGGATAGGACAGATGATATTTAAGATTATTAAGTTATAAAAATTTATACAGATGTGTTTAATGATCTTTTTCTGGATTAGATTCCACTGGAAGACCACTTTAATATAAAAATTTTAAGTGCTGAAAACCTTGCTGCGGAGCATAAAAAAGGGCCGTCTGATAATTTTGAGATATCAAAAATACAGTAAGAACATCAGCATATAAGGCTGAGGATTCGTGTGGTCGAATCCCATTTCCCCATCGAAAGAAAATGAAAGAGTTAGATGAAAATCTGGCTCCATTTTTTTTTAAATTATTTGGAATCCGGAAGTGCTGCATTTGACCGGGCTGAAAGTTAAGTGTGAAAAATTAGAAACTTACATTAATGAAACAGAGTCAAATGCGTAAGACTAGGAGCTCAAAAAAAAGCATTTGATGGTTACACAACAAAAATTTGAATTTTTAATTATGTTGGATATTGATAATTGTCTTATTCACATCCAGAATTTAGTGTGTTGAATTTTATGTTTTCAAAACAAAATAGTTTTAAAATTCGTAACAAAACAAGTAATATTTAAAACAGCAAAAAAGATGAGACAGTTAATATTTTGGTTGATGATAATACTTTTTATTGTAGCCTGTTCAACACAAAAAGGGTTGGTTAAAGTAAAAAGTAACAATGTTGAAAGTAATGTTGAAGACAGTGTAGAATATGAATTGGAAACTTTTGATGCAAGATTTGAAACGTGGTATCAGTTGCACAATAGTCCGGCAATGTATCGTTCACAGGAGTACTACGAAAACTGGAACAGACAATATGTTTCTGCATGGAATTATAATGCAATGAATGCACGGAGAAATTCATTTTTCGAACCTATTATTGGATATGAGAACAATGTGGATTATGGATTTGAATTAAACCATAAACTCTTCTATTATTTTCAATATGTAGAGCACGTTTTAAACATCCAGATTATGCCGGGTGGTCCACAAGCAGTGCATTTTTAACGGATTCCATGTAATTTTTTTTTGTGCTCTTTAATAATATCCAAAGCTGCAGGGAAAGGCTGCAGTGCCCGTTCAAATATTCCCAGTGAATATGCAATCGTCAACCCATAATTTGTAATAGGTACTCCTGCCAGCTTCGCTTTCATGATTCGGCTTAACATTTCACGGCGGTTCCACATGCAGGCACCACAATGAATTATTATTTTATAATCAGAAACATTTTCTGGAAAATCATGTCCTCGCAAATTTTCGATTTCAAGTTTGCCTCCCACGTATTGAGTAAGCCAGCGTGGGATTTTTACTGTTCCTATATCCTCGCCAATGGGGTGGTGGGAGCAAGCTTCGGCAATTAAGACTCTGTCGCCGGTTTTTAGTTTGTCGATTGCCATTGCACCGCGAACCATTTCATTCAAATCTCCTTGAAACCTCGCGAAAAGAATTGAGAATGAAGTTATTGGAATTTCAGGTGGTGTGTCTGCCGCAACTTTCAGGAAAGCCTGTGAATCAGTTACAACCAATTTTGGTGGTTTGTTAAAACGTGAAAGCGCTTTCCGCAATTCACGTTCTTTTACCACAACTGAAAACGAATCATTATCCAATAAATCGCGGATAATCTGAACCTGAGGTAATATTAATCGTCCTTTTGGAGCTTCTTTATCGATTGGCACAACCAAAACAGCAGCTTCACCGGGACCAACCAAATCAGCCAGAATACTTGGTCTTTCAATATAATCTGCCGGTGCTGAATCGAGTAGTAATTTGCGTAATTCTATTAATCCTGTTTTATTTAAAGCTGAAGTTTTTACAAACTGAATTTTATCAGAATTTAGTTTTGAAATGATTGTATTATTCTCCTCAAATAAATCGGATTTATTAAAAACGATGATAAATGGAATTCCCCTATCGCTGAATTCGTCCATTATTTTTTGCTCGAATTTATCCCAATCTTTAAAATTGGTAACAATTACACCCAAATCAGTTCGGTCGAAAACGGCCATTGTTTTTGCAATCCGTTTTTCTCCTAAATCTCCCAAATCATCAATTCCTGCTGTATCTATAAACAAAACCGGACCAAGTGGAAGTAACTCCATAGGTTTTTCAACCGGATCTGTAGTGGTGCCTGCAACTTCTGAAACAATTGAAACTTCCTGGTTGGTCAGTAAATTCAGGATACTTGATTTTCCTGTATTCCGTTTTCCGAAAATCCCAATGTGTAAGCGGAATGATTTTGGTGCCCTCATTTAAGTAGGTTTTTGAACGGATTAAGGTACAATTTCATTTTCAATAGCACAATAAAAAAGGGCGCTTTTGGCACCCTTAATATTTTATAAAAATTATTCTTTTTATTTCTTTTTTGCTTCACCACATGTGGCTCCTGAAGCCGCACAACTTTTCTTCTGCGATTCAGCGCAACCGGTTGTTGCCGACTTTTCCGCAGTTTTTGCCTTTTCTGCGCAACAAGCAGGAGTTGTTGCTTCTTTTTTTGTTTCTTTCTTTTTGTCTTCTTTTTTAACTGTACTGGCATCTGAAGCCAAAACACCCAAAGCAAAAGTCATTGCGAAAACGAGAATTAATTTTTTCATGTTTCTTTAAATTAGTGATTATTATTGATTTTTAATTAACCTATGTTTGAAAGCATTCAAAAGTGGAATTCAAACAGTTGCAATATATGAAATTCTTTGTTACAGAATTAAATTTTAGACTGGCTGACAAAAAAAAACCGTTCTTAATTAAGAACGGTTTTAAATTTATTGGATCTAACTAAACAATTTTGAATGTTATTTTTTCTCAGCAGTTGCAGTTTTTGTTTTATCACCGCAGTCGCCTGATTTTGCAGTAGCACAACCTTCACTTTTTGCCGCAGTTTTTGCGGTAGCACAACCTTCTGATTTGGCTGTAGCACAACCTTCACTTTTTGCAGCTTTTGCCTCTTTTGTTTTGGCTTTTTCTTTTTCACCTTCAGGTGCAATAACGTTATTGTCATCCATATCGGCTACAATAGTTACATGATCATTGTTGGCAATAACAACATTTGATCCCGACATAGCCATAGAAACTCCGTAAGCTGCTACTAATGCGAATACTAAAAATACTTTTTTCATGGTTCCAAAATTTAAAGTTATAAAATCGATAATGTTTATTTAGATTCAATAATAATAACTAAAATATTAAAAAGCAAATAAAATATAAAGATAAATATATCCATTATAAAAAATATTTTGAAATACTTGATAATGAGTAAAATAAAAAGTTAATAATGTATTTTAAGTATTGAAAAAAACTAACTTCCCAACCGGCAGACTGATTCAGCCGAAATAAGCTCTTCAAATTCTGACTCTGAAAGAAGCTTTGTTTTTAAAACAGCGGTTTTAATTGAAATTGATTCATTTTTAGCTGTTTTGATTATCTCACAAGCTTTTTCATAACCTGTTTTGGGTATAAGTGCAGTTATTGTAGCTGTTGAATTTTCAACATTTCTTTTACATATTTCTTTGTTTGCCTGAATTCCCACCACACAATGTTCACTGAAAATGATGCAGGCATTATTTAATAACGACAGATTTTCAAGTAAAGAATCGGCAATAAGAGGCATAAACTGGTTTAATTCAAGATTTCCGGCGCTGCATGCATGAGAAATTATCTGGTCGTTTCCCATTACACGAATTGCTATTTGTGCCACCGCCTCAGGAATTACAGGATTCACTTTTCCCGGCATAATAGACGAACCGGCTTGTTTGGCAGGTAAATTAATTTCTCCAAATCCGGCATCGGGACCGCTGGAAAGCAGGCGCAAATCGTTGCTTATTTTTAAAAGATTTGATGCGTGTGCTTTTAAAATTCCTGAAACCTCCACAAAAACATCTACATTTTGTGTTCCATCGATGAGGTTTTCAGCACGGGCCAAACCAATATTTGTATTTTCGCGCAATTGGTCAACCACCCTAAATATAAATTGCTTTGGTGCGCCAAGTCCTGTTCCGATTGCCGTTCCTCCCAAAGTTTACCACACGTAAGCGTTCTTCGCATTTGTAAATCCGCCAGCGGTCGCGGTTAAACGCTTCTGCATATGCGCTCATTTCCCTGCCCAAAGTTGTCAGCACCGCGTCCTGCAGTTGTGTGCGTCCTATTTTTACAACATGTGCAAATTCTTTTTCTTTTTGCTGAAAGGCTTCCTGCAGATTCAATACACTTTGTTCCAAATTGCGGAGCAACCTTATTGCTGCAATTTTTAAAGCAGTTGGATAAGTGTCGTTTGTTGATTGGTGAAGATTAATATCATCAAGAGGTGAAATTATAGCGTAACTTCCCGGTTTTTCACCAAGCAATTGCAAGGCGCGATTGGCAATCACTTCGTTTACATTCATATTTGTGGAAGTGCCGGCGCCACCCTGAAGTGCATCAACTAAAATATGCTCGTTCAGCAGTCCTTTACTCATTTCATAACATGCGTTTTCAATGGCTTCAGCTTTTTGCTTATCGTTCCAAAAACCAAGTTGCATATTGATTTGTGCGCAGGCAAGTTTCACTTCGCCAAAAGCTTTTATCAATTCCGAATGAACCTTTCTTCCTGATAATGGAAAGTTTTCAACCGCACGGGCAGTGTGAATCCCCCAAAGTTCATCGGCAGGAATTTGTTTTGTGCCAAGAAAGTCTGTTTCAAACCTTGATTTATTCATGATTATTTTGTTGCAATAATTTCTTTAAATTAAAGACTTCGAATGCCAAAGATGATTAACAATAAACGTCATCTTTTCCGGCTTCAACCCGTTTTACCAATTTTTCAGCACGTTGTCGGGCAATTCCTGTCATTTCTGAAATTGTTTTTTGAATAAGTGCATTGCCAACTTCGGCGGTTTTTGGGCTTGCATAGTTCATTAAATATTCTTTAAACGATGACAAAGCATTTGGTCCGCAATGCAATTTTATATCTCCGGGTTTTGCCAAATCCATAAAATCCCTACCAGTTCTGCCAAGCCGGTAACAGGCAGTACAAAATGATGGAATATAACCCATTGAAGCCACATCCCGAATAACTTCGTCTAATGAACGATGGTCACCGAGACTAAACTGGCCTGAAGGATCGTCTTCGGTTTCTTCCTCGTAACCTCCCGGATTTGTGCGGCTGCCGGCAGAAATCTGACTCACTCCCAAAGCAAAAGTTTCGCGGCGCATTTTTGCCGTTTCTCGGGTTGACATAATTATTCCGGTATAGGGAACTGCCAAACGTAAAATGGCAACAATTTTCCTGAAATCGATATCCGAAACTGGAAAAGGTGGGTGTGATGCAATATCGCTGTTTGTGGCAGGTTCGAGGCGGGGAACACTGATTGTGTGCGGACCAACACCAAATTTTTCTTCCAGCTCGAAAATGTGCTGCATCATTGCCAGAATTTCAAAACGATAATCAAAAAGTCCGAAAAGAACGCCGATCCCAACATCGTCAATTCCTGCTTCCATGGCACGGTGCAATGCCCAAGCACGCCAGTTGTAGTCGCGTTTTTTACCTGCAATGTGTACTTTATCATAAGTTTCGCGGTGGTAGGTTTCCTGGAAAATCTGGTATGTCCCAATCCCCGAATCTTTTAATAATCTGAATTCTTCGGTTTTTAGCGGTGCAACATTTACGTTTACCCTTCGCACTTCGCCATGTTCTGTTTTTACGCTGTAAATGGTTTTTACTGAATCGAGAACATATTGAAATCCTTGATTTGGATATGATTCACCGGCAACCAATAAAATCCGTTTTTGCCCCTGGTTTATAAGCGCTTTAACTTCTCCGGCAATGTGTTCCTGCGAAAGTACGGATCGTACAATGTCCTTATTTGTCGCCCTGAACGCACAATACAAACACTCGTTGGCGCACAAATTTGAAATGTAAAGCGGGGCAAAAACAACCAATCGTTTGCCGTATATTGTTTCTTTTACTTCGTTGGCTGTATTGAACAATTCCGAAAGCATTTCAGGATCACTAATATTTGTTAATACAGCAATGTCATCCAAATTAAGTCCTTTCATTTCGCGTGCTTTTGCAAGCACTTCTTTCGTTCTTCCAAAATCAGCAGTTTTGTTGGCTTCCAATATTTGCCAAACTTTTTGTTCGTTGATAAAATCTGCGGGAATGTTGTACATGGTTTTTTTTGTTTAAAGTATGGGTTCAAAGTTTAAAGTCATTTTTTTGCCAAACCTGATTTTACTGAGATTCCGGAGATATTTCCAAGTTTTCCGGATAAAACGCCAAGTTCATCGGTTGTTGCATCAATTACCAAAGTAATTATCGAAGTATCACCTTTTGCATTCGGTAATCCTGTCCGGGCAAGAATTAGTTCAGCGTGCTGACTTAGAATTTCATTTACTACTCCGGCACTTTTTTCTCTGTCATCGATTATAATTCCAACAAAACCAAGTCGTTTCATATTTTTAGAATTAAGTTTTACAGTATACGGATTCCTGTATTCGAATTCTGTTTTCTTTTTCAATTTTAAAAAATCGCTGCTAAAAGTTTTGGAAAGGGAAAAATGTGAGGACTTTCAACCCCAATAATCAGTAATAATTAATCAATAATCATTTGATTTTTTCCCTAATGTCAGCAAATGCCTTCCTGCAGGATTTTCTGTTCAAATTTAAGGTTAATAGGTTTGAAATGAATAAGAAAAGCGAAATTGTTTTTATGTTATTCAACCTAAAAATAATAACGATTATTCGTTTTGAACCTGTATTTTTGTGAACAATGAATGGATTAGATAAAATATTGAGCTATCGTAATTTCTTGTTGGAAGATGTGGTTCTTTTACTGAATTTGAAGGGTGATAAAAGAACTCAGCTCCTGCAGAAATCGCTGGAGATAAGAATAGCAAATGTTGGTAATAAAGTATATTTCCGCGGATTGATTGAGTTTTCAAACCGCTGTTTAAAAGATTGCTTTTATTGCGGAATCAGGAAAAGCAACGAAAAAGTGCTGCGCTACAACGTTTTGGATAGTGAAGTTTTGGAAGCATGCCGTTTTGCCTGGGAAAAAGGTTTTGGTTCCGTGGTTTTGCAATCTGGAGAATTATCATCAAAAGAATTTGTTACTCGGGTTGACAGGTTGGTGCAAAAAATAAAACAACTTTCGAATAACGAACTTGGAATAACTTTGAGTTGTGGCGAGCAAACCAATGAAACTTATAAACGCTGGTTTGAAAGCGGCGCGCACCGTTATTTGCTGCGCATTGAATCATCAAGCCGTGAATTGTATTACAAAATTCATCCAGAAAACAAAAAGCACTCTTTTGAAAAAAGGATTGAATCGCTGTACCATTTAAAGGAAACCGGTTATCAAACAGGAACCGGTGTTATGATCGGTTTACCTTTTCAAACGGTGGAGGATTTGGCTGCTGATTTGCTTTTTTTCAAAAAGTTGGATATTGATATGTGCGGAATGGGACCGTATATAGAACATATGGACACGCCGCTATTTCAATTTAAACACCTTTTGAAA
Source organism: uncultured Prolixibacteraceae bacterium (assembly GCA_963800345.1). Taxonomy (GTDB): domain Bacteria; phylum Bacteroidota; class Bacteroidia; order Bacteroidales; family Prolixibacteraceae; genus Draconibacterium. Next base: position 46,942 of record CAWDAW010000029.1, on the reverse strand, counting down.
ACAAAACAGGAAAGGTTTGATTTGGCGATTAAATATGATTTCAGTTTTGCGTTTACTAATGCCGGATATAAATATTGCCGCTGCCACTGCATTGGAGGCAATCGATCCGTTTGGACGCGAAAAGGCATTGGCAGCGGGCGCAAATATCATCATGCCTAATTTAACGCCGCATCAATATCTCGAAAACTATTTGCTTTATGAAAATAAACCAATTTGGGGTGAGGATAAAAATCAGTCAATAATTGATTTGGAAAATAGATTGAGAAAATCAGGAAATGAAATTGGGTTTAATTCGTGGGGCGATTCAAAACATTTTAATAGTTCAAAGTTTCCTGTTTAAAGTTTAAAGTTAAGATACTGGATGCTGGTTTCAGTGGATTATCTCTTTCATTCAAAAATGCAGGCCTTCCCGCCTTCATTCATTCATCTTACAGTAATATGGAAACACCTTTCTTTCCGCTCGGTAACTACCACACAACGATTTTCTTTTCTCAGTTCTCCAATTGCTTCCGAAAGTAATTTGATTGCAGGTCCATCCTCCACTTCGTATTTATCCATCAGTTTTGGTTTTCTGAAAACCCGGGCATATGTAATATCGAAAGTAGTTCCGTATAAGTGTGATGAATTGGAGGAGGCATTTACATTTGAATGACCAAGCCTGCGCTGGCTTTCACCGGTACGCAGCAACGAAGTTATCTGGAAATATCTTTTTTTTATGTTTTTTTCCTCCAGTTTTTCCTGGAAACGTTCCCCGATTTCGTCAAGCAAATCAGCAGCTTTTGGTGTAAGGTAAGGGTGTGAATGTGTCAGTTTATCAACTACATAAAAATCGGAGTTTTCAATCTTTACCAAATCTCCGTCGGATACAAGTTCTTTTACATTTTCATTGAAATCTTTATCAGATTTAAAACCTTTAATTCCGTTGACTTCCGCGTATTTTAAGTGGATTTTATTCAAATCAGTATATTTATCCACTATAATTGTGCCGATTACACGAGGTTCTATAGATTCCATTTCCTCCATTTTTTCCGCCGTTGCCGGGCGCGAGAAAATAGTAAAGCCGATAATTGCCACAATTGAAACTACACTGAATATTAAAAGTTTATTGCGAACCCCTTTCTTTAGTTTATATCTTCTTCTCCCCCTTTTCATCGAATTCCTTTTTTTGATATTAATGCAATTTCCCATTTCGTAAAGGAATCAGAAATTGTTTATTGCAAATTAAGGCTAAAACCATGTGCTTGCATTTGAAGTAGCGGGAAGTTATAAACAGAGTTTTGTTAGCTGTATAAAAAAGAAAGGTTGAACCGATTCACAAATCAAAAATCAGTTCACCCTTATTCAGTATTAGTTAATTATTTCACCTCAGAAATCTTCACGGCCCAGGCCAAACCGCATGGCAGATTTTTGCGAATGGATTCAGGAATATAAATTTTCACTCCTTTTTCTGTGTTTTGCCATTTCAGGTTTCCCTTTGTGCCAAGCAAATTCAGTTTGGCATTTTTTGAAGCGAAAATACCTTCAACCTCAAACGATTCCGGAAGACCTGATCCATTTTCCTGTTCGAGATAAATTGCATAAACTTCTTTTGTATCTTTTTTTTGTGAAAGACACACATTTGCAATTTTAAAAGGTGCAATTGCCCTTGTTGAATAAATGGCTTCACCGTTAACATCGATCCATTTTCCCATCTCATCCAACAATTTGTAGGCAGCATCCGGCCATGTACCATCGGGTGCCGGACCAATATTATAAAGCAGGTTACCGCCTTTGGCAACAATATCGATTAACATGTGAATGGCCTGCTTTGGACTCATAAACTGAGGGTTTGGAACCCATGCCCAACCACCACCGGCAATAATGCATGATTCCCAAGGGTACGGAAGTTGTGTTTCGGGAACTCGGTTTTCGGGTGTAAGGTAATTTTGATTTGGTCCACGAACAGCTCTGTCAACTACAATCAACCCAGGTTGTTTTTCGCGGGCTTTGGCAGCCAGTTCATCCATGCGAATATCCTGATTTACTTCGCGGGTTTTGGGAAATCCGGAAACGTTGTTTGTTGCAACTCTTTCATAATAACTTTTTATTTCTTCAGGCGATTTTTTTGCAACCCAACCTCCATCGAGCCAAAGAATATCGATTTTTCCATAGTCGGTCATCAGTTCCATAATCTGATTTTGGGTAAACTGAACATATTTTTCCCATTTTTCAGGATATTCAGCGGGATCATAATTTACATTTCTATCCATTGGCGGAAATTTTGGATCCCAGTAATTTTCATTGTGCCAGTCAGGTTTCGAAAAGTAGGCGCCTGCCCACAAACCTTCTGCCCGGAACGCATTGAAAATTTCCTTTGTTACGTTGGCGCGCGGATTTACACTAAATGGCGTTTCTTTGGAAGTGATTTTATAATCAGTGTATTTCGAGTCGAACATGCAAAACCCATCGTGGTGTTTAGTTGTGAAAACAACATATTTCATTCCGGCATTTTTGGCTGCTGCTGCCCATTTTTCGGGTTCAAAATTAATCGGATTAAAACTCAGCTTTAGATTTTCGTACTCTTTTTTATAGGTGAAATAATCATCGGGATTTGAACCTTTTTTACGTTCACACCAGCCGTAATCCTCGGGGCAAATCGACCACGATTCCACAATTCCCCATTGACTGTAAGCACCCCAGTGCATTAAAAGTCCGAACTTCAAATCCTGCCATTCTTCCAATTTGTCAAGTACTTTTTGGTCTTTTGGCCAAACATAATCTGTAACTTCATGTTCGTATTGCGCGTTTGCTAACAGCATCAAAAAGATTGGGATAACTACAATTAGCTTTTTCATTTTTTATAAGATTTATATTTGATGTTAATATACTTTTTATTCTCCCCCATCGGGAGAGTTAAAGGGGCTACACAATCCGCCGACCATGTAATTCCATTGCTCCTGTTAGTTTCTGAATTTCTTCAACATTTGAATCCAAAACTTTACCGGCAACTAAAATAATTATTTTATCCCCGGCAGTTTTTATCATCTCCCGAATTGATTCCTGTCCTTCAGAAGCTGTAGGTAAGCCACCCGAAGTTAAAATTCGTTTTATATTTTCAATTTTCATTAATTCGGTTACGCCTTCAACCTGATTTTCCAATTCATCGATAGCTTTATGAAAAGTTACAGGAAGCGGAAAGGCATAATCAGCCAAAATTTGGGTATTTTTTATATCTACTTTATTTTCAGAAGTGAGCAGTCCAAAAACAACTCCGAAAGCGCCTGCATTTTTTGCAAGATCGATTTCCGATTTCATTTGGCTGATTTCCTTTTCAGAATAAACAAAATTACCTGACCGTGGGCGAATCATTACCATGACAGGAATCTTTAATTTTGAAATTGTTTTTTTCATCAATTCAAAGGAGGGTGTCAGTCCATCGTTGGCCAAATCAGAACATAATTCTATTCGATCGGCACCTCTTTTTTCTGCCAACACAGCTTCTTCCAAAGTTTCAACACAAGCTTCTTTTATCATTTAATTCGAAAATTGAATTCATTAGTAGTGCCGCAATTTCGGAAAAATATCTTCGTTTTGCAGAATTATTCTTTATTTTGTTTCTGAAGAAAAACCGAAATGAAATATAATCTTATAACAATTCTTGGTCCAACTGCAACTGGTAAAACCGGTTTGGCAGCACACTTGGCAGCAAGTATTAATGGCGAAATAATTTCAGCAGATTCCCGCCAGATTTACCGTGGAATGGATTTGGGAACAGGGAAAGATTATGCTGATTATTTTGTTGATGGTGTTGAAATTCCTTCGCATTTGGTGGATATTGAAGATGCCGGTGTACATTATAATGTTTTTCGTTTTCAGACCGATTTTATCAGGGTTTTTAATGATATGAAGTTCCGGGAAAAATTCCCTGTTTTGTGCGGTGGCAGTGGATTGTACATTGAGGCTGTTTTAAAAAACTATCGGTTAATTGAGGTTCCGCCAAATAAAACATTACGCAAAGAATTGGAGGGGAAATCGCTGATAGAACTGACCGAAATCCTTAAAAACATGAAGCCAAAACTCCACAACCACACTGACGTTGAAACTGATCGCCGGGCAATCCGTGCCATTGAAATAGAAAAATATTATACTGAAAATGCACAATTCGATTCATCGTTTCCCGATATTAACAGTCTGAATATTGGAATTAATTTCGACAGGGATTTGCGAAGACAAAGAATTACAACCCGGTTGAAACAGAGACTGGAAGAAGGAATGCTCGATGAAGTTAAAAAATTGCTGGATTCGGGTTTAACACCAGATCAACTGATTTATTACGGGCTGGAATATAAATATCTTACGCTACATTTAATTGGAAAACTTACATATGACGAAATGTTCCGCCAACTTGAAATTGCCATCCACCAGTTTGCGAAAAGACAAATGACATGGTTTCGCGGTATGGAAAAGCGGGGCACAAAAATTCACTGGATTGACGGGCATTTGGGAATGGAGGAGAAGAAAGAGCTGATTTTGAGACTTATGGGAGACGGACTTTCCTAAGTCCGGCATAAAAAGGGAATTGGACTCCATAAGAATCGGATTTCCTGAATCCAATATAAAAGTGTTTGACTTGGAAAGTCAAACTCCCAGCCAAACCAGCCTTGCCCGAATCAAATCAGCTCCATCGCTTTCGCGAACAACGCTGCATAAATGGTTGGTTTCATCAGTAAATTGCTTTTTTACTGCAAGCCGGTCGGTCGGCAAACCTTCTTTTAAAAAATTAATTTCAAATTCCACCAAATCATGTTTTTCATGAAAACCAAAATCATAACTGTCGATAATTCGCTCGATATAACGGCCTGTATTAAAATGCTGATTGATGTCTATTTCGTTAAAAAGGACAGGGGTAAAAAGCAGTTCTGCATCACTTTGGGGAGATTTTACTTTGCCCGCGTTTTCACCAAAAACACTTTCTGCATATGTTGGGAAATTTTTAAATTCTGTAAGATTTACAATTCGTTTCGATTTTAAGTCCAATACCAGCCAACTTGTTGTAGCTTCAATGATTTTATTTCCTTCTTTATCGATAAAATAAAAATCGCGATATCCGAAAAACCTGTCAGCTCCACGCGACCATGTTTCAAGTGAAAAATCCTCGCCCCATTCCGGCCGCCTGTCAATTTTGACAAGTAGTCTCGAAAGCACCCAGAATTGTTGGTCTATTTTCAACTTATCATAACCAAAACCTAAAATATCAGCGTGTTCCCATGCAATATCCTGCATTTGATAAAACAAATATGAGGTTGATAGTTTACCAAAGCGATTGATAAAATAGGATTTGGTTTTGAGATGGTTGATGTGTTTCATATTTTAATAATTGGTAAGAAGTTGGAAGCAGATGTGTGAGGTTAAAACTTTTCTGGTTTCCATCTACTTTTAAACTTTTCTGCAAATTTATTGTTCGGTTTTGAAATACTTCACGATTTAACCATTTTTGCACAAAATTTATCAAAAAACAACATGAGCGAGATAATCATTAAAACACCGGAACAGATTGACGGTATCCGAAAAAGCAGTCAATTGGCGGCACAGGCGCTTGATTTAGCAGGTCAATTTGTTAAAGCCGGGGTTTCAACAGGTTTTATTAATGATAAAATTGAGGAATTTGTTTTGTCGAATGGCGCAATTCCTGCAACAAAAGGTTATAATGGTTATCCAAAATCTTCGTGTATTTCACTGAATGAAGTAGTTTGCCACGGTATCCCTTCAGAACAAACCATTTTAAAAGAAGGTGATATTTTAAACATTGATGTTACTACCATTTTAAACGGGTATTATGGAGATACTTCCCGTATGTTTTCTGTGGGTGAAATTTCTCTTGCAGCTGAAAAATTAATTGACACCACAAAGCATTGTATGAATTTAGGGATTCAGCAAGTGATTCCTGGGAATTATTTTGGAAATATTGGTTTTGCAATTAACCGTTTTGCAAAGGCAAAAGGATTTAGTGTGGTTTATGAGTTTTGTGGTCATGGTGTGGGTATTGAATTTCATGAGGAACCTCAGGTAGATCATGCGTCAAGGCGAAATACCGGTCCGAAAATGAAACCAGGCATGATTTTTACAATCGAACCGATGATAAACGAGGGCCGGGCCGGTACAAAAATCGACAAACATGATGGCTGGACTGCCCGCTCTGTTGACAACAAGCTTTCGGCACAATTTGAACACACCATTTTGGTTACTGAAACCGGTTATGAAGTGCTGACAGACATCCACAACGAATATCCCATTACGTAAAAAGCGCAGGTAATAATTGCCTGCGCTTTTTACTGTTTTAGTTTCCCCTGGTTTTATTATTTCCACATTTTTGAATTGATCATCCAGTCTTCAAGTTCTAAATTCTTTTCTTTAGAAACTTTCGGAAAGGATATATTATTGATGAAAATATAGTCACCGCCTGTTGTGGGTGCTGAAACATTCCGAGCTTCCTGTTTTAAATTAACCTCGAATTTTTCCACATCCATCATCCAATCTTCCACTCTCAACTGTTCATCAGTTGCTGTTTCAATGTTTAAAGAACTTACATTAAAAGCTTTTTCATCCATCATCCATGATTCCAGTTCCATTGGAGTTTCAATTTCTGCTTCAATTGAAATTAGAGAAGAAAAACTTGCATCATTCAACATCCATTCTTCTATATTCAAAGGAGCGTCATTTTCTTTTTCAAGATATGCTGCAAATGTGCTTCCTAATGTTGAGTTGTTTAAACTGAAATTTGTAGCGAAGAAATAATTGCTCCTTTCTACTGGTGCCATTGCAAAATTATTTGCTGAATTGGTTTCGCGCAGTAGTTCATTTTCAACTTGTGCATCTATTGAAAAACCAAGGATTGAAAGACTTACTGTTAATGCTGCTGTTAAAGCTGTTTTCTGAATTTTGTTTGTTGTTTTCATGACTTGTTACCTCCGTTTTTTTGTTTTCTATTTAAATGTTTTTATTTTTTTGTTTTCGTCATTATGACGTTTCATTTTTTATTTCGTTACAGATTTTTAGAACTATTTTTAAGATTGTACTGTATCTTGCATTGAAATATGTTATACAAATATATGAATAAAAAATAATACCATGCAATACATAGTAGTAAAAAAATTACAATATTTTTTCACTAAACTTGTTAATACATTTAAAATGAATTGCTTATGTTTTTATAAAAAATGAAATAATTTTAGAATTCACCAAAATAATTAAGTGAAATGACATTTTATTTGCTGAATTGGGAGAAATTTGAATGTGATTTTTTAATTTTAATTTTATTTTTCAAAGTGAAATTGAGAAAAATGTACCAAATATTTATTGTATTAATAGGTAACGCTGATGAATTTCAGGAAGAATAAAATAATAAATCTATTCACTGATTTTTGAAATGTCCATTAAAACCAATTGTCTTCCTCCATTTTCAACCGGGCAATCAATACAAACCATTTTTCCGTTGTTGCTTGATCGCGGATGTGTATCGCAGCGCCATTCTCCTTTGTATGCTTCAGGTGCATAAAAATCACCAAGTGGAATTTTAATGTCAGTTTCGGTATTGTACAGATATACATGCTGAAAATGATCTTTATCAGGATAAGAATCGTTGAGAATCCAGTTTTTGTTATTTGGCAGATAAGTATTGTGCCCGTTGACAGGCATTTTATCCTGGTTCAGAACATAAGTTTGGTCTGGTTTTCCATCTGTAAAAACATAAAATCCATTTCCAGCTGATGGTTGTTTCGTCCAGGCTGTAATTTGGGTTTTATTTTTCCAGATAAAGTGTGAAGTGTAATTCGATGGATCAACAAGATTAATGTTTTTACCTTGTAAGTCAGAAGTATACATTAGAGTAGCAAAACCGCCTACATCCTTCTTTGATTGTGCTTTCCAGCGGTGGAGGAATATAAACCGGCTACCATCGGCATTAAAAAGCAGGTGGTTAAACCAATTTTTTTGGTTTGAACGATCTGCATTTGCGTCGTCGTCATCAAGAGGCGGCATTTCAACCATTTGACTGTAAGTGATAATCAGTTTCTTTTCTCCGGTTTGCAGATTACAAGCATAAATTCCAGCATTGTCGGGAGCCAAATCATTTTTGTTTGGATCTGCAATTCCAGCATAACCATATCCTGGACGTGTGTCTTGAATCCGCTCAAAATCAGTAGTTACCGCATGAATTCCATCGGGGCTGAGTGCATAAATGGCAAATGGTAATATTTTCTCTTTTTTTGTGTAGATATTCAAAAGGTGCGAAACAAACCGGTTATCAATCCTGTCGTTCCAAATAACCAGCGAATCGCTTCCCGGAACGAACTGTAACATGCAGCCTTGTTGCCAGCCCCATGCATTCGATGTACCCAAATCAAGCCATTTGTCATTGTCTTTCAAATCAATCATCCCAATTTTAACTTCGTCTTCAGGTTTAGGTGAACGGCCTTCAAAATCAATTTCCATGCAAAGTACAAACCGGTTTGAAGGATCAAACTGCAACTTGTCGTAATAGCCAAACCAGTGATGTTTTGGACCGTGTGTAATTAACCTTGCCGGCACATGTAATTTTGAAGTTTCCAATTCGCCTATGTAGGTTTGAAATGGATTTTGGTTCTGTGAATGCGAAAGATTAGAAAAAATAAGTACAATGAAAAAGAGAAATATATATTTTAACATAGCATAAAGCATTAAGGTATGAGCAGTTAAAAATAGGAATTGATTTGGTTTTATTCAAAGTTTCAACATTTTATGTCAACGGCGAAAGTGCAATGATTTTTTATCTTTGTAAAGAAAAAAGGAAATTTACTATGTCATTGGTTATCGAAGAAAAAGATTTGGAAAAGTTTATCATGGTTGGCGACAGGGTTTTGGTGAAACCTAAGAACCCATCGGGAAAAACCAAATCGGGTTTGTTTTTGCCGCCCACCGTTCAGGATAATGAAAAATTGCAAAGTGGTTATATTGTGAAAGTTGGACCAGGTTATCCGATTCCCGCAACAGCAGAGGATGATAACCAGTGGAAACCGAATTCAAATGACGTAAAATATTTACCACTGCAAACGCACATAGGCGACCTTGCCATTTATTTAAGCAGAAATGGTCATGAAATCGAATTCAAAAATGAAAAATATATTATCCTTCCTTATTCAGCTATTTTAATGATAATCAGGGACGAAAATATGTTTGAATAGACTTAGTTATACCCAACTAAAAAGCCGCTTCAACTTTGCTGAAACGGCTTTTTTATGTCCTGCTTAAAAATTATCCGTTGTAATCTTTACAAGCCAAATAAATTCCTTCAAACAATTCTTCAACATCTTTTGCGGCAACACCTGAATAAGCAATCCGAAGTAAATTGCCCAGGCTTATAACACCGATGCTGTATTTTTCGATTAAGATTTTACGCAACTTTTCGGCATCCAAACCATCAGCCAGTTTAATACACATGAAATAGCCCGAATTGTAAGGCAACGCAGTGAAATAGGTTTTGTATTTCTCGTTCTTCAGCACATTTTTTACTGCATCAAAGCGTTCTTTCATGATTTTATATTTTGCTGCTTTCTCTTTGTCATAATCAGGATTGCTGTAGGCTTCCATTAACAACGACTGTGATATATTGGCTGCATTAGAAATATTACCACGAATGGCCCCGGCGGTTTTTGATTCGAGAGCGCCGTAAAATTCAGCATCTCCACCTTTAATTCCATAAGTCACAAAACCAACCCTGAACCCCCAAACGTAATCTTCTTTAGTTGGTCCGTCAATTTTTATTGCCAGTACATTTTTATGTAACTGGCTTAATTCAACAAATATACTTTCAGTGGCTACACCTTCTTCATAGCCAAGTCCAAAATAAGCGTCATCAATAAAAAGCACAATTTTATTACCTTTTTCAGCCGAAGTTTTAATGATTTCCACCATCGCATCCTGTTCGGGTTGTGTTGGCGTGTAACCAGCCGGATTGTTTGGGAAATTCAAAATCATAACTTTTTTGCCAATCCCACCTTCGTTCAATTTTGATTCAAAAGCTTCAAGATCAAGTTTTCCATCTTTAAAAAGATTATATTTAACAAGAGGCGAACCGTAAGAATGCGTGAGCGTTAACGTGTAATTTCCCCAAAATAAATCGGGAACAATAACTTTGTCGTTTTCATTGCAAAACATATAACCCGCCATGCTAATCCCATGTGTTAAAGCATTTGTTACTACAGGTAAACTTATTTCGGTTGAACCCAGCGACGGATTTTTCTTATAAATCATACTTTTCCATTTGGCACGTATATCTGGTCGACCGTAACTGGGGGCATAAGGGAAAATTAAGTTTGGGCTCAAACCAACTTTCGATGCAAGTACTTCAAGACGCATTGGCGATCCGTCATCTTCAACAGCTGCGCCAATTGTAGCATTTATTTTTGTGCTTTTTGCTTCGGCAGTTTGGCCTAAAATACCCTTTTTGGGAAAATAAATTTCTTTTCCCCTTTCCGAAAGAAGTTCGAAAACAATGTTGCTTTTTTCCTTGATAATTTTGTTGAGTTCCTCAGCCTGTGGATTCATGCAAAAACGATTTTAATTTTTAATTACTTTATCGCGTGCAAGATAGAAAACAAGAAATTACAAACAACCAGTTTGATGGTGATTTATTTGAAATCTTTATAAATAGCTAAGAAATTCGCTTGAAAATAAAAATTTACATTATAAATACTGCAAAACACCAACAATTACAAAAAAACCAAACAACGCTACAAGTACGGCGGAAAGAATGAACCACTGGTAACTTTTTTTATTTTTTAAATCAAGAAAGATTGCTGGTATAACAATTACTGCTGAAACAATAAAACTCAAATACGCGGGCAATAACTTTGCCTGAAACGGAATTTTTTCGACTACTTCGCCATCCAATTCTTTGTCTGCCATTTCGCCTGGGGTAAGAAACTCTCCTCCTGCTAAATAGCCGCCTGTAATGATTATAATAGAATAAATTCCCAAAAAAATAAAAATTACCGCCCCGATAATCCTAAATGCTTTTTTCTTTTCAATCCATCCGTAAACAGCAACAAATACCGCAGCAAAAATAAACCACTGAGGTAATGTGTATAATAATGTGTCGTTCATACTGTTGATTTAATGTGAACAAAGTTGGCATTTTTTCGCGCATGTGGAAATTTTATTTTAGAAGGGTTACAAAAAAGTTAATTTTGGTCTTTCTTGAATTTCGAAAAACTAAAAAAGTGAAAGAACTTATCATAAATCCAAAGGCAAAAGCTTTGATTTTCGACTTGGATGGCACTCTCGCCGATACTATGCCGGTACATTTTTTAGCATATAAAAATATTCTGGTAGAATATGGCATTCATTTTACTCCTGAACTATTTGCTAAACTGGCCGGAATCCCTGCTGTTGGTACCATCGAAAAACTAAATGAATGGTTTGGTACAAAAATGAATGCTGAGGTTGTGGGACATCAAAAAGAGGACGAGTACGAAAAAATGATGCACAAAATGAAACCCGTTACACCTGTTGTTGAATTGGCAAAAAAATACCATGGAATTTTACCAATGGCTGTTGGAACGGGTGGTTACCGTCGTTTGGCCTGGAAAACAATGGATATTTTAGGACTCGATAGGTATTTTGATATTTTGGTATCCACTGAAGACGTAGCCCGTCCAAAACCTTTCCCTGATACTTTTTTGAAATGTGCTGAATTGTTGGGTGTTGAACCTGCAATTTGTGAGGTTTTTGAAGACGCCCAACTTGGAATCCAGGCTGCAAAAGCTGCCGGAATGATGGCTACCCTGGTTACCGGTTTTTATGAAGTTACCATCGGACAGAAAATTTAAAATTAAAATAATGAAAATTAAAAAAGCAATATTATTAACATTGGCTGTTTTGCTGACAAGTATTATCATTAGTGCTATTGTAAGCGCTTTTGCCGGTTGGGGTTATAGTAAAAAACGAAATCTGACAGTAGTGTTTTACAATGTTGAAAATCTGTTCGACATAAAAAATACGCCGGGAGGAAATGACGCTGAATTTACGCCGGACGGAAAAAATAAATGGACAGAAGAAAGATATCTTAAAAAGTTAGAGGATATTTCAAAAGTACTTGGTTCAGTTAACAAAAAGGAATTGCCTGAAATTATTGGTTTGTGCGAAATTGAAAACAGGGAAGTACTTGACGATTTGGTAAAAACCCAAGATTTATCCTCTGGGAATTACAAAATAGAACAATATGAAAGTCCTGACTTCAGAGGGATTGACTGTGCACTGTTGTATCGCCCCGATGAATTTAAAGTGATTAAAAGTTCGCCAATCAAGGTTAAGTTTAATGATGATCTAAAATTCACAACCCGCGATATTCTTTATGTAAAAGGCGAAACAAACAACGGTGAGGAATTCCATATTTTTGTAAATCATTGGCCATCAAGGATTGGAGGTTTGGATCAAACTGAGCCCAAAAGAGTTGCAGTTGCAAGTTTGTTGAAAAGTAAAATCGATTCGGTTCAGGAATCAAATTCTAACGCAATTATTTTAATTATGGGTGACATGAACGATGAACCCTCAAATAAAAGCATTAGCGAGATTTTGCACGCTCAAAGTCCCGATGTTGAAAATGCTGCTTTGGTAAACCTAATGTATCCGATTCATAAAATTAAATTAGGATCATATTACTACCGGGGTAACTGGAATATGCTTGATAATATTATTGTTTCTTCCAACTTACTTGACAATAAAGGTTTTCAGTGCAAAGAACTGCAGGGTTTTGTATTTCACGAAAAATGGATGGAATATGAAAACAAAGGGGAAATTTCACCAAACCGGACATATGGCGGCACCAATTATTATGGCGGTGTCAGCGACCATTTTCCTGTGTTTATCGAACTCAAAAGATAAACTTTGCCTCAGTTAAATCTTTGCTAATTAGGATTTACCAACCCAAATCCTCACAAATATTTTGTTCGAAAGTTTTTTCAACACTAATTTGCATTCGCCCGTCAATTAGTTTTTTCGATTTAACTTTTGCATCTTTTTTTGGCTCGCCCAAATAATTACCTGATATATCAAATTTTGTCGAATAGGATGAATATTCCCACTCACTTTTCCATAAAAGCCGAAGTTCATAATCTTCATTTGGTAAACCAAGATAATCAACAATACCGCCTTTCATATTTATTTCCTGCCAGGTTTGGCTGTTTTTCAATTTTATCTGTGCACTGTAAGTAGGCGCAATGGCAATTTCCTTGTTGTCTCGGCACAAGGCTTTTAATATAATCTGATATTGCTGATAGCCTGAAGTTGGAGTAACATTTATTTCATAATTTCCGCTGCAAAAATCTGAAATTTCCAGAGGTGCTATCTGGTTAAATGAAGGGTTATTGTTTCTGAAAATTAATTTTACTGCCTTGGAAGGTACATTTTCAACCACAAACGTTTGTGGGAAAATTTCCTTTAAAACCAATCGTAGTTATTAATTTATTATCTTTCATCGTAATACATCTGCATCAATGGAAAAACTTGAAATAACATTTGCTTTGAAAGTTATGCTGCTCCCGGTTTTGCACAATTCTTCTGCTGAAACAGTGGCAAGTGTATAACTGAAATTCAATGTTGTACTTGTCAAAGTTGTTCCCAATAAATTCCAATGGTTATTTTCAAACTGAACAAAACCTAAAACCAAAGGCAAAAAATCCTCAGTTTTACTGCATTTTGAAGTTATTTTTCCACCATTTAAATTGGCTACTTCTTTCGACGCCACAAGCATTTTTGTAATCGAACCGGTTTCAAGTTTATGAAAAAGTGCATTTCTTATATTTCCTCCAAAATTAACTACATCAACACTGGCAGGATAACTTGTGTATTTTGATACAGAAACCCTGATGAAATTAACAGGATCGTTGGAATATGCCTGTATAGCTTCAGTTTTGCTGCTAAAAAGCGGTAATCCTGATTTGTCTCTGAATTTCATTAAATCATCGATTGTAAATGAGTGGTCAATATTATAAGGAGTTTCATTATCGGCTGCTTTTAAACCGGCTACAGGTGCCATAAAGTGAAAAACTGTGTCACCATCTCCAAAATCAACGTCTCCTGATAAATCTGTATCCTCTTCATCGGTTTTTTTCGACAATGAAAGTTCAAATGTTTTTACACCTTCACTGTTCAAGCTTATTCCTTTTGAAAGTGAATTGTAACCTTCAATTTCAACATTCACTGAAAAATCGAAAGATGAACCGGCTGATATATTAATATTTGGATCAGTTGTTAATTCCAACTGTCCTTCGCTTGTTTCGTATTTTTCATTTTTATTGCCTGTAAAAGAAACTATATCATTTCCATTTTTTCCTGAAAATTTTACTGTCGCGTTAGCTTTAATTATTTCGCCGGTTTTTGCATCAACCAGTTTATACGTCATTCGTGTATGAAAAAAATTGAAATCAAGTATCACAAGATTTATATCTTCACCGGTTTCTTTATTTTCCAATGGGTTCGAGAAATAATCCGAACATCCTGACAATGAAATAAGTAAAATGGCAAATGAGATTAATGTCAATCTTTTTAATTTCGATATTGTGTTCATAACTGTAAGTTTATTTTGTTCAAATTATATTAAAATAGTTTAACTGCAAGGTTAAATTTTAAAACCGGATAAAATTCATATTGTTTCAATTGATTTTCAAAAGTTTCTTTTTGTCCGTGTGCCGGATCGGCTGTTGGAGCAAGCAAACCTGTTGCTTCAATTTCAATTTCAGGCGAACCCATGTAAATCATACCAATTTCAGTATTAAATACTATGCGTTTGTTATCTCCCAAAAAAGCACGAACCCCAAGTCCTGTATATGGTGAAACTTTCATCCCGGGTTTTATGCTAAACTGAAAATCACCCACCATCGAAGCTGGTATAGTAATATCGCCATATTCAAGATCGCTGGCGGCATGTCCTGTAATTTTTGGGTTGAAATCATTTAAAAGTATTCCTGCTGAAACATATAAATTTCGTGTGTAATTATAGTCCCCAAGCAAAGAAATTCCACCTGTTTTATAATCGAAAGTTGCATCATAATTAATCTCACTTTCGTTAAAACTGTAATCCGATGAAAAATTTAATGTTTCGAAACTTGATTTAATTGTAATGCGTTTATTTAAAATATATTTTATCTCGCCACCCCAGCCATTTGTTGATATAACGCCACCTGCATAAAATCCTTTGAAATCTCCTTTTTTGCTTGTCGGGAATTCTTCCTGCGCATTACCCGGAAAGTAAATGCCTATCAATAACATTAAAAGGAAAAGGGTGGTTATTTTTTTCATATACAACGAGTTTTAATGAATAATGCGTCCAAACATTGATGACAAATGTACGATTCTGAATAAAAATTATTTGATTTTTTTTTAAAATTTTCATTTCAGGACATATTTCTTTTTTCTGAATCAGTTCGTTAGTTTTGCAAAATGAAGTTTAAAGTTGTTTCGGATTACAAACCAACAGGCGATCAACCGGAGGCAATTAAACAGTTGGTGGAAGGTATTGAGCAAGGTGACCGGTATCAAACCTTGCTTGGCGTTACCGGCTCGGGTAAAACATTTACAGTTGCCAACGTTATTGAGCGGGTTGAATTGCCAACCCTGGTTTTGAGCCATAATAAAACTTTGGCCGCGCAACTTTACAGCGAAATGAAACAGTTTTTCCCCGAAAATGCTGTTGAGTATTTCGTTTCATATTACGATTATTACCAGCCCGAAGCTTATTTGCCAACAACTGACACTTACATTGAAAAAGATCTTTCAATAAATAAAGACATTGAAAAATTACGACTGAGTGCTACTTCTGCTTTACTTTCCGGACGGCGTGATGTGATTGTTGTTTCATCAGTTTCATGTTTGTATGGAATCGGTAATCCCGAGGATTTTCATGCCAATGTTACCGGTGTTAAATTGGGCGAAAAAATACAAAGAAATGCAATGCTTCGTAAATTGGTTGATGCATTGTATTCACGAAGTGAAATTGATTTTCAGCGCGGAAATTTTAGGGTAAAGGGCGATACAGTCGATATCTTTCCGGCATATGCAGATGAGGCAATCCGAATAGTTTTTTTTGGCGATGAAATAGAAGAAATTTCAGCTTTTGATCCTGTTTCGGGTCAAAGACTGAGGAACATGGATGAGGCAGTTATTTACCCCGCCAATATTTTTGTAACCACTAAAGAACGCATGAATTCAGCTATTCGGAATATTCAGGATGATTTGGTTGCACAGGTCGAATACTTTAAGGAGATTGGTAAACCCCTCGAAGCCAAACGTATTTTGGAACGAACTGAATTTGACATGGAAATGATGCGCGAACTTGGTTATTGCCCGGGCATCGAAAACTATTCGCGTTATTTTGATGGGCGAAAACCCGGAACGCGACCATTTTGTTTGCTTGATTATTTTCCCAACGATTTTTTGTGTGTTATCGATGAAAGTCATGTTACCATTTCGCAAATCCGCGCAATGTATGGCGGTGATAATTCACGGAAAATGAATCTTGTGGAATTTGGTTTCCGGTTACCTGCAGCAATTGACAACCGCCCGTTAAAATTTGAGGAGTTTGAAGGCGTTGTGAACCAAATTGTTTATGTGAGCGCAACACCCGCCGATTACGAACTTGAAAAATGCGAAGGTGTTGTTGTCGAGCAAATTATACGGCCAACAGGTTTGCTTGATCCGCAAATTGACGTGCGGCCAAGTACCAATCAAATTGACGATTTAATGCACGAAATTAATCTTCGTGTCGAAAAAAACGAACGTGTTTTGGTTACAACTTTAACAAAACGCATGGCTGAAGAATTATCAAAATATTTGGTAAATATGGGCGTGAAAACCCGTTATATACATTCTGATGTTGACACGATGGAACGGGTAGAAATTATGGAACAATTGCGAAAAGGCGATTTTGATGTGTTGGTTGGAATTAACCTTTTGCGTGAAGGTTTGGATTTGCCTGAAGTTTCATTGGTGGCAATTTTGGATGCTGACAAAGAGGGATTTTTACGTTCCGAAAGATCATTGACTCAAACCGCAGGACGAGCTGCCAGAAACCTCAACGGTATGGTAATTATGTATGCCGATAAAATTACCAATTCAATGCAAAAAACCATCGATTCAACCAACTACCGCCGCGAAAAGCAAATGAAATACAACATTGAAAATAACATTACACCAACACAAATAATTAAACCAACCCGCGAAATCATCGGTTATCAATACCGAAGCGACAAGCAAACGGAATACGCTGGCGGAGTTATTATGCCTGATATTGCTGCCGATCCTGTTATCCAATACATGAGTATTGAAGGTTTGGAAAAAACCATCGAAAAAACAAAAAAACAGATGAAAGCTGCTGCGAAAGACCTTGATTTTATTGAAGCTGCCCGTTTACGTGATGAAATGTTCGCATTGCAGAATTTGTTGTCGGAAAGGAAGGCAAAATCTAACCTAAAATAATATCGGCATCAATTTTTAGTTCGTCCCTTAAAAGTCGTGCTATTTTTAAAGTCGGTTCACTTTTACCATTTAAATATTCACTAATTCTGGAAGGACTGACATTTAAAATTGATGCGAGTTTTTTTTGGGAAATTTTAAGTTCGGCCATTCGTAACCTTATAATATCCGGAAGAGAAGGTTTTTCCACCGGAAAATATACTTCTTCATATTCTGAAACCAAATCCGAAAGTAAATCCAGTTCAATATAATTTTTGTCTTTATTTGAAGTTTTATTATCGACAAGCAAAAGCAATTCATCAATTCTTTCCAATGCTTTTTCGTATTGAATTTCAGTATTTATTCTGGCCATTTTTACTATTTTAAACTGTTTCACAATTAATTTTATCATATTCTGAATGAGTTCCAATAAATCGAATATAAACTTTCCTGGACCCAAATATCACAATTGCCACAAGTCGATATTGATTTCCTGGTATATTGAAAACTGCCCGGTTATTTCCGATAAAATCGAAATTATTGAAAGTTTTTTTAATATCCGAAGCATTTTCCCAGTTGGCTTTTGTCGTTTTATAATACCATTCCTGAAGTGCGATCTTTGAATCATTATGATTTTCAATAAATTCTGTAATTCGTTTATAAGTTACAATTCTCATTCGAATTTGAATTTCAAAATTATTGTTTCGGGATGATTTAGTTGTCTATTATTAGCTTAAATAATTGAAATGAATAATTCATAATTGTGGAACGTCAATAATTACTCTTTACTTTCTTTTTAAAATTAAGTGTAATTTTACGCCCGATTATTTTGAATAAAATGAAGGAACTCGCTTTAAAAATATATGCGCTCTCGCAGGAATTGATTTTAAACCCCCGCGCATTTTGGCGTAACCATGCTGATACAAATGAAAACAGGGATGATCTGTTTAACAATCTGTTATTACCACTGTTGGTTGCAGTTTCCGTGGCAGTTTTTCTTGGTGAATTTTTTCGCAGCGACTATTTTCGGATTTGGGTTGCCGCACTTTGGGTAATCCGCGAAATTGCATTATTTGCAGCCCTTTATTTTGTTGGCGTTTACGGAACAAATGAGTTGATGAAATTTTTTGGCTTTGAAGAAAAAATTGCAGTATTGGAGAAGCTTGTTGCCTATTCTCTTGTACCATTTCTGCTGGTTTCCATTGTAACAGGTTTTTTCCCGTTTTTCTATTTTCTTGATATTTTCGGGATTTATGGCTTTTACATTTTTTTAATGGGTGGAAGAAGGTTACTTCAACTTCCGAAAGAACAACGCGACAGCTTAATTCTGAAAATAATTGCGGCCAATTGGATTATTTTCGGCATATTGAGCTTTTCAACTGCTAAATTGTTAATGTTACTTGATTAATGACACATCAAACATCAGATATCCGCATCAAAAACCGGAAGGTTACTTTCGAATACGAACTCATCGAAAAATGGATTGCCGGGATTAAACTCTCCGGCACCGAAATTAAATCGATACGCGGAGGAAAAGTAAATCTCACCGAATCGTACTGCCAGTTTTTTGGCGGCGAATTATTTGTTAAAAACATGCACATTTCAGAGTACGATTTTGGAACCTGCAACAACCACGAAGCCCGCCGCGACCGAAAATTGCTGCTGAATCGCAAAGAACTTACTAAACTCGAAAAGAAAGTAAAGGAATCGGGGTTGACCATTGTTTGTGTTAAATTATTCATCAACGACCGCGGCCTGGCAAAACTCGAAATTGCTCTTGCCCGTGGTAAAAAAACCTACGATAAACGCGAAACTTTGAAACTGAAAGACTCAAAACGCGACATGGACAGGGCGATGAGGAACTAAAAGTTCAGAGTTTAGAGTTTAAAGCGCTGATTGGATTCCATCTGTATTTACATAGTTGGGATCAGATGGAATCATTTTGAGGTTCGATTGAATTCCTGCATTCACACATTCCTGCATTCACGCATTGTTTCCTCACACCACCTCCATATTCTCCGCCTCAATTATCTTTTCGCCTTTATAACGGAGAAGCAGGTTGGCAACCGCCATTGTGTCCTTTTCGCAATATTTTACAATCCGGTTTAAATTGTTGTCTTCCCAGTAAACACGGGCAACCTGGCTACCATCGATATCGTCTTTTGGAGTTGGAATGTTAAAAAGTTCACACAATAACGAGAGCGAAGTGTAATGTTTATAATCGCCAAATTTCCAGAGTTGAAGTGTGTCGAGCAACTGGTCTTTGATTTCCCAGGGTTTTGTGCCGGCAATATCCAGTATTTTTGGAAGGTTCAGTCCATGAACTATTGCGCGCCGGGCGATGTACGGAAAGTCAAATTCCTGACCGTTGTGTGCACAGAGTTTGCTTTTACCGGCTTTCATGAATTTTTGGATGGTCTGAAAAAAGTTATTGATCAGTATTTTTTCATTTTCATCATAAAACGATTTCACGCGGTAAAATTTCACACCTTCTTTTGTTGTAACATAACCCACCGAAATGCAGATAATCCGGCCAAACTCGGCATAAATTCCGGCGCGGTTATATAATTCTTCGGCAGTTTCACCTTCGTTTAACTGCGACTTCATTTTGTGTTCCCACAACTTTTGCCAGTTTTCCGAAAGTTTCCCAAATTCCGGGGCAACCGGCGCTGTTTCAATGTCGATAAAAAGAACTTCTTCAATGTTTAAATCGTTCAGCATAATGTTGTTATTTAAGGATTTGGTTAATGTGGTTGGTAAGTATTTGAATGGCAATCTGGTTTTTTCCGCCTTGTGGGATAATAATATCGGCAAAACGTTTTGTGGGTTCAATAAACTGCAGGTGGCTGGGGCGTACTGTTTTTTCATATCGATCCAAAACTTCGTTAACATTGCGGCCACGTTCTTCCATATCACGATGAATAACCCTTGACAAGCGAAGATCAGAATCGCAATCAACAAAAACTTTTATGTCCATTAAATCGCGCAATTTCGAATTTGTTAAGCACAAAATTCCTTCAATTATAAGTACTTCTCGTGGTTTAATCAGTTTTGTTTCATTTTCGCGGGTGCAGGTAATAAATGAATAAACTGGTTCCTGAATTGAAAGCCCTTTTTTGAGTTTTTTCACGTCTTCAATCATCAAATCAAACTCAATGGCATCGGGGTGGTCGTAGTTCTTTTTTCTTCGTTCCTCAAGGCTTAACTCTTTGTTGTCGAAGTAATAAGAGTCGTGTGAAAGTACATTTACTTCACCCTTTGGGAACTGTTGCTGGATTTTTCGTACCACAGTTGTTTTTCCCGATCCGGTTCCTCCGGCAACGCCAATTACAAGCATATTCTGTTTTATTATTTTGATACTATTGCAAACTTAATGGAAAGAATTAATATAATTGTTTAATATCATCAGTTTTGAAATGCCAAAATTCAAGCATCAAAAACCAAACAAAAAATCAAATGTTAAATATCAAAATACGAAACTGTTTAATATTGTGGATTTGGAATTGTGATATTTGTTTGAGATTTGCATTTTCTTATTTGTGATTTTTATAAGCGAGGAGGAAATAAAACACCTTAATCATTGCTCTATTATTATCATTTTATTATTAGGGTTTCAGGTTTTTCAGATTGATATTGGAATTTACAATTCAGAAAAATTACTTTTGCACAGGTAAAAATACAAGATAAACAATATAAAAACCGGGTTTCAATGATAAATCATATTGTACTTTTTAAATTGAAAGAATACCCAATTGAACAAAAACCAGCAATAATTGCTGAAATGAAATCGCTTTTAGAGGGGTTGAATGGTAAAATCGGCGAATTAAAATTTATTGAAGTTGGTGTAAATTACGAGTTGGAAACAAAAAGTTATGATTTGGCTTTAATTACCCATTTCGATTCAATCGGGGATTTGGACAAATACCGTGTTCATCCCGAACATAAAAAAGTAATTGCCCGTTTTGCCGAATTTAACCTCGATCGTGCCGCTGTGGATTATGAGTTTTAACTTTGTCCTGATGGTTATCGGGATTGAACTCGTAACTCTGAACTCTGATTCCGCAACCTGCAACATGTAACTTGTAACAAACAATAATATAAATATGAACGCTTTATATCCATTAAAATTCACTCCCATTTGCCTCGAAAAAATTTGGGGTGGAAACCGTTTGAAAACCCTTTTAAATAAAAAATACGATGCAAAAAACTGCGGCGAAAGCTGGGAGATATCGGGCGTTGAAGGAAATATTTCAGTTGTTGCAAATGGTTTTCTAAAAGGAAATAATTTGGCCGAACTTGTAGAAATTTACATGGGTGATTTGGTTGGCGACAAAGTGTATGAAAAGTTTGGTAATGAATTTCCGCTTCTTATTAAATTTATCGATCCCCAGGATGATCTTTCAATTCAGGTTCATCCCAACGATGAATTATCGAAAGAACGCCACAATGCTTTTGGTAAAACAGAAATGTGGTATGTTGTTGATGTTACCGAAGGAGCATTGATCAACTCGGGATTTAACCAACCGGTTGACAGGGAAAAATATATTGAATATCTTGAAAATGGGAATTTGACTGACTTGCTAAAATACGATGAGGTAAAAGTTGGAGATGTGTTTTTTATTCCTGCGGGACGTGTTCATGCAATCGGCAAAGGTTCAATGGTGACCGAAATCCAGCAAACTTCGGATGTTACTTACCGCATTTTTGATTATAACAGAACTGACGAAAAAGGAAATTTGCGGGAACTGCACAATGATCTTGCATTGGATGCCATTGATTTTTCATATCTCGATGATTACAAAACAAAATACACCCCCGTTCCAAACAAATCAACTGAAATTGTTAGTTGCAAATATTTTACAACAAATATTCTTGAGTTCGATAAAACCATCGAAAAAGATTATTTTCAAATCGATTCGTTCGTGATTTACATTACGCTCGAAGGAAATTTTGAAATTGAAACCGAAGCCGGCACTGAAAAAATTGCCAAAGGAGAAACGGTTTTAATACCTGCAAACATTGATATTTTGAAAATCAAACCCACGAATGGAAAAGTAAAATTGCTTGAGGTTTACATTCGATAGGTATTGTATATTACAAAAAAGTCATTCCCATTTGTTACTTTTAATTCGCTATCTTGAAAGCAAAATCAATAAATTATCAAAAACTAAAACCAATGAATAAAAGTCAGATTGAAAAAATAATGGATGCACTTTTAGTTATTTCGGCATTGATAATTTTTGCTGGCTCATTGTTAAAACTTCAGCACTATCAACATGGAGAATTAATTTTTATGATTGGCATTATATCTGGTCTTGTGCTAAGCTATATCGAGATTGGCAGGTTGAAAAAAATTATTAAAATATTGAAAAAGAAAACATTAATTAGTGAATTGGATGAGGCATAATAGTCGAATTTCAATACTTAAATTAACAACTTCATGGAAATAAAAGAAGCCCGTTTTGTAATGAGCAACACCGATGTGAAAAAATGTCCGACTCCCGATAAACCTGAATACGCATTTATCGGCAGATCGAATGTGGGCAAATCGTCGTTGATAAACAGGCTTACAAATAAAAAATCGTTGGCAAAAATCTCGGGAAAACCGGGGAAAACACGTTTGATAAATCACTTTCTTATAAATGACGAATGGTATTTGGTCGATTTGCCTGGTTATGGTTATGCCGAAGTCCCCAAAAAAGAAAGGCTGAAATGGGAACAGTTTATTAAACGTTACATTTTGCAGCGTGAAAATTTATACTGTTTGTTTGTTTTGATCGATTCGCGGCACGAACCGCAAAAACCAGATCTCGATTTTATGGAATGGCTTGGAATCAGCGAAGTTCCGTTTGCTATCATTTTTACAAAAACTGATAAACTGAAACCGGAAGAACTAAAAACGAACTTGTTAAAATACGAGGAAAAAATGTTCGAAACCTGGGAAACTATGCCTGGTTATTATATTTCATCGGCGGAAACTGGTGAAGGAACTGAAGAAATACTTGGGTTTATTGAGCAATTAAATAAAGGGGAATAGAAAATTCCTGTCCAAAAATAACGAAGGAAATAGAAGTGTTAAAACAATTTAAAAACGAAAGTTGTTAACTTTGTTACGATTTAATCTGAAAAAATCATCAAAAATGGCCAAAAATCATAAATCAATAAAAATTTTCGGTTGCAGGGCATCCCAATACTTAGCTGAAAAAATATGCGATAGTTTGGATGTCGATTTGGGAAAATCATCCTGCCCGGTATTTGCTGATGGGGAGTTTGAGCCATGTTATGAAGAAACCATCCGTGGTTCACATGTTTTTATAGTTCAGTCAACCCCTCCTCCAGCCGATAATTTGCTCGAACTCTTGTTAATGATTGATGCAGCTAAACGGGCCAGCGCATATAAAGTTATTGCCGTTATCCCGTATTTTGGTTATGCCCGGCAAGACAGGAAAGACAAACCCCGTGTTTCGATAGGTGCAAAGTTAGTTGCCGATTTGTTGTCGGCTGCTGGTGTTGACAGGATTATTACAATGGATTTGCATGCCGATCAGATTCAGGGTTTTTTCAATGTGCCTGTTGATCATCTTTATGCTTCAGCACTTTTTGTTCCATATATCGAAAAAATGGGGCTCGGGAATATTGTTGTCGCGTCACCTGATGTTGGTGGTACAAAACGGGCCAATACTTATGCAAAAATGTTGGAAACCGATATGGTAATTTGTCATAAAACCCGTGCAAAGGCAAACGAAGTGGGAAGCATGACAGTTATTGGCGATGTGGTGGGTAAAGATGTAATTATTGTTGACGACATGATTGACACCGCGGGTACAATTTCAAAAGCTGCCAACCTGATGAAAAATGTAGGGGCGAAAAGCGTAAGGGCATTTGCTGCACATGGCGTACTTTCAGGGCCGGCTGTTGAACGGATAGAAAAATCGCAATTGGAAGCTGTTTATTTTACCGATTCAATTCAGAACAACAAACCTCATAGCGATAAAATCAAATATATTTCAGTATCCGAAGCTTTTGGCCAGGCAATCGGGAGGGTTTATAAAAATCAATCAATCAGTTCACTTTATTACAAGTAATTTATATATTTGCACCGCTTTTTCCACAGGCAAGCGCATTGTTACTTATGCATGCTGTTTGTTCCGTTGGCTGATCGGAAAGGACTGAGTACCATAATAGTTAACGTAAAAAATTAAAAATGAAAACATTAGTAGTAAAAGGGCAAAAAAGAGATTCCCTTGGTAAAAAAGATGCCAAATCACTTCGTTCACAGGAATTGGTTCCTGCAGTTTTATATGGTGCCGGCGAACCGGTACATTTTTCTGTACCCTTTAGTGAAATGCGCCAGGTCGTTTATTCTCCGGGAGTGTTTTTAATCGATTTGGATATTGACGGAACCGTTTATAATGCAATGATGCAGGATATTCAATGGCATGCTGTTGAAGAGCAAATACTGCATATTGACTTCCTCAAAATCGAAGACAACAAAAAAATTAAAATCGATGTTCCTGTAAAAGTTAAAGGTTTGGCAAGGGGTATCAAAGCCGGGGGTAAACTGAAAACAAATTTGCGCCGTTTAAAAGTGAAAGCTTTGGCTAAAGATTTACCGGATAATATCGAAATTGATGTTACAAAATTGGCTATCGGTCAAAGTATCAAGGTGGGTGATTTATCGTTAAAAGATATCGAAATCCTTGATAAAAAAACAAACGTTGTTGTAGCAGTTACAATTACAAGGGCTGCAAGATCGGCAGCGGGTGCGGCAGTTGATGAGGAAGAAGAAGAAACCGAAGCTGCAACTGAAGAAACAGCAAACGAATAAGAACTAAAATTAAATTCTGTGAAGTATCTGATTGCCGGTCTCGGTAATATAGGGTCAGAATATAAAAATACACGCCATAATATTGGCTTTCAAATATTGGATGCTCTTGCCGGAGTGTCCAATATTTGTTTTAACGACAAGCGTTATGGATTTGTAGCCGAGTATAAATACAAAGCCCGTACTTTTATTTTGCTGAAGCCCACTACCTACATGAATTTGAGTGGAAGAGCAGTGGCATACTGGCTGCAAAAGGAAAACATTGAATTGTCGAACCTGTTGGTTTTGGTAGATGATTTGGCTTTGCCGTTTGGAACTATACGCGTTAGGGCGAAGGGAGGAGCCGGTGGACATAATGGACTAGAAAATATTAATCAGGTGTTGGGTCGTAACGATTATGCAAGGTTGAGGTTTGGAATTGGCGATAATTTCCACAAAGGGTTTCAGGTAGACTATGTTTTGGGAGAATGGGACAGGGAAGAAACAAAAGAGCTGCCTGAAAAAATAGATACCTGTATCGAAATCATCAATAGTTTTGGAACCATTGGAACCGAGCGGACTATGAATTTTTACAACAAGAAGTAGCGAAATGGCTGAGGGTGTGCGTATTGATAAATGGTTGTGGGCTGTACGGATTTTTAAAACCCGAAGTCAGGCTACCGAAGCGTGCAGGAAAGGCCATGTTTCCATTGGTAATTTGCCTGTTAAACCTTCACGGGCAGTGCACGTAGGCGAAGTTGTGAAGGTGAGGAAATCTCCGATAGTTCGAAGTTTTAAAATTCTTGAACTTACCGGGAAAAGAATGTCAGCGAAGTTAACTGCCGACTTTTTAGAGGACGTAACTCCGGCTGAAGAACTCGAAATTCAGGAAATGCAAAAGAATATGCTCTGGATTACCCGCGACAGGGGAACCGGCCGCCCTACAAAAAAAGATCGCCGTGAGCTGGACGATTTTTTTGATATATAGATAGTTCCGGGTTGCAGCATCCAAGTTCAAAGTTTTCGATTCCAAATATTAAATCTGCGAAGCTTCATGATTTAATCTTACAATCCGACAGGTTCCACGCGAAATCAGATAGCTTTAAACATCGAACGTTAAATTTTAAAAACATTTTTTTATGCTGACAGCGCAACAAAAACGAAGGGAAAATATTGCCGAATACATTTTGTATTTGTATCAGATTGAAGATTTAATCAGGGCATTTGAATTTAATATTTCAAGTATCGAAGCAAAACTGATTTCGCAGTACAAAGCTGATGAAAAAACAAAGCAGGAAATAACAGGATGGTATAAAAACCTTGTTGTTATGATGGAAAAAGAGCGGATTCAGGAAAAAGGGCATTTGCAGTTTTTGATAAATTTAACAGGTAACTTGAATGAACTCCACCTGAAATTAATGGAAACTGGAATTGATCCAGCGTACGTCAGCGAATTTCAATCCGTTTCGGGATTGATAACTGAATTGAATATGAAAGGTAATACAGTAAAAAATGACGTACAAACCAGTTTTGATGCTATTTATGGTTTTATTCTGTTAAAAATGCAAAAAAAGGAAATTACCAAAGAAACTACTGAAGCCATTAAAAGGTTAAGTAACTGGATGGGAACCCTTTCAAAATTGTTTAAGGATTTTGAATCGGGCGATTTGGAATTTGAATAATACCTGAATCAGTTTCCTTATCACCTTGTTTTGAAAGTATAATTTCATGCTAAAAAATTTGATGAACAATTACAAACTGGTCTTAAATCCTGCAACTTTCTCTTTTCCCAAACCAATTGTAACGGTTTTTTGCCACCCAACGATAGATTTTATCCCTGACTTTTCGAGGTATAAATTTTATTATTCTCATTAAATTCCAGGGAAAATTAAGCAAAGCTGCAATTTCCACAGTGGCATCTGATTCAAAATAAACATGGCTTGATTTAATTAGCAGAACGGAATCAATATTAGCTGGAATTTTATATTTCCGGATAAAAAATTTGCCTTCATCCGACTGCAACGAAATAAATCTGAACTGTTTTTTTTTGTCATGTTTGAGCAAAAAATTAACCGCGCTGTTACACAAATTGCATATTCCGTCAAACAAAATAATGGGTTGTTCAGCTTCCATATCTTTATAACAAATAAAAATGGAAAGTTACTTTTACAGATCTTTATTTGTTGGTTGTGAAATCGGTAATTAATCCTTCAGTCAGCCAGTTGGCAACAGCCTGCCTGTTGTCGGCAATTATTAAACGTTTGATGTCGCGTTCGTGGTTAATGTTGGCCAATTCAATATAAACACCCGCCGGATAAGTATTTTTTAGCACATACAAATTTCGTGATGAAACCGTACCCTGATAACCACGTCCTGGTTGGTGCAGGTTATATTTATTATGAAAAGTTCGCTGAAGTATTGTAGCTGCCTTTTTACCTGTTTTGCTTTGACTGTCATGGTAAAAAAAGATATCAATATTTTCACCTTTGCTACGCGAATCAACGTGGATAATAATTACCCGTTGAAAAGCATTCCTATTTTGTTTGTATAACTTATTTGTGGCGTCAACCCGCTGGTGCAGCCTTTTTACCTGGTTTAGGGGAATTGGTTGGTTGGGGTAGCAAACCTCGTCTTTATCGGCAACTAAAAAACTCTCATCCCTGATTCCATCATTTTTGTCAAGTGTAATCATATAAACAGTTGCACCTTTTTCAATCAGGTTTCGTGCTATTCGCAGGGTAACATCATAAGCATATTCATCTTCGCAAACCTGGTGCTTTTCATATTTTCCAACAGCACCGGGATCAGGGCCGCCGTGGCCAGCTATCAGGTAATAAACTGCCCCTTTCAGTTCATCACTTGTAATTTCAACATCGGCGTATTTGGAACCAAACATATCGAAATGCTTGATTTGAGCCGATATTTTGGCTGTTGCTGAGGGGGTTGGTGAATCTGTTGCCGCAACAATTTTTTCTATTGCTGAAGTACCGGTATCCGGGAGTTTATATTTTACGCCTGCAAACAATGAATTATCTTTTCCCAAACGTGTTTTATTAAGTTCAATAAATGCATCTGTATATTTTATCGGATCAATTCCATTTCGTTTCAAAAGTTTGTATATGCCGTCGCCCTTTATGGCAATAACCTCCTTGCTTTGCGCATTCAAGCCTGTAGGTGCTGCATTAAAAGCCAAAAAAAATATCAAAACAAATCGAGTAACTATTTTTATATGTAAGTTTGAACCGTGCATAATCAATACAAATTCTTTTTGTAGTAGTGCAAATCGTGGCTAAAATAGAGGTAAAATATTTAATACTTAAATCGTAATGATTCGATCTTTCAGCTATACATTGTTGATAACTTGGATTTTACTTTCCGTTTCATGCAAAACAAACTATGTTACGTCACAAACGGACACACAAAATATTCAGGTATCTGAAAATGTTTATCCGCTTGACAGTCAAGTGGTACAGATGTATCTTCCCTATAAAAAAATACTTGAAAAAGATATGGGCAGGGTAATTTCCAAATCGGAAGTTGAGTTGGTAAAACAAAAACCGGAAAGTGGCTTAACAAATCTTTTAGCAGATTTACTTTTAGATGAAGGAAGAAAATTTACAGTGGAAAACAATCTGCAATTCAAGCCCGAAGTTTCGTTTTTTAATTATGGCGGAATCAGGACCTCATTGCCCAAAGGTGAAATTACTGTTGGGAAAATATTCGAGTTGATGCCATTCGAAAATGAAATGGTTTTCATTCAGCTTACTGGCGGACAACTTCAGCAATTTTATGACATTGTGGCCGAAAATGGTGGAGAAAGTATTGGTGGGGCGAGGTTTGTAATTTCAAACGGAAAAGCAAAAAATGTAGTTATAAATGGTGAAATGCTTGCCCCTGAGAAAAAATACTGGATGGTAACCAATGATTATTCGGCAAATGGCGGCGATGATTTAGTGATTTTTACCCAAAGACTTGAATTGGTTGGAAGCGGTAAAAAAATCCGTGATTTGATAATTTCAAACTTTGAGGAACGGCAGAAAAACGGGGAAGTTATAACTGAAAAATTGGATGGGAGGATATCAAATGAATAGGAGAGGGTTTATTAGGAACGGAATGGTTGGGATTGCCGGCGTGGGTTTGGCAGCAAACCCTTTTAATATTTTTGCCAGCAATGATTTTGTAAATATTTCAATTTTGCATACGAACGATTTGCATTGCCATATTGAACCGTTTGGAGAGGATAATCAGAAATTTGCAGGGAAAGGTGGATTAGCCCGCATTTCGGCTTTGGTAAAACAGTTAAAACAGGAAAACAGCAATACGCTGCTGTTTGATGCCGGTGATATGTTTCAGGGAACGCCATACTACAATTATTTTAAAGGCGATTTAATCATGAAATTGATGAGTAAAGTTGGATATGATGCCGGAACAATAGGTAATCACGAGTTTGATGATGGTCTTGAAGGGATTTTCAATTCACTTCCCGCCGCAAATTTCCCTTTTATCAATTCCAATTATGATTTTTCAGATACAATTCTTGCCGGTAAATTTCCACGCTGGAAGATCTTTAAAAAATCCGGGGTTAAAGTTGGGGTTTATGGACTGGGAGTGGAGTTGAAAGGTTTGGTAGCCGACAAAAATATTGGTAACACTGTTTATAATGATCCACTAAAAACTGCATTAGAAATGGAATCATTTCTTAAAAAAAATAAAAGTTGCGATTTGGTTGTATGTTTATCTCATCTCGGTTTTCAATACCGTGAAAACAAAGTGAGCGATATGATTTTAGCCAACGAAACTCTAATGACCGACCTGATTATTGGCGGCCATACACACACCTTTTTAGAAGAGCCGATTGTTCAGCTTAATAAAGCGGGGAAACAGGTAATTGTAAATCAGGCTTCATGGGGAGGTATGGTTTTGGGGAAAATTGATTTCGTTTTTGAACGTTCGGGAAACAAAAAACACTTAGCTCATACAAATAATATAATTCTCCAAAATGAAGCGTAGTTTGCGTATTTTACTTTCTGTTTTGTCGGGTGTACTGCTCAGTTTGGCCTGGCTTGGTTTTCCGGGTTGGCTGCTTTTTATTGCTTTTTTGCCGCTACTTTACCTCGATCAATATTTCATTCAAAACAAAGCTGACTATAGGAGTGTTGCGATTTGGGGGCACGCATTTCTCGCTTTTTTTATATGGAATATAGCCACAACCTGGTGGATAATGCACGCAACACTTGCTGGTGCGGTTATGGCAATTGTTACCAACTCGTTTCTAATGTCGCTCACTTTTTGGTTGGCGCATATTGCAAGGCGAAATTATAAATCAAGTTTGGGGTATGTCGCATTTGTTGTTTTCTGGATTTCGTTTGAATATTTTCACTTTCACTGGGATATTGAGTGGCCGTGGCTGACCCTTGGAAATGGTTTTGCCCGCAATATCAAATTGGTTCAATGGTATGAATATACGGGTTATCTGGGTGGTTCGCTTTGGGTACTTGTGATGAATATCGTACTTTTTCATATTGTTCGGAATGGGTTGGAAAAACGGTCAATCAGGAAATCTATTTATCCGGTTTCGGTTTTTATTCTTTTACTTGTTGTACCAATTGGCTTCTCCTTTTATCGGTACAATTCATATGTTGAAAAGGAAAATCCTAAAAACATTGTTGTCGTGCAGCCCAATATTGATCCCTATTCTGAGAGTTATGATTCAGTAGCAGAAAATAAGAAACTTGAAAAATTTATTGGGTTGGCAGCTTCAAAAACTGATGGTGAAACAGATTTCATAATCGGTCCTGAAACATTATTTGAGAACCCATGGTTTTGGAAAGAAAATGATTTGAAAAATAATACCCAATTAAAGCACTTAACAGATTTTATGAAAAATTATCCAGGGGCTGAAATGATTTTTGGTGTTTCTTCCTATAAAATTTATCCTGAAAAAAATAGCGCCCCATCAACCTCCCGAACCAATAAAGACATGACCTACGACATGTTTAATACGGCAATTTTTCTTGGAAATAATGGAAGGACCCAAATTTACCACAAATCAATGTTGGTGGTTGGGGTCGAAAAGATGCCTTTTGCAAAATACCTGGGTTTTTTGGGCGATTTTGTGTTAAATATTGGAGGAACAACAAACAGTTTGGGAAGCCAGAAAGAACCATCAAATTTTATTTCAAAAGATGAAACCCAGGTAGCACCTGTAATTTGTTATGAATCTGTTTTTGGCGAATTTGTTACCAAATATATAAAAAAGGGTGCCGGATTGATTTTCATTATCACAAACGATGGTTGGTGGAAAAATACGCCAGGTTATCATCAACACTTGTCGTTTGCATGTTTACGAGCCATTGAAACACGTCGCAGCATTGCCCGCTGCGCAAACACTGGAATTTCATGTTTCATCAACCAACGCGGCGACATTTCACAAGCCACTGAATGGTGGGTACCAACCGCAATAAAAGGAACCATCAACACCAATGATAAAATTACATTTTACGTGAGGTTTGGCGATTACATTGCCAGAATTTCTTTGTTTGTGAGTATTTTACTGGTTTTGAGACTTTTAGTCATGAGGTTTGTCAGAAAGGATTCTTTTTAAGTTGTTAATTTCTCCCAAACATACCTCCGAATCAATATGTATACATCTATTTTAATTAACAATTAGATTGAAAAGATTAAGTTCCTTTCATTTGTTTATTTAGACTAAATTGACTTAATTTGCTTCTAACGTGCTAAATGGATTTAGCTAGTTAACGTTGATTAAAATAGTTAGCTCAAATTATTAATTTATTTAATTTATATTGACTTTTATGCCTATTGATTTTGTGTTTAATTAAGTTTCTGGATAAAATTTAATAATAAAAAGTGAATTTATTTGTTGTATTTATCATATATATTCAAGAACTTGTACGACAACCATTTTAAGATCAACTTTGTTATTATGTTTTTTGAAGAGTTTTTGAAATACATAAATTAAGACACTTTAAGCTATTACAGAAAAGAAAAATTTTGAATAACAATACAAGCCACTGATTTATATATAGGATTATAAAATGATAAACTGAAACATAAACAAACGAGAAAAATATTACAGGAATTCAAAAATTAAAAAAAACTAATTGCCTATGGAATAACAATCTTATAATTATTGAAACGAAATAACATAATTATTTCAATATCATTTTTTTAAACAAATTGAAAATTTAATAACGAAAATTAAACTAATACAGAATTATGAAAAAAAGATTTATCATGATTTTTCGACAAAAGAAAAGTGCTGGTTTTCCTTTACCTGGAAAGCAACTCCTGGTTCTTTTAATGCTGTTGGCAATCGTCAATTTCTCATCGGCTAACAATAATCCGGTTTTAAATAATGACGATAACAGCATTGGCACCGAATCAGTCGATCAGCAAAGTGTTTCGGGTACAGTTACTGATACGAAAGGCGAACCAATCCCCGGTGTGGCAATCAGGGAAAAGGGCACTACAAATGGAACAGTTACTGACGTGGATGGAAACTTTTCGCTTCCATTACAAGGAAATTCACCGGTTTTGGTATTTTCTTTTGTGGGCATGGTTTCGCAGGAGATTACCGTGGGTGGACAAACACAAATTAAGGTTACTATGGAAGCCGATTTTATAGGAATCGAAGAAGTAGTTGCTGTTGGTTACGGTACAATGAAAAAAAGTGACGTTACAGGTTCTGTTGCAAGTGTAACACCGGAACAACT
The DNA here is from genome assembly GCA_963800345.1 of uncultured Prolixibacteraceae bacterium. Classification (GTDB taxonomy): domain Bacteria; phylum Bacteroidota; class Bacteroidia; order Bacteroidales; family Prolixibacteraceae; genus Draconibacterium. The sequence continues at coordinate 13,939 of CAWDAW010000029.1, read as the reverse complement.
GGTTGACAGGCCTGTTATTAATATTGGACAAGCACTGCAGAACAAAGTTGCAGGTGTTCAGGTAATCAGGCAGGCTGCAGGGGATCCGGGCGGAAGGCCACAAATTCGAATCAGGGGTACCAACTCTATTAATACAAGTGCTGATCCTCTATTTGTTGTGGATGGAATTGTTGGTGTGATCAATGCCTTGCAAAACCTCAATCCTTCTGATATTGCAAGTATGGATATTTTGAAAGATGCGTCGGCTACTGCTATCTACGGTACACGTGGAGCAAACGGTGTTATTATTATAACAACCAAACGTGGGGTTGCAGGCGATATAAGAGTCAACTATGATGGTTCAGCCTCAATTGGTATCAAAACAAGAAGAAACGACGCAGTAAACGCCGATCAGTTTATGTACCTTTATGAACAGGCATTTACCAACACACCTAAGTATGGAAACCTTGTATCAACAAAGGATTTTCGCGGCCCAAATGCAGCAGGGAATTCATGGTCAGAGATGCCATGGTTGTTTGAAAAGGTTCAACAAGGTGAATATTTTATGGACTTGATAGGTAACGACGGAAATTACTATAGACCAAGATTTAACACATTGTTGGAAGATGAAGTTTTCAGAAATGCGTTTTCAAATAAACACCATGTTGAAGTAAGCGGCGGTACGGAAAAGGGAAGATACTCCTTGTCTTTAGGTAGTGACAACGTGGAATCGCTTTTGAAAGAATCATACAATGACCGGTTGAATGTCAGAATGACAATGGATACAGAACTTACTAAATGGCTCACTATGAGTGCCAATATAGCATATGCAAGAAGTAAAAACGACCGAATGAGTAGTGATGTGATGAGAAATACCTCGGAATATTTCGCCATTTTGCCGGCAAATCGGTATCCTAATGACCCTGCAATCTATGGAACTTATGCTGGAACATTTCCTACCGCCAGGGACTTTAATGTTGGTGAGAACCGGCCTGGTTCAACTTTTATGCTAAATCAGGACGAAGGCTATTATCTGCAGGACGAATTTACCGGAGCATTGGAGCTAAATATCCAAATTACACCAGACCTGACTTTTAAAACAAACCTCTCCGTAGATGAAAGGAATCTTTCGAGTAGATGGTATAGTGGTGATTACCAGGGCAGACGTAATTCAGATGCAAATGGTTACCATGAATTATGGCAATACTGGCAATCTGAGAACTATTTCAACTATAATAAAACAATTGGTGATCATGCAATAACCGGTTTGGTTGGGCTTTCATGGTCTGAAAATACATATGACTATTTATCTGCATCGGCTTCCAAATTCTCTTCAAATTTTTACCAATGGAACAATTTAGCTGCAGGTGCCAATCCACCTACAGTAAGCTCCTACAATTCTAACGGCCCGGGGAGCAAGGGTACGTTAAACTCTTATTTTGCCCGTGCTACTTACAGCTACCAGGGAAAATATATGTTAACAGCAACAGGGCGTATGGACGGTTCATCAAAATTCGGTACAAACAATAAATATGCATTTTTCCCATCTGTTGGTGTTGCATGGAGAATCTCCCAAGAAGGTTTTCTGGCTGACAGCGAAACAGTATCTAACCTTAAACTGCGTTTGAGTGCCGGGCAAACCGGAAACCAGGAAATTGGTAATTTTATAACACAAACGTATATCAGTAACGCCAATGTTTTGTTGGCAGATGGCTACCATGCAGGTCTTTACCCAGGATCTACCGGAAACGATAACCTGAAATGGGAAACAACTACACAATACGATGCCGGTATTGATCTTGGCTTGTATAAAAACAGAATTAATGTTGTGTTTGATGTTTATAAAAAGACAACCAACGACATGTTGTTTAATCTTCCATTACCACAATCAACTACAACAGGTAATGCTTACGTAAACTATGGATCGGTTGAAAACACCGGGATAGAGTTCTCTTTGAACACTGTCAATTTCCAAAAGAAAAATTTTTCTTGGGAAACGCTCTTTACAATAGCAGCCAATAAAAATGAGATTACTGAACTTGGCCCTACCGGTGCCGACATTTACACGGATACCGGAGCAGGTAATGGAACAAGCGTTTACAGAGTTGGAGAACCAATAGGATCATTCTTTGGATTGAACCGAATGGGAACCTGGGGTACTATGGAAGCGGCGGAAGCAGCGCGTTATGGCAGAGTACCTGGAGATCTGAAATTTGAAGATGTGAACCAGGATGGAAAAATTGAGCTGTTGACTGACGGTGATGTTATTGGTCACGCATATCCAAAATTCTATGGTGGCTTTAACAACACATTTACTTACGGTAACTTTGATGCCAGTATCGACATTATGTTTGTAGGCGGAGTTGACAAAGCTATCGTGCATGAGTCTGCAGAAGACCGCCAGTTTGTAAATGGTATGATGAATACAGTTATGGATGGATGGCGTCCTGATCATCAGGAAACTATGATAGCCCAGGTTCGTGCCGGTAATGCCGGTGCACGTTACGACTCATACCCTGACACCCATATGATTTGGAACGCTGCATACATCAGGGGGCAGACGGCTTCTCTTGGTTATACTATCCATGGAAACCTTGGTGGTATTGAAAGATTGAGAATTTATGCCACAGCAGATAATTTCTTTTTGTTGACCGCAGTTGAACTTCCGGGTTATGATCCTGAAGGTAGTGCTATACAGAAAATTAATGTAAGGGTACCAAATATAGATAAATATCAGCATCCAGTTCCTACAACCTTCAGCTTGGGCGTTAATGTCAGTTTCTAATTCTAAAATTTTTATATTATGAAATACATGTTAAAAAACAATATAGCATTAAGAACCACTTTAATTTTGGTGATTTTCGTGATGGCTCTTGGTGGTTGCGAGGACTTTCTGAAAGAAGTGCCTACGAATCAACTAACTACTGCAGCAGATCTTACAAGTATAGAATATAAAGAACCTTTTACAGTTGGACCTTACCGACGGTTGCAAGACTGGACCAGTGGTGCTGGAGACTGGGGAAATAATATTCCTTCTACCATTGAGTACCCCACCGGTGGAGCATACACTGATGAACCCCATGTTCAGTTCAATAAATTTTCAACAAATCAGGTAACAGGCAGTTTGCTCGACGATTACAATAATCCTTGGTTTTATTGGTATTCAGGTGTACAGGACTGTAACCTCTCTATCCAGCAACTTCCTTTGATTGATATGAGTGAGACAGATCTTAATAAAGCTTTGGGAGAAGTACGTACCTTAAGGGCATTCTATTATTTTTGTATTGTACGCTACTGGGGTGATGCTATTCTTATAACAGAACCAGTAACAGATGTGTGGGCAACAGAATTGCCTCGTACCAGTCTGAAAACAATTTATGATGAAGTAATTATTCCTGACCTTGAATTCGCTGTTGCCAATCTTCCGGCAGGTAGATCCACAATTGGTCGCGTAACACAGGATGTAGCCCGGGCAATATTGGCAGATGTATATATGACCGTTGCCGGTTACCCTTATCAGGAAGTAGCTACCAATCCGGATAAAGACTGGTGCGGTACAGCAGCCTGGGCAGCTCAGACTTATCCGGTTGCAAGTGGAGTTGACTTCTTAAAAAAGGCACAAACACAGCTTAACGCGCTGTACAATGGTATATATACATTGGGCACGTACGATGATTTGCGCAATCCGGCTATGAACAATAAGGGGGAAGCAATATTTCAGGTGCAATATGATAAGACACTCAGGGGTAATGGTCTTATGCAACCATCTCTTCCTCTGCTAAGTGCGATTACACCAAGTGAAGAAAACGGTACATTTACTCCATGGGTAGGATATTACAATTCCTATTCTGATAATGACTTGCGGAAACAGGAACGTCAGTTTTTCTTCACATGGGATACTAAATATACCAATGTAATGGATACTGTTCGTTTTGATGTTCCTTATCTTTATAAACAGTACGTATATGAGTCAATTAAATCGACAGATGGGTCCGGTCTGAACTGGACACATTACCGTTATGGAGGGATTTTATTGATGCTTACAGAAGTAAACTGGGCATTAAAACAATTAGGCCAGTCGGTATCTGACAATGACATCATAAAGGGAATTAACGAAATCAGAGCCAGAGCGTTACTTGCTCCTTACACAGCAAGTCAGGTTGGTCTGAAGGAAATCTTAGCAGAAAGAGCATATGAACTGATATTTGAAAATAAAATGCTCTGGGATCAGCGTCGCACAAGAAAATGTCTTGTATATGGCAATGGCGAAATTACAGGTATTGAGAATTTCATCGGTCATCAACCTGCAATTTTCAATTATGCTTTTGCTCCAATGCATTTATTATCACCTATTCCTGGTAACGAAATTGCCAGAAACGGGTTAGCGGAACAGAATGGTGGGTATTTGCCTACACAGAATTAAGTGTTGCACTTTATAATTATTTAATTAAGAAAAATATGAAAGCAAAAAATATCATATCATTATCATTAATTGTTGCAATGGCATTAGTGATGAGTTGTACCGATCAACCTTATTATGACATTCCATATGATGCGAATGGCAATGTTATCTTTTCAGGTATTTCGCAGGTTACTTCAACTGGTGTTACAACAGCCGATGCGTCTTTTACCATTAACTGCTATTTTCCCAATGCCAAACCTGGTGATGTCATGCAGGCTCAGGTATTAAAACGCCAGGTTCCCAGTTGGAATCCGGATGGTGCATTACAACTGCTTCCTTATGGTACAGCCAAAAGTATAACCGTTGGACCTGACCTAAAGACTTCGGTTACTTTTACAAAAGCTGAAGCAGGCCTCGTAAATGTTGGCGATGCAATAACTGTTACATTTTCAGGAGCAACTGATTCCGGAATAATTAGTATTACATTAAAAGCTGCTAACTAATAAATTAAATTAGAAATTTGAATTGAGCACTGCTAAAACTTAGCAGTGCTCTTTTTGAGTTCTATATTGGTTGAAAAGATAGTTGAATTAAGAAAAAATAAAATATTATTATGAGTGAACAAAATCAAATACCAAGACGCGATTTTATTAAAAACACTGCTATAGTGGCAACGGCAGCAGCAATTCCTGCATTGTTGACCGAAAGCTGCGCGGAAGATAAAAAAGATGAACCTAAAAAGTGGCCTGAGGGAAAATTGAATATTGCAGTAATCGGTCTTGGTATGGGATTCGGAAACATGGGAAGGTGCATTGACGAAAATATAGTTGCACTTTGCGATGTTGACACAGAACGAATGAAAGGAAGAATTGAAAGTTTCAGGGAGAAATATCCTGACAAGACTGTACCTTATGAATTTCAGGATTACAAAAAAATGTTCGCCGAAATCGGGGATCTTATTGATGCAGTTATCATTGCCACCCCAGACCATTCGCATGCCATTGTTACCTTACATGCAATGAAACTCGGAAAGCATGTTTATTGCCAGAAACCATTGACACATTCGGTTTATGAATCAAGAATGCTGACAAGAGCCGCCGAAAAATACAATGTGGCAACACAAATGGGAAACCAGGGTGCATCCGGAGATCACACTGCATGGATTTGTGAAAGTATTTGGAATGGTGATATTGGCGAAATTAAAGAGGTACATGCCTGGACCAACCGCCCAATTTGGCCGCAAGCATTAAACCGACCGGATGAAACACCGCCGGTTCCAAAGGGACTGGACTGGGATTTGTGGCTTGGACCTGCCCCTGTTCGTCCATATTCTCCCATGTATCATCCATGGAGCTGGAGAGGTTGGTTTGATTTTGGAACTGGCGCACTTGGTGATATGGCTTGTCATATACTCGATGTTGCCATGAGGAGTTTACGACTTCAATATCCAACAGGCATACAGGCCAGCTCGTCAAAATGGACAATAGAGTCACCTCCTGAAGCTGAAAAAATTACATATATATTTCCCGCAAGAGAAAGCTACCGAAACGTTGAAATGCCGGAAGTAAAAATTACATGGTATGATGGTGGTTTGATGCCCGACCGGCCTGTAGAATTAAAAGATGGTGAAAAAATGGGTGACAATGACGGTGGTGTTTTGTTTGTTGGAAGCAAGGGCAAAATATTGTGCGGTTGTTATGCAAAGGATCCACGAAGATTACCAACTGAAGAATTTGCTGATTACTCGCCTGTTATTAACGAGCGCCTTGTTGCCGATGGCATGGATGGCCATGAAAAAGATTGGATCAGGGCATGCAAAGAAGATCCCGCAACCCGTGTTAAAACAAAATCGCATTTTGGCTATGCAGGTCCTTTTAATGAAGTTGTTGTTATGGGAACTGTTGCTGCCCGGTTATCAGGTCTTCAACGTGTATTGCAATGGGATGGCGAAAATATGAAATTTACAAATATTGGTGCAGAGGAGCAAATTCGAATACCCAAGTCGGTAAAACTAGATGAAAGCCGAAATTTATCAAGGTACAAATCTGAATACGAGATAATAAATGCATTGGAATTCGCAGAAAGCTTAATCAACCTCAAACCGAGGAATGGATGGGAGTTGGTTTTGTAAATCTAATTAAAAAACATACGGTTTTGTCTATCCCAAAAAGAGGTTTCTAATCAATGATGCCTCTTTTTTTGTCTCAATTTTTTGTCAGATCAATACAAACCAGTTTTTTGTCATTTCTAACAAAAACATGTTTATTGGCAAATGCCGGATGAGACCACGTAACTCCACGGGGAAGTTGTTCTTTTGTAGGTTCAATAATTGTTACCCGGCTGATTTCCTTAAATCCTTTTGGTGAAAGTTCTGAAATGATCAGCTCGCCTTGTTCATTGAACATCCAGGTTTTATTGCCATTTTGAATAAAATGGATATTAGCCCAACGATTTTGCTTTACAGCGGTCAAGTCTGCCCAAACCCGATCGCCGGTTGCAAGTTCCAGACAGCGAAGTTCCCCGTAACTGTCAACGCCATAAATAAAATTCTCGATTATTACTGGAGTGTTCATCACACAATGCAAGGCATCGGTACTGCGTTCATTCTCTCCACTTCTTTGCCAAACTTTTTCTGCTGAAGTATAATTGTTTGTTAATTTCACAAGCAATGAACCGCTGTAAAAACAGCTTACAAAAATATGGTCGTTGTGTAATACTGGTGTGGCGATGCTCATACCCGATCCAACATTCCAGGGAATTCGCCAGAAAATTTCACCTGTATCCGGGTTCAATCCTGAAAGACTGTTTTCTGTCCAAACTACTACTACTTTGCTGCCGTTTTTTTCAATAAGAATTGGTGCTGAATATGCGGCAATATCTTCAAGATTCCTCCAAATTTCATTTCCTGAATTGATATCAAGCGCAACTACACAGGCATTTTTGCTCCCACTAATTTGAAGTATAATTTTATTTTCTGTAATTAAAGGTGTTGCCGAAATGCCCCACACCGGCATTCTAATTTCATATTCAATGTTTAAATCTCTTTTCCAAATAACGTTTCCATTTTCAGCATCAAAACAAAATAAATTCCCCATTGTGCCAATCGAAAACGCTTTGTTATTTTTTATAACCACCGAAGCTCGCGGACCGGCAGGATATCCAACTCCCGAATACTCGCAAGGGTAACGGTATTCCCATATTTTTTCTCCCGTTTGTTCATCAAAGCACAAAACTCCTTCGGTTTGTAATGGATTTTTTATTAAATCAGCAAGATAAACTTTGCCATTAGATATGGTTGGTCCGGAATATCCCGAACCTATGGAAACAGACCATTTTGGAATTATTTCAACTGTGTCAAATTTTTCAACTATTCCGGTTTCCGACCACGTTCCATCGCGATTTTCCCCCCGCCAGTCGGGCCAGTCTTGTGAATAACAACAAGTTAAAATTAAAAATGAAAAGGAAAATATTAAAAGTACTTTAAACATCGTAATTAAAACCCCTCAAATGGTGCCCCATTCTATCACGCTTGGTTTTCATGTATTTCTGGTTGAACGCATTAGGTTCAACCTCAAGCGGGATTACCTGGTTAACTTGTAGTCCATAACCTTCAAGACCAACTCTTTTTATCGGATTGTTTGTGAGTAATTTCATTTTCGTAACACCGAGACTGCTTAATATTTGTGCACCTACGCCATAATCGCGTTCATCAGGATTAAAACCTAAGTGTAGGTTTGCTTCAACAGTATCCAACCCCTGATCCTGTAATTTATAAGCCGCTATTTTATTAAACAAACCAATTCCCCTGCCTTCCTGCATCATGTAAACAATAACTCCTTTCCCTTCTTTTTCAATCAGTTGCATTGCTTTGTGCAGCTGGTCGCCGCACTCGCAACGCATTGAACCAAAAATATCTCCTGTCATACATGAAGAATGAACGCGGGTAAGTATCGGTTCATCTTTTTCCCATTTGCCTTTTATTAATGCAACATGTTCAACACCATTCGATTTTTGTTTAAAAGGCACTATTCTGAATTCGCCATACTGTGTGGGCAACATCACTTCTGCGCCTCTTTCAACTAAACTCTCGCCATGAAATAAATAGGAAATCAGATCCTTAATAGCAACAAGTTTTAAATCGAATTTTTTGGCAATTTCGTAAAGTTCGGGCAAACGTGCCATGCTACCGTCAGCGTTCATGATTTCAACCAAAACACCTGAAGGGCTTAATCCGGCGAGTCTTGCCAAATCAACTGCAGCTTCAGTATGTCCGCTGCGGCGAAGTACTCCGCGATTTTTTGCTTTTAATGGGAAAATATGTCCCGGACGTCCCAGTTGTTCAGGGTAAGTTTTCGGGTCAACAAGCATTTTTATGGTAATGGCTCTGTCCGTTGCTGAAATGCCAGTAGTTACATCGGGATGGATTGCATCAACAGATACGGTAAATTGTGTTTCGTGAGATGATGTATTTTTTCCTACCATTAACTCTAAATCCAGCTCTTTGCATCGCTTCTCAGTAAGTGCAACACAAATCAACCCCCGACCATGTATTGTCATAAAGTTGATTATTTCAGGTGTTACCAAATCAGATGCTACAATAAAATCACCTTCATTTTCTCTGTCTTCATCATCAACAACAACAACCAATTCACCCCTTCCGATCGCTGCAATTGCCTCCGGAATTGTATCTAGTTTTATATCTGTCATTTCGATCTTTGCCTTTTTTAATCAGCCGCAAAATTACAATAAATAATCGGAAAGAGCACATGACTTTTGTTTTTGAAAACTTGATATTGGTTACCGGATACAGGATGCCTGTCCATGTTTACTGAATGCCGGATGCTTTTTACCGGATACTGAATGGTAATATTTGATGCTTTAGAAAGGATATATTAAATTGTAAACCACCTTAATCTATGAGCTTTAAACTTTAATTATTTATTATGCCCGTTTTGATTTTTCCCAATTCACAGTTTGATTTCCTTTTAAGTAACGAAAAATCCCATGAACAGCCGCATAATTAATTGAAGCGAAATAATATGGGATAAATAACAATTTGAACCGTATTTTCCTGTTTTCAAAATACCAACCTACCAATGCCAGTATATAACACAAAGCCTGAACATACAAGGTTGCGGTATAAAAACCTAAATTGTTCCAACTATTTTGTTGCCAAACAATTAATAAATTTATGGGAAGGATTAAAATCAGAGAAACCGGTGCAAAAGTCCACCGCAAAACCTTGTGCGAAAAATACTGCCATGAAAGAATTCCGAAACGGAATGGGTTTAATAAACCCCGCAAACGAAATATGGTTTGGATTCCACCGGCTGCAATCCTGATTTTTCGTTTCAGTTCTTCTTTGACATTTAACGATGCTGTTTCTTCGGCAAAAGCATTTGGCGTGTATGCAATGTGGTAACCTTTTTGGGCAATTCGCAAAGAGATCATAAAATCATCCAGTAAAGTATCTTCTTCCACATCTTCAAAAAGTTCAGTACGAATTGCAAACAATTCACCTACTGCGCCAACCGCTGAATTTAATTCTGAGTCCATTTTTTTTATCCACGATTCAAATTTCCAGTATAAACTTTCACCAGCTCCAGCAGCAGAGTCTGCATCTTTTGCAACAACCCGTTTTTCACCAGCCACACAACCTGTTGTTGGGTTGCTGAATTTAGCGACTATCTCTCTAATCGATTGTTTTCCAAGAACTGTATTTGTGTCGGAAAAAATGATAATTGGCTTTTTTACAAATTTTACACCCCGGTTCATAGCATGCATTTTCCCCCGCCGAACCGGTAAATGATGAACTTCAAGCTGATTGTATTTTTTTAATAAATCAGGTGTTCCATCATCTGAACCATCGGTTATCCACAAATATTGTATTTTTTCATTTGGATAATCAAGCGAGAAAGAATTTGCAACTTTTTGATTTACATAATCTTTTTCATTAAAAGCAGTTACAAATAAACATACATCCGGCTCATATGCCACATCGAAATTCAGAACTTGTTTTGGGAACAATATTTTTTTGATTTTGAGCAGCACAAATAACACAAAAGCATATCCAACGAATGTGTAAAACAATATCAGTAGAAGTATCCAAAAAATGAATTGCAAAATCATCGAATATATTTTTTGTAAAAATCTATTAACGAACCTGCTGATGACAGGTTATCAAAGTTTTCGTGAATATATTCAATGGCATTTTTACTTATTTTATCGAAATATTCGCGATCTTCAATTAAATCGGTAATTGACTGAACAAAACCTTCAGTATTTTCGGCAACAACTATATTTACACCCGAAGTTGTAGAAATTCCTTCGGTTCCAACAGCGGTGGTAATAATTGGTTTGCCAAGTGCCATTCCTTCAATGATTTTTATACGCATACCACTGCCCGAAAAAAGTGGCACTACCATTATCGATTTCGAGTTGATAAATTCATATGCGTCTGCAACTTCACCTTTAAAAACTACGTTAGGCAAATTCATTTTTTTCTGAAACCAGGCAGGAGCATTTCTTCCGGCAATAAAAAACTGTAAATCAGGATATTTTTCCCGAACTGTATCCCAGCAATTGTCAAAAAACCATATTAATCCCTCCTGGTTTGGCGCCCATTCCAGCGATCCGATGTGAAATAAAGTAGGGTGAATCAGGTTTTTTGAATTTGGAATTAACACGGATGAATCGATTCCGGTTTGAGAAACATGTACAGGTTTATTATTTCCAAGTTTATTGAGTATTTCTCCATCGCGACTGGTTATCGGAACCAGCAAATCGTATTTATTTAAGGTATTAACTTCAAATGACTTAATTCTTTTTGACAGGTTTTTTAGGTACCATTTTTCAAGTCCATGCGCCATAACTGCTGTCCTGCTCCAGATTTCATGTTCAATGTTATGTGCACGGTAAATTATTTTTGCTTTTGAATACTTTTTGATTAAAGGAATGTAAGGGCAAACATATAAACCTTCCAGTTGTATGATATCATAATTATTTTCCTGTAATACTTTTTGCAACTCTTTGGCAAATGGTTTTGAAATAAACCTTGTTGCATTATATGGTTTTGTTGAAAACAACAAATTTAACAATGCACTAACCGGTGATATTTTTGCCGGAACATCGACAAGTTTGAATTCAGCCAATTCTTTTACCGATTCGGGGATTTCGATTAAAGTAATATGGTGTTTAATTGTATTCATTGCAAGGATTGTAACCGTGTGTCCTAACAATGAGAAACCTCGTGCCAAATTCATACAGGCAATTGCACCACCATCAATCACAGGATAAGGAACTTTATTTGTTACCTGAAGAATTTTCATTTGTTTTATAATTCAAATTTACTTTAATCTGGTGTTTTCGACCAACTACTTAAGTGCACGGCAAACTATAACTTTTCCCTTTTTTTAAACCAACCCCTGATTCCAAATTTATTCAACAATTTAATATAAGCTTCAGAAGACATGATTGCGGAATCTGTTCCCGCCATATAAGATAACCAAACGCCAACAGGGAAAAATATAAAAGTAGAAAACCACATTCCGGTTACCATTTGCCAAACATCTTCGCGGGCAGATTTTTCTCCAGTCATCGAAACTATATAATAGGCAATAAAAAGGAGGATTGAAACAACAACAGGCATTCCCAAACCACCTTTCCTAATTATGGCTCCAAGTGGTGCCCCAACGAAAAAGAATATGAAAACTGCAATCGAAAGAGTAAATTTCCGGTGGCGCTCCATATCATATTTGTTAATATGCCGTTTCCTTTCGGTAATTTGTCCCTGATATAAATTCAGATTTTGCATGTTACTTCTTGCTCTGTCCAGAGCTACCATGGCAATTTCGGCTTTTACCCATTTGTCAATACCGTTAAAATAATCATCAAACACAAAAATTGAATCAGGCTTGCTTATTTCTTTTTGTTTTAATGAATCATTCAAAGTTGTTAAATTGTACACATGGCGCGAAAGGGTTGGGTTAATATCAATTTGAATCAGATAGCCACGAACCTGATCGTAAAATTTTTCATCCAGTGTGTCGAGCATCAGGCTAAGCTGATTTATTGTCAACATGCGATACATGTTTTTATATATCCCTTCATCCCTTCGATTAAAGTCAAAATTGTTTACTTTAACCCTTATAGTTTCTTCTTCAAACTTATCACGTCTGAATGGTCGTTTATTAATTTGCCTTCTATCAGTCGGTTGTTCCTCCGAGTAATTTACGCCATTGTATAAACTAAGGACCATATATCTTTTGTCTTCCGTGATTTTCAGAAAACCGGAGTCGGCAACAGTTACGCTTTCGTTAGTTTTATTTTGGGTATGATCGTAAATAAGTAAATCATACAATACATTGGTCCTTTTGTCTTTGTGGCCAACTTTAATACTGTACCCGTCAATTTCATTGGTAAAAACTCCTTCCTGAAGCACTAACTCAGGTCGTTGCTGTTTTACGCTGACCATCAGTGTTGTAAATTTCAGGTTCGTTTTTGGCAAAATATAGTTTGAAACATAGAATGCAAGCGCAGAAATGATGGCTGCAATAACAATCAGTGGGCGCATTATCCTGAAGAGAGAAATCCCTGCCGATTTCATGGCAACTAATTCGTAATTTTCACCAAGAGAACCAAAAGTCATTATAGAGGCCAGCAACATAGCCAATGGAAAAGCATATGGTAAAACGCCAAAAGATGCGTAAAAAAGCATTTCTCCTAAAACGCTTAAATCCAAGCCTTTGCCAACCAAATCGCCAACATACCGCCATAAAAATTGCATGAGTAGTACAAAAACGACAATAATGAAGGTCATAAAAAATGGCCCCAGAAAAGATTTAATAACATACAGGTGTAAGCGCTTCATGCTAATGTTTTCAATATTGAAACATGTGCAAAACTAAATTATTTTGGTAATATGGAAAGTAAAAAAAAGTTAAGATGCTTTTGAATTAATGTAATAAAGATGAATAAAGGGATTTGAAATAATAATCACTGGATTATGAACCAAGAATATGTTTCAGGTCAGCAACCTGACTATCCCACAATCCTTTTACTTCTTCATAATCGTTATCTTCAGCAAAATCGATGACAATAAGTGAAACATCACCGGTTAATTCATCCTGCGTAATCCTGAATTCAAAATAGCTTTCCTTATCTTCTATCCACGAAAACCTGACCAGTTTATTTTCCTTATGCAAAGTCATTTCGGCGGTTTGTTCTGATTCTTCCCAAATAAATGTGTACTTTTTCCCCCTAACCTTTACGTCATCAGCAAACCATTCTGTTAAACCTGAAGCTGTGCTCAACCAGTTAAACAGCACTTTTGGAGAACAATTCATCACATACTCAAGTTGAATTTTTATTTTGTCAGTCATTTATTCGATTTTGTGCCAATATATGTATTCTGATTGTAACATACAACTTGTGATTTCGAACATATTTAATTGACGGGCAATTTTTATTTAAAAAATTAAGCTAAATAAAAATTAATACTATATTTGCACCTCGAAAAATTAAGGTCATGGCGAGGTAGCTCAGCTGGTTAGAGCGCGT
>CAWDAW010000028.1:0-19869 GCA_963800345.1 uncultured Prolixibacteraceae bacterium | reverse complement strand
ATTCAATATAAAATCTTCGCTTGTCAACTGGTTTGCGTTAAGATTATAAATATTTTTCATCATCAGTTTCCAGGTAGGAAGTTTTGGAGAAAGGTTGGTTCCTTTTATAAGTTTTACAATCAAAGTTTGAGGAGTGGCCACACCGTCAGTTGAAAACTCACCCACCTGGTAAGTTACCCCGTTTGATGTGTAGTTGAATGCCACAGCCAGAACCTCATCTGTATTTAACCCCGAGTTGAGTGAAATATAACCGAGTTTTTCGTTTATTGTATATTCTGAAGGTTGAAGTTTACGTGCCTGTTCAATTTTTTCGAAGTCGCGGCCGCCAATAAACTGGGTACCAAACTGCGCCATAACCGAAGTAATATTTTCAACATACCGAACATCGCTGTAAGTATTTGCCATTTCGTAATACAGCCCGTTTGCATCGTTAAACGGATAAATATTTTGCGGGTAAGGCAGTCCCATTGTTTCCTGGAATTGTGGAATTTGATTATAAACATTGGGGTTGTGTTCGCCCAAATCCTGCAAGGCCAGTAAGTTACGGGCTTCGGTAAAATTGCTTGATTTATTTGTTACCCATATTTCAATTTTATTGATGCTAATGGGAGTTAGCGGAACGGCGGTGTTGCGCAACCATTTATCATAATTTTCGCGAAAATAATGGGATAAAAAGAAGTGGCGGTTTGCATCATAGTTTTCAGCTGAAATTTCGAAATTGGTTATTTGCGCACCTCCTTCGGTTTCAACTGTTTGTGATTCACCTTTTTGTTGCGAGAAAATGGTTGTTACTGATAGTTTTCCAAACTGCATTTCGGCTTTCACCCCAAACAGGTTAGATGCACCTGTTATCAGTGAACCATTTAGTGGAAGTGATACATTTCCTGCTTCAACCTTTTTAAGTATTTCATCTTCTTCCCCTGTATATTCGAGGTTCATTTTGTTTTCGTAATCAAAAGAAGCTTCGGTGTTGTAGTTCACCCGCATATTCATTTTTGTACCAATTTGCCCCGTAACATTCATTTGAATTTTTTCGTCAAAATCGAATGTGGGTACTTTGCGCAAACGCTCCGGAATTGCAGGGTTTTCGGTGGCATTCATCTGGTATCCAAAACTTACTTCGACATATCCCTGCGGAACAATATTTACAGTATTCCCGCCAAAAATCCGGTTAAATGATTCGCCGCCAATTGTCAATTCAGGAATCAGCGACCGTTTCTGATCTTCGGCCTGGATTTGCGAGCGCTGTTTCCAGTAACTTTTTATTGACCTGTCGAAATCAAAATCAATATAATCCTCAAGCGACATGGTTTGTGGGAGCCGGTAGTTTAGCGTGCCCACTTTTTCGTAAAACACATACTGACCAGTAATCGGGTCGTATTCAACTTCGTACTTAATGTTGCTGGGTTGGTTCAGGAAAAGTTTTAAGGAATCGGTTTTTGTTGAACCAAAAGCAGGCTGATCTTTAAATGGAAAAGGAAGTGTTCCGGTTGTGTCAATTTCAACCGTATCCTGAACCTGGATATTGGTAATAAACAAATTTTCCACATTATTTACAGCATCGCCCGGTTTGGCTAGGTGAAGTAGAAATGTAAAAAATAGAAAGTAGAATATTTTCTGCAAATTTTGGCCTGGTTTCATTCCCGTTTATAACCTTTTTAACGCTTGTTTAATCACGCCTTCAACGGTCGATTGCGGTTGCTCCTGAAGTATCTTTGATACAACTTTCTCTGCGTCCCTTTTTACGAATCCGAGCATGACTAATGCTGATAACGATTCATTTAGAATAGTATTGTTTGGCGAAAGGAAAAATTGGTCTGTTTCGTACAACTTTCCGAGTTTATCCTTTAAATCGATAATGATGCGCTGTGCTGTTTTAATTCCGATTCCTTTTACAGCTTTTAGTACAGCAACATTTTCAGTTGTAACGGCAGCGGCAATTTCGTCGGGTGTTAACGAAGAAAGCATCATAATTGCTGTACCAGATCCAACCCCGTTCACCGAAATCAGATTTCTGAAAAGATCGCGTTCACTTTTATCGGCAAAACCATATAAAACATGTGCATCATCGCGAATTGCCTGGTGCAGATATATCAAGCCCTCTTTTTTGTTGTTGAATTTGCTGTAGGTATTTAATGAAATATTGATGAAATAGCCAACACCACCGGCTTCAAAAATAATGTGCGCCGGATTGCGTTCAACAATAATTCCCCGGATAAACTCGTACATTTTCTATTGTTTAATTGTGATCGTCATCCTCTTCAAAATTCACACTTTCATCCACCTGGTTAGGATTGACATTGTATGTTTTTAGCGGGTTCTTGCTTATTTCTTCATGAATAATGCGGTTTTTAAAAATATCGACTGCCAAAAACATAGCTTCCCTGAACGATACAGGTGAAGCTTTGTCCTCTCCTGCAATAGAATATGCTGTGCCATGCGCCGGTGAAGTGCGGATGATGGGCAAACCGGCAGTATAATTAACTCCATGTTCAAATGAGGCCATTTTGAAGGGAATTAAACCCTGATCGTGGTACATGGCAAGTATTGCATCGAATTTCCGATAATCCTCGGAACCAAAAAAACCATCAGCCGGATATGGTCCCAGGGCAATAATCCCCTCTTTCTTTGCCTGGAGAATGGCAGGAAGTATGATGTCGTTTTCTTCTTTTCCAAGCAATCCGTTGTCGCCGGCGTGCGGGTTCAATCCAAAAACAGCAATACGTGGTTTTGTAATCGAAAAATCCTGTTGCAGCGAATGTGAGATTATCCTGAGTTTTGAAAGGATTGCTTCTTTGGTTATGTTTTTTGCAACTTCTGAAAGCGGCATGTGAGTAGTAACAACACCCATTTTCATGGTTTCGCTAACCATCAGCATCACATAATTATTTGTTTTAAATCGTTGCGCCAGATACTCGGTATGACCGGGGAAATTAAAATGTTCACTTTGAATATTGTCTTTATTGATTGGGGCAGTTACAACCACGTCAATTAAACCTTGTTCCAAATCTGTACAAGCGGCATCCAGCGCGTTAAATGAAGATTCTCCAGCTTCGCGTGTCGATTTACCAAGCTCAACCCGCACATTGTCGTCAATGCAGTTTATAATGTTTATCCGTTTTGAATGTGCTTCGTTTACATGTCGGATATGGTTGAAGCTTAAATTATCAATATTCAGTGCTTTGCGGTGGTAAGCTGCAACTTTTGGAGAGCCGTAAATAATTGGCGTACATAAATCTATCATGTGTGGTTCCATCAGTGTTTTAATGATAACTTCGTAACCGATACCATTAATATCGCCCTGTGTAATACCTACCCTGATTGTATCCTGATTTCCCATTTTGTTCAGTTTCTTATTGATCGAAATTCCTTTTAAAGTGCCGCAAAGTTAATTTTTTAATTGATTTTTTTCAAAAAGTTATAAAGCAGCCGTGTGCCAAAACCAGTTCCGCCGACTGGGCGATAACTGTCTTTTTCATCCAGAAAAGGAGTTCCGGCGGTGTCGAGATGAATCCAGCTGTAATCCGTAAAATGTTCGAGGAATTTACCGGCTATTGTAGATTGTGCTTCCCTACTGCCCAGATTATTCAAATCAGCAATCGGCGATTTTAAAGGGAGCGCATACTCTTCCCAAAGTGGTACCTCGATTAATCGCTCGTAAGTTTCATTCCCTGTGTCTTTCAAAATTTGGAGGTAATCTTTTGTGTTACCCATTACAACGGAAGCGTATTTTCCGGCTACAATATCAGCGGCACCGGTTAAAGTTGCAATGTCAATAACCAAATCAGGAGCATATTTTTTAGCATAACTTAACGCATCTGCCAAAATCAGGCGGCCTTCGGCATCGGTGTTTTTGATTTCAACAGTCGTCCCGTCAAACATTGTAATTACATCACCCGGCACATAAGCATTTCCATCCGGACGGTTATCGGTTGCCGGAACAAGTCCAATTACATGTAAAGCAATTTTGTTTTTTGCCAGGGCGTAAATTGTGGATGCCACGACTGCCGCGCCTGCCATGTCGCATTTCATGTAATCCATCGATTTTGCTGTAGGTTTCAGACTCAACCCACCCGTATCGAAAACTACACCTTTACCAACCAAAATAACAGGTTTTGAGTTTTTTGCATTTTCCGGGTTCCATTCCAAAATAGTGAATGTTGGAGGGTCGATGCTGCCTTTGTTAACTGCGAGTAAACCACCCATTTTCAGGGTTTCGATTTTTTGTTTGTGAAAAACTTCTACTGAAAAACCAGCCTCTTCACCCATTTTTTCAATCTCTTTTGAAAATTGTATTGCTGTTAAATATGAAAGTGGTTCGTTAACTAAATTCCGGGCATAAAAAACGGATTGTGCTAATATTTATAATTTCTTCAATTTGGATGTCCGTGATTTTACTATTTGCAATAAAAATTTCCTTTAATTCAAAATCGTCCTTTTCCTTTTTGTATTTGTCAAACGAATAACACGACAACAGTAAACCTTCAATAAAAGCCAAACCCAATTCCAACTTACTAAAATCCGAAATTTGTAAGATTTCGATTTTATCCTCCTTCAAAATATCAAACAATTTTGAGCCTGCTTTCCGGGCTTCTTCAACTTCGACATGGTTTTCCTTTTCATTTTTTGGTTTAAAAAAGAAATGCACCAGTGGATATTTGTTTACAACGCAATCGTTGGTCTTTTCCAATTTTTGGGTTATGTAATTTTTTTCCGCTTCAGTAAAATCTGAATATGAAAATAGATTGAGATTGTCAATTAATACTGCTCTTGAAGTATTCTCCTGCAGTTCTGCTATTTTTGAAATTTTTGGAATCATGACTTAAAATTTTTGGCTAAAATAATATATAAATATAAACGGTTCAATTTCTTTCATATATGGTGAATATTGAAAAGTGAAATGACAAAAACCAATAAAAACAAATTACGCTAATAATCAAAATTGTATTATCTGTTTTGCTTTTATTGCGGAAAACTATACTTCTTCGAAATATAACCGGTAACGTTATCCATATCCAAAACTTCAAAACCATGAACCAGGTATGCCATTAAAAATCTGTAAACTTCATTGTTCGGTTTTATGGCCGGCACAATCATGTCAAGTGCTTTTATGTATTCCGCTTCTCGTTGATTCTGTGTGAAATCATACTGATTATATTTAACTAAATATTTAAAAATATTGTCTGTATAAATTGTTGAGTTTATCAGCAAAGGATCACTAAAATCAACCGTTTTGAAGAATTCGTTTTTATATGTCTGTTTGCGCTCGGCAGGCGTTAAATAACCATCGAGAAGTGGTTCACGCAGGTTTTTAATCATTAGTGAAGCAAACAAACCCCGGTTTTCGTCAAGAGTTTTTGAAATAAACATATCCCGCTCCATTTGAAGCTGATTGAATTCGTTGGCTTTGGTTATAACTTTTGCAGTGTCGCCTTTTATCCAATAATTGTCGATTTCATTTGCCAGCAGTTCAATACTCTGTCTGATAACTTTGTCTTTTGCCAAAAAACCAAACCAGACTGTATTTTCTTTTGATTTGATTACTTTCAAATTATCAACGGGCGCTTTAAAATCGGTTTCAAAAACAAGGTTTTCATTGTCGAAAATAAAATCAATAAATTGTGGTGATTCGTTTAATATTTTACCTGCAGTGGTATTACCTAAAATAATGCGGTATACTCCTGGGTGAGCATTTTCGGGGAAGGTGAATGTTATTTTGCCAAACGACTGTTTTAGTGAGGTACTATCGATTGCTGTAAAATCATCGCCTTTTACCGATCCGAAAATGATTGTGTTATCCGGTTGGTTTTTTATTTGTACCTCCACAGTAAAACTTTGGGCAAAACCAGTTTCCCCAACAAATAGTAAAAAGCTAATTATCAGCCCAAACAGAATATATTTTTTGTATTTCATATTGATGTAAATGAATATTTTTTGCAGTTGTTAAAGGTAATATTTTTGCTGATTTTAAGGATAATCCATATTTTTCAATATGAGTGTTCCCAAAGGTAAGCGCACAAAAGTGGTTAATATTAAGACAAAAGAGGTATTTTGAATATTTATTTGAAAAAATTTTTTCTTTTAGGAAAAGCTATTATTTTTGCAACGCTTTTTAGAAAAGCAAACGTTCTGAAAAAACAAATATTCCCTAGTAGCTCAGTTGGTTAGAGCGGCGGACTGTTAATCCGTAGGTCGTAGGTTCAAGTCCTACCTGGGGAGCTAAAAAGGTCAATCGGTTTCGGTTGACCTTTTTTTATGTCCTATTTTTTGAATTAAAGTATTGGAAAAGTCAGGAAAGATTAAACAAACAGATCTAAATGCATACATAATAAGGTATTTTAATTGAAAAATTGGAAGTGTGTTAATCAAACAAATACTGATTTTAAGTAGATTTGTGTTTATAAAAGCAAAATTGTCATTTTACTAATCAAAATAGAAATGCTATGAAAAAACTAAAAACTTTAATTTTATTGTTTGTATTTACTCTAATTGGTTTTGTTCCTGTGCAGGCACAGCGCGTTGAAAGTGACTCGCCATTAATTGGAAAGTGGGATCTTACCATAAATATGACTAATGATCAGATGGAGAATCTCGGACTTTTCAGACACGGATTAATGGCTTCAAATGGTTTCCCCGGATGGCTTGAAGTTAAATTATCAGGCTTTTCCACTCTTGTGGGTTACTATGTTGGATACGAAGGCAGTGCAAGGCCAATAGCAGAAGTTATCTATGATGCCAGCACGGATAAATACCATTTTACAATTCCTCCGCAGTGGATGGATATTGATGATCTTTATTTCGAGTTTACTTTAAAAGATGATAAGCTCTCGGGATATCAAATGCTTGCTGGTAATAAGTTGGAATGGACAGGTGTTCGGGCTCCGTCGCTGGAAAGAAAAGAACCGCCAATTTGGGGTAACCCCATAAATCTTATTACCGAGAATATGGATCGGTGGATAATTCCGGCGAATAATAAATTTCAGATGAAAGGTGGTGTAATGGTTAACACCGAATCGGGTGGCAACCTGGTTAGCAATCAAAAATTTAACGATTTTAAACTCAGTGTTGAATTCAGGTATCCCGAAGGAAGTAACAGTGGAATTTATCTTCGTGGCCGTCATGAACTTCAGATTGAGGATTCAAAAGGAAGAACTGATCTCGTTAGTTTAGGTGGTATTTATGGTTTTATTGCTCCGGCAGTTTACGCTGCTAAAAAGCCGGGAGAATGGCAGACGTATGAAGTTACGCTGGTTGGTCGCCATGTTACTGTTGTGCTGAATGGAATAGAAGTTATTTCTAACCGTCCTATTCCCGGAATAACAGGTGGCTCGCTCGACAGCAAAGAAGGTGAACCTGGTCCATTTATGATTCAGGGTGATCACGGGCCTGTGGAATTTCGCAAATTTGTTGTTACTCCGTCGGTCAACTAAACGGATAAGAAATGAGTGGAAAAATTACACCTGTTCCAATGAATTAGCTTGCAAGTTCATGCGATTATGGGAGCTAAAGAAAAGCTGATTAGAAATAGTCAGCTTTTTTGTAAACCATAACCCAAGTATTATATCGGGGGCAAAATGTTAATTCAAGAATAAATTCTTTATTTATTTCGGCAACAGGATAGAAGGCAGTGCTAACATTTGATGTTGTATTGTTTTTGCCAAGCGAAAATTACCGGCAGAATTTGGATGCAAGCGATCAGTATCTGCATTTGAAAAATACTTTGTATATGAATCCAGCACTGGATGAAGACCACTTATTGAATAAAGATCGATAAGTGGGACAGCCCATACTGAAGAGGCTTTTATTAATACATTAACATAGTCATCGATATACAGGCCCAAATCGTTTGAAAAATTTTCCTCGGGCTGTACATTACTTTCACTGAACTTTGCAAATCCCCTGTGAATTGGTGTCATTATCACAATTTGCTGGTCCGGATAATTTTGTTTTAAAAAAGCCATTACCTTGTTTATCCGACCACAGAAGGTTGAGTCGTCTTCAATTAATGTTCGGTATTTTCGGGTAACAATTTTACCATTGAAATTGGTTTCTTTAGAAGTTTCATCGTAAAAATTTCCCAGGGGTGTGTTATGGTTGTAATCGTTGGTCCCGGCAAAAATAAGAATGCCATCGATATCTGTACCATTTTCCTGTTTTAACTTGTGGGCTTGTTTTAAAATTCCATCCCATTGGTTGCCACTTATGCCATAAACAATCGGCTCTATCTCCATCAGGTCGGCAAGAAATTCCCAATAAACCTTTATTGAACTGTCTCTTTTCTGTGTCATGGAGTCGCCTAAAAATGCGATCTTTTTACCAGACCACTGCGAGTGATTGTTATTCTCATTTGCTGTTCCTTCATGTTTTTGATTAGATTTCATTGCCCACAATCCATATGTGGATGTTGCTATAATTAGCAGCAATATTCCCAAAGCCATTATTCTTTTCATCGTTTTTTTATAATTAGTTTTTTAAAGTTGTAACTATTGTTTAAATAAAACAAACAGCTTGCAAGTTCCGACTACCTGGGGAGCCAGCATAAAAAGACATAATACTGTAAAATGTTGAAATATTTCTTATAAGAACAATAATGAAAAAATCAGGTGAAGTAGAACTATTATTCTTTTGTTTTTATATTTTTAATTTCAGCCAATACATTTTTCAGATTGCTTCCGATATCACCGGAAAAATCTCCTGAGTCACTCGCGGAAAGATTACTATTCCGGTTTATTTTCTTCCTCAAACTGGTGAAGAAGCCTTGCATATTTACCGTCTTGTTTAAGGAGTTGCTGATGATTGCCCCTTTCAATAATTTGACCATCTTCCAAAACAAGAATGATATCTGAATTTTTTATGGTACTGAGCCGATGTGCTACTGCAATAACTGTTTTTGCAGAAAAAATATTTGCGATGGCTTTTTGAATGTATTGCTCTGTTATTGAATCTACTGCGCTGGTTGCCTCATCAAGGATTATCAGTTCGCTTTTGCCTGCAATTGCCCGCGCAAAAGAAATCAGTTGAGCCTGTCCCTTTGAAAGATTATCTCCATTATCCTGAATCACAAAGTTGTAACCGCCGGGTAGTTGTTCGATAAAATAATTGGCATATACAAACGAAGCTGCCTGTTCTACATCACTTTTGGAAATGAACTTGCGCCCCAGCGCTATATTGAACTCAACAGTGTCATTGAACATGTAAATATCCTGTTGCATAATCGAAATGGTTTCGCGAATGCGGGAAATGGGCAAACTTGCGAGTTCGGTACCATTTATTTTTATGGACCCGCGGTAGCCAGTATAGGTTTTTGCCAGCAACCTGATGATGGTTGATTTTCCGGATCCCGTTGTGCCAACCAAAGCCATCCGATCGCCTTTTTGAATTTTAAAAGATACATTTTTCAAAACATCGGGGCTATCTTCAGAGTACCTGAACCAAACATTTTTAAACTCAATTTCCTGCAGTGCTATTGCTTCCGGCTGATTATCCAATAGTTCGGCTGCTGGATCCTCAATCTTCTGATTAAATAATTCGCTGATATGGTCAAGAGCTGACATCGCACGTTGAATAGTTGATATTTGCTGGGCAAATTGCTTTACAGGAACAAAAAGCCGCTCCAGTGTTGTAACAAATACAATTAACACTCCCAGGGTATAACCGTAATCCCAGATTTGGATGGCCCCGTACCAAATAACCAGTGCAGTGGCCACAGCCGTGATTCCTTCCACAATCGAATAGAGGAAAGAATCATATACATTCGATTTATTTTGGGCATCGCAAAACTGTTTGTTCAGGTCGTCATACTTTGTCAAAACTTTCTCCCCGGCGGCAAAAAGCTGAACTGTTTTCATTCCATTTAATGATTCCTGGAGATATGCAGCCGATTTGGCAAGGCTGGTGCGTGAAGTATCGAATGCTTTTCGTATTTTTTTGCGCAGGAAGTTTATTGTGATAATGATTAACGGAACCACCATTAACAAAACAAAGGTGAGGCGCCAGTTTATGTAAAAAAGATAGCCTACAAGCGCCAGGGTTTTAATACTGTCGGCCAGTAAACCAAGTACTCCGGTGGCAAATGATTCCGAAACTGATTCCATGTCACTGGTCAGACGGGAAAGTGTTACTCCAATTGGTTTTTTATCAAAGTAACTTAAAGGAAAACGCAAAGATTTACCAAACAGCTGTTTACGAAGATCAACAATTGCCAGTCCACCGGCTTTTGAGAAGGAGTAGCTGTAAAATCCATCAAAGAAAATGTTAATCATAAGCACTCCGGCCAGAAAGAGTACCTGTTTGATCAAGCCATCAACATTACCCGGAACAATGTAATTGTCCACAATATTTTCCACCAGCCAAAGAAACAGAATGCCAGCGGCAGTTGTAACAGGAATAGAGGCAATACTCAGGTAAAACCACTTTTTGTGTGGTTTAAAGTAGCCGGCAAACTTCCTGAAAAGCTGCCAATCCATGTTTTTGACAATATTTTTTGTGCCCCTTGTCATTTCTGCCTATCCTTTTTGAGTTCTCCTTCCTGCTGCAGTTTAAGTATATCCCGGTAGAAACCCGATTGCTTCATCAGTTCCCGGTGACTGCCTTTGGCTGCTATCCGTCCGTCTTCCAGTACAATGGTAAAATCTGTTTTCTCCAGCACACTTATGCGATTCGAAATAACGACAATACTTTTCACGGCATGGTTTTCCACAATTTGATTGATAAGAAAGCGCTCGGTTTCGGTATCAACTGCTGAAAAAACATCATCGAGAATTAAAAGATCGCCCTGTTTATAAAGGGCCCGCGCAAGGCTAATCCGTTGTTTCTGACCTCCTGACAGCATTATCCCTTTTTCACCTACCATTGTTTTTTCATGCATCGGAAAACGTGTCAATTCATCGGCAAAAGCACTTTTGTAAATCACATCTTTAAGCCGATCCATTAGAATTTCTTTGTCTGAAGTGAGCCCAATGTTGTTTTCTATGGAATCTGAAAACAGAAAAACATCCTGACTTACTGTATTTACTACTGAACGAATATCTTCGCTTTTCAAGAAATATGCATCTTTTTCACCAAAGAAAATCTGACCTTTTTCAGGTCGCAAATATCCATTTAAGCATTGAATCAAAGTCGTTTTTCCTGACCCCACTTTTCCTGTAATACCTACCACCTGACCGGGTTTTATTGAAAATGAAATATCATTCAGCACAGGTTTTTCACCGTTGTGATAGGTGTAGTTCAGGTTTTTAAAATGAATTCCGTTTTTAAAAAGTTTAACTTTTTCCGATTCAGGCAACGGTTTTCTTTCATCATCGGTTCCTTTTCTGTCCATTATTGTTTGTATGCTGCCAATGCCAACAAAACCTTGCTGAAAAATAGTGAGAACCCATCCCAAACCCATAACCGGCTGGCTTAATAGTGCAGCGTAAGCAATATATTCGGTGAGTTCGCCGATGGTAAATTGTCCGTTGATAACATACACCCCACCTACAAAAAAGATGATAATTTTTAAAATCTGACCGAGATTGGAAAGCAGCGGTAAAACAAAAGAGCGTATCCAGGAAATTTTTAAGGTAGCATCGTAATACGAAATATTTTCTTTTTGAACCTTTTCTTCGGCATGGTCATAAATGTTATAGCTTTTTATCACGCTGTTGCCCGAAAGGAAGGATATAATTTTCCCTGAAAGTTTTTGCAGCGTATTCATTCTGAATTCTGTATTTTTAACCATCACCACCATCCCGAAGCGGACAATTACGAATACAACAATCATCGGAATAATACAATACAACGTTAGCATTGGCGCCAGTTTCCACATTTTGTATGGTGTTACCGACAACGACAAAAGAATATTTCCGATTTGTAAAATGCCAAATCCAGTAATCATTCGTACCCCGTTAATATCATTATTTACGCGCGAAATAATGGTTCCTGTGGGGTTATTGTCGTAATAATCTTTTCCGAAGGAAGCCAGCTTTTTGAACATTTCACCTTTAAGCTGTCGTTCAATCAGGCGGGCCGGGAAAAAAATCAGTATCCGCGAAAGGGTTCTTACCAGTATTAATCCTACTGCCAGACCAACAATTATTAATACATTTCTGTTAAAATCAGCTTCATTTCCAGCGCGTCCCCCAGCAATCAAATCGATGCTTTTCTGAATAAAGCCGGGAATGGTTATAGAAATCCATACAGTAAGAACAAGGAAAATGATTCCACCTGTGTACCACCAGCGGTATTGATGCGTGTATTTTAATAAAAATTTCAGTTTCGAAAGCATGTTTCGGTTTTCTGTTTTTTGTCTCTTAAATTTTTGCGCACTCCTCCATTTGCTTTTTTTGCCAGTTGTAAACCAATTCCGGCAAGTTCTCCTTCTTTCTCATTGTAACGCTGAAGCAGCATTTCTGCCTGGGTAATTCCGTTTTCAGTAATTTCGCGAACGGGAGCCAGAAACCGGCTTTCATTTTCGGATCCACGAAGTTTAGCTCGCCGTGTAAGTCCCTCCATCGCTAGTCGGTATATATGTTTTGAAATGTTTCCTGCATGCAGGTTACCACTCGCAGCATTCAGCGCTTTTATTGGTACCTGCAAACGTAACTCCTGAATTTCGTCAATGTTCCAGGCGGAAATAAGTTCAAAGGCTTCTTCCAGACTTTGGTTGTCGTACAATAAGCCAACCCATAAAGCGGAAAGTGCAGCAATGTGAGAAACACAACTGGCATCAGCTCCCCGCATTTCAATGTATTGTTTGAGCCGTACATCGGGAAAAACGGATGAAACATGCGTTTCCCAATCTTCCAATGTTGGTTTTAATATATGTTTTCCCTCAAAAAATTCCCTGAATGTGAGACCATTTGCAGGGAGATAGTTACCATTGCTGTATATAAAATACATTGGTACGTCCAGCAAATAGTCAACCCACCGTTCAAATCCAAATCCTTCATCAAAAATGAAGGGTAAAAACCCACAACGGTCGGGATCTGTATTGTTCCAAATGTGTGACCTGTAACTTAAATAGCCATTTGGTTTTCCAGCCGAAAAAGGTGAGTTGGCAAAAATTGCCGTAACAACTGGCTGCAGTGCTTGCGAAACACGTATTTTTTTTACCATATCGTTTTCACTGGCATAGTCCAGGTTAACCTGAACAGATGCAGTGTTAGCCATCATTTCCAACCCCAGTTGTCCTTTGAAAGGCATATAATTCTTCATCCACCTGTATCGTTCTTTTGGCACCCAGGGCACCTCTTCGAGTGTCGATAAAGGGTCGACACCCAAAGGAAGACTGAAAAATCCGTATTTCACACAAATCGAATTCAGCTCCATAAAATGTCTCCTGGTTTCGATAAATGTTTCTTGAATTGTTTTAATCTTTTGGCCCGAAAGTTCAAATTGACCGCCGGGTTCCAGCGTGATGGATGCCCCGTTTTTACGAAGTCCAATTGTTTTTTCCCCTTCTAAAATGGGGTGCCATCCGCTATGTTGCATTTGTGCAAGTATGTCACTTATTCCAGGTTCCTGCTGATTAAAGCCAAGCCGTTTAAAATTGCTGCTGTGAAACAGAAACTTTTCATTTTCTGTGCCGATGCCCCATTTTTCCCTTGGTTTGCATCCCTGTTCAAAATATTCGATTAGTTGCGATTTATGCTTTATCTCAATTTTTTTTTCTTTTTCTGTCATTCAATTTTCCTAATTAATAGCAAAAAATTACTTCGAATTCAAAATACTATCAAGAACATATTTTTCTACATGGCGGTTTTTTCCGATATAAGGATAATTGTGCATTGACAACATTGCCGGTGCATTCAACTCAACCACAATATAATTTTCAGGCGAAGGTTCCTCTTCAGTATCTTTTATTATGATATCGATTCCGGCAATTTTCAATCCTGCTGATTGTGCTGCTTTAACAGCAACATCTTTGTAAAACACGGGAATCTCATCTGTTACATCGATACTGTCTCCACCCGTACTTAAATTCGAATTTTTACGCAAAAATATTTTTTCTCCTTTTTTCAAAATAGTTTCCAATGAAATTGATTCGGCGTGTAAATGCCTTTTAACTTCTTCATCGATAATTATCTTTAACAACGGATGTCTGTAATCGTTGCCGCGACCTTCATTTTTTTTGTCAATTAGCTGCCGGATGTTCGATGTTCCGTCGCCGGTTACATTGGCAGGTTCGCGGCAGGCAATTGCCCTGACTACAAAATCTATCACAAGAAACCTGTATTCCTGTCCGGGGAAGAATTCTTCAACAATAACTTTTTCAGCAAACTGAAAAGCATAATCAACTGCCGGTAAGAGTTCGCTAACTGTTTTTAAATTGGTGCTGACTGCGATACCATGATCTGTATTAACGGGCTTTACCACTGCTGGCAAACAAACAGCTTCCAAAAGGTCTGCATGATATCCGCGCTCCAGCAAAATACCTTTTGCATGGTTTATTTCTTTTCGCCTGAGAAACTGCCGGGTCATCCATTTATCATTTGATATCCAATAGGCAATCAGGCTGTTCGCGTCGGAAATAGTTCCTTCATGAATTATAAACTCTTTGTTATTGTGTGTCACCGAAATTAAATTATTATCAGCGTCAATGACTTCGAAAGGCAATTCACGACGTAGAATCTCAGCAATAATAATTTGTGTGGTAGCTTCGAAATTTTCGTAGCCGGGCAATGACTTAAAATTATAGTTGATGTTTTCCATATTAAAGCATATTAAGGGATCACTCCCAAAGGTGCTAAACCACCATTGAAATTTTAATTCTATGAAATTACCATATTCTCTTTAGAATAAATCTTTTTTGAAGAAATACCCTTTACAATTTAAATTTTAGAAAACATCCCGTCACAAGATTTTTAATATTTTCTGATTTCCTAAAAGCAAAATTGTATGTAATCAAAGTATAGTTGACTCAAGAATATTCACAACAAATCCTGAATATTCTCCTCCTGCAGTAAAAGAAATGAATCAGTTCGGAAGATAAATTGAAATGCAGATATGAAAACTTTCTTAACTTTAAAACCAAAGAAAATCTTTGTTATTTCACGAATATTTAATGATAACAAAGCAGATAATAAAATTTACATCATGCAAAATCAACAGGAAATCATTTTTAATTTATACAATTCAAGGTGTATTGAACATGAAAACTGCCAAATTCATCTCTTGATAGATTACATTTTTGAATTTCATCCATTTAGGTGCTAACAAAAAGAATTATGAAAAAAACCTGCTATATAACACTGTCTGTAATATTCTTCTTATTTACAGTAAATTCAGGATTTTCACAATCGAAAATCTCTACCGATTCCTTTTGTGGACACAAATTGGTACTTGATAGTACAAACAAAATACTCCCCTGGTATTCGCCACAGGAAAAAGCTTATGATCATTTTTTACATCTTCGATGGAATTTTATTAAAACAAAAGTGCCAAATTCTCCGGGACCTTCTCCCCGCTCTGATTATCCGCAATATTATTTTTACTGTGCATTCGTTGATAAAAACGGACAATTAGAGCCAGATAACTGGATGAATGATATAGGTGAAAAAATTCCAAACTGGTTTGAAAATGCCCGGCTTTATTATGCCTATACGGGAGATAGCAGTGTTATGAACATCATCACGAAGATGATGGATTATTATATGGAACATGGAACCAGCCCATCCGGTTTTGCATGGCCCAACTTCCCATATACAACAACAAATGCAGGAGATACCATTTTCCGTGGATTTACAAACGAAGGAAAACTTGCTCTGCATGAAATTCAAGTTGATCATGCTGCCGAAATGGGTTTGGCATACTTTAGAATGTATAAGTTTTCAGACAATAAAAAATATCTTTCCGCAGCTATTCAGGTTGCTGATGTATTGGCTGAAAATGCGAGGAAAGGGAGCGCTGAAAAATCAGTCTGGCCGTATAGGGTAATAATGGATTCAGGTAAGATTACTGCCGAATATGGAGCTAACTGGACAGGTGCTTACATTTTGCTTGACAACCTGGTAAAATCAAAAACAGGAGACGTACAAGCATACGCCGAAGCACGCGACAAAGCAAAAGCATTTTTGCTTCAGTTTCCAATGCAAACAGGCTATTGGACCGATGGGCACAGTGATACACACTGGAATATTAATACTTATAAAAGTAACCTAAGTGCAAGTAATATGACACTTGCCTTGTTCGATTATCCTGAACTTGACACGAATTGGAAAAACCATATTCCAAAGCTCATAAAATGGACTGAAGATTATTTTATTTTCAGAACAGCGCCCGGTGAAAAATCCACCATGTATGGGGCTAACATTGTAGGAGAACAGGATTCGTTTATGTATAAAATGGATTATCAAACCGCCAGATACGCCGCGGAATGTGCCCGCTGGTATGCTCTGTCGGGCGATGAAACCTACAAAGAAAAAGCTTTTCGCGCTCTTAACTGGGTAACCTATTGCAATGACTCCGCCGGCAAAGCTTATGAAAGCCCGTTTAGTGATTGGATTAACAGCTGGTGGTCTGATTGTTACGGTGAATGCCCACGTATGTTTTACCACGTTTTTGCAGCTTTACCCGAATGGGCTCCTCCTGGTGAAAATCATATTTTATATTCCGAAGGTATTTTGAAAAATGTTTCATATTTAAAAAATCGCATTGAATATACCGCATCAGGCAACAACGGAATTGAATACCTGCGCGTGGCATTTAGCCCAAAAACAATCACAGAAAATGGTGTCAGACTGAAGTTGTACAAAAATCCCGAAAATTCAGGTTACTCGCTTAGAAATTTGGGCGATGGAGATTATGCTTTAACAATTCAACGTGCACAAGCCGGAAAAATAATCATCGAATAAAAACTTACATAAAACCTACTGAATGAGAAAGTGTCAGGGAATTTTTATAAAAATAATTGGCTTGGTTGGCATCCATTTTTTCCTTTTATTGAATAGTATATCAGGTCAACAACATGTTGATGTATTTATTCAAATTGATGGGGCTGTTAAACTACAGCAAATTGATGGTTTTGGAGTAAATGCCAACACAGCATCATGGGGAAATACCGGGATGATTCCTGCAATGGATAAACTTATTGACTCATTAAATGCAACCATTTGGCGCGTTGTTGTGGAAACGGAGAAAGATTGGGAAGTGATTAATGACAACGACAATCCTTTTGACTTTAACCGTGATTTTTACAAAAAATTATATGAAACGCCCAAATTTGAAAAGATATGGAGCGAAATAGAGTATTTAAATTCAAAAGGAATAACTGACAATCTCATCATCAGTGTAATGGGCGGTATTCCGAAGTGGATGGGCTACAATATTATTTTTCCGAAAATGGAGGACGAATTTGTGGAAATGCATGTTTCCTTTCTGGATTATGCAATCAACACAAGACATTTAAAAATTGGATTATATTCTCCCATTAATGAAACCGACCTGACCAACAAGCAAATCGAAGGCCCACATTCAGATCCTGTACAATTTGTTCGGATTGAACGTAAATTGGTTGAAAGGCTAAATGATTTAGGTTTAAACAGAGTTAAACTTGTTTCGCCCGATGTTGCCAATATGAATGTTGGCATTGATCAGTACATGCCGGTTGTGATGAATGATAGCTTAATAATGTCCCGCGTGCACTTTTTCGGTTTTCACAGTTATGGTGGATATTATGCTCCGGTTGATTCTTTTATTCAACATTCCAATTATCCCCAGATTCCATTATGGATAACTGAGTTTAATGCCTGGCGCGATGGCCTGGATCACGGGGAAACCGGTTTATATAACTATGAATATGCCTGTGAATGTGTAACACATTTGCTGGATTTATTAAAAAATGGCGCATCTGCCTGCATAGTTTGGGAAGGATATGACAGCTACTATGAACATCATGGAGCTATGAGCTATTGGGGAATATTGGGTTTGGATGAGAACACAAACACCTATTATACACGCAAACATTTTTATGCATTGGCTCAGGTTTTCAGGTTTGTGCCTTCCGGATCTTTTCAGATTAAAACTACCTATACGGAGCCAAAATTAACAGTTTTGGCTTTTCGTGACACAGATTCAGGCAGGTTAAGCATAACCGGTATAAACTCAAAAGAAACTGAACTTAACGTGCAATTTAATTTGGATAATCTTGAAAATGTAAGCCACATGGACTTTTTTTATACTGACAGTGTTAAAAATCTATTCAATGTCGGGGAGATAGAAGGTTCAAAACAAAAATTTAATCTAACAATCCCAGCTAAATGCATATTTACTTTGACAGGCATTTCGAAAAAATAAACAATTACTATGGAAAAAATGAACACTATTATTGGTAAAATACCCATTGTATACTTGTTTGCAATTTCTGCGAGTTTTATGTTGCACAATACAACTCTTGGTCAAATATCCCAAAAACCAGATCAAGGTGAAAGGTTAAAACCTGAGCCCGCCGGTTGGTATGCCGGCGATATGCATGTGCATCGCGACTGTGGCGGACAGGTTGATGGAATTCTTCCTGAAAGTAAATTTATAGAAATGATGGAAGTGAATGATTTGGCTGTAATTTCGGTTTTGGCTGATATGGGCGATGCCGAAGTTAAACCCAGCGAAACCGACCTGCGTAAAGTTACAGGAAAGGATTATCAGTTGTCAATTCCGGGAAGAACCATCCATTATGAGGCTGAATGGCACTGGGATCCATTTGGAACAACTTTTGAACATAAGGCGCTCGGTGGGCATGTTGTATTACTCGGTTTAACTGAAGCTCACCAGATATGGGAGGAATCACCATATAAAATTCTTGAATACGGCAGAAAACAAAATGGAATTGTAGGTTTTTGCCATACCGAGTATTTAAATGACACCATTCAAAATAATTTGAATTGTTGCATCCCAATCGAATATCCGGTGGAAGCAGCCCTGGGAACTACAGACTTTTTTTCAGAAGACGTTTACGGATCCATATCGTCCAATTATGGAAATTATAATGCCGATGCAACAATAAATGCTTATTATAAATTGCTGAACTGTGGATTCAGACTTGGTTTGTGTGCCGGTACCGATTATCCATGCAACGCCGGTGAGCCACTAGGAACCCTTTTGACTTATGTAAAAGTTCAAGGACCATTTACTTATCGGAAGTGGGTGGAAGGAATTCGGGATGGAAAAACCGTTGTTGCCCGGAATGGGCATAAAGAATTTATCGATTTAAAAATAAACGGAAAATATCAACCGGGTGATGAGATCAATCTGAAAAAGAAAGATGAAGTTGACGTTACTGTTAATTGGACCGCAACAGAAGAATTGACAGGCAAAGTTGAAATTGTATTTAATGGTAATGTAATCAGTGATCTGGAGGGAATTGCATCTCCCGGGAATTCGGTTGTATTGAAAGCAAAGATACCGGTATCAGAAAGTGGGTGGATATGTGCACGCCGCATGAATAGCGAAGGACATCAAACCCACACTGCGCCCGTTTATATCACCATAAAAAATAAACCGGTAAGGGCGAGCGCCGAAGATGCTGAATTTTTTGTTGCCTGGATTGACAACCTCATCGAAAAAACATCACCAGGTAATGAATGGAATCAGTATTTTACTCACGAGCTCGAAGTGGTACAAAGTCGTTATGCAAACGCCAGGAATATTTACTTGCAAATTGCCAGGGAAGCTGAAAAACCTATAAATGAGTAGTTCATAAATGCTGAATTTATAATGATTAAACGATGAAAAGGATTTTGAAAGCCAATATTATTTTTTTTACAGCTCTGGCTATTTTATATGCCATTACCGGTTGCACAAAAGAAAAATCAAGACTCCCTGTTTTAGTGATTGCCGCCAGTGATAATTTTGGAACATATACTGCAGAAATACTTAAAGCTGAGGGTTTCAACG